>DEFA01000016.1:60163-98404 GCA_002350525.1 Lachnospiraceae bacterium UBA2864 | reverse complement strand
TACCAACCGCAAGGTGAACATCGGATGCATTCTCGTCAACCGCAAGGCTGAGGAGTTCGTCCATATCTATCATATTACATTACCCCCATTCTTAAATAGTGTGTACATTTTTTCATAATTCTATAATCAATTAAATAATCTTATTATTTAATAATTATCACCCGTGGTATAAACAATCTTCTTCATCTCTGCCATGGAAGTTGTCCCCCTCAGCACATGCCTTGCAGCAGACATCTTGAGCGTCGACATTCCTTCTGCAAGCGCCTGTTTCTCTATAACATCCGCAGTAGCACCTTTGGCAATAACAGCCTGGAGTTCTTTGGATACAGGCATCATCTCATATACGCCGATTCGTCCCGAATAACCTGTATCGTTGCAGAGCGGGCATCCTTCAGGTTCATAGATGACCACATCATCATCCGGGTCTTCTACTCCGAGAATAATCTTCTCATCATCATCGGCGAGTCTCGGAATTCTGCAGGATGTGCAAAGGCGTCTCACAAGTCTCTGTGCTATAACACCTACAAGTGCATCACCCGCAACATACGGTTCTATTCCCATATCTATAATACGGGTTACTGTTGATGCAGCAGAGTTCGTATGAAGTGTCGAAACAACAAGGTGTCCTGTGATAGCAGCCTGCACGGCAATCTTTGCTGTCTCACCGTCTCGGATTTCTCCTATCATTATGATATCCGGATCCTGACGAAGGATGGATCTAAGTGCGGCTGCAAATGTCATCTCTGCTTTTACATTTACCTGTACCTGATTGATACCGTTGATATTTGCCTCAACAGGGTCTTCAACCGTAATGATATTTACCTCCTCTTTATTAAGCTCCGATAGCGAAGTATAAAGAGTTGTTGACTTACCGGATCCGGTAGGTCCCGTAACAAGTATGATACCATGCGGGTTACTGAGTATTCCGTCAAATATCTCTATCTCTTCTTCCGAGAATCCAAGTCCGGCCTTAGGCTTTGTAAGTCCGTCCTTGGAAGTAAGTCTCATAACCGTCTTCTCGCCGTATACGGTAGGAAGAATGGAAACACGGACATCAAACTCTCTTCTATCAACAACTATCGTGATACGTCCATCCTGAGGTTTTCTCTTCTCAGCTATGTCCATGCCACCGATAATCTTGATACGGGCTGTGATAGCAGGAAGGATTCCTATCTCGTAATTCATAACTTCCTTTAAAGCACCGTCGATTCGGTAACGGACACGGACTTTTGTCTCAAGTGCCTCGATGTGAATATCAGAAGCACGTTGTCTTACTCCACCTTCTATAATCTGATTAACCAGAAGAACTATAGGAGAATTATCTATCTCCGCCTGAGACTCATCTACATCAGGCGTAGCCGTGATACCCTGCTCTGCTTTATAAGCCTCAGCAGCCTCCATAGCCTGAGCACTTCCGTAATACTTTCCTATAACCTCACTGAGGTCTTCATCAAAGGAAAGCATCGGTTCTACCTGAAGTCCCGAAGATATACTTATATCATCTACGGCCATAAGATCCATAGGATCCGCCATAGCTACTTTTAATATATTTGGATTTTCCGGATCGAAACCTATCGGCATAACCCTGTACTTTGCAACAAGATTATCCGGAACAAGTTTCAGAACTGCCTCATCTATCTGAACCGATCTTACCTCACAATACTCTATACCCATCTGAGTGGTAAGAACCGTGATGAGAAGTTCCTTGGATATGAAGCCCATCTGCATGATGACGTTACCGATTCGTCCGCCATCCTCTTTCTGCTTCTCAAGGGCCTGTTGGAGCTGATCCTCTGTGATAGCTCCTGCTTCAACGAGGAGATCACCTACTCTGATTTTCTTTCTTGCACCTGCAATATGCATGCTATGTACCTCTCCACCCATTAATCAATAGCAGTTACGGACTAAGACGCAATATTCCCCGTAACAAAAGAATTATACCACATTATTCATAATAACAAAAGAAAAACGAAAATTTTGTGAACCATGCACAAAAAAGTGGTTATGTAAACGAAAATACGCCCCCTATACTGTGAAAGTTGACATAATTTTCGCTATATTAAGTAATTCTTAATACTATTTTCAGACTAAAATAATCTTCAAACAGCTTACACGGCTCTCAAAATCATTCCTTCCGATATTCCCCCTATGTCAGAAAGCGTGATATACAGTTTCTGTTTCGGATGCGGTGCAGACTCCATAGACACACCATACTCATCAGTTATCCCTTCCACCCTGACTTTCTTATTAGTGCCATTAAAGAGCATTACTTCTAATTCATCCCCGACAGAAAACTTGTTCTTCTGATGGATCACGACTGTTCCTCTTTGTGTCTTGTTGTTTTGCTGCTCTCCACTCTGCTCCTTATCATCTACTACACACTCTTCCACTGTTCCTATATAAACCGCATTTCTTATATAAGTATTATTATCATATATCTGATCTTCATACTTCGGCTTACCATAATAGAATCCGGTTGTAAAATCCCTCATCGTGCAGCTTGCTATCTCTTCCCTGTAGTGGTCGAGCTTCGACTCATACAGCTCCGGTGATTCAAAGTAATCATCTATAGCTTCCCTGTACGTTCTCGCAGCAACAGCTACATAAAGAGACGTCTTCATCCTGCCTTCAACTTTAAGAGACTGAATTCCCGCATCCACAAGATCCGGAATATGATCTATCATACACAGATCTTTGGAATTAAATATATACGTACCTCTCTCATCTTCTTCAACAGGAAGATATTCACCCGGACGGGTTTCTTCCATAACAGCATACTTCCATCTGCAGGGATGCGTACATGCTCCCTTGTTGGCATCTCTTCCCGTAAAGTAATTCGAAAGTAAACATCTTCCCGAATAGGATATACACATCGCTCCATGGACAAAAGCCTCTATCTCAAGGTCATCCGGAATATTCTGTCTTATCTCTTTAATCTCTCTGAGAGATAATTCTCTGGCACACACAACCCGCTTTACGCCCATGTCATACCAGAACCTGTATGTCATATAATTAGTATTGTTTGCCTGAGTACTTATATGTATCTCCATCTCCGGCATAATCTGTCTTGCCAGACTGAATACTCCCGGATCAGCAATAAGTACCGCATCAATCCCTATATTCCTTATCTCTTCAAAGTAAGCTTTAAGCCCTTCAATATCCTCATTATGAGCAAACACATTTACCGTAACATAAACCTTTACATTATGAGCATGTGCATACTCCACTGCACTCTTCATCTCTTCGTAAGTAAAGTTATCGGCCTTGGCCCTGAGTCCGAATCTGCTTCCGCCCATATATACCGCATCGGCGCCGTAGTTTACTGCAACTTTAAGAGTCTCCATGCCGCCCGCCGGGATAAGTAATTCGGGTTTTTTTATCTTCTGATCAATCATATCATTATCTCCGATATCCATAATGTCAAGTCATTATATCAGTTCTGTCTATATCTTCTTAACCACAGAAACAGCAACACCATCACCGATAGATAGTATTGCTGTCTCAAGCCTTTCGTCATTCTTTAACGTATATAAATATTCCCTAAGCTTATCGTGAATCGTTCTGTCACTCTTTTCAACGAGGAAATGTGATTCCAGAACAAGTCCGGATTCCAGAACATTATCCGTCACGATAACTGCTCCTGCAGAAACAAGTTTCATCACATGTTTCAGATAATTCATATATTGGGCTTTGGCAGCATCTATAAATACAAAATCATATTTATCGGTTTTAAAGGAGTGCTCAGTCCCCTCGAGGTTTTTAACCATACTGTTCAGAACAACTGCCGCATCTCCCCTCATGAGTCTGATGCGATCCTGTCTGCCAAAGTCTCTAAAATGTTTCTCAGCTTCATCAGCTCTTATATCATCCAGTTCAATGGTATCGATATGCCAGGATATATCTGTATCATATCCCTTACATATCTCAGCCAGAACCTCAGCCATAAAAAGCGCCGAATAGCCAACCGCAGTTCCTATTTCCAATATATTACGAGGTTTTGTCTGATTCAGAAGAAGTCTCAGATAATCACGAGTATCTTCCCGGATCACGGGAACCTCTCTTTTCACCGCAGAGCTGTATATTTCTTCAAGGCCATCACTGTCAGCTTTGATATAACTCTTCACAAATGTTCTGATTCTCTCGTAATCCAATTGGAATAACCTCTCTAAATTACTCTCCGCCACCTTCTCCGGAGTCACCTCCGTCATCCGGCTGTGTAGCTTCACCTTCTCCAGCTCCTTCATCGGATGAATCGCCGCCTTCGGCAGCACCTTCACCGGCGCCCATATCCGAATTATCATGGATTTCGTTCGGATCGATAGCATCCGTTTCGGAAGCCTTATCTCCTCCCGTATCATCCTCCTCCTCGGTGGTTGCGTTTCCCGTAAGCACATTCAGGATTTCTTCATAAGTCATGGATGCCGATACTCCGTACTTACCCGCTTTTATCCTGTCGCCGTATTCACCGATCTTTATTCTGAGCATCATAACGTACTTGTTCTCTATAACGCCTGCATCATAAAGCTGATTGGATATCTTCTTTGCCGATGAGTAAGGTTCGATCTTTACAACAACATAACTTCTGTCTCCCGGATTCTTGGCAGAATCATGAAACACATCATAGGCGAAGTTAAAAGACATCGCGAACGCCTTGATGAATACATATAATATCAGCACATCAACCAAAAGCTCTACCGAGTAGTATAATGCTGTCTTAAGTCTGCTTTCTGTTTTTACTGATCTTGAAACTTTAAATCCTGCCATAACAGCCCCCTGTAAATTTCATCCGTCACGTGTCTTATGAGCTTTGAAAATGCGCTTTCCGCTCTAAGATACTCACTCACGGCTGAGTTATGTATTAATTCATCATTTTCCTGATAAAGCTTATACAGTTCATCATACGGATTACCATCCGTATATCTCTCTATATCCGTATATCGCCTTTTAAACTCCATAAGTTCCTTATAGAGTTTTTCCTTTGTCAAAAGAGCATTGCGGGCAAAAACATATGTTTTATATTCCCGTGACTCTTTTATCAAACTATTCACACTATGAAGTGCCATATCCAGCTCATCCATATCTGTGACCTTCCCTGATTATATATAATAATCCTCTTCCTTAGCTGAAATCCGATTCCTCTTTTATAACTCAACTTCCGATATGACCGGAAGTATCATAGGACTTCTCTTGGTCTTCTGCCACAGGAACTCTCCGAGAGCTTCTCTTATACTGCTCTTAAGTTTGTTCCAGTCGGTTATCCCGCGACCTGTCTCGTAGCATACAACCTCATCAACTATATCTCTTATCTCCTCGATAAGCGACTCAGCTTCTCTTACATATACGAAGCCTCTCGAAACTATATCTGGTCCCGCAAGTATCTCTCCGGTCAGCTTATCAAGTGTAATAGTTACGACTATGAGTCCGTTCTCCGAAAGATGTTGTCTGTCGCGAAGAACGATATTACCGACATCACCAACGCCAAGTCCGTCGACGAAGACTCCTCTTGCCGGAACATGTCCGGTAACTTCAAAAGTATTCTCGGATACTTCAAGTACATCTCCGCAGCTTATAACTTTTACATTTTCTCTGTCAAGTCCCATCTCATGAGCAAGTTCCGCATGTCTCTTCAGATGTCTGAACTCACCGTGTACCGGAAGTGCATACTTAGGCTTCGTGAGTGCATATATCAGTTTAAGTTCTTCCTGACAAGCATGTCCCGAAACATGAGTATCGTGATATATAACTCTTGCGCCCTTCTGCTCAAGCTCGTTTATAAGATTGTAGACAGCCTTTTCATTTCCCGGAATCGGGCTTGATGAAAGAATTACCACATCCCCGGGAACAATCCTTATCTTGTTATGAGTCGATGCGGCTATTCTTGAAAGAACTGCCATGTTTTCTCCCTGACTGCCCGTTGTTATAAATACGAGTTTCTCCGGCGGATAGTTACCGGCCTGATCTATATCTATCAATGTGTTATCAGGAATTCTTATATAACCGAGTTCGGAGGCTATGCTTATTATATTCACCATGCTCCGTCCGTCAACTATAACCTTTCTGCCATACTTATATGCAGAATTGATTATCTGCTGAACACGATCTACATTTGATGCAAATGTCGCAACTATTATCCTGCTGTCTCTGTTATCATCGAAGAGGTGATCTATCGTTTTACCGACCATCTTCTCGGAAGGTGTATATCCCGGTCTCTCCACATTTGTGGAATCGGCCATAAGCATCAGCACGCCTTTCTTACCAAGTTCCCCGAATCTCTGAAGATCGATGGTACTTCCGAATACAGGAGTGAAATCAACCTTAAAATCTCCTGTATGAACTATCACACCTGCCGGTGTAAATATTCCGAGTGCAGCCGAATCTGCGATCGAATGATTGGTCCTTATAAACTCAACTTTAAAACATCCCAGCTTTATAGTTTCTCCGTAACTTACAACATGTCTCTCCACATCATCTATTATGGCATGCTCCGTAAGCTTCGACTCTATAAGACCCATGGTAAGTTTTGTCGCATATATAGGAATCTGCAGTTTCTTCTCTATGAAAGGAATCGCTCCTATATGATCCTCATGTCCGTGAGTAATAACCATTCCTTTAATCTTATCTTTGTTGTTCTTAAGATAAGTAATATCCGGAATAACCAGATCTATACCCAGCATTCCGTCTTCGGGGAACGACATTCCCCCGTCAATAACTATGATGCTGTCATCATATTCCATAGCAGTACAGTTCATTCCGATCTGCTCTAAGCCTCCGAGCGGAATAATCCGTACTGTTTTCTTTTTTTGATTCATTGAATCCTCCAAATCTAAACTGTTCAAATATTATTTTCAAACTTTAACTGTTCTTCTCTCTGTCGAGGTATGTCTGCAGTATTATTGCAGCCGCCATCTTATCTATATACTCTTTTCTCCCCGACTCAGCCACACCTGTCATATCAAGTATTCTGTCAGCTTCCATAGTAGTAAGACGCTCATCCAGCTCGACAACTTCGAGACCGGTGCGTCTTTCAATCATCCCGATAAATTCCCTTGTTCTCTCAAGTCTCTCTCCTTCTGTCCCGTTCATGTTGAGAGGCTTACCGACAACTATTTTCTCTATCTTCTTTTCAATTATTATTTCCTCAAGTCTCTTACAGGTCTGTCTCAGTTTATTCCAGCGTTCTCTGTAAATCGTCTCGAACGGCTGGGCAGTAATTCCCAGTTCGTCCGAAATAGCAACCCCGACCGTTTTGTCTCCATAATCAAGTCCCATTATTCTCATACGTGGGAGCCTCCTATTTACTTAAGCTGTGTATCTATATAATTCTGCATGAGAAGTTCCAGTATCTCATCTCGCTCAGCCTTCATTATAAGGCTTCTGGCATTCCTGTGGCTGGTTATATATGTCGGATCTCCGCTCATTATATAACCTACTATCTGATTTACCGGATTATAGCCCTTCTCCGAAAGAGCAGTATATACCCTTTCCAGAATATCGGAAACTTCGATGGTAGTTTCCCTTTCAACATTAACATCCTGAGTATGAGTTCTGTCTGAAAAGTCCATAACAACAATTCCTCTCAATAATTATACCGTAACTCCGTCCTATTATTGTAACATATATTTATAAAAAATCAAATTTCAGCTGACTGGTCTCCGGCATATCACCGAGTATACCCATATTTGCCATCTTCTCAAGAACCGAATTGTTAACCTTGGCTCTGTTACGCAGTTCCTCTCTCGAGAAGAACTGTCCGCCCTTGGCCGCTTCCGCAAGCTGCTGTGCCGCCTTCTCTCCCATTCCGTCTATCGAAGCAAGACTCGGCATTATCTTCCCGTCTATTATCTGGAACTTTGTGGCATCTGCCTTATATATATCTATCGGCATGAATTCCAGACCTCGGGCATACATTTCCTGAACAAGTCTCATATCACGGATAAGATCCTTGTCCTTTGCCGTCATCTTGCCCGAATCCATCTGTCTGTACTCTTTAAGAATAGTCTCCAGATGTTCCTTACCCTGGCACATTATCTCATATGAGAAGGCAGTAGCTCTTATACTGAAAAATGCAGCATAATACGCAAGCGGATGATAGAGCTTATACCATGCCACACGCCAGGCCATCATAACATAGGCAACAGCATGTGCCTTAGGGAACATGTACTTTATCTTGCTGCATGACCATACATACCAATCAGGTACGTCATGATCCAGCATATCCTGAGACCACTCTTCCCATTGTTCCGGATCAACCTTTCCGTTGGCTACCATACCCTTACGGACTTTCTCCATGATATTGAAACTCTTCTTCGGATCAAGTCCCTTACCGATAAGGTAAACCATGATATCATCACGGCAGCAGATAGCGGAGGAAAGCTTACATTTCCCTTCCTGAATGAGTGTCTGTGCATTTCCGAGCCATACATCGGTACCATGTGCAAGACCGGCGATTCGGACAAGGTCCGAGAAGTTTTCCGGGTCTGCATCGATAACCATCTGCATAGCAAAGTCAGTACCGAACTCAGGTATACCGAGACATCCGAGACGCGTTCCGCCTATATCCTCAGGTTTTATTCCCAGAGCATCCGTTCCATGAAAAAGCGACATAACCTTCTTATCATCAAGCGGAACCGTAGTCGCCTTGATGTCCGTAAGATCTTCGAGTCGTCTTATCATGGTGGGATCGTCGTGTCCGAGTATATCAAACTTCAGCAGGTTATGATCGATACTGTGATATTCGAAATGCGTCGTCACAGTCTCAGAAGTCATATCATTTGCGGGATGCTGTACAGGCGTAAAGCTGTAGATTTCTTCTGTAGGCGGGGAAACTATCATTCCACCCGGATGCTGTCCCGTAGTACGTTTAACTCCTTCACATCCCTTGGCAAGTCTTATAATCTCTTCGTTTCTGATATGCAGATCTCTGTTCTCGCAGTATCTGAGTGCATAACCTATACAGGTTTTCTCTGCCAGCGTACCGATGGTACCTGCTCTGAAGGCATGTTCCTTGCCGAATATCTCTTCGATATATGCATGGGCATTCGGCTGATATTCACCCGAGAAGTTAAGATCGATATCGGGCTCTTTATCACCGTTAAATCCAAGGAACGTTTCGAAAGGAATCGCATGTCCTTCTTTCTTCATAAGTGTTCCGCACTTAGGACAGTTGGCATCAGGCATATCACACCCCGAAGTACCTGCATCCGCATACTTCTTTATCCTTTCGGAATCGAATTCCGAGTAAAAGCACTTAGGACATATATAATGCGGCGGAAGAGGATTAACCTCCGTGATACCCGCCATGGTTGCCGCAAAGGATGAACCTACAGATCCTCTCGAACCTACCAGATATCCATCGTCATTCGACTTCCACACCAGTTTCTGTGCTATAACGTACATAACCGAGTAACCGTTACCGATGATAGAGTCAAGCTCTCTGTCGAGTCTGTCACGTACAATATCCGGAAGATCGGGGCCATATATCTCATGAGCCTTCTCTTCACAGATTTCTCGGAGTATCTTATCCGAGTTTTCGATAACCGGCGGACACTTATCCGGCCTTACCGGAGATATTCTGTCCACCATATCCGCTATTCTGTTTGTATTTGTCACGACAACTTCCTTGGCCGTATCTTCTCCGAGATATGCGAATTCCTTAAGCATTTCTTCCGTAGTCTTAAAGTAGAGCGGCGGTTCCTTCTCCATCTCAACCTGAACAGGCGAACGTTTCTGTCCGTCAGGAAGTATGAAGTCTTTATGTCTCTTCTCGATTTCTTCCATTTCGGCTGCACTTTTTTTATCAGATGAACCCTTCGGAGTCGAGCCTTCCTTTACGATGGTTCTGTAGATTGCATCTTCCGGATCAAGGAAATGTACATCTCCCGTTGCAACTACCGGCTTATCGTATTTTTTTCCCAGCTCTACTATCTGCCTGTTTATATTCTGCAGATCTTCCACGCTGTTAATTCTGTCTTCCTTCGGGTTATCTATCAGATACTGGTTGTTGCCGACCGGCTGTATCTCAAGGTAATCAAAAAAGTTGACAAGTCTTCCTATCTCTTCGTCCGATTCTCCGTCAAGGATAGCACCGTACAGCTGTCCCGAGGAACATGCGGAACCTATGATAAGTCCCTCTCTGTACTTCTCTATCTCAGACATCGGTATACGAGGACGTCTGTTGAAATACTTTATGTGAGAATCGCTTACAAGCCTGTACAGATTCACACGTCCTATCTCATTCTTTACAAGGATGATACCGTGATAGGACTTTGCCTTTCTTATGGCATCATCCGAAACTCTTCCGAGCCGGTTAAGGTCATCGACATTTTCCGCACCTGCTTCCTTAACGATCTTAAGAAGCTCGTAAAAGATTTTAGCCGTAACATCAGCATCGTCACAGGCTCTGTGGTGATGCTGGTTTTTAAACTTGAAGTAGCTGCAGAGTCTGTCCAGTGTATATCTTCCGAGTTCCGGAAGAAAAACATGGGCAAGCGTCATGGTATCAAGTGCCGTAAAGTTATATTCAAGCTCCAGTCTCTTTGAAAAAGTCTTTATAAATGTTGTATCAAATGTTGCATTATGCGCAACAAGAATAGCTCCTTTGCAGAATTCCAAAAATCTCGGAAGAACTTTGTCTACCGTATCGGCATTCTGTACCATCTCATCGCTGATAGATGTGAGCTTCTCGATATGATACGGTATCGGAACCTCGGGGTTTATAAATTCGGAAAATCTTCCCAGTTCCTTTCCTGTGGCATCGACTCTTACCGCACCGATTTCTATGATCTTACAGAACTTAAAGCTGAGACCTGTAGTCTCTATATCGAAGACTACATATTCACTGTCAAGGCTCTGGCCGTGACCGTTATCTACAAGGCCCTTCCTGTCATCTACGAAGTAACCTTCCATACCGTAAATGATTTTAAAATCATCCGACAATCCCTTTACGTGATTGGCAACCGGAAAGGCCTGCACCACGCCGTGATCGGTAATGGCCATAGCTTTATGTCCCCAGGACGACGCACGCTTTAATGCCGCACCTACATCGGTTATGGCATCAAGATCACTGTAGCTTGTATGAAGATGAAGCTCTACTCTCTTCTCCGCAGCTTCATCGCTTCTTGCAACTCTGAAATCAGGTATGGCTTTGATACCGTTAACGGACTGGATCATAACCTCCTTGGACCATGAGTCGAATCCGAACTGTCCCTTAACCTTTACAAAATTTCCTACGCAGATTTCCTGAACGATATCAGCTTTATCATCTGCATTTACAAATATCTTAAACTTTATCGAGTCTGTAAAATCAGTAAGGCAGGCTGTTATAACAACCTTCTCACCGTTTCTTATCTCTTTTTCTTCAACATCAAAGATAAGGCCTCTTACTATAACTTCGCCCGCAAAGTTGTCACCAAGTGAACCTATAGGCGATACGTCACCTTCAACATTCTTTCCATAGAAGCATTCCGGATCGTCCATACTATTTCTTCTGTACTTTTCGAAATTTGCTTTGAAATCCTTTTTGTTCTTCTTATCTTCTTTTTCCTTAGAAGCGCTGCTCTGTGCTATAGCCGCAACATCTATGGAGACAGCATTATTCTCGGCATCAAAACTTTCGATCATCTGAGATTCCTGAGTATTCTTCTGATCCTCGTTAATCTCTTCATAGTTCTGACGATAATACTCTTCGTAATTTTCCCACTGTTCATCCACGACTTCAGCTTCGCCGTTCTCGTTCATGGATACGACTTCGACAGCCTTTCTCGCTCCTGTCAGTGCATTTTCCTCTTCTTCAGCGGAACGTCTTATAAGCTGAATATTCACGATAACGGTCATGCCGAATCGTCTTGTGAAGATATCCTCTATAAAACGTCTTATATCTATTACTCTCTCACTTGCAAGGGTTCCTGCCTTTACCGAAAAACTTATGGTATTCCCGTCAATCTTATACTCGGCATTTTTTATGAGCTGAGCATTCAGTTCACTGACTTCCCTGAGATCCGAAACTATACTGTCCCAGTATACTTCCATTAGGTTTTCCGGATTATACTGATTGGAAAGCAGATATCTCTCATTTATCTCAACGGTATTTCTCTCATCATTATCAAAGCAGAGAACCCTTACGGCATTCTCCGCATCCTTAATATTTACCTTGGGAATTATATGGCCAGATTCTATATATATGCAAAGATTACGGGCATTCTTCCAATACTCAACGCCCGTAACCATAACATCCGAAAAGTAATTTTCCGTATCTTTATTCAGTTTTATATCTTTAAAAACATCCAGAAAATTCTTCCTGCTCAAGATATTTCCCTTTCTGATCACTTCTTCATGGGAGGAACATCCTCCCTTTCCTTACTCTTCCCAGGCATCCAGTTCCTTCTTAAGTTCATCAAGAAGACTGTCCTGTGGAACTTTTCGCAGTATCTCTCCCCTGCGGAATATAAGGCCTTCGCCTTCTCCTCCCGCAATTCCAAGATCCGCTTCTCTTGCTTCGCCCGGTCCGTTAACCGCACATCCCATAACCGCAACTTTAATGGATAGCTTCGGATATTCTGCTATAAGCTTCTCCACACGTCCTGCAAGTTCTATAAGATTTATCTTTGTTCTTCCGCAGGTCGGACATGATACAAGCTCTATTCCGCCATCACGAAGTTTCAGTGTTTTAAGTATGAGCTTTGCAGTCTTAACTTCTTCTACGGGATCTCCAGTAAGTGACACTCTTATGGTATCGCCTATTCCTTCGTTCAGAATGATACCGAGTCCTACCGAAGACTTGATATTTCCGCTCCACACCGTTCCGGATTCCGTGATCCCCACATGAAGCGGATAATCCGTAATCTCACTTATCATCTCATGAGTCTTAACGCTCATAAGGACATTCGAGGATTTAATACTTATAACTATATTCTCATAATCCAGTGCCTCGATCATACGCACCTTATCTATGGCGCTTTCCACGATTCCCTCTGCTGTTACTCCTCCGTACTTCTGAAGAAACTCTCTTTCCAGAGAACCGGAGTTGACACCGACCCTTATCGGAATATTTCTCTTCTTTGCAGCCTTCACCACTTCTGCCAGATTTTCGGCCGTGCCGATATTTCCGGGATTTATCCTTATCTTATCCGCACCGCTCTCGATAGCTTTTATTGCAAGTTTATACTGGAAATGTATGTCTGCAACAACGGGTATATGCACTCTGCTTTTTATAGCTCCGATCGCATCTGCAGCTTCTTCGGTATTGGCAGTACATCTGACGATATCGCAGCCCGCTTCTTCAAGCCGCAGGATCTGTGCAACCGTTGCATCCACGTCAGCCGTCGGAGTATTTGTCATGGACTGGATGGCGATAGGATTACCTCCGCCGATCTTTACGCCTCCGATATCTATAACCCTTGTATTATCTCTGAAATTCTTCATACTCATCTATCACTTTGCTCCCGTAAACAGGTTTGAAATATCATTAAAGAATACGAATACCATAAGGATCATGAGAAGTATAAAACCGATTCCGTTTACTATAGCTTCCTTCTCCCTAGGTATAGGTTTTCCGACTATTGCTTCAGCCAGAATAAAGAGGATTCTTCCTCCGTCAAGAGCCGGTATCGGAAGCAGATTCATAACTCCGAGATTTGCACTTATAAGCACCATGAAATTAATGATGTTGAGAAATACATTAAGTGCTCTGGTTTCCGGTGTCGACTGCTCCGCAGCTTCGTCTATCACATCACTCATTACATGTCCTATACCGACCGGACCCATAAGGTCGTTTGCCGAGGCTCTTCCCGTAAAAAGCATTTTTAAAGACATAAATGTAGTCTTGATCTGATATCTCACTTCTATTACCGAGAACTTGAGTTCTTCCAAAAAGCTCTCTGCCTCCCGTCCCATGCTCGTTATACCGAACATATAAGTCTGGGATTCCTCATCAAACTTAAGCACTACAGTCGTATCATAATTCTTTCCGTCTCTCTCGTAAGTAACCTTAATAGGTTTTGCCGGATCGTTCACCATTCTGAAAACACTTATCTCACGGAATGTATAGACCCTGCTACCGTTCAGTTTTACTATGGTATCTCCTTCCCTGAGTCCGGCCTCGGCAGCAGCACTGTCAGGCAATACTTCCGAAAGCACCGGTGGATCGACCATATAGAAATGACTTATGATTATTGAAAGAAGAAAGGCCAGGATAAAGTTGAAAAAAGGGCCCGCAAAACATACCGAAAGTCTTGCCGGAATTGATTTCTTATTAAATGCATTCTCGTCCTTTGAGTCTTCTGCCTCTCCTTCCATAAGGCAGTAACCGCCGATCGGAAGACATCTGAGCGAATACTGAGTCTCTCCCTTCTTCCACTTTGCAATTGCCGGTCCCATACCGATTGCAAATTCATTTACTTTTATCTTATTCAGTTTTGCGAATAAGAAATGTCCGAACTCATGAACGAATACGATGATTCCGAACATGAGTATGATAACCAATACTTTAAGTAATCCGCTGATCATAATTTTCCTCTTTTTACCACGGTCGTCCTGTGGTAAATCTATTCTCCGAATTTTGAAAACAGAATCTCGTCCGTCCACTTCTCGGTATCGAGAATATCTTCGAGCGACGGATGTTCCGTAACTTTTCCCTCATGCATATCCATGGCATATTCTATGATGTCATAGATATCGAGGAACTTACAGTCGCCTTTTAGGAACTTTGCGACCGCGAACTCATTCGCAGCATTAAGTACTGTCGGCATACTTCCGCCAATACTGCTTGCCCTATAAGCAAAATCAAGTCCCTTAAATGTATCTCTGTCAGGAACCGACAGATTTATACCACTGAGCTTTGTAAAGTCCAGTCTGTCTCCCTGCATAGGACGTCTCTCCGGGTATGTTAGCGCATACTGGATCGGGAGCTTCATATCCGGAACTCCCAGCTGTGCCATAACCGCTCCGTCCTCATATTCGACAGCCGAATGAATGATACTTTCGGGCTGTACCACGACTTCGATCATATCCGCAGATACATCAAACAGCCAGTGCGCTTCTATTATCTCCAGACCTTTGTTGACCATTGTAGCACTGTCGATGGTAATTTTAGGCCCCATCGACCAGTTAGGATGATTAAGTGCCTGCTGAACCGTTACGTCACGGAGCTCATCCCTTGTTCGCCCTCTGAAAGGGCCGCCCGATGCTGTAAGAAGAATCCGTCTGATCTTATTCTCTTCATTTCCCTGAAGAGACTGAAATATAGCCGAATGCTCGCTGTCCACGGGAAGTATCTTGACATTCTTTTCTGCAGCTCTTTTCATAACAAGATGTCCGGCAGTGACCAGCGTCTCCTTGTTAGCAAGAGCTATATTCTTACCGGCTTCGATAGCCGCAAGAGTAGGTCTTACTCCTATCATTCCAACAATAGCTGTAACCACTGTGTCTACATATTCACAGCCGGCTACAGCCACCAGTCCTTCCATTCCGGAAGCAATAGTTATATCAATATCTCTGAGACGGGATTTTAGTTCCTTTGCGTCTTCCTCGGATTCCACAGCCGCAAGACGTGGCTTAAACTCTCTGATCTGTTCCTCGAGAAGATCTATATTTCTTCCGCAGCTGAGAGCCTCCACACTGAAATCCGGGTTATGTCTTACAACCTCAAGTGTCTGCGTTCCTATAGATCCCGTGGAACCTATTATTGCTATTTTTTTCATATCATTCTCCAATATGTATATTACTTGCTTAACAATTTTACAGCATTATCTGCATCAGATAGAAAATAATAGGTGCCGTAAATATCATACTGTCGAATCTGTCCATAACTCCGCCGTGTCCCGGTATCAGTTTTCCGTAATCCTTTACTTCGTTATTCCTCTTAATGGCAGATGCCGCAAGATCTCCTACTACAGCAGGTAACGCACCTACTGCACAGATCACCAGGAATATAACGGGGAGATTGTTTATCTCATGAACATACTGATTGAACCAGAGTCCGTACAGAAGTCCGAGTACTCCGGCACCGAGTATGCCGCCTACAAGTCCTTCCACACTCTTCTTCGGACTGAGAACAGGTGACATCTTATGCTTTCCGAACAGTCTTCCGAAGCAGTATGCAAGTGTATCATTGCCCCACGAGCAAAGGAATACAAGAACTATAAAATATCCCCCGTCATCCATGGTCCTGAGCTGATATACATAAGAAAGCATAACACTGACATAATAAAAGCTGAAAAATGTAGCCATTATCTCCTTGTCATGATACTTCGGAAATGTAAATACATATATTGCAAGTACCATAAGCATATAAGTAACGAGAACAGGCATGATAAATTCTTTACGCCCAGCCATAAGAATGACATAGTAAAGAACCGTCCAGATATATGCAATTATACCGGGAATCTTCTGTTCAACCTTATATACTCTCATAAGTTCAAAAACGCCAATAAGTGACAGAAGCATCGTCACAACTCCCGTCACATATCCGCCGAACCACAGTGTGATCACAGCAAGTATTATAAGCACTATTCCACTGATAAGTCTGGTCCAAAACATTTACTTTACTCCACCATAACGTCTGTCTCTTTTTGCATAGTACAGGATGGCTTTTGCAAGCTCGTCCTTGTTAAAATCAGGCCATAAAGTATCGCAGAAGTAAAACTCCGAATAAGATATCTGCCATGGCATAAAGTTGGATATTCTTATCTCTCCGCTGGTTCTGATAAGAAGATCCGGATCCGGCATTCCCGCAGTATCAAGACTGTCGGATATCATCTGTTCCGTAATATCTTTGGGATCAATATCTCCCTGCATAACTTTCTCTGCGATAGAACGCACGGCTCTTGTTATATCGTCACGTCCGCCGTAATTAAGTGCAATATTAAACTGAAGCCCTGTATTATTCTCGGTTGCAGTTTCAAGACGTTCGATTGCAGATCTTATATCCTCATCGAGTCTCGATCTTTCACCGATAACACGGACTCTCATATTATTCTTGTTGGCACGTTCTATGGCATTTATCAGATAGTTTCTGAGAATGGTCATGATACCTTTAACCTCTTCTACAGATCTTTTCCAGTTTTCCGTCGAAAAAGCATATACCGTAAGATACTTAATCCCGAGATCCCATGCATCGTCACATATAGTTTCCAAAGTATCCGCTCCTGCTTTATGTCCAAAATTACGCGGCATATGTCTCTTCTTGGCCCATCGTCCGTTACCGTCAAGAATTATGGCAACATGGGCAGGGATGAGCTCCCTGTCCAATTCTCTTACTTCATCAATGAATACACCCATATTATACTGTCATAAGCTCCTTAGTCTTAACTTCAACCATCTTATCGATTTCAGCTATGAACTTGTCTGTAGCCTTCTGGATGCTGTCTTCCTCATCCTTCATCTGGTCTTCGGATATATCTCCGGCTTTACTCTGCTTCTTGATATCTTCGTTGGCATCACGACGTACATTTCTTATGGCAACCTTTGCTCCCTCTGCCTTCTTCTTGATATCTTTTGCAAGTTCCTTACGTCTTTCCTCTGTAAGTTCAGGGAAGTTAAGTATTACGCTCTTACCGTCGTTGTTAGGTGTGATGCCGAGATCGGAATTAAGGATAGCTTTTTCAATATCCTTAACCATCTTTGCTTCCCATGGAGTGATCATAAGAGTACGTGCATCCGGAACAGATACATTTGCAACACCCTGAATATTTGTAGGTGTTCCGTAATAATCAACTCTGAGTTTATCAAGCACATGAGGATTAGCTCGTCCTGCTCTAATAGATGCGAACTCTGTTCCAAGTGCGTCAATTGCCTTCTGCATTTTTTCCTTATAGTCTACCATTTGTCTCGTCCTCCTTAAAACCTTTCACTTATGCATTAATCTTTGTGCCGATCTTCTCTCCGCTTACGGCACGCATGATTGAATTCTCTTCACTCAGCCCGAAGAGTATCATCGGCATCTTGTTCTCCATACAGAGCACTGCGGATGCTATATCTATAACTCCAAGCTGCTTTGCCACTATTTCCGACATTTCCATCTCATCAAACTTCTTGGCATCAGGATTCTTCATTGGATCGCTGTCATATACACCGTCGATTGATTTTGCGGAAAGTATAGCTTCCGCCTGTACTTCGATTGCACGAAGCACAATTGCCATATCGGTAGAGAAGTACGGATGGCTTGTACCTCCTCCGAAGAATACAACTTCTCCCGCTTCCATATATTCTACTGCCTTATCTCTTACATAAAGCTCGGTTACATCTCCGATCGCATAAGGTGTCATAACATGGCACTTAACGCCCTGCTGTCTGAGTTCGTCCGCAGCGTAGATACAGTTCATAACCGTAGCAAGCATTCCGATCTGATCCGCCTTAACGCGGTCCATATCTCCCGAGGATCTTCCTCTCCAGAAATTTCCGCCGCCGATAACGATTCCGACCTGAATACCCATATCGACAACCTTCTTAACCTCTGCCATAACCTTGGTTACTTCAGACTCCGAAAAGCCCTTTCCTGATTCTCCTGCCAGTGCCTCTCCGCTTAACTTGAGGCATATTCTCTTATAAGCCATTTCCTGTCTCCTCTAAATATATATGTTATTCCATGAACTCCTGGTTTATCTTCTGGTGTTCTTTCTGGAATTCTTATTTCTGTTTTTGCCCTGATTATGATGTCCCGATGAACTCTTATCGAATTCAGCTTCTATTTCATCTTCGGCTGTAACGGAATCGATGCTTTCAAGCTCGGTAAGACTGCTGTCATGACCTGCTATTCTCTCGGAAACTTCCTCTGCATCCGTTACCTCATCAACAGGTGTAATACTTATGCCTGAACCGGCTTCTTCATCAATCTCGGCCTTAGCGTCAACCGTTCCGTCAAGATCCTCTATCTCTTCATCAAAGAACTTGTCAACATTCACATCGGAGTAAACCTGCTGGCACATACCATCTACAATAGCACCCGCATTAACCTGGATTGACTTGGATCTTATATTACCGACTACAACAGCCGATGAATCAACTATAACCTGCTCTCTTACATCAACGTCGCCCTTTACGGCTCCGGCTATAACTGCCGATTCAGCTGAAATGTTGCCCACAGATATGGTTCCGGCTCCGATCTTTACACTTCCTTCCGCAAAAATCTCTCCGGCGATATGAGCCTGATGTGCATATAATTCGGTCACTCTTATATTACCGTTTACACGACCTCCGATTATAAGCTTGCCCTTACAGTTAACATCACCTTCAACCCTGCCCATAACATCTATATCATCTTCGGTTTCGATATTTCCGACTATTACAGTCTTTGCGGTAATATATGTTGTATCTTCCGATAATCCGGCATATGCATCGTTTCTGCTGATCTCAGTTTCTAAATCAGGCATTCTGTCTTCCTCCTTAGCCTTTCTGGTTTTTGTCTTAGACGCCGCTGTATCGCTCTTCGCAACTGCTTTGCTGCGTCTCTTTGTCTTCTTCTCCTCAGCCTTCTTCTCTTCGGCTTTTTCCTCTGTTTTTTCTTCGGCCTTCTTCTCTTCTTCGGCAGCCAGCCTCTTTAACTCAGCTTCCTCATCGGCATGCTGTTTTGCTGCGGCAAGACGTTCTTCCTCGATAAGTCTCTCTTCCTCGGCCATAGCGACTTCGTTCGCAACCCTTTCAGCTTCAAGCTTATCCTCTTCGGATATTTCGCTTTCTTCAGATATTTCACTTACCATCTCGACAGTTTCAGCGATATTTTCGGATTCCGTTTTCTCCTCGTCAGAAATTGTCTTAACCTCTTCCATAACTGATTCAGTCAATTCTTCAGGTACTTCTGTCTTCTCTACACTTTCTTCGGTAACCTGCGTCTCGCCAGCAGGTCGCTCTTCCGCCTCTGCTTCCGGACTTTCCGATGTCACTTCAGGTATTTCATCCGTTTCCTGCATGCGCTCTATATTCTCAAGTTCATCTGCAAATGCACTGTCCATGTCGTCATCATCATAATCATCAGATGACCAGTCATCTCCCGCATCCGGCATATTATCTATCTCAGCTTCTATCTCTTCGCTCGCACGAATAGCTTCCGCATCTATATTTCTTCCGAGTTCTTCACGCAGTCTGTCCGCCTCTTCTCTGAGAACCGCTTCCGACATCGCATCCTTTCCTCCCGGAATATCCGGAATCTCGGCAGCCGGTGCTTCTTCCTGAACAAATCCTTCCTCTTCTACCCAATCGGATACGGACTGTTCTCCTTTTTTCTTTTTTGATCTGGACTCACTTTCCGGCATCAATTCATTAACAGCCTGAGCAAAATCTCTTTTAAAATCCTTTAAAAATCCCATAGCTATTCTCCTTACGGCTCTGTCTGATAAGTATAACACACTTCATACATCTTGTGCAAAAACATCTCTTTTCGCACTAAATCGGCTATATATCGCCCCAAATCAGAGATTTACATAAAAATATTTACATTAAATTATAAATTTGTTAATAGTTTGTTCATATTTAAGGTTTATATTCACATTATAGATTTTTCATAACTCTCTCACCTTATGAATAGTGTATACTTACGAAGCCCTCTGGTTCGGAACAGAGGGCTCGCTTTATTTTGAAGCACCTCATAAAGAGTTTCAATATTTCTACACAATCCTGTTCTTTACCTCTTCGAACATATTTTCCCTGTTCTTATCTTCTTTATATGTAAATCTGCTTACGATCATTATCACTGCCAGACTTATCACAAATGCAGGTATTATGGATCCTATTCCTATGTATTTTCCAACAGAGATCATCCCCGTTTTGGACGGTATCACATTTATATTCTCAAGTCCGAGATATACTATAAGTCCCGCCAGCATTCCGGCCGCAAGTCCCTCTCCCGACATTTTCTTCTTATAAAGAGAAACTATCATAGCCGGTCCGGTTATGATTCCGCATATTATTACGATCACGAAAGTAAGAAGATGGACTTCAATCCTTATTCCGCATGCGATGAATGCTGCAAGCCCTGTCACAAATATACTGACAAGAATTATAAGCAGCTGTTCTTTCTTATGTCTTTCTTCGGAATTCTTCGGCTTCCTGATGAATATCGGTGCCAGTATATCGGATGCCACCATTCCAACGATCACGTTAAGAAGTATACCGCTTACCGTTACTATCACGAGAATCATAGATGTAACATATCCCACACCTAAAATGTTATGGATCACATCACCTCTGAAGAGCTTAAATGCGATCGCATACATATAATCCGAAGCTGAATTATGTGTATCCATAGGATAAAGAAGTGCTCTGCTTATTCCTCCGAAAAATGATGCTCCAACAAATACGATAATACTGATTATCGCTGTAGTTCTTCTTCCCCTCTTAACCATTCTGGCTGTCGGAGATGCTATAAATACCGACAGAAGAGGAATAAAACCGAATACAATAAGTCCATATGATATGTACTGCACGATTTCTTCGGGATACAGATATCTCTGTCCCTTCATCATAACGTTGATATAATCGCTTACGCTTCCCTGAATATCACTCCAGATAGTATTTCTTACGATTGTTCCGAGGCCCATCTTTACAACGGAATATGCTACTATCCCGCATATGGTAAGTGCCAGCACTGCCGCTGCCGGAACGGCCGCCTTAGCAAGAAGACCGAAGCCGAAACAGGTTACCGAAAGAAGCGCTATCGATGCGATTATGATAACGCATATAATATAATTTCCGACATCAAATCTCGATATTATCCGGCCGAAGCTCGATAATATACAGGAAAAGACTATAAGAAGCAGTACCGAATACAGTACTGCTAGTATAAATCTGAACGGTTCACCGAGCCCGAATCTGACTTTAAAATAAGACGGTATCGTATACATTCCCGGGTTCTTACGTGCATATCTCATCAGCCTGAACGAAAGTGCGCCGTATGCTATCTGAAGTACAACAAAAATGCCTGCATATATCCAGGCAACTCCCGCTCCCTCTATGTATATATGATATGGCAGCACGGTAAGACAGATTACTCCCGTAAGGAAGATTACTGCTGCACTTCCGAGTGGAAGACCGCTCATTCTCTTACCCGTGCAGAATCTCCTCAGATCCATCCGTCATCCCCCGACCTAGCCGTCACAGGTTTCCATTACTATATAATAACCCGAACAGTATATAACCGCTTTTTCAGAGACAACCTCATTGCTTATGCATCTCGAGGTTCCCTTCTTCAGATTAAAATCTTCTATCTCATACTTGAAGCCCTTCATGGTAAGATCCGTCAGTTCCTCCGCATAAGGAATAACCGACAGATAATATCCGAAAGAATCATCTTTGGTGATAACCGTTTCACCCTTTGCAACCCTGATCCTGTTAGTCGGATCGAGTATTATTGCTTTAATCCCGGCATCGACTGCATATTTAAGAAGCTCTATGCTTGCTATTGTCTGGTCGAGCCTCGTACCCGTCGCCCCCATTATCACAATTTCTTCCGGGCATTTTTCTATGGCCATATGAAGAGCATGTTCTGTATCCGTATCATCTTTCTCCGGACACAGCTTTTCGATAGGTGTATCACTGTAGTCCGAAGCATTTACGGAATCAAAATCTCCCACTCCTATATCAGGGCGTAACCCCGCCTCTTTCAGAGTCTTCATCCCTCCGTCGATTCCGATTATATATAAATCATCCTCTCCGGGTTTTTTCTTCATATCCCGTGCCGTGTAAAGCAACTGGTCTATATCGACTTTTCCGCCTGCGACCATCAGTATCTTCATAATACACCTTATATACCCGGGATTATGTCAAAGGTTCCTCTTAACCGTTGAGATGCTTCTTGAACTTTCTGACGTTTTCTCCCGGATTTTCATTAAATATAGCCGAACCCGCTACTATTACATTAGCTCCGGCACCCAATACTTCATCCACGTTCTGTAATGTGATCCCGCCATCAACCTCTATATCGGTCTTAAGGCCGTACTCATCCAGAAGTGCTCTTGTTTCCCTGATCTTATCAAGTGCAACAGGCATAAACTTCTGTCCGCCGAATCCCGGTTCCACACTCATGATAAGTATCATATCAAGGTCCTTTACCACCTCTTCTATGCTGCTTACAGGAGTTGCCGGTTTCAGCGCTATTCCCGCTTTCATACCCTCAGCATGTATTGCATCGATCATGCCTTGCAGATCCACTGCAGCCTCCGCATGAAATGTAATTATATCAGCCCCGAGCTTTGCCCAGCGCTGTATAAGTCTGATCGGTTCCTGAACCATAAGATGAACATCCATCTTGACATCCGGAACCGCACGTCTTACAAATTTTATTACCGGTGGTCCGAATGAAATATTCGGAACAAACGTACCGTCCATTATGTCCACATGAAGATGCGTTGCCCCAGCTTCGTAAACCTCTCTGAGGTTATCTTCCATGTGATTAAAATCTATCGATAGCATCGATGGTGCCAGTATATTCATAGTGCCGCATCCCCCGAAGTTTAGTACTTTCTTCTCCCCATTATGTCACTGAGTATCTGCTTGTAACTCTCATATCTTTCCACGGATACTATGCCTTCCTTAACAGCATCTTTCACCCTGCAGTCCGGTTCGGAAATGTGTCTGCACCCGGTAAATCTACAGGTTCCGAGATATGGTCTGAATTCCCGGAAATAATCCGCCAGAAGTTCTTCATCCCGGCACATAACCTCGATGGAACTATATCCCGGCGTATCCATGATATATGTATCTTTATCCAGGCGTATCAGCTCCGTATGCCTGGTAGTATTCTTACCTCTTCCTATCTTTTCGGAAAGCTCTCCCGTTTCGGCATAAGCTTTCCCCAGAAGACTGTTGATAAGGGAAGACTTTCCGACTCCCGAAGGTCCCGACAGAACACTCGTTTTCCCCCTGAGAATATCTTTGAATTCCTCTATGCCTTCTCCTGTCTTGTTGGATATTCCCATAACTCTGTAGCCCGCAGCC
Organism: Lachnospiraceae bacterium UBA2864; assembly: GCA_002350525.1. Classification (GTDB taxonomy): domain Bacteria; phylum Bacillota; class Clostridia; order Lachnospirales; family Lachnospiraceae; genus Eubacterium_Q. Next base: position 74,482 of record DEFA01000016.1, on the reverse strand, counting down.
CTGTACACGGCTTCAAGCTCTTCAGGTTCTCCGTAATCGGTCTTGCTGAATACGATGACCGTCTCCAGATCCTGCATTTCCATATTTATCAGAAATCGGTCCAAAAGCCCCGTACTTATTACAGGCTTTTTTACTGCAAAAATCATAACCGCCTGGTCAGCGTTTGCAGCTGCCGGGCGGGAAAGTACCGACGTCCTTGGTAGGATTCTGGTTATATTACCGGTTTTCTTCTCTGCATCAACTATATCTATCTCACACCGGTCACCTACCAGCGGTGTGATCCCATTCTTCCTGAACACACCTCTGGCTTTACATTCATAGATGTCCGAACCGGTATCCGTATAATAGAATCCGCCGATGCCCTTAACAATTCGTCCCTTCAATGCGTCCTCACTTACTCATTGTTATAGGTTACGGTTACATTCTTGGTATATCTTCCTGATATATCATTACCGGCTCCATCCTTGACCGTATATGTTACGGAACCGTCATTATAGCTGAGTCCTGTAGCCTTACCTGATACATTGATCGTACCCGCAAGGTCTTTTCCGACATTTGAAGAGAATACTTCATGACTGCCGGAAGCATCCTGGATATATACAGTTACGGTTACTGAATCCAGTGACTCAAGGAAGCCTTCATCATCACAAATGATACTTCCCGATACATTTCCTGTATATGTAACAGCCTTAACACCTGCACTTACAACAAAGTCAACCACTGTTCCCTCTGTTGTCTCGGTGTTTGCTGCTATACTCTGTCTGATAACATTTCCTGCCGCAACTTCAGAATTAAACTCTGTAGTTACACTTCCTACAGAAAGCTTGGCATCTGTTAAAGCCTGCTTTGCTGAAGCTTCGCTCATGTTATAAAGATTAGGAACAACTGCCTGCTTTATCTCCTTACCGTTACTTACGACAAGTGTAATAACAGAACCGCCCGCAAGTTTCTCACCGCCATTTACGCTCTGAGATATAATATGATCCTTCTCAACTGTATCACTGTTCTCATAAGAATGTGTCGGGTTGAAATGCTCCTTTATAAGTTCATCGGCTTCCGATACCGACTTACCAACTACATCAGGGACTTCAAAATCTTCAGGTCCCTTGCTGACTTTAAGAATGATCTCATCCGAAGCATGAATCTCTTTTCTCGCTTCAACACTCTGCTCTACAATATAGCCCTCGATAACTTCCGCATCGAAAACCTCTTCAGTCTTAACATTAGTGAAGCCGGCGTCCTCGAGATTCTTCAGAGCTTTCTCCAAAGTGTATCCTTCAACGTCAAGCATCTTGATTATCTCTTCTTCCGTTGATGCTTCCGTAGTATCCTCGGTAGCGGTTTCAGTCGTAACAGTCGATGTCTCTGTTTCGGTTGTATCCTTATCCTTCTTGCTTCCGAACTTAAACCAGCCCATTACACTTCCCACAAGTGCAAAGATAATTGCAGCAATTATAACAGCCGCCGCAATTCCGCCTATCATAACAGCTTTCTCAAGTTTCGGATCTACTCCTCCGTCAGGGTCATCGTCATATTCCGAAGGTGCAGCATATACATCTTCCTCATCATCTTCTTCATCAAAATCATCTCTGTATTTCTTTACGGAACCCTTCTTACGAGGAGCAGGAGCTTCCTCTTCATAGATTTCTTCAAGCTCATCATCATTCTGATTGAGAAGTTCCTCAATACGACCGGTGTCCGGAACAATATCCGAAGATGTCATCTGGCTTCTTCCCGCTGCGGCAATTGCAGCATCAAGCTCATCAACATCTCTCTTCTGTGAAGATTCGTTCTTGATCTTTCTCATATCCTCGGTTGAAAACTGCTGAGTAGGTGCATTGGAAACCGACTGAGCAGGTGCAACGATTATATCTATACTAGGGTTGTCCTTAACCCTCTTTAAATCCGCAATAAGAGCAGCCGCAGTGAGATATCTTCTCTCCGGCTTCTTCTGTGTAGCCTTAAGAATGATCTTCTCAAAGCTCTGATATATATCCGGATACAGTTCGCGAGGAGGTATCAGATCATTCTGAATATGCATGAGTGCTATAGCTACGTTAGTATCTCCTTCAAAAGGAACACGGCCCGTAACCATCTCATACATGGTTATACCAAGTGAATATATGTCACTTCTCTCATCGCTGTAGCCGCCTCTGGCCTGTTCAGGTGAGATATAGTGAACAGAACCGATGCCTGTTGTAGACATGGTAGTTGAAGTTGCAGCCTTTGCTATACCGAAGTCCGTAACCTTAATGGTTCCGCTCTTCGATACTATTATATTCTGAGGCTTGATGTCTCTGTGAATGACATGATGTTCATGGGCTGCCTCAAGACCGGAAGCAATCTGAATTGAAAAATTCAGTGCCTGATCCATGGAGAGTCTTCCGTTAAGATTAATATACTCCTTAAGAGTTATTCCCTCTACGAGCTCCATAACTATAAAATATCTTCCGTCATCCTCACATACGTCATATACGCTGACAATGTTAGGATGCGTAAGTCCTGCAGATGATTGTGCCTCGGCACGGAACTTTGAAACAAAGTTAGCGTCACTGCTGTAATCGGATTTCAGCACCTTAATAGCCACAAATCTCTTGAGTCTTTCATCCTTGGCCCTGTAGACCGTAGACATTCCGCCTGTTCCGACTACATCTATTATCTCATATCTGTCATCCAGAATAGTTCCCGGTTTTAGCATGTTCTTACCTCACTAGCAACTTACCACTATAACGGATATATTGTCATTACCGCCATAATAATTAGCTTTCTCTATAAGCATCTCAACCGCAATCTCGGGTGATCTTGCTTCTGTGATAATATCTCTTATCTCATCATTCTCAACCATATTCGAGAGTCCGTCCGAACACATAAGTATGCGGTCTCCCGGATTCAGAGTTATCTCAAAAAAATCAGGCATCGCTTCATCCCTTGAACCCATTGCGCGGGTTATGATATTCCTCTCGGGATGATTTCTGCCTTTTTTACGATCAAGCTGTCCCGTCCTGATAAGTTCCTCGACCAGACTGTGATCCAGCGTGATCTGCTTAATATTATCATTTATAATATAAAGCCTGCTGTCGCCGATATTGGCGATATAAGCTTCATTTCCGTCAATAACGCATGCCACCATAGTGGTACCCATGCCCATCTTATCCTTATCCTTCTCAGCTTCTTTATATATCTCATTGCTGGCAAGGATCATGGCACGCTTAAGCAGCGATATCGGATTGGTTATGGTAGATTTCTTAATAAAATCCAGCATAACAGAGATGGCAAACCTGGACGCAAAATCTCCCGCGGCATGACCACCCATTCCATCAGCTACTATATACAGGTTCGGAAGCGGACCTATGGGACCATCACTAACAAAGATACAGTCCTGATTATTGCTGCGTTTTCTGCCCTTATCAGTTCTGCCTACAGAAATCAACTGTTCGTTTCCCTCCGTCTTCGTAATTGCCCGCACGCAGCGTCAATATCTGCGCCCAAACCTCTTCTAATAGTAACATTTATTCCGTATTTTTCAAGTATTTTCTTGAAGGCCTGAATGTCTGAAGCGTTGCCTGGCTTAAAATCCGTCTCATCTACGGGATTGACCGGAATAAGATTTACATGGAAACCGCGGCCCTTCAGAAGCGTTCCCAAGGTTTCTCCGCATTCCCTTGTATCATTTATACCGTGCATAAGGCTGTACTCCGCCGTAAGACGTCTTCCGGTCTTATCGAAATATCTTTCGCAGGCTTCCAGCGTCTCCCTAAGTGTATAGCGGTTAGCAACCGGCATAAGTGTACGCCTCAGCTCGTCTGTCGGTGCATGAAGCGAGAGTGCCAGTGTTATAGGCAGCCCCTCCTTCGCCAGTTTATCTATCTTCGGTACTATACCACAGGTGGAAACCGTAATATTTCTTACCGAAAGATTATATCCCTTTTCGGAGGTGATAAGCCTTATGAATCTGATAAGATTATCGTAATTCTGCAATGGTTCGCCGGTACCCATTACAACTACATTGGAGATTCTCTCTCCTGTGATCCTCATGGCAGCATATATCTGTCCGAGCATCTCACTTGCCGTTAGATTTCTGATACAGCCTCCGATGGTCGATGCACAGAACTTGCACCCCATCGCGCATCCGCACTGACTGGATATACAGATGGAGTTTCCGTGATGATACTTCATGAAAACAGTCTCGATCATCTGTCCGTCTTCCATTCTGAAAAGGAATTTGATAGTACCGTCTATCTTTGATTCCTGACGGGTTTCCTCTTCGACATGGAGCATTTCCTTATCCAGTTTCTCTCTCATTTCCTTCGGGAGATTCGTCATATCCCCCGCACTGCCAACATATTTCTCATGCAGCCAGGAGAATACCTGTGCCGAACGGAACTTTGGATATCCGAGTCCTGTCAGATATTGTTCCAGTTCCTCCGGATACATAGATGATATATCCGCCTTCTTCTTAAGAAGCGCATAGTAGAATCCGTCACAATCATCCACGCCCTGAAGAAATGTCTTCTCTTCAATTATCCCGAAGCCTTCGTCTGTTCCGCCGTTTTCCATATATTCCCTTACCACATCACCGTTTTCACCGGGATTGATCGTACATGTAGAATACATCAGGACTCCGCCCGGCTTAACATACATGGCGGCATTCCTTATGATGATTGAAGCCTGCTCAGCCAGTTCCTTCATCCCTTCCTGTGAAACGTGATACTTTATATCATTTTTATGTCCCATAACTCCGAGTCCCGAGCATGGGACATCCGCTATTACCACATCAGCGCGGCCAATCCAGTCTCCGTCCAGACTTGCCGCATCTCTTTCTTCTATCGTAACATTGGATAGCCCGAGACGTTCTGCGTTTTCCCGGATAAGATCCGTCTTATCCTCGGAAATGTCCCTTGACGTAATACTTCCTCTGTCGCCCAGAAGTTCTGCCATATAGAGGGACTTTCCTCCCGGAGCCGCACAGAGATCCAGCACTTTGATCGGACCCTTATTATCTGCGGCAGAGTGTGTAAAAAGTCTTTCTATCGCAAATGCCGAACTTTCATCCTGCACCGAGAAATAGCCCTTCCCATACCCCGGAAGTTTTCTCACATGATCGTAACCGCTTATCCTGAGAGAGTTTTCGGAATATTTTCCTCTTTCAGTCTTAACTCCCGCATCAGACATTAGTTTACATAACTCATCTACCTGTATCTTGCTGCGGTTCACTCTTATAGTCAGGGGGCGGTCTTCAAACTGTGAAGAAAGTATCCTGTCAGCCTGTTCCTTACCGTATTTTCCGGTAAGAAAAGCGCATATCCATTCAGGAGTTGAATATCTCACTTCCTTGGAAGAACCTATCATTCCGTTAAGACGATTCTCTTCTCCCGCCGTGATAACGGCTCTCAGAACCGCATTTACAAATCCCGTAAGACTCTTCAGTTTATGTTTCTCCGTAAGTTTCACCGTCTCGCTAACCGCAGCTCTGTCCGGAACAGAATCCATATATACGATCTGGTAGATTCCCATTCTGAGCAGGGTAAGTATCTCCGGCTTAAGCTTCTTGAAAGGTGTCTTTGAAAACTTTCTGATAAGGAAGTCCAAAGTAAGCCGTCTTTCGGTCACTCCTTCCGTGAGTCTTGTAAGAAAGGCTCTTTCCTTCTTATCCGAGAACTGATTCTTTCTGAGAGCCACTTCCAGTGCATCCCCCATAAATCCTCCGTCCTTCTCGACTTCAAGAAGTATTCTGTATGCTATGTCCCTTGAATCTATATCCATAGAATAATCCTAACCTGATCCTTATCTGCCGAATACATCTCCGACAGACACTTTATAGCCATTCAGAAATGCTACCGTGTCCATTGGCTTCTTTCCTTCCGGCTGAAGCTTTGTTATAGTAAGTGCTCCGACGCCACAGCGCACGGTTATAAGCTTCTTCGTAACATTTATGACCGTTCCCGGAGCCGCATCACTGTCACTCTGCTCTACTCTCGAACCGAATATCTTAAGACTCTTTCCGTCAAGTGTCGAGTACGCACACGGCCAAGGATTAAGAGCTCTTATAAGTCTCTCGAGTTCCTCTGCCGGACGGCTGAAATCAAGATTACCCATATCTTTATCCAGTTTTCCGGCATAACAGCTCTCTTCATCATTCTGAGGAGTTCTCTCGGCTGTTCCGTCCATAAGGCCCGGAATGGTATCCACTATAAGCTGTGCACCCAGAAGAGACAGTTTCTCCGTAAGAGTCTCTGTTGTGTCATCAGCTTCGATAGGAATTTCACCCTTCGTTATAATATCACCCGTATCAAGGCCTTTGGCCATATACATGATTGTTATTCCGGTCTTCTCGTCACCATTCATTATAGATGCTTCTATCGGCGAAGCACCTCTGTATTTCGGAAGAAGTGAGGCGTGAATATTTACACATCCGAGCCTCGGAATATCCAGGATTTCCTGTGAAAGGATCTGTCCATAGGCCGCAACCACTATAAGGTCGGGAGCTATATTCTTAAGTATCTTGACATACTCTGCATCCCTCAGTTTCTCCGGCTGATAGATTCTTTCCTCAAGTCCGAGTTCTATGGCAGCTGTTTTCACATCCGAATAAGCCACCTTCTTACCTCTTCCCTTCTGTCTGTCCGGCTGTGTGAATACCGCTTCTATATCATATCCCGCTTCGGCTATCTTCTTAAGAGGTGCAACCGCAAAGTCCGGTGTACCCATATAAACTATCTTCAATAATCCGCCCTCCGGTCAATTATTCTTCCGTAGATTCTTCATCCTCATCTTCGTATTCATCATCAAAATCATCCGGATCTGCCGGCTGAACTCTGTGAAGTCCGTCGTTGACCTTATCTTTGTAGAGAATTCCGTCCAGGTGATCCAGCTCATGACATATAGCTCTTGCAAGAAGTCCGGTTCCCTCTACTGTTATCTCATCCATATTTCTGTCGAGTGCTTTACATATGACATGTTCGGGTCTTGTAACTTCTCCTTCAAGTCCCGGAAGTGAGAGGCAGCCTTCAGGTCCCACCTGTTCTCCGTCCTCTTCAACAATTTCCGGATTGATAAGTACAAGCGGATTTCCGTCCATCACGTCTATTACAACTATTCTCTTAAGCACGCCAACCTGTGGTGCGGCAAGTCCTACACCGTTGGCAGCATACATTGTTTCAAACATGTCGTCGATCAGTTCCTCCGTACGAGGCTTCATCTGCTTTACAGGCTTACACACCTTTCTTAATACGTCATCTCCGTCTACTCTGATTGTTCTGAGTGCCATATCATCTCTCCTTCATAATCGATACTTTATACTATCCTGAGCGGATTAAGATCTGTCTGTACTTCCGCATCTTCTATGTTTACTGTTCTTTTCTGTATGAAATCTATGATCCCGGTAAGTTTACAGGCATCATCCGCCTTGATATATACTGTCTTTCTGTAAACTTCATCTATTCTGTAGATTACCGCTTCCGCAGGTCCTATTATATCTGTTCCTTTTCCTTCAAAATGCTGTTTTAATTCATCTGTCAGCCGATCGGCAAGAAGTGTACACTTCTCTTCATCTTTTGACGTTATGAGCACGCCAAGAAGCTCATATACGGGCGGAAACCTCAGCATCCTCCTGTAAGCCATCTCGTACTGATAAAAGCCTTCAAAGTCCTGTTTCGCAGCTGTAATGACCGAATAATGCTCCGGCTGATAGGTCTGGATCACAACATAGCCTTTTTTCTCCGCTCTGCCGGCACGTCCCGCCGCCTGAGTAAGAAGATCAAATGTTCTTTCCGCCGATTCGTAATCGCTGTCAAAAAGTCCGAGGTCTGCAAGTACAGCACCCACCACGGTTACATTTCCGAAGTCATGGCCTTTTACGATCATCTGCGTTCCTATAAGACAGTCCGCATCATGCCTTCTGAAAGCTTCTATTATTTTCCCGTGAGAATCCTTTCTCTGGGTTGTATCCTTATCCATCCTCAGGGTTCTTATCCCCGGAAACAGTTTCTTTATCTCAGCTTCAACCTTCTCGGTTCCCGTACCATAGCCACCGATAAGCTTTGATTTACATTTCGGACAGGCCGAAGGCATAGCTTCAGTGTGGCCGCAGTAATGGCACATCAGCTTTGCATTTCCGTGAAGAGAAAGCGATACGTCGCATCTCGGACATCTTATCACTTCACCGCATTCACGACATGATACAAATGAGTTGAAACCTCTCCTGTTTATAAAAAGCATGGCCTGTTCGCCTGCTGAAAATGCATCGCTGAGCCTTCTGTGCAATTCTCCCGATATGATGCTCCTGTTTCCCCTGTGAAGTTCGTCACGCATATCCACCACGCTTACTTCAGCGAGGCTTCCTCCCGATGCTCTTCTCTTAAGTGTGAGACGTCTTATATCACCGCGTTCGGCCATATAATAACTTACGACCGACGGTGTCGCACTTCCGAGAACAACAGCAGCACCTTCTATACGTGCCCTTTCAAAAGAAACTTCTCTGGCATGATATTTCGGAGTAGTTTCACTCTTATACGAACCATCATGCTCTTCATCTATTATGATAAGTCCGAGCTTTTCAAAAGGGGCAAAAAGTGCCGATCTCGGTCCGATGATTATATCGGTTTCTCCCGATCTTGCTCTTTCGAATTCTCTGTACTTCTCACCTTTACTGAGTCTTGAATTAAGAATGGATATCCTGTTACCGAACACGGTCCTGAATCTTGCCACGGTCTGATAGGTAAGTGCTATCTCCGGAACAAGTACTATTACCGAAGAACCGCTCTTTATAACCTTTTCCGCAAGCCTGATATAAACTTCCGTCTTACCGCTTCCTGTTATACCGTGAAGAAGATATCGGTCTCGCAGTCCCGCATCGTAATCCTTCTCAAATGTATTTACGACCTCAGCCTGCTCTGCGGTAAGTTCTCCCACAGGAGCAAACTCGGGAACCTCATCCATTACATCGATCCGCTGTTTTCTTCCGGCGACTTTCTCTTTAACCGGCATTACGGTTCTAAGAGAAGCGATCATGGTTCCACCGTAAGTCTCTCTCATCCAGCCGGCAAGCCTTATAAGATTTCCTTCCACTTCAACGGCTTTTTCATCTATCTGCAGGATTTCTTTCAGCTTATCGGAATCCCACTCCGATGAATCTTTGACCGAGATAACATATCCCTGTCTGGTCCTGTTTCCCTGTCCGAAAGGAACCTTTACAACCGAACCAACCTGCACTCTCTGTACAAGTTCATCCGGTATTTTATATTCAAATGTCCTATCTACACCTTCATGCGAAATATCGATTATTATATCCGCATATTTTTGTGACATCCTCTTCCTCCAATATTTCTCTTATCAGGTCTCTTTCATCCATATGATGTTTTACTCCATTGATCTCCTGATAATCTTCATGACCTTTTCCGGCAAGTATTATAATGTCACCCTTCTCGGCATTCATTATGGCATATCTTATGGCCTCTTTACGATCAATAATCTCCGTATATTTACCATCTGTTCTGCCGATTCCGACCTTAATGTCATCTATTATATCCTGCGGATTTTCTCTTCTCGGATTATCACTTGTGATAATGGTGAAATCCGAATATCTTCCGGATACTTCTCCCATACCGTAACGTCTGTCTCTCGATCTGTTACCACCGCAGCCGAACAGAGTAACTATTCTCTTCGGCTTATATTTTCTTATAGCAAGAAGAAGTGACTTAAGGGACATATCATTATGTGCATAATCTATCATAAGAGTAAATTCATCCGAAATAGGTATCATTTCAACCCTTCCGCGAACCTTTATCACTTTAAGAATCTCACATATCTTTTCGAGAGGAACTCCCATCATATCCGCAACAGCAACAGCAGCAAGCGCGTTATGCACACTGAAATCTCCCGGAAGGTCTACAAATGCATCTGCCGAAAGCTTTCCGCCGAGCGTAAACTCCATTCCGAGTGTACCCTTTTCCGAATATATCCTGATATCGGATGCTCTGTAAGTGGCATCCTCCGTCTCACCGAAAGTTACCACATCACATGATGCGTCCTTCATCATATATGCGGTCTCCGGATCATCGACATTGAATATTCCAGTACGTGCCATCGAGAATAAAAGTTTCTTGCAATCCCTGTATTCTTCATACGAATCATGCTCATCCGGTCCGATATGGTCGGGTGACAGGTTCGTAAATATTCCGTAATCAAAACAAACACCCGCAACTCTGTTCAGCTTGAGCCCCTGAGAAGAAACCTCCATTACGACCGAATCAAGTCCGTTATCCAGCATCTCACTGAAAATCCTGTGAAGCTCTATGGATTCCGGCGTTGTGTTCTGTGCCGGAATTGCCGACTTTCCGTCAAAAATCTCTATAGTACCGACCAGTCCCGTTTTATGTCCTGCTTTCTCGAGCATATCACGGATCATATATGAGGTCGTTGTTTTCCCTTTTGTGCCTGTTATTCCTATAACAGTAAGTTTTTCGGACGGATTTCCGTAAAAACGGCTGCTCATGATACCCATGGCAAGACGTGCATTATCAGTATGTATAAATGTAACGCCTTCCGCACTCTCTTCAGTCAGTCCGAGTTCTGACATTATTCTGTCTTCCTGCCACTCGGTTACGACAGCTTTCGCTCCGTCTCTTATTGCTCCCGGAATAAACGTAGCTCCGTCAACTTTTGCTCCGGGAATGGCAAAATAAAGGCTGCCTTCGGTAACCTTTCTCGAATCATTGGTAATAGCTTTTATATCATGCTCCGGATTTCCCTGAATACTCACCTTCAGGGAATCTGTCAATTCACTTAATCTCATTTTGTATCCCTTCTTCTTTTACCAAGAGGCTTTACCACGATAAAATTTCATAAACGATTACAAGGCGTGCTCTGCTCGAGCACGCCTTGTAATCACTCAGGATTATTCGTCTCCGACAATCTTTATCTTGCCTTCATAAAGCTCTTCAACTGCTATGGAAAGCGGCTTCTTTCCAGCTATGTCATCAACAAGCGGCTCAGAACCTTTAACTATCTGTCTTGCTCTCTTTGCTGTAGCAAGCACAATAGAATAACGACTCTGAACAACCGGCTGTTCGCCAGGCTCAACACCTGTATTAGCGACTGCCATAAGGTCTGAATAAGACGGATGTATCATATTTCTTCCTCCTTCTATATGAACCCTGTGGTTTGGGTTATATCTACTGAATAAAATCTATCTACTCATCCGAAAGATCGGTCTGAATACTTTTTATAAATTCAGCCATGTTTTCGGTTTTGTATGAGTCACTGATGATAATAGAATGTACCGTATCTATGCATTCTTCGAGTTCATCGTTGACAACTATGTAATCATAATTGTCCATAAGCTCCGACTCTTCAGCCGCACGCTTGATACGTTTTTCTATAACTTCATCGGTCTCCGTTCCTCTTTTACGAAGTCTTGCACGTAATGTATCCACATCCTTCGTTGTAAGGAAAAGAAGTACCGCATCCGGATACTGCTCTTTAATATTCGCAGCTCCCTTTACTTCTATTTCAAGAATCACGGTCTTTCCGGCAGAAAGCTCTTCTTCAACAAACTTTCTCGGTGTTCCGTAATAATTATCCACATACTTCGTCCACTCTATGAGTCCGTTATAATCAACCAGACTTAAGAATTCGTCAGTGGTTTTAAAATAATAATCTTTGCCGTCTACTTCGCCTTCTCTCGGTGCTCTTGTGGTAGCCGAAACAGACAGACTGTAGCCGTATCTTTCAATAAGCTGTTTTACTATCGTTCCTTTGCCCGCACCTGAAAATCCCGAAATAACTACAAGTTTTCCTTTACTCATAGGCCGCCTCCTTAAACATCACTCAAGGTTCTGAACCTGTTCTCTGACTTTTTCTATAAGAGTCTTAAGATCGATTCCGATATCCGTAACTTCTTTGGTATCAGACTTGGAAAGAGTTGTGTTTGCTTCACGGTTCATTTCCTGAACTATGAAATCAAGCTTTCTTCCTACTGCTTTATCTTCCGAAAGAATATCCCTTACAGCCTGAATATGACTGTGCAGTCTTACAAGCTCTTCATCCACAGCCACTCTGTCGGCATATATTACAACTTCCTGTACTATACGTGCCTCATCAATGTCTCTGTTTTCAAGGATATCCTGAACTTTTGCCGTAAGCTTTTCTCTGTACTCTTCAACTATCTGAGGCGCCAGTTCCTCTATTCTGTTAACAAGCTCTTCAATCTCATCCATTTTATCAAGAAGATCTTTGGCAAGATTCTCACCTTCCTTCTGTCTTGACTCGAGGAACATTTCACCTGCCTCATCCAGAACTTTCTGAATGTCCGTATACTCTTCATCTTCGGCACTGTAGTTTTCTTCAAGAGAGAAAACATCAGGGAATCTTGCGATCACTGTAGGCTTGAAATCCTCCTCCAGTCCGAAATCCTCACCGATCTGTCTGAGATAATTCATATACTCACCGGCGATTTCTTTATTATACTTTACCGTTTCACTTGTCTTAAGATTCTGATAGGTGATAAATACATCTATCTTTCCGCGCTCGGCATAGAGTTTAAGTCTTTTTCTTATCTCCGGTTCAAATCTGCTGATGGTACGCGGAAGCTTTACACTTATATCACAGTATCTGTGATTAACCGACTTGATCTCTATGATGATCTTTTTCTCATCATCAAGATATTCGCTTCTTCCGAAGCCTGTCATACTGCAAACCATTTTGTAATCCCCTAACTTTTAGCGAAGGCTGTATCCCTTCCTCTAAATGATCTTGATACGTACACTTCTGATACTTATATACTTCTTTCAGAACGCGTACAGCTTATTGTAATATATTTTAAGTTTTAATTCAAGGGGTGAAAAAAACAGCAGCCGAAGCTGCTGTTTCAGGTTAGAAGATTAAATTGAATTATTTATGGAAGAGCTGCACTAACACTGTTTAGCTCATTATATCTCTCATCAACAGACGGCCATAACATATATGCATTTCTTGTGCCTCCATTTCCACTTACCGTTCTGTTTTCATGGACAAAGTATTGCCAACCGTTCAGTCCCGATGTAACAAAAACACATAAGTTTCCTTCTTCGTCACAACATACACACCATTGATCCAGGATCGTAAAATCTCCGAAGTGAAGTTTTACCAGCTCCATTCCAACCTCTTTTGTCATGAGCTCTGTGAACTTGTCAACCGCTCCCTGTGTTGTCACAGTTCCAACGAGGTTACGAGGTGTATGGAATGAGTAATTATACTTTCTGCCGTTATTGGTTGTACTGACGCTGCTGTATCCGAGGATACGATACTTCTTACTGGGCACTCTCGGATCACATTCTTTTGCTCCTGCCGAGACATAATCATACAACTCCTCATCTGATGTTATTGCCGCATTAAGAGAGCTTCCTATCGCCTCAGCGTTCGCTATATCCACAGCCTTTCTCGCCTTTACAATATATCTTATAATTGCCGGAGCTATAGCAGCAGCCAAAACAGCCATGATTGCTATTACTATGATCAGCTCAACAAGAGAGAAACCTGCATTATCACTTATCATCTTTCTCTTCATAATATCACTCCTTTAGTCTTTAGAGTATAATTACGGTTTTATATGCACCTCAAGGTGCATCCCTGAGGTGCACATCAAATTCAGAGAGTGCTCTCTCACCTTCAATCTCTGAATACTGTATCATAAACCATAAACCCTGATTGAGGGGAAAAACACATCCTTAGCGGAGCGTTTTTGCTTTGAATGAAACGTAGTTTCCTATAAAAGTAAAACAAAAAAGGCGCTTGTCTTATAATATATAGACAAAGCACCTTGTTTACTCATAATCGCAACTGGCTGCCATATTAAAGGCCCTATAGCTTTGCGTCACAGCGTTTCCACTGCTTTGCCTAAATATTTAATTCCCGTTAACTTTTATAGGTCTATTGTAATAAAATATCCGAACACTGTCAACAGAAAATATTCCTCATTTGTGATAATTTTATGATTTTCTCCGGTGAAATCACAAAGCTTACACGAGGCCTATGAATACTACCTTAGCCCCGGATAATCAGTCTGACGGAGAGCCTCATAAAGGATTATGGCCGCACTGTTTGAAAGGTTCAGTGAACGCCCTTCATCTCTCATGGGGATTCTTATACACTCCTCCGGATGCTTAAACAATATATCCTCCGGAATTCCTGCGCTCTCCTTTCCGAACATGATATAGTCTCCGTCCCGATATGTAACATCCGTATGCCTGTGAGACGCCTTGGTCGTTGCATAAAAAATCTTCGGTCTTTCGGTCATTTTCGAAGCTTCTTCTTCGAAATATCTGTAGAAATCTTCCGTTGAAT
>DEFA01000016.1:24229-60120 GCA_002350525.1 Lachnospiraceae bacterium UBA2864 | reverse complement strand
ACATCTACCCTGTCCCAGTAGTCCATTCCGGCTCTCTTGATCATCTTATCGTTAAGTATAAAGCCGAAAGGTCTGATAAGATGGAGTCTTGCCCCGGTAAGTTCACAGGTTCTTCCTATATTTCCGGTATTATAAGGTATCTCCGGTTCATGCAGTACTATATTTATCATTTGTCTCACCTTAGTATTAGGATCATTCAGATCCGATTATATATTTTCACGGTTTTCTCACCGACATACAGTCGTTTAACTTTCAGCTTCCCTGATATCATCTATCTTCTTCTCTGCCATCATGGAGTAATTCGTATGATATATAACATATCCGGGATTTGAAGCAGGCGGTTTCTTCAGATTCTTTCTTTCGGTATAATCTATCTCCACTTTATCACTTTCTACCGACGAATAATATGCAGCCAGTCTTGCCGCTTCAAGATATGTAGCATCCGGAAGTTCTTCCTCCCTGTTTCTTCTTACGATCACATGAGATCCCGGAGCCTTCTTGGCATGGAACCACATATCATTTGCGGAAGCCATATGAAATGTAAGCTCATCGTTCTGTGTATTGTTCTTTCCCACAAATATGTCATATCCGTCAGATGATACATAATGAAGCGGCTTACCTTTCTCACTATTCTTTATACCTTTTGAGCCGTTTTTGGCGCTGCCGGATTTACCTTTTCCTTTTTTCCCGGAACCCGCTCTTCCGGCACCGTTCTTAACTCTTTCCGCAGCACTTCCTCTCAGGAATCCCGAATCGATAAGTTCTCTTCTGATCTCTTTTATATCATTTTCATCTGTCGCAATCCCGAGGGAGAGCTGAACACTCTTAAGATATTCCAGTTCATTTTCAGACTCAACAAGCTGCGTTTCGAGCGCTGCCGCCGTCCTCTTTTTCTTATTATATTTATCAAAGTATTTCTGACTCGCTTCACGTGCATCCAGTCCTTCCGGAATAGGGATTCTTATCTCTTTACCATCATAATAATTAATGCATTTCAGCTCCCTTTCATCCGGTCCGAGTGAATATCCGTAAGTATTAAGAAGTTCTCCGTAAACTTTATACTTATCTCTGTCTTCAGTATCTTTCATCTGATTCCTCTGCAGGTCAAGTTTCTTTGCCGTACGTTCTATAGCCGTTCCGACTATATGCTTAAGCTCGGATGTCTTTTGATTCACCCGCACACGGTCATTCTTCATCTGATAGAAACTGCGGAGCATCTCCGAAACAGAGTCACATTCAACCGCCGTGAGATTACTGTATACTTTAAATGGAACTATACTATAATCCTTCGGAGTATCGGCTTCCATATAGATGCAAGGTCCGTCTCCTGTTTTTCCATCTGACAGATTTTCCTGCACCGCACCCGGTCCGGTCTCTTCGGCAGCATAACTCATCACCTCCTGAAACGCCTTCCACAACATCTCTTTATCGCTGTCCCGAAGTTCCGATGTACTTGTTCCGCCGTCCGTACCCGCTCTCTCACATATCTCATTCGCTGTGACATAGGCAATACCGTTCAATCCGTTACTGATAACTTTCGCAACCATCCCCGGTGTCCCAAGAAGCTCCGTTGTAAAACAATCCTGTGTTATTTTTCTCGGATCTACCTTTCCTTCCGCATGCGGTGCCTCATACTGCATTCCCGGAAGGACCTGACGCACGCTGCTCACATCAAGCGGCACTCTCTTTATCGAGTCGAGTATCTTTCCCGATTCATCCGTAAATATGATATTGCTGTGTCTTCCCATAAGTTCAACGATAAGATGCTTATGACGCACATCTCCCATTTCATCGAGATGTTCAAACACGAAGTCTATTATTCTGTCAAACCCGGGCTGAACTATATCCAGAACTCTTCCGCTTCCGATATGTTTTCTGAGAAGCATACAGAAGTTCGGCGCTGTCATCGGAGCAGGCTTAAAACTGTCTGTAAGATAGACAAGAGGCAGGCTCGGATTTACAGATATCATCAGCTTAAGATTATTCTCCTTGCCATTCTTTATGACAAGATCTATCTCATCCGCCTCAGTCTGCTGAATCTTGTTGATCCTTCCGCCTATCGCCCTGCGCCGCAGTTCCTTCACTATTCCACTTATCGTATATCCATCAAATGCCATAATTCTATCCCTAATATAAACCCCCGACATTTTGTACCTGTCGGGGGCTTTCATTATAATAAATGTTTAAATCTTATCTCTTCTGCCTAAATTCTATATACATATCACATGCATATCATAACAGACTATTTACAGTTCATCATACAGCTGCTCATAGATCTTAGCTGATGTATCCCAGCTGTAATCCTGCTGCATGGCTCTCTTCTGCATAGCTGTCCACGCATCCTTATCATCAAAGAATGCTCTCTTCGAATAATTGATAGTATTAAGCAGGTCTCTGGAATCATAATTTGCAAACGAGAATCCCGTTCCCGTTCCTTCAAACTCATTATACGGAATAACCGTATCCTTAAGTCCTCCCGTTTCGCGTACTATCGGCAGCGCACCATATCTGAGTGCCATAAGCTGTGTAAGTCCGCAAGGCTCAAATCGCGATGGAACAAGTATGCTGTCACATCCTCCGTAAATCTGATGTGACAATTCGTCGCTGAAGTAAATGTTCGCCGACACCTTAGCCGGATGAATGCCCTGATAATATCTGAACATATCCTCATATCGTCTGTCACCCGTACCGAGCACAACAAGCTGAGTGCCGTCAGTCATCATATCATTCATGGCTCTGTCAATTATATCAAGTCCCTTCTGATCCGTAAGCCTGGATACAATACCCATAAGATATGCGTTCGGATCTTCCGGAAGTCCGAGTTTTTTCTGAAGTGCGAGCTTGTTCTTCAATCTGTTCTTCTTGAAATTTCTGAGATCATACTTCGCCTCAAGCGCCGAATCAGTTTTCGGATTATAGGTATCGTAATCGATTCCGTTCACGATTCCCCACAACGACTGCCAGCGAGCCCGAAGCAGGCCGTCAAGCCCTTCGCCGTAGTAAGGTGTCTGAATCTCATGCGCATAAGTGTTTGAAACAGTTGTGATCTTATCGGCGTAACAAAGGCCGCCCTTAAGCATGCTTGCGTCCTTATTCATTTCCAGCTTATCAGGTGTGAAAAGCTCATTCGGAAGTCCTGAATACTCCTGAACAGTCTTGATATCCCATCTTCCCTGAAACTGGAGATTATGAATAGTCATAACGGACTTGATTCCCTGATAGAACGGATTACCCGCAAACAAGGTTTTAAGATAAACCGGTACAAGTCCCGACTGCCAGTCATGACAGTGCACGATGTCCGGTCTGAATCCGATTCCCGGAAGTATGGAAAGTGCCGCTTTACAGAAATAGCAGAACTTTTCTATATCCCACTTAACATCACCATATATATTAAATCCGTTAAAATAATATTCATTATCAATGAAATAAACCGGAACGCCTTCGTATTCCATGTACATAACACCTACATACTGCTGCTTCCAGCCGATGTCCATATGAAAATGCGTTATATACTTCATATTATTCTTGAACTTTGCAGGCAGGCACATATAGTTCGGCATAATGATTCTTACATCATACTTTGATCTGTCGAACTTCTTCGGCAACGTACCGACAACATCCGCAAGACCGCCTGTTTTAATAAACGGTACACATTCCGAAGCAATATAAGCAATCTTCTTCATAGGCGTAGCCTCCTGATCTATGAAAATCTCATTTCCGTATACTTTTTGATGTAATCAACACATCCGCGGATGCCGAACTTCTCGCAATCCACCGACAGATCGTACTGAGTAACATCATACCACTTATATCCGGTATGATACTCGTAATACTCAGCTTTCTTATCATCCGCCTTCTTAAGATATGCCGCAAGTTCAGAATCAGACATATAATGAACCGATGACGCTCTCTTTATGCGGAACTTCTCCGGCGCATGTATAAAGACGCTGATCGTATCAGGCCTGTCTCTTAAGATAAAGTTCGAACATCTCCCTACTATAATGCAGGACTCTCTGTCGGCTATATCTCTTATGATCTGAGACTGATAATCAAAAATGTTTGACTCATCGGAAACATCATACAGTCCCGTACCTTTCAGACGCTGATCATGTGCCGCTCTGGTCTCTTTATCATCATCTGATGAAACAAGGGTGAACAGCTCACTGTCATAGCAGTGAACACCGAGTTCTTCGGCCAGAAGCTTACCTATCTTCAGTCCACCGGTATAGTGTTGTCTTGCTATTGTAATCACAAACTTTTTATCCATAAGCCGTCCCCCTTCTCTTTTTCGAATTACATTCTTATTTTACCACAAAACTGTTCAGCAGGGCATTAAAAATTATCTTAATTTCCCACTGAACAGTCTCATATTAATCAATGTTGTCACAGTTTGTATAAACATCCTGTACATCATCATCTTCATCAAGAAGATCAAGGATTCTCTGGAGCTTCTTAAGATCTTCTTCGTCCGAAACAGTAACATAGTTCTGAGGTATCATTGTAACTTCGGCAGATACCATTGCGATTCCCTGCTTCTCAAGCTCTTCACGTACTGCTGAGCATGCATCCGGAGCTGTGATGATTTCAAATGAATCTTCTTCCTCTGAAAAATCTTCAGCACCTGCATCAAGAGCGATCATCATAAGATCGTCTGCTTCCATATCGCACTCTTCCTTATCGATGATGATCTGTCCCTTCTCGTCAAACATATATGATACGCAGCCTGTAGTTCCTACATTTCCGCCGCCCTTTGTGAAGGCACTTCTTACATTTGCTGCTGTTCTGTTCTTATTGTCTGTAAGTGTCTTAACGATAATAGCTGTTCCGGCAGGTCCGTATCCCTCATATGTATTGTAAACATAGTTTACGCTCTCAAGGTTACCTGCTGCCTTCTTGATACCTCTTTCGATAGTATCGTTAGGCATGTTGTTTGCCTTTGCCTTTGCGATAACATCACGAAGCTTGGCGTTGCTGTCCGGATTAGGACCGCCTTCCTTAACAGCTACGGCAATCTCACGTCCGATGACTGTAAATGCCTTACCCTTAGCGGCATCGTTCTTCTCCTTCTTAGCTCTGATGTTTGCAAATTTTGAATGTCCTGACATTACTTTATTCCTCCGTTTTCTTTATCTTGACTGATTGGATTATTCTATCTTTGATCTCTAAGGTTTCAAAAGTATAGCCTCCGTAATCAATCTTGATATTCTGCTGATCATCCTCAGGCAGATGACCATATTTATATAACATAAATCCGTTCAAAGTTTCAATATCGCTTTCCGGAAATTCCAGATCGTCATACAGATCTTCAAGGTCATTGAGAGAGATAAGTCCGTCCACAATGTAACCGTCATCCTGTGTACGTCTTGCTTCTTTCTCTTCATTATCATGCTCATCCTGGATATTTCCGACAATTTCTTCGATTATATCTTCAAGGGTTACCAGCCCGTCTGTCTGTCCGTATTCGTCCACAACGATCGCCATATGAGTTTTCTCGGTCTGCATCTTCTTCAGAAGCTTCGATATATCATATGTAGGATGTACAAACATCGGCTTATCGATTATGGAAGAAACTGTGATTGCATTGCTCTTTAGATATGCTTCAACCATATCCTTTAAATGCAGCACTCCGATTATATTATCGACATCTTCCTCGTAAACCGGATATCTCGAATAGCCGCTCTGCAGGCATTCTTCAAGACATTCTCCGACCCTTTTCGATTTCTCAACCGCAAATATTCTGTTTCTGCTGGTCATGATATCCCGGACTTTCTTATCATTAAAATCCAGAATGTTCGAGATCATCTCAGCCTCATCTTCATGAATGACGCCCTGTTCGTGACCTTCCTCGACCATGGAGAGGATTTCCTCCTCCACCGTGTCTTCTTTCTTCTTAAACATATGACTCCTACCCGTAATACAGTCTGTTCGGTTTACCTCAGATAATTTACCGTCTTGATCTCTTTTCCGTCTCTCAGATATACTCTCGGAACCCTTCGGGAAATGTTACATACCAGCTCATAGTTAAAGCTGTTTGCAGGTTCTGCAACTTCTTCCACCGTTATCTCCTCATCGCCCTGGCGACCGAAAAGCACAACTTCATCGCCGACTCTTACATCATCTATATCCGTGACGTCCACCATAAACTGATCCATACAGACTCTTCCGAGTATCTTCACACGGCGTCCGTGTATGAGAACCTCTCCGATTCCCGACTGGGATCTCGGATATCCATCGGCATATCCCGCTGACACGGTGGCAATCTTTGTTTCCTTATCCGTCTTATATGTCCATCCGTAACTTACTCCACGTCCCTCCGGAACGGTCTTAACGTGAACAACCTTTGATTTAAAGGTCATCGCAGGTTTTATCACAACACTCCTGTCGACTTCCGGAGACGGATATAGACCATATATTACAATGCCGAGCCTCATCATGTCAAACCCTTCACTGTGGAGCTCCATGGCTCCGGCGCTGTTATCCAGATGCTTCACTTTAAATTTTGCACCTGCCGCTTCCATTCCCGATATGAAGTATCTCATTTTTTCTCTCTGCTCTATAGCGGGAGTCTTATCAATCTCATCCGCTTTCGCGAAATGCGAGAATATTCCTTCTGTCTCTATTCCCGGAAGGTCTAATATCTTCACTGCTTCGGCAAGTCCTGCCTCATCCGCGCTGAATCCGATCCTTGACATACCCGTATCTACTTTGATATGGATTTGGGCCTTTTTGCCGAGTTTCTCTGCCACACGCGAAAGCTCCTCCGCGTCCGAATATGTATATATAGCCGGTCGTATATCAAGTTTTACCAGTTCGGAGTAATGACTTCTGTCAGTAAATCCCAGTATAAGAATAGGCTTATCAACCCCTGCGTTCCTTAGTTCGACCGCCTCATCGATCCCGGCAACCCCGTAAAAGTCCGCTAAATCCGCAAACTCTTCCGCAAATGTAACAGCTCCGTGTCCGTATGCATCCGCTTTTATCACCAGTAAAGTCTTTCTCTCAGGAGGGTTCATCCCCTGTATAAGTCTTATATTATATTCTACCGCATCAAGATCTATATCCGCTTCAACTCGTCTTCCGGATTCCATCTCACATTACCTCTTTTATCGCATCTATTATATCGCCGGCCATCATACCGTACTGCCCCTTTACAGCAGCCGCCTTGTCCCCGGCAAGTCCGTGCAGATATACCGCACCGGCTATGACTTTAAGGAAATGATACTTTGCCGTATCCGATTCATATTCCGTAATGTCATTCTCATCAAATACATAACGCCACTGTGCAAGAAATGCCGCTATTATGCCTGTAAGCACATCTCCGGATCCGCCCTTAGACATTCCCGGATTACCTGACATATTTACAAATATCTCGCTGCAGTCCCATACAGCCATATGGGTTCTTGCATCTTTTAATACAACCGCTATGTTATATTCCTCGGCAAGTCTCTTTGCCGCGAGGCCTCTGTTTTCCCTTATGCTGTCTATATCTTCTCCCGAAATTCTGGACATTTCAAGCATATGAGGAGTTATCACAACCCTGCCCTTAAATTTTAGACTCGCTTCTCCAAGAAGCTCTCTTTCGGAAGCCGCTATATTTATTGCATCCGCATCGAGTATAAGAGTCTTTCCTCTTTTTGAACCGGAAATATCCGCCGATACCGTTTCCTTCAGTATCTTTACAGCATTTTCACCTGTTCCGAGTCCCGGACCGCATACTATAACATCTGCCCATGCAATATCTTCGCGAAGCCTTTGTATACCCGCATCCCCAAAATCATCCTTCGTAAATGTACTTACCATGGCTTCGGGCAGCATTCTCATCAGATTATCCCTGTTTTTCTCGGAAGTAAAAACTTTTACAAGTCCCGCACCCGTACCGTAAGCCGCAGCAGCAGAAAGATAAGCAGCTCCGTAGATATCATCATTTCCGGCGATTATAAGGATTTTGCCGTATGTACCCTTATTGGAAGCCGGATCCCTGTAAGGAAGAAGCCCCGTCAGGTCCTTTTCTTCAAGGCATCTGTAGCATGTTTCCTCCGATTCAAAAGATTCAAGAGATGGCGGGATCACAAGTCCTATATCTTCGGTAAATATCCTGCCAGCATACTCACGTCCGCTGTCAACGGTAAGACCGTATTTCATGGTTCCGAAAGTAACCGTATCGTCGCATCTTACCGCACATCCCAGAATACGCCCCGTATCACTGTCTATTCCCGACGGGACATCGACTGCTATCTTATATATATCATCCGAGTATAATCTGTCATTCATGGCAGCTATAAGATTCTTATATCCGCCACTCACTTCCCTGGCAAGTCCGACTCCGAATATACCGTCCAACAGATACCCGAAATGCTTTTTCTTATACGCATACAAACAAGACGCCGCATTATCGGGTGATGTCATTTCCACATTTATGCCTATCTCATTTGCTATACGCAGCTGAGTCTCCATCGATTCCGTCATTTTCTCCGGATCACCCACGAGGATCACTTCAGCATGTATACCGTGACATACGAGAATCCTGGCAGCCGCAACCGCATCGGCACCATTATTGCCCATGCCCGCTACAGCAAGAACAGCATCCGACCCGGACGGACTGTTTCCCGTTCGAATCAGATGCTCCACATGTTCTGCGACCTTAAGCGCCGCCCTCTCCATAAGAACCAGACCGGGAATACCGATCCGGTTCTGAGTATATTCATCTGTTAACTTTGATTGTCTACCTGTTAAGAGCAGCATTCTACTCTCCCGATGCATCCGTCGGTGAACTGAAATTCGGATCGCGGCTCATACAGAATACCGCCATCATATTTCCTTCAAGCTTCTCAAAGCTCCACTTCAGGCTGCTGTGATTTTCACTGATAGGATCATTGATAAAGAAACCTTCATCATCATATCCGTAAACTACAGCATACTGATCTGTAGGATTATCACCGAATGCATTTTCCTTTACACTTATTATAAGTACGCATCCCTGATCAAGAGATGCCTTAAGTCTCTCCTCATTATCCGTTGCCAGCCACTCACAGTTCAGTCCGTAATGCTCACATCCGTCTGTCATAAGAAAGTAAGACGTTCCGGCGCCGTCCATATAGTAGCCCGCATCGGCACTGTACTTTGCAACTCTCGGAGGTGTCGCCGTATAGTCCTGTCTCAGATATATGACCGCCATCGAAAGGCTGGTCGGTCCGCTTCCGTACTGTCCTACCGTTCCGGTTGAACCGTAAGGTGCGTCATTCCATCTCGGATCTGTCTGAAGAAGCAGGATATTCGGTGTGCTCTTTTCATCCGAAGAAAGATCATATCCTTCCTTCGGGCGGTAGATGCCGTCGTTTTCTTCCGTAGTTGGTTCTTCCGTCACAGCATCCATCGGTGTAGCAACAACTTCCTTCTCCTTTTCGGTTTTTCCGACCTTTCCGTCAAAAATCCCGATAATTATGGCCGCTATGACAAGATAACCTGCAAGCACCGCAAAGACTAATCTGTAATTCAGATTGTCCAGTATTGTAAGAAGTTCTTTTCTCCTCATCATAAGCTTTCTTTTAACCCCTGTTTGTTCCTGATTCCATACCCCAAATAAATTCGAGCAAATATCTAAAGTCACTTTCCATTAAATCGATTATCAGTCGTGAAGCTTTCTCTTATCGATAACTCTTACTGCCTTACCTTCACTTCTTGTGATCGACTTCGGTGCAAGAAGGTGAATCTTAGGTCTGATACCGAGCATCTTGACCATGGCTCCCGTAAGTGCTTTCTTGGCAGCTTCATCATTATCCTTGATCTGTCTGAACTGCTCCTCGGAAAGCTCAACATTTATATCAAATGTATCCTCATTTGCGATTCTGTCTACATGGATTTCATAGTTAGGTGTGTAACCTTCCTTGAGAAGAACTGTCTCTATCTGTGAAGGGAATACATTTACACCTCTGATGATCAGCATATCATCCGAACGTCCCTTAGGCTTCATCATCTTAATATGTGTACGTCCGCATGAGCACTTCTCTCTTGTGAGAACCGTAAGATCACGGGTTCTGTATCTGAGAAGCGGGAATGCTTCCTTATCAAGACTTGTAAATACAAGCTCGCCTTCCTCACCTTCCGGAAGAACTTCACCTGTGTCAGGATCGATGATCTCAGCAAGGAAATGATCCTCGTTGATATGCATTCCGTTCTGTTCTTCACATTCGAAGGATACACCCGGTCCTGAAATCTCTGTAAGTCCGTAAATATCATAAGCCTTGATACCGAGCTTTGCTTCGATATCACGGCGCATTTCCTCTGTCCATGGCTCAGCGCCGAAGATACCTGCCTTAAGTCTGATATCATCATGTGTGCATCCCATCTCGCGAAGTCTCTCACCTATATATGCAGCATAGGACGGAGTACAGCAGAGAATGGTTGAACCGAGATCTCTCATAAACTGTATCTGTCTGTCAGTATTTCCCGATGACATAGGGATCGTAAGACTTCCTACCTTGTGGGAACCGCCGTGAAGTCCCGGACCACCTGTGAAAAGTCCGTATCCGTAACATACCTGAACTACATCTTCGTCCGTTCCGCCTGCTGCAACGATTGCTCTTGCGCAGCACTCTTCCCAAAGATCTATATCATGCTGTGTATAAAATGCAACTACTCTTCTTCCTGTTGTTCCGCTCGTAGACTGAAT
Source organism: Lachnospiraceae bacterium UBA2864 (assembly GCA_002350525.1). Lineage (GTDB taxonomy): Bacteria > Bacillota > Clostridia > Lachnospirales > Lachnospiraceae > Eubacterium_Q. Next base: position 49,451 of record DEFA01000016.1, on the reverse strand, counting down.
ACGTACGCAGTCCTTAAGAGGAGCTGAAAGAAGTCCGTAAGGATATGCTTCTCTGAGATCGTTCTTTGTAAGGAACGGAAGCTTGGAAATGTCGCTGAGCTCTTTGATGTCATCAGGCGTTACACCCTTTTCGTCCATAAGCCTGTGATAATACTTGTTGTTATCATAGACATACTTTACCTGCTTAATAAGTTTCTCTTTCTGCAGCGACTTGATCCAATCAACCGGAGCAGTTTCAATATCCTTCTGGAAATACCTTTTCATCTTTTCACCTCATTAAATCACAAAAAAATCGGGTGGTTGAGAGAGTCTCAACCACCCTTTAGTTTACATTGTTTAACGCTCTTTTTCAACTTAAAATCCACTTACTTTTTCCTGCATGTCAGCTTGCCGTTCTCGGCATCTATCAGAACGGTATCTCCCGAATTAAGCGTATTGCTTAGAATAAGCCTTGCAACAAGGGTTTCAACATTCTTCTGAAGATATCTCTTAAGCGGTCTTGCACCATATACAGGATCATAACCCTGTTCTGTCACAAGGCTCTTACCTGCTTCCGTAAGTTCGATCGTGAGATTCCTGTCCGCAACACGTCTGTTCATATCCTTCATAAGAAGCTCGACAATACCGGAAATATTTTCTCTTGTAAGAGGCTTGAACATGATTATCTCATCAAGTCTGTTAAGGAATTCCGGTCTGAAATGCAGTTTCAGCATATCTTCAACCTTAGCGGACGCGTCATCTTTTATATTTCCTTCATCATCTATTCCTTCAAGCAGAAATTCCGAACCTATGTTGGATGTCATGATAAGTATCGTATTCTTAAAATCTACAAGATTACCCTTTGAATCTGTGATACGTCCGTCATCCAGTATCTGAAGCATGATGTTGAAAACATCCGGATGAGCTTTCTCCACCTCATCAAAGAGTACTACCGAGTAAGGACTTCTTCTTACTGCATCTGTCAGCTGACCTCCCTCATCATAACCTACATATCCCGGAGGCGCTCCGATAAGTCTGGATACCGAATGCTTCTCCATATATTCGCTCATATCAATACGTACTATATTGTTCTCGTTATCGAAGAGAGCTTCCGCAAGAGTCTTTGCAAGTTCGGTCTTACCGACACCTGTAGGTCCCAGGAACAGGAACGATCCGATAGGCTTCGTCGGGTCCTTGATTCCCGCCTTAGAACGGATGATCGCATCACTTACAAGTTCAACCGCATTATCCTGTCCTATAACTCTCTTATGGAGCTGTTCGGCCAGATGAAGAGTCTTGTTTCTCTCTGTTTCATTCAGCTTTGCAACAGGAATTCCCGTCCACTTCGATATGATCTTTGCTATCTCTTCTTCTGTAACCGTCTCACGGATAAGACGTCTGTCCTGATCCGATACACTTTCCTCGAGTTCTTCAAGTTCCTTGGTAAGCTGAGGAAGCCTTCCGTACTGAAGCTCTGCAGCTTTATTCAGGTCGTATTTTCTCTGCGCCATCTGGATTTCATCCTTAACCTCTTCAATCTCTTTTCTGAGGTCATGGACTCTGTCCACCTGCTTCTTCTCATTTTCCCATACAGCCTTCATCTCATTTGCTTTATCATGAAGTTCTGCCAGTTCCTTGGTCAGAGCCGCAAGTCGCTCCTGAGACAGATGATCGTTTTCATTCTTAAGAGCCGCATGTTCTATCTCAAGCTGCATGATCTTACGCGATATCTCATCAAGCTCCGCAGGCATGGAGTTAAGTTCTGTCTTTATCATGGCACAGGCTTCATCCACAAGGTCTATAGCCTTATCAGGAAGAAATCTGTCTGTTATATATCTGTCGGAAAGAGTCGCTGCCGCAACGAGAGCTCCGTCACTGATCTTAACGCCGTGGAATACTTCATATCTGTTCTTGATACCTCTCAGTATAGATATTGTATCTTCAAGAGTAGGCTCAGCCACGGTAACAGGCTGGAATCTTCTCTCGAGCGCCTTATCCTTCTCGATATATTTTCTGTATTCATCTACAGTTGTTGCGCCTATACAGTGAAGTTCTCCTCTGGCCAGCATAGGCTTCAGCATATTTCCGGCATCCAGTGAACCATCGGTTTTTCCCGCGCCGACGATAGTATGTATCTCATCTATGAAAAGGATTATCTTTCCTTCCGATTTCTTAACTTCATCAAGAACTGCTTTAAGTCGCTCCTCAAATTCACCCCTGTACTTTGCACCCGCAATGAGAGAACCCATATCGAGTGCGAAGATTTCCTTATCCTTAAGTGAATCCGGAACATCACCCTTAACTATTCTCTGTGCCAATCCTTCTATCGCAGCTGTCTTACCGACACCCGGATCACCGATTAGACAAGGATTATTCTTCGTCTTTCTTGAAAGTATTCTTATGATATTTCTTATCTCATTATCTCTTCCTATAACCGGGTCAAGTTTCTGCTCTCTTGCACGCTCTACAAGGTTATAACCGAATTTACCGAGAGCGTCATACGTATCCTCCGGATTATCCGACTCAACCTTCTTGTTACCTCTTACTGCCATAAGAGTTCTGAGGAAGCTTTCTCTTGTTACAGAGTATTTTCTGAAAAGCTCCCGTACCTTGTCACCGCCTTTATCCAGAAGTCCGAGGAACATATGTTCTACTGAAAGATATGCATCCCCCATCTTCTTCGCCTCGTCCTCCGCAGCCATTATGACACGGCTAAGTTCCTGGCTCATATAAACCTTAACATCCGAACCCGAAACACGTGGCCTTGCGGCTATAATCCTGTCAGTATCGCTTATAATAAGATCTTTATTCACGCCCTGATTTTCCAATAGCTTTGCAATCAGGCTGTCATCTACAGTAAGGAGACCATACAACAGATGCTCCGACGCAAGTTCCTGATTGTTGTACTCGAAGGCCGCTTTCTCAGCTTCTTTCAAAGCCTCCATGGACTTCTTTGTATAATTCTCCATATCCATAATCATCCCTCCTTCACTCAAAAACCGTTTTGTTAGCACTCTCATGTGATGAGTGCTAATTGTTCTGATATTGTTATACCACCACCCTATACCTATGTCAACAGTAAAGGAGAAAATTTGTGCAACCACAGTAAAGAAAAAATGCGCGGCCGCAAAAAAAGCAGTCGCGCATCATAAAACAATTTTGATTCGTTATTCTGTTACCATACCTTATTATACAAGCTTAGCTCCACAGTTAGGACAGAAGTTAGCTCCTGTTGTAGGTGATCCGCAGTTAGGACAGAAGTTCGGAACCGCTCCGCCTTCTGCTGCAGGTGCTGCACCCTGCGGTGCCATCTGAGGAGCCGCCTGCTGCATTGGTGCCTGCTGTGGATAACCCTGCTGTGGGTATCCCTGCTGTGGATAGCCGCCCTGTGGAGGATATCCGTATCCCTGCTGTGGTGGATAGCCATATCCCTGCTGCGGCTGACCGAAGCCCATGTTGCCCATCATCTGGTTTGCCATCTGAGCTCCCATCATCATCTCTGCCATGTTACCCATGGTTGAGTTTCCGCCGCCGAGCTTACCTTCTGCCATAGCATCAGCCATAGCAACCTGTGTATATTTATTAACATCGCCGATCATAGCCTGAGCAGCATTCTTGTTAATAGCCTTCTGAATCTCTTCAGGATAATTGAAGTTGTTGATAGCAAATGCAGTTACGGAAATTCCGTCCTTGCTGGTCTGCATATCAAGATCTTCCTGGATACCTCTTGAAATATCCACAGCACTTGCCTGAAGGTTGAACATATCCTTACCTTCCTTGGAGATCCACTTCATAAGAAGCTGATCAAGCTGTGAAATGATCCTTGTTCTGATATCCTCTACATAATACTCGTTCTTGATACCTGCAACCTTGTCGATAAGAGTCTGATAATCGGTAACTCTTATACTTGCTGTACCGTTGGCACGTACAGGCATTCCACCAGGAAGCTGAGGTGTCTGAAGCATTATAGGTCCCTTTGTACCCCAATTTACAAGGAATTCCTTAGTATTAACGAAGAGAACCTCTGCTCTCATTCCACTGTTGAAACCGAATTTAAATCCCTTAAGAGTTGAAAGGAAAGGTATGATCTGTGATTCGATATCATACTCACCATCATCTGTGAAAACGCCCTCAATCTTTCCGTTGTTAAGGAATATCGCATCCTGTCCCGGTCTGATAATAAGCTTGGAACCCTTCTTGATCTCTCTGTTAGTCCACTTCCAGAAGATCATGTCCTCACGCCATTCTTCCCACTCAACTACATTAAGAAGCTGTCCGCTGATAACATCTTTTAATCCCATTTTTTAACCTCCTGTAAAAACAAGTATGTATATAATCTACTACATAAAGTATTCAGTGTAATCATCTGAAATGATGATTAAAATCCTCTTCCGCCGCTGGAATGTCCTCCGCCTCCGGAGAAGCCTCCGCCGCCTCCTCTTCCGCTGTCGGTATTGATTCTTACACGGCTGACCGTAGTCCTGATATATCTGTCGAATCCGTTGACCACCTTTGATTTATCCTTGTTAAGATACGTAACCGGTGTCACATCATCTGACTGACCTGCGCCTATGGCACTTAAAACATATATGATCATGCATATGACAAATATTATGAGAAGATCGAACCACCATTTAAGGAACAGGACATCGTCATATACCGCATCGTACTTACCGAGATATTTATAAACATCCTTTGCGTATATAAGACTTGCCTCAGCAAAATTATACTGCCTCATATCGGCTTCCATGTCATCCTGAATCTTCTGAAGTCTCTTTGTGGACAGCTTCTTCTCGGCATTTTCTTCTCCGTATGACCTTATGATATATACATGGTCATCCGATTTAAAGCCTATCAGAAGTATTACCGAATTCCTGTCAGGAAGAGAGGTCCATTTTCTCTCAAGATATCCTTCATAATCATCGCTCATGCCGATATTTGTTGTAATAATGACATAAGCATTTACGTTATATTTATCATACGATTTCTGAAGCTCTGCTTCTATCTCGGCTTTTTCGCCGGGAGTTATAAGTCCCTCCGCGTCGAAAACCTCTGCGTGACTTTCAATCCTGTCCGGAACCCCCGCCTTATCGGTGCCGTCCGAATCACCGTACACCACACGGGCTCCGGTCATTATTAAGACAGTGGCCAAAGCAATCAGCAGTATGATAAATGTATTGCGGAATACCCTTCTGTATCTTACCATAGGAACGGCCCTCCTGTCAGTAGAATAATAAGTCTGACTAAGAGGAATACGCCGAAGGTCGTCCCGAAAATATATCCGAATACGGTAGACCACGATATCGGCGGCTTTCCCGCAATCTTACCGGTCTCTCCGTTCATTGCGAAGGAATAGTCCTTATCTTTATAAGTCGCATAGCTCATCCAGATCGGGAACAGACAGTAAAATGTTCTGTCTCTGTTCGCTCTGTAATTCTTTCTCGTTATGACTGTTGTATTGTAGCCGTTAATAGTCCGCTTTACATAGTCATCCATGTAATGGAACACTCTTTCCTTAGCCCTCGGAAACATCTGTTCCGCATCATAATCATAATTCTCCGCAACATATCCGGTGAGATAAGGAGTTGAAAAAGGCTGCATATTACTGTAATCAAAAGGCTCCATCAGATCCATAAGATGATCTTCCATCCTGAGGGATGCATCTGCCGGAATCCCTTCATAGGTTGTATCTATCTGTCTGTATACCTCATAATGAGAGGTTTCGGTAATTCTGTAATCACCTCTGTGATAGACCTTCGAACGCGTACATTCCGCAACCGCATCTCCCTGTCCGCACACATCATATAACCAGAACGGAGCATACAGACCTTCCACCTTCTTAACCTTCATGGCCTTACGGAAATCCTTAGGTGCGAATCTGAGCATTCTCGTCCATTTTCTGAAAGCCGAATCCGCTTCTGTTCTGTCTATCTTGAAAGGAATGACATAATCGGGTTTCATAACGCCCTCAAGCCTCTCTCCAAGGATGACAGGTGCATTACAGAAGCTGCATCTGGTGGCGGAAGTATTGGAATTCGTGATTACGACAGCGCCGCAATTCTGACACTGATACTGTACCATATCATCTTCGGAACCGGTCGTTGCCTGTACATGAACATGATCCTCTGAAGGTCTGAAAGTGCCGTTCGACTGGATATTGGTTATCTCATCCTCTCTTCCGCAGCTCGGACACTTAAGTTTCCCACTGTTTGCGTCAAACGCCATATCAGCTCCGCAATTCTGACACTTGTATTGAATAACGGTACCTTGTGACATATTCTGTTACCTTCCGTATATTTAGTCTTTATAATTCGTCGTACTTGCTTGCAAGATCCGTAAGTTCGTCTCTCGGTACAACACTGTTAAGCTCTGCCTCTGCAGAAGCCCTGTCATACCTCGCATTAGCCTTATCTTCAAGCCTGTTAAATGCATCATCGGCCGTAAAGCCGCTTTTCTTTCTCTTACCCGTCTCGGCTGCTGTAGCCTGTTCAAGCGCATCCACCTGTGCCAGTTTTCCCTTGATGGCAGCAAGTCTCTGCTCACAGGAAGCAAGTTCCGATGTAAGTTTATCTCTCATCGCAGAAAGATCTGTCGTATCCTGCTGTGTTCCCTCATACTTTGCCTTCAGTGTTTCATACTGCGGCATAAGACGGTCCTTCTTCTGCTCATAAAGCCTTGCATCGGAAGTGTTTCCGTCTGCAGATGCTTTTTCTGCATATCTTGAATATTTCTCGAGCTCAGATTCACAATCATTAAGCTCTCTCGCCGCTCTGTCACGTTCTGTCTCAAGCGCCGTAAGTTCCCCCTTTACATGTCCCAGATCACTTCTCAGCTGATTCATGTATTCGTTGATTGTTTTTTCAGGATTACGTGACTTGTCAATAAGTGCATTCACATTTGAAGCCATTATATCCTTGAATCTTGTTAAGATACCCATAAGCTTACTCCTTTAACCTTAATCTTCCCTGCTCCACAAATAGCAATAAGCCTGTGTACGTGCCGCAAACCTTTCTGTTTTAAGCAGTTCACGAACTTCTTTCCTAGTATACCACGCAGCATGAATCTCCTCAAATGAAGAATCGCTTAATCTTATGTTTCCTTCACACTTTCCGACTACACATACATTCATCTCATTCGAAAAGCCGACAGCACTATAACTCATACCAATATGGTCATCTATACTTATCAGTCTTAGTCCGGTTTCTTCCATCAGTTCTCTGGCCGCAGCAATATCTGCAGTTTCCCCAGGATCTATAAGGCCTGCCGGAAAGTTTATAACCCACATACCGGCAGCCATTCTGAATTCTCTGTTCAGTAATATCTTATCACCATCAATGCTATGCATTATAAGAACGACCGCATCGGGTCGTTCTCCATGAAGTTCTTCAAATGTTTTTATATCGGGATTCCTGCTTATGATCTCATACTTTTTTATCTGACCGTCAACCGTTTCATAGCTTAAGTCATATCTTGTTATATATGCACCTTGTTCTTTTTTCTCAAGTCCTAAAAATTTCACTTTATACCTCCGGAAAACCGTATATCTATGCCATGTTCAGTAGGTAACATAAACAACATTCATAACGTCAGTGCTTCGCACTTAACCGTCTCCTTCGGAGACTCGTTATTTCATGTTGTCCATGTCCCCCTGCTCCGCAGGGTTTAAGAGAATTACAGAATCATCTTAGAAAACAAGTTTTCACGATGATTCTGTAATTCTCTTAACCTACTGAGAAGTCACTATTCATCAACAAATTCACTGTCGATACGTCTTCTGATATCCTCCATCTCATCGTCCATATTCGCGAGGATATCCGCACATCTCTTCAGCCTCTTGCCAACAGCTTCCGGATTCTGTATTTCTTTTTTATATTTTAATTTATGTTCAACCGATGCCCAGAAGTCCATGGCTATGGTTCTGAACTGAACCTCGACTTTCATATGTTTCTTACCGTTGGATAAGAATATCGGAATATCAACTATCATATGAAGACTTCTATAGCCGTTGTCCTTCGGTTTCTTAATATAGTCTTTCCTCATAAGGAGGAGCACATCATCCTGCTCCACCAGAAGATCTGCCAGCTTATATATATCTTCCTTGAAAGAACACACTACTCTGATGCCGGCAACATCGAAAAGCTCTCTTTCGAAATTTTCAAGACTTACCTCGATCCCGCGGCTCATAAGTTTCTCTACCGCACTCACCGGGTCTTTAAGTCTTGTCTCTATGGATTCGAAAGGATTTCTGTCATATTGCAGAGAGAATTCCTGATTGAGAACGTTAAGCTTTGTCTCCACCTCCATAATGGCGCATTTATAAAATGTCATCAGTTCGGTAAATTCCTTGGTACGAATGATCTTTTTCGCTTCAAGTTCCGCTTCTTCTCTGGATACCTCTATTTCTTCCACTTGTCAATCTCCTAACCTATGGTCTCTTTACAGTTTCTTACTGTTCCTGAATTCCACATTTCTGTATTCTTTAGGTGTCTTACCGGTAACCTTTTTAAATACACTGATAAAATAGCTGTGCGACGAGAATGACAGATCGGTTGCTATCTCTATACTGGACTTATCGGTAAACTTAAGCAGCCAGCACGCCTCTTCTATCTTCTTGTTACGCACATATGCACTGACGGTAACTCCCGTCTCTCTTTTAAATATCTTTGAAAGATATGTTTCATTAAGCCCTACATAATTTGCAAGGTCTGTAACGGTAATCGTTCCATGAAGATTCTTATTGATATAATCTATACACTGTATAACCTGTTTTGACTTTACTGACATCTTTACACGGTCTCTCATAAGATCGTTGAACTTTGTGACCATCTCATACTGAATATTCTTAATTTCAGCCGTGCTTCCGAGTTTATCAGCTCTCTGGATGTAATTATCACTCAGCTTATATGCAAGATCCTGCTCCAGCCCGTGAATGATACATACTCTTGTGATCATTGTGACCATGGATACAAAGTGATACATGGCATTTCTTATAGGATTCTCCGAAAGAACTCCTCTTATACGATCATCCGGTGCCGGTGATCTGCTCCATCTCTCTTCAAGATTATCTACTTTTCCTTCGGCAACCAGATTATAGAATGCCATCTCACTGTCAAATGTCGGATGTTTCTGGTCTGCGGATATCTCCCTTTCCTCAAAAACTCCCTTTATTATTTCGTCCTCAAATTTCGGCATATCATTCCCCCTCTTCTTGTCAAAATCCTTATAACGCTTTAATTTACCGAATCATGTCAAAAATCAACCATAAATTTGATACAAACAACATAATTATTGTAGCATGGGATATAGGGCTGCTTTTATAATATAGATAATAAATAAGCCCCCTGTTAAAGAAGATTATATCTTCTTTAATCATATAAATACTTTTAACCTTCACTAATGGTAAAAGGACGTATTCAAATATTTGGGTACGTCCTTTTATCTCGTTTAGACACAAGTTGAGTCTAACACATCTATTCTGTTATTACAAGTTAAAGTAACGAGCGTTATCAGGAATTCAGTGACTCATTTCCGGCATAAGCTCATCGGATACTTTCTTCATTATCCTTGTAAAGAATTCATACTCCTCATCCGTCAGGGCTTCCTTCATTCTCCCCTCTACGATATTGAAGTATTTCTCGCTAAGATTCCAGTATTTATAATATCTGTCAGTTACTTTAAGATGGTACTCTCTCTTATCCGTCGCGGACTGAACCTTTTCAACATAGCCCTTCTTTATAAGCGAGTTTACCTTATAGGTTGCATTTGGAGATGATATCCCGATGAAGTTGGCAAATTCATTGATCGTCGGACATCCAAGAGAATGAATGGTCTCAACGCAGTAAGCTTCAACAGTTGTAAGGCTCAGTTCTCTTGACTGAATCCTGTTAAAAACATCCTTGTAATAATGAACTCTGAACTTCTCAAACACCTCTGATAATGCGCTTCGTTCCATACTGACCTCCGAATTATCCTATTGCAAACGATATCTCCGCCTGGCAGGCAACCTTGCCGTTAACAGTTGCAACAGCTTTGCCAAAACCTACTGGGCCCTTTCTCTCTATGATCTCGCATCTGAGATTTAAAACATCTCCGGGTTTTACCTGTCTCTTAAATCTTGCGTTCTTAATTCCTCCGAAGAATGCTATCTTACCTTTATTCTCTTCTTCCGAAAGAATGGCAACCGCACCTGTCTGAGCGAGCGCTTCTACTATAAGCACTCCCGGCATTACATGAGCCTCAGGGAAATGTCCCTGGAAGAACGGCTCATTTACCGATACGCATTTCACACCCTCTGCCCATACTCCCGGTTCAAAATCGGTAATCTTATCTACAAGCTGCATCGGAAATCTGTGAGGTATTATCTCTCTGATCTGATTTGAATCCAGTTCCATACTAGTCCTCCCATTTCTTAAATACAACGCTGGCATTATGTCCGCCGAAGCCCAGTGCATTTGAAAGAGCGTAACGGATATCTGCCTTGCGGCCTTCATTAGGAACGATATCAAGATCGCATTCCGGATCCGGAGTCTTGTAATTTATTGTAGCCGGAACGAATCCGTCCTTAAGAGCCATTGTAGTGAAGATTGCTTCGATAGCGGCAGCGGCTCCCATAAGATGTCCTGTCATAGACTTTGTTGAACTTACCATAAGCTCATAAGCATGATCTCCGAACACTGTCTTAATAGCCTTCGTCTCACCCGCATCGTTAAGATGAGTTGATGTACCGTGTGCATTGATGTAATCGATATCATCTGTGCTGATACCTGCATCTTCAACTGCCATCTTCATACAACCTGCAGCACCTGCACCTGTCGGATCCGGAGCAGTGATATGATAAGCATCACAGCTTGCGCCGTAACCTACTACTTCACCGTAGATCTTTGCACCACGAGCCTTTGCATGCTCAAGTTCCTCAAGAATAAGTATACCTGCACCCTCTCCCATTACGAATCCGCTTCTCTCTGCATCGAAAGGAATCGAAGCACGATTCGGATCCTGAGATGTACTGAGTGCCTGCATAACAGTGAATCCTCCGAGACCCATAGGACATATACATCCTTCTGCACCACCTGTAAGCATTACATCCTGATAGCCGTCTCTGATCTTGTGAAATGATTCGCCAAGGGAGTTGTTACCGCTGGCACATGCTGTTACTATACATTCGCACACGCCCTTGAATCCTGTGTCGATTGCGATCTCACCCGAACACATATTTGAGATAGACATAGGAATGAAGAAAGGTGATATCTTCTCATATCCTCTGGACATTCCGCGTGCTGTCTGCTCTGTGATCGTAATAAGTCCTCCGATACCGGATGATACGATGGTTCCGCATCTATATGGATCTTCCTTCTCAATATCGATTCCGCTGTCCTTTATAGCTTCTCTGGCAGCTATTATACCGAACTGTGTGTAACGATCCATCTTACGGGCTTCCTTCTTGTCAAGATAGTCAGCCGGATCGTAATCCTTAACTTCACCTGCCATCTTAACCTTAAAGTCTGTGATGTCGATCTGCTTGTTAAAATCGATTCCGCATACACCCTTCTTACAATTATCCCAAGCTTCCTCGAGATTATGTCCGATAGGATTGATAGTTCCGATTCCGGTAATAACTACACGTCTTTTCATAATAATGTAAACCTCTTTCTGTATACTGTTAAACTAAACTCTCATTCCGCCGGCTACTTCTATAACCTGGCCTGTCACATACTCAGCTTCGTCCGAAGCAAGAAATGCAACGACCTTAGCAACATCTTCAGGCTGTCCTGCTCTTCCGAGAGCGATGGACTTGATCATCTCAGCCTTGATATCATCAGGGAGAACCTTTGTCATATCAGTTTCGATAAATCCCGGAGCAACCGCATTACATGTAATTCCTCTGCTTCCGAGCTCCTTGGCAAGAGACTTGGTCATACCGATAACACCGGCCTTGCTGGCTGAATAATTAACCTGTCCCGCATTTCCGTATATACCGACTACGCTGCTTATATTTACGATACGTCCGTAACGCTTCTTCATCATAGGTCTGGCAGCAGCCTTCATCATGTTATAAGTACCCTTGAGGTTGGTGCTGATAACAAGATCAAACTCTTCTTCCTTCATCTTCATAACAAGATTGTCTCTTGTTACACCTGCATTATTTACTAAAATTTCCACAGAACCGAACATCTCCTCAGCCTTCTTGAAAAGATTCTCGGCATCCTCTGCTGAAGTAACGTTACACTGAAATGCAGCAGCCTTAACTCCCTTTTCTTCACAGAGCTTTACGGTCTCTTCCGTAGACTCGCTAACCACAATATCGCATGTTACGATATTAGCACCTTCCTCTGCAAGCTTTAAACATATAGCTCTTCCGATACCGCGGCTTCCGCCCGTAACGATAGCCGTCTTACCACTAAGTCTCATCTCAAACCTCCTATCAAATAGTAATCAGTCAAAAGTTGTGTATTCAAAAATCAGCGTATTCTGCCGGGTGAAGCGCGACATCCTGTGAGGAACGTCCGTCTCCGCCACCTAGTTCAACGCTTCCTTGAGCTTCTCTATATCCGCAACCTTGTCCACTTTAATGCAAGGCACATCCACCGTCTTCTGAACAAACTTTGAAAGTGTGTTACCCGGTCCGATTTCCACAAAAAGTTCAACTCCCTGATCCACCATATATCTTATGGAATCATCAAAGTACACACTGCTTTGTACCTGCTGTTCAAGTATTTCGGCAACATCCTCTCCGTCTTCCTTTGCTCTTCCGAGTGAATTGAACACAACCGGAATCTGCAGTTCTCCGAAATTCTCCTTCTCGAATCTTTCTCTCAGTTTATCACCCGCAGGCTTCATGAGAGATGTATGGAAAGGTCCGCTTACCTTAACCGGAAGACATTTTCTTGCTCCCATTTCCTTAAGGACTTCCGCAGCTCTGTCAACAGGTGCGGCATCACCCGATACGGTAATCTGTCCCGGACTGTTAAAGTTTGCCGGTTCAGCTACAAGACCCGTTCCTTCAAACTCCTCAGCCACACGTCTGCAGCCTTCCTTAACCGCATCCTTTTCCATACCTATTACGGCAATCATCTTGCACTCTCTTCCTTCAGCAGCTTCAGCCATAGACTTTCCGCGGAAAGAAACAAGCGAAATAACCTGTTCTTCCGTGAAAACGCCTGCAGCGTAAAGTGCGGAATATTCACCGAGCGAAAGACCTGCAGCCATATCAGGCTTTATGCCCATTTCAGCAAGGACCTTGGTTACGCCTATGGCAAATGCAACCATGCACGGTTGGGTGTTGGCTGTAAGAACCAATTCCTCTGCCGGACCTTCAAAACAAAGCTTCTTAACATCTATAACATCAGAGTTCTTATCAAATGTCTCTTTGAATACAGGATAAGTATCATAGAAATCCTTACCCATGCCCACATACTGAGCACCCTGACCTGCATATAAAAATCCAATCTTCATAATCTCGTCCTCATATAATTACCATCGGGTTATATTTTCCGGCCATCTGACAACAGGAAAAATTCCGATAAATCTACAGATTGATAACAACCTTCTTTGCTTCTTCGTACATGTCACGGAGGATATCCGCTACAGGTCTAATCTCTTTAAGCTGACCGCATACCTGACCTGCCATAACCGAACCTGTCTTCATATCACCGTCAACCACGGCACGACGAAGGCCACCGAGAGTTATCTGTTCAAGTTCCTCACGGGATGCCGCCTGTGACTCGAGCTTAAGATATTCTCTTGCCATGGCATTCTTTATGATTCTTACAGGAGCCTGAAGACTTCTTCCCGTAACTGTTGTACTGTTATCTCTTGCCTTTATAAGCTCAAGTTTATAATTCTCATGAACAGGACATTCTTCACTTACAAGAAGACATGTACCTATCTGAATTCCGATTGCTCCGAGACACATTGCTGCAGCGAACTGACGTCCGTCCGCAATACCGCCTGCAGCGATAACAGGTATTTCCACACTGTCAACTACCTGCGGCACAAGTGCCATAGTAGTCATATCACCGACGTGACCTCCGCTCTCACCGCCTTCTGCGATAACGGCATCAGCTCCCATCTTCTCCATACGCTTTGCAAGCGCACAGCTTGCAACTACAGGGATTACCGTAGCACCTGATTCTTTCCAGGCTTCCATATATTTTCCCGGAGAACCCGCACCTGTTGTGATAACCTGAATCTTTTCTCTTGCAAGAAGATCAGCTATATTATCAACGTCAGGATTGAGAAGCATGAGGTTTACACCGAAAGGCTTATCCGTTGCTTTACGAGCCTCGGCAATCTCCTCTTCAATCCTTGCAGCATCGTAGCCGCCTGAAGCTATCAGTCCGAGACCGCCCGCTTCCGAAACAGCTGCCGCAAATTTACCTGTTGCTATATTTGCCATACCCCCCTGAATAATAGGGTACTTGATACCTAACATTTCATTTAACAGCATGTCACACCTCACTATGAGAATTTTCTTCTCTCTCTCACGAGAAGGTCGATTTCTCTGAACTTCTCATATCTGTCATTTGCAATCTCATCCGGCGTAAGACCTTTATATCTTGCCAGATCCCTTGATATACGCTCTTCTATCTCTCTGTAAACAGCCTCCGGATTATGATGAACTCCTCCGAGAGGTTCCTTAATGATTCCATCTATTACACCGAAGTTATACAAGTCGTCAGCCGTAAGCTTCATAAGGTCACAGGCTTCCGGTGCTCTGGAAGAATCCTTCCAGAGAATGGATGCAAATCCTTCAGGTGAAAGAACGGAATAAACCGCATTCTCGAGCATGTATACGACGTTTGCCACACCGATGGCAAGCGCACCGCCGCTTGAGCCCTCACCCGTTACAATAGATATAACAGGAACTTTAAGAGCACTCATTTCCGCCAGGTTCTTCGATATAGCTATACTCTGGCCATGCTCCTCGGCATCTATGCCCGGATATGCACCCGGTGTATCTATAAATGTTATGATCGGTCTGCCGAACTTCTCAGCCTGCTTCATCATTCTGAGAGCCTTACGGTAACCCTCCGGCTCCGGCATTCCGAAATTGTATTCCATATTTTCGGTAATGTTCTTTCCCTTCCTGTGACCGAGTACTGTTACAGGCGTTCCGTGAAACATTGCGATTCCGCCATATATACTCTTATCCTCTTTGCCCAGATAATCACCTCTCTGGATAAAAAAGTCATCGAATATGGCATTTATATAATCATCGACCTTAGGTCTCTTCATATGTCTTGCAAGAAAAACCTTATCATGAGCCGTCAGATTAACAGCTTCCTTACGGACAGCTTCATACTGCTTACCGATTTCCTTTGCAAGCACCGTATCTCCACTGCTTGTCGCTTCATCGAGACGTTTCGACAACTCGGTGAGCTTCTCGTCTATCTCTCTAATAGTCATTCCATATATCCTTTCCCAACCGTACTGATATGCGAATAATTTCACAGTGTTTGAAAATGCACACTCTATTTATCGCTCTCACTAGTTTGAATGTAACCTCAAAATCTGTGCCAGTTTATCTCGCATATCTGCACGTGCCACAATCTGATCCACAAATCCATGATCAAGCTGGAACTCCGATCTCTGGAATCCCTGTGGAAGTTTCTGTCCGATCGTCTGCTCTATAACACGTGGTCCGGCAAAGCCTATAAGCGCTCCCGGCTCAGCCAGCGTGATATCCGCAAGTGTTGCAAAACTTGCACTTACACCACCCGTTGTAGGATGCGTAAGAACCGAAACATAAAGTCCTCCGTTCTCACTGTATCTCTTAACGGCTGCCGAGGTTTTTGCCATCTGCATAAGTGAAAGTATACCTTCCTGCATTCTGGCTCCGCCGCTGGCTGTGAAAATGATAATAGGCAGTCTGAGTTTCTCGGCGATCTCGAAACTTCTCGTTATCTTCTCACCTACTGCAATTCCCATACTGCCCATCAGGAATTCACTTGCCATAACAGCAACGACACATTTCTGTCCTTCTATCTCACACACTCCCGCAAGCACACCTTCATCAAGTCCGGTGTCCTTCTGGAGTTTTTCAATTTTTGAATTATAATCCGGATATTTAAGGGGATCGATTACCGGAACGTCGATCTTAAGTTTTCTGAATGTTCCTTTGTCGGCCAGTGCTCTCATACGACGCAAAGCAGAAATCTTTCCGTGCTTTCCGCACTTAGGACACACGTAAAGATTTTTCTTCATTTCTGACAGCGTTGTAACAAAGTTACATCCGGAGCAGGTAAAGCTTTCATCGCTTTCCGACTCCGGATATATATCTTCATCGCTTTGATTTGCCGGCTCCATGAACACTTCAGACTCCCTGGATGCACTCTTTCTTACAGGAGTGCTTTTCTTTCTTCCAAAAAGCTTCATGTCCGTCCTCCGAAGAATTCTTACTTATGCTCCTCTACGTAGTCAACAAGGTCCTGAACTGTCTTGATGTTAGGAAGGTCCTCATCTGAAATAGCAACGCCGAGATTTTCCTCGATAGCCATACCAAGTTCAACAGCGTCAAGAGAATCTGCATCAAGATCATCTGAAAGAGATGCCTCGAGAACAACCTTATCCTCATCACAGTTAAGAACGTCAACGATAATTGCCTTGATTTCTTCGAACATTGTTTAAATCTCCTTTTTCCCTTTAGAATTAAATTGATAGCAGTGATTATTTAAAATTCTTTAACTATCCATGTCTATTATAGTCGGACAGGTAGGAATGTCAATAAAAATATTTAAAGAATTTTAGATATTGACAAACAAATATTATATATATATTATAGTTGTGGCGAAGGGGTATGTAGTTTTTAAAACTACATCACATGTTTAACAAAACCACTCACTAACCAGGAGGATTCCCCGGGTCATATGAATAATAATATAAATAATAAATCTAATACAGAACCGGCAGAAACAGAGCTTACTCTCACACCCGAAGCAGGTGTTGCAGGCAGCTTTGTTTCTTCTTGTGTTGATGATAATGGTCGTCTCTTAAAGATTGATTTTCAAAACGACGATACGTTTAATTTCGGATTCGACGTTGTGGATGTTCTCGCAAAGAAATGTCCCGATAAAGTTGCCATGGTACATCTTTCGCGTCTCGGAAAAGAAAGACGTTTCACCTTCCGTGATATGTATTACTATTCCAACAAGACCGCCAATTACCTTATGTATCTCGGCATCAAAAAGGGTGACCGCGTAATGGTTGTCGTAAAGCGTCATTACCAGTTCTGGTTTATAATGATCGCACTTCATAAGATCGGTGCCGTTGCGGTTCCCGCTTCTTATCTTCTTACACGTAAAGATTTCGAATACCGTTTCAGAACCGGACATATCAACGGAATCCTTGCAACTTCCGACGGCGAGGTAGCCGATGAAATAAGCAAGGCCGCAAAGAGTTACGACGGACTCAAATGCAAAGTCCTCGTGGGAAGCGGAACACGTAAAGGCTGGTCCAACTATAACCGTGACATTGCCTTCTTCTCTTCTCATTTCATTAGAACGGAAGACACTGCCTGCGGTAACGATCCGATGCTCATGTTCTTTACATCGGGAACGACATCTTATCCAAAGATTGCAACCCACAATTTCAAATATCCTCTCGGACATTATATTACCGCAAAGTACTGGCATCAGGTTGATCCTGACGGAATACATTTTGCCATAAGCGATACCGGATGGGGCAAAGCTCTTTGGGGAAAGCTTTACGGACAATGGCTGTGTGAAGCCACAATATTCACTTACGACTATGATGAGTTCTTCGGTAAAGAGATACTCAGTCTCATGGAGAAGTATAAGATAACGACCTTCTGTGCTCCTCCGACCGTATACAGAATTCTTGTACATATGGATCTTAAGAAGTTTGACCTGTCACACCTTAAGAACGTTACAACAGCAGGTGAGGCACTTAACCCCATTATATATAAACGTTTCTACGATGCTACGGGACTTAAGATCATGGAGGGCTTCGGTCAGACCGAGACCACTCTAACTATTGCAAACCTTAAGGGCACCGAGCCAAAGCCGGGTTCAATGGGGCTTCCGAGTCCGATGTATGATATCCACGTCATGCGTCCCGACGGAACGGACTGTGAGCCGATGGAGACAGGCGAGGTATGTATAAAGATATCGGACGGTATTCCGAACGGACTTTTCATGGGATATTATCTGGATGCCGAAAAGACCAATTCCATTTGGCATGACGGTTATTATCATACAGGTGATACCGCATATCAGGATGAAGACGGTTACATGTGGTATGTAGGACGTATCGACGACGTTATCAAATCCGCCGGTTACAGAGTAGGTCCTTTCGAGATAGAGAACGAGATCATGAAGCTGCCTTATGTTCTTGAGACGGCCGTAACAAGCGTTCCGGATCTTATCCGCGGACAGGCCATCAAAGCTTCCATCGTTCTGAATAAAGAAACGGAGCCGTCTGAAGGGCTCCGTAAAGAAGTTATGAAATATCTTAAAGCCAATCTTGCCTCTTATAAGAGGCCTAAGATTGTCGAGTTTGTCACTGAGCTGCCGAAGACAGTCAGCGGTAAGATCAGACGAGCTGAGATCAAGCAAAAAGACTGGCAGGGAGAAACTCCAGCAGAGTCCCAAACAGAACACCCAGAAGATAAAGAGTGATAATTATGCGAAGGTTTTCCTTCGCATTTTTATTATTCTTTATCAGCACCATTATTCCGACGCCTGCCCCTACAAGCAGTCCGGACATCATCTGTCCGAAACCGATAACTCCTGTAAGATACATTTCCGTAAGGACTATGGATGCCGCACAGTTAGGTATAAGACCTATAAGGCCCGTAAGCACCTGTCCTATAAAAAACTTGTTGAATATAAGCCCCGACAGCTTCTCTATTCCGAAGGATTCCACCAGAATATTGATCAGCACAGTAAATAGAAATATAAAGAGCACCGTTTCTGCCGTATGCTTTAAGGACGACACAAATATACCGTCCTCCGTATCGCAGTGATGATGTTCATGTGTTTCCTTGGTAAAGTCATGTGATACAGACTTACGTCTGTCATATATCTTTACAACCGCATCAACTATAAAGCCCGCCGTAACTCCTATCACAGCCTTCGTGAGAAGAACCTTTATGATGAAGCCGAGACCTGTTCTCTCGGATATCATGATCGGAAGCATCTCATCCGAAGTCGAAAGGAATATAGCTATAAGAGTTCCTGCCGTAATAACCTTTCCCGAATACAGAGATGCCGCAGCGGCCGAAAAACCACACTGCGGTACTGCTCCCAGTAATCCTCCGAAAAGCGGTCCGAGATGTCCTGCCTTTTCGACACTATGCTTGGTCTTCTCACTGGTCTTATGTTCGAGTATCTCCATCAGAAGATAGGTTATAAACAGAAACGGAATAAGCTTTAATGTATCAATTATCGCATCTATAAAAGCTTCTTTCATCTTAAACTCCGTATCTTAAAATTCAATATCGAGTTCCACCGGACAATGATCCGAGCCATAGATATCAGTGAGTATCTTTGAGTCGGTTATCTTAGTCTTAATATCATCCGATACAAGGAAATAATCTATACGCCATCCCGCATTTCTCTCACGTGAATTAAAGCGGTATGACCACCAGGAATACGCATCCTTTGTATCAGGATAAAGCATTCTGAAAGAATCCGTAAAACCTGCTCCCAGAAGTTCGGTCATCTTGCCGCGCTCTTCGTCAGTAAAGCCCGGATTATGATGATTGGATGCCGGATTCTTAATATCTATATCGTTATGGGCAACATTCATATCTCCGCATATGATGACCGGCTTCTTCTTTGCAAGGTCCGATACGTAAGCACGGAAATCGTTCTCCCATTCCATTCTGTAATCAAGACGTTTCAGTTCGTTCTGAGAATTAGGCACATAAACCGTGATAAAGATATAATCTCCCATATCGAGAGTGATAAGTCTTCCCTCATCGTCATGCTTTTCTATTCCCATTCCATAGGTTACATTTACGGGCTCCTTCTTCGTAAATACGGCAGTTCCCGAATAGCCCTTTCTCTTGGCATAATTCCAGTACTGATGGTAGCCCGGAAGGTCTAGCTTCAACTGTCCTTCCTGCATCTTGCTTTCCTGAATACCAAAGATATCGGCATCTATATTTTTAAAGAAATCCATAAAGCCTTTTCCCGAGCAGGCTCTGATTCCGTTTACATTCCAGGATATAAGCTTCATCTTCTTCTCTTCTTCCTCCTAACCGGTATCTTAGTCACAAATGTAAGTATAACACTGAGCATGAGCATAAAGCCGAAGCCTTCTGCCGCCGCCAGAAAATCATCGATTATGGCATTATCAAGTACACCGAGTGCAAGCTTAAGCAGAACAAACACAAGCGGATTTACAAAACACACGATCCTCGGAACAAGCATTCTTCCGATAAATACGAAGTACATAAATCCAAGTGATACTCCCGCTATAGCCAGCCAGTAAAAAACATAAAACGGAACGGATACATAATAGAACACATTTTCGATGGTGGATATGATCTCTGCTCCCATAAGTCTCGTTGTGAAAAGCGTTTTATAGAGAACAGGCAGGATGATCCTCACTCCCATTATGAAGAGCATCGAAACGGCCGCCGAAAAAGCACTCACTTCATAGAGCATTGCCATATAAAAGTCGGTTATATACCTTTTTCGTCTGGCAATATTTACAGCCCTTACCGAGTCCTTTATGCCCGTAAAAAAGAACGGTGCGCCCACAGCCGCCAGGATAAGACCCGCTCTGAACCTTATCATCGGCATTACGGCCCAGTTGCTTTCTATAAGTCCGTTACGGCTGTTTCCTTCGCCGTAGGCCCCTATAAGCCACTCTGCCGCCATAATAAGTGCCGCTCCGAACATGCCTAATATGAGATTTTTAACAACCTTCTGTCTGTTCTTCATATAATCCCCAAAAGGGCAGCCCCTTCCGGCTGCCCTATATGTACGTTTTTACTGTAATCTTGTAAATATCTGCTGTGCATCAGCGATATCCTGATCTTCCTGCATGGTAAATGTAACCAGCACGAGAACCTTGCCGCTTCTCTTTGCATAGCATATTCTTCTTCCGGCCGGGTTCTGATCAGCAGGAATGTCGAGACATGCCCACTGGTCACCCAGGAATGTTACTCTCTTGATCAGAAGTCCGTCATATCTGTTAAGTGCCATAGACAGATAATCCTCTGCAGTAATCTCATCATACAGAGTTACGCTCGGATTAACATAGGATATGACCACATTAGATCCGGTCACCT
Organism: Lachnospiraceae bacterium UBA2864; assembly: GCA_002350525.1. Classification (GTDB taxonomy): domain Bacteria; phylum Bacillota; class Clostridia; order Lachnospirales; family Lachnospiraceae; genus Eubacterium_Q. Next base: position 28,213 of record DEFA01000016.1, on the reverse strand, counting down.
TATTATATACTATAGCGCAGTAAGATGTTTCCGCATCATCTGTCGTTTTATAGCCGTACCAGAAGTTATTTACATCTTCTGTCGAAAGACCTGTTGCAGCAGCAACACCTTCGGCATCATAGAAAGCCCAATCCGTATCCGCTACGGATATCTTAAGTCCCGCAAGTGAATTGTAATAAGTGTCATTTTCATATACACCCGCTTCAAGTGCATCCGTAAGAGATGCTCTCACCGCCTCGGACATTTCTCCGGTTGATTCTTTATCATATACAAGTGCATCACCCGGTGTTGCATCGGTTACCGACGCATTAATCGGTTCAGGCTCATATTTCTGATTATCTTCAGATTCGTTGGTAAAATTCGGAGAAACGTAAGGCTCCTCCTCTTTTTTCCCGCATCCTGCAAGTGATGATAAAACTAGTGTAAACAGCAGCAGGATAGCTGTTTTTTTCTTTAAAAAGGACATAATCCCTCCAAAATATTTTTAAACAGTTCTTATTCTGTTACAGAATCCGGATCTTCGATCTCGGCAATTGCCTTCTTATGCATAGGTATACGACAGTTTTTGTTGTTTCCGAACTCAACGATAACTGTCTCGTCATCAGGAATATCGATAACTGTTCCGAAGAAGCCGCTTGTTGTCATTATGGAACATCCCGGCTTAAGCTGTGTCATCATCTCCTGCTGTTTTGCCTGCTGCTTCTTCTGTGGCTTTATGGCCATGAAGTAGATTATAAGGCCGAACATAACTACATAGACAAGAATAACAATTATTCCGCTGCCTGCCGGTGCCTGACCTGCCTGTGCTGTAAGTGCATTAATTAAACTCATAATTTTTCTCCTTAAATGTTTTTTCAGGACTGCTGTGTAACCTGCATAAGTTTCCTCTGTTTGTACTCCTTATAGCTATGGTTTTCTATTGCCTCCCGAATTTCCTTCATCATATTATTATAAAAGTAAAGATTATGCAAGACACAAAATCTCATGCCAAGCATCTCATCTCTTACCAGAAGGTGCCTGATGTAAGCTCTCGAATACCTTCTGCAGACCGGACAATTACATGTCGGATCGATAGGTGATTCGTCAAGTTCGAACCTTTTGTTCTTCATATTGAGCTTTCCGAAATTGGTATATACCTGTCCATGACGTCCGTTACGTGACGGATATACGCAATCGAAGAAGTCCACTCCTCTGTCCACGGCTTCAAGGATATTTGCGGGTGTTCCCACACCCATAAGATAAGTCGGCTTATCAACCGGAAGATGAGGAACCGTTACATCCAGAATGTGATACATTTCCTCATGGCTCTCTCCTACCGCAAGTCCGCCTATGGCATAACCCGGGAGCTCCATCTCCGATATTCTCTCAGCATTTGCGATTCTGATATCGTCTATTATACCGCCCTGATTTATTCCGAAGAGGAACTGTTCTCTGTTGATCGTAGTCTCGAGGCTGTTCAGTTCATCCATCTTCTCCTTACATCTTTTAAGCCACCTCTCGGTACGAGCGACCGAGTTCTCTATGTAACGTCTCTCGGCCTTTGCCGGAGGACATTCATCGAATGCCATGGCTATGGTTGAAGCAAGATTTGACTGGATCTGCATACTCTCTTCCGGGCCCATGAATATCTTCCTGCCGTCTATATGGGAATTGAAGGTTACACCCTCTTCCTTGATGGCACGGAGCTTTGCGAGTGAGAATACCTGAAACCCTCCCGAATCAGTAAGAATAGGCCGGCTCCACGTGGTTAACTTGTGAAGCCCGCCTAACTTATAAACTATATCATCTCCCGGTCTTACATGCATATGATAGGTATTGCAGAGAAGAACCTCGGTTTCAATCTGCTCAAGGTCCTCTGCGGACACAGCGCCCTTAATAGCCGCCGCCGTTCCCACATTCATGAATACGGGGGTTTTTATAACACCATGCGGAGTCTCGAAATCTGCCCTTTTGGCCAGACCGTCTCTTGTAATCAGTTTGTACATTTACTTAATGTATATCAGACAACTCTACTCTGATTCCAGTGTAACATCCAGGGTAATCTCATTATATTTACCCATCTCAGATCTGTAGATTTTTATCTGAATGGTATCTCCTTCATTGAAAGTCTGCAATCTGCTTTTCACATCCTCAGTAGTATAAACTTCCTTACCTTCAATTTCAACTATTATATCACCGGAATACATTCCCGCTTTCTCGGCAGGCGAATCCTTGACAACATTCTTAACGTATACGCCTTCCGGAAGTCCGTATATCTGGGAATACTCTTTTCCGACCTCAACCGCATCGACACCGAGATACAGTTCTTTCTTAATCTCGCCGTTTATGATGCCGTTTATTATTTCCATTGCCGTGTTGATTGGAATAGAAAATCCCATTCCCTCAACCTTTGAGTCTACATACTTAACCGAGTTTATACCTATAACCTGTCCCTGCGCATTTATAAGGGCTCCGCCACTGTTTCCCGGATTGATAGCCGCATCCGTCTGGATGTACCTTCCTTCGCTTCCCTCTATGGTTCTGTCGAGTGCGCTTATATATCCGACTGTCACCGACTGACCGTAGCCGAGTGCATTTCCGATAGCTATTGCAGGCTCTCCGACCTTGAGAGTATCCGAATTGCCGACCTGTGCGATCGTTATGGCTGCTGAAGTAGAATCCTTCATATCACTGAACTTTACGGCCACCACCGCAACATCCTGATCTTCATCAAAGCCCGTAACCTCAGCCTTTACCAGTTCTCCGTCACAGAATCCGACATTGATCTCATCTGCTCCGTTGACAACATGATAATTGGTTGCTATATATAAAAGTTTATCTGTTTTTCCTATTATAATACCCGAACCTGCGCCTGTAGCTTCTTCGGTACCCGACTGGAAGAAATATGTATAATCGGTTGTTACCTTAGTTGTAATCGAAACTATGGATGTCTGCGCTTTCTCTACTATCTCAGCCACATCATAGGATACCGTTCCTGTTGAACCCGATGTGTTGACAGCAGGCTGAATATCCACATTATCGGATACACTTGTTTCAGGTTCATCTTCCTCTTCTACGGAAGATGCTCTGTATCTGTCTGAAATGTAATTTACTCCCTGAAATGCGCCTCCGGCCACAAGTCCGAAGGTGAGAGCAAGTGCCGTAACCTTTGCCATGCTCTTTCCGAAGCCGCCCTTTCTCTCAGGCTTTTCTCTCTTCACTTTTCTTGCTGTACCGGTATTCATCGGCTCCTGCATATTTGGTGTTACAGACTGCTGCTCCGGATTATATCCCGTGTACATGCTCGGATCATAATTAAAATCCTCATAATTGTCACTCATTCTGATCACTCCTTTTCCTGTGGACCAATTACATCCTTTAAGATTTTCCTCAATCTTAATCTCAGAATGTGAACAATGTGTGTCCTTCAGATTTCAATTTTCTGAAGATATTATATAGTCAATTTTCAGAATGTTTTTAAGCTTCATTTAAGCTTTCCATGTCTCTGATGACCTTGCTGATCCCGAGGTTCTCCGCTGTGCATGTTCCTCTGGTCGAATCGGATATATCTTTACATATATCTTCATCATACTGAACCGGGATATATGCCTTTACCGCAACATCGCTTCCGTACTCGGTCTCATAATCCGTAATGCCGCATTTCTCAAGGATAAATCTTATTTTATCGTAGTCCCCGTATGCTATCCCGGAAAACTTTCTGTTTACACATTCCACCAATTCTCCCGTCTTTGCCGCAAGGAGGGCCTCTTTCGCCGCATCACTGTAGGCGCGCACAAGTCCCCCGGTACCCAGAAGGATCCCTCCGAAATACCTTGTTACGATAATAAGAATATCCTGAACTCCCGAACCGTTTACTATATCAAGTATCGGCTTTCCCGCCGTACCCTTAGGTTCTCCGTCATCCGAAAACTTAAGTCTCGGGTTGGTATCACCGAAAGAATACGCATAACAGACATGCCGGGCATCATAATATTTTTTTCTTGT
>DEFA01000016.1:11509-24207 GCA_002350525.1 Lachnospiraceae bacterium UBA2864 | reverse complement strand
CACAAGAAGTGCGGCTTCTTCTTCACCGGTTATCCTGTGGGCCTCACCTATAAAGCGGGACTTCTTAACTATAACTTCAGCCTCGCCTGACTTCAGAATCTGTTTCATAATTATCTCTGTTTATTTTAAAAGTTTCTTTAATTCGTCCATAAAAGTATTCACATCTTTAAACTCTCTGTATACGGATGCAAATCTGACATAAGCAACGCCGTCAAGATCCTTTATCTTATCCATCAGGATTCCGCCTATTACGGAGCTGTCTATCTCCTTCTGTCCCATGTTGTAGATTTCGGCCTCGACCTCATCCACACAAGCCTCGATCTTCTCGATCGGAACCGGTCTCTTATGGCATGATCTGATAACTCCCTGCTCTATCTTGGATCTGTCATAAGGCTCTCTTGTTTTATCCTTCTTGATAACCATAAGCGGTACCGTCTCAACCTTCTCGTAGGTGGTAAATCTTTTACCGCATACATCACACTGACGGCGACGGCGGATAGCGGAATTATCATCAGCCGGTCTGGAGTCTATAACCCTTGTGTTATCATCTCCGCAAAAAGGACATTTCATACTTTGTAACCTCCGAAACAAATTTGGTTTTGACATTACGTCAACCATAACTGTAACATAAAAAAGCCCTGTTTTCAACGATTTTACCGAAGTTAAAGCTCCATTTCTCCCAAACTTGAGACTTGAAAACTTAAGGCCGATACGTTACTATTCTTCTTATGATTAAATAACATAAATGTTCGAAAGGTAATAACAGATGATACTCTCTTGTCAGAACATTCAGAAAAGCTTCGGAGATACTCCGATACTGAAGAATATAAACTTTAATATAGAAGAACATGATAAGGCTGCCATTATAGGTATTAACGGTGCAGGTAAGACCACTCTTCTAAGGATCATCCTCGGAGAGCTTTCCTATGACTCCGGAAATGTTGTTATCGGGCGTGATGTCCGACTGGGTTATCTGTCCCAACAGGCATCGGACAACCTTAATTCTACGGTATACGATGCCATGAAGGAAGCAAAAGGCTACATCCTCGAGATGGAGAGCCGTATAAGAGCCCTTGAAGAAGAAATGAAGGATAAAACGGGTGACGAGCTCGAATCCGTCCTTGAGGCTTATAACCGCCTTACAACCCGCTACGATCATGAGAACGGCTATGCCTACGAAAGCGAGATAACAGGAGTTCTTAAAGGACTTGGTTTTAGTACATCCGACTATGACAGACATATAAGCACTCTTTCCGGAGGTCAGAAGATGAGAATCGCTCTCGGACGACTGCTTCTGTCTCATCCGGATATCATAATTCTCGATGAGCCTACAAACCATCTGGATATGCCATCCATTTCCTGGCTGGAAGGATATCTTTCCGCCTATTCCGGTGCAGTTATCGCCGTGAGCCATGACCGTTACTTTATAGACAGAATATCCAACAAGATAATCGAGATAGATCAGGGTGTATCCACAGTTTTTAACGGAAGCTATTCATTCTACAGCACCGAGAAAGCGAAGATCCGCCAGGCAAAGATAAACGCTTATATGAAACAGCAGGACGAAATACAGCACGAGGAAGCGGTCATAACAAAGCTGAAGCAGTTTAACCGCGAGAAGTCCATAAAGCGTGCCGAAAGTCGTGAGAAAAAGCTCGATAAAATTGATCGTCTTGAAAAACCAACCGAAGTAAATGCCGATATGAGGCTCACTCTCACTCCCGTTACGGAATCCGGTGAAGATGTGCTTCTTGTACAGGGTCTCACCAAGAGTTTCGGCGACAACCGTCTCTTTACGGATATCGGGATTGATATAAAAAGAGGCGAAAAGGTTGCTCTTATAGGCGGTAACGGAACAGGTAAGACAACGATCTTAAAGATCATAAACCGTCTCGAATCAAAGGACAGCGGAACCATCACTCTCGGTTCCAGAGTAAGGATAGGCTACTTCGATCAGGAACACCATGACCTTGATCCGACTAAGTCCATATTTGATGAGATGTCGGATTCTTTTCCGGAAATGAATAATACCAAGATAAGAAATGTACTCGCCGCCTTCCTGTTTACAGGCGAAGATGTATTTAAGACCATAGGCGAGCTATCGGGTGGAGAACGCGGGCGACTGTCTCTTGCAAAGCTCATGCTTTCACCTGCGAATTTTCTTATACTCGATGAGCCGACAAACCATCTGGATATTCCTTCGAAGGAAATACTCGAAGATGCCCTGTCAAACTATACCGGTACCATTCTTACCGTAAGTCACGACAGATATTTCATAAACAAGACAGCGACAAGGATACTCGAACTCCGCAATAAGGTTCTTACAAATTATAAGGGTAATTACGATTTCTACGAAGAAAACCGCGATCGTATCTACGAGCTTCAGAATGCTGATAATGAAAATGCGGATAAGACCGAGAATATGACCAAACAGGGCTTCTCGATCGTATCCACAGAAGAATATGCTAAAGAAAATAAAAAAAGCTCCAAAGAGGAGTACGAAAATTCCAAAGCCGAGTATGCACGCCAAAGAAAGCTTGCCAGCGACTTAAAGAAGGTTGAAGGAGCTATCGAACGGGCAGAAACCCGAATAGCCGAGATTGACGAAGAGATGAGTCTTCCGGAGAACGGAACCAATGCTGAACTTCTTGCCCGCCTTACAGAGGAGCGTGAAGCTCTCGATGCCGAGCTGACCGAGCTGTACGAGCGTTGGGAAGAAATCCAGAGTTAATCAAGCCGGCGAGTTCGATTAATCGAACTGCTCTGAGTTATGAAGTTTTAATTGAGCCCGGCAGGCCGGTCACACTTTTTCAAACTCAGAGCCTGTTCATCTAAACCAAAAGCCCACTACCTCTAGTTGCAGTGGGCTATATTATTATCTTGCAAGCGGTGTCGGCGTGCTGTTTATATCTTCCATGCGGTCGTACTCTCTTGCGAGTCTCTCCACATCGGTTTCGACTCTTGTAACTCCGATTCTCGGAAGTTCAAAGTCGTGTCCGTTCTGTTTCAGGAACTTATGCGCGATCATAAATGTCATCTCATTGAAATTAACAAGATATCTGTTGTTGACATCCTTGATCATCTCATCGATTGAATAATATGACTTTGCTGTGATTCCCTTAAATATCTGATAATAAGCATCCACAACAATCTTTTTCTGCACCGAAAAGTCCGATGCTATATCCATAACAGGGAACGCCATAAGATACGCTCTAAGCCAGTCCGTATCAGACTTCAGCCATTCTACCTGTACATTATAATCCTGTGACATATCATATATCTCCTTCTCCCAGTAATAGGAAATATATGATGCATTCATAATCCTCTCTACCTGATCTTCCGTAAGATTGAGACCGAATTTCTTGTTAAACTTTGAAACGATCTTTACTCTCTTCGAAGTTGACTGCGTAAGCTTATATCCCGCTCCCTGATTAACCTTCTGCTTTATCTCACGGTATTCAACACTCTTTTCTCTCTTCTTCTCATTCTTTCCCGACTTAACCAGTTTGGAAATAATGGCACAGATAATTATAAACGGAATAAATCCACTGAATGCGGTAAAAAATCCGCTGGCAAGTATGGAAAATACTACCGTTATAGCCATGATAGAGAAAAATCCGCCTATCAGCTTTGGAATTGTCCCGAGTAATCCTTTCATTTTTCTCCTGACTCCCGGGTCTTCACGACCTTTGACCAGGTACCAGCATAATACTATAAATATAATTGTGCCCATCTAATCCGTAACCTTTCATAAAAACAATGCTATAACTAAAATATAAACATTACAAAGTCAGATAATTATATCATATCTTGCTTTCATCTCCAAGTACAATACGGATTCTTGTTCCAAGTTCAGTTCTCGATAAAATTTCAAAATGCCCGTTATGTTTGTCAACTATCCATTTTGCTATGGATAGTCCCAGACCGGTTCCTTTGATTTCTCTTGTCTCGTCGGATCTGTAAAATCGTTCAAACATATGCTTTACATCTGCTTCAGCCATTCCGATTCCGGTATCCTGAACCTGAAGGTATGCCAGTCCCTTCTCGTTTCGTCCTATCCCGAGTTTAATCTCATCCTTTTTCTTTGTGTACTTGGCTGCATTATCAATAAGAATTCTTACAGCCTGTTTCAGAAGCGTCTGATCCGCTTCTATCATTATCTCTTCTTCAGGAGCACTGTACTTATAAATATGATTCTCATCTATCATAAGTGACTCCTCATATATCTCCTGCATCATTTCATTAAGCGACAGCTCTTCTTTTTTCAGAATCGTCTTACCACTGTCTCCTCTGGCCAGGAAGAGAAGCTGTTCGACAAGCTTATTCATATGATCCGCTTCGTGAACGATGGCATGTATGGATTCATCCAGAACTTCCTGATCCTCTCTGCCCCAGCGTTCCAACATATTTGCGTAACCCTGTATGACAGCAATAGGAGTACGAAGTTCATGTGATGCATCATTTACAAATCTTGCCTGCTGCTGATAAGTTTCCTTCATTCTTATAAGAAGATTGTTCATTGCAGCTTCAATTCCTTCAAGATCTTTATCCTGAAGCGAGAGCGGTGCCTCCTCACCCGGTTTTATACTTTCGATGGCTGACTCAATCTCATGATACTTACTGCCATCCGAAAGGGTAAGTCGATTAAGTCTGTCCGCTCTAACGGCTATCTCATTGATAGGCTTCAAAGTTTTTCTGATGCGTTTTCCCTCTCCGTATAATCCGAATATTATCGACATACCCTGAAGACATATCAGAATTCCTATAATTCCCACGATATATCCGCCGTCCGGCATAATATCCAGGTTGAGAAGTTCTGTTCCTTCGTTGTCAAGGACCTGATACTCGAGGTTTCTCTTCTCCTCGTCATAGTATACGGTTCTTATCCTGTCTATATCAAATCCGGCATCACTGTGAGACTCCTGCATATAAACCCAGCCGCCGCACATAAGACCAAAGATGAGAAGGTTCTGTACAAAGTAGATTCCCATCTTACTTCTTACAAGCTGCCAATGAAGCCGTCTCGTAATCGAGTTCATTCTCTTCTTTGATGATTTTTTGGTTACTACCGGTTCCTGTAATTCAGATTCTGATTCAATTACTTCAATTTCTTCAGAGTCCATATATTACCCCTCGCTTTTAATCACGTAACCGACACCTCTTACGGTCTGAATCATCTTGATATCATACTCATCATCTATCTTCGAACGCAGATATCTGATATATACATCGATAACATTTGTCTCACCGACATAATCATATCCGCATACCTTTTCCAGGAGGGTATCTCGTGACAATACGATATCCATATTTTGAAGCAGCGTCTGAAGCATCAGAAACTCTCTGTTGGTAAGTTCTATAAGATGTCCGTCATATTTCACTTCATGTCTCGGAATACTGAGTGTAAGCTTCTCCCATGTAAGGGTGCCCTCATCCTTCTTAGCTTCTTCCGGAGCTTTTCCGTTTCCTGCGCCTGCCGCAAGGGCTGGTCTGTTACCGTACAGCTTAAGCACCACTCTTATTCTCGCAAGCAGTTCTTCGATTGCAAAAGGCTTCGTTATATAATCCACAGCTCCCGCATCCAGTCCCGAAACCTTATCCATTACCGCATCTCTTGCAGTAAGGAGAATAACCGGTACCGATTTTTCCTTTGAAAGTCTTCTCATTACTTCAAGCCCGTTAAGTTCCGGAAGCATTATATCCAGAAGTATCAGATCATAATCATTTTCCAGCGCCATCTCAAGGGCCTCACGTCCGTTACCCGATTTGCTGACTTCATATCCATCATGTTTAAGCTCCAGTTCAACAAATCTGGCAAGTTTTTCTTCATCCTCAACTACAAGTATGTGTGACATATCCGTCTCCTATTCCTCTGTTTTTATAGTTTATCGAATTTCTCTTTTACATAATCGGCAGCTTCCGATGCTTTTCCGATCAGTTTGTTTGCCTCTGTCATATCGTCTCTTCCTACGAAAGAATATCTGACTCCGAAGAACAGTGATACTATGATTACAGGAATGCTGACATGCCATACCATCAGTACGACAAGAACAACAACCCAGAGCTTTACTCTGAGGAACTCTTCACCCTTATGATCTATCTTAAGGTAATTGTTTGAAAGCTTATCCAATATAATCCTGAAAAGATGCTTAAGCTTTGTACTAATCGGTCTGTCAGATTCTCTCTCGTATCTGTCTATCTTGTCCTCTACATCTTCAAAAGAAGTATGCTCGCTTCGGCTGGTAGTTACCACAGCTTCCGTCGGTGCTTTCGCTTTACCGATCTTCTCAAGGAAAACCATTGCATCCAGAAGGTCTCCATCGCAAGCTTTAAGTGCGTTGCGTGCTTCGTCGGGACTTACATCAGCTCTTGCTCTAAGCCTCTCGATTTTTTCCATTTCATCCATAGCATCATCCTCAACTTTCTCAAAACCGGGAACAGTATACGTCCATCTTTTGGCGATAGTATAACTTTCCGATATTAAACAGTCTTTTGAGAAAGATTAAAATTAGATTAAAAAACTATCTTTCGTCCAGAACCTGGAATATTATAAATTTAAGATAGTATGACATTTCATCCCCTGCCCAGAGTATCGGGTGATCCGGTGCCTGAGTGCGGAATTCGATCTGTCTGAGTCTTTTATGCGCGGCCTTTGCAGCCTGTGCTATAACCTCGGTAAAAAGTTCCTGATCCATAAAATGTGAGCAGGAGCAGGTTGCAAAATAACCTCCGGACTTTACGAGTTTTAGGCCTCTTATATTTATCTCTCTGTAACCCTTCATTGCCTTCTTTATAGTCTCTCTCGACTTTGTAAAGGCCGGCGGGTCAAGAATCACTACATCATATTCTCTTCCTTCTTCCACATACTTCGGAAGAAGATCGAGTACATCCTCACAGGTAAATGTCATTCTGTCCGTAACACCGTTCAGATCTGCATTTCTTCGAGCCTCATCTATGGCAAGTTCGGATACGTCAACTGCTTCAACGCTGTCCGCTCCTCCGACTGCTGCATTTAACGCGAAAGACCCGGTATGGGTGAAGCAGTCAAGCACAGATACCTTCAAACCTCCTGCGGCCAGTCTTCCCACAAGGTCCTGAACAGCTTTCCTGTTACCCTTCTGATCCAGAAAGAAACCTGTCTTCTGACCGTTCACGATATCAACGTTATATCTTACCCCGTTTTCTACAATCTGTACGGCAGTATCGAACTCTTCCCCTATAAATCCTTTTGTTCTTTCCAGACCTTCCTTAAGTCTTACCTTCGCATCGCTTCTCTCATAAACTCCGCGAATCCTTATACCGTCCTTCAGCATAAGTTCCTTAAGTATATCAATTATCCTTTCCTTAAGAATATCGATACCGAGAGCCAGGGACTCAACGACCAGAACGTCCTCGTATTTATCTACGACCAGTCCCGGTAAAAAGTCCGCTTCTCCGAAGATCACTCTGCAGGAAGAAGTGTCTATGACCGCCTTTCGGTATTCCCAGGCATTCTTAACTCTCTTATACAGGAAGTCATCATTTATATCTGCCTCGGCATCCCTGGTCATCATGCGGACTCTGATCTTTGATGCGGAATTGATGAATCCCCATCCCATCGGATATCCGTCGAAATCCTCTATCCGGAGAATATTTCCGTCTTTATATTCTCCTTCGATCCTGTCCACTTCATTATCATATATCCAGCTTCCGCCTGCCTTTATGGTACGGCCTTCACCCTTCTTCAGAGTAAGTACGGCGGAAGATACATTTTCCTTTACGATATCTACCATTTTATAATCCTTTAAACAATTACATTTTCTTCTCTTCCTTCGAGAAATGCTTTTACATTATCGGCAATAACCCTGATAAGTCTTTTTCTCGCTTCCACACTTGCCCATGCAATGTGCGGTGTCAGGCACATATTAGGTGCTGTAAGAAGCGGATTATCTTCCTTCATCGGTTCGACGGTAACTACATCCGCTGCAGCTGCCGCAACCTTTCCGGACTTAAGCGCTTCCGCGAGATCGGCTTCGTTTACGACTCCTCCTCGGGATACATTTATAATTATCACTCCGTCCTTCATACCGGCAATCGTATCACGGTTGATAAGCTTCTCGGTCTCCTTCGTCATAGGGCAGTGAAGCGTAACTATATCCGATGCTGCAAATACGTTCTCGAGAGAAGTGAACTCGATCCTCTCATCTTCGGAAGTATATTTCTCCGGATGCGCCGTATGTACAAGCACTTTCATCCTGAAGGCCAGTGCGATCTCAGCCACACGTTTTCCTATATTTCCGTAACCCACGATTCCGATGGTTTTGCCATCCAGTTCCATCACCGGACTCAGCCAGTAACAGAAGGTCTCCGAACGTACCCAGTCCCCTTTATGAACACTCATATTATGCTCTTCTATATGACTTGCGCATTCCAGGATAAATCCCCATGTAAGCTGAGCAACCGACTCCGTGCTGTAAGCCGGAACATTGGTTACCCGTACATTATGACGCTTTGCCGCTTCAAGGTCAACAACGTTATAACCTGTTGCACATATACCTATGTACTTAAGATTAGGAAGACGCGAAAAGGTCTCCTCATCAAATACGACCTTGTTGTCGAATACGATCTCCGCATCACCTATATGGTCGAATTTGTCTGCCTCCGTAGTATTCTGATATACCTTTGTCTCTATTACAGATGTTATAGGGTCGAGGCTGATATCTCCTCTGTTTACGGCTCCTTCTTCAAGATAAACTGCTTTCATAATAACTCCTTTAAAATCCGCCCGACAGTGCCATCACGAGTTTGACCCTGTCATGTATTCCTGTTTTATCATATATCGATGAGATGTAATTCTTTACAGTTCCTTCAGAAATGTAAAGCTTATCCGCAATCTGGCGATTGGTCAGCCCTTCCGCAAGAAGAGTTGCAATCTCCCGCTCTCTGCCGGTCATCTCATCATAAAGCGTAATGCTTTCATTCTTATTCATAAGTGCCGTCAGCCTCTGCAGAACCTTCGGATCGAGTACACTCACTCCGCTCATAAGCTGTCCCACGGCACCGAGGATAGCCTCCTTGCCGCTGTCTTTTAGGAGGTAGCCGTCCGCTCCTTTACTGATGGCATCCGTTATATTCTTGTCATCGTAAAATGTGGTAAGTACCAGTATCTTTATCTCGGGATAGATATTCTTCATATGGCCTATAAGCTCGATCCCTCCCATGCCCTTCATATTAAGATCCACAAGAGCTATATCGCACTTAGCCGTCTTCAGAATATCCAGTGCTTCTCTGCCGTCATGAGCCTTTCCGACTATCTCCATATCATTATAAGACAGTATAATCTCCAGGCTGTCGAGCAGCATATTTTCATCATCTACAAGAAGTGTTTTTACCATACCTTTACCTTTCATATATCAGAGTCCGTGTCATCCGCCCAGCGGAAGCTCTATCATAGAATAGAATCCGTCGTCATTCCGGAATTCCGTCACACCACCGCATCTCTCTACGTAAGACACCAGTTTCTTCAGGCCGAAGCCCTTATGTATCAGCTCATCCCTTGTCTCTTCGCTGAAACCGCTGCTTCCGTTATCGCTCACCTCAAGTTTTATATGAGCCGAGTCACCGGAGAGCTTGATATTAAATACGGTCGCTCCGCCGTGCTTTACTCCGTTTGTTAGAAGCTCACCGAGAGCTCCTGTCAGAAATTCCACATGTTCCTTAGGAAGCATCATATTTTCCGAATACATATCATATACTCTGTCACAGGAAAGTTCCGTATCCATAATGAACTCATCAATAATGTTATCAGTATAACACATCATGTCCTTAACCGAAACATCTTCATCCTCAGTATCCAGTGCTCTTACCGCACTTCTTATGGATTCCAGACTTCCTCTTATCCTTACGGCTGCATCATTCATCCTCTTATGCGCTTCCTCGGGATTCTTCTCGAACAGCATATCCGCCGCATCGAGAGTCATTATGGCCGCGGTTATGGAATGACCCACGCTGTTATGGATATTGCGGCTTATATTCTCTCTCTCCGTAAGCCTTGCATTTTTATCTATATAGTAGTTCTGCAGCGTAAGCTCGCGGTTCTTCTTTATCTCATGCATCTCGCTAAGACTGTAACCTATGATCCTTCTTCTGTCTCCCTGCTTTCTCTCCTCATTTTTCATGATAAGCTTTCTGATAAGGATTATAACGAAGCTTATCAGCATCAGGAACAGCAGTTCAAGAATCGCTCTTGCTGCTTCATAACCACCGATTTTTTCCGCTCCGATCCCGCAGCCGGCTTTATATATCAGAAATACAGTGCACACGCTGAGACATAGCTGCAGCACCCCGATATCCACTATACAGATCACCGCCATAAATCCCCACCAGCCGCCTGATAAAAACGCAAAAAGGACAGCCACGAAAAGCTGTGCCGTTACAAACAGCTTCTCATGTCCATCCGTAAGATAACCTGCAGTTATCAGGATCATCAGTATCCCGCCCAGCAGTATTTCCGAAAAGAAATATTTCGAAAATACTGCCGAGACACATGCAAGTATAAATATTATCACATTTGATATTACTACACTTATCATATTATTCTCACCTAGAATTCCGTAACGTCCGCCCTGCACATTCCTCTTCCCTTAAGGAGTATGGTCGGGATGACCACCAGAATATTCGATAATATAAAGCCGTATATTCCCATCTTGGAAATGTAAGGAAGGAACTTTCCGTTCGGTATGTAATAGAGTTCATTTATCATAAATGTAAAGAATATTATAAGTCCCGTTCCCAGAACAGTCGAGAGAATATCCATTGTAAAGATTTCGGCTGCACATTTCTTAACTATTCCTGCCTTGGATATTCCGATTGCCCTGTAAACTCCGAACTCGTAAACTCTTCTAATATACTGACCTGTAATCACGGAATTTACAATTATGGAAAGCATCAGCGACAGAAGTACAATTCCTGTGGAAAATATGATCTTAAAAGGTACAAACTGTCCGTTTATATTGTCTCTCATAGGTTCATCTATCTGAGCTTTTCTGTCTCCCTGAACAGCTGCGATATAATCTCTCAGTTCCTGTCCCGACATTGTCGGACTCATAACATTCAGTCGGACTACCGTCTCTTCACAAGGGATCACATAGAAGAGAACAAAGCTTTCATCATCTATAAGGGCATCAAGAGTGTATCTTCCGTCTATACCCTTATAGACGGATGCGTCTATTATATCTCCCTTACTCAGACCATAATGCTTTGCAAAGGTTTCCGACATTACCACCGAATAATCCTTTAATTCCGAATAATCACATTCGATTCCCAGTTGATGAAATGCTTCCTTCATATCATCCACAGAACCGAATACCATGGAGGCCGTTCCCATCTCGAATCCGAGGGTGCAGTCCCACGGAAGTCCGATGTGGCCCCATCCTGTTCTTTGCTGAACTATAAGATTCTCATCAGACTTGAGATCATTATAAAAACTCGTAAAATCTTCTAAATTTTCATCCGTGGAGAGTGAATTCACTACACAGACCTTATCGGAATAATCCATATATCTGTCCCAGAAATAGTATACGCTTTCCGCATAATTTCCCGCAAGGAATATAAGCGTTGTAAGAAACAACATGAAGATGATTATAAAGGATCTTTTTTTATTCTCTTTAATATAGTAGATTGCCGAAAATGGTTTCATGCGGACACCTCTCGATTTTCACCGGCATGGCTGATATCGCCATCCCACATTTCTATCATCATATCAGCCCCCGTCAGGATGCTTCTGTCATGAGTTACCACAAGTACCAGCCTGTCTTCCGAATAATTCTTAAGCAGTTTCATAACATTATATGCATTTTCATGATCCAGAGATGCCGTCGGTTCATCCGCAAAGATAACCTTCGGATTGTTGATCATCGCACGGGCTATAGCCACTCTCTGACATTGTCCGCCCGACAGTTTCGCCGGTCTCTTCTTAAACTCTCTTTTCTTCAGTCCGAGATCCGAGAGGAAGCCCTCTGCTTTCTCGTAAGTCTCACGATCCTTACCGACCGCTGCCACAAGCACATTATCAACGGCGCTCATATAAGGGACCAGATAATGTTTCTGGAAGATAAAGCCGAACTCTTTCCTTCTCAGTTTTTCTCTCTCCCTGTTGCTTATATCCGTAAGAGACTTTCCGTTATATTCCACGGTTCCCTCCGTCGGCATTTTCAGAGTCGATAAGCAGTACATAAGCGTACTTTTTCCGCTTCCCGAAGGGCCGATGATGCCCACAAGTCCCTTATCCGGAAGCTCGAGATCAAAACCCTTTAAGGCATACATTTTCTCATCTGTATTCATGTCATATATCATACTTATATTCTTAACTTCAAACATTTCCTATCCTCTCAATCTTCAATCGCATCAATAGTTTTTATATCATATATATTCAGCAGCACCGGAAGCTGCAGTATGCCCATGATAATGACATACGTTGCGGTTATACCGTACAGCCGGTCACCATACAGGATATGCCCCACCAGTCCCTTCGGATCTATAAGCGTTTTATTAATTGCTACAGCCAGTAATATTGAAAGCAGCACGCCCGCCGCTATTCCTATTCCGAATATCAGGAGCATTTCCCTGATCATCATTCCGTAGATATCGCTTCTTCCGTAACCGATGGATGCATAAAGACAGTACTCGTTTACTCTGTTCCTCATAAATGATATGTAAGC
>DEFA01000016.1:0-11406 GCA_002350525.1 Lachnospiraceae bacterium UBA2864 | reverse complement strand
TTCTACCGGTTCTTTCACTTCTGTCCTATACTGCTCCGTCGATGTTACGGCATCACATATCTCATCCTTATCGGATACTTTAATCCCCTGTTCAGCGAGTAGTTTTCCCGCATCCGATGTGTTTTCGTCATTCAGGATCATTATGTACCATCCGTTGTTGGTATAGCCCATCGGGGTTCCGACGCATGCCATACCCTCCGACTCCGTCACACCGCATACCTTAAAGGTTTCTCCGTACCAGCCCTTCATAAACCAGTCACCGATACGAAGGTCCTTATTCTTCATTATCTTCTTATCTACCAACACTTCGCCTTCTGCCTCGGGAAGCTTTCCCTCTATCAGCTCCGCTTCCATATGCTTCAGATATGAAGGAATATCTTCGGCCTCAAGCAGCGGTACTTCATAGGACCATTGCCCCATAACGGATGAGTAAAGACTATTTATGATCTGCGTATAACAGGCATCTTCTACGCCCGGATTCTTCTTTAACCCCTCTATTATCTCGTCGCGCCGCTCCGTTACGGCCATCGAATAATCTTCCTCGGTTTCGTATTCATCCATATTCACTCCCATGGTTTCCGGTGTAAGTGATATATAGGACACCCTCTTCGGAAGCTCGATCATAATAGGTTTAAAGCTTTCCATAGCTGTGGCAAGCAGTATGTATACCACATATATTGCCATGAAGGAGATAGACAGCGCCACGATCAGGACTCCTGCCGTCTTCTTATTGTTCTTCATATAATTCCATGCAGATAACTTTGTTTTCATATTGCACCTCATATTCCCGGGAAATCTGTATCAAACTATTTCGGATCCTTACATAGCTTTCCCTTGTCTGATATTATGATATACTTAACACCCCGGAATAAAAAGTGACCGCAGTCATAATCTCACATGGAAATGTATGACCACGGTCATTTAATTAGATTTAAAAAAATATATATAAACTTATACTTTCTTTAACAAAAGCTCTACTGTAAAGCCGTTATCATTATAGTACTCAATTCCTCCGCCCTGTTTCTCCATATAGAGTTTAACAAGATACATTCCGAGTCCGTAACCGGCCCTGTCCTTACCCGAGCTTCCTCTGAAATACTTCTCTGTTATAAGCGGCAGTTCATCTTCCGGGACACCCGGTCCGCTGTCGCTGATCCTTATCCTTATATAGTCTCCGGAAACCTCATCAAAACTTACATGTATATCCGTTCCCGCATACTTTCTGGAATTTCCGATTATATTATCTATAACCTGTTCCATTCTGAGACTATCAAAATATATGAGGCATTTCGGAATATGATTATCCAGTATGACTGCTGATTCACTTCCGGAATTTTTCATATTATTAAAGTACTCTTCTATGATACCGGATGAATTCTCCACCGGATTCACTTCAATTCTGTCCAACTCTTCAAGGGTTGCATGTACAACATTGTTCATGAGACTGTTAACCGTCTCTGCCTTAGCGGATATGGATGCCACTTTTTCAAGGGTATCGCTAAGTTCGGCCGCTTCCTCACTTCTTCCGTCTGCCGTTTCCGTCTCCTTGATTGCTGCCATCTTACGCCTGTACTTCATATCCAGAACTTCGCAGGTTGCCTGTATAGTTGCGATAGGTGTCTTTATATCGTGACTTAGCTCGGCTACCATTTCCTTCTTCGCAACACCGGCTTCAATTTCCCTCTCTCTCGCTGCTCTCAGTTCTTCCCTCATAATATCAAAGCTTTCCGTAAAGCTTCCAAAAAGATTATATTTATGTATCGGAAGAGGTACATCCAGATTTCCTTTTGCGATTTCCGCCGAAAAGTTTTTCAGCTCCGCAACCGGTCTGATAAGGAAGAACCACACCAAAAACAGTAATATGTATCCAAGCATCAGAACCGCCGTCCAGAACAAAACTATGCTTCTTCTCGTATATCTCTGTACTAGTTCCAGACCTTCATTTACATCATTCCATACGACCTTACCCAGATATTCTCCATCCGGCGCAAAGTCCAGAACAAGCGCTCCGCTGCTGTAATATTTTGTCAGTTCAGTACTTACCACTTCTTTCGAAAAAACTATGTCACAGTTATATCCGGATTCGAGTTTCTCTTCAGAAAGTCCCGCTTTATAGTCGGAATAAAGACTTATAAGGCAGTCGTTGTAGTAAGCCATATCCCTGCCCCTATAGTCATTCTTCTTATAACCAAAGATAAGTAAAAGAAGCGTTCCCACCATTAAAATTGTAAATAGCAATGCAATTCTTGATATCTGTTTCATACTGAATCCTTTTACAGTTCGAGGATATATCCGGTTCCCCAGACAGTCTTTATGATCTCAGGATTATTCGGATCTTTCTCCAGCTTTTCTCTGAGTTTTCTTATATGAACATTGAGAGTTCCGTCCGAATAGAAGCTGTCACCCCATACTTCATCAAAAAGTTTCTCTTTGGTAACTATGGTATTCTTATACTCATACAGACATTTAAGAAGCGCAAATTCCTTTGCCTTAAGCATAACCCGGTTTCCGTCAAGAATTGCCGACATCGTAGGGGCATCCAGACTGAGTCGGCAGTTACCTGATTCAGCCGTCCCGTTATCTGCACTGCCCGCGGCATTCACTGCTCCGGACGTTCCCTCCTTAAGAGCTCTTATCTCCTCAACCTTCTTAAGATTCACTCTCACCTTTGCAAGAAGTACAGACAGACTGTAAGGCTTCTTAATATAATCATCTCCGCCTATACTGAGTGCAACCAGCACATCATCATCGCTCTGTCGTGCACTTATAAAAAGTATCGGAAGCTGATATTCTTCTCTTATCTTTCTGCAGACTTCAAAACCCGAACCATCTCCGAGATTTATATCCAGCAGCAGAAGATCCACAGTATTATTCTTCAGAAAACCGTAACAGTTCTCAGCACTTTCCACATATTCGGTGCTGACATCAAACATCCGAAAATACTCTGCCGTCATCTTGGCGAGATCAGTCTCATCATCTACTATCAGACAGTTATAATGCATATCGAAAACTCCTTATGCCGATCATATCTAATACTTATTATGTACCTTCTCCGCGAAGCACATTACATCTTTAATAGTAAGCTCCGTTCCGTCATCGAGAACAGCCTTACCGCTCATCCTTCCGAATACCTGATGCTGATCGGATACGATGACCTTATAATCAAGCTTTGCGGCTCTGTCCAGAACCGGAACAAAATCCATCTCAAATCTTCCGTCAGAGGATGTGATCTTCCATGGATCCGTATATCCGCTCTCCGGAATATGAAATGTAACATCATCCAGCTTATGTGCTTTTCCGTCGTAGAAGATTACATTTTCGGATGCGGCACTTGTATCGCCGAAGCCGTAGCCTATATTGAAGCCGAAGCTCCTGCCGTTCAGATCCGTATTACCTGATCCCCAGTACCAGGTGTTATCATAGGTCCATACTCCGCGTCCCCAGTCCAGAGTTCCGAAATCCCTCGACGGATTAAACTCATATCTCTTACCGCCCAGCTCCATATATCCCGAAGCCCTCATGCAGTTTATCTTTTGATTATAATAGAAATGCTTCTTCTTGCCCCATGGAGTTGCTATTACCATAGTATCCATCTCGGGCTCTATAAGCAGTATGTCACATTTAAAAGTCTTCCCCTCACAGAAATTCTTAAACTGACATCTGATACGGCGCATGCCCTTCTTTGCATCAAAACGCATCTTAAGTCTTTTATCGGTATATTTTGTCGTACAGTCATGCGATTTCTGCGGCAGCCTTAATTTTCCAAGCGGAAGTGCCGTAAGGACCGTCTCTGTATGTTCCCACGGTTTTCTCCCGAGTTCAAGAACAGATACTGACTGAAGACCGATATATCCGTCATCCGATATAGTAAATGCAGCGCCGAACTTGTCGCTCATAACTATATAGTAATCCCATTCCTTCACACGCCATCTCGGTGCCCTTATCATATTCTTCTTGTAATCCTGAACCATGGTCCTCGACCAGCCCGGTTCCCTAAGATTACCGTTTTCATCCAGAAGAAGCTGATTCTCTGTAATCTCATGATTACGCCCCATAACAAAATCCCCCTTCCATTTACCAGAAAACCCGTCCGGTCCCTGCCGGGTCCGAACGGATTATACTGTAATACATATTGATCAATAACCTTAGAAGTTTATAACCTCAGGTGCGGCAGTAAATGAACTGAATGTTGCTGTTGCATTCTGAATATAGAAAACTTCTGTATTTCCGTCGTCTTCCGAATACATATTCCTGAGCTCAGGATATGCATCAAGCATAGATGCGCGAGCCTCTCTTCTGTCATCCTCGATAAGCTCTCCGGCTACACGAAGCCAAACGCCATCCTTGAAAGCGCATATCTCAGCTTTGGGATTTGCATGAAGCTGCTTTGAAACATCCTTTGACTTTCCTGTCTGAATATAAAGCTTTCCTTCAAATATATTAACTGTTCCGAAAGGTCTTACTCTCGGCTGATCACCATCAACCGTAGCAAGATAATAAGTCTGTGCGTCCTTTAAAAATTCATATACTTTTTCCACTGTTACTATCTCCTTTCTGCAAGTAAAAAATATATGAATCATTATACTACTCCTCAGTTATCATTTCTACTGGTTTCAGTCTTCTTACCTTAAGTCCCGAAAGACCTGATGCGATAAGCGCAACGAGAAGTATACCAACTGCCGTAACAATCATCCAGATAAAGGAGATATCAAAATCAACGTGACTTATTCCGAAAAAACTGAATATTAAAACTGTCAGCTTCTCACCGGCAACTCGCGATACAGCCGTACCGATCAGCATTCCCACTATGATCGTCGGAGCATTTGACATCATGATCTCAGCTATAAGCTGACCCGATGTCATGCCGAGAGCTTTGCTGATTCCCATTCCTCTCCATTCCTTAACTATCTTTGCTCTTATAACAAGCGATTCCACAAATATTACTATAAGGATTGTTATGATTGCGATCACTACACAAAGCATCTTCATCGAATCACTGACGATTCCGAGTGTTCCTTCCATCTGCTTCGATAGATCCACTACATTGAAACTGCCTTCATATCTCTCATCTATAATATCTATTTCCCTCTTCAGTTCATCATAGGTGATACTACCGTCGGTGGTTATTATGCTCTCCAACCTCATGGAACCGGATACGATACGTTCGCCTGCTTCTCTCGGCATATATATACCTCTTCCCATATGATCCATTCTCTGATAGGTTCCGGTAATTATATATTCAGCCTTTTTTCCGGCAAATTCCATCTCAACTACATCGCCGACTTTTACTCCGAGATCTTTCGCAGCCCCCGTTGTTATCAGTATCTCATTATCATGCTTTGCCACTCTTCCGTCGAGAATCGTAAGATTCGTTGTATTCTCAATATCATCCATTACAAGGACATATACACTTGCCTCTTCACCTTCATATCTTACAGTGATATCCAGACCGCAATAGGAAAGAACATTTGTTACTCCGCGTATCTCACGCAGCTCATCAGCTATATCATCGTTTGACATAACATCTGCCGTTCCATCTTCGAATCCCATGATATTCACGACCTTTTTCGGATCTTCGCCGAAATTCTCATACATCCCGAATCCTATCAGGGCTGACATTGTAAGAACTACTACTATAAGCAGCATCACTATGTTCCTTCCGAGCCCACCAAATGTATCCTTAAGTGAAACCACCATTGGAATCGGAAGTGGTGTTTTCTCGAACGGAAAATAATTCTTCTTATAATTATGTGTATTAATTCCGCCTCTTAATGCATCAAGCACTGAAATCTTCTTATATGCTCTGCTGTTAACTCTGCTGACCAGATATATTACCGCTGTCGGAATAACTATAGTCATTATAGCTGCCACTATATTTACAGGCTGATTCCACTTCATACCTACAGCCATTTCCAGAATGCCTGCAAATTCCTTGAAAGTAAGAATTGCCGCTGCTGTTCCGAGTATCGCGCCTAAAGCAGCGACCATAACTATCTGAACAGAAAGCGCCCCCCTCAGTTCCCTTATTGTATATCCGCTTGCCTCAAGTATTCCGGTATTTTTCATATTTCTGTAAATGAAGTTCTTTATACTGAAGGATATGATAACTATAGCTATCACTATTATTATTGTCGCAAAAAGGAGTACGATTGCCATTATTATAAGGGGGATAAACTGTGATCCGCCTCTCATCATCTGCCAGTTAACGCACAGATAATCTGTATATGGTTTCTCGGGATGCTCCTCAATATAAGGTTTGAGAAGTTCCTTATAACTATCGGTTATCTCCTTCTCCAGATTCATGGTGGTGTAATTCTTTGTAAGGTATGACTCATCCATAATGCCTTTATTCTCGAAACACGCATCAACCGCTTTCGGATTATCCTCTTTCAGTTTTTCTATCATGGAATCCGACATAAACACATAATATATAGTGATATTCGATGATGAACAAAAATACGGATCCGATACATATCCCGCTACATTGAAATCATATACATTATCACCGATCTTTATATTCATTGTATCACCCACCTTGTAGGTACCCTGAATATAATAAGGAAGAAGAATATCATTTTCGCCATACTTATCACCGTCAGGCAGGTCATTAACGTATTTCGGTTTCTCACTCATACTGTTTGCTATGAACATATACTGACCGTAATCCTTATCCTTTCCGTTCTTATGTTCAACGGTCATCATGATACAAGGTGTGCTTTCAAAGTCCTTCATATATTTATGATCACGCACAGCCTTCTCTATACATTCAAGCTCTTCCGGCGAATCATGACTGAACAGCACAAAATGAGCACCGTTTGTTTCTTCAAATCTGCTGTCTAGAACCTTACTTAATCCCATAATTGCCGAACCTGCATCAAATATAAGAAATGCAGCGATAAAGGTAAGGATGAAGAATGTTATCATATCACCCTTCTGCTTCTTCATATTGTTTTTTGCGATTACAAATAGTTTATACATTTATAAATCCTCTCATCATTTGGACGCTCGCCTGCTTTGCAGCCGAGCGCTCTATTGTGCCAATCACACTTCGTGTGCTTGTAATCCTTGCTTCGCAAGTCTTTATTCTGCTTTGCAGAATGCATCCTCACTTCGTTCGGACGCTCGCCTGCTTTGCAGCCGAGCGCTTTACCATCCCATTTTCTGAAGGAAATCTTTTAATCTTTTATGTCTTTCGAGTGCTTCTTCCTTCTTCGGATTTTTCTCATCCTTATAATCACCGACATATTCTCCGAGATAGATTTCATCTGCTATAACTCCGTCAGCGAGATAAATTATCCTGTTTCCTCTCTCTGCGGCATTTACGGTATGTGTAACCATTACGATACTTTGTCCTTCATTATTAAGATCTGTCATTATATTAAGTACATTTTCGGTATTCTGGGAATTAAGGGCTCCGGTCGGTTCATCGGCAAAGAGGATTTCCGGATCGTTTATAACGCCTCTTACCACCGCAACTCTCTGCTGCATACCGCCTGACATCTGAGTCGGAAACTTATGTGAATCCGCTTCGTTTATCTCAACTCTGGCCAGTAGCTTCTTCGCTTTTTCAGCAAGTGCTTTTCTATCCTTATTCTTAAGAAGTCCGCTTATCATTACATTATCCAGAGCACTCATTGTGTCATTCAGATAATTCTGCTGAAATACGAAGCCTGCATGATCTCGTCTGAACATCGCAAGCTTATCATTTGAAAACTTGGATATCTCTATTCCGTCTGACCTGTTATGTCCTTTCACAAGCTTTCCCGGATCTACTTTATAAGTAACCGTTCCGAGTGTCGGTCTGTCCATTCCCGAAAGCGCATATAATAATGTACTTTTTCCCGAACCGGAATTTCCCATTATCACGGTGAAATCTCCTTTATATATAGAAATATTCAGATTCTTAAGTACATGCTGCTGTACCGATTCATTCGAAAATGTTTTTGAAAGATCCCTGGCTTTAAGAATTATTTCATCGTCTCTTTTTAATACTTCCTTATTCATATCTCTCCTCACTTTTTATCACAAGGTTTTTACCCCGATATTTTCTTGTATGGTTACAGTATATATTCAAAAATGTTAAATGTCTTAACCCCATTCTTGTTTAAATCTTAACTGATCCTTAAATTTCTTCTCATTTTTATTCAAATGTTAAAAATGCACAATTAACAAAAATTGCTCATATTTATCAAATAATCACCTGATGTCAATAAAAACCCCATGTTTTCGGCTCCTTTAAACACTTTGAACAAAAACTAACGAGTTAGAAAACGTTCATTTTTTGTGCATAATGTACATTTTTCCAGAAATATCTGACAGATTGCACAAACTTCGAAATAAAAGCAATTTAAGAAAAATAAATAGCAATTTTCGAAAAGCAATGTTAAAAACTTCGTGTTAATATTCGTTCTCGAAAAGGAAAAATAAGAGGAGGAAAGAAAAATGAAGAAGAGTTTTGTAAAGACAGTATGTGGTATTGTTTTAGCAGGTTGTATGCTTGCTTCAACAGGTTGCAGTATGCCTGGGGCTTCTGCAAAGGATTCAAATGACACAGGAGTTGTAGTTGAGGCATCCGATGGAGAGCTTTTCTCGGATACAACACTTGATGCTAAGCAGGTTATGGTTATGGGTAAGATCTACGAGATTCCATTTAACTACAGCAAGGTATCAAAGCAGCTTACACTTAGAGAAGAAATGACAGAGAAGTTCAACGTAAAGGTCCCTGCAAGAGGATTTATGAGTAACGTATTTCTTGATGTAGCAGGTTCAGAAGGATCATACATTACAGTTAAGCTTCAGAATACATATACAACAGATGAGCTTCCAAAGCTCTGCAACATTGCCGGTATCAAGTTATCAGCTGATCATTGTGATAACACAGTAGTTTCACTTCCTTCAGGAATAACACTTGGTTCATCAGCATATCAGGTTACAGGATGCTATGGTGATCCTGACAAGACAATCGACGAAAAAGGCAGCTTCCAGTACGTTTATGAGAAGGGTGATGTAACATATACATTCTACTTCCTCGCAGACGGCGACGGAGTTCAGGCAATCGATATTGACTATACTGGCAAATAAATCTTCGCTAAATACCCTCACATATATAAAACCCTCAAAAAAACCGCAACGGATTTCAAACATCCGCTACGGTTTTTTACTTTTATCTTATATATTTTTTTACTATGCACAGTCAACTTCATTTCCTAAATGAAGTACGTTTCAATTTCCGAAATGAAGTACATTAATAAGTAATATCCAGCTCATTCCATAATATGTTACTACTGCCACAAGGTCGTTGATCGTTGTAATAAGCGGTCCCGATGCAACCGCCGGATCAACTTTGATTTTCTTAAAGAACAGCGGAATAAGTGTTCCGACTGCACTTGATATAACCATTGCAAGGAGAAGCGATGCTCCTATACATCCCGATACCGCGAAAGAGAATCCGAATTCTTTTCCCTTTACAAGCATTATATAAAAGCCTACAAGTGCAAAAGATATGGTTCCCAGAAGAAGTCCGTTGCACAGACCGACTCGCATTTCTTTCGTAACAAGATGTCCCTTCTGCTTAACTGTAAGGTTCTCATCCATCAAAACTCTGATGGTAACGGCAAGCGACTGTGTTCCGACATTACCTGCCATATCGAGGATAAGTGATTGAAATGCCATAATAAGCGTGAGCTGAGCAACTACCTTATCGAACATGCTTACAACACTGGATACCACCATACCGAGTCCGAGAAGAATAACAAGCCACGGAAGTCGCTTTCTCATACTTTGTACAAGCGGCTCCTGAAGATCTTCTTCCGCGGTAAGACCGGCCAGCTTAGCATAATCCTCACCCATCTCATCATCCACAACTTCGATGATGCTCTGGGATGTGATGATTCCCAGGACTTTGTTCATATTGTCAAGTACAGGTATATAACTCTCCGAATAATCCTTCAGTCTCTCGATACAGTCATCTATGGTCTCGTTAGCATATACATAAGGGAATGAAGTTACTATCAGATCATCGAGCGGAACCGTATTCCTGGCAACTATAAGATCTTTCAGATCAATGGCCCCGCAAAATTCATCATTTTCATCCACAACAAAAAGTGTTGATATATTATCATTATCTTCCGCCTGTCTGACAAGCTCATTCATAGCCTGCTTTACAGTCAGATTTTCTTTAATGATGATACAGTTCGTAGTCATATGACTACCGATCTCATCTTCATCAAAAGAAGCAAGGAGCCTTATTTCTTTTTGAATCTCCGGATTGATGGAGTCGATTATAAGAACTCTTTTCTCCTTATCTATCTGATGCAGAACATTTGCTGCCGTATCAGTCTCCATCTCGGAAATGACCGCAGCAGCTTTACGGATATCCATCTCATTCAGATATTCACCCGCATCGTCTTCATCTATATATTCAAATATTTCGGCAAGCATTTCCGGGCTGCTTATACGATAGAGCTTTTTTCTCTCCTGAACGTTAAGCACACCAAAAACACCGGCGATATCATTTGCATGATAATCCTCAATCTTACTTAATATAATTCTGGGGGAACTGTTACCTCTGATGATATCAAGTATCTCGGCCTCATAATCAGGCCTCTCCGAAGAGACATCGACACTCGCAGCCGGGCTCTCTTCTTCTACTGATGTGTTGTTTAATACGTCGTCTTCCATTTTACCCTCCGCTGTTCTCATTGATCATTCAACGATTTTTGCAGAGTCAAAAGGACAATATATTAGATATGGTATACAAAAGGTATGAATGCAGCGGCACGTTTCAAGTAGACAAACCCTGATTCAAGACTATGTATACACGATCGCCCGTCTGACCCATGACTGTCACCGTTAGCCACTAACATTCACCTCCTTTGGAATTGGTTTATTCAACTTAATAATTATCGCACCATTACACTGATGTGTCAACGTACCAAAGCATCTTTTTTGTAAAACTTTTTCGGGTTTTTTTGTATAAATTTTTTCCTATAAAATAAGAACAAATGAGGCAGTGGAAAAGCACATCCACTGCCTCATTCATTCTTTCTAATTGTTGTTTTTTCTACTCTTTATGAAGGAGATTATTGAATAGATTATAAAACCAACGTCGCATGCTAGAAAGAAAATACCTATTATGATGAATAATATTTTCTGATCCGACTCGCCTGCGCTTGTCAGGATCATAAAACCCAGATAAATTATATATGCTGCCACAAGCAGCCTCATTATTAATTTTGTCAGATTTTTATCATAATTCATCAATCATTACCTTTAATTCATCAAGACTTTCCTGTCTTATGATTTGAAACTACGTCGAATACAACGGCTACGAGGAGAACTGCTCCCTTAACTACGTACTGCCACTGATCCGGAAGACCGTAGATTGACATACCCTGGTTGATAACA
>DEFA01000048.1 GCA_002350525.1 Lachnospiraceae bacterium UBA2864 | reverse complement strand
CTTACAAAAGTGACATCGCCGGTAGTTGGAGCGACTAAGCTTCATCATATAGAAGGGGCTGCAAAAGCGGTGGATTTGGAACTGACTGACGAAGAGCTTACTTACCTTGAAGAGCCATATGTGCCTCATCCGCTTGCAGGTGTTATGGCACAGAATAAAAGAACTGATGCATCCAAAAAACAGGTTTGGACCACAGGAGCACAGAAAATAGTAGGAGGAGAGAAATAAGATGGCAGAAAAAATCGTACAGACAGCAGGAAGAGATCAGCTTGGTGAGTTTGCGCCGATGTTCGCACATTTAAATGATGACGTATTATTTGGTGAGGTATGGAATGAAGAAGCCATTGATGTGAAGACCAAATGTATTATTACAGTGGTTTCGCTTATGGCTTCAGGTATCACAGATTCTTCCCTGACCTATCATCTTCAGAATGCGAAGGCTCATGGCGTTACAAAGGAAGAGATTGCTGCAATTATAACTCATGCCACCATGTATGTAGGATGGCCAAAGGGATGGGCGGTATTTCGTCTGGCTAAGGAAGTATGGAATGAAACGACAGAGGCTGTTACAGAGAAGGATGAGTATCAGAATTCCATTTTCTTCCCTATCGGAGAAGAAAATCCTTATGGAGAGTTCTTCGTAGGACAGAGCTATCTTGCTCCTGTATCAAAAGAGCAGGTTTCTATTTTCAATGTAACCTTTGAGCCGGGATGCAGAAATAACTGGCATATCCACCATGCGAAAAACGGCGGCGGACAGATGCTGATCTGTATCGGAGGAAGAGGATATTATCAGGAATGGGGCAAGGAAGCCGTGGAGATGACTCCAGGTAAAGTAATAAACATTCCTGCTGAAGTAAAACACTGGCACGGAGCAGCGCCGGATTCATGGTTCTCACATCTTGCAATAGAAGTTGCCGGTGAAGAGACAAGTAATGAATGGCTTGAAGCTGTATCTGATGAAGACTATGGCAAACTGAAATAGGAGGCTGACGCAAAATGAAGAAAAAGATATCGGTACTTGCAGCGGTTTTATTAGCTATTGGTCTAACAGCATGTGGAAATAACGAAGGTCAGGCGGCAAATGATACAGCTGAGACTATACAGGCTGCGAGTTCTGAGGAAGTGGAAGCTACAGACAATACAGAAGAGGAAGCACCGCAGGTCGTGACAAGTGAAGCTGCTTCAAATACAAACGATGAAATTGTGGAAAATACTTCCTCGGAAACAATAGATAACGCTGAGGAAAACGGTGGTGTTCTTGTCGTATATTTCTCAGCAACCGGAACCACTAAGGGTGTAGCGGAAAAGATTGCAGGTATCACAGGTGCAGATACATATGAGATCAAGGCGGCACAGGAGTACACGGATGCTGATCTTAACTGGAATGATTCAAGCAGCCGTTCAACCAAGGAGCAGAATGATTCATCCGCTAGACCTGAGATCGGAAGTGATGCAGTATCGCTGGACGGATATACAACAATCTATATCGGGTATCCTATCTGGTGGGGAGAAGAGCCTCGCATCATGGATACATTTGTGGAGAGCCACAACTTCGACGGTATTACCTTGATACCTTTTTGTACGTCAGGAGGTAGTGGAATAGGCAGAAGCGGTCAGAACCTTGCGGACAATGCCGGAAGCGGAACATGGCTTGACGGCAAGCGATTCGACGGAGGAGTGTCGGAGAATGAGCTCAAGTCCTGGATCGATGGACTGCAGTAAAGAAAGAGTGAGGAAGTGAGGACGGATACATGCAGGGAAAACAAAATATGATGATCAAAAGAATAGTGGATGTCTGTATGACCGTCCTCTTATTATGTCTGATGGCTTATCAGGTAACAGGCGAAGCATTGCATGAGTGGATCGGAATTGGCATGACGGTGCTCGTTATTATCCATCAGATTCTTAATAGAAAGTGGTACGGTGCGCTATTCAAAGGTAAATACAATCCATACAGAACAGCAACGACTGTAGTGAACATAACTCTTCTTTTATCCTTTGTCTTGACAGCTTTCTGCGGTATGTCAATGAGTGGACATGCGGTGCCTTTCCTCTATGGTATGACAAAGGTTTCTTTTGCCAGAAGGATGCATCTGTCCATGTCACACTGGGCATTTGTGCTCATGGGATTGCATCTTGGGATGCATATTCCTGTGATGTTTGCGAGGCTTAAGCTTACAGACAAACTGAAGACGGTGATATCTGCAGCATTATGTGTTGTGGCAGGTATCGGACTATTTTTATTCATAAGGAATGGAATGCCGGATTATTTGTTCTTCCGTGTACCCTTTGCGTTTCTTGATTACGAGAAAGCCGGCGCTTTAGTGTTTTTAGAGAATATCCTCATGCTTTCATTCTGGGCATTTATTGGAACTGAGGTTGCGATTCTTTGCAGGAATTCTCAGATGAAAGCAGAAGATAAAAAGAATCCGCTACTGCCTGTGGTATTCATCATGGGTGCAATAATCTTAGGACTGGTGATCAATATGATATCAGGCAGCATGAAGTAACCGTTTCATCATTTTACATAGACCCGTATGAGACAACACAGGAAGAATATGAACGCCTCATGGGAAATAACCCGAGCACTTTCACCGGAGAAAAGCTTCCTGTCGAGAATATCTCCTGGCTTGATGCTGTAAACTTCGCTAATGCAAAGAGCATAGAAGCAGGTCTCACACCGGCGTATACAGTTACATCCGATGGTGTGACTTGGGATATGAGCGCGAATGGATATCGCTTACCCACTGAAGCAGAATGGGAGTATGCTTGCAGGGCAGGAACAACCACGCCGTTTAATACGGAAAAGTCACCCGATGCTACGGAAGCAAACTTCTATGGCCATTATCCCTATGAGATTGAAGAAAACTATTTTGATAATTCGGTATTGGAGGCTCGTCCCGGAGAATACAGGCAGACTACGGTAGAGGTTGAAAGACCTGTAGGCACTTTTTCTATATACCGATGATTAGATTATTTTATATTGGAGCCGGTACTTATCATCGGAACATATGATGAGAATGGTGTACCTAATGCGATGAATGCGGCATGGGGAATCACTACGGATTTTAAAGAGATTACAATCAGTCTGTCCGACCATAAGACCACGGATAATCTTAAGGTCAGAAAAGCATTTACCGTCAGCATAGCTACGGAAGATCAGGTTGTTCCAAGTGATTACGTCGGGATAGAGTCGGCGAGAAAGGTTCCGGACAAGTTCGAGAAAGCGGGATTTCATGCTACGAAGAGTGAGTTTGTTGACGCACCGCTGATCGATGAACTTCCTCTCGCGTTGGAGTGTAATGTAAAGAGCTATGAGAATGGCATCCTGATCGGAGAGATCATAAATGTATCTGCAGACGAAAGTGTAGTTACCGACGGAGTTTTAGATATTAAGAAGCTGAAACCTATCAGTTTTGATCCATTCGGAAATGCGTATTACGGTGTGGGTGAGAAGATCGGAAATGCATTTAAGGATGGTTCAGCACTTAAGTAGAAACAGAAAATGTAATATATTTTATCATCTCATAAAATGTGTTAGAATAAAAAAGTAGATTGAAAACTATCAGATATTGATAATTTTTCGTTGTAAAAACAGGGGACGATGAATGGTTAATAATTCGAAAGTATTTAATCAAATAGCTTTTTCGTTAGCTAAACATTATGAGTGTGTTTACTATGTCAATCTGGATACAAGTCACTATATAGTTTTCACGGATAGTGAAGCAACCGGAGCATCAGAATTTCCAAGTGAAGGAGATGATTTCTTTGCGGATTGCCTCCGGAATGTCGATAAGTTTATTCATCCTGATGATATAGATCTTATGACTGAAACTTATGAAAAAGAGATCATGCTGAAAGCTCTTATGAAAGAAGGCAGTCAGAGAGTAAGCTTCAGGGCGTTGAACGATGGAAAGATGATTCATATGCGACATATAGTTTTATTATGCGATGATAAGAAGCATATGGTCTGCTGCCTTGAAAACATAGAAAAAGAATATCTGGAAAAAGAGAGACAGAAGAAAAATCTTCTGTCGGCCGAACTTATGGCCAGACGGGATGAATTAACCGGCGTAAAGAATAATCACGCTTTTAAAGAATATGTAAATTCTATTGAAGAGATGATCGATTCGGATCCGAAAGCTTTGGAGTTTGCTGTTGTAATGATTGATATAAATGACCTCAAGTCTATTAATGATACCAGAGGTCATGTATTTGGAGATGAAGCTATTCAGGCAACAAGTCGATTGATCTGTGAATCATTTTGCCACAGCCCCGTATTCAGGGTGGGCGGAGATGAATTTGTCACGGTATTGATCGGTAAAGATTATAATGATCGTGATTATCTTATGAAAAAGCTGAGAGATGAATCCGAAAGTAACAGGAAATCCCGTTCGGGTCCCGTTATTGCATCGGGAATGGCAGTTTATGATGAAAATGATTTAAAGTTTTCCGATGTTTTGGCACGAGCCGATCATCTTATGTATGAAAACAAAAAGGCTATCAAATCATTAAAAACACTCGAAAGCTTCAAAAATCTGGAAAGGATTGATACTCCTATTCCGGCTGAAAGAAAGCGTTTGCTTGATGCTCTTTTCGGGGCTCTTGTCACAGTGACGGGAGGAGGTTATATTTATCTGAACGATATGCGCTATGATTTTTCACGTTGGTCAATTTCGCTGGTGGATGATTTTGGGTTTGGAGCGGAGTATATTTATCATGCCGATAAGGTGTTCAGGGAAATTGTTCATCCGGAGGATCTTGGTATCTTCGAATTCGGTATGAAATCTCTTTCAAACAGTATGGCGGAGATTAAGCCAATCCGTTATCGTGCACGTCGTAAGGATGGGTCGTATGTCACTCTTCATACCAGAGGCTTTGTATTATCCGATAGTAGCGGTGCACCTGAATATTTTGGCGGAATTATAGTTCAGGATGAGTAGAGACTTATATAGACAGGGAATAGATTCAAAGCAGTGATAGATGTATCACTGCTTTTTTATAGACAGAGGAAAAATATCCATGAAATTTAAAAAGATACTGGCCATATCGCTATCTATAATATTTATTTTCAGTATGGCAGCATGTTCGGATGAGTATGACGAAGATGAAGAATACGATTACGAAACCGAAGAAACCTATGATAAGAAAGATGATTATGATCTTTTCGGTGATGAGGATTACTATTATGAGTCAGATGTAATCCCCGAGGGAGACGTTGATTCCATAAACGGTGTCAGTATGTCCGTAGATAATTCCACGGGAGCATTGACTGTTTCAAGACTGAATGTGGAGAAGAGCAGGAGATCTGACGACGGAATATGGACGATTTTCATCTATCTTTGCGGTACGGATCTTGAAACCGACAGCGGAATGGCTGTGGATGATATGGATGAAATGGCTTCCGCAACCCACAGTGATAATGTGCGTTTTATAGTTGAGACGGGTGGTACGGATGAATGGAGTGATACGAATATAAGTGATGAAAAGATCCAGCGTTTTATCATTCAGAACGGTGAGATCAGTATGGTTAAAGAAACTGCTTCGGATAATATGGGAAAAGCCGAAACACTTGCGGATTTCCTTGAGTGGGGAACAAAGGAATATAACTCGGAGCATATGGGACTGATTCTGTGGAATCATGGCGGAGGAAGTATAACAGGAGTCTGCTTTGATGAGAAGTATGATCAGGATTCGCTTACCCTGATGGAGATAGATGCAGCGCTTATGAAATGTTCCGCAAACTCTATGGGACGTAAATTTGATTTTATAGGCTTCGATGCCTGCCTTATGGGAACCATCGAGACCGCGAACGTGCTGGCAACATATGCGGATTATATGTTCTGTTCGCAGGAAATGGAACCCGGAAGCGGTTGGGATTATACATCGATAGGTAACTATCTTGCAAAGAATCCTGATGCGGATACGGTAAGCCTCGGTAAAGAAGTCTGCGACAGTTTTTATAAAGCATGTGAGAGTGTTGATGATGAAGATCTTGCAACGTTTGCCGTGATAGATCTTTCAAAGATAGATAGTATTCTGATCGGTTTTAATAACTTTGCGAAAGACATGTATGAAAAGGGAGAAGATCAGGAAATCATAGCCGAGATGGTAAGGGGTATAGAATCGGCGGACAATTTCGGTGGAAATAATAAAACCGAGGGATATACCAATATGGTGGATATGGGAGGAATTATTGAGGCATGTTCCAAATATGCGGACGGTGCCCGGGAAGCCAAAAAAGCTCTGGAAGATGCGGTTGTATATAAGATCAGCGGATCGACGCATCCGGAGGCAGAAGGATTATCCATCTATTATCCGCTTGAAATACAGGGATCAAATGAGCTTTCACTCTTCAGTAAAATGTCAGTCAGCCCATACTATCTTTCATTTATAGACAGGCTGAATAAAACTGCTGCAACAGGATATGAATTTGAGGAATATGAAGACGACCAGTGGTTTGAAGATTCCGAAGACTGGAACTGGTGGGATGCGGCACAGGATGACGATTATTGGGATTATCTTGATGATTATGAGGAAACCGGAGAAAGTCCGTACATTACATTTTCGGAAGAACCCGTAATCGGAAGCGACGGTTCTTTCGGGTTTACGCTTGATGAAGAAGGCATGAGCAATGCGGCAGGAATATATGCGCTTATATATGAGCTTTCCGAGGATGAACAGGAAATCCTGGAAATCGGTGAGACGGTTGATATACTGGGTGACTGGGACACAGGACAGTTCAGTGATAATTTTGACGGTTATTGGCTGTCACTGCCGGACGGACAGAATCTTGCAACATATATAGTTGAAGAGACTGAAGATTATGTGGTCTATACTTCACCTGTAATGTACAACGGCGAAGAGACTAATCTCAGAATAAAGCAGTATTACTCGGATGCTCATGTTGAAGTTGAAGGTATCTGGAACGGTATAAGCGAATATGGTGCCGCTTCCCGTGAAATCATAAAACTGAGTAACGGTGATACTGTTGCTCCTATATATTATGCTTACTCATTGGAAGAAGATGATGATGAATCCATGTATCAGGGAGAAGAATATACTGTTGCAGGAAAGCTTGAGATTAGTTATGATATTATGCCTGCGGGAGATTACTATTATGCTTTCTGTATAGATGATATTTACGGAGATTATTACATTACGGATGTGGCTGACTTTATTATAGATGAAGACGGAAACATATCGTTCTTTGAATATTAATCAGCAAAGGAGATTTAAAATGGTTGGTTTGATCGTAGCACGTTCCAAGAACAATGTTATAGGTAAGAACGGACAGATTCCCTGGAGGATTAAGGGAGAGCAGAAGCAGTTTAAAGAACTTACAACGGGAAATGTGGTTGTGATGGGAAGAAAATCCTATGAGGAAATAGGCCATCCCCTGCCAAACCGTAAGAATATAATTGTATCCAGGACAAAGGTATTCGAAGGGGAGAATCTTGTTACGGCTTCATCGGTTGAGGAAGCTATTGCTATCGCCGGTGATGCGGATATATATATTGCCGGTGGATATGGACTTTATAAAGAAGCTATTCCGTTTGTGGATAAAATGTATATCACGGAAGTTGATATTGTTGTAGAAGACGGAGATGTATTTTTTCCTGAGTTTAATGTCGATGATTTTGATATTGAGATAGGAGAAACCGGAGGAGAAGAGATACATTTTACTCGTACGATATACACTAGAAAATGAGTTTTATGAGAGGAATTGCGTATGAAGCTTTGTACTGAGTGCTTCTGGGAAGACTGGGACAGAATAGTTGATATATATACGGAAAGAACCGATACTCTGCCGGATTATATTAATGATGAGGAAACCTATAAGGTGATCATTCTGGAAAAGGGCATACTTCATATTTCCTGTGCCGGAGAGAAAACGGAAGTTAAAGCTCCTGCTCTTATCCTGCTTTCACATAAAGACAGGATAGAGTTCCGTGTCATGCAGAAGATCAAGGCTTTAATCCTGTTCTTTAAGCCGTCGACTATAAGAGAGGAATTTTCGCTCGACAGGCTGGACGCAGGTGAATTTAAAGATTCTATGGGACAGGTGATCTATCAGGATTATACGCTCCTAAGGGCATTTATTGAGTTAAACAATATAAACGACAGGATAAAAACGCTTTCATTAAACGAATTGAAGAAGTTAAAAGATCTCTTTACTTCAACCGAGGCGGAGCTTAAGGGACAGCGTGACGGTTTCTGGCCGTGCCGGAGCAGATCGTATATGATGGAAATGCTGTTCTTCATAATCTTTACCCTCTACAACGAAACGGATGAAATGAAAGAAGAGTCTCCGGAACAGGCTGAGTTTACCAGGATAACAGGGTATCTGAACGAGCATATAGAAGAGACCATCACACTTGATACGCTGACGAAAGAATTCATGATAAACAGAAATAAACTGAATGAGATCTTTATGAAACAGGCGTCCATGACATGCCTTAATTATCTTCTGAATCTCAGAATGGATCTCGCGAAGATACTTCTTACCAAGACAGAAATCCCTATAGGTGAAGTGAGTACCAGAGTCGGTTATCAGGATGCAAACTATTTTGCAAAGGTATTTAAGAAGAATGTGGGAGTATCACCTACGGAGTACAGGTATCCCTCATAAATGTGCAGATATTACTATAAGCCGTGCCGATATTTCTATATCATTTTATTGCGTTAATATAGAATGATAACAACATGATGGATTTCGTGGAGGTGACAATATGAGGCAAAATATAAAATATTATACGGCGGCAATATGTCTTGCATACGGACTTTTACTGACGGGATGTACGAATGATAAAGATGTGACGGCGACTTCGGCTACGGAAGCTGCAGCACCGGTTGAAAACAGTTCGGAAGAGGTGACTGAAGCAGCGATAGACTTCTCAGCGGGTGTTCCGGATTCTGAGGTTACCGGTTTAGCATTTACCGAAGGAGTGGATGCGGTTATAGAGGCACATAATGTTGAAGAAGTATCAGGCACTGAATACGGTGACAGTTATATAGCCCGTGATACTGTAAGTGTGACATATACTGTCAAAAATCCGACGGAATTCTTCGAACAGAGGGTTTCAAAGAATCTTGAATTCTATTTTGATAAAGAGACCGGAGTCTGGGATATGATGATGGAGACTCTTACGGGTTGTGAAGTGGATAGTTCCGTAATTCCGGGAAGCAGCTGGAAGGGTGAAACGGATGTGCTTAGAAAACTTTTCGGTTCGGATATACCTGAAGGCGATACAGGAGCGGTCTATATTCGTTTCAACAAGAGAGCGGGGCTTTTTGCCTTTAATATGAGCAATGAGAATAACACTTTCTTCGAGAGATTCTATACTACCAGTGGAACAGGCGGTAAAGCAACATGGGTAGGAGCTGCGGGTAATGTAGAAGTGAGTTTCAAAGTAATGGACGGTTCTGTGACAGATGCGGGTGACATGATAATGAATGTCGCCACAGATGCAGGAACTATCGGGATCAACTTTGGAACAGATGTGGTTATGGCTACGGAAATGGAGTATGACATGGCAGTAAGCGGAGAAATAGAGGAAGGAAGAATATATATAGAAAACCTGGACAGATTTGAAGTTACATCTTCAAGCATTGAGGGAGAAGAGTGGAAGCTTCTGACAGGTGGAAAAGAGGAAAACAAGTCTCCCGAGTTATCATGGGATGAAGTTGAAGGAGCATCGCTTTATGCGGTAATGATGATCGATAAGGATGCGAACAACTGGCTTCACTGGTATGTGAAAGTCGATAAGACTCATCTTGATGAAGGAGAGTTTAACAGTAAGGAGACAGGTTATGTCGGGCCTTATCCTCCGGAGACACATAAATATGATGTTTATGTCGTGGCTCTTAAGGGCGCTCCTGAGAAAGACGGCTTCTTACTGGACGCAACAGGCGAGGATGTCAGTTCAAAACTTACGACACTCAATACGGCAGCAGACGGAAGTACGGGAAATGTGATTGCTTACGGAACGGTTGGTGCGGATTTCACTCCGGGATCTGATTATTACGGAGACAGATAAATGAAATAACTTATATTTTTGAGAGTGCGGCTTTAGGGCCGCGCTCTTTTTACTTGAATTAAAACATTTAAGAGGGTATCATGCATTTATTATTTATAGCGAGGAGAAACGAAATGATTCAGGATATCTATCCGAGCAGGCTTGACTGCTCTTATAAAGCTTATGAGGTAAAGGACGAAGATACAGCTCTCTTTTTTGATACAGAAGGCAGAATGCTTATCGGAGAGGATAAGGACAGTGTGACTCTTACGACAGTAAAAGATGCGGCAGGTAAGGAATTGCAGTATCTTTTTTCTCTGGATGAGAGGAAATTTTTTCTGGTGAAGGATAACGAGATCTTTGAGAAGGAAGGATTTCAATATCTTACCGTAAGAGAGATAAGAGACTCATATTCGGGGATGGAGATCTTCGCTGTATTTACGGCATATCACTTATGGAAATGGTATACGGATAACAGTTTTTGCGGAAAGTGCGGAAAGAGTCTCATGCATGACGAAAAGGAAAGAGCAATGAGATGCCCGGATTGCGGAACTGCTATATATCCAAGGATAAATCCGGCGGTTATAGTCGGTGTGACAAAGGGCGACAGCATACTTCTTACAAAGTACAGAAGAGGTTACGCTCATAATGCTCTTGTTGCGGGATTTACGGAAATCGGTGAAACACTGGAAGAGACAGTTGCCCGTGAAGTTATGGAGGAGACAGGAGTCAGAGTAAAGAATATAAGATATTATAAGTCTCAGCCATGGGGGATCGCCCAGGATATCCTGGTAGGATTCTACTGCGATGCGGACGGAGACGGAGAAATCCATATGGATGAAACTGAACTAAAATATGCCGAATGGGTGAAGAGAGAAGACGTGATCCTTCAGCCGAATAACTTAAGTCTTACAAATGAGATGATGAGGATGTTTAAGGAAGGCAGAGAAGTTTAATGATTATTTATGTTTATAACCGGCGATAAATTATACGCTATAGCGAAGGATAGGTTGATGTGATAAACTCAGTCTAATCACTGTATCCTGTGATAAGTAGCACGGTTATCAAAGGATACATGCTTCATCTATGCGAGAGGTCGCGAGCAAACTTTTTGTATCACAGCCGGCACTGTCTGCAACCATAAGGGAGTTGGAGGAAGCGCTGGGCGAATATGATTTCGTAAAAAGGATCAAGTCCAATGACAGAGCTACAACCATTGAGCTCATGGCGGGAATGAACGGTTTTTCCATAGGTACGGGAACCATAACGGAGAGTGTTGCCATAAGCAACGACCTTGTATGTATCAAGCTGAAAGAGGATGATCCGCTTACTATCGGATATATTATCAGAACCGGACATATTCTGAGTGAGATCGGACAGAAATATATAGAAGAACTTGAAAAGTATAAAGTATTATAATAAGGAAAACGGCAATGAAGAAATACATTTATATGGATAATGCCGCTACGACACAGGTAAAGGAAGCAGTCTTGCAGAGCATGCTTCCTTTTTTTAGAGAGATATACGGAAATCCTTCCGCAGATCACGCATTTGCCCGAGAGGCAAAAGAGGCGGTGGAGAAGGCTCGTGTAAAAAACGCGTCTCTTATCGGTGCAAAGACTGATGAGATATTCTTTACATCAGGCGTGAGCGAATCCGATAACTGGGCATTAAAGGCTGTGGCGGAGGCGAATGAGTCTAAGGGTAAACATATAATTACGAGTAAAATCGAACATCATGCCATACTTCATACCTGTGAATATCTGAAGAAAAAAGGATATGATATAACATATCTGGATGTGGATGAGGACGGGAAAATACGGCTTGATGAGCTGGAAAAATCCATCAGAAATGATACAATCCTTATATCCGTTATGGCGGCAAACAATGAGATCGGGACTATCGAACCCATTACAGAGATAGGAAGGATAGCACATGACAGAGGCGTGCTTTTCCATACAGATGCGGTACAGGCTTACGGACATATACCTCTTATCGGACGGGTGCTGAGAGAGATTCCGGATGTGAGATTAAACGGTCATAGGTATGACAGGCTTCCGGGTAATGCCAATTTCAGCTTTGCATCCGTAAAAAGTGCATCTCTTTTGATACTGCTGAATAAACTCGGCATATGCGCCTCCGGCGGATCGGCATGTACATCGGAATCGACCGAACCGAGTCATGTACTTACGGCAATCGGACTCTCAAGAGATATGGCAGAGGGCGCTTTACGACTTACTTTGTCCGAGGAAACAGATAAGGAAGAAATCGATTTTGTGGTTGATAACCTGAAAGAGATAACTGAAAGATTAAGAGACTGAGATTTAACCTTTGTGTATTTTGAAAGGACAGGCAGTTACAATGAATGAGATTAAAACCCGATACGGGACTTTTATCCCGTACAGCGGTGAAGCAGAGTTAAGGAAAAAGAATAAGGAACCGGTCACTTATCATGAAAACGGTGAGATAGCGAGTATATATTTTGAGGAAATCCAGAAGGTACAAAGTCCGCTGGGAGAAATCGATGCGGAGTATCTGACCTTCTATCCGGACGGATCTCTGAAGAGACTCTTTCCGTCCTACGGCCAGCTTAGCGGCTACTGGACGGAGGATGATGAATACCGTCTGGCTCCGGTGGCGGAACTCACCTTCTTCGGTCGGACTTTCAGAGTGCATCCTTTATGTATCGCATTTTATCCGTCGGGCAAAGTCAAAAGCTTTACAATCTGGAACAGAGATACGATTTCCGTGCCGACAAAATACGGAGAAGTGGAAAGTAATTTCGGATTCGATCTTACGGAAGACGGAAAACTGAAATCCGTTGAGCCTTCATTCGGGGCCAAGCTGGAAACGGAGAAAGGTGTGATATATCCTTTCGATACCGATAACTACCGTCTGAGTGCCGAGAACAATTCCCTTGTTTTTGACGAAGAGGGAGATATCGTAAAAGTTAAGACTTTAAGGACAGGACTTAAGGTTTCGACCGAAACAGGCATTATAAATATAAAGGCTTGTAAGGCTCAGGACCCGCTTACCGGGTTCGAAAGACTGTTCCCGCTGGAGTTACGTTTCGACGGGGGACTCGTCGAAGTGACCTGTCTGGATAAGATTAAAGAATGCTTTCCTGCGGATGCGGTTGAATTTATCTAATCCTTGGCGAGAAT
>DEFA01000020.1 GCA_002350525.1 Lachnospiraceae bacterium UBA2864 | reverse complement strand
CCTACTGTGTAAGCCCACTTAGCATTTTCAAAACAGATTGGCTGGATACCTTCGATAAGGTGATATACGTCGATACCGGCAGCGTCTGTGATTTCTTTACACTCTTCAATTGATGAGATGCCATACTCCTTAAGTGCAGCAAGGATCTGAGGCTCTCTTCTCTCGTATGATTCAAATAATGCCATATTTCCTATCCTCCCCTTCTTACTGCTTTCTTGGATCTATAAACTTAACTGCATCTGCAACACGTCCGTACTGACCTGAAGCCTTCTCGATAGCTGTCTTTGGCTCGTCGCCTGCCTTGATGAAGTCCATCATCTTACCGAAGTTGATGTACTTGTAACCGATGATCTCATCGTTCTCGTCAAGTGCAAGATCAGTAATGTATCCGTCTGTAAGCTCAAGGTAACGAGGTCCCTTGTCAAGTGTTCCGTAAGTTGTACCAACCATTGAACGAGCACCCTTTCCGAGGTCTTCGAGACCGGCACCGATCTGAAGTCCGTCCTCTGAGAATGCACTCTGAGTTCTTCCGTAAACGATCTGAAGGAAAAGCTCTCTCATAGCTGTGTTGATAGCATCACAAACAAGGTCTGTGTTAAGTGCTTCAAGAACTGTAAGTCCCGGAAGAATCTCTGCTGCCATAGCAGCTGAGTGTGTCATACCTGAACATCCTACAGTCTCTACGAGTGCTTCCTGGATGATACCATCCTTAACGTTGAGAGACAGCTTACAGCATCCCTGCTGAGGTGCACACCAGCCTATACCGTGTGTATAACCTGAAATGTCTTCAACTTTCTT
The DNA here is from genome assembly GCA_002350525.1 of Lachnospiraceae bacterium UBA2864. Lineage (GTDB taxonomy): Bacteria > Bacillota > Clostridia > Lachnospirales > Lachnospiraceae > Eubacterium_Q. The sequence continues at coordinate 59,830 of DEFA01000020.1, read as the reverse complement.
AGCCTGCACCCACTTAGCTTCCTCAGGAATCGGTGCAGCACCGTGATGTACCCCTTGAGTTACCGGGCACATATTCTTAACTTCTGTTGAGTAAATCATAAGATCCTCCTTTTTATAAAATGTGGTAGGGATTAATATTTCTATTAAACGCACCCATTATATTAACATAAATGCGTTGAATAAACAATCATTTTTGACCCTATGGGTTTAAAAGAATCATGCTTTATAAAAGCTGTGTGATTTTCGCTTTAATGCTGTCATCATAATAGGTTTTATTGGATCTGAGTATCTCATACTTTCGTGTCACTTCGTCAAACCTTACTATATCTATACCGCAGTTCGGCTGAAGCCCGTCGCCCCAGAAGTCCGGCATGGACTTACATCCCCGTATATGCATGAGAAGTGCCTTATTAAGCGCCCCGTGTCCGGAAATGAGTATCTTTCTGTCATCTGCGGCGTGTCGGTCTCGTTCTCCGGCAGCTGCAGTTCCCTCTCCTGAAGTCCCTTCGATCTTCTCCTTCAGAAATTCCGCCGCTCTCTCACACAGAGTAGTCAGGCTTTCCGTGTCACTGTCATGTATGGTGAGTTCATCATACTTATCGGGTTCCGATTTGAAGAATCTGAAAGGTACCGATACATCATACATCATGGCCTCAACCTTCTGACCTTCCTGTCTTCCGAAACTCAGTTCCCTGAGTCTCTTATCTGTTATTATGTTTGTTCCTTTCCTGTCTTCCGCTTCATGAAGTACGCTGTCATCCGCTCCCGATACCAGGCACGCCGTCTCATAGGCTCTTTTAAGGGGACTGGAATAAACAGCATCAAACTTTACTCCCTGCTCCGCCAGTCTAACCCCTGTCTGTCTTGCCATCTCTCGTCCCATATCATCCAGCATGATATCGGTCCTGCCTTGTATCTTATGTTCATTATTCCATTCCGTAGTTCCGTGTCTCAAAATATATATCAACAATTTACCGTTACCTCGATCAAAGTTATATTTACGACTTCCTCTCTTATACTTAAAAGCGTCGTGCTATGCAAGTCCCGGCGCATATTCCTTACCGTGTGCTCTCTTATATGCGAAATACAGTTCCTCCGTCGCAAGAGCCATCTTAGTCACCGAGAACTCGCATTTATCCGGTTCAGGATAAATGTACCAGGTATCCTCCAAGGTATTAAGGTCCACACAGTCACCGAACTTCCCGAGATATTCATACTCAATATGGCATGAATAAAGAGACGGTACGCTCTTAAGCATCTCAAAGGGATCACCGTCCACATCCGTTCCCCGCACAGTAAAGCCGTTCATATCATGGATCAGGGTTCCCTCTCCCAGCCGTATGAATTTCTTCGCATTCGGAAGCGTATCTACATGAACCGGAAGCACTCCCGAAGAGTATGTACCCGCTTCGACTTCACGCCGTACATTTTCACGCTCCCATTCATACCAGTCCGGAATATGTGAGAACTCCGTCTTACCGTCCGAAGCCGAAAGCTCGCCCAGCTCTGTCAGCTCCCATGTCTTTCCACAGGAAGTGCAGGACAGAGTCGTACCCGAAGTCCGCATCTTAAACTCTGCTTTGCAGGAAGCACACTGATAGAGAACCTTATCCAGTCCTTCCGCACGGCCCTTATATGTTATCCTCCTGCCCTTCTCTTTCTGCCAGGCAAAATCATCATATTGAAATGCATCGACAATTCTTCTGTTTATCTCTTCAACCGGAGTCTCGGTCAGTTCTTCCTTTGAGAACAGAAGCTTATACTCAGCCTCCGTAGGCTTAACCCCTCTGTCGTGCAGATTCCAGAACGGAGAATTGATATGATGACCATGGCAGATTAAAACAGCCACGGGAACCTTAAGTAGTTTACATAATTTTCCAAGTGACTCAGGCAGAACCGCCGTGGTTCCACAAAGAGAATACCTTGCTTCCGGATAGATCACGGCTATATCACCGTTTTTTATGGTCTTCATAAGCTGTCTTACAAGCATGGTGTCATTTGTAAATTTACGTTTGCAGATACATCCTACATCACGGAGAAGCTTCTCTCTTCCTATGAATCCGTCTATAGCAACTACATAATTCGCTCTCATCGGAAATATCGCTTTCGTAGCAACCTTGAAATCCATAAATGCATTATGATTACACAGAAGAACAAAGGGTCCCTTCAAATCTTCCGTTCCTTCTTTATGCAGAATATTCTTATGCTTCCATACATCCGGCATACTGAGAATATATGTAAGCGGCCTAAGATACCATTTGGTCCTGACCGGATCCGCTTTCATATCAAAGCGTTCAAATTCATTTTTCATAACCGCCTCCGCATTTTACTGCTTGCAAACCACCAAACAATATTTTAAACTATTTTGCATAATAAAGAAATATAAGAAAGAAGGGAAATACAATGAAAGCTGCAATCATTATGGGATCAACCAGCGATCTTCCTAAGATCGAACCTGCAGTTGATATCCTTAAATCTTACGGCGTTGAAGTCAAGGTAAGATGTCTGTCAGCTCACAGAGCACATGCTGCTCTTGCTGAATTTATCGACGAAGTAAATGTAGACGGAACAGATGTAATCATCACAGCTGCCGGTATGGCTGCTGCACTTCCGGGAGTAGTTGCATCCATGACAGTTCTCCCTGTTATCGGAGTTCCTCTTTCAGGTTCAGTACTTGACGGAACAGACGCACTCTACTCAATAGTTCAGATGCCACCGGGAATACCTGTTGCAACCGTTGCCATCAACGGTGCCAAGAATGCCGCTTGGCTTGCTCTCGAGATACTTGCTATAAAACATGAGGATGTTCATCAGAGACTTCTCATCGAACGCAAGAATATGGCAGAAGCTGCCGCAAAAGCCAACGAGGAAGTTATCGCAAAGTTCGAAAACTAAAATATTTCAAGGTAAATAAAACGAACGCTCAGGCATCCGGATGATGCGCTTCAACCGCCCATAATAGGGCTCTGAAGCACACACCGGCCTGCCTGAGCTATTTTTATAATCAATCCAACTTCACTATCTGATTCAATATGAACGGATCCTTTATCTTCTTATCTTCTGCGAAGAATATGATCTTAGACATTATCTCAGAGGTCTTAGGATCGTCATCTACAAACGGAAGGAATATACGTCCTCTGCTCTGTGAATGTACAGGAAGTACATTTATCATCGGTCCGCCTTCCTGATGGATCACGCCGCTTCCGAGATGGATGGTATAGTTTCCTCTTGTTCCCTTTATGAGCGCATGTGAATCCGTGAAGGTTACATTTGAAAGCTTGAACATCGGTACCACAAACTCTGCTATCGCACGTCTCATCTCTATAGTAGAATGTGACATCTCCGGATCGATCTGACCCGCATGTGCAACGCTGACTGCAAGATCCACATCTCTCATTACTTCCGAGTAGATTATATCCGGTATCTCACATATAGGTTTTCTCTCAAAGGTCTTCCTGTCATAGAAAGCAACCCATTCAAGAGTCGGTGCCTCTATATCGCTAGGCGAGAACCAGTCTGCCAGTGCATAGATCGTAGCGATGATATTTTCTTTATAGTATACCTTTTGGAGCCCGTCCTCCGCATCGGCTATCCATCTTCTGCCTCTCAGAACGCCTACCGTCTGCTGCGGATTGATCTGATTACCCGCATATCTCATGCTTTCGGTCAGATTCTTCTCCTCATCCGTCATAACATAGAGTTCTCTGAATATCTGCTTAAACGGCTGCTTGATTTGTCTGTCGTAACAGATTTTCTGGAATTCATGCCATCTGCCTGCTTTAAAGAGATGACTCGGATGTGCCACGAGAAGTGTATCCGTATCCTTAAAGCCCTGTGCTTCTATATCCTCCGGGAATCCGAAGAAGTCGTCCTTCTTGAAGAGCAGTCGTCCCACAAGTTTTCCGATCACAGGATCCTTTGCCATATCCAGGATTTCCGAAACGAAGTACTCATTCTCGCTTTCCATGGATTCTTCCATCATGATCTTAGTTCTTCTGTACTGTTCGGTAAATGTTTTCTTCGCCTCATTCAGATCAACTATATATTCATCTTTCTTAAGAGCCGCAGGAACAGACTTGAGCTTCTTATCGCCCTTCTTCACATTAACACTTACCTTGCCGGAATCATCGGCTTCCAGCCATATCAGGTATTCTCCAACCTCATGCGGTTCCAGGAATCCGACAAGTCCCGAAGAAATATCCCTTTCCATCTTGAGGATGAATCTGGTCTCATCATTATAACCTTCAACCTTAGCAAGATTCTTTACGGCCATTTCCGATGCCGCTCTCTCGCTGGCTCTTCTCTGAGCACCGAACTGCTTTGAACCTTTAAGGTATTTCTGTATGAACTGATACTTAGTCTTTGCATCGATCTGACCGGCCGGAATAAGAGCGTAAGCCATGAGAAGATCCTTATTTCTCTTAGCCTCTATATCCGCCGTGGTCTTCTCAACATCCATTTCACCTCTTGCAGCATCCGCATATTTTCTTGCTCTGGAATGCTTAGCTCCGTCGGAAATGTACTTAGCCGCCTTATAGATGGCATCGAATCTCTTCTTCCCCAGCTGCTCATATACTTCATTGAACCAGTCAACATCAAATGCACCGTTATTCAGATCTTCCGACGAAAGAGGCGTATACTTCGCAATGATAGCCTTTCTCTTATCATCGAAATTCTCGTTCATGTGAGCCATGAAGTAGTAACATCCTGATGTAAAACCTTCCCATCCGAGGTACTCACCTATAATCGGCAGCCATTCCGGACTGTAAAGGCCCGCCTCGATAAGACGGGATTCACTTACATCGGTACCTTTCAACAGTTCCTTAAGTTTTGCAGTCTGCTCTTTCACGGTTCCGTCCTTCGGATCCGGTATACATACCGAAAGAAGATGCGACAGACTCTCCTTCTTGGAAATGTTATGACTGTAATATGAGTAATGATATGTACTTCTGTCCAGTGTATCTTTGCCAAGGGCTGACAGTATTTTCACCAGATACTCGGAACCGTATATTCTCTTAATATTATAAATATATTTGGAATACTCAGTCTCGGTATCTCCTCTGACAAGCTCCGTTCCTAGGATCATATCGGTTACATTCTTATATGCTTCGTCTGCAATCTCCATGATCCTGCGCTGCTTATCATTAAGATTGTCCAGCGACTCCTCATCAAGATTTATATCCAGCAGCTGCTGAACCATGCTGCGCTGTTCACCCGTATGCCAAGAATATGTCCTGTTTCGGGTTGAAATATTCATATTGGCTTCCCGAACAAATCGGATAACAGAAGTAAGCGCCTTTACGGATTCAGACATATTTCTCTCACTTAGAAGCATCTTATACATATAATCCTTACTTATATATCCTTCGGCAACTGCCTTTACATAGTCTATCGGCATGAGCGGATTATATGTGTTATACGCTGTGGCTCCGTACGTTCTCGTTTTCATAGAACCGTCCTCTAAAGCCGGCAGATATATTCTGTCCACAAAAAGATGATTTATAGGGAAATTCCTTACATCACCTCTTATACCGTTGAGCAGAGATGATACCACTGTATGGAGAATTATATGTTTCTTAAGGATTGTATTCGGATCGGCCCCTCTCCTTTTCCATTCATATCTTATCTGATCCGTTTTGTAATTATAGATCAGTTTATCCTTGGTGCTCATAAGATATAATGCCGCTGCGGCAGAATAATATTTCGCATTCTTCGGAAGCTCCGATTTTATAAAGTAATCATTAAATACGGTTATCATCTGACTTATATATCTGAACTTCTCAAGCTTTTTAAAGTCAGGTTTAAAGCCAAGCATTCTTCCCAGCATAGGATCAAAGAATTCTCTAAAGCCTATCACTTCCTCAGCATTACTGTACGCCATATATATACTGATTGCCCTTATCTCACTGATAGTAATAGCATTCTTCTCTCTGAAATCATTCCATAGATCCATGAACGGGTAATCGGCATATCTTCCGTTAATATACTCCCTGCTGAGACTGTTTCCGAGAAGTGCCGTCCCGTTCCATACGGGATATTCTCTGTCTTTGTTATCTTCTATGATCTGATTAAGTTTTTCGAGAAGCTCCAGAAGCCTTTTCTCATTCAGAACTCCCTTAGGCTTAATATTCTTAACCGCTGCCTTCTGTGTGTCATCAAGGATATCACCCTTTGTTAAAACTTTTACGATATCAGAATCCGGGAAAAGCTCCAGGAATTTCTCCACTACGAAGGCTATATACTCGGAATCAAGCTGTGGGATATAATCCGCATTTTTATCATAGAACTCTTTCTGCTCTACATGTACTTCTTCGGTTACACCACTTATCTCATCGATAAGAATCTGCTCTTTTGTGGTAGGTTTCTTGATAAGCTGCATTTTCTCAATGGCAGCCGGAGCCGAAGCATCATTATCTTTCTTCAGCTGCATGATGATATCAAGACCGGCCGTCACCTTCTCTTCTTTTCCGTCATTAAAGAGTCTTTCAAGCATTTCCAGCTTTTCTTCCGGACGTCTTGTCTTAAGAAGCGACAGAACATTTTCTCTTATATCCGCTCTCTTAAGTCGAAGCATATCTTCAAGTATGTTATAACTTCTTTCCGGTAATCTGCCCGCAGGTGCTGCGATTTCCGGATTGAGATTACTTCTGTCAGTCTCCAGTTCCTGTTTCAACAGTTCATAAGCTGTTGCCCTTGTACGTGTTTCTGCATCCGCCACTTCATTTGTAAGAATATCCAGAAGTTCGGGACAATCAGGTTCTCTCAGGAGAAGTTCGAGAGCTCTCTTTCTGTCTCCTCCCCAATCGCTTTCAAGGTCCTTCAGCAGAGCGGCACTTTCTATTATAAGTTCTTTATCTTTCAGAGCACTTGCACAGAATATCATTCTTATCGCAACATCTCCGCGGGAAAGTTCCGCCTTGTTCCACGGAAATACCGACGGTTCAAAGATAGCACCCTTCTTCGGAAGTGCCTCATAGATTCCTTTCAGAATATCATAGAACTCCCGACATTCCTTCTCATTTTCAAAATAGGCAGACAAGTCCGCATAGACTCTCGGCTTAAATCCGCCTTTGGATTCATAATAAACCGATTCGCCTTTAATATACACGGTATCATTTATCTTTCTTCCGACGTTCGACATAAATCTTCCGAATATCAGTGCCAGAGTCTCCTGATCATCTTTATATTTTTTAACTATTTCTTTTGAGAACTCCTGCAGGTTATCTCTGTAATATATATTTTTCAGGAAGAAACAACCGACTTTTCTCTGATGCTCTGTTCCTTTCATGCAGACAATATATGCCTGTTCGATGGCATTAAACAGACTGACCCCGCCTAAAGCCCACAAAGCTATATAGATCTTCATGGAGTCTTCCGAAGCCAGATATTCCTCTATGACACTTTCATCCTTCATAGCGGAAACTATCAGATCCAGTTCCTTCGCCGTTATTCTGTCAACATCCCTGGTATCATATACTCCCAGTCCCGTAAATGTCATGACCGCTCTTTTAACCGACGTAAATCGGATAAGGTTGTTGTCATTTATCACTTCAAGCATATATGTAAAGGCTTCTATCGTTCCATAATCTATATTTTCGACAATTGCCTGGCGAAGGCCTTCGGAAAGTTTTGCAGCCAAAAGTGTATTACCCAGGATCTCATACATTTTCTTATTATGGCTCATCACGATCGCACGGATATAATGAACCTCCATATCACCCGAATCACCGTAGAATATGTCTTCTACAGCCTTTTCCGCTATCGGATTTCCGTCATCCAGGAGAACTGTAAGAAAATAGATGATCTTCTCTCTTCTGCGTCTGTCATTCTGCAGGTAACACCTGAGTCTTTCGGACACATTAAGATTCATGATATCTACAAGACTGTATTTCTTTCCCTGTTCGAAATTCATTATATTTGTAAGGCTTCTGTAAGCCTTTATAATATCAATGATCCTGTAAAAATATACAGCATACTGATCCTTCATTCTGAAGGACTGTCTGTAATACGACTCCCAGTTCACCTGCCATTTATCCACGCTGTCCATACTGATATACATATAAGGCAGTAATAATCTGTCTATATAGTCAGGCATCAGCTTATCATTCATCTTGAAAAATTCCGACGGTTTTCCGCCATTCTCAAGAAACATCATAAGATTATCCCCAAGCCTGTTAGGCACTTGCTTTCCATTAAACTTATATCCGGATGCGCCGTTATTAAGGAACATATTCATATCTCTTGAAAAATGTTCTTCCGCATTTTTATTCTTTTTCTTGAAGTATTCGTCTACTTCCGATACTATTCGTCTTATCTCTTTTTCTTCCATTCAAGTTCCCCTGCTTTCTTATATTGCTTTTTCCTATCACTCCGACTACCACATTCTGCCTGCCAGCATGGCAAGCCTTACAAATGTTATCTCATCCCCTTCGCTGAGACATATCGGTGTTCCCTCTCTCTTATACTCTATATCTTCTCCGTTTATGAACATTCTTACCATTCCGTCTTCATATGCGAGAAGTGCGGTCTCGACAGCCTTATCTTCATTCGGTTCCTTATCGTTATAGACATAACCGAATGCGACTCTTCCTATCTCTGCCATGGCATTTATATTCTCCTCCGATAAAGGATCCGGAACATGTGATTCCACAGACAGTTTCTGTCTCTCCAAAAACTTCTTCACCATTATTCTTACGGTGTCCTCTATCAGCTCCGCAGCCGTTGCGGGGCACCTGTCATATTCGAAAGGAACCGGCTGTATCCGCCGTCCTTTCTTACCCATTTGTTTGATATTGATATTAACCTTCATCTATCCCTCCTGTATACCTGTCACCCGTAAATTTACGAACGATCAACATATAAATTTTAACATACATCATCATAAAAATATAATTAAGAATAACAAAAAAAGCTGCATATAGAGGCGGATATCCGTCTCTATATACAGCTTATGATTCATAGTTATATTCTTATGAAATCCGACCTGTTACAGTTCCTTACCTGTCAGCATTCTGTAAGCTGAAAGATACTTGTCGATTGTCTTATCTACGATTTCCTGCGGAAGGAACCAGTCTTCAGGCTCATTCTTATTCTCATCCGACTTGAGCCAGTCACGTGCGAACTGCTTATCGAAGGAAGGCTGACCCTTACCCTTCTCATATCCGTCTGCAGGCCAGAAACGTGATGAATCAGGTGTAAGCATCTCATCACCGAGAACTATATTTCCGTCCTCATCAAGACCGAACTCAAACTTTGTATCTGCAATGATGATACCCTTTGTAAGAGCATAATCAGCACATTTCTTATAAAGAGCGATTGTATAGTCACGAAGCTTCTCAGCATACTCCTGACCCTTACCCGGGAACTCCTTCTCAAGAACTTCGATTGACTTCTCAAAGGAAATGTTCTCATCATGGTCACCGATCTCAGCCTTTGTAGATGGTGTGTAGATCGGCTCAGGAAGCTTCTCTGACTCAACAAGTCCTTCAGGAAGCTTGATACCGCATACAGTACCGTTCTCCTTGTAGCTTGCCCAGCCGCTGCCTGTTATATATCCACGAACGATGCACTCAACAGGAAGCATGGTAAGCTTCTTGCACATCATACTGTTTCCTGTATATTCCGGCTTACGGAAGAATTCCGGCATCTCGTTTACATCTGTTGTGATCATATGGTTTGGAAGAATATCCTCTGTCATCTCAAACCAGAACTTTGACATCTGTGTAAGAACCGTACCCTTCTTCTCGATTATGTTCTTAAGGATTACATCATAACAACTGATTCTGTCTGTCGCTACCATGATAAGGCTGTCACCGTTATCATAAATCTCTCTGACCTTTCCTTCTTTAACCGGCTTTAATGTGTCGCCCATGATAATTCTCCCTTCATTACTGAATTGAATATTTTACATATGCGATGGTTTTATCCATCAACAGGCTTTTATTATAGCCTTGCGTTTTTTAAAATGCAATACATTCCTGATTTAAGACTTAATTTGATATTTATTATATTAACGTTCTCTTCATTTTCATTAAGACTATTTTAAACAAACCCTTTAATTATTTTAAAATGCACTTTACCCGGATATTAAGAACCTGATGTTATCATCTAACACGTCTTGGTTGATGGCATAAATACATTACATAAAAGAACGGAGGCAAAATGAAGTACACAAAAAAGCAACGAAAGCGTCTTATCAAAAAACTATTTTTATCAATAACCGTAACCCTTGCGTTACTGAGTTTAGCGGTGGTTGTTCTTGTGAAAAGCATTAAAACCGGAATGAGAACGTCCGATACAGGAATTAAAACCGATAAATCATCTTATCAATCCGGAGCGGAAGCCCCATCAGACTTTACTCCAATATCAAAACCGGAAGAAATCGATTACCTTGTCGGTGTTTCCGAAGCATATAAAAATGCGGGAGACCCGTCAGATTCCGATGTATATCCTGTAAGCAGTAAAATGGATATCCCTGACGATATAGACAGCTCAGAAAGAGCAAGGTTGATCATCGAAGCTTATGCAGCTTCCAATAACATAGACATCGATTCTTATCCACAGGTTGTTTTCGATACATTCGGATATGATCATAATCACGAACTTGAAGTATACTGCTGCAAATATCCCGAACTTCTCGGAACGGGAGATCCGCAGCCGCTTTATGAATATGAAGACTGCGATGAAGTTCCTCTTCTCATCCAGTGGGATCCGAGATGGGGATATCTTCCGTACGGCGGAAACACAATCGGATTTGCCGGATGCGGTCCTACAAGTTTAAGCATGGTAGCTTTATATCTTACACATAATCCGGAATATACGCCTTACTACATGTGCCAGTTTGCAATTGACCATGGATACAGAATCGACGGACAGGGAACGGATTCCCGTCTCATGACCGAAGGTGCTTCCGAGCTCGGTATAGAAGGTCGCGAATTTATGTTGGATGAAAATGCTATTGCAGAAGAGCTGAAGGCCGGACATCCTTTCATCTTTTCCATGACGACGGGTGATTTTACCGCACATGGACATTATATAGTCGTTACAGGCTACGAAGACGGGTTTATAAAAGTAAACGACCCGAACAGTCACTACCGCTCGAGCCGTTTATGGAAATTCTCCGAAATTCAGGATCAGATATCCAATCTATGGGTTTTCTATCCGAATTAATATCAAATAATAAATATGATCACTAACGTATTTTTAAACACCTTGTTGCGTTTAATACCGCGATCACCATAACACCTACATCTGCAAATATAGCAATCCACATATTTGCAAATCCTAAAGCTCCAAGTATAAGACATAACACTTTCACGGTGATTGCGAATATTATATTTTGTCTGACGATCCCGAGAGTTTTTCTGGATATCTTCATAGCCAGAGAGATCTTTGCGGGATCGTCGTCCATAAGAACAACATCTGCAGCTTCTATAGCCGCATCCGAACCCATGGCTCCCATGGCTATTCCGATATCGGCTCTTGCAAGAACAGGAGCATCATTTATACCGTCTCCGACAAATGCGAGCCTTCCTCTCTTCTCATCTCTTCTATCGTTCTTTCTTCCCGATGCAGCTCCAAGTTCAGCTAACAGAAGTTCTACTTCTGATACCTTATCTCCCGGAAGAAGTTCAGCCTTATAAGCACTCACTCCAACCTGTTCAGATACGATTTCTGCAGCACGCCTTGCATCTCCGGTAAGCATCACAGTCTTTATACCCTGATCCGCAAGGCTTTCCATAGCAAGTCTCGAATTAGGTTTAACAACATCGGATATAACTATGCATCCGGCATATAATCCTTCTACAGCTATGTAACAGCTTGTTCCCTCGTCATGAATATCGCCTACGGATATACCTTCTTTATCCATCAGCCTCAGATTTCCGGCAAGAATTCTTACAGGTAAACCGTTTTCTCTTATAACAGCCTGTATGCCGTGACCTGCTATCTCTTCAATGCTTTCGATATCACGTACATCGGATATACTATCCGCATCAGTGCATTTATCTTTATATGCTTTACATATGCTGAGTGCTATCGGATGACTTGATGCAGACTCCGCAGCAGCGGCATATCTGAGAAGTTTTCTTTCCACATTGCCTTTTACCGATGCAGCAAATGCATCAGATACATATATACCTGTCACTTCGAACACACCCTTGGTAAGAGTTCCCGTTTTATCAAATACTATAGTCTTTGTATCCGAAAGGATTTCAAGATAGTTTGACCCCTTGACAAGTATACCGTTCTTTGAAGCACATCCTATTCCGCCGAAGAAACTGAGCGGAACCGATATAACAACCGCACACGGACAACTGATAACAAGGAAGGTAAGTGCCCTCATAAGCCAGTTTACCCAGCCTGCATCCTTGCTGAGAACAGTGAGAACAACAGGCGGTATGATTGCGAGTGCAAGTGCACTGTAACATACGATCGGAGTATAATACTTTGCAAATTTGGATATAAAGTTCTCCGCTTTGGCTTTCTTAAGACTCGAATTCTCAACAAGATCGAGAATCTTTGATACTGTTGAATCACCAAACTCTTTTGTGGTTCTTATCTTAATACGTCCGGAAAGACTTATACATCCGGAAATGATCTCTTCACCCTCATGAACTGTTCTCGGTACTGATTCACCCGTAAGTGCACTGGTATCAAGAGATGATGTTCCTTCTATAACCACACCGTCGATTGGAACCTTCTCTCCCGGATTTACTACGATGATGCTTCCGATCTCTACATCATCAGGATCCTCTTCAGTTACTGTTCCATCTTCCTGCTGTACATTTGCAATGTCAGGTCTTATATCCATAAGATCAGCTATATTCTTGCGGCTCTTTCCTACGGCAATACTCTGGAACAGTTCTCCTATCTGATAGAACAGCATAACCGCAACGCCCTCGCTGAACTCGCCTGTCGCTATAGCACCTATTGTCGCAATGGTCATCAGGAACTGCTCATCAAAAACCTGACCGTTCCGTATATTCTTTGCCGCTTTCATAAGTACATCATATCCGACTATAAGATATGGCACGAGATATAGAGGAAGCTGGATCCACTTGGTGCATTCCACAAAATGAAATGTTATCATCAGCGTTGCAACCAGGACAAAAGCTATAATTACTCTTATTAATGTTTTCTTTTGCTTAGCCGTCATTATCTAAACTCCTTTAAAAATGTGCCACGAAGCATCCCGCCTCGTGACACACCCCTTTGTCTTTTATAAATAAATCTCCATATCATCTTCGACCTTCTTGCAGTTCTTTCTTGCTTCCTGCATAACTGCATCCGGATCAACTCCGTCTTCAAACTCAACTTTTACCTTGAGGCTCATAAAGCTGAGTGCTGCATCCTTTATACCTTCTGTATTCTTAATAGCTTCCTGCATCTTCTCTGCACATGCAGCGCAGTCAACGTCTACTTTGTATGTTTTCTTCATGATTAAAATCTCCTTGTGTAAATTTGTTTGTTGCCAAGCCCTACTTCGTAGGTCTTGTTTGCCTTTCCTTCGGCAAGGCAAATACTCTTGCTTCGCAATCGTGCATCCCTCGCTTCGCTCAGGACCACGGGGCCCTCTTCTGCTTCGCAGAAGCAATCCCGTGGACTTTTGTTGCCAAGCCCTACTTCGTAGGTCTTGTTTGCCTTTCCTTCGGCAAGGCAAATTACGCTTACTTCGCAGAACACTGCGTGAACCCGTTGCTTCGCAACTCCTGTTCACGCGTGATGGGAGTAAACTCCCATCATTGAGATGATAACAACCAATCCTCTGTAAGCAAGCTTACTCGGATTGCTTATTATCATCTCATGTTCTGCCTATTATTCTTCCACATGCTCCATACCGAGCTGCAGTATGGATCTTACATGATCATCATCCAGGGCATAATATATACTCTTGCCGTCTCTTCTGAACTTCACCAGTTTGTTGTCCTTAAGTATTCTCAGCTGATGACTTACCGATGACTGGCTCAGATTGAGAATTGCCGCTATATCACCCACACAGAGTTCTTCTTCAAACAGTGCAAAAAGAATCTTTATTCTTGTTGAATCACCGAATATTCTGAAACACTCCGAAAGGTCATATAAGTATTCATCATCAGGCATACTGTTCAGTATTCTTTCTGCCGCACTTTGATCGATAATCTTTTCTTCAGGTTTATTATTTGTTTCTTTCATGATTAAACTCCTTCGAGGAACATATGCATATTTGTTCATATGTTCACTATACTCTCTCTATGTGTCATTGTCAATATATTTTTTTCCATAACATAATTTTTTCTCATTACTTCATTTAAAATCTTTACACAATGCTTCTTTTCTCTTTTTCATAATGATTCACTTTATATTCATGTATCTTCTGTCCCGTCCCTTTCTTTTCAAAAAAACAGCAGATGCGAAGAATTCTTGTTCCCTTACATCTGCTGTTTATACCTATATTATTTACTTTTTATATATTCGAGAAGCATTTCCGGAACATACTGAAAATGGTGGCTGTTATAAATCTTTACTCCATATGTCGTAACACCCGCGTCGTCCAGTCTCTTCCGCAGCTTCTCCACTCCCTCAAGTGTCGAATCGTTATCTCCGTAATACTCTTCATAATCTTCGTCCTCTTCATCCCCCGCAGTTATAAAAAGATTCCTGTCATAGCTCTCATTCCTGTCAAAGTATCCGTATTCGTTCTTATAATCATTATAATCACTGACGCATGTAAAGTAAGGCGTCCAAAATGTAGGGCTGCCTATAATATAATTCTTAAAAGGCTTATTCTCATACAGATCATAATTAAATGCGGCATAATGAGTAAATACTCCTCCCTGCGAATGTCCGAACAATGTGGAATTATCATAATCAAAATTATAAACACTGCCCAGATACGGCATGAGATTGTCGGTTATGAAATCCAAAAATTCCTTCTTATGATCGCACAGGATATTCCCGCGGACTTCATTATCCCATCCGTCCACATCATATTCGAAACCAATGGTTACAAGTATCTGAGGACCGGCTTCCCCCTTCGACATTGCGTCATACATCGACGTAACATCATTAAATCTCCATACAGCATCTGTCATAACAAGTGCAGGATAAGATCTATCTTCCTCGTAAGCCGGTGGAATGATGACATGTACCGTAAATCCCATATCGAGCTCTTCGTCATACAGATGATATTCACTTATATGATCCTGTATGGCAGCCACCTTCTCCTCGTCCATCTCCCAGTACATACTGTCACTGTCTGTTTCCTCGAAACTGCCATAGTAAAAATCCATATATTTATCCAGATAATCCTCTTCTATAAGTTCATAATCTCCCGATACAACCGCATCATATAACGTGATAAGACTGTTATAGGCTTCGTCAGCCGGAACCTTCGGATAACCGCCTGCGATGTCTTCGTCATATTCTGCCCGGAACTTCGCCTTTGCATCATTCAGGTTGTCATATTCGATTTCTTCCGTAAATGTCTCGGAGCTTTTCGGATCAATATGAAGAAAAATCGCTTTACCCGCTCCTCCGGCATAATCCTTCGGAGGCAGTGCATTGAATACCGGTTCTCCGTACACAATAGCTCCGATTCCTTCGCAGTAACAGATTTTTTTACTCAGACTGCTGTAATCCTCAGTGTATTCCCGATTGCCATCGGTATTATCATCCGTCTTTGCATCAGCATTGTCATCTGAACTATCCGAATCTGCGGCCTTCTCCCACGGCTTATCAAGAAGCTGAAACTCCGTCTCCCGCGCCATTCCGGCTTCTTTCTCCGTCATACGATTTACGAGTTTTCCCGCAGCATCACTTTCATTTTCCCTCTCATCATCGCTTTCGAGTTTTCCTTCATCTCTATCATCACCGTCATTCACATAAGCACTGCTCTGTTCACTTATCTCGGGCTGTCTCTCACTCTTTCCGCATCCTGAAATACCTATCGTTAATGCCGATGCCGCAATAAATAAAACAAGCCCCCTTCTAAATCTCTTTTTCATCTGAAAACCTCCTGCACATTTGCCAAATCTTATTAGTGGCAAATTAATTGTCATGAGTATATTAACAGATGAATATGGAGCCGAAAGGGACTCTATATGGATTTTATGTGGAGTTTATCAGGATGACAGTATTATACAGACGAAAGGATTATATGCACGGAAGGATTATCCTTGCCATAACGCCTTCGGATGTATTGGATATTTCTGCGGTTCCGTTCTGCCTCGTAATGATTAGATTCGCCAGATACAGGCCGAGTCCGCTTCCTTCCATTTTGCCGTTCTTTGATGATTCCGCTCTGTAGAACGGCTCGAAGAGATGCGGAAGATCCTTCTCATAAACGAAAGCTCCGCTGTTTCTTATCTCTGTTATAATATTTTCTTTCCCGCGGCAGGAAGTAACATTTACCGTTGTCCCTTCTTCTGAATAGAATACCGCATTGCTTATAAATGCACCTATGGCAAGTGCAGTAAGATTCGCATTTCCTTCGAAGAACAAATTCTTCTCTATCTCCTTCGTTACGGTGATATTCCTTATCGTGAAAAGGTCTTCCGATTCCGTAAGCTTCCTGTTCAGTACTTCGGACATGTCGACTTTTGATACCGCCATTTCACCGGAAGACTGCATCTTGGATGCTGTAAGGATTTCATTTATGAGAGACTCCATCTGCTTTACAGTACGAAGAGATCTGGCAAGATATACATCATGATCCGCATATGGTCCGATACCCTCTGCCATTCCTCTGATATTTCCTTCAAGAACCGTAACCGGAGTCTTCAGCTCATGAGAAGCCGCAGCGAAGAACATTTCCTTCTGACTCTCAAGTTCCTTTACTCTTTCTATCTCATTTTCGAGTTCATTTATCTTCTGATCCAGTGTTGCAGACATCAGATTAAGATTTCTGGCAAGATCTCCGATCTCATCTTTCCGCCTGTCGTCGCACTTTACCGTGAAATCCATTTCTGCCATCTTCTCGGACACCTTACTGAGTTTCTTCACCGGTCTTGCAAAAAGATATGCATATATAAATGAGCTGACAAGGGATATAAGCACCAGGATGATAACTATATATTTATAGCTTCCGGCCAGTGCCCTCGGTATAAGATTATGCTTTTCACCGTAATCGAAATACTGGATTATATATTCCGTATCATCATCGGTAGGCGAAAAACCGTATGTTCCCATCATTCCGCCATCGTCCAGCTTCTTCATGGCACTATCAATATGACCGTACGATCTGAGGCTTCGGGTTCCTATTGTATTCACGGGTTCATTATATTTCCCCGCTCTATAATCATCGACTACATATATAGCGATATCCATTCCCGTCTCTTCGATAAAATCATCTATCAGCTTTCCAGCCTTTGATCTCGGAGATCTTTCGAGCTTCTCCGCAAGGTCGTCAAGGGCATCAACGGGAGAATATAACATTTCCGGCGTTCTGGAATACAGAAGGAAACATATCAGGCCGCCTGACAGGATCTGTATGATAAAGGAGATCAGGAATACTTTGAATGATAATCCTCTAATCAGTCTTCTTATCAATCCTATACCCCCTGCCTCTTACCGTCTCTATATAATCTCCGCCGATCTTATGACGAAGATTCTTGATATGGCTGTCTACTATTCTTTCATCTACCAGAGAATCAAAATCCCACAGAAGATTAAGCAGCATCTCTCTGCTGTATACTCTGCCCGGATTCTTCGCGAGAGTCAGCAGTATATCAAACTCACGAGAAGTAAGTTCAATATTCTTTCCTTTTACCGTTACGCTCATCGTATCCGAATTTATAATGATATCTCCGCAGATGAGTACCTTGTCATGTCTTGTTTCTGCCGAATCACTGCGTCTTAAAAGTGCATTTACCTTTCGAAGAAATATCGGCATGGAGAAAGGCTTTGTAACGTAATCATCCGCCATCAGATCATATCCTTTTATCTGCGACTTATCATCATTTAGTGCAGACAGGAATATTACCGGAACATCCGACTGCTTTTTGATAACTTCACACACACCGTATCCATCTATCTTCGGCATCATAATGTCAAGGATCACCAGATCAAAACTCCCTCCTGCAAAGAGACTGATAGCCTCAACCCCGTCCGAAGCGAGAACCACCTCATACCCCTCATTTGTAAGATAATTATTCAGGATATCTCTTATCTCAGGCTCATCCTCGACCACAAGCAATTTTTTATTATAAATATCATCTATAGATTTATTAATCATGTATAAACCTTCCGAAATGCCAGAGCATCATTCTTTGAGTTTTCTATTCAATGCATTAAGCACTTTCTTCTTATCCGCACTCCAAAGAGGCGCAACAAGTGTTTTCTTGGCTCCGTCTCCGGTGATACGGTGAACGACCATATTATCAGGAATCAGTTCTATACAGTCATGAATCAGATTCACATATTCTTCCATGGACATGCAGCTGAACTTCCCGTCCAGATAATCTTTCTCGAGGTCAGTCCCTCTTATCACATGCAGAAGCTGAAGCTTGATTCCGAACTCCGGCTCTTGCACAACTTTCTTTCCTTCAGCACCAATCCTGTCCAAAGCAGCACCTTCCCGGATTTTTTGAGACAGTGTCCCGACATATCTCACTGTATCCAGCATATCTTCCCTTGTCTCTCCCGGAAGTCCCAGAATAACATGCGTTATTATATGCGATACCTTTCCGTGAAGTCTCTTTACTGCATCATCATATACAGAAAGCTCATATCCCCGCCTTATATAATCCGAACTTTTCTTATGAATGGTCTGAAGTCCGAGTTCTATCCATACCGGTTTTACATTATTCAGTTCCTGCAGAAGATCTATCACTTCATCAGGAAGGCAGTCCGGTCTCGTTGCGACCGATATCCCCACAATATCGGGATGATTCATCGCTTCCGTAAAAAGCGCTCTCAACCTCTCTGTTGGTGCATAGGTATTGGTAAATGCCTGAAAGTATGCCATATAATTACCGGAATCACGTTCTGTACTATTACTTCTGCGCGGCATCTTCGCCTCGACCCGTCCCCTGGCTCTTTCTATCTGTTCAGTCACGGAAAGCGCAGCATCTTCGGAGAAGTCTCCCGACCCATACCCTGAACAGAATACACACCCCGAAGTACCCTTCGTACCGTCTCTGTTCGGGCATGTAAACCCGCCGTTTACGGATATTTTATATATCTTCTTACCGAAGACTTTTTTCATGTAATCATTCGTTGATATATAATTCATACACTGTCTGTCATCCCGTACCGATTAATTCCATTTTTCTGTCCCGGCTTATTCATCCCCGGCCTCTTCCTGATCAGTGAGGATTTTCAAAGCCTTCTTATACTTCTCCAGTCGCTTAATATCTTTGTCGGTCATATCTATTATCCTGGTCTCATCCGAATTATGCTTAAGATCTTCAAGCTTTACCGCAAGTGCCAGCGGATTAGTTTTTACAGTACGGATATAGTCAAAATACTCCACGCCCTCTTCATGAGTCATAATGCGTACGCCCTCAATCTGAGCTTCCGTAAAGCCATACACTCTCAGATCTTCCAATGTAATATCCGTATCCTCGATCACATCATGCAGAAGCGCAACAACACATGTGTCCTCATCCTTCATCTGTTCCGCAACATGTATCGGATGAAGAATATACGGCAGACCTGCTCTGTCCATTTGCCCCTCATGGGCTTTATACGCCACCATAATGGCTTTTCTCGTAAGATTCGTATAAATCATCTCTGTTTCCCCCAAAGCTCATAAAATCGCCTTACTGCACTTGCATATATATCTTACCCCAAACAGATACCTTTTACAAACGTTTCTGCTCTTATAGCGCCATAACAATACTTATCATGTATAGAAAAATCCCCGACTGCCGTCGGGGATCGATATTACTTATTATTGAATTTTTCCTGCTGTCCCTGTATAAGAGCCGAGTCTTCAAAATAATTGATCTTCATGGCTGCTTTAACCGCCGCAAGTGTTTCGGCAGCTTCTTTCTGAGCGGCCTCGGAACCTTTCTTCAGTATCTCATATACTCCCGGTATATCCTTCTCATATTCGGCACGTCTTGCTCTGATCGGTTCAAGTTCCTTATTGATAACATTTAAGAGAAGCTTCTTGACCTTTACATCGCCAAGTCCGCCACGTCTGTAATGATCCTTAAGTTCATCCAGATTCTTGTATTCAGGAAGGAATTCTGCGAAAGAATCATCTGTAGCAAACGCATCAAGATAAGTAAATACTGCATTTCCTTCTACCTTGCCCGGATCTGTCACCTTGATATGATCAGGATCGGTATACATACTCATAACTTTCTGTCTTACAGTCTCAGCATCATCCGAAAGGTAGATACAGTTACCGAGAGACTTACTCATCTTAGCTTTTCCGTCGGTTCCCGGAAGTCTGCAACAGATAGAATTTTCCGGAATAAGAGCCTTAGGCTCAACCAGGATTTCCTCTCCGTTACCATAGGTTGCGTTGAACTTACGAACAATCTCCCTTGTCTGTTCGATCATAGGAAGCTGATCCTCGCCTACAGGTACAACCGTTGCCTTAAATGCTGTAATATCAGATGCCTGACTTATAGGATATGTGAAGAAACCAACCGGGATACTGGTTTCAAAATTCCTCATCTGTATCTCTGATTTAACCGTCGGATTTCTTTCAAGTCTTGAAACCGTAACAAGATTCATGTAATAAAATGTAAGCTCCGTCAGTTCGGTAACATAGGACTGGATAAAGAGATTTGCCTTCTCCGGATCAAGTCCCACCGACAGATAATCCAGCGCCACTTCTATGATATTATCCCTGATCTTATCGGGATTATCAAAGTTATCCGTCAACGCCTGAGCGTCTGCAATCATGATAAATATCTTATCATATTCACCGCTGTTCTGAAGTTCAACTCTTCTCTTCAGTGAACCCACATAATGTCCCAGATGCAGTCTTCCTGTCGGTCTGTCACCAGTTAATATAATCTTGCTCATATCAAAAGCCTCTTTCTATCATTTTTTCTGAACCTATTTATTGAAATCGGTCAAATCAATCAATTCTTCTCTTTCCTGTAAAGAAAACCGCCACCGTACCCGGACCCGTATGGGCTCCGATCGTACAGCCTATATCGAAATGCTGTATTTTTCCTCTGAGATTAGGGAAATACTTTTCTATCTCTCTCTGGACTTCAAGTGCCAGTTCCTTATCAGAATTGGATATAAAGCATTTTCCATAATAATCCTGATCATCATCGGCCTCTTCAACCATCTTCTCAACGATTCTCTTTACAACCTTCTTCTTGGTTCTGATCTTTTCGCGTGGCGTAAGCTTTCCGTTATAATCAACATTCAGAAGCGGACATATATTAAGCATCTGCCCCACAAGGCCCGCCGCTTTAGAAATACGGCCACCCTTTATATAGTATGTCAGATCGGTTGAGAAGAACCAGTGAATGACATTTAACTTATAATTCTCTATCCACATCACAAGATTATCATAGCTCATTCCCTCATCACGCTTATCTGCGGCGAGATCCATCAGAAGACCGTAACCTGAAGATGCTGCAAGCGAGTCTATTATGGTAATCTTTCTTGCGGGATATTTCTCGGCAAGCTCATCAGCTGCCTGACAAGCACTGTTATATGTACCGGAGATTCCTGTTGACAAGGTAACATGGATTATATCCTTTCCGTCCTGAAGAAACGGTTCAAAGTAATCCATATACTCTCCGACACTTACCTGAGAAGTTTTGGTATCGGTGCCATTTTCCATGAGTTTATACATCTCCCATGGAGAAAAGCTCTTACCCATATCATCTAACTTAATTTCATCTCCTACCAGAACCTTGAAGCTGACATAGTGAAGATTTCTCTTCTCTATCCATTCATTGGAAAGGTCACATGATGAACAACAACTTAAAATGTAATCTTCCATTTGCATTACCTCACTTTTTACCTCAAAGGTCATACTCCTTTGGTAAATTCATAAACAATTACAGCCCTTCAGAATCCGAAGGGCTGTATAATTATAGCTTATTTGTTGCCAGAAAAGCAACTTATTTATCCATATCCTCGGGATCCCAACGGCCATCGATTATAATTCTTCCACGACCATGTGTCTTACCATAATACATAGCCTTATCAGCTCTGTCAAGAACCTTATCAAGTTCCTGTACGGTTTCCGGATAATTCGCTACTCCAATACTTGTATTTATCTTTATCTCACGGCCTTCAAATTCTATAACATCCTCACGGATAGCCTTATGAAGTTCTTCTGCAATCCTATAGGCCTCATCCAGGTTCTTGCCATTCATGACAAGCAGAAATTCTTCTCCGCCAAAACGTACTGCTTCACATCCATATTTCTTTGCAATCTTTTCATCTATCTTGGCAAGTGCCTTAATAGCTTCATCGCCTGCCAGATGACCGAATGTATCATTTACTTTCTTAAAATGATCTATATCTGCCATAAGTACGGAGATTGTTCCGCCGTTATTCTTTATATTGTCAAGCATTTCATCATAAAAACGATTAAAATGTATTCTGTTATAGATTTTCGTAAGTCCGTCTCTCTTCGCCATATCTTCCATCGTAAGATACAGCCTGTCACTTATAAGCGACGCGGTAAAATCAACCACTGCAGACTTGTAATAATCATAACCGCTGAAGAAGAAATCATACTTGTCTCCGGCTACGATGAGAACTCCGTAAAGCTCATCATTTTCATAAGCCGGAAATGCACTTATGCAGCAGCCCTTTCTCTCAAATATAGAACGATTATGTATATAATTCTCTGCGATAACAAGCGGTTCACGGCTTCCGTTCTTCCTGAAAATATTGAGGGTCTCAACCGTGTCCTTCCTGATAGTATTCGGTGCATAGTTCTCATTTGATTCAAACTCGAATATCGGCTCTTTGTTAAAACAAGCATCCTTCTCTATAAACATTGCGACAAGACTTGCATTCTTAACTTCCTTAATGCTCCTTATCATACTTTTTATATCAGCATCAACATCAAAACTTTTTGTGTATGATATCATGACATCCATAAGAGAATGAATCTCAATGTTTTTCTTCTCAAGAGCCGAGTTCGTCTCTGAAAGCTGAACTTTCTGATAATTGATGGCATTGTTGACTTCTTCAATCCTCTCCTGGAGTTCAAGAAGCTTCTCGTTCTCCTTCTGCACATCCTGACTCTTATAATACACATCATTGAACTTTTCGCTCCACGAAGTAGCCACAAGTATGGATATACGCCTAACCAGTACAACCGCCAGGCCGATACCGATGATCATGGCACCAAAGATAACTATGTCAGCCGACTGAATCTCCTTCTTCACATAAGGGATTATTATCCCGGCACTGAGAAGCAGCACATAAATGATAGTAAATGTATAGCCCTTATAACTGTCAAACAGATCATCCATTATGAGATCTTCGCAAATGATAAGAATCCCGTATACCAGATATAGAATCACAAGTGGCAAAGTCAGACTGCCGAAGATTCCTCCAATGGCAAACAGGATAAAGAAAAGAAGACATTTTATCTTATAAGTCCTGCCGTTAAAGCTTTCACGTTTAGCAAATACGGCAAATATCTGATCCGCCATACATGCCAAGGTCGTGATAACCACATAATATACCATTAACCTGGTACTTTGGAGCAGCCCGCAAGTTCTTGATATGATCAGCGAAGCGATGATGATGAAGGCAAATGCCCGGTAAAACTTCTGCTGTCGCCTTATGTACTCCCATTTAAATTCTCTGGACATTTACTACCCCCTATATTGCAGAAAAATGTACTGCAAAAGCACAATTAACACCCGTTACTTATATAAATATTTTACTATCTCATACCATTCATGTAAAGGAAAACATTGGTTAACCAAAGGGATAGATTGCCATAAAAAGAACCCTGCATTTATCAGTCTGCAGGGCTCAATATACTCAATTCATTATCTGCTTGTAGCATTTGTCGGAAGGTTTTTCCACCAACCATCTTCACTGGAATCTTTATTACAAAGGACGTAATATTGGATTTTTACTTTTTCACCATTTATTTTATAATAATTATAGTCCTTATCTTTTTGGTCTCCTGTATTATCCAGTGCATATTTAGGATACTCCGGCGTAAATTTAGTACCATCATAAAAGATCGGTTTTGAATCCTTATCTCTCTGGTACATGGCAAAACATATAATATATGGTTTATGCGGATCCGTATCAATATATTTCTGATAATTTGCCGTTCCGACTATCAGATAATATGGGTAATCCTCATAATTTCCATAGCCTGCCATTTCCATTATCTTCACTGTGAAATCTGAGTAATACGGTTCTGTGTTTTTTCCATTCATCTTATTCTTAAATATATACACATCTGCATTACTTAATTTGTCTCTCGCATCAGTTTTTCCCCTTATTATGTGTTTATCATTTATTGTTATCGGAAGAACTGATATTTGCCCCTCAATTCTATCACCTTTTTTCGCATACACGTCCGTGAAAACTGCCTGAGCTGCGGTCATACAATTTTTCGCATCAATCAAATCCTGTTTTTCCTTAGCCCTTTGAATGTATCCAAAAAGGACCGGAACCAGTATTGCCGCAAGCACTGCCAGAATAATAAGCACAACAATAAGCTCAACAAGAGTAAATCCTTTTCTGTTGTATATTCCCTCTTTCTTCATACCCACTATCTCCATATATTTTTTCTTTTGTCCCTATATCTACTATAGTCTAAGACTCACGTAACTTCAACTATTTCACGGATATTTCATCAACTTTATTCTTTCTGTTTATACATATGATCAAGATAAAAACAACTATCGATATTATACTTAGAATATATCGTTTAAAATCCGTTTTGCTGATCGCTGATATTTTTATATCATGCATTCCCGAATCAACCGGTACTCCGACTCCTCCGAATACATTTACCGTATTTTTTTCCTGGTCATCCACTAACACTTTCCAACTTGCACTCTGCAGAATGGGAACATATAATATGCCATCCTCTTCCGACGATGTACTAAGCATAATAGAGTCTCCTGTCACAGTGATATCCGAAATATAATTTCGTTCCTGATATTTTTTTAACTCTTCATAACACTCTCTGTTAAGAGAAAAAGCTTTCACACACCTTTCATTTTCGGTTTGCTCAAGTTTTGCTATTTCCGCATCACTAAGCATTATCATGATTCCGGTATATCTCGTATCAACACCATCTACATTTCCTGCATATATAACCCTTCCCAAAACCGACATATATATATCACCGGAAAAGCCTTTTCGGGTAGTTACATCCGCTGCAAACACACCTTCTGTATTGGCTCCTTGAACTCTGAGATAATTTTTATCTTCAAGCTCCGCAGAATAATCATCCGCGATATACACAGCTTCAATCTCATTATACAGATTTTTTCCGACAAGCCGATTCGTAACGGCATTTTGATAATCTATCATATTGGTATAATCCATACGATTTATATCTGAAATGTCTTCAGGAAGCATTATCCCATCCGATACAACATACGGATTTTGATAAAGCGTAAGGTTATTTCTTGTCTTTACTGGTTCAAGATAAGTTGGCATAACTTCATCTGCGGTATTACTGTTAATTATGTAATATTTTACATTAAGCATAATATCCGCAAGTGCATTTCCGTAATCATAGGAAATACTGTTTTTATCAGGATCGATATTCCAGGCAGCTGCCAGATTTATCTGTTCCTGTTGAAGGGATGACGAGAAAATATCAACCGTTTTTATTCCCGTCAGGCAAGCCCTGTTATCGGCCGAAGCAGATATAACCGAAGTCCTTGTTATTCCATTATTCAGGGCATATTCATCCGACAGTCTCTTTATGGTTTTATATGAATCAATAAACATTTTTTGTTCGGAAAACGTAAACCCCAAAACGCTCGTATATAAAGTCGAAATGATTAATTCCATGCACAGGCCGACAAGCAAATACCTTATTCTTTGATATTGTTTTCCTTTGGTATATCCACTAAAGACAACAAGAAAATAAGCAATTATAAAGCCTACCGAGATAATAACCGCAAGTAAAGGATTCGTTGTTTTGAAATATATTCCAAATAAAACAAAAACAGAAAATCCGCCAAACATCAGTATTGCATTTTTATCAAATATTTCTTTATAACAGCATACCGTATCGTAAAATGCTGTTACCATCATAAAGATAAAGAAAATAGAAAACCTGTTCGGTACCAATGTTTGAAAATGAAAACCGTGAAAAACATAATTCAGAAGCTCATTTCCATAAGCAAAATATAATATAAACATCAATACCAGTCTTCTTATTCTGGAAGACAGACTGATCTTTTTTGCAAACATAAATAACGGCAAAGTTATTATAAGAAGTATTCCGCAATATGTATTAGCCAGCTCCCAATATGATGTAGCTCTTGTCAATTTATGTATTACTTCAAAATCCGTTAACGAACCGATCAGATTCTGTGTAAATACATTTATGGTTAAACGACTGCCCATATCACTTTCAACATATCCCGAATTGGTTACGGAACTGTAAAATGAAAAGAGTGTAAATGAGGCTATTCCACCTGATAAAAGCGAGAATACAGCAAATCTTAATCCGTTAAAGAAAAACGTTTTAACATTCTTATGCTCCAACACAAAGAAATACATAAAAAGAAATATACATAAAATAAACGCATAATATGTTGATTCAATAATATAAAGAGTGAGTATAACCGTATATAATATATACTTTCTCTCATAGACAAGTCTTTCCATTGCCAGCATTATGATTGGAAGAATCATTGCTATCTCAAGAAATCCATTAAAGGAATAATAGCACAGAACGAAAGACGAGAGGTTATAGCACAGCGCTATAGGTACCAGTTTCTTTTCTTTTTTGTCCATTCTTCCGCCGTATGGTCTATGTGTAAGATAAAACAGCATACACGGGCCTATCAGCAAGAATTCCAGCATGTAATAAACATTAAATCCCAACAAACTCATACTGTTCGGGAACAGTAAAAGTACCAGTCTTACAGGATTAATAAAGTACAAAAACGAAGATACGCCTATTCCACCCCACTGAAATCCCATGACATAATCTACTGCCTTGAAATTTAAGCTTCTCAAATTTTGTACGGTATACATATTGGTAGGGTAATCAGAAATGAGACCATCTGAAATAATTGCAGAATTATCTCCAAACGGAATACATTGATTAACCATAAGTATTATTATATAAACAGTCAGCGATATGATAACCGTATAAAAATATATGATGTTATCCGAAATAAACCTCTCCACTCTATTAAGTTTATCAAAAGCATCCTGTCCGCGATTTCTTTTAGATCTTACATAGAAGCATGCCGCCACTGCCGATATAATACTTATCAGAAATCCTATCAGATTACTTTTTACATTATCACTTTCCGTTTTGTCCCCTAAAGTTTCCGAATAATCCGTGTTCAACCTACTGATTAAACTACTGTATTTTTCTTTATCCAAATAAACGCAATGTCTTTGAAGAATATCTTCTTTTAATTCTTCTACAGACTTATTACATTTAATTACGCCTTCATCACCCTTACTCAATTTACCTAAGTAAGAAACCTGATACAGATTAGAATAATACTCTCCATCTTCATCGAATGACTCATATAAAAATGTTGTTCTGTAAGTTTTATCCTTCATATCCGGAACAACACGGATATCATCTGACACAGTAATATATATGTCTTCAATACCGAATTTGTCGGATATAAGATCGTTAATTACATAAAACGGATATTCACTGTTCTGTATACCCTTTAATTCCTTATTGGAACAAGCTGATCCATATATAGACAAGTTCTTATCTTCATATACATCTACCCCGTCATATGATCCGCTATATTCAAGCGTTGAATCCATTAATACCCCCGAAGGTACAACGACATATTTATACCCCATCAAAACTCTTGATACCGGATCGGGATAGGAATCTTCTCCATCGAAATAATAAATATCGGCAGTCTCATTTTTTTCCAAAATATGCTCTTTCGCAACTCTGATACTGTACTCCTCTTTTCCCTCGGAAGATTGTGTTATGGTTCCCGGATAGACAAACCTCAATACAAACCCACAGACTGTCTCCAGAATAATAAGACCTAGTATAATTTTAACCAACCCGGAATTTTTTTCTTTTCTTTCAAGTTTCCTGATCTCTTCACCGGCAATCTGAAGTGAAAAGAAAGTAACCGTAAACGAAAACATTTTAGATTGAGAATCCATAAATCCATTTAAAATGTATGCTGAAGTAGTTACATAATAAGCACTGATTAAAAATATAAATAGAATAAGCTTCTTTATCCTGCTTACAGAATACTCTTTTCCGAATATATAAAACATTATAAGAACTCCGACAACTATACCTGCCGGTAATCCCAAATTAACAAACACATTAAATATACTATTCAAATCAGCTTTAATTGAAAATTCGGGAAATCTTAAACTATGTTCCGGAACTATTCGGTCATTCAATGGATTTATCACGATAAAAACAGCCGATAGTCCTAAAGCAATTACATCTGAAAAAAGTATATTACGAGAAAATGTAAGGAAGTGTTTTACATTTTTATATTCAAACGTCAGAAAATATAAAAATATAAAAATCACAGAAACGATAGCTATATCAATATCTATTGCCGATATAGCGAATAACGAAACTATATATAGCAGCTTTTTGTTATTATGAAACAGCTTCTCAACACCCGCTATAAGTATAGGGAATAGTGCCATTGCGACTTTGGAACCGATTCTGTTTCCGTCACTAAGAACGAACAAACAAAAACCATATACCATAGAAAGAATCACTGTGGCTACAATCCTATTCATCGAAGACTTACTGCTGTCTTCGTTATTTACTGTCTTGTCATGCACTATCACATAACAATAAAACGTCACAACAGAAAGAAAACAACACACTATATCCAAAGTATTAAGAACTGCCGATGACATTTATATCTCCCCACAAGCTTTTATTATTTTTCCATATAGTATTATATCATAACCAAGTAAAAACGGAGAGAAACAAAATTGTTTCTCTCCGCTATATTCATTATATATTGTTGTCTATTTTCTCTACTTAACTACCCAACCACCAGCCGGAACTTCATTTCCGTCAACAGTTGTCTTTTCCTGATACCAAGTAGCTGTCTTTCCAGTTGAAGTCTGTTTGTATTCAAACTGCTTTATGATAAAATCAGATCTCTTAGAAGAAACTGAAGCATCAGTACTGCCTGACTTTCCACCAAATGTTGGGGTAATTGTAAAGTCTTCAGATATATCTGTTAAATTCTTTACCATATCAACTGTTACACTTGGTTTAGAAGCACCTTTACCATACTGCTCTGTTGCAATTGCCTGTGCTGCTACATAAGCTGCTTCAGCATTAGTTGTGATCTGCTTCTCTCTTGCCTTGTCGATGTATCCGAGAAGTGCAGGTACAAGTATCGCAGCCAGGATAGCCAGGATAACAAGTACAACAATAAGTTCAACGAGTGTAAAACCTTTATTCGATTTCTTCATAAGTTTGTCCTCCCTTTTTTATTGATTTTTCATTTACTCTCTTATGAAATACCTTATCTCTTTTGAATAAGTTAATCAAATTATAACGAGATTTTAAGGTTTTTGCAAGTTTTTATGTAAACTGTTTGGTCAAATCTACCAAATTAACAACTATACACAAATACTATTGTTGAATTTGTATATTTAACGCGCGTTTCGGTCATATTTCACGCATATTCAATCATATTATTCCGAATTTTGTCATTTTGTACACATTTTCTTCGCATTCTGTTAATATAATATCCACAAAAAACAACATTTTTTCTCATTTAATTTGTTAACTTTTTGTGTTTTTATAGATCCAATAGCAAAAAATGAACGTTCGTTCATAAATTGTCTGACAAAAATATCAATTATCTGTTTATCATCGTTAACAAACCTTTATACTATTAATCCAAATCTCATAAAAATTGTATATTTTCCTCTATTTTTTTAAATCGATCACGCATTTTCCATCCCAGATTCCTACCGGAACACGATAAGCAAAAGAATACTTCTTTGCTTCATCGCCTTTTTCAAATCTGTATACCAAAATACTCTTCTGATCAGGCATCACTATCCGGTATTTCGCAATGCTTTTAAAATCGTTCATAAATCAACACGGTATATTCTTTTGAGAATATACCGTGTTACGAAGTTAATCAAATATAAATATTTGTGTACAATATTACAAAACCGGATTAATCATAGTACGCTACCTTAACAAGTTCTTCAACAGTTGTTTTTCCTTCCTTAATCAACTCCATGCAACTTTCCTTAAGTGTAAGCATTCCAAGCTCCTTACGAGCATACTCCTTAATCTCATCAGCCGTTGCCTCATCTGAGATCATCTTTCGTATCGGCTTATCTATCGGAAGTATCTCATGTATCGATATACGCCCACGGTAGCCGGTTCCATTACATTTCTTACATCCCACTTTATGCATAACCTGCGGAAGACGATATCCTATTATTCTCTCTTCTTCATCGGTCATTTCTCCCCACTGGCCGCAATCCGGACAAACCTTACGGACAAGTCTCTGCGCGATAATACCGACAAGTGAATTGGCAAGCATATAGGGTTCTATGCCCATATCAACAAGTCTGGTAACCGATGAAGCTGCATCATTGGTATGAAGCGTAGACAGAACAAGGTGACCGGTAATAGCCGCTCTAACCGATATAGAAGCTGTTTCCGCGTCTCTTGTCTCACCAAGCATAATTATGTCCGGATCCTGTCTCAAAAGGGCTCTGAGGCCAATCTCGAAGGTCAGGCCTGCTGTATTATTAACCTGCATCTGATTAAGCTTTGGAAGATTCTTCTCTACGGGGTCTTCAATTGTAGAAATATTAACAGCTCTTTGAGAAAGTTCCGACAGGATCATGTATAGCGTCGTCGATTTACCGGATCCCGTAGGTCCCGTAACATAGATAATTCCGTTCGGAGAACGAAGCATGTTACTGACTATCTGATAATTCCTATCAGTCATACCGAAAGTTCCCGAATGATCAATTGTTGCTGCTGAAGCCAAAAGTCTCAGAACCGCTTTCTCTCCGAAAACCGTAGGGATAACCGATACTCTGACATTGATAGGTACACCTTCAACATTCGTTTTAAAATGTCCATCCTGCGGTATTCGTCTCTCTGCAATATCAAGATCACCGATTATCTTAACACGAGCTATGAGTGAGTTATGTATATTCTTTGGCAGTGTCATAAAATCAACTATAACACCATCCATACGCATACGTACTGAGGTATGTTTTTCAAAAGGTTCAATATGAATATCAGAAACATTCGAATTATACGCTCTTACAACCAGCGAATTGAGAAGATTGATAATAGGCGTATCATCATCCGCATCTTCCACATTCACTTCAATTACATCATCTTCCGCAAGTGTAGATTTTGCTGCTTTATCAGCAGCTCTCTTTGCGGAAACTTCCGAATAATAATACTGGATGGCATTATCAAGCGGCTGTTTCTCAGTTAATTCCACACGCAGATCAGTACCCGCAACCTGACGTATATCTTCAAGTCCGTAGAAATTAAGCGGATCATTTGTAAGAACAGACAACACACCGTCTTCCATCTTATAGGCCATCATTCCGTACTTTTCAGCAAGTGCCTGCGGAATTGTCTCAACCGCATTGATATCAACAGCCAGATCGGTTATATTTACAACATTATAATTGAGTCTTCGGCCTAACGCCTCGAGCATCTGCCGTTCTGTTATATAATTAAGCGCGATCAGCGCTCCTCCCAATCTGACGCCTTCGTGTTCTTTCTGATATGCTATCGCTTCTCCAACCTGTTCATCCGTTACATATCCGAATTCCTTCAGAACATCACCTATTCGAATATTTTTATTTGATCTCATCTCCATGATGGCACCCCTGTAATAAATTATACTGTTAACTGTTAAAAGCTTTATTCCGTAACTTCATCTGCACTTTCTTCAATTCCCGAATCTGCAGGTTCAGTTACGATATCCGATGTATCACACATATAAATCTCTATTCTTACTGTAAGAGATTTTCTGACAACATTATCCGCTTTAAGTTCTTCTTCGGATACTCCTTCTTCTCCCGTATCCGGAGCTATTTCAACAGCATTTCTGATAATATTTCCGTTTGCATCTCGACGGACTATATCTCTATATTCACCCCAGGTATAACTTACCAGCATACATCTTTTGTCCATATGAATAAGCCTGTCTATAAAATTCTCCAGATCTGACAGCTCTCCGCCAACAGTCATTGTCACCGGAACAGCATATATATCTGTATTCGGCTGATAGCCACCTTCTTCGTCACCAAACGCATCCATCAATATCATTGACGAATCTGTAGTTGCAGCTTCTGAAGAATCACTTTCTTTATCCGAATCTTCATTTCCAACCACAGTCATTCCATCGGCAGCTAAGCCTGTTTGATATTCAGCTTTCTGAGCCATCTGCTGCTGGTATAATTCGGAATACTGATAAGCCATTCTTTCACTTGGACTCTGCGGCATGGTAAATCTAAGATCATAAATATAAAGAGAATTATCGACTGCTATCTCCGTCATCATTCGATCGATATCGGAGCTCGTCATTATCTGATAGAACTCATCTTTCTTTTCGGCTATCTTCTTCTCATATTCCTCTGCCTGAATCTCGACACCTGAAAGATTCATTATTTTCATCTGATTAAGCTTCTTCTGATCTTCCTGCTTTTCTATTTTTTTACCAAGCTCCGTGTATTTTTTCAACTGAGGCCTGATTCCCCAATATCCGATAGCAACAATAATCACACCTATAAACATCCAGAGAAGGAGCTTTTTATCACGTTCTGTCATCGTAGTTTTCATAATTGCCCCTCCTATTCTTCCTCCGGCTGACCTACTCTCTCAGCCAGGGTACAATTTACATGAATATCGTATAAGTTATCGGAAGTATCATATGTATAACCGGTATGATCGACTGTCCTGAATATTTTTTCTTCCAAAAGCTTATCTATATACTTATATATATCATTAACGCTTGCAGATTTAGCTGAAAAACTGACTTTTCCTTCATCTGCATTAAAACTAAGTATCTCTATCGTAGCATATCCACGAGCCGTCTCTTCTATCTTGTTGATCACCTCGTCGCTGCAAACAGGATAAGACTTTAGCGTTTCGACAACCGTATTTATCGAATTATACTTTGCCAGTACTGCATCTCTTCGTGCTGTCATGTTATCATACTGTTCTACCTGAAGAGTAACCGACGGACTTGTATTGTAGTCCCTCAGCTTTTCATATTCCGAATCACGCGAGAGTCTCATAGAGAAAACAATACCAAATGCAACGAGCATCACTATAAGTGTTGTAAAAATCATAATAAACGATTTCTTCAACATCGGATCTATGGTTTTTGCATCTTCCCTTTTCACACTGAAATGTTTCAGGAAATTGCTGTCTGATCCCTGATCATAGAGTCCGCTGATTGCATAAAGCGCTTTTTGTGATTCATGAGCTAACGTCGGATTTGAACTAAGTCCCGTATTAACCAGCTCACAAGGAGATTCAACTCCATGATCCCGTACCGTCTGATTATATATACTGATATCATCTCTGGATGTTCCGGCAATGAAAATCTTCTCAACCTGAGAAGTAATTCTCTCCGCACTCATAAACTGCTCAAGCTGATTCAGTGAACGAGCAAGATCATCAAGATACTCCTGAGTTCCCGGAACATTAAAACATCTTACTGAATTATAATATCTAAAGAAGCCGTCCACAAAGAGAACATTAGATACAAGATTTCCGTTAACAATCTGAAGAATAAAGGTTTTTGCATATGGCGTCAAATGTTTGCTGGCATAGCTTATTATACTGCCTTCGCTTGACATTATCCCCTTCAGCTCAATACCCATTTCCATAAAAATGGTTATAAATTCCCTCAGTTGTTCTTTCGGTGCAAGCTCTGCATATAACCTTCTTTTTCTACTCTTTCTATCTTGTCCGATAAGAGTAGATGCAAGAACATTATCTTCATCCTCTCTCTGCATATCCGAAAACTCACGCATGATAAACTTTAATGTATTCTTTGCGTTCATATTCGGAACTTCAAGGTTTCGTCCTACAATCTTATTCGAATTAAGCACCAGATAGACATCTTTTGTCGGGATATTATTAGCTCTCCAATAGCTTCTCAAATGTTCCCGAAGCGCATCGAAATCCATAATAATTCCATTAATAATACTTCCTTCCGGTGCTACAGTGGTATAAACATTGCTAAGCGATGCTTTTTTACCACGCTTTCCCACTGCAATCTGTATAATTTGATTGGAAAAATAAACACTAACGCTCATACATCAAACCCCCTGATTTGCGATTGACTGATAAGAACCGTAAATCGGCTGAATAACCGCAACCATTATAAAACCTACTATTACAGCCATGAACACTATCATTAACGGTTCAACCATAGCAACAAGTTTTTCTATTGCTATTTCAGAATCATAATCCATCTGGTCGGCAATTGACACAAGCATAGAATCAAGCTGACCTGTCTCCTCGCCAACAGAAACAGACGAAGGAAGTTTACGCACAAATCCATCTATCTCACCAAGCGCCTCCGAAAGAGGTTTTCCGGCTCTGATAGCCGCTATCATCGGATCAAACTGGCTTTCTATATATGAATTCCCGATTGTCGTCTTAGCTATCTGAAGACATGTAACAATCGGAATACCCGCCGAATACATACTTGCAAGCGTCCTGGAAAATCTTGCGGTATAAATGATCTTTCTCAGTTTACCGATCTTCGGCATATGAATCTCGATTTTATCCAGTACAAGCTTCACTGCCGGAATCGATACTATTACCTTGATGACCATGAAAATGATCACGCAGGCAAATAACAGAATATGCCATTTGTTAGCTACAAAATCACTTATTCCCATAAGTATAGTCGTAGCTAAAGGAAGCTCATCCATCTGCTCGAAAAGAGTAGCAAATTGAGGAAGAACAAAACCCATAATAACGATAACAACTAAAACAATGAGCACTCCCAGTATTTTCGGATAGGTTGTCGAACTCTTTATCTTCTGCTGAAGCCGGTATTCCTTACTGTAATACTCTGCCATATTCGCAGCCGTACTATCCATATTTCCACCGGATTCCGAAGAACGGATCATATTCACGAAAAGAGACGGGAATGTACCTCCCTGCTCTTCAAGCGCATCCGAAAGCGTCATACCGGAACGAACCAGTTTCAGAACATCTGAGTAAATCTTTCTCTCATTTTCCTTAATAGATTCGTCTTCAGCTATGATTCTAAGCGCTCTGACAAGCGTAACACCCGCCGCAAGAAGCTTGCTTAGATTACGTGAGAAGTCTGCAACTCTATCATACTTAAGCCTCTTATATGATTTCTTCTCTCTGCCCTGCTCCCTTGCTTCTATAAGAAGCATTCCGTTTTCTTTAAGTTTTCCTTGAAGTTCAGACTCATCATTTGCTTTAAACTCACCGGTAACTATCTTACCATCGGAGTTCTGAGCCCTATACCTGTAGCTTGTAGCCATAGCAATTCCCCTGTCATTTTAAACTTTCTATAGTTTTTTACCTTTTGCGGCATCATATAAAATGCAAACTACAACAGTCACAACCCCGGCAGCAACAAATGCCGCAAGAGCCGTATAATTGATACCCAGCATAAGCGTTGCCGCAACCGCAGCTGCGCCGCCTATTAATTCTATAATTGTATATCTTACGGAAATCTTCTCCCCACAATAACGGCATTTGCCGCGAAGACTTGTCCATGAAATGATCGGTATCAGGTCCCGTGCCGAGAGTTCATGTTTGCAACTCGTACACATAGACTTTCCGAGAGTAAACCTGATATGTCTCGGAAGCCGGTATATAACCACATTTAAAAAAGAAAATATACTCGCTCCTATGGCAAAGAATATTATCTCTATCAATGTTCTTGCCAGAACGATAGATAATTCAAGTAAATCCATGCAGTAACCTCTATGATTTCCATATATTTATCACGATTTTCATATAGGATTACCTAATCCACTATTACATCCGATTCATCAGAATGATAAACATTCAGCTGAAAATGCACATCCCAACTGATATTATCTCCTTTTTTACTAAAGGTCACAAGATAATTCCCATACCTATACGACATACCTGTAATCTCATGTTCTTTAGTATCGTATGATGAAATCTTGTATGTTCCCTCCGGTTGATATATCTTATCAGCTTTTTCCTTTGCTCCATCTTCAAGACCATTTGCTTTTATCGGATTAAAAACGGACTTTCCGACACCATATAGCTCTATGTCTGCCGATCGAAGGGCCATTCTCACATTCTTAGCTTCTCTAAGTACATCATGTGCCTGAATTTTAATCTTAAAGAAGAAGAAAACCGATCCTCCTACTATAAATAAAACTATAGCAATAAGAACAACCTTTACAAACTTCTTTATGAAATTTTTTGAACGATTTTCATGTGCCATATTTCCCCCAAATCTTCTCCAAAAAAACACATTAAATCAATTAGAAGTATCAGGTATATTATACATCTTTACCACTCTATAAGTATAGTATTCATCATACTTCGGACTATCCATTTTTAGAAAAACCACTATCACATTATTGCCATATGTAACATTCGAAGTATCGAAACCGTAATCCGATGCACCTGAAAATGAACTTAATTCATTACCATATACAAAAGTAAGGCTTTCAATAGAATATCCGTTATATACACCCTTATCAAACTTCCATGTCGTAGCACTTCTGCTCTTTGATGAATCAACTTTATTCTCTATCGGATAATAATATATTTTTAACTCCTTATCTCCGGTATCGGCATATATATCAACTTTAGTATCAGTCCTGTCATAAAGAGTTATCGTACTACTGCTGTGTTTATTACTGATAAGCGGATTTACTGTTGATGTTTCATCTTCCGCAACCGGTTCATACTTAGCCCCTTCTATCTCTGATACAACTTTTTCCAAAATAATGTCAGACACCTGTTTCGCATAAGTTTCGCCTTTAGTCCTATAGTAGTTATTGGTAATAGTTGATATTATCGTTGCCGCAGCAGTAAGAAAAATTGCAAGCAAGGCAAAGCTTACTATAATCTCAACAAGAGTTGTTCCTGCGTTTTTATAAAGTTTTAATCTTCTTTTATTTCTCATGGCGTATCATCCCCCTTATGTAAGAATGAAAGCGCCTTCGGAATAATCATATGTTCCTGGTCCATCCCCTCATCAGGCGTATATCTGTACGTTATAACATTTATATTATATAACGATATGTTCTTTCTGATATTTTCTATGCTGGAAAGTGTTTCAAAATCCGAATCTTCAGGCATACTTGTTTCAATATTTCTTGGATCTGTCTTCTCTTCGTCCACAACCAAATAGAATAACGGAACCTGTTTTCCGTCTTCATCTACGGATGTTTTTATATGTTCTATAGTTATATGAGAATTCAGATTAATCTCATTCTCATGATTATTCTTATTATTCATCTCTGCAGTAAATTCACGCGTTATCACATCTGTATCATGTGCTCTCATCCTAAGAACAGAACAGAATGCAACTATCTTATATATAAGAGCCAGGACAATCATAAGCACAACAAAAGCAACCACAGTTTCAACCATGGTGCTTCCGCTGTTATTTGTAAATATAATATTTCTTTTCTTACTTCTGTCCTTCATGCCTGTGAACCTCTGCAACTATCAAACTCTATTCTCTGGATTCAAAATCCCATACCCAATCTTCATTTAGATTAATCCTGTCTGGTTCAGTAATGCTAAATCCCATAGGATTATATGTATCTTTTTTTGAATATTGCTCTAATGCATTTTTTCTTTTATATTCATTCAATTCACTGATCTGCAGTTTGTATTCGTTAGTTACCACATATGTCTGACTGGCTGTCTCGCATATAATCTCAATATATAGTCTTGCTCCGTTCATATTGATCTTATTTTTTCCCTCTTGAGAAACAAGCGGAGCCTCAATGCTTTTATACGTTTGCTCTAATTCTTCAGGAAGTTTCCAATAAACACAAAGCTCTACACTTCCCGGAAAACCATCCAATACTGTCGGATCATAATATGTTTTTGTATTTTCACCATCTGTAGGATAAAGTGCTTTATGGTCGTCCGAGTTAAAATATTTCTCGACATAATTATAATTTATCTGGAAATATCTGAACGCTTCAGCTTCCCCATGTCCACTGTAACCGGCCTCCGGATAATAATACGGCCAGGTTCCGCTTTGTCCTATGTTAAATCTCAGATACTTCCACAGATCACTTTCCAACATAGGATCGTAATCTTCAATGTTTCCGCCATCTGTCAATTCTCTTTCCAACGCTACGCTTAATGTATTAGCAGCAGAGGAATTTCTTCTGCTTGCAGCTTTTTTATTCTGTGAAGCATAAAGATTATAGGTCACAAGAAGCAGGGAAAAAGCAAACACCATAAGGATGCCCATGATGATTATCGCAACCATCATAGTGGCACCCTTATTGGTCTCATGTCTTGTTTTCGAATAATTTCGTATCATTCTTTACAGTTCCTTCTTAATCCGAAACAAACATATCATTTGCAAAATCGGTTTCATTATCTACCATTTCCAAGAAAATCGGATTTATCTTTTCATAGACCGACTCTCTATATCCTTCTGTAAGATTTCTATCGTTATAAAAATCTTCCGATATAGGATTATTAACAAAGTATCTAGAAGAAAGCTTTTGTGCCGGATCCAACTCGTTGTACTTTCCATCCTTAATGTATAAGAATCCGTAGTACTCTACTTCACCGTTATCATATGTACCAACAAAAAGCTGTTTCGGCCAATGTGTATCTGATAAATCATCTCCGGCCATATCTTCAGCCTGCTGAGCTTCTGAACCTTCCTGCTCAGTTTTAACTTCACATAAACTCTTTACTACCTGTGGTTCAGCTTGTGAATTAAAACCACGTGTTACATTTTCATTGTCAATCCATTCAAAGCTCTTTACAGATATAGTAAGACTATCGACTTCTTCTTCAATATCTTCATAGTTGAATATAAAATCAATCGATGTTACGGCTTTGTCAGAATCAACATCCACCGTAATCGGACATTCAACCAAGCCCTCAGCCATTGGTTCCGGATCAGATATTTTAGTGGAGCCTGTATCAGAACTTCCATCTTCATACATCACCTGATATCTGACTGTATATGGAACAATAGCATTCTCCATATTGCTATTATCAAATACGGCATTTATCTTAAGAGCATCAGCCTTAATTCCCATAAAACCGGAATCATCGCCATAAACAGTATAGTTAAATACCTGAGATGGATTATCCTTTGAAAGAACAAAGGATTCACTGCTTTGGCCATTAGTTGATATTTCAGAGAAGTAAACACTCACATTCTTCTCTTCTAACTCAACCGGAGCATTATCTTCACTTGCCGGGCCATCTTGATCAGCATCTTCTGCAACCGGTACACTTTCGCAATTATCAATATCAACAAACCAGTGTTCCGTATTATTAACATCTAACCACTTAACATTTTTCAGCAAAGCTTTCGGGTTATCGATTCCTTTACCAATATAATCCTCGCCCTCAACTATAACCTTGATTGATGTCACATTATATGTATCGTCAAATGCTATGGTCTGTAAAGCAGGATCACTGCTTCCCGGAGTAAGTGCTAACTCACATTCCTGCTCATAAGTTCCTATGGAATTATCATCCTTAAGATACTCAGCCTTTATTGTATAAAATACTTTTTCATTTCCGGTTTCATTACCCCAATAGAGTTTTAATCCCTTCATTGGAATACCCTTTTCCGGTCTTGTTGTATCGATATTTAATTCATAAGTACTATAATCATCAAGAATCCAATTGTCATTTCTTTCCGGATTCAGATTCTGATTATAAATAAACGCTGCATCATTGGTAGAATTATTTAAGTCTGCGGTAAAGAATACTTTTCCATCATACGGATCAGTTTCAACAGGATTTTCTATACTATCCACATTATGCTTATTGCCATTATTATCTGTCCAATATGAATATTGATATAAATACACAACTACAGAAATCACAGATATAGGGCTTGTAGTAAGAGATATTTCTTTTATTTCAGCCCCCTCAGGAAACTCTATCGTATTTTCAGCACCATCAGGCCTTCTAAACTGAAACGTTAAATGCTCGACTTTTCCTGTTTTTTCTTGTCCGTCAAGAATATATTTATATTCAACATTAAAATCCCCTAAATAATCTGGTTTTAATATTGCTTGAAGTGCACTTTCAAGCCATGACGGAGCACTCCTATTCGCTTTCCATACGAAACTAAAGGATTTCATAGGAATAGTAGTATTTTGTCCATCTTGATCAATTGGCGAAAACTGAAGTTTCCAGCTATCACTAGCGAAAAAAGCAACTCTATATATTTGATTCCACAACGATATACTATCTTCATTTCTGCCATAATAACCAGTTGACTCTTTTACTTTTCCTGATGCTGTGCTATCTTCTGCATTAGAAAATATTTTAAATCCAACTTTCTGCTTTTCTATATTATGTATTACTTCTTCATTTTCTTTTGCAGAACCAAAGATATAGAAATTCCTTGTCTGTTCAGACATATTTACAGCATCCGGTCCTATCGGCTGTGCACCGTCGCCTTCGCTAAGTCCGCTTGCTTCAAGGTTCTTTGTCATGATATATGCAGGTGTACATGTAATACCGTTTGTCGCTCCCGCACCATAGTTACTACAACGCTGAATATCACCATATCCCTTTGTATCGTATGCTATTCCTGCTCTCTTTCTTCCACCGGAAAGCGGACCTATATTCGAACATTCTTTTATAGATACATAATCCGATATTCCATTGTGGGATATGTAGAGAATACCTGCCGAATGTCCTTTGTTTGCATCTTCTCCCGGATTATCTGTTCCGATAATCTTACCCTTGTTAAGGCAGTTACCTATGTAAGATTCACCGCCGGCAGATGCAGCAATTCCGGCAGCATTAGCTGCACTGATCTCTGCATCATTTTCACAGTATACGATCACACCTGAAGAAACAGTCTCTGCTTCATTTGAAGATTTTCCGTTTGTAAACTTTGTGCCGTTAACTCCTGCAAAAGCACCAACGCTTCCTCCAAAATCTTCATAATCAAAGTCAGTCTCATTCACAAGTCTATTGATTGTAGCTGTTTCTCCCTCGCCAACTACGCCATCGCCTGTAATAATTCCGGCATTAACCTCTGTAAGTCCTCCAAGATAGGATGCATCTGATGAATAATAGTATTCACTCTTGTCATCGGCATATATGCCTGATACCTTATTAGAACAGTTCTTTAAGATCATTCCTGTCGGAACACGTCCTACAACAGCGCCAAGATACGAGTATTTAACGTCTCCGTCATAACTTTCATTTACTGCTGCTCCGCTGTTACCGCCAACATATCCGGTGGTACGGATTCCTGTTCCGTTTCTGAGGCCTTCAACTGTAATAGCTAAGCCATTAGGAACATATCCAAAGATACCTCCGGCAAATATCTCAGCCTTAACTTCAGCAAACCTTGTCACTTCATCATCATTTTCATACGTAAAGTTAAATCTGTATGAATCTGCATTATTTGAAAGTTTTGTCTTTCTGAAAACAGTCTGATCTTCAACACCGGCATTTGATATATCATTATTTAC
Source organism: Lachnospiraceae bacterium UBA2864 (assembly GCA_002350525.1). Lineage (GTDB taxonomy): Bacteria > Bacillota > Clostridia > Lachnospirales > Lachnospiraceae > Eubacterium_Q. Next base: position 18,061 of record DEFA01000020.1, on the reverse strand, counting down.
AATTGCCGAGAATGCACCTTTATAATCAGCATAAGCCGATCCGTTATAAGTTCTGTTTGTGATCAGCTGCTGAAGAGTTCCTGTTTTAACATTGTTAGCACATACATCAAACGAAGTATATCCATCATTATATATATCCAGAAGACCTATCATACCACCGGCAAATGCATCAGCAGATATCATAACATTGTCATTTATTCCGGCATAATATGTCTTGGATACATACCTGTTCAGCTGATTCTGAACATCACTATCTACTGTTGTTCCCGAATTAAAAACAGTTGCTCCGTAATAACCGCCGACGAAATATTTACCATAAATATTCATCTTCGAAAGCTGATTGGTAAGCTTAACTTCTTTGGTAAGATTTTCCGATAATCCCATCAATCCACCAACATATGCTATACCTTCAACATCTATAGAAGCTTTACCTGAATCTATAGAAATCGGAATCGTGTAAGTTTCACTATCAGCTCCGTCATTATCATTAGTTCTTCCGACAATTGCACCTACTGCATATCTACCCTTTACGGTAAATGGCTCGCTTACACTATCGGAGTTTACTATACCGGAATTGCACTCACCATAGAATCCACCGACAGAATCTGTTCCGATAACCAACAGGCCATTTGCTCCCGTTTTAGATGGATAAAGATTTCTGCATGTATAAAGACCGCTGTCTCCGTATCCCACAAAACCGCCGACTTTTTCATTTCCACATACTATTGCATCAACGTAACACTTTCCATCTGTTCCTGTTTGAGCAGGATTTATCATACCTGTTTCAAGTGCCATACCAACGATTCCTCCAACGCCACATCCACCGTAACGTTTTGAATCGCTTATAATTTTTACGATATTTTCCGCACCAAGTGAATATAAATTATTATCTCCACCTGAGATCATTCTCATAGCAAGGTTTTTAACCGATTGACTTTGAATATTATCGCAGTCATAAATAGCCGATCTTGTTGCACCTGCTATACCACCGCATGCACCTGTATCATTTACGGAATACAGGTAATTATCTCTATCATTTTCATTATCATGATAATTAAACGGATTCCAATTATATACTGACAATACAACGGCATTATTCAGAAGTTTACGTCCTGTGATGTATCCTTCGCCATTTTCAGCATCATTTCCATAATAACTGCTTGGCTGAGTTCCGTTATTAGCAGATGGATTTCTGAATGACAGTTTTTCCTGATCGTTACTTCCTATACCGAAAGCACCTGCTATACCACCGACATATTTCTTTCCGATTACATTATTATAATTCGAAGCATAATATGTTCTTCCGTCACTATTTTGAACATCACCCTTATCAAATCTAGTAAGATCCGCACATCCAATAAGACCGCCGACATATCCTGCACCCATTACAACTGTTCTGGATGCTCCACTGTAATTTCCGCTCGTAAAAGTCTTATCTGATGCAGGTTTAGCATTAATATTTTCAAAAACTGTAAGTCTGGCATAACCAACAATACCGCCTACATAGTAGTCTCTGTTTAATGCCCTGTAATCGGTTTTTGCTATTATATCCTGTGCTATATCCGAATCCGACAAAATATTACTCTCATTTCCGACATAAAAGCTGTTGCAATTTTTGACTTTTACGTAAGCAAAAGAGCCTGCAAAATATCCATCCGAAGCATACAGCTTTATCGGGAAGAAATTGGAATTATCTGTTGTTACAGATACACTACTGCCCGTGTACAGATTATTGCTTCCATCAAGAATATAACCATCCATGGTTATTCCTGCTATTCCACCGATAAAAGCACACTTTGTTTTATTTACAGAATCATAGAATACATCATCTCCGGATACTTTACCCCGATTGATTGAATTCTCAATAGTTATCTCTCTTACTCTGTTTACAGTCACTCCTGTCATAGACAGATCATTATCTGTAATATAATATCCATCGTGATAATACTTATATCTCGGATTGTTCTGCTCATTCATGAATACATTACGCTGAGGAGTAAATACGGTGAATTCAGTGTAGTTATGATTTCTTCCTTCCTCACCGACATAATGTGTATATGCCCTACCTACTATACCTCCAATATTCTCCATACCGGTTACAGTTCCGTAATTCTTCATTCCTGTAACTATTACATCTCTTGAATCTCTCGGATTACCTGCAGTATCCGTACCATACAGCTTATCTACTGCATTTTGATCAGGTACCACAAAAGACTCACGTCCGATGATTCCGCCGACATCTGTTCTACCGTTAACTTTTGTAATATTGGCCTTATTTGAATCTGCGCTGTTAGATACATTATCTAACAATGTAAGTTTAGAAACATATCCGATATTGTTTCCTGTAAATCCACCGACCATATTCGTACATATAAGCTTGGCCGGAGTTGTATTTTCGGATATATCAGGTTCAATGCCTCTTACAACATGCTTATTCAGCGTAATATTTGATATAACTCCAAGATTCTCACAGAAGAGTCCGAGAGGCATTGCTCCTCCTCTTGTAAGACTTGATCCCGAACTATCAATTGCATTTGAATTAATCAATCCGATAAGTCCGTTAAAATCTCCCGCAAGACAGTTATTCTTAATAGCTCCGCCCGCAGCACCTTTGTTTTCCGAATCATTGGTATTACCATAGGTTGTCGTATCAGCTATAACATCATCATATATTCCATAAACAACATTTGCACCAAATGAAATTGTGATGTTACTTATAACATAATTCCTTGCCTCAGCATCATCCGGATCACTTTCTCCATAAGCAAGTGCCTGCGTAAAGATATCTCCTCTTCCGAGACATCTGAAACTTGGAAATGGGAATTCTGCCGTATCAACAAATATCGTGTCGGCATCTCCGTCAACTCCCGCAATCTTCACATTTCCTTTATAGGCTATACCTGAGTTACCGAATTTCTGAATATCATCATTATTGGATACCTTGTCATATGAATTCAGATAATAATTTATTCCGCTTTCCGAATTTCCTACGAACTCTTTCCAATCAATGTCTGCTGAAAGAGTAAACTCGTTCTTCTTATCGGTTTCTTTCTTGTATTCGGTTTCATATCGAACGTTGTAAAGATGACGAGCATTTTCTATGCTGAATTCTTTTACATCTTCCTCAGACAGATCATATGTACCAAATGTTGTACACTCTCCACAATGTCCACCTTCACTTTCAAAAATCTCTGTATGGCTCTTATAGCCCAATGGATTCTCTCCGGTGATAGTTCCCAAATCTCTTACACTATACGATGGAGTAACACTTCCACTATCATCCCCATCATAAATGGCAACAGATGCATAAACATAGTTAACTTCTTCCGAAAGACCGAAGCGATAGAAGCTGAATGTATTCCTAAACATTCTCGCCTTTTCATCATCAGGATCGATATTTTCCGCCAACTTTACGCTTGAATATACACTTGTACCGGCCTGAACATCTGCTCCATCAAGAATTATATTTATGTCTCCGTTCTCATCTATCCATGCAGGGAATCGGAAATACAAATTATCCGGATCCGAATAATTCTTATATTTTCCTTCAAAGAAACTTACTTTAACTCTTAACGGATTCTCAATTGCCTTAGTAATACTGTCCTTACCGACCAGATCACTGTACTTAATTGTAAAAGCCATCGCTTTTGTTTTATTTGAATCGGAATCACCATCATATAATATGAAATCAAGCTTTGAATTCTCTCCAAGTGAGCTCTCATTATCATGTACTACAAGTGAAAGCGTCTCTTTGTTAAGTATCTTGAGAGTTGCTCTGGTTATGTCCTCACCTTTACCTTTGATTTTTTCGGTAAGCTGGCCAACGCTGTAATAACCAAGCATTTTTTTCTCACGAGCATAAGTTGTTCTATCGTATATTCCGACTTTGCCGGCTGCAACACTTGAATCAAATTCGTACACTAATTCTTCAGCACTGTCACTATAACATACTGAGAATACCTGTCCGTTTTCCGGAGAAAACTCAAGTACTATCGAGCCGTTCAAAGTTGCTGTATCAGAAATATAAGGTGCAACCAGATCAAAGAGAAGAATTGTACCTTCATCCAAAGATACAGAATTATCTCCCGCTTTAATTTTTAAATAATCAGCATAATCACCGGCTTTTGCACTAAGTGTGATAATGGATCTTGTTTCTTTGCTCAGATTGGTATTCAATCCGATTGCTTCAGCAGATTCATTATTGTTAGCCCAGATTGTATTCCAGGCATATCCTGTGCTGTAAGTGTCATCTTTAATCTTTGCCAATGTGATTCTTTCACTTAGATTGATTGAACCGTCATTTCCTTTATAGGAATAAGCAACAACATACTTGTTCTGATATCCGTCACCATCCCTAATCACACGAATTACATTTCGTTCCATAGCACCGCTTGAATCAAATTCTATCAACTGATTTTGAGCTGCAAAGAATATTTCCTCCGCTACCGAATCCTCGTGCTGGAAACGACTCCAATCCTGCCATGCAAGTCCGCCGAAAATCGCTATACTGAGAAGAATAGTCATAAGAATAAGCACAACAATAAGCTCCACTAAAGTGAAGCCTTTGTTGTTATTATCTTGTTTTCTAATCGCTCTTAACATAGCCATTCCTCTCCGGTATTATTTTGTACTAAAATATCCGTTATCTCTGTTTGCAAACTGCGATGTGTTATATCCTGAAACATTACCATTTTTATTATCAATAAAATTCACTGCGCCGGAAAGACTTATCAACTTATCTCCAAAAACAACAGCACTTTTATTGTTAGATTTCTGGAATGCTAATTCTGTATTAGCTGTTGCATAAATAGTTTTAAGCTTACTGTTCTTACTATTTGAACTCGTTCCGAACATATATTGAATCTTAGTACTGTCATTTGGAATCGCTACTGTAGTAAATGTGCCTGACAAATCGATGGATTCAAGTTCATAGCAATTATCAAACATGTATGACATATCCTTAACATATTGTGTATCAATTGTATTAAGTCCTTCTATTTTTTTAAGACTAGTACAATTCTTAAACATGCCTGTCATAGTATTATTTGTGTTACTGCATGTAACATTCTTAAACGTAACATTCTCAAGATTTGTAAGACCTGCAAATGTTTCCTTATAATTCACCGTATTATTTGTAAACGTGATATTTACCATCTCAATATCTGTTAATTGTGCCTTGACATCATTGCTTCCAAATAATTTAGCAAGATTTCCGTTATTGTCATTTCTTAATGAAATAAATTTAAGGTTTTTAAAACTTAGTTTTTTCAAACTACTGCATTGATTAAAACCACTAGATTTAAAATAACTATTTATCTTCACCTCAGTCTTATCAATATCCGTATTTCCTTCGAATCTTACACTATACAGTCTACTACATCCCGCAAAAATATTTTCTATTTCACTTGCATGACTTATATTCATTGTAAGTTCTTCGTTATCTGTACCTAAAGAAGTGCAATTCTGAAACATGTTTTTTAAATTCACAGCATTAGACGTATCAAATGTATCAAGTACCGGTGTTCTTAGACTACTGCATCCATAAAACATATAATTTACAGTATTTGCTTTTCCATCACTAAATGCAGATAAATCAAAATAATTCAAACTATCATTAGTATCCTTTATGCCGGTCAATGCTGTACAATTTCTAAACATATTTGACAAGTTCATATTGTCTTTTTCTATTATCATGCCACCATCACTTAAATCCACATATTTTAAACTCGAACAACCATCAAACATATTTTGCGCAGATGAAATGTTATTAAAATGGGATAATCCTGTGATTGAACACTTAACCAAAGAAGTACAATTTTGAAACATATTATTAACATTTCCAACCTGTGAAAAATCAGAATTTGTAATAGAAAAATTAGTCAAGTTAGGGCAATTTCGAAATGTATCCCCAAAATTTCCAGCCTGAGGAAAAACACAACCATCAATTGTGATTTTCCTAAGACTATTCTTTGAAGGAACAAACAGATCATTAATTGATGTTATACTATCCTTATAATTATATGTAGTACCATTATAAACCTGTTGTTTATCTCCCCTATCATTATCTATTTTTATATCTATCAAATTAATCTCAGTAAGCGACGTACATCCGGTAAATGCTGTTTTTATGCTGTTTGTACCCGCACGATCTATATTAATACTTCTATTATATCCTAAACCTAACGGGGTATATCCGTTATGATTTCCTGATAATGTAATTGCAGTTAACCCGACACAGCTATCAAAAATTCTATTAAGATCATATGCAGAAGTGATATCTAAATACATATGACCATCCTCAAAGTTTTCGCTTCCTTCGTTGTTACAATACGTATAAACAGTATGTAAAGAAGTACATTTTGCAAACATATCCTCGAAATAACGTACCTTTACTCCGGTATTTAAATTTTCAATATGCAATGTCTCTAATGACGTACAATTACAAAACATTCCTGTACTATCTGTTGTGTTTTCTGCAGAAAAATTAGAAATATCTAAATCCGTCAATTTTCCACAATTACAGAACATATTTTTTAATCTGGTAACTTCTGATGTTTCAAGTCTGGACACAAAGTCATTAGTTTCCATTTCTGTATATCCATAAAAACAAGCTTGGAACGTACTCTTCGCCTTGATCAGACAATCATCTTCACTTATCACATATACATCATACAGATTCGGATTTTCATCATTTGGAATACAGAAAGCAACAACATATGCCGGAAATTCCGGATCTTCTATTTCTGTAACCTTAAAATCACAAGTCTGCCACCCTTCTAAAACATAATTATCCCCAGCAACTTTTGTAGTGGATATACATATTTGTCTAGGCGGTGTTTGATCATCCTTATGACTATTCATTATTTCCTTTGCTTCTGCAATAGATTTATACTGTATTGATCTTATTTTCTGATTTTTATCAGTCATATTCGTTTTATTAAAATCTGCAGTAGACGTAGCAACTCCGGTAAGCTTATTGAACTCATTTCTTAATACACAAGCCTTATTTCTTTGAGAGCCCGTCACGTCCACATCTCCATTATTAACTAATAGCGCATTAAGATCTGACAAATCTATCTCAGCTACTTCTCCGTAATGAATATTCTCCTCATCAAACAGCTTTTCAATTATTATATTGGTACAATCTCTCTGAGAACTACCATCAACAGCCGCCGGCCTTTCCTTCTGTTCCGTACCATAGACTTTTATGTTGCCTGATGAATCATAGTTCTTATCGCTTTCATACAGATACCAGTACTTGAATTTTTCACCATCATTCTTAGCTTCCCATTCAATGTAATCAGATATCTTATACTCATCACCGGATTCTGCTTTCTTTAATACAGGAACATCCTCATTATTATCATCTTTTTCATACGATATAGTAAATTCGGCATCTTCATGATTTTCATCTTTTATAATATCCGATATCTCGCTTTTCCTATAACTGATATCATATGTAGGACTTCCGTCATTGGATCCGACTTGTGAGAATTCAACCGCATTAGCGTTGTTATGGCCATCTTCTGTCTTATATTCATGAAAATCATCTGTCTCATTTTTTTCGCCGTTATACGCCTTCAGATGAACAGTTTTATGAATGTATGCGGGTGTCTTAAATGTAACATCAGATTCCGCACCCGGTTCGTCTTCCGCCAAAGCATTCAGGCTGTCTATAATGTAATCTTTTACATTGGCACCGTCACTATCTAAGGAGTATATCTTATAGGAACCATTTGACATCTCGTAACTGTCATCAGCGTTTCCGGTTCCTGCATTTTCCACATGAAGCCAATCGCCTGTTGATGTTACCGCTCCCGCATCTTTGATAAGACTGTTCTGAGATGCACTAATAAAATCAAGGTCATCCTTCGTAATATCAAAATCAGGTTTATTTACACACTTTATCTCTTTCGATACTTTATCTATCTCAAATGTAAGTGAATTTGTATCGTCCGTGGTTCCTTCAACCGACACTGTCTGTGTGTCTTCTTTATATGGTGCGAAAAAGGCAGTAAACGCAGCTGTATCACCTAAAAGATCAGCCTTAAATACTACTACTCCGTTTTGAACTTTGTCGTTTTCATATAACTCTTTTGCATATGCCAAAGCCTGGCTTATATCATCACTATATACGCCTTCTTCTCCGGTATATAACCATTTAACGCTTTTATACTTTGCATCTAATTTTATAATGCTCTCGATCTCCGCAGCTGTTTCCGAGAATACTCCTTCTCCTTCCTCGCTGTAAGAAACCTCATGTGAGTATTCATTATCATTAAAAACAAGTCTTCCATCCTCATTTTCTTCGATAAATAAGACTTTGAATCCATCAAAATCAAATTCAATCTTATCTTCAAAATCGTTGTTTACGTATGGCTTTGCTTTAGGATCATATGCCTTGTCACCGCGATATGGCCACATATGAATAACATTATCAGCATCGCTGCTAAGTGATGCATAAGCCTCATCTTCAATCTCTGCATCTTTCTTATAAACAGTCCATTCGCTTCCGTTATAGAATACACGTGTACCATCTTCTGCGGTAAATTCAGCATATGTAACCGAATAAGATGATATATTGTCTGATATAGCCGGAGTTATACCGTCTTCAAGAATAGCGGCTGTCCAAATATCAAACCTCGAGTTAATATCCGTTCCCGATTCGGAGTGTGCTTTTTCACGTCTCTCCGGAGTAATTCTGTTTGATGCATTATTATACACTTCAGTAAGTGCAGACTGCGATGCTTTAAGCGCTGCTTCCGCGTCGGTTATATATTCCTTTTCACGTGCATTTTCTATGAATCCCATCATAAGAGGGATTACTACTGCTGAAAGAATAGCAACTATAACAAGCACCACAATCAGCTCCACCATTGTGAAGCCTCTTCTCTGATCATTATCCATAGTGTCTGATATTAAGTTTTTAAAATTCTCTTTCTTTCTCATACAGTCACCACTCAATAAATATATTTAAATCAAATATATCCCTTGGATAAATATATACAAAATCCCCATATATACACTATAATTATATACTTTTTCAGTGCATAGCGTCAAACAAATTACGCGATTTTACAAGGGATTTGATGACTTTTTTGTGAAAATGACGAAATTTTTTATTGATTATTTACAAAACGCACGTTACCGGCAACATTCCCCTCTGTAACGAGGAACCGCCGCCGGCAACGTGCGTTTTTTATCACTGCATTTCATATACCACATCAGCTACATTTATCGTAGAATCACGATGTGAAACGAGAATGACAGTCTTATCCTCTGTATGTTCCAATGACTTTAAAATAATCCCTTCATTCAAAGCATCAAGATTGCTTGTCGGCTCATCTAAAAGCATTATCGGACTATCATGAAGAAATGCACGCGCCAATCCTAATCTTTGCTTCTCTCCTTCTGATAAAGTATTGCCAAGTTCTCCGACTTCCGTATCATAGCCTTTTTCAAGAGACATTATAAAATCATGAATAGCAGCCTTTTTTGCGGCCACTTTTATTTCCTCATCTGAAGCGTCATTCTTTCCAACCTTTATATTATTCTTTATAGTATCGTGAAACAACCATGTATCCTGAGTCACATACCCTTCAAGACTTCTCAATCTGTTTGAAGATATCTGTCTAACATCATTATTACCTATTGAAACACTTCCATATTGTGGATCCCAGAATCTCATAATAAGTTTCAAAATAGTTGATTTTCCGGCCCCGCTCTCTCCATGAATAGCAACCATCTTTTTCTCCGGAATACTAAATGTAATATCCTTCAAAACAAATGTATCGCCATATGAAAAGGCAACATCATCAAATTTGATATTTTCCGAAATCTCTTCTCCCAGTTCCTGACTGTCTGCTTCGGATTCAGCCACTTCAGATACTTTAGGCTGTTCCTCAAGTATCCTTAAAACTCTTTCACCGCTTGCAAGTGTCGATATAAGGTTATTCGACAGATTAGATAATGCCACCATCGGTCCGAAAGAACTTAAGATTGATGTCACGAGAATGATATAGTCGAGTCCGAGAATCGCTCCGTATCCCACCTGCCAGGCTGCGATCATCATAACCGCAGTTCCCGTCAGAAGAATTATAAGATTTGTGAACGCTCTCTGATACGTTTCCAATTTCTTCTGATCAGCCTGAGCATTCATCAGTTTTTCAGATTCACTTTTAATAATCCTTAGTCTGTTTTCCCCATATCCGAATTGAATGATCTCATCAAGTCCATATAGAGATTCAAGGACTGTGTTATTCAGTTTTCCGAAAGTTTCTCTGGCTTTCATACCGGATTTTCTTCCCAGTTTACCTATTATTATCGGAACTATAACTCCGACCAGATAATAACCGAGAAGTCCGACCAATGCAGCAAATGCCGATCTCTTAAACATAAAGACTATCATTGTAGCCGAAACAATTATTCCGATCATGATAGGTGAAACAGTATGAGCATAGAATACTTCAAGCTTTTCTATATCGGATGTCAGTAATGTCACAAGATTACCTTTTCCTCTTCCGTCCAGTTTTGCCGGTGCAAGAGATCGCATTTTTTCAAATACTTTATTTCTTATACTTGCAAGTATTTTAAACGCTATATAGTGATTACAGAATTGCTCTCCGTAGTGTAAAACTCCCCTTAAGACTGCTATCAGCAAAAGACTGTAATAGAAGTTTTTTGTAAAGAAACCTGCAAACAGATCCGCACCTGCCAGAACAGTCAGCGATATTGCAAGTAAATGTCCCACCGAACCAAGAATGATTGCGAAAAACATAATCGGAATAAGAGGTCTGATAAGTCTTATCATCTTACCCATTATAATAAGCGCCGGACGTCTGTGCAGATTGATATCTTCCTGTTCTGTATCAAAATCCTCATTGTAGTCTGAATGTCTGTCTTCCTTTAACTGCTTCAGTGCATCATTTGTTATATACTTCTTAATCCTTACATTATTCGGCCGGATATAATTCTCCAGCTTCTGCTGTTGTTGAAACAGTCCTTTATATTCATCATTTTCTTTCAATAACCCTATATGGTTATCGCATCCCCGTATATATCCGTCTTTCAGATAATAAATCTTATCGCACTCAACAAGATTACTGAGTCTGTGAGATATAAGTATTACAGTTTTTGTTTTGGCAAGCTCCCTGATCTCTCTGAGAAGCACACGTTCACTCTCAATATCGATATTTGAAGTTGCTTCATCAAATATATACACCTGTGCATCGGCTAAAACCGCTCTGGCAAATGCTATTCGCTGTCTTTGCCCGCCCGAAAGATTATCAGCACCATCGGAAACAAATGCATCCAGGCCGCCTTTAGTCTCAAGCACATCCATCATTTTAACTCTTTTTAATATTTGAACAAGTTTGTTATCATCCGCTGTAGGATCGGCTATACGAAGATTGTCCCGAACAGAACCTGTGAATAAATAGCTTTTTCCCGAAACCAAAATAACTTGAGGCTTACCATCCTCTGTTATTTCATTTAATTCTTCACCATTCAGTCTTACACTTCCCGTATAATCTTTATTCATTCCGGATAAAACTCCGGCAATCGTACTTTTTCCCGAACCGGATAATCCGGCAATTGCCGTAAGTGACGAATTCTTAAAATCCATATCTGCTTCCTGAATTGCTTTTCTTCCATCAGGATAAATATACGATAGATTTCGAATTTCTATATCTATTGGAGCAAACTTTGTAATTTCCGTTCCTTCCCCACCGAGAATTCTATCATCTTCCCTTTCGATATCATTTCCGGCAGTTTCTTCTATATCATTTTTGGCAGTTTCCTCTGTATTATCTTCCGCTTCGATTTCATAATCATCATCGTCATATTCGGAGCTTTCTTCTGTTTCTTCCCCAATATCGAGCAGCTCAAACATTCTGTCACATGCAGACATTCCATTCATTGCCACATGAAAATACGAGCCTAAAACTCTCATCGGAAGGAAAAACTCTGCTGATAGAAGAACTATCATCATAACATCCGAGATACTGTTATCTCCTGCAGCAAAATGTGAAAGAGCAATCACCATCCCGACTGCAGCTCCTCCATAGGCCAAAATGTCCATAACTATAGTTGAATTAAGCTGCATAGAAAGAACTTTCATCGTGATCTTTCTAAATACATTTGATTCCACTTTTAATTCTTCTGCCCGTCTTTCATCCGCTCCATATATCTTTAAAGTAGTAAGTCCGTTAAGGCTTTCAAGAAAGCTGTCCGAGAGTCCTGCATATCTCCCCCAATACTTTTTTAACAGCTTCTTGCCTATCTTCATAACTATCACAATAGTTACGGGTATAAGAGGAACCATAACGAGCAAAACACCCGCACATATAAAATCCACCCATAGCAGAGTCACAAATAATGTTACCGGAGCCAGTAAACTATAGGCAAATTGAGAAAGATATTTACCAAAATACACCTCCAGCTGTTCAACGCCCTCCGTCGAAAGCTGTACCGCCTCTGCAGAACTTATATGATTCCTGTAATCCGAACCAAGTTCCAGTAACTTTCTATATATTTTTTCTCTGATTGTAATCTTAACATCCGCACTTGCCCTAAAAGATGCTTTAACATACATCCGGTCCATGACAAATCTAATGAGTGCTGCAACAAGTATAATAAATACTCTTTCGGCTAATGTGCTTTTTATAATATTATAATTCACAACATCCTCTGTAGTTTTCGCTATATTAAATACGATCACTATCTGGCATAAAAGCATTATCCATTGACAGATAACCTGAAAAACCACATATTTAATTGATCTGTCTAGAAGTTTTATTAGTCTGGTTTTAATCATCTGCTTCCCCTTCAAATAATTATGGTTCCGTTTTTCTTCGTACTTTTCGACAATATAAAAATATCATTTTCCCCTATTGATTTCAAATAAATATAGGAGGCCCGTCAAGACCTCCTATTTACGTCACTTTATTAATATCACGTTTTAATCATCAATCAATATAATAAATATACTTGGTTATCACGCCTTCTCTGTCCATCTCTACCTTATAAGCGAACATGGAACTCATATTTGTTCCTCCGACGGATACATCCGAACCGTCGTTCGTAAAAGACGTCTTCTTGGATTTACAATTCAATTCCGTTGTTGTACATGTAAACGTATCGGAACCGTTGCCGACCGGCGGATTGTAATTGGTTATTCCGATTCCTTCAAACACTTTAAATATATGTTCATCGGCGTTCGGAACTCCGACGGCTTCCGCTGTTGTACCTGTCTTTGTTACGATTACAGTAAAATGGGATGAATCATCCACAAAATCAAGATCATCCTTAAGAAGTTCATTTGCCATACTTCTGGAAATCTCATCAGCATTATCAACATCTATGGCATGTCTGGATTTATCTATATATCGTATAACAGCAGGTGCAATAGCCGCAGCAAGAATAGCCATAATAGCGATAACTATTATAAGCTCAACCAACGAAAATCCCTTGTTGGTTACATTCTTAAGATTTTTCATAAGCACCCTCATTTCCGGGTATTTTGGCTCATAAGAGTCTAACGATCTGATGTAAGCATCATAAACTCACACGAGTGGCAACCCACTTAATCATATACTGCAGTTTCGGAATGCCTAAACGCTCTTAACGGTCGGCACTGCACTATACTATCGTTAACGCAAATCATCCTCACAGCTCTCACCCTGTGCAGATAATTGATATCTATCACAAAATATTAGAATAGCAATAGATGATTACATTATACGCTATGCCATATTTTTGTCAATATTTTACAATTTTAAATCATCTTTTTTTCACAAAATGGTAATTTCACAATATTTTTTCGGTAAAAATGTACATATCTCGAAGATTTCTCGATTTGCCGATTATCCCCCTTTGTGCTATTATATAAATTGTTTATTTGAAGTTTCGATTGCAGAAACTGCTTTAGATTACATATTGTAGAAGGGAATAGGGGATTGCAATGAAGAGAAACTATAGTATTCCGTCATGTGACGGAAAAACCAATATCCACGTTGTTTGCTGGATACCTGAAGGAGAACCCAAGGCCGTCATCCAGCTCGTACACGGTATGGTCGAGTACATTGAACGCTATAATGACTTTGCTGAATATCTGACCCGGCAGGGATACGTGGTCTTCGGACATGATCATCTCGGACACGGCCAGTCTGTTACAAGTATTGAAAACTGGGGTTATATAGCCGACAACAGTCCGGCAGATGCCCTTATCAGGGATATACATCGTGTACGTTCTGCGGCTCAGAGCAAGTACCCGGCGCTCCCCTATTATATCCTCGGTCACAGTATGGGCTCTTATCTTCTCAGAAGATACATTTCACTGAAGGCAGAAGGGTTATCCGGTGTTATAATTGTCGGAACAGGTCAGGAGAATGATGCTACTACCCTCGCCGGTCTTACAGCCATTAAAACCATGGCCAAAGCCAAGGGTTGGCATCACAGAAGCAAGACTATACGCGATATGACTTATACCGCTCCATATAAAATGTATGACTTACATGGTATAGATAAGTCGAACAGCTGGATCTGCAGCGATCCCGATATAATGGAAAAATATTACAGTGATCCAAGATGTACATTTACATTTACTCTCAACGGATATGATGCGCTTCTGAGCACTGTATATTATGTAAACCAAAAGAAGCACATTAACAAAATTCCGAAGGATCTTCCGATACTTCTGATATCAGGCGAACTTGATCCTGTAGGAAATCTCGGAAAGGGAGTAAAGTACGTATATAACAAATATGTTGAGGCCGGAATAACCGATATAGAATGCAAGCTTTTTGAAGACATGCGTCACGAGATTCTTAATGAGCCTCGTAAAGCGGAAACATATGATTTTATAAACGACTGGTTAAACCGTCATCAGTAAACGGCCATATAAATACAAGAAAAATATACCGGCAATTGCAAGTTATCTTACGATTGCCGGTATTTGTTTACATTGAATCCGAATACTTATTTACTTTTTCTTTTTAGACTGATTTTTCTTTGAATGGGATTTGTTATATTTCTTCAGCTTATCGGCCTTGTCATCTTTATTGTAAGGAAGATTTCTGTCATCTCGTTTAAGCTGTTCCGTAACTTCATCCCACTCTTCTTCCTCATCGGTAAGTTCTTCTATCTCAATACTTTTTGCCTTTTCCATTCTGTCATCGTCTTTATCCGGCTTACCGTCTTTTTCATCTTTTTTGGACTTTTCGTCCCTGTTTTCTTTATTTTCTTTTTTTGCCTTATCGGATTTTTCGTCCCTCTTGGACTTTTCCGATTTATCGGACTTTTCATGTTTCTCAGTCTTCTCAGACTTTTCGTGCTTTTCGGACTTACCGCCCTTATCCTCGTTCTTTGACTTCTCAGCCTTCTTCTTATCCTTCTCTCCCTCGATCTTCTCAGGTTCGGATTTAATCTCGTTTCTGCCATACCACTCGGCTTCTCGACGGGATCTGTCTTCAAGAATGGCCTTCATCTCATCCTCTGTCATCGGACGAAGTATCGGATCGATATACTGTGATTCATAGTAATGGTGAAGTGCCTTATATTCCTCGCTGAAAATGTCCGTTGCGTGGCCATGCATTTCATCAAAGTCCGAATCTCCCTTCACACGCTTTATAACATGAAGGGAAATATTCGCTGCATGTGAAGCTATACGTTCAAAACTGTTAATAAGATCGAAGAGCGATACGCCGCCTTCAATACTGCAGTCTCCTGCCTGAAGTCTTTCAACATGGTGAGATTTTATTATTTCTTTAAGATTATCTATTACTTCGGAAAGCGGTTCACCTCTTACGGCAAGAGATGCATCATCGTTCTTAAATGCTTCAAATACCGTATCAAGTGTATACTCCACAGCTCCGACTATAGTGTCAACTTCTCTGTGTCCGTAAGGCGAGAAGTGAATCTTCTTCTCATTCTTATCCTGAGCAACATAGGCGATGTTCATACAATAGTCGCCCATTCGCTCGAAATCGCTAATAGAATTAAGTATTTCCGATACGACAAGCTTATCACTCGTTGTGAGTCTATGACGATCGATTCTCACAACATATGAGGACAGTGCCGTCTCACATTTATCTATAAAGTTCTCTCTCGCTTCCATCTTAGGAAATGCTTCGGCATCATATTTGTAGATCATCCTTGTGGCTGTCTTATAATTCTCTACGATTGCCTCACCCATCTTAGTGATAAGCTGCTTGCACTGCTCAAGGGCAACTACAGGAGTATTGAGAAGCATCGGATCGAGCTTCATAAGCTCCTTATCTGCTTCGTTCTCTTCATCCTCACCGACAATCTTATCGCATATCTTAGCCACCTTATCTGTAATAGTCAGCATAAATATACTGGTACCAATGTTGAACAAAAGATGTACATTGGCTATATTACCTCTGTTTACTACATTGTCAAAGAATCCGAGTCCTATTGTGTAGTGCAGAGCATATATAAGCACCATAAAGAACACAGCTCCGAATATATTGAATAAAAGGTAACTTACGGATACCTTTCTTGCCTTCTTGTTCGAACCAAGCATACCAAGTACGATCGGCATACATTTACCGATATTCATACCGATGATAACAGGAATCGCAATCGAATAAGTTATAAGTCCTGTCGAAGTAAGCGACTGAAGAATACCGACAGACGCACTGGAACTCTGAATAATGGCTGTCAGAACAAGGCCTATAAGAAGTCCCAGGATAGGGTTCTTAAACGACGTAAAGAAGCTTTTAAACTGTTCTGAAGACCTGAGAGGTTCAAATGTACCTTCCATGATCGTCATACCGTAGAAAAGCATTCCAAGACCTACCAGGATGCCCGCAACATCTTTAAGCTTCTTCTTCTTTGAGAACAGAACTATAAATGCACCGACCGCCAGAAGCATTGCCGCAAATGACGACGGTTTAAGCAGCTGCAGGATAATATTGTCGGATGCGATATCTCCGAGTCGTAGGATCTGTGCTGTTACCGTACTACCGACATTCGCTCCAAAGACAACCGGAAGTGCCTGTGTAAGTTTCATAATTCCGGCATTTACAAAACCGCATACCATAAGGGTTACGGCAGCCGAACTCTGAATAATACCCGTTACGCCGGTACCGAATACCCAGCCCTTAATCTGACCGACTCCCTTCTTCTTACTGGTTGTCAGCATTTCAAGAATCTTCTCAAGTTTACCACCTGCAAGCTTTTCAAGTGACGAACCCATAAGACTCATTCCATACAGGAAAAGTCCCACGCCTCCGAGAAGCTTTATAATTGCTATAATATCCATTGATTAAGTTCTCCCCTGATATATAGGTTTTGTTTAAAAATCTCTTATATATTTCAGCTTGTATATTCATAAGCGCAAACATAGTTATTGTATCACACTATGTTCACAATTAACAATAGTTAATATCAAACTTCCGAATCTCGTAACGGCACAAAAAAACTTATAGTTTATCGAATCCAGGGCGCAAAAAAACAGCCACCTGCAAGCATAGCTTGCAGTGGCTGTTATAATCTTAACTAAATGCTATATCTGCTAATTACTCAATGATAGTAGCAACACGGCCTGAACCTACTGTTCTACCACCTTCACGAATAGCGAATGTAAGACCCTGCTCCATAGCGATTGGGTGAATGAGTTCGATTGTCATCTCTACATTATCACCAGGCATGCACATCTCTGTACCTGCAGGAAGGTTGCAAACACCTGTAACATCTGTTGTTCTGAAGTAGAACTGTGGACGATAGTTGTTGAAGAAAGGTGTATGACGTCCACCTTCATCCTTTGTAAGAACGTAAACCTGAGCTGTAAACTTCTTGTGGCATGTAACTGTACCCGGCTTAGCAAGTACCTGACCCTTCTGGATCTCATCACGGTTTACACCACGAAGGAGTGCACCGATGTTATCACCAGCCTGAGCCTCATCAAGAAGCTTACGGAACATCTCGATGCCTGTAACGACTGTCTTCTTAACATCTTCCTTGATACCAAGGATCTCAAGCTCGTCGTTCATGTGGAGTGTACCTCTCTCTACTCTACCAGTAGCAACAGTACCACGAC
>DEFA01000017.1:165421-172281 GCA_002350525.1 Lachnospiraceae bacterium UBA2864 | reverse complement strand
GCTGCCTCTGTTGCTGCTTCTGTTGCTGCTTCTGTAGTAGCTGCCTCTGTTGCCGGCTCATTACCACAAGCTACTACTGAAAGTCCCATAGCAAGTGAAAGTGAAAGAGCCATAGCCTTCTTAAACTTCTTCACAAAAAAACCCTCCTTTTGGTATTTGTGCTTTTTACCTGTAATCCTTTTCAGATCAAACTCGCTGAACCTCTCCTTATCAGTTGTCCGAAACAACTAACGCCGGTTCAGATCAGGTCATTTTCCTATGAAAACGGACCACCGGCACTCCGAGCCACCCGCTCGGATCATCATAATAGTTTGTCACATCCCGTGACATGAATGCATTATATGTCACATTGAACAATAATGCAAGCAAAATTTGATTTTTGAGCGGCTTTTTTGGGCAATTTTTACAAAAGTTTTACAACGTTCTCTTTTTTTGTTAGAATATCGTTAAATCTTATTACCTAAAGATTAACATTATTTTACGGAGACATAATCATGAAATACTCAGCAGAAGACAGAGATAATATTCCTCCAGTAAGAGGATCGGAAGAAGAATTATACCAAAAAGGCAAAAAAATATCGTCCGATAACGATACAGAAAAAGCAAAAAACGATACGGTCAAAGATAAAGAAGCAGGTACCGACTCCGATAAAAGCAGTGAGGATAACGAACCTCTGGAAGATAATCTTGAAAACTATACAAAGAATATCTTCGTTAAGTTAAAAAATGAAAGAGAGCAGATAAAAAAACGTACGAAGAATATGAGTTCCTCCGAACGTTTCAAGTACATCTTCTATTACTATAAATGGACAATATTCTTTACATTTCTCGGAATACTCTTTATAGCTTATGTAATAAGTCTTATTTATGAAAATACAAGACCTGTGGGATTCTCATATGCAATCGTTAACAGCTATGATATATCAAACGACACGAACACACAGATTGTAGATGACTTTCTCAAAGAATATGGTCTCGATAAAGGCTACAAGGTAGATTCCTTAAAAGATGTGACTCTTAACAAGCAGGCACTGGAATCGGGCTCGGATGAAGCAACCACATATAAATATATGTCGTTCTCCACTTATTGCGACAACGACTACTTCGATATTGTATTTACCGATCTGGACGGACTTAAGATATGTGCTTTCAACGGCCAGGCCCATCCTACAGAGGAAATAATAAGTGCCGACAATATGGCAAAATGTTCGGACAGACTTGTTACCGTTTTGGGAAAAGACGGAAGAGATGCCGTATACGGAATAGACGTAAGTGACATTCCGGCTATAGCTGCAATGAACCTCAGATATAAGAAAGTATATCTATGCTTCCCGGGAGACAGCGAGCGTAACATCACCACCGCCAACAACTTCCTCACATACTTATTATCATTACAGTAAAATAAATGCCCCAAGACACGAGATAAGATAAACATCCCAAAGTCATTATATTTATAGATTCAAATACAAAAACAACGCGGACGATTCGGTGCATGTTCCGGAGCCCTGTCACGGGCGGGCGGAACGCGTCATCCGAAATGTCCGCGTTTTTATGATTCACTCTGTATCTTAGTCTTCCGCATTATCGAAGTTCATAACCATCCTCTTACGAGCGAGCTCATCGTTCTCAAGATACTCATCATAAGTACACTGCTTATCGATAAGTCCGGAATCCGTAAGCTCCATGATACGGTTTGCAGTTGTCTGGATAAACTGATGATCCTGACATGCAAAAAGCACGATTCCTGGGAACTTCATAAGTGCGTTGTTAAGGGATGTGATAGCCTCCATATCCAGGTGGTTTGTAGGCTCATCAAGAATCAGGCAGTTGCATCCCATAATCTGAAGCTTGGCAAGAAGACATCTTACCTTCTCTCCTCCCGAAAGGACCTTAACCTTCTTTATTCCGTCCTCGCCTCTGAAAAGCATTCTTCCGAGGAAGCCTCTTACATAAGTTGCATCCTTCTCTTCGGAGAACTGAGTAAGCCAGTCAACGATGACAAGGTCATTATCGAATTCCTTTGTATTATCCTTAGGGAAGTAGCCCTGGGATGTTGTAACACCCCACTTGTAATCTCCCTCATCGGCTTCTTCTTCACCTGCAAGAATCTTGAAGAGCATGGTTGTTGCCTGTGTCTTAGGACCTACAAAAGCAATCTTATCTTCTCTTCCCACTGTAAATGTAATGTCGTCCAGAAGTTTTACTCCGTCAACCGTCTTGGAAATATGTTGAACGGTAAGAACTTCGTTACCGATCTCACGGTTTGGTCTAAACTCTATGAAAGGATACTTTCTGCTTGACGGCTTGATATCATCGAGCTCGATCTTCTCAAGAGCCTTCTTACGTGATGTAGCCTGCTTAGACTTGGAAGCGTTAGCTGAGAATCTGGCGATGAATTCCTTCAGTTCCTTGATCTGTTCTTCCTTCTTCTTGTTTGCTTCCTTTCTCTGACGCATCATGAGTGAGCTTGACTCATACCAGAAGTCATAGTTACCTGCATATATCTGAATCTTTCCGTAATCAAGATCCGCTGTATGTGTACAGACCTTATTCAGGAAATATCTGTCATGGCTTACAACGATGACCGTATTATCAAAGTTTATAAGGAACTCCTCAAGCCAGCCGATAGCATCGAGATCCAGGTGGTTTGTAGGCTCATCGAGAAGCAGTACATCCGGATTTCCGAACAATGCCTGAGCAAGAAGAACTTTGACCTTGATGCTGTCTTCAAGTTCATTCATCATCTTATAGTGATCTTCCGTGCTTACACCGAGACCGTTAAGGAGTGTCTCTGCATCAGCCTCGGCATTCCAGCCGTCCATTTCGGCAAATTCCGCTTCAAGCTCGGAAGCTCTTACGCCATCCTCATCAGTGAAATCTTCCTTAGCATAGATTGCATCCTTCTCCTGACGGACCTCATAAAGTCTTTTGTTACCCATGATAACGGTATCAAGAACCGAATAATTATCATATTTAAAGTGATCCTGCTCAAGGACAGACAGTCTCTCGCCCGGGTCCATGGTAACATCACCCGTTGTAGATTCAAGTTGTCCCGAAAGGATCTTAAGAAATGTAGACTTACCGGCACCGTTTGCACCTATAAGTCCATAGCAGTTGCCCGGTGAAAATGTAATATTTACATCTTCAAACAGAGCTTTCTTGCCAAATCTCAATGATACATTGTTTGCGCTAATCATAATTTTCCTCCCTCTCTATTCCTCCGGCAGTTCATCTATCAGTTTTTCCATAAGGCGTTTCTTCATGAAAATATCATATCCGAGCAGATATATGAAAGCCATCTTCCTCAGATACTCATCTTCATTTTCCGGAAGCTTTTTATCCACTATCTGGGACGATTTGATCACACTTGCTTCCGTATTGAAGTACTGCAGTTTCTCCATCTCAAAGATAGAGTTATATATTTCGAATATATCGTCCTCGCCGAAATCCTTTTCTATCATCGGTCCGAGGATACGCCTGATGTCGTTGATAGACACAACATTTTTCAGATAATAAATATATATCAGAAGTATCAAATGTTTACGTGAATATCTTTTCTTCTCCGGCGGCGGAATAAGCTTGTTCTTGGTATAATTGTTGATCATAGTCTTGGTAAGTGCCTTATCCGACTCATCTCGTAAAGTACTTCCCAGATGCTTATCCATGTATCTGGTAAGCTGATCCATATAGAGTTCCAATCCGGGTATCTCATCCGGAGTTATGAAATCAAGCCTGATAAGCTCTCTTATATGCTTTTTCAGTTCCTGAAATTCTTTATCCGTTTTCTCCATCCTCTGATTCCTCATCTTCCTCGGTGTAATCCGGATCGATCGTAAGTTCTACCCTTTCGACTCTGTTCCTGTTTACGCTGGTAACACGGATAGAGGTTCCCTTCTGAACGACCGCATCCCCTTCATCGGGAAGTCTGTCGAGAAGTTCTATCACAAGTCCGCCTACCGAATCATAATTATCAGAGAAAAGCTTCGTTCCGATCGCATCATTTAAGTCATCGAGTTTGACCGATGCATCCACGTCATACTTGTTCTCTGCTATATTTTTAATAAGCTCATCTTCACTGGCATCATACTCATCTCTGATATCTCCGACTATCTCTTCTATCAGGTCTTCCATCGTTATAAGACCCGCCGTTGTACCGTACTCATCAAGTACTATACACATGGTAACCGATGACGTCTTCATATCCGAGAAAATCTGAGCAGTTCTCTGATACTCGTATACATATACCGGTTCTCTCATAACCTTTTCGACCGTGAAATTCTCTTTTCCGTTTTTCTCTCTGAAAAGGATCATGTCTTTGATATGAAGTATACCGATTATCTTATCTTTTGATTCTTTATAAACGGGAAGCCTCGAGAAACTGTCCTCCTCAAGGATAGTTATTATATCATCATAACCCGCCCCCGTGTCAACACATACCATGTCCGCTCTCGGTATCATGATATCTTTTGATAAAGCATCTCCGAAGTCCACCACATTTGTGATCATCTTCTTCTCTTCGGGCTCGATCACACCCTCCTCGTTACTCACATCCAGAACAGCAAGAAGTTCCCCTTCTGTCATCTGGTTTGGATTCGCATCAGGATCTATATGTATGAGCTTAAAGATCCCTCTTGAGATCTTATCGAGCATCCATATGATCGGGGTCAGAATGACCATAAGTACCGAGATAGGAGCGCCAAAAAAAAGCGACAGCTGTACATTATACAGCGTTGCCAGCGTTTTAGGTGTTATCTCGCCAAGTATAAGTATTATAAATGTGAGTATTCCCGTCGCAACACCGATCCAGGCTTTTCCGAAAAGATTCGTGGCCAGAACGGTTGCCAGTGCAGATGCCGACAGATTGACTATGTTATTACCTATGAGAATTGTGGAAAGCAGTTTTGAGGAGTCTTCGCGCATTTTTATAACACGCTGTGCTCTCTTCCCGCGTCTTTTTCCTTCATCGGAAATAGCCCTGAGCTTGTTCAGGTTTACGGTTGTAAGTGCTGTTTCCGCAGCAGAAAAGAATCCTGACAAAACTATCAGGATAATAAGTACAATCAGCTGTACTATGGAACTGGGGTCCATAATTAGTTACTCCTTATCCTTTTTTACACCAAGCCGTTCAAAGATATATTCATAGCTTCCGTTCCCGTAGCCCATAGATCTGTTAACACGGCTGATAGTAGCAGTTGATGCTCCTGTTTCTTTCGCTATTTCTATATACGTTTTTCCTTCATACAGAAGTTTTGCAACGCGGAGTCTGTCAGCTATGGAAAGTACTTCGTTTGTTGTACATATATCCTCAAAAAACTGAAAGAACTCTTCATCATTCTTCAGTGCCCTGATGGCACTGAAGAATTCTTCTACTGTTTCTGTTCTAATGGTTTTTGCCATTACTTATCCCCCGTCTTAGGTTCTTTATGAACCCATACTGATACTCCGCAACGGTTTACATAAAATTCGCCGCAGCCCTCATCATCAATTTTGATGTTATATTTTGCATTTCCGAGTACATCCGAAAAATGCTTTCCGGCAAACTGGCGTCCGATATACATTCTCTTCGTACCGCCTCTGCCGTCCGACATTACAACAGCAAGTCCCGAATCCTTATGATCCTTATCACCTTCTCTGGTCCATCCTATACATTCCGGATCATCGAAATAATCATGCTGTTCTCCGTAAGCCTTAGTCTTACGAAGTTTCATAAGTTTATCAAGAGTCTGCTTCATGCCTTTGATGCCGTCATGAGGTATTCCGTAATAATCTCCATAGAATACACAAGGATAGCCTTCTCTTCTGAGAAGAATGAGCGCATATGCAAGCGGCTTGAACCATTCCTCGATGAAAGATTCCATCGGCTGTCCCGGCTGTGTATCATGATTATCCACGAAGGTTACGGCCTTCAGCGGATTCTTGCTGAGAAGCGAATCATCAAAGATTCTTCTCAGATCATAAGCCCCATGAGCCTGCGAACAATGAAGGAAGTTGAAATGCAGCGGTACATCGAAAAGTGATGCTTCCGAATTGATCTCACCCAGATAAGAAGTGAGACGGTTAACATCACCGTGCCAATACTCTCCGACTGTGAAGAGTTCCATACCCGTAAGCTCTCTTACCTTCATAAGGAAATTTCTGTAAAAAGCAGCAGGTATATGCTTTACGGCATCCAGTCTGAAACCGTCAACGCCTGTTGTTTTCAGATACCACACTGCCCAGTTTGTCAGTTCATCAATAACTTCTTTATTACCGAAATCTATATCGGCTCCCATGAGATAGTCATAATTACCGTTCTCGGTTTCTTCAACCTCATCGTTCCATTCTTTTCCGGCAAACTTATAAACCGCCTTCTTCACACTGTCCTGATCCCAATCTATTCCGTCGAAATGTGTCCAGTTCCACTTGAAATCGGAATACTTGTTCTTTCTTCCCGGAAAATCAAAGCCCGTCCATGCGCCGATCACTTTATCTTCTCCGATCATCTGATAGCGGTTTCTCTCGTTGAATTCGGCTGCATGTACCTCTTCAACGCGGTCCGCTCCCATCTTGTGATCGAGAACGATATCGGCATATACATTTATCCTGTTCTTCTTTAATTCTTTTATAGCAGCTACGTATTCATCCTTGGTTCCGTACTTGGTTCTCACCGAACCCTTCTGATTAAATTCGCCAAGATCATAGAGATCGTATACCGTGTAACCCGAATCATCGGCGCCTTCCGCGCCCTTATAAGCAGGCGGCAGCCAGAGCGATGTTACACCCGCTGCAGCAAGATGTTTTGCTTCAGCAGCTGCCTTCTTCCAGAGTGTTCCGTCCCCCTTTAAGAACCACTCAAAATACTGCATCATAATTCCATTATC
>DEFA01000017.1:95756-165260 GCA_002350525.1 Lachnospiraceae bacterium UBA2864 | reverse complement strand
TCATCCGGGATATTCAGCATATTATAGGCAAAGCCGCTGTAAAAATCAATATTCGGACTGACAGGCTTATACATTTTTCTTTCCTGTCTCATAAGATCAGGTGCAAGACGGGCAACACTGTGATAGAGGTCCGCCTCATCCTGTCTGCCGCACTCAGCAGCCATTTCCATTGTATATTTCTCAAGTATCTCCGCTCTCGGATCGGACAGGGTATAAACCGCATGTCCCATACCGTATATGAGTCCAGACTTGTCAAAAGCTTCACGTCTCAGTATCTTCAGAAGGTAAGCGGACAGCTCGTCGTCATCCTTCCAGTCGTGAACACTACGTTTAATCTCATCAAACATTTTCATAACTTTAATGTTAGCGCCGCCGTGCTTAGGTCCCTTCAGCGAGCAAAGTGACGCAGCCACCGAAGAATATGTGTCCGTACCCGAAGACGTAACAACATGAGTTGTAAAGGTAGAGTTATTACCGCCACCGTGTTCGGCATGGAGCACCAGAGCTATATCGAGAACCTTTGCCTCAAGAGGTGTAAAACTCTTATCCTGTCGGAGTATTCTGAGAATATTCTCAGCCGCCGAAAGTTCAGGCTTTGGATTATGAATATATAGTCCTCTTCTCATATATATATGTCTGTAAGACAGGTATGAATAGGCAGCTATCATCGGAAGGACCGCAATAAGCTTTATACTCTGTCTCAGAACATTCGGTATAGACAGATCATCCGAATGCTTATCGTAAGCGTTAAGGGCAAGAACATCACTTGCCATCGCATTCATTACATCTTTGTTGGGCGATTTAAGGATTACATCCTCAAGGAAATCAGCCGGAAGACGTCTGTGATACGACAGGAGTTTCTTAAACCTTGCAAGTTCCGCTTCCTCAGGAAGCTTTCCGAACAGAAGCAGATATACGGTTTCCTCAAATCCGAATCTGTTATCTTTGGTGAATCCGTTTACCAGCTCTTTCACATCTATTCCGCGGTATCTGAGTTCTCCGGGAATAGGAACGGCCTTTCCGTCTTCGACTCTCGATCCGTTTACCGTGGAAATCTCGGTAAGTCCGGTAAGTACTCCTCTTCCGTTAGGTTCACGCAGTCCTCTCTTTACCTGGTAAACATCATAAAGTTCAGGATTTATTATATTGTTATCCGTGCAATACTTCGAAAGTCTGTGTATCTCTCTTGAAGCATCACCCTGACTCAGAAATGACATTCTTTATCTCCTGTTATATGCTAGTTTTCTTCTTAATTCTTTAATGGTCTTTTCTCTGGCGATGACCGTAGTTATCTTGTTATACTCTATTACTTTCGCAGTTTCAAAGCTGGCACATATCTTATCTGCAAGACATACGAGCATCGCCTCTCTTGATTTAGGTACTCTCGAGAGATTCAGCGGAAACATATGGCTGTATATTATCTCCTGCTCGAGTTTTGTGATACCAAAGTCCCTTATCGCATTTTCCATGGAACATCTGGCATGGGTATAACCATGAACCTTTCTGCCCTTCACCTCCGGATTATGCCAGTCATACAGATAATAGTCATGCAGAAGAGCTCCTCTTACCAGACTTCTCATATCAACCCTTTTCCTGGACTTCATGGCAAGACTGACTGCCATATAAGTCACTGCGATAGAGTGCTCATAGGTGGATATAACTCCATGCTGACAGTAATCCTTTTCTCTCTGATACAGCCTCGAATGGATTATATCCTCTCCGTATCTTTTGATGATCTCTATTATTTTGGGGTTCTTTCCAATCTCGATCATACTCTCTAAAGCTGAATGACATTTTGAATGTCTATAAGCTTTCTCTTCTCTCCTTCAACAGAATTCTCATTCTTAATTATTATGATGGACAGTATTCCGTCTTTAAGCTGAGCCGTCACGTCCTTCTGATGAACATTGTCCCCGACATGAAAACTCCTCTTCATATCTCCTGTAAAACGTTCCCTAAGAAGATAATGAGTACTAGTCATGTCACTTTCAAGTTCTTCGTTACGTCTGGCATGTATTGTAAGTATGCCGCCTTCAAGCTCTGCAGATATGTTTTCTTTGCTGTAGCCCGGAAGCTCGATCTCTATAAGAAGCTGACCGTTTTTCTCACGCATGTCAGCTCTCATCACCTCAGAATAAGTTTCCTTCGAAAAATCTTTTGACATGTATACACCCCCTCAAAAGCTTTCACCACCGGTATACCACAGGGCGAACCCTGTGGTATATAACCGGAATTAAGCAAGTTCTTTGTCAAGGCTCTCTCTGATAGCCTTGATAAAATCTTCTGTATTAAGTGTTGTTACATTTTCAAGTTCTGTTATAAGTGCAAGATCTTTTGTCATCTTGCCGCTTTCGATTGTTCCGAGAGTTGCCTTCTCAAGAGCATCAGCGAACTTAATGAGACTATCCAGTCCGTCAAGCTCTCCTCTCTTTCTGAGAGCGCCTGTCCATGCGAAGATCGTAGCTACCGGATTGGTAGATGTCTCCTCACCCTTGAGATACTTATAATAATGTCTCTGAACTGTTCCGTGAGCAGCCTCATATTCATAGTATCCCTTAGGAGATACAAGTACGGAGGTCATCATGGCAAGTGAACCGAACGCAGAAGAAAGCATGTCGCTCATAACGTCTCCGTCGTAGTTCTTGCAGGCCCAGATGAAACCGCCCTTTGACTTCATAACACGTGCAACCGCATCATCTATAAGAGTATAGAAATATGTGATTCCTGCTTCTTCGAACTTCTCCTTATATTCTGCATCAAATATCTCCTGGAAGATATCCTTAAATGTATGATCATACTTCTTTGAGATGGTATCCTTAGATGCAAACCAGAGTTCCTGCTTTGTATCAAGCGCGTAGTTGAAGCAGCTTCTTGCAAAGCTTGCGATGGAATCATTCAGGTTATGCATACCCTGTACGATTCCCGGTGCCTTAAACTCATGAACGATCACTGACTCCTGTGTACCATCCTCTGCAGTATATACAAGCTCAACTTTTCCCGCTCCCGGGATTTTCATCTCGCTTGCCTTATATACATCACCGTATGCATGTCTTGCGATAGTGATAGGTTTCTCCCAGTTTCTTACACAAGGTGTAATACCCTTTACCTGAATCGGGGCACGGAATACAGTACCATCAAGGATAGCTCTGATAGTACCGTTCGGGCTCTTCCACATTTCCTTAAGATTATACTCTTCAACACGTGCTGCATTTGGTGTGATGGTTGCACACTTAACAGCAACTCCGTACTTCTCGGTTGCATAGGAAGCATCCTTGGTAACCTGGTCGTTAGTTTCATTTCTATGTTCAAGGCCGAGATCATAGTATTCTGTGTTCAGCTCGATATATGGGTTGAGGAGCTCATCCTTGATAAGCTTCCAGAGAATACGTGTCATCTCGTCGCCGTCCATTTCAACAAGCGGTGTTGTCATCTTAATCTTTTCCATATTTTTTCCTCCTGGATATTCATTTATATAAATGCAGCGCTGCGCCGCATAGTTATCTCGTTTATTCGGCTCCGATGGAATCCAGATAATCCATTATAACGGTTGTCTCACCATACTCGGAAAGCGGCGGTGCTATGTGCTTTGCCACAGCCTTAACTTCGTCTCTAGCACTTCCTATGGCATAGCTTTCCTCAGATGCCTGAAGCATACCTATGTCATTAAGATTATCACCGAAGACCATTGTCTCCTCCGGCGTAACTCCGAGATATTCCTGAAGTTTTCTGAGGGATGTGCCTTTATCCGCATCCGGAAGAACGATATCCATCCACATCGTGCCGGCCGACGCTATAAGAAACTTGTTCTGCCATTTCGGAGTAAACTCCTCGTTCACTGCCTCCTCGCAGTCACCTGTACGGTAAATGGACATTTTGGAAATGTCGTCCGTAAGATGTTCCTCGAAATCTCCCACAACCTTAACATTGAACTTGTAGGAATCTCTCAGCCAGTAAAACATCTCGCCTTCATCTTCACAATAAGCCCAGTCACGTCCGCAGAGCATGATATCGCTGCGCGGAATCTTCTTTGCATCCCTTACCATGTCCCAAAGGTCTTTCTTATCTATTACTTTCATGGAAAGTACTTCTTTGTACGAACGGAGTATGCTTCCGTTATCGGTGATATAGAATATATCCTCTGCAACCGGTGCAAACAGCCTGTACATACTTGCAAACTGTCTTCCACTCGCTCCCGCGAAATGTATCCCGTTTCTTCTGCATCTTTTAACGACGTCCATCATGCGGGGATCTATCTTATCGGTACCGTCCGGAACCAGAGTTCCGTCAATATCCGATGCTATAAGCTTTATCATTATAAACCTCTCTTAAGCACCTTCTAAGGCACTTTTTGTTTTATTGACTCTAAATTGTAGCACATCAACGTGCTAAAGTCTATCTATACGTATCCAAGAACTCCTCTGACGGATATCTCACCGCTCTGCACAGTATGAACGGTACCCGATTTATCTTCTACCAGAAGATTTCCTTCTTCATCTATCCCCGTTGCGATATAAGGATTATCATAGAAGTCCCCGTTTGCCGAAGAAAGGATCACTTCTTTACCCTTATTGACCATAAGACTATGGTATCTGTCCATAGCGAATCCCAGACTTCCCGTTATCTTATATGCACTGATATATTCCGTCAGTTTGGTTACAACACCGGTTAAAATTTTCTCTCTTTCGGGCTTCTGTCCGATTTCGAGGAAAACTGATGTTGCCTTATCTTTTAATTCTTCGGGGAACTCGTCCATCGATGCATTTATACCTATTCCGATTATAACTGTCGACTCAGTACCTGAGGAAATAAGCTCCGTCAGAATCCCGCAGACCTTCTTACCGTTTATCACCACATCGTTCGGCCATTTGATACGGGCACACTCTTCACCGGACAGGCTGTTAAGCACTTCAGCAACCGCAAGTCCCGCAAGAAGTGTTATCCCGGGAATATTCACAAGATTCTCCGTATCCGTATCAAGAAGAGACATCCATATTCCCGTTCCCGCAGGAGAACTCCAGTTTCTTCCGAGTCTACCTCTGCCCTTTGTCTGAAGCTCGGAAACTATAAGTGCGCGTCCCTTAAATCCTTCACGCGACATGGACTTCGCAACATCATTTGTAGAAGTCACCTCTTCTTCGACATAAAGCTTATCTATTACGGAATTCTCTGTTAAAGACTTAAGCTTCTCTCTGTCCATCACTTAATTCCTCGATTGTCACCTTCTCCATAAGGAAGCTGTAAAGAATATCACAGGTTGACTTCTTAAGAGTGAACGGAATAATGATACTCTCTCCGTTTAGCACCATATGAATTATACTGTACACATTCTCGTTATCCGGAACGATGTGATCGAGTTTTGTTATCTCCGAATAGGAATGAACCTTCTCACCCTTCTTGTTCTTTACCGTGAAATTATCTTCGTTAAAGACAAATGATATATCATACATTCCGTTTCCGAAAGAATAACGAACAAGATAAGCTCCGTATGCCGCAAAAAGTCCGCACAGGATCAGCGTGAAGATATGTCCCTTCGCATAGCCCATGATAAAAGGAACAAAAGGCATAACACACAGAAAGAAGATACACGCACCGATGAACCGGTAAGTATATCTTCGCCTTGCATTTCGAATAACGTTATATTTATAGCTTCTGTTTTCCATAAGGTCTCCATCAAACCGCCCGGCTACCGATTCGGCGCTCGAAAAAGGGCACTTACCCTTCTCGGCGCGTCAGCCGGATGCCGGGCGTCATTCTTACTTGTTTCTGTAAATGATATCGTCTCTGGACGGACCGTTGGATATCATTGTAATCGGGAAGCCAATCTGTTTCTCGATAAACTCTATATATTTACGGCAGTTCTCCGGAAGATCTTCGTAATTCCTGATTCCTCTGATATCTTCCTTCCAACCCGGAAGTGTCTCATAAACAGGCTTAGCCTTCTTAAGTTTTACCGTGGTCGGGAAATCTGTTGTGATCTCACCGTCTATGTCATATCCTACACATACAGGAATCTCATCGAGATATCCGAGTACGTCAAGCACTGAAAATGCAACATCGGTTGCACCCTGAAGTCTGCAGCCGTACTTTGAAGCCACACAGTCGAACCATCCCATACGTCTCGGACGTCCTGTTGTAGCACCGTACTCGCCGCCGTCTCCACCTCTTCTGCGGAGCTCGTCTGCAACCTGCTCATCGAGGATCTCTGATGTAAACTCGCCTGCACCGACTGCGCTTGAGTATGCCTTACATACAACTACTACTCTCTTTATCTCATACGGAGGAATACCTGCTCCGATAGCACCGTATGCAGCAAGAGTTGATGATGATGTAACCATAGGATAGATACCGTGATCTGTATCCTTAAGTGTACCGAGCTGTCCTTCGAGAAGGATGTTCTTACCTTCCTTAAGGGCCTGTGACAGATAAGCCGATACATCGCATACATACGGTTCTATAAGACTCTTATATCTCATAAGAGTTTCGTATACGCCTTCTACCGTAAGAAGCGGCTTGTGATAGAGATGCTCGAGAAGTACATTCTTCTGTGCGATAACTCTTTCAATCTTCTTGCAGAGTGAATCCTTATCATCAAAGAGTTCACTCACCTGAAAACCTATCTTTGCATATTTATCCGAATAGAAAGGTGCAATTCCGGACTTTGTGGATCCGAATGATGCTCCCTTAAGTCTTTCCTCTTCATACTCATCAAAGAGAACGTGATAAGGCATAACCATCTGAGCTCTGTCGGAAACCAGAAGCTTCGGTGCCGGAACTCCGTCAGCTATTACCGAATTATACTCCTTGAGAAGTTTTTCAATATCAAGTGCCACACCGTTTCCTATGATATTAACAATATTATCATTGAAAACACCCGACGGAAGAGTATGAAGTGCGAACTTACCATACTTGTTGACTATGGTATGTCCTGCATTTGCTCCACCCTGAAATCTGATAACTATATCAGATTCGCTGGCAAGCATATCAGTCATCTTACCCTTTCCTTCATCGCCCCAATTGGCACCTACGATTGCTGTAACCATTTATACCACCTTTCTGCGGCTATAAAACCGCAATACAATATTTACATAGTAACACCGAGCTTCTCCGGGAAGAATTTCTCATACCAGAGTATGAAGCAGTATATAGACCATATTTTCTTCATATTTTTAGCCTTGTCAGCTTTGTGATCTTCAAGCAGCTTCAATATGTAATCCCTGTTGAAGAATTCGCCGGCAACTTCACCTTCGAACTTTTCCTTGACCATGCCGTAGTACTTGTCCTGCTTCAGCCAGTCATTGAGAGGTGTCAGGAATCCTGTCTTTCTCATCTTTGAAGTCTTCTGCGGAAGATTCTTTGCCGCAGCAAGTCTGAGACAGTACTTGGTTGTCTCCTTCGTGATCCTGTGTTTTGTCGGAATCTGCATAGCTACTTTGAGCATTTCCTTATCAAGGAAAGGAACTCTGAGCTCGAGTGAATTCGCCATACTCATTCTGTCTGCCTTAACCAGAATGTCCTGGATAAGCCATGTACGGATATCCACATACTGCATTTTTGAAACATCATCTATATTTCCGGCTTCGTCAAAGAACTTCTTGGTGTAGTAAGCCGGATTTTTGGAAGATATCTTATCCTTAAGGACATTATCAACTTCCGAATGATCGTATACATAGTTATTTCTTATATATCTTTCGGAGATAGGAAGCTTTCCTCTCATAAGGAATCTTCTTCCGTGGAATTTAGGAAGCTTTGATGCAATAGCAGCATTGAAGTTTCTGATTCCCTGCGGGAGCTTCATGTACTTCTCAAACTCGAGCGGTTCTCTGTAATAATGATATCCGCCGAAAAGTTCGTCAGCTCCTTCTCCCGAAAGAACAACCTTTACCTGTTCTCTTGCAAGTCTTGCAAGGAAGTAAAGCGCAATTGCCGAAGGATTCGGAAGAGGCTCATCCATGTAATACTGGATCATAGGAGTCTCCGTGAAATAATCTTCGGCAGTTATCTTATAATCAAAATTCTGTACGCCTTCATGTGCAGCAAATTCCTTAGCGTACTTAAGTTCCGAATACTTTTCTTCCGCATAGCCGACCGAGAATGTCTTAAGTTCTTCATGCTTTGCCATCTCATGAACAACATAGCTTGAGTCAACACCCGATGAGAGGAAGCATCCGACCTCAACATCGGCTATCTTATGTGCCTTGGTAGAACCCTTAAAGGTCTCATCTATAAGATTGCCCCAATACTCTGCGGACTTGGAATCATCTATATTATATTTAGGAGTAAAATACTCTTTAGTCTCAAATTTTCCGTCTTTAAATGTAAAGCTGTATCCCGGCCAGAGCTTATATACATTTTTAAACATGGTCTGCTCTGTCGGAATGTATTCGAAGCAGAGATAGTCCGGAAGTCTGTCCTTGTTAAGTTCCTTCTCAAACTGTGGGTTTGGAAGAAATGACTTGATCTCCGATCCGAAGATGAACTTCTTTCCCTTATGAAAATAGAAGAAAGGCTTGATACCGAAGATATCTCTTGCGCCGAAGAGTTTCTTCTCTACGGAATCCCATATAACAAAAGCAAACATCCCTCTGAGTCTTACGAGGAAGCTGTCGCCCCACTCTTCATAACCGTGAAGAAGGACCTCGCTGTCCGTCTCTGTCTTGAAGGTATGACCTGCTTTAAGAAGTTCCTCGCGAAGTTCCTGATAATTATATATCTCTCCGTTGAATACAAGCACCTTTGTTCCGTCCTCGTTAAGGATCGGCTGGCTTCCGCCTTCAAGGTCGATGATGGAAAGTCTTCTAAAGCCGAGGCTCACATCTTCATCTACATAATAATCATCCTGATCGGGACCTCTGTGAACTATCTTGTCCGCCATTTCCTTGATGATCCGTCTGTTTTCGTTTATATCTTTGGAATCGTTAATATATCCCGCAAATCCGCACATGGTATACCACCTTTTTAATTAAGTTTACAGTCTTTACTTACTGTTTTGCCGCATTTCTCTATGGATTTAACTACCAGTATCTCCATGGAGTCTTTTATCTCGCGGTCTCTCACGGTGAGTCCGTATTCTCTGTTAATCACGGATAATTCTGTACATCCGAGAACTATAACATCCGCACCGCGTCTCTTCATATTTGAAATGATCTCGGAAAACTCTAAGATATCCGCTGACTTGCCTGCTTTAACCTGATCATAGATTATGCTCATCAGTTTCTTCTCGTCTTCTTCATCGGGAGTTATAAGTTCGAGATCATACTTATCCGTATATCTCTTATACGAACCCGACTGTACGGTTCCCTGCGTCGCCAGAAGTCCGACAGTCTTTATCCCCGGTGTGCTTTCCACACAATAACGTACTGTCTCATCTATGATATTGATAATAGGTATGGAAACATTCTTCTCCACCTCATCATAGAAGAAATGTGCCGTATTGCACGGAATAACGATCATACTGCATCCGGCTTTTTCGAGGAGCTTCGCATCTTCTATCATTTTCGGGAGAGGGCTCTCTTCCGAAGTACCCAGGATAAATGCGGTCCTGTCCGGAATCTCAGTATCATTTAATATTATCATAGGAATATGTTCCTGATCGGAGGCCGCTTCGGTATATCTTACTACCATATCCGAGAAATAAACCGTTGCCTGCGGTCCGAGTCCGCCAAGAACACCAAGTACCTTATTCGCCATCACGTTCTCCGTAATACGTCCTCTGTATATCTAGTCTTTCTTAACTGCTATTGATGCACCGTAGCGTGCAAACTTTCTTATATAATTATAGAAGTTTGCTCTCGCATAATAATTATGCTTTATATTCTTATCTGCGCTGTAAAGCAGTGGGTTAACCCACTTACCTTCCTTCCAGAGCTTAAGAGCAAGATTCTTGAACTCTCCGTCCGGAACATACTTCTCTATAACACTCTTAGGAACAACCGAATAAAGATGAGACTTGTTGGCTATCGTATAATCATCCATCTTTCCGTAAATGTAATCGTCAACGATCCACTTAACATGGTTGAAGCCGCTTCCCGTAACATAGAAGTTACTTCTGCCGAGACGTACATTTATCTCAAAAAACTTATACTTTCCGTCTCTCTCATCGTATTTAATATCAAAGTTTGCAAATCCCACATAATGAATATGCTCAAGGAACTTTGTTGCTGCCGCAACGATCTCAGGATTATATTCATTTACGATGGCAACAGGATTACCGATTGCCGTCGGTGACGGATCTTCAAGCAGAGTACGGCCGAGTGCCGCAAAACGCACCTTCGAATTCTGATCACAGTAAACCGTAAGAACTCTCATATATGAGTCATCACCCGGGATCATATCCTGGATAAGGAACTTGTAATCATATCCGGCTTTCTCGATACGGTCCATCATGGTACGAAGTTCTTCCTCATTTTCAAAACGGAATACCTTTTTCTTTCCTTCAAACTTGGCATAGTGATAAAGTGCAGAGTTTGCAGGCTTCGCGATGACCGGATAATCAAAATCAAACTTAAGATCATTTTCTTTGCCGAATTCATATACATATGTCTTCGGATAATCCAGTCCAAGCTCTTCGAATATCTCGTAGAACTTATCCTTCAGAACTATTCTGTTAAGAAGATCTTCGTCAATATATGGGATAATATAATAATCTTTCAGCTTTTCCTTATTCTCGATTATGATACGGACATACCAGTCGCCGCATCCGAATACGATAAGCTTCTTCTTACCCTGAAATTCCTTACCGACTTCGATCAGTCTCTCAACAGCCACCTCATCTTTTTCCATGTTTGGATAATACCTGTTTTCGATAATATCCGAGCTGTTAACATATCCTGTCTGAGTCATACTGAGTGTTATGGACTTTATGCCATACTGCTCATGGAAACTCCTTGCGAGTGAATATGCTGTTATATCAGCTCCAAGTATGATCGGCTGAAATTCGAGATCATTAAACTTCATTATATAAGACACCTCGGTTCTTTACTTTATATATCGTCTTATTGTGACATTTTCTTAAATGAAATAGCGGTGCACATAAAACACCAAGCTATATTATAGTCACTTTACCCGTTTGAAGCAAGCACAAAAAGACCTCACAGTCTCTGATTAAGAAATCCGTCCAAAAGAACGGTAAGTATCTCCCGCAGGTTCTTATTGTTCATTCCGTAATCTATGATCTGCGTCGGCATTGCGCATTCGGATACTATATCTACGATCGTCTGATAATCATTATACGGAATCAGTCTTACGGTTATTTTTTCTCCCCATGAAAGAAACGTCATGTGATGCGAAAACTTAAATGTAACCCCGCCGTTACCGTCGGGATACTCGCCTTTCAGTTTGAATTTATCTATCTTTCTGAGTCTTTCCACAAGATTCATAATCCTTGCGGTTACAAGCAATTTGTCTGTAGCAAATTCTGCCATTTCAGTCTCCTTTTTAAGACCTTATCACTTTCCAAATACGTATTCTTTAAGTTCGCAATTGCGTATCCCGTAATTTCCGTATTCTTCGTTAGTCATATCATAAAAATACGAGTTCACGCATCTTACTATTCCGTTATGCGCGACAAGAAGATATATCTTGTCATCTTCCGCCAGTTCATCGAGCAGATTGTATATTCTCTGCGCGAGACGAAGCATTGATTCTCCACCTTCATAAGAATTCACAAAGTTTCTTTTATCCATACGGAATACCTCCCCGTCTCGGGGAGTACCTTCATATTTTCCAAAATTCTGTTCACGAAGTCTCTCATCGGCCCTGAGCGGGAGTCCTGTCATATCCGCTATATGTTTTGCGGTATCATATGCCCTCGAAAGAGGTGATGCGATTATTTCATCCAGAACTATCTCTCCCTTATCCAGTTTTTCCCTGATAAGGTTTCCCAGTTCCTCTGCCTGGCTGTGTCCTTTGTCCGTAAGCCCGATATCGGTCGCTCCGCAGATCTTGTTCGCAACATTCCAATGAGTTTCTCCGTGTCGTGTAAAATATATCTTCTTCATAACATGCCTTTCCGGGCCGGGATTTTCTACTGTCCGGTCGCTCAACACGCACATGATTATATCAGATAACGATACTTTTTTACATATACCTTAATCTTAAATTAAGAATATATTCCACTGTTTCTAAATCAAAATGATACAATTACGTTACAATTCAGGTTTATTATGTGTATCAGAATCCTGCTAAAGCCATCAACCAAATATCACATGCAGGATTTTAGTAAACTCTAGACGACATTTCGGCGTTTAGACCCCACAACGAGGGAAGGCGTGTAACCTCCCATACAAACTCCTTCAAAAAAATGCTGTACCGGGATTAAGCGGTACAGCATTTTCTTTGGTCACTACTTTGTCCTTTGTCATCACATTGTCTCTGGCCATTACATTGTCTCCGGATATTAAATTATCTCTGGATATTACTTATTCTAATTATATCTGTCTTTTGAATTATCATACAAAAACTTTACAGTCTTAACAAACCTCTTAAATTTATCAATCCTCTTTTTGACAGCTTTTCCCACTCTGGTCGGAAGCCCTTCCTTCTCCGGTTCATTTCTCTTATCATAGCTATACTGAACTTCTTCTTTTCGAACAGGCTGCCCTCCCTGAACAACCTTATGCTTTCCGGCAGAATTCCGATATATCTTATATCCGGATTGCTTCAGTTCATTACATCTGGCAACATATTCCCTGATCTCAAATTCATATAATCTGTCCAGTTCCTGAGATACACTGTCTAAATTCATAATCCTCACCTTGTGTCCCTTTATAGTGTTTATATTACTTAAAAATATATATCATAATTATCGATACCACGAGAGCGATCACTCCCGCAACGATTCCAAGAAACACCTTCTGATAAGGTCGTTTCCCCTCTTCTCTCGCCGCCTCGATTTCATCCAAGGTTTTTCCTTCCAAAAAGGCGGAGATTTCTCTGTAGGTCTGTATATTTAAGGTCTTTTTCTTCTTCTCAATCTTAATTGCATATACGATCACAACTGCTGCAAGCACACCCCATATGCCTAATCCCCAGAATCCGAGGAACTTTACGAGCGGGATAGGTGTTACAAGTACCAGAAAGAACAGGATCGTATACAACCAGCTCATCTTATAAAAATCATGTATATCATCTTCTTTGATAATCTTCTTCATCTCTTCCACATCCCCCTTAAGCAGGACGTCTACGGAAACTCCGAAGACCTCACTCATTCTGATAAGACTGTTCACATCCGGATAGTTTTTTCCTGTCTCCCAGTTTGAGATGGTCTGTCTGGATACATATATCTTTTCCGCCAAAGCGTCCTGTGAGAGTTTCATCTCTCCTCTGTACTTTTTCATCTGATTTCCAAGTTCCATAATATATTCCCTCTCAAAATCCGAAGCTCGAATAGTCTTTCTGCGATAGAAGTATTTTCTCACAAACTTCAGATTTTGAAAAGACTGGATTTTCGTCAATCGAGCACACAGCTCTTTACTATATAGCTTGATACTTTAGTCTTCATTTCCGACATCTCTCTTCTGATCCTGTCCATCTCAGCCTCATCTTTACGCTCTTCGGCATTATGATATAACAGGTAAAGACCATAATACTTATACGATGCGTCCTCAGATCTGCAGAGAATCTCCACCATCTCCTCATCATATATTTCAGCCTGTCCGTTTAAGAGATTATCCAACGACATAGAATACATTGCTTTTTCTTCATCTGCGGTCTGTCCGCCGCGATGTATCCTCAAATATCTGGTTCCGTCATTATATAACATTCCCGTCTGTAACTTCATCGGCAGGATACACATGACACCTTCACTCAGTGCTATAAATCCGACCATCATGGCAAAATCATTCCCGGTAAGGATGAGGATTGTTATGAATACGATTCCAAAAACTATAGAAGCTATAGGTCCCGCAAGAAGAACTCTTGAAAATATCTTCATTACATTATCATCAAACTTCTCCGGAACTGCACCGCCGTATCCACCCCAGAATGTCGGATTCTTCTCTATTCCGAATCTGATCTTATCATTCAGGTTTTTCCTGTATAACTTGAACGGTCCCACAACCAGAACGAAAAATTTCCAATGGTTAAGAAGTCCGCATATCACATGTCCGAGTTCATGAATAGCGGTTGACATAAAATATGCAATGATTGCATAGCCTATAAGTTTCAAGATAAACATTCCCATAATGACCTCCTTATATGTCACTGTGTTATTTTGTACAATTCCCGGTTTGTTATACTTTGTGTAATTTCCGGTTACAGGCTCATCATATGGTTTTTCTTTCAGTCCGTCTATCCAAGGTCTTTTACATCGGCTGTTTTCGCATCAAAAAAGGCTGTCAAAACCCTTTGACAGCCTCTGAAACGCCTTATTTTAGGCATTTTCCGATATTTACTTCCAGCGGAATATTTTATCTTCGGGAAGATATTTTTGTAATTTTTCGAATAAAAAATCTTCCATTTCGGTCCGAAGTTCCTCCGGATATTGATAATATCCGTCTCTTATCTCATACGGAAAATATGCAACGGAGGAATTCTTATAATACTTTCTGAAGTTTTTGATATAATCTTTTGAGATTCTGAAGGATCCGAGACTCACATCCCGAAGACTTTCCGACGGGATTTTCGAAAATATTATGTCAACCACATTCCCATATACTGCCCTATAGTTCTGTATAAACATCATCGGATCAAAACAGAGTCTTACCGGAATATTTTTCTCTATGGCTGCCTCAGCCATTTTGATCCTCGCCCCGAGTCTCGGAGTAAACTTTTCATACTTTGTTATCACTTCATCCGGACTCATGGTTACGGCAAGTATGATCCTCCCCGTATCCTCATCCGTTATGGAAGAAAGTGCCGCAATATTTGCACACTTGGTCCTTAACTCAAGTAATATATTTTCCCTGTCTCTCACCCAATCATTCCAGTCCTTCAGTATTCCGGTCAGGCCCTCTATCGACAGAAGATCACTTTCGTAAGATACGGAGACGTATATCTTTCTTTTATCCAAAGTCCCCGTATTGATTTTCCTTTCGAGCTCTTCTATCTCACGAAATGTATCTTCGAGATTCACAAAGACCACCATATCAGAACTCGGATACATCCCCTTCAGGAAACAGTACTCACAGTCATATACACAGTTCATGACATTTGAAGTGTAATAAAACTCACTTTCACCGAAATTCTGGCAGACCGGAGCTCCCTTATACAAGAATCCGTCCTTCTTCACAGCAAGTATAAGTTTCTGAGAGTTATGCTGAAGTGCCGGGTCCTGGTTTCTTCTGTTAAAAACGTCTCTGTAATCCCTTATCCGGATGATCTCCGAACCGGGAAACTTCTCGAGTATCCGGTCAGTTCTATTATATTGTAATGCCCCTTCCTCAACGTAAATGTGAGAAAACGGCTTCATATAATCCGTCATATATCTTCTTTCCCTTTACTTTTGCGGTTACAGGAAGTTCATTTTCCTTATAAATTCTGTCTATTACCCCCGCGGCATCCATTCCTTCAATGGCCATGAATCTGAAAAGCTGTTTTAGACCGGACGCCATGGTAACCGAAAGTCTCATATCCTCCGCCAGGCGTTCCACCCTCTCCGTAAGCTCCGGATCCTCATTCCGGGTATCCTGATTCCTCTTTAGTATATCATCTATTATACACTCCGTTTTTCGAAGAAGAGTCGACATGCACGAGTTAATCGTATCCATACTTACCGTTTGGGATATATTCTCATTCACTGTTTGGGCTATTGTCTCATTCACCGCTTGGGATATATCTTCCGTTTCCGGTACCGGGATTTTCTTATCGGACACTGACTTAAGGAAGATCATCCTGTCAGCTGTGAAGAACTTCTCTCCAGCCACATATATTCCCGAGGCCTCCATATCGGTAAGTGCTCCTTCCACATACTTCGGAGTGATGACCGTATAAAGCCCCGCTTCCGGAATGTTGTAATCACGAAGGATATCCGGGTAATAATCCTGTCCCGTAATACCATCGGATATTTTGTTCAAAAGATATACATTTCCCACAGAAGCGTCCTGCATATCCGCCCCACAGATCCCGACATTAAAAAGAACGTCACAAGAAACAGGAGGTATGCGTGTGCATACCTCCGTAACTGCCATTGCCGCTGAGAGAACTCCTGTCCCGGTAACCGTAAGTACCATGTCTTCTCCTCCGAAAACCTGATAATGATTAAAGGACATGTCTCTCTCAAGCTTATATTTTTCCAATAAACACTTTGCCTCACCGAACAAAGCACAGAATATATAAAGCATGATGTTATTCTCCGATTCTCATCATATGACCTTCTTTTCAAAGTCTGAAGCAGGATGCTTGCACCATGGGCAGATGAAGTCATCCGGAAGGTCTTCACCCTCATATACATATCCGCATACCTTGCATACCCACACGGTTTTGCCGCCTTCAGTCTCACCTTTCTCAAGTGTGCCGACGGTATCTCCGGTCTTAATAGTCTCCGGCTTCGGCTTGATATTCGACTGATAATATTCATAGGTTGCAGAAGGTGCATCATCAAGCACTTCCATATCCGTTACATCAGCTATAAAGAGTGTATGTGTACCGAGATCCACGGTATCATATACCTCGCCCGAGATATAAGCATTACAGCCCGTTGTAATATAAGCAAGCCCGTTCTCCGAAACCTTATAATCTTTGAAATCATTAAACTTATGAACTTCTCTTCCTGACTGGAAGCCGAAATGCTTAAAGAGTTCAAAGTCAGCCTTTTCACTGATAACGGAAAGATTGAAAGTCCTTGTCTCCAAAAGCATATCGTGAGTAAGGTTTGCCTTATTCACCGCAAAGGCTATCCTGTTCGGTTCTGATGTCACCTGAATTGCGGTATTTGTAATACATCCGTTATCTTTAAAGGTCTTTGCCGTAAGCACGAAAAGTCCGTACGAAAGTTTATACATAGCTTTCTTATCCATATTGTATCCCCCTGTATATTATATGTATGGTTTATGACAGATCTTGATATTTAGAATCCCAGATCTTCGTTAACAAGTATAACATGCATTCTGCCCGGATGATTCTCAAGTCTTGTTATAAGGAAATTGCAGCATATCGAGCTTGCAGACTTGCAGTTAGCGCAGGAACCCGTGACCTTACACGGAGTTTCTATCGGAAATCTCTGTGCATTGATAGGAGCCGCTTCATTCCTTACACGATATATGGCTGCATCCACATCCTTTGCAATCTTATTCATTCCGACTATCATAAGTACATGCTCAGGTCCGTATGCTATGCAGGCAACTCTGTTGGAGTTACCATCAAGATTTACGAGGATACCGTCTTCCGTAACCGCATTTGATCCTGCTATAAACCAATCACATCCGAATGCCTTCTGTATGACAAGCTTCTTCTCTTCATCACTTTTGGCATCGGCTCTGTCATATACCGTATAGTTCCCCTTCTTTACAGCTTCGAGAAGTCCTATATCACCGGCTGACTTAGCACCTCCCCAGCTGAGTGATGCACCTTCCGGTATAAGTTCAAGTGCCTTCTTAAGTGCATCTTCCTTAGTTTCGGCAAAATATCCCGTCATATGTCTTGACTCAAGGCCTTTGATAACTTTTTCAGCCAAAAGTCTGTTTCTTGTTTTTCTCATTTCGTCCATTTTTGATAATACCTCCCCTGATGAAATCAACTGCTCGGTTATCATCATTATATAGTTTCCCATACTTTATTTCCACTTCATTTTAACACATTCTCATATCATCATATTGCTTATTTCTATTGACACGGATATCTCTTCCTGATACAATCTTATTATCATATTGATTATATGTATTGTCTGTATTTTTGAGAGGATATAAGATATGAAAAAACAAACTAAGATCATATGGATAACGGCAATCGTCTCCACACTCATCCTCTTCCTTATAGAAAAATTTACGGGTATGGGAATAGGACTGATCGGACTAGGAGGCGGCGGTGAAGTAGATTCAAAGCTCACCTTTGGAGGATTTGTCCTTGAGACATATTATCCTCTGACAACTTCGGATGATCCTTATCGCGGTCCAAGCTCGCAGCTGTTTTTCGAGCCTGTTCTGTTTACGGTAATGTTCTTTGTACGAATGATTATAATCATTCCGCTTGTACTTCTTTTTGTATCACCGGAAGAAAGTCATTCTCATTGCTCTCCGGAAAACGTCGATGAACAGAGTTCATCAACCACCGGACGTATGCACGGTTTTCTGAAGTTTTTTATTATTCTGTATATAGTTATAGGTGTCGTATTAACAGGTATCCTTATTTACGAATCTATAGGATTCTGCGAAGCGATAAAGGACATTTCCTCTGCCGCAAAAATCACAAAACGCCTTACATCCCGGAGAAACCTGCTGTTGACATTTATGGTATTCGACCTGATATTTGTCCTGCATCACTTTATCACAAGCGGACTTATACTTAAGAAAAAGCACTCGTTTTTCCTGTTTTACAAAACTTCTTATCCGGTAACATTTCTGATCACGATTGCTGCGGTTGTAATACTCTTTATAGGCGGAGTAAGATATCTGCCATATTCGTTCTTTAAATGGCATACGCTCATATATTTCCTCGATCTCATACTGTTTATGATAAATCTTTCCTACCTGAGGGATTCATATGATGTGTACCGATACATGAATAACGATGACAGTTATGCCAAGCTCAAACTGTTCAAATAAATTAATTCTTTAAGCAAAAATAATCCCCCATACCGATCTCTCAGTATGGGGGATGTTATTATGCTTTATTATTCAACCGAAACCGAATTACTCAGCATCATTTGTGTAAAGCTTTACAAGACCCTGAAGGTGATCGAAACGCTTCTTGGAATTCTCTTCAGCCATAGCGAAGAGCTTATCTGCCTTCTCAGCGTTAACCTTTGTCAGAGCTGTGTAACGAGCCTCACCACCGATGAATTCCTGGTAAGGAACTGTAGCAGCCTTTGAATCAAGAGTGAACTTCTTGTCATCAAGTGCAGGGTTGAATCTGAAGAGGTTCCAGTAACCTGCATCAACTGCCTTCTTCTCCTCAGCCATAGCCTTGCTCATACCAGCCTTGATTCTGTGGTTGATACATGGAGCGTAAGCAATGATGAGTGATGGTCCGTGATAGCTTTCAGCTTCCTTGATAGCCTTGCAGAGCTGGTTGTAATTAGCACCCATAGATACCTGAGCAACATATACATAACCGTAGCTCATAGCAATACCTGCAAGATCCTTCTGCTTGATCTCCTTACCTGAAGCAGCGAACTGAGCAACCGCACCTGTAGGAGTAGCCTTAGAAGACTGTCCACCTGTATTTGAGTAAACCTCTGTATTGAATACGAAGATGTTTACATCCTCTCCTGATGCAAGAACGTGGTCAACACCACCGAAACCGATATCGTATGACCATCCGTCACCACCGAAGATCCACTGTGACTTCTTTCCGAGGAAGTCCTTGTTCTTAACGATTTCAACTGCATCCGGATCGTTATTTCCTTCAAGAGCTGCAACAAGTGCGTCAGCAGCCTCAAGGTTTGTTGTTGTATCATCAAATGTCTCGAAGTACTTATCTGCAAGATCCTTGATTGAAGCATCCTTCTCTACGAGAGCCTCTACCTTAGTCTTAAGGTTGTTACGAAGAGTCTTCTGAGCAAGATACATACCATAACCGAACTCTGCATTATCTTCGAAGAGTGAGTTATCCCAAGCCGGTCCACGTCCTGCCTTATTTGTTGTATAAGGTGTAGAAGGTGAAGAGTTACCCCAGATTGATGAACATCCTGTTGCGTTAGCAACATACATTCTGTCACCGTACATCTGAGTAATGAGCTTAGCGTAAGGTGTCTCACCACAACCTGCACATGCTCCTGAGAACTCAAGGAGTGGCTGTCTGAACTGTGATCCCTTAACTGTAGCTGCACCGAACTTCTCGATAAGGTCTTCCTTATCAGGAACTGATACAGCATAATCGAACTGAACCTGCTCAGCCTTAAGAGCATCATCAAGCGGCTTCATCTCGATAGACTT
This sequence comes from Lachnospiraceae bacterium UBA2864, assembly GCA_002350525.1. Lineage (GTDB taxonomy): Bacteria > Bacillota > Clostridia > Lachnospirales > Lachnospiraceae > Eubacterium_Q. The sequence goes on along the minus strand of DEFA01000017.1, from coordinate 145,233 downwards.
TGTAGGACATACATTTACACAAGATCCGCATCCGAGACAGTCCATAGTTGAAACTGCAATATTGAACTTGTAATCTGTATTAGCGATATCCTTTGACTTGAAGCCTGCAGGAGCTGCAGCAACTTCGTCAGCTGTAAGAGCAACTGTTCTGATAGCTGCATGAGGACATACGAATGAGCAGAGACCACACTCTACACACTTATCTTCTGTCCAGACAGGAACTGATACGGAAACACCTCTCTTCTCGTAAGCAGCTGTACCTGATGGTGTAGAACCATCTGTGTATCTAGCTACTACAGATACAGGGATTGTGTTACCTTCCTGAGCAGATACCTTGATCTGTACATCGTTAACGAAATCGATCTGAGCCTGTGAACCCTTTGTAGCCTTTGGATAATCAAGACCTTCATCTGTTCCGTTCTTCCATGAATCAGGAACATCAACCTTAACAACTGCGTTAGCACCAAGGTCGATAGCCTTCCAGTTCATCTGAACGATATCGTCACCCTTCATACCGTATGACTTCTTAGCAGCAGCCTTCATATGCTCGATAGCTTCTGCCTCAGGAATGATACCTGTAAGCTTGAAGAATGCTGACTGAAGGATTGTATTAATTCTTGTTGGTCCCATACCTGACTCGATACCAAGCTTAACACCGTCGATTGTGTAGAAGTTGATATTGTGATCAGCTATATACTTCTTAACCTGGCCAGGGAGATGCTTGTCAAGCTCTTCACCCTTCCATGGGCAGTTAAGAAGGAATGTACCACCATCAACAAGCTCTTCAACCATATGATACTTTCTTACGTAAGCTGCATTGTGGCAGGCTACGAAGTTAGCCTTATGGATGAGGTATGTTGACTTGATCGGCTTATCACCGAATCTGAGGTGTGACATAGTAATACCGCCGGACTTCTTTGAATCATAATCAAAGTAAGCCTGAACGTACTTATCTGTGTTATCACCAATGATCTTGATAGAGTTCTTGTTAGCACCTACAGTACCATCTGCACCAAGACCCCAGAACTTACAGCAAACTGTTCCTTCAGGAGTTGTAACAAGAGCATCACCTGAATCAAGAGAAAGATTTGTAACATCATCGAAGATGCTGAGTGTGAACTCTTCCTTCTCTGTATTGTTAAATGCAGCAACTATCTCTGCAGGAGTTGTATCCTTAGAACCAAGTCCGTAACGACCTCTTGTAAGAAGAATATCCTTGAACTCTGTTCCACGGATAGCAGCCATAACATCAAGAGCAAGTGGCTCTGCTGTAGCACCAGGCTCCTTTGTTCTGTCAAGAACGATGATCTGCTTAGCTGTCTTAGGAATAGCTGCAACGAACTTCTCGTTAACGAACGGTCTGTAAAGACGAACCTTAACAACACCGACCTTCTCGCCCTTAGCTGTAAGGTAATCGATTGTCTCCTCGATTGTGTCACATACAGAACCCATAGCAACGATAACCTTCTCGGCATCAGGAGCTCCGTAGTAATTGAAGAGCTTGTAATCTGTACCGATCTTAGCATTGATCTTGTTCATGTAATCTTCTACGATTGCAGGGAGGTCATTGTATGCAGGGTTGCAAGACTCTCTTGTCTGGAAGAAAATGTCAGGGTTCTGAGCAGATCCCATCTCGCATGGATGATTTGGATTAAGTGCGCCTGCTCTGAACTTGTCAAGTGCATCATAATCAAGGATATCTTCGAAGTCTTCGTTTGACCAGCATTCGATCTTCTGGATCTCGTGTGATGTACGGAAACCATCGAAGAAGTTAATGAAAGGAATTCTTCCTGTAAGAGCAGAAAGATAAGCAACAGGAGTAAGATCCATTACTTCCTGTACTGATGACTCACAGAGCATTGCACAACCTGTCTGACGACAAGCGTAAACATCTGAGTGATCACCGAAAATATTAAGAGCGTGAGAAGCTACACAACGAGCTGATACATTGAATACGCCCGGAAGTCTCTCACCTGCTACCTTGTAAAGGTTAGGGATCATAAGAAGAAGTCCCTGAGAAGCTGTGTAGGTAGATGTCATAGCACCTGCAACGAGAGAACCGTGAACTGTTCCTGCTGCACCAGCCTCAGACTCCATCTCTACAATCTTAACTGTGTTGCCGAAGATGTTCTTTCTTCCGGCAGAAGCCCACTCATCAGTATGTTCAGCCATAGGTGATGATGGTGTGATAGGATAGATAGCTGCGCAATCGGTAAAGATATACGATGCATGAGCAGCTGCTTCATTTCCATCCATGGTCTTTTTGAATCTTGCCATTTGTTCAATTCCTCCTGGTAAATTATTGAAGTAATCTTCCGATGATTTTTCATCTTTTTTCTTATCCGTATAATGCGGTTCAGAGCACACAAAAAACAACCGAACGATTACAAATGTTCACATACCCAAAATATTAACACAACAACCCTAAAAAGTAAACAAAAGCAAGGGGGTATTTTAACTCATTTTTGTTCAATTTGTTGAATTCAAATTAAATGCATTTAACCTCGTGATCGTTATATTTTTCTTTTCCCAACAGCATAGAAAAAAGGGCGGATGCTCCGCCCTTCTTATCTGTCAGATAATCATTTACTGTCCTATGATACGCTAGTATTACTGCTCTCTATCCGTAATATTATATAGCTCTCTGATCCAGTCTCGAAAGAACTTCGAGAAGTACAGATACCTCTTTTTCTTTTGCTATTCCGAAATACATCTTAAATCTGGATGCGTCTTCAACATTTCCGTTTATAGATATCTTTATCAGGAGGTTACGGGCTGTCAGCATGTTTTTCACAACAAGCTGATAGGTATCGAGAAGATCCTGATCATAGTTCAGATATCCGTTAGCCATAAGATACTTCAGTCTCTCAAACATAAGCACCTTATGATCATACATTACATGAAGTGCACGTATATCAAAATCCGGCTCCTTCTTGGACATCTGCATATTTATCCTCTCAAGCACTCTGTCATATACCTTTACCCCGAAGGTGGTATCATTAAAACGATTCCTCATCATCCGGAAATGATTCTTGGTATCCGCGGAACTGAGGTACTCGCGGAGAGTGTCTCTGATAAGTGTGATATCCACATTGTAGTAACATGTGTCCACGTTCTTCTGTATTACATACAGACCTCTTGTTCCCTTGTAATCATCCTTGAACATATGATCTTCAGGTGCGGATATTACTTCATATCCTCTTCTTACAGCTTCAAAAGAAACCTTACTGTGAGAATAGCGATCCTTGAATGTGAAGTCTCCTACATAGAATACTTCCTGATCCATATCGTAACCGTATATGAACAGTTCATGAGGGAACTTATAATCCACTTCGAAATCACTGAGGATTCTCGCCTCATCGATAACTCCGTACACATATCCGCCCAGGTCAATGGTCTTGATGATGAAATCGATTATATTTCCGCAATAGCTCTCAATCTGCTCTTTAGTGAGAAGCGATGTTATCAAATAAGGACATTCCTGAAGAGAACTGCTTCCCGGCATAATATCCGTAAAAAGCATATCATCGCCTGTAAATATCTCAACTATGTTATAGCATCTGAGCTGGATATAATTACTGAATATCCACTTCTTTGCATTATCGTTAGATGAAAGAATCGAGAAAAGCGTTGCGTGCCACTGCCATGAAGTGATCATCGGATATGTAACAGGCAACTTCTTTTTATTTGACATATCGGCACCCTCCTTTACTCTTTATCTTCCAGTTTTTCATATATAAGAACCACCATGTCCTCGAAGGTTCTGTAACCGTCCAGTGCAAGTTCATAATCGGAAAATTCGATATCAAATCTCTTCTCCGCTGCAACAATAAGCTTTATGATAGAAACTGAATTTACCCCATATTCGGCAACTATATTTCTGTTAAAAGCAACCTCTTCAATCTCCGGCATAACCTCTTCGATGAGCTCGATCATTATATTTCTGATATCGTCTCTATCCATGTAATCACACCCCTTTCCCATACCTCAAGTATAAAAAAATCCCACAAAAAAAGCAACACAATTTGTATAATTGTCCCAAATTGTGTTGCTTTGTTATCTATGTATGCCGATACCAGCCTACTTATTATTTTGCTGAACCGTCTCCACCAAACTTAGTTGTATTAAGCTTGATTCCAGGGCCCATTGTTGAAGAGATAGTAACACTTCTGAGATACTGTCCCTTAGCACTTGCAGGCTTAGCTTTAATTACTGCATCCATTAAGGCTCTAAAGTTGTCCGCGATCTGCTCTGCTGAGAAAGATGCCTTTCCAACAGGAACGTGAATGATATTTGCCTTGTCAAGTCTGTACTCAATCTTACCGGCTTTAACATCTGCGATAGCCTTCTCAACATCAGGTGTAACTGTACCGGCCTTTGGATTCGGCATTAAGCCCTTAGGTCCGAGTACACGTCCGAGACGTCCTACAACGCCCATCATATCAGGTGTTGCAATAACAACATCGAAGTCAAGCCATCCTTCGTTCTGGATCTTAGGGATAAGTTCTTCTCCACCTGCATAATCTGCACCGGCAGCAAGAGCCTGATCTACCTTATCACCCTTAGCAAATACGAGAACCTTAACATCCTTACCTGTTCCGTGAGGAAGAACAACGGCACCACGTACCTGCTGATCAGCGTGACGTCCGTCAACACCGAGCTTAAGGTGAGCTTCGATTGTCTCATCGAACTTTGCATTTGATGTCTGCTTAATAAGCTGAGCAGCCTCGTCAAGATCGTAAAGTTTTGTCTTCTCTACAAGCTTTGCAACTTCTAAATATCTTCTACCTTTTTTCATTACTATTATACCTCCTGTGGTATTATCGGAGGAGCGACCTCCTTCCACCTATTAGATTCTATTAAACATCTGATACCTATTATCAGTCTACTACTTCAACGCCCATAGAACGTGCTGTTCCGGCGATCATGCTGCAAGCAGACTCGATTGTTGCTGCATTGAGATCCTTCATCTTCAGTTCAGCGATTTCCTGAACCTGAGCCTTTGTGATCTTAGCAACCTTCTTCTTGTTTGGTTCACCTGACGCCTTCTGGATCTTGCAAGCCTTCTTTATAAGAACTGCTGCAGGAGGAGTCTTTGTGATGAATGAAAAGCTTCTGTCTGCATATACTGTAATAACTACAGGGATGATAAGATCTCCCTGATCTGCTGTACGAGCATTAAACTGCTTTGTGAACTCAACGATATTTACACCGTGCTGTCCAAGAGCCGGACCAACCGGTGGAGCAGGAGTTGCCTTTCCTGCAGGTATCTGTAATTTGATGTATCCTGTGACTTTCTTAGCCATTTTAATTACCTCCTATGTGGTATTATCGGGGTTTTCCCTTCCACTAATCTAACTTCTGAATATCACCTAAACCGATTTCAACATCTGTTGAACGGCCAAAGATATCTATCTCGATCGTAACTGTTTCCTTAGTACGGCTGATAGACTTTATCTTTGCTATGGTACCTTCCCAAGCTCCTCTGATGACCTTGATAGTATCATCAACTTCTACGTCTATAACATAGTCGTCTATTCTTACACCAAGTTTTCTCATTTCTTCGCTTGTAAGAGGCACAGGCTCGGATCCGGGTCCTACGAATCCTGTAACACCACGGGTATTTCTTACCACATACCATGTTACATCGTTCTTAATCATATGAACCAGTACATATCCCGGAAATATCTTCTTGGATACTACCTTTTTGGAACCGTCCTTCTTTGTCTCCAGTACATCCTGGAGCGGTACCATTACCTCAAACATCTGATCCTCAAGTCTTCTGTTTTCGATGGTTTTCTCGATATCAGCTTTAACCTTATTCTCATATCCCGAATAAGTATGTACAACGTACCAGTGTGGTTCGTTGTCACCGTTCTGCTTTACATTGGAAGAAACCGGACGCTTCGGCTCGTCTGCCTGAACAGACTCCTCAGCAGTTTCCGCAGCAGCTTCTGCTTCATCAGCAGCCTGTGCAGTAACTTCAGCTGTTTCTTCAATGTTCTCTTCATCAATGCCGATTGTCTTTTCTTCTGCCATATGATCACCGCCTACCATAAATATGCAAGACCGGTCTTAAGAAGACCATCAACGATTGCTATGATACAACCAAGAAGAATTGCGATAACGAGAACAACTATTGTCTCTCTTCCCAGCTTCTTCTTTGTCGGCCATGTGATCTTGCCAAACTCTGACTTAAGTTCCTGAAACCAGCTTCTCTTAAGAGAAGGTGATGCCTGTTTTTTCTCTGACATATCTTCACCTCTTTGATCTACTGAATCCTCTTATTACTTGGTCTCCTTGTGCATTGTATGCTTCTTGCAGAACTTACAATACTTCTTTGTCTCCACCCTGTCCGGATGAAGCTTCTTGTCCTTTGTCAGATTGTAATTACGCTGTTTGCAATCCTGACATGCGAGTGTGATTTTTACGCGCACAACTGTCACCTCCATTTTTATTCAACTTTAGCCTTATTGCGTTTTAAGCACGATAAAAAAAGCGCTAAAAACGCAAGTGTTAGGATAACATAGGAAAATCCATAAGTCAAGCACTAATCTACGCATTTAAGGTATCAAGTTTACGTCTTTGTTCAAGTATGCAGGATATGAGTTTGTATCATTCATCTCTGCAAACTTTGTATTTCTTTATCTGTAAGGAACCTCCACTCACCTTCTTCAAGATTTTCATCCAGTTTAAGGCTTCCCATAGATAATCTCTTCAGATAAACAACATTCAGCCCGAAGGCTTCGAACATTCTCTTTATCTCGTGGTATCTACCTTCCGTAATGGTTATCTCCGCTTCGGAAATGCATGGCTTTCCTTCACTTTCTTCCAACATCTGTATCTCACATAACTCTGCGGGAGCAGTAGGCTTCTCGTCTCCGATATCAACCCCGCTTTCTATTCCGGATTTAATCTCACTTGTGATAATACCGTCCACTCTGACAAGATAGGTCTTCTTCACATGTTTTCCCGGTGCAAGAAGTCTGTGAGCCATATCACCGTCATTCGTTATGATCAGAAGCCCCACCGTATCTTTATCGAGGCGTCCCACAGGAAAGAGATCTCTTCTCTTCTTATCTTTTATAAGATCAATGACCGTAGACTGTTTTTTATCCTCTGTAGCGGTTATGACCCCCGCAGGTTTATTCAGCATATAATATACCTTATCCCTGAAGTCGATATGTTCTCCCCTGACTATAATCTCGTCGCAGTCCGTATCCACCTTCTTACCCGGATCCTTCTCCGTAACATTATTTACTTTTACCGTCCCTGACTTAATAAGGTCCCGGACCGAGCTCCTCGTTCCGAGACCTGAATCTGCAAGGATCTTATCAAGACGTGCTTTCATCTTTTCATCCTATATATTATGTTGAAATGCTTATCACCGGCAAGTCCCGCGTCTTAACCCGCGATAGCCTTAATTCCGAATACAATAAGTACCAGTGCACCAAGTACTATTCTGTAGTAACCGAATAACTTGAAATTATGTTTCTTTATATAATCCATAAGGAACTTGATAACCAGAAGTGATACGGTAAATGCTACAACCATTCCGAGTATAAGCTCAAAGAATTCGAAAAATGTATAATGGAATCCGAACTTGATAAGCTTTACAACGCTCCATCCGAACATTATAGGAATTCCCATAAAGAATGTATATTCTGCCGCTACTCTTCTTGAAAGTCCTGTCTCGAGACCTCCGATTATGGTTGCTCCCGATCTGGATGTTCCCGGAATAATGGACAGACACTGAAACAATCCTATCTTGACTGCATCAAGATATGTAACTTTAAGGAGTTTTTTAACTCTCGGGCGGCGATGTCTGTTTCTCTCTTCAACCCAGATAAACCATACACCGTAAAGTATAAGGAATATAGCGATGATCCATGGCTTATGCATATGTTCATCCATCCAGTCATCGAGAAGCAGTCCGATAATAGCAGCCGGAAGAGTTGCTATGATGACTCTGATCCAGAGACTGATAATCTTCTTGTTGACCGTTATCGTCCCCTGACCGTCCTTTGTCTGCCGTTTAAAAGGCCACAGCTTATCCCAGAAGATAAAAACAACCGCAAGTATTGCACCAAGCTGTATAACTACGAAGAACATTTTCCTGAAATCCTCGCTCATTCTCATCTTGAGAAATTCATCCACGAGAAGCATATGTCCTGTGCTGCTTATAGGAAGCCATTCGGTAATTCCCTCAATGATTCCTACAAATATAACCTTAAGTATCTCCAGAAAGTACATCCTTCACCCCTTGTCCTTTCATTAATGCTCCTGAACGGCCTTCTCGTACAATGCAGAAACCCCCTCTGCATCTCCGAATTCTGTCAGTCTGCCGTTCTTCAGTATGATTGCCTTGTTGCAGAGCTGCTTTACCTGTTCGGTGTTATGAGATACGAAGAGTACCGTTACTCCTCTGTCTATCAGTTCCTTAAGACGTTTCTCACTCTTTTTTCTGAACCTTGCATCTCCGACGGATAATATCTCGTCAAGAATAAGGATATCAGGTTCCACCACCGTCGCAACAGAAAAGCCGAGCCTTGCTTTCATTCCCGAAGAATAATTCTTTACGGGAACGTCTATAAACTCTTCAAGCTCTGAGAATTTTATTATATCATTAATTCTCTCATTGATAAAGCCTTTGCTGTATCCGAGACATGCTCCGTACAGGAAAATATTTTCCCTTCCTGTATACTGAGGATCAAAACCCGCTCCGAGCTCGATAAGAGGAGCTATGACTCCGGTCTTCCATACCGTGCCTTCCGTCGGTTTAAAAACTCCCGCGACCACTTTAAGGAGCGTCGACTTTCCCGCTCCGTTAAATCCGAGTATACCAAGTCTGTCTCCCTTTTCCAGCGAAAACGTAACGTCTCTGAGAGCCCAGAACTCATTATATTTCAACTCTCCCTTAAGAAGTGCTATAAAATATTCCTTTAGAGAGTCATGTTTTTCTTTACTGAGGTTGAACTTCATTCCTACATTTTCAACCTTAAGAACCGTATCACCCATACTATCACTCTATATATTAAGTATAAACTTATCTTCGTTCTTCTTAAATGCGATCATACCTATTATACATGCAGCCACGCTGAAAAGAAATGCATATAAAAGAAGTTTCATTTCCATCGGTCTTCCGAACAACGCATCTCTGAAACATGCAATGCTGCAGTAAAGCGGATTGCATTTCAGGATAAATCCCCAACCGCTTTTAAGCAGCTTTTCCGGCATATAAAATATAGCCGATGTATACATGATAAGCATCAGCACAACATTCCACAGATACTCCATATCCCTGAAAAAAACGCCCACGGTGGACATCACAAGTCCGACTCCCAGACTGAGAAGGAAAAGAACGATAAGAGGAAGAAATGCCTGAAGAAGATATATCGTCGGATATACTTTAAGCGCAACGGACACCGCCGCAAGAACTATGAGCGATATCAAAAAGATTATATAGTTAAATATAACCGCCGAAAGCGGATACAGAACCTTCGGCACATAAACTTTTTTTATAATGGCACTGTTGGCACGGATAGACTTAAGAGCTGCGGTCGTACTCTGTGAGAAAAATCCGTAAAAGAGTCTGCCCGCCAGAATATAAACAGGGAACGATATATCATCTATTCCCATAAGCGTACCGAAAACTATAGTCAGCACGATCATGGTAAGAAGCGGTTCCAGAAGTGACCACACAATTCCCAGATACGATCTTCTGTACTTTAATCTTATGCCTTTCTTAACTAGTTCCGAAAGTATAAATCTGTTCTGAAGAAAAGACTTATTATTCATTCTCAAACTCCACTGAATCCGCCCATTTGAAGAAATCCGATCTGGATTCCTTATATGCCTGTTTATAGCAGGCAAAATTCACCAGCCAGTATGTGTCATCATGGTCATATATACATGTCAGGTAAGAATAAGCCGATCCCGACACTTTTGCATCATATTCAAAATATATGTATTTGTCTTCAATCTGTATCTCGGGATCTCCCGGTACAGAATTCGCCTTGATGTAAGCAGCTGCATAATCCTGAGCCGAATTCGATTCCAGACCTTCTTTTTCAAGATCTGACTTATAGATTCTTATACCCATAGCAAGAGCATCACTGCTCTTATAGTACCAGGTCGCGTTTTCCATAGTGGCTCGCTGAAACCCTTTCGGAAGTGTTATCACCATACCGCTCTCATGAACTTCTTTACCGGCTGTTCCACAAGATGTAATTGTCAAAAGCATCATGGCAATAAGTATTAATGATAAGATATTTTTATAACTTATTCTCTTCATAACCTTATTAACCTTAACGGGCACCGGATCCATACGGAACCGGTGCCCTGAATATAGTATATTTAATGTCAGGATGTTCCTTACTTTATAACCTTGATCCATCCTTCCGGTGCTTCGATTCTACCCATCTGAATACCGGTGAGTGTATCATAAAGCTGTTTTGTCTTAGGACCCATGTCTTCCATACCGCTTGGGAAGCAGATTTCCTTACCGTGGTCGTTGATCTTTCCTACCGGAGAGATAACTGCAGCAGTTCCGCAGAGACCACACTCGTCAAAAGTTGATACCTCATCGAAGAATACTTCTCTTTCTTCAACTTCCATACCGAGATACTTATCAGCAACAACCTCAAGAGAACGTCTTGTGATTGATGGAAGTATACTTGATGACTTAGGTGTAATGAACTTGTTACCCTTTATAAATATGAAGTTTGCTCCGCCTGTTTCCTCAACCTTTGTTCTTGTTGCAGGATCGAGGTACATATTCTCGTCAAAGCCCTTCTTATGAGCATCTACGATTGCATGAAGTGACATAGCATAGTTAAGACCTGCCTTAACATGACCTGTTCCGTTAGGTGCTGCTCTGTCAAAATCACTTACACGAATTGTGATAGGCTTAGCGCCGCCCTTGAAATAAGGACCTACAGGTGTAACAAGAATTCTGAACTGATACTCATCAGCAGGCTTAACACCGATAACCGAGTTATATCCGAACATATAAGGTCTGATATAGAGAGTAGCTCCGGAACCATAAGGAGGAACCCAGTCTTCATTTGCCTTTACAACCTTCTCAACAGCATCTACAAATCTATCTACAGGAAATGCAGGCATCTCAAGTCTTGCGCAAGTATCCACCATACGCTGTGCATTTAAGTCAGGACGAAATGTAACGATATGTCCGTCTTCTGTTCTGTATGCCTTAAGTCCTTCAAAACATGACTGTGAATAATGAAGAACGCATGCGCACTCATTCATAGTAATAGTATGATCCGGTGTGATCACGCCGTCATCCCATGCACCGTTCTTGTAATTTGATACATAACTTGCATCTGTCTCAATATAGCCAAATCCAAGTGTGCTCCAATCGATATCCTTTTTCTCCATTTTTAACCATCTCCGTTTCCGTAAAATGTATGGCGTCCGACACTATCGGCCACTCTAAGAAATAAGTATATATCTTTACAAATTGAATGTAAAGTAAAATATTTCCATTATTTTTTAAAGTAAATCACGTCTTTTTGCTCAAAAATTTAGTTATTCAAACCTTGTGACTATTGTGCTATACTATTTAGGTTGAAAAAATATTCAGAAAGGTCTGAAACTCATATGAATAATGTAATAATAGATTTTAACAACCCCTGCAACGTTTACTTTATGGGTATAGGAGGAATCAGCATGAGCGGTCTTGCTGAGATCCTTCACCGTGCGGGTTTTAAGGTGTCCGGATCGGATATGCATGACAGCGACGTAGTTGAAAACCTTAAAGCTTCCGGCATCAAAGTAAATATAGGTCAGGTTGCCGAAAACATAACCTCCGACATCGACCTTATAGTATACACCGCAGCCATTCACCCGGATAACGAGGAATATGTTGCGGCTCAGGCAGCCGGCATTCCTATGCTTACACGTGCCGAGCTTCTCGGTCAGATCATGGAGGCTTATAAGTACAGCATTGCTGTTGCGGGTACTCACGGAAAGACAACAACCACTTCCATGATGTCTCACATACTTCTGGCGGCATCAACCGACCCGACCATCTCCATAGGAGGAATGCTTCACGCGATCGGCGGAAACATCAGAGTCGGAAGTTCCGACTACTTCGTTACGGAAGCATGCGAATATACAAACAGCTATCACGCATTTAATCCTTTTGTAAGTATCATCCTTAATATAGATAACGATCATCTTGACTTCTTCAAGAACATGGATAACATCGTAGAGTCCTTCGCTACCTTTGCAACAAAGACAAAAGATGACGGTGCACTCATCCTGAACGGTGATTCTCCTTATAAGGATAAGGTACTTGCAAAGGTCGCAGGTATGAACATAAAAGTTATCACCTTCGGTACCGGAGCCGATAATGATTACAGAGCAGAGAACATAAGGCTTAACGAACTCGGACAGCCGATATACGAGCTCGTAACTAACGGAGAGAATCGCGGAGAGATCATCCTCTCTGTTACGGGAAAGCATAACGCAGTCAATTCGCTTTCGGCAATTGCGGCATCTGACTTCCTCGGACTTTCTTTCGAAAGTATCGTCGAAGGTCTCAGACTCTGTCACAGTGCAGACAGACGTTTCCAGTACAAGGGTACTTTAGATGGAAATGTGACCGTAGTCGATGACTATGCTCATCATCCGACAGAGATTGCCGCTTCTCTCGCGGTTGCCAACTCCATTAAGAAGGGTGACCTCTGGGTAGCATTCCAGCCACATACCTACTCGAGAACCAAGGCACATCTCGAGCACTTTGCAGATGCACTGTCCGTTGCGGACCATGTTCTGCTTGCGGATATCTATGCTGCAAGAGAGCCATTCGACGAAACAATAAGCTCTAAAGATATTGAAAAACTTCTCCGTGAAAAGGGATGCGATGCCGTATATCTCGGAAGTTTTGATGCGATAGAAAAATATTTTTCGGAAAATTATAAAAACAATGATATGTTAATAACTATGGGCGCCGGAAACATTGATTCCGTGGGCGAAAACCTGTTATCAAAATAAGTTATCAACATTATCCACAACTTTTTCCACCATCTGAAACGTGTTATGAACATACACTTATCAACAAGAGGACTTTGGAGACACCATCTTCAAAGTCCTTTATTTTCGGATTTTTTCAAATCGAAAATATATTTATAAACATTTTCAACAATATCAACAAACGGAAATCCGCATGAAATAAGGCTTTCCGGCATTTGCAAATAGTTGATATCGTTGTTATAATCAATTCGCTGTAATCAAATTTACAGTCTTGGGGCTTGGGAGGTTCTACAAAAATTATGGCAACTATAACAATTTCTGCTGAAGAAGAAACATTTTCCAGCATTTCAAATAATTTCATAGATTACTATATGAATGCAGCTAACGGGGATTTCGTTAAGCTGTATCTGTATCTTGCCAGGTTGTGCAGTGCCGGCAGACCGATATCCGTATCGGATATCGCAGATCATCTTAACTGCACGGAAAAGGATGTGTGCAGGGGGATCAAGTACTGGATCAGGCAGGATGTTCTGAAACTTTCCTATAACAAGGAAGGCGAGGTTAACGGGATTGTGATATGCAGTCTCTCAAAACCGGAAAGAATATCCGATGAGAGCAGTCTTGAAGAGGCTCTGTCACTGGAGGGTGGTCTCAAGAAAAAGGAGGCTGCTGCCCCTGCTGAAGATTCTCCGGTGGACGGGCCATCCGGTAAGGAAGCACCAAAGAAGACAGCTCCTACTCCGGATAAGATCAACTCTGTTCTTGCAGATACCCAGTTCTGTAACCTCAAGTCCGAGGCCAGAGCTTACTGCGACAGAGAGCTCACAAAGAGAGATATCGATTCTCTCATCTATATATATGACAATCTCAAACTGTCATTCGATCTTATCGAATATCTGCTGGAGTACTGCGCTTCGATCAAGAAGACAAACTTCAGCTATATAGAAAAGGTTGCCATTAACTGGTATAATAACGAGATCACTACAAGAAGCGAAGCCGAGGCCTTCACTGCCATGTATTACTCTCTTTATACCAAGATCTTGAAGGAACTCGGAATCACTTCCCGTATGCCGGCTCCTGTTGAACGTAAGTTCATAGATCACTGGACCAGAGAGCTCGGTTTCACTGAACCGATCATTCTCGAAGCCTGCAGAAGAGCCATCTCTTCCAAGCCAAACTCGGTAACCTTTAACTACGTAAACGGTATTCTGGAGAGCTGGTACAGCAGCAACGTAAGAAGCTTTGCGGATATCAATACACTTGACGATAATCACAGACGCAGCCGTAACGAGAAGAAATCTTCTTCACGTACATCCGCAGGAAGTCAACTAAGCACTTCTTCCAGCGATCTGAGAGATATCGAACAGCTTTATCTGGATGAGGTTAGAACAAACTCGTGAATATCGAACTTACAGAAAAAACAAATATCAGCTGGCAGCTCAGCCGGATAAGAACAGAAAATCACAGAACCGAACAGGAGCGTTATGATGAGGCTACAGCCCTTTGTCCCGACATCCTTAAGGTCGATGAAGAGATCAAGGCTCTGTCATTCTCCGAGGCAAGAGCCCGTATCATGTCCACTGAAGGCAGCAGTTCCTCATCAGACATTTCAGAGAGGATAGCCGCTCTCAGAGAAAAAAGAAAAAATTTTTTAAAAGGTATCGGTTTTCCGGCCGATTACCTTGATCCTATATATAACTGCCCTATATGCCGCGACGAAGGCTTTATCGACGGGGCTGTCTGCAAATGTGTACGCATAATGCAGATACGTGATTTATATAAAAATTCCAATCTTGATAAAATTTTATCTACAGAAAACTTTGACACGTTCGACTTATCGTATTATAGTAATGAAGGCACGGCCGAAAAGCCGTCACCCTATGACAACGCTCTTCATATTCTGAACAAGGCAAAAGCCTTCGTTCGGGACTTTGATGATTCATTTGATAATATACTGCTCTACGGTTCCCCGGGTCTCGGAAAAACCTTCCTTACGAATTGTATTGCGAAGAATCTGCTTGACACGGGACACTCTGTACTGTATCTTACATCAAATGAACTGTTTGAAGATATCCTGTCAACATATGTCATGGGGCGTTCAAAGAGTCAGATGCTTGCGGATATATATGACAACATCTTCTCTTCGGATCTTCTTATCATAGACGATCTCGGTACGGAACTGATGAATACCTTTGTGCAGTCTCAGTTCTTCGAGATAGTAAACAGAAGAATCCTTGAAGAAAGATCCACCATTATATCAACCAATCTAACACTTGACGAAATAGCCGAACGCTATACCGAAAGGATAATGTCAAGAATGGTGCAGCATTACACTTTGTATCATCTTTACGGTAAGAACATACGTTACCAAAAGAGAAAAGCATATTTTAAAAACAAGGACTGATGTCCAATCGGAGGAAAAAACATGCCTGATCAGAGCAAACTAGTAACCGTACCTGTAGGACCGCTTAGGATTGTTGCATTAAGCAGCTGTACAACTCTCGGACAAAGAGTTGACCGTTATATCTCTCGTTGGAGAAAAGAACGTGAAGATCTCAGTACACAGAGTGTTGAGTTCACAGGTTATGAGAAGGACAGTTATCTTGTTAATGTGGAGTGTACAAGATTTGCTTCCGGAGAAGCAAAAGGGGTTATCAAGGATTCTGTAAGAGGTGCTGATTTATACATACTTGTGGATGTTATAAATTCAAGCATCGAATACAATCTTGGAGGACGTATGGTTCCGATGTCTCCGGACGAGCATTTTGCCGACGTCAAGAGAATCATCGCAGCCAGTGCAGGTAAAGCGAGAAGGATCAATGTGATCATGCCTTTCCTGTATGAATCAAGACAGGACAAGCGCGCATCACGTGAATCACTTGACTGTGCCATAGCTCTTCAGGAGCTTGTATCAATGGGTGTTGAGAACATCATAACCTTTGATGCACATGAGCCGAAGGTACAGAACGCTATTCCTACAAGTGGCTTTGAGAGTCTTATGCCGACTTACCAGTTTATCAAATGTATGCTTAAGACAATTCCTGATCTTGAGCTCGATAACGACCACATTATGGTTATAAGCCCTGATGAAGGTGCCATGAACAGAGCCATCTACTTTGCGAACCACTTCGGAGTTGATGTCGGTATGTTCTATAAGAGACGTGATTATTCAAGAGTTGTTAACGGAAAGAATCCTATAGTTGCTCATGAATTCCTCGGTGATTCCGTTGAAGGAAAAGACGTTATCATCATAGATGATATGATCGCATCCGGTGAATCCATGCTGGATGTTGCAAGAGAGCTTAAGCGTCGTAAGGCTAAAAGAGTTTTCTGTCTTGCTACATTCGGTCTTTTCACTGCAGGTGTCGAAGTATTCGATAAGGCCTATGAAGAGGGAATCTTCAATATGGTCATCTCAACAAACGCAACTCATGAGAAGCCGGAAGTTCTTTCAAGACCTTGGTATAAATCAGCAGATATTTCCAAGTATATCGCTATTGTTATCGATCACCTTAACCATGATGCATCCATTAACGATCTCCTGAATCCTACAGAGAGAATCATGACACGTATCAAGGAATATAAGCAGAATCATACAATATCGGACAACTATACGGCTCCGGGTCAGCAGTTATATTTTCTTTAAATATTAAAGGACAGCGATGAAAACCGCTGTCCTTCTTTTTTGCCCTTTTCTTTCTTTTTCCGGTTATATGCTGAATAGATATTTAATAGTCTTCCGTAAAGAAATGCTTCACTCCGTCTTTCTTATATGCTATCACCGTAGCGAGATTTACATTTTCAACGCTCTTAAATATGTTCGCCTCAACAAAAGGATTGACCTTTTTCAGTTCCGCTATCAGTTTCTTCGTCTCAAGTCTCTTTGAAGACGTAGTACCGTCCTCATGACAGGTGGTACAGGTGTCGGTAAAGTGACATGCACACTGCAGGAAGTGAAGTTCGTTGTAATCCCTCCATGCGCAGATATCGCTCTCTCTGACCAGATATAACGGCCTTATAAGCTCCATTCCTTCGAAGTTGGTACTATGAAGCTTCGGCATCATAGTCTGCACCTGTGCGCCGTACAGCATGCCCATAAGGATCGTCTCTATAACATCATCATAATGATGTCCAAGAGCTATCTTGTTGCAGCCCAGTTCCTTTGCCTTGCTGTAAAGATATCCTCTTCTCATCCTGGCACAGAGATAACACGGACTCTTCTCTATGGTATCCACCGCATCGAAGATATCACTTTCAAAGATCGTTATCGGAATTCCGAGCGCCTTTGCATTACTCTCTATAAGTTCTCTGTTCGCCTTATTATATCCGGGATCCATTACAAGAAAAGTCAGCTTGAAGTTCACTTTTTTATGTCTCTGTATCTCCTGGAAAAGCTTTGCCATGAGCATGGAATCTTTTCCGCCGGATATGCAGACTGCAATGTGATCTCCTTCCGAGATAAGCTGATAAGTCTTACATGCCTTTGCAAAAGGAGTAAACAACTGCTTATGGTATTTCTTTCGTATACTCTCTTCTGCTTTCTTCTGTTTCTCTATACAATCCTCATCAGTTGATATACCGGATCTTATATATCCGACATAACCTCCTTCGAGGCTCAGGCATTTTCTTCCTTCAAGACACGGAATACCGTCTATCTCTCTCGATTTTCTTCCGATCTCGCAATAAAAGATAAGTGTCTTTTCCGCCGGTATCGGGTTTATCTTATCGCTGAACTCCGACTCCGGAACGTCAATAGGGATACTCACCGCTCCAGGTATCATACCGTACAGTATCAGTCCCTCATCCCTGATATCTATAAGCTCATATGTATCTTTCGGTAATTCACGAAGTTTTTCAATTGATATTTCTTCCATACGATGCACCTATTTTTCAGATATCTTTCCAAGGAACTGCTTTGTTCTTTCTTCCTTAGGATGTTCGAAAACATCTTCCGGAGTTCCTTTCTCAAGGACTATACCGTTATCCATGAATATCACCTGATCCGATACATTCTTTGCAAAGGACATCTCGTGGGTAACGATTATCATGGTCATCTTCTTTTCCGCAAGCTCTTTTATAACACGGAGTACTTCTCCCGTAAGCTCCGGGTCAAGTGCTGAGGTCGGCTCGTCAAAACACAGTATGGTAGGCTCGAGATTCAGTGCTCTTGCTATCGCTACTCTCTGGCACTGACCGCCCGAAAGCTGATGCGGATAATTATCCATTCTCTCCGACAGTCCCATCTGATTCAGAAGATTCTCTGCGTCACTTCTTATCTTCTCCAGTATATTCTTCTTGTCAGCCTTATAACCGGGCATTTTCTCTGCCTGAAGTTTTCTGGCAAGCATAACATTTTCTATAGCCGTATACTGCGGAAAAAGATTAAATGACTGGAATACAAGTCCGAAATGCATCCTGTTTTTTCTTATCACCGCTTCCTTCCTGAAGGACGGATCCTCCGCATCGAATACAGTCTCACCCGAAACCCTGATAACTCCTTTATCGGCTGTCTCAAGAAAGTTCAGGCATCTCAGCAGCGTGGTCTTGCCGCTTCCCGAAGAGCCTATAATGGAAAGCACTTCACTCTTCTCCAGATTAAAACAGATGTCCTTAAGAACCTCTGTCTTATCAAAGGATTTACTTATATGTTCGACTTCTAATATACTCATACGATAACTCCTATGTGATCCTATCTGAAATACTCAAGCTTCTTCTCGCATTTTCCGAGAAGGATCGTAAGAATTCCGTTGCAGATAAGATAATAAAATGCCGTAAAGAAAAGCGGCCATATGGCACCCGAGATTCCCTGTGATCCCTTCATGAACGCCTGTCCTGCCCAGATGACTTCCTGAAGCGCGATGATTCTCGCAAGAGACGTATCCTTAACCAGAGTAAGTATCTCGTTGGACATCGGAGGAAGTATCCTCTTGATCATCTGAAGGAGCTTCACACGGAAGAATATCTGGCTCTTCGTCATACCGAGCACAAGGCCCGCTTCATCCTGACCAACCGGAATGCTTATGATTCCGCCACGATATATTTCCGAAAAATAGCATGCATAATTGATTATAAATGCAACGGCCGATGCAGCGAATCTGCCCGCTTCGTCTCCGCCCCAGATAGCATTTCCGAGCACAAGCCCCGGAAAATAATATATTATGAGCAGCTGGATCATAAGCGGTGTTCCGCGGACGATCCATATGATCACTCTGAAAAGTGTTTTTACGGGCCAGAGCTTCGACTGAGATCCGAAGCATATAAGAAGTCCCAGTGGAAGAGCTCCCAGAAGCGTTACGAAGAACAGCTTAAGAGTCTGAAGAAAGCCCACATTCAGAGCATGTATTACTATTGGAAATTGTTGAAAGAAAAGATCCATACTTATCCCCGATCACTCTATTTTATAAACAAGGCCGGAAAAAATCTTTCCGGCACTTGTTGGTATGTTATGATTATTTATTTATTTCTGATCTATGATAGCTGCCTGTACGCCGTACTTCTCGGCAATGGCCTTCATGGTTCCGTCTGTATCGGCAACCTGGAAATACTTGTTGAGAAGAGGTACAAGGTCAGACCCCTTTCTGAATCCTACACCATACTCTTCGTTGTTAAGTCCTACCGTATAAGTAAGATTCTCATAGCTTGTTCCTTCGCCTACCATTGCGGCTGCCATAAGAGAATCGATGATCGCAGCATCCGATGTTCCAGCAGCAACCTCCATAAGTGCATTTGCCTGACTCTGTACAGGAGTATAGTTAAGGCCGTTGTTCTTTGCTTCCGCTTCACCGGCACTTCCCGCCTCTACGGCAAACTTAAGGTCCTTAAGACTCTCTACTGTCTGATACTGATCAGCTTTATCCGAAGGAACTATTACAATCTGAGCGTTATTGCAGTATGGCTTGGAGCAGTCCATGGCAGACTTAACTTCATCGGTAAGTGTCATACCGTTCCATACACAGTCGATTGCACCGGAGCTGAGTTCGAGAGCCTTGTTGTCCCATTCAATCTCTACAAATTCAACTTCCACATCCAGGCTGTGTGCAAAAGCTTCAGCCATTTCGGCATCAAAGCCTATCCATTTGCCTGATTCGTCTTTATAGTCCATAGGCTCGAAATCCGTGATACCTACCACAAGCTTTCCTTTTTCTCTGATCTTTGCGTAATCCGCATCGGCGCCTTCTACAGGTGCTGCCTCTGTTGCACCTCCCGCTGCCTGTGTATCACCGCTGCCTGATGCTGCCTTACCGCATGCTCCCATAGAAAAACACAATGTAAGTGCCATGATTCCGGCTATTAACTTTTTCCTAAACATATTTATAATCCTCCCAAATACGGTTTACTTCAAGGTTTTACTGATCTTCCGTAGATACTGAATCCTTGCCGTTACCGTTTAATATTTCTTCAAGTGTATGCCATCCGAGAACAGCACATTTAACACGTGAAGGCATATGTGATATGTCCTGAAGTGCCTGTGCTTCTTCGAGCGAATCAAGCTCCTCTTCGCTTATCTTCTCTTTGATCATTCTAAGAAATGTATCCTTAAGCTTAAGTGCCTCTTCAACGGATCTTCCGATCACAAGATCAAGCATCATATCGGCACTTGCCTGAGATATTGCACATCCGTCACCTGTAAAACCACCGTCTTCGATGATCCCGTCCGCACCCACGGATAACTGAAGTGTTATATCGTCTCCACAGGACGGATTAACACCTCTCAGTTCGCTGGTAGCTTTCATAAGCTTTATCTTATGTGTAGGATGTATATTATGCTCTGTGAGCACTTCGTTGTAAAACGGTCTGTTATCCATCATGCCTCCTTAATCGTTATATCCCATTCTCTTTCTCAGGGATGAAACACTCTTTACAAGTCTTTCAATCTCTTCTTCTGTGTTGTAGAACATGATACTTGCTCTTACAGTTGAAGGAATTCCTATGAAATGATGCAGCGGCTCGGCACAGTGATGTCCGGCTCTGATAGCCACACCGTCCTCTGCCATAATGGCAGCAGTATCATGAGGATGCACTCCATCAACTCTGAAGGTGATAATGCCGTGATGGTCCTTTGCCTCATCACTTCCGAGAATCGTAATATGAGGAACCTTCTTCATTCCGTCAAGCGCCATCTCGGTAAGCATATTTTCACGCTCTTCGATAGCATCCATTCCGATACTTCTCAGATAATCGATTGCGGCAGAAAGAGCAACCGCTCCTCCGGCATTTACGGTTCCCGCCTCGAACTTATGAGGAAGATCTGCCCAGGTTACCGAATCAAGAGTAACATACTCGATCATCTCACCGCCCGATAAAAACGGCGGCATCTCTTTAAGTATTGCCTCTTTTCCGTATAAAACACCGACTCCGAAAGGCGCAAGCATCTTATGTCCGGAAAATGCGAGGAAATCGACATCCAGATCCTGCACATCCGTTACGGAATGAGGAACACTCTGTGCTCCGTCCATAACAAAGTAAGCACCCTTCTTATGAGCTATGGCCGCAAAGGTCTTAATATCGTTAATTCTTCCGAATATATTGGACATACCGGTCATAGCAACTATCTTTGTCTTTTCATTTACAAGAGCTTCCAGCTTTTCCGGAAGGAAACTTCCGTCCTTCTCACATTCAAGATACTTTATGACAGCTCCGTGTCTCTCTGCAGCGAGTCTCCACGGAAGCATGTTGCTATGATGCTCTACTACCGTTGTTATTACCTCATCGCCTTCTTTAAGGAACATCTCACCGAGAGAATATGCCACAAGGTTAAGGCTTTCCGAAGCATTTCTTGTAAAGATTATCTCGCGGTCCGAAGCTGCATTGATAAAGTCTGCTACCTTTTCGCGGGCTGCTTCGTATCTTTCGGTTGCATCTATGGAGAGCTGGTATAAACCTCTGAACGGATTGGAATTGTGATGATAATAGTATTCCGCTTCTGCTTCCATTACACAGCGCGGACGCTGTGATGTTGCGGAGTTATCAAGATACGCCAGATCCGTTCCGCCGAAGAACGGAAAATCTTCTCTAATTTTTTTTACATCTATACTCATATTTTTTCCTTACTGCTGATAAAACTAAATGATTTAAACTGCCTTTTGAATACCGATTACTCTCCGATAAGCATCTCGCGTGTCTTTTCATCAGGGATTCTTCCTGCCACAGCCGCTATACGGGACTTTGCCATAAGCTCTGTTATCTCTTCCTCAGGAATACCTCTTGACTGCATGTAGAGGAGAATATCTTCCGATATCTTTCCGATGGAAGCACCGTGAGCACCTTCAACGTCTTCCTCCGCACATAGAATAAGCGGAACGGTGTTGTTATGCACTCCCTCATTCATAAGAAGTACATCTTCTCTCTCGTCACCGGTTGCCTCTTTACATCCCTTTATGAAATCAATCGTTCCGCGGAAGGTCTTATCGGCATGGTCGCGAAGAACTCCGCTGACATTTATCTTTGTATCCGTAAGAACACCTCTGTGTCTTGCTACGTAATTTATATCCATCTTATCGTTACCTGTCACAAGATAACCCGTTTCGATATTCAGATTACTCTTATATCCGTCCAGATCGGCCGCACAGCTGAGACATACATTTCCCTTGCCGTTATTGACCTGGATGAGCTTCAGACCGCCCTGATCCATATATCTTCCGCCGATGCTGTCTATAAAGTTAGAACCTTCATCCAGCTGAAATACTTCAACGAGCGTAAGCTTTGCCGTTTTTGCAGCCTTGATCCTTATATCATTTGCCGCAAAGGAGGTCTTTCCTTTAAATATCATGACCATGGTAAGTTCAGAGTCCTCACCCAGAACAACGGATGTACGTGAAAGCTTTCCTTCATCCGTCATGTTATTATAATCATATATCATTCTTACAGGAGCTTCGACTTTTTCTCCGGCTGCAACCGTGAAAGACACTCCTCCGGTTTTCGCAGAATGAGAAAATCGTCTGAAATCCTCTCCGGCTCCGAGTTCAACATCTCCGAGACAGATAGAAGTAAAATCAACCTTTCCTACCTTAACTTCGGCAGGCATATCTTCTATCTCGGCTTCCGCTTTGGATACGGTATCCGGAACCGCTACACTTTTATCATTAACCTTAAGCCAGGTCCACGTTGGAACCGGCAGCTTATTTATCGTTATATTCTTCAATGTTTTTGATCCTTTCAGTATGTCTAGAGAACATCCGGTACAAACTATCCTATCGAGCCTTTCATCTCGAGGCGGATCAGGTTATTCATCTCGACTGCATATTCAAGCGGAAGCTCCTTGGATACATTATCCGCAAAACCGCTTACTATCATGGCACGTGCATCTTCTTCCGAGATACCGCGGCTCATGAGATAGAATATTGCCTCATCCGAGATACGTCCTATCTTTGCTTCGTGTCCGATATCAACGTCATCACATCTTACATCCATTGCGGGAACTGTATCCGATCTTGATATATCATCAAGCATGAGTGATGAACAGTCTACCGCAGATTTGGCGCCCTTCGCCTCAGGTCCGATAACTACCGCACTTCTGAATGTGCTGATACCGCCGCTCTTTGATATGGACTTGGTATTGACTGTAGATACCGTACGCTTTCCGGTATGAACTACCTTCATACCCGTATCGAGGTCCTGTCCCTCTCCGGCAAATGTTATACCCGTAAACTCTACCTTAGAATCATCTCCCTTAAGGATTGTCATCGGATAGAGATATGAGGTATGTGAACCGAAAGATCCTGAAACCCACTCCATCTTTCCGCCTTCTTCAACGGTAGCTCTCTTGGTATTCAGGTTATACATATTCTTGGACCAGTTTTCGATAGTCGAATATCTGAGCTTTGCATTCTTTCCTACGAAAAGCTCAACCGCACCTGCATGAAGGTTTGCAACATTATATTTAGGTGCCGAACATCCTTCTATGAAATGCAGATCTGCGCCTTCATCAACGATTATAAGCGTATGTTCGAACTGACCTGCACCCGGTGCATTTAATCTGAAGTATGACTGAAGAGGAATCTCAACAGTAACTCCCTTCGGAACATACACGAAAGAGCCGCCTGACCATACCGCTCCGTGAAGAGCCGCAAACTTATGATCCTGCGGAGTGATGAGCTTCATAAAATGCTCTTTTATCATGTCGCCGTATTCGCCGTGCATAGCCGACTCAAGGTCTGTATATATAACGCCCATAGCGGCTACTTCTTCGCGGACATTGTGATACACGAGCTCCGAATCGTACTGCGCACCTACTCCGGCAAGAGACTCTCTCTCAGCCTGAGGTATACCGAGTCTTTCGAAAGTATCTTTGATATCTTCCGGAACCTCATCCCAATCGGCACTCATCTTATTATCCTTCGGCTTAATGTATGTGACTATATTATCCATATGGAGTCCATCGATAGGAGGTCCCCATACGGACATTTCCATATTGTTATATATCTTTAAGGATTCCTGACGGAAGTCTGCCATCCACTGAGGATCGTTCTTCTCCTTTGAGATCTCAGCTACGATCTCGGGAGTGAGTCCTTCTGCAACCTTGAAAACATCTTCGTCTACATTCCTGAAATCATACAGGCTTCTGTCCACATCCTCTACATAAGTTTTTTCTTTTTCAGCCATTTTAACTTTTCCTTTTTAAATGTGGTAAATATATCTTAAACGTAATCCTCAAATCCGCGTGAGTTGATCTCATCAACAAGAGAAGCATCTCCTGTCTTAACAATCTTTCCGTCAACAAGAATATGTGTATAGTCTACCTTAAGAGCTTCAAGAATTCTTGTGCTGTGAGTTATTATGATGAGAGCGCCGTCACCGTTATCGTGAAATGCCTTTACACCGTCGGAAACCGTTCTGACCGCATCAACATCAAGTCCCGAATCAGTCTCGTCAAGAATGGCAAGATCCGGCTTCATCATAAGCATCTGAAGGATCTCGGCCTTCTTCTTCTCACCGCCTGAGAAACCTACATTAAGGTCTCTGTCAGCATAAGACTTATCCATATTGAGAAGTTCCATCTGCTTCTCGAGAGACTTACGGAAATCCCAAAGACGAACTCTTGTTCCCGTCTTTGTATCGATTGCATTTCTGATGAAATTCGAAAGAGAGATTCCCGGAACCTCAATAGGATTCTGGAAAGAGAGGAATATTCCGTCCTTTGCTCTTTCATGAGTCTCTTCTTCGGTGATATCCTTATCCTTGAAGAGAATACTTCCTTCGGTAATCTCATACTTAGGATTACCCATTATGGCATATCCGAGAGTAGACTTACCGGCGCCATTAGGTCCCATGATGACATGTGTCTCTCCCTTATTTACAGTAAGGTTTACTCCGTGAAGGATTTCCTTATCGGCAACCTTAACCTTTAAATTGTTTATCTGAAGCATTGCTTCTACCTCCATTTATAAAACATGTTGAATTATATATATGTTAATATCCGGCATGAGCCGAACAATTACGGTCTAACTTATTCAGTATAATGTATTTCTTACCTCTAAGCAAGAAAGTTCAGCAGTTTTTTTGCATTCTGATAGAGAATTTTATCTTTATCGGATTCAGAAATGGACATGCTCCTGATTCTCTCGACATAATCCTTTTGATCTGCCCATGGACTGTCTGTTGCGAAAAGGATCCTGTCCGATCCGAAAGCTCCGACCATCTGTATAAACTGCTCATCCGTCATCATATGGTACGGCTTATGATCGTCCTTATCTCTCCAGTTGATACCCCCGAGACAGAAAGCCGTATCCAGCCATACATTTTCCCCGGCAAGTCTGTCCGTCACCTCATACCAGTTCATCCAGCCGCCCATATGTGCCAGAACCAGCTTATCAGGTGCAACATCTCTTATAACTTCAAGTATGTGGTCGATGGTACATCTTATCGGCGGATAAAGGCCTATATCCATTCCGGCATGGGTGAGAACTATGAGACCCAGCTCAGTGGCATAACTCACTATTCTCTTTATCCTTATATCATTGAAGTCCACTCCGTAATAATCCGGATGAAGTTTTATGCCCTTAAGCCCTAGAGACGCACATTCATCAAGAATAGCCTTATAATCCTCCACATCGGGATGTATACCTCCGAAGGATATAAGACCTGTTTCATCGGTGGTTTTATTTATCTCAGCTGCCGTCTGATTGATATGTGAAGCCTTTCCCGGATTTGTTACCACCGGAAGGATCACGGAATAGTCTATACCGCTTCTCTTCATCGAATCTATAAGATCTGCATTGGTGCCGCCGATATATCCCCGGGTATCCGAGTTTTCCTGGAGCGATGCCACCGCACTTTCGGCTATCCTGTCCGGAAATGTATGTGTATGAAAATCGATTACCATGGTTATCTCCTGTTTTTTGACACATAAAGGGGGAGGTCCGTAAAGACCTTCCCCCTTTGATTCTCCAAAATATACTACCCCTGCAGATCTATTATGTTTGCCTGTACTCCCATAGCGGTAAAGGCGCCTGCAAGTTTTCTGTCATCAGTCAGAATGATTATCTGCTCCTCATTCATCCTTATAAGATAATTGATAAGTGCCTTCCTCGGCTCCTCTGCTCTGAGTTCTCCTGTTCCGTCTATAACGAGAGGTAATGCCTCCGCCGCAAGGTACTTGGCTGCCGCAAGCTTGACCGCAAGTGTGATTCTGTCAATATCTCTTCTCGGAAGAGTATCGAGCATGACCTCATTATAGCCTTCGCGAACAACTATATTACCCGCCTCATCAAAATCTATATCCGTATACTTACCGCCGGTAAGTCCCGGTATCATTTCCGAAACATGTACCAGAAAATCCGAATATGCAACCTTCTTATATTCTTCGGAAATCTGATTGATCTTGGCTATGGCAAAATCGATTGCTTTAATCTCATCTTCAAGTTCACTCTTCTTTTTAAATACCGAATTGAACTCTGCTTTTAGCCTTGCTCTCTTGTTTCTTCTCTCAAGCTGAACAGACTCTTTTTCCTTTAAAGCATCTTTCTTTTCCTGATACTCTTTGGCAAAGGTCATATCAAACTCAAGTTCTTCTTTCTTCTCGTTCTCATCTTTAAGTTCTTCGAGAACCTTCTTAAACTCCTCATCATTCGGAGTCACTATATCATCATCCGAATCAAAATATCCTTTGATCCTGAGACCATCCACTGTAGTAAATATTACATATCCCGCGGTTATTATAACGAAAAGTCTTCTAACAAGTACATCAAACGGAAGAAAATGCACAACAGCCGCTATAAGTAATATAACAAACAATCCCGTCAGAAGTATGACCGGTACTTTATCCGTGAGCTTCTCGGAAGCCGCCTCCGGACCACCGTCTATAGGACTGTAGCCTTCTCTGAGCTCCGTTAGTTTCTTGATCTTGTCATCGACATTCTCATCATTCTGATATGTAACCGAACCGTCTTCGTTCTCAACCAGCCTTCTGGCAACTCTCTTACGTTTCTCGGCTTCGATAACAAACTCTTCATCGAGTTTCTTCATCTCGGCATCAATCTCGGCTATCTTATCATCTACATCATCATATTCTTCGATCTTCTCTGTAAGCTCATCCAGTCTTCTGATAAGTGGTTTCGGAAGATGTTGCTGTTTCTCCTTCTGAAGATGTTCAACCGCTTTTTTCTTATCGATGGATGCACTGCCCGTAAGAATAATATTACTGAGATATCTCTTTAATCCTGCGGCAGCCCTTGCTGAGCTTTCTTCGGAACCTTCCGCCGTAAGAACCTTTGTATCTTTATAGGTATTTCTTCCCGTATCGACCAGCGTTCCTACAAGTGTATCAGGTCTTTCAAGCCGGACCTCTCTTCCCGAATTGACATCGAGTACCGAGGTGCTCTTTGCTCCTGCGAGGAAGGATCTCTCCACAAGATAATTGGTTCCTTCTTTCTTGATATAGGCCGCTCCCGAATAACTGCTTCTGCCTTCGGGTTTTCTCCTCTCGTAATCCGAACGGACACGGCTTATACCTTCCTTACGATCCACTCCGTAGATCATAGCTATAAGGAAATCCCTGATCGTTGACTTACCCGAGTCCTGATTTCCGCAGATTATATTTATACCCGGTTTAAGATCTACCTCTTTGTTATGAAATTTTCCAAAATCCTTCATCAGGAGTTTTGTAAGGTACATTCTTATTCCTCTCCGGACATTATAAGGGCTTCAAGGCCGTATCTCATAGCCTTGTTCCTTATATTCTCATCTATAGTATAACTGTCGCTTACTTCAGTAACAAAAGAGCCTATGAGATTCGCCTCATTCTCCTCGCGAAGTTTTGCTTCATCTCGAGAGTTAATGGTCAGATTCTCAACCTCTCTTATCATAAATCGTTCCTTTATCCTGTTTAAATTCGGATAAAAGCTGTCGTCCGAAAAGCCCTTGAAAATGATAGTATAGATATTCTCATTTCCGAGCTTCATAAGCATCTCTTCAAGCTTCTTCACCACTGCATCCGCAGTAAGTTCGGGTGTAAGAGTTATATTTATATCTATATAGCTTCTCTTGTTTGAAGGCACCCACTGGATCTTCGTTCCCTCATCGGTAACTTCGCCCATTATATAACCTTTTCTTCCCTGCTCTTCAGGTTCGATAGGCTCCGGACAACCGGAATATGCCAGTCTGTTCTTCAAAATGTGTGCCGCCTTGGTACGTCCGCCAAGTGCCACATAATCAAAGCCTTTTCTTGCTATATCTTCTTTTTTAAACGGCATATGATGTCTGTCACCACCGCATCCGAGAAGGATGTTTACCGCATCTTTTCTGCCCGGATCTATTCTTCCGAGTACATCTTCCCGTATAACAGGTCTGTCGTATCCGTAGCCTGTAACACAGGTATTGATTCCCTTAAGATATGCATTGGTGGTCTTTCCGCCCGGAAGCATAACCGTCCTTGATTCAAAGACATAACCTGCCGCAGGCGAACCGATTTCCGCATAATCCAGATATCCCGGAAGAATAATCGTTCTCGCTTTGATAAGTCCGAAAAGCTGTTCATCAACCCACTGCAGCATTTCCTCCGTAGGGGGTTCGTTAAAAAGATTTCCGGCAATTATAAGCAGGTCTATATCCTTGGTATTACATTCGGATATGAGATATAGGAAAGCTTCTTCAAGCTCTTCTTTTCTCTTCTCACCCCACTCATACTCAGCATCCGGGGTTGCATTTATTCTTATGTCAGACGTATGAATAAACTTCATATACGGTGTACTCCTACTGAGTTATTACAATCGACTTAACAGTATAACACAAAATCTAATTTGCAACAACTACCGATGCTGTTCTTAAAACTTTTCCTTTATACATATATCCTGTCTGCATTACCGTCTTTATGGTATTCTCCGGAAGATTCGGATCTGTGGTCTGTGCCACGGCATTGTGAAGGTTATAGTCAAACGGCTTTCCTTCTCCCGATATCTGCTCAACTCCGTTATCAGCCAGTATTGCCACAGCCTTATTGTAAGACTGAAGATATCCCTGATAGTATGGGTTATTCTTATCCTGTGAAAACTTCACGGCATACTCCAGATTATCGATGATAGGAAGTATCTTCTTGATAAATGCATCTATACTGACTTCCTCGTCATCCGGAATATCAGGTCCTCCTATAGCATCAAGTATAGGAATCTCTATACCTCTTCCAACATCCTTATCCTGCAGGATGAGACTCATTCTCTTATCTTCACCAACTACAACATTTACCGTAATAAGCTTATTGTAGTAACCCTCCAGATCCTCCTTGGAAATACGGAATCTGCAGACTTCTTCATACTTGCTTTCTTTCTCTTCATACAGAAGGAAATCCGTATATGAATTCTTAGGCTCCGTAATACGTCTCAGCTCTATCTCTTCCTCATAAGGAATTCTTGCATTTTCATCATAGACGGGATACATCTCTCTGTTAACGGATATGCACATCTTATACGGAGTAATGATATCCGTGTAACTTACTTCACGAAATGCAGGAAGTCCCTCTTCCTTACCACATAAGAATCCCAGTCCCTCACAGAGGACGCTGCTGTCGAGCATCTTTATCTCTATCTCACGGTTTATAAAATCTTCCTCTCTCTGGGCATAGACTTTCATGGCCTGATCGAACTGAAGACAGTCATTCATGGTACCGGCATAGAACACACAGATGGCATCTGTTCTGTCAAGCATACGTCTGCTGTAACTGTGAGCAAACTCCGTCTGCTGAAGTGAAGAGTTATTCCATATTCCCGCAATATAAGTATCTGTCTTATCTACCACTCCGCGGCTCAGGTCAAACTCCGACATACCGAGACATCTTCCCGATATAAATGCAGTGATCACTCTGTCGGTGACTCCGTATTCTCCAAGAACATGCATGGCCATAGCCGTTGTTTCCGTAACAATCTTTACAATATTTATGTTTTCTTCACGGCCCATCTTAAAAATATTAGTGAGTTCCTGCATGCCGAAATAATCCGGAACACACAGAATCACATCATACTCATATATTCCTGCCTGGGATGCCAGAAAGTTTGTGATTGTTTCAAATGCCTTCTTAAACCCCTGCTCATTTCTAAGGATGCTGAATTTTCTTATCTCCACGGGAAGTTCTATAGTTCCGGTAACTATAGAGTCATCATCGCACCAGCTGACTTCCGCCTTTCCTTCCCAAAAATGCAAACCAATCACTTTACTCATAACCTATCGCTGTCCCCTTTACCATATATATCCATCAATAATTTTTGCAGTTATACGAAAATCACAAAATCATACATGAGAAGACTCACGATGGTTTTGTGATTTTCGATTTACCAATTATTTATTATATACGATTCTGTTCTAATCAACAAGCTTTGCGTGACCAAACATTTCAGGATTCATATAACATGTTCCCGTATCATCTGCCCAGCTCATGGTTCCGATTCTCTCACCGCTTGCTCCCGCATCATTAATCTGAAGCTCGAGACCTATCTCTGTTCCCGAAGCAGGTGTGATATCCGTCCACTTCATGGCAGCTTCCACAAGATATCCGTCATCGGTTGCAACAGCCTTGGCTGTGATATTTTCTTCAAGGCACTTTTCTCCGTTGAAGCTGAGTTTATTGTTAAAACTTACTCTGTACTGCTTATCATCGGCATCATATGCACCGCTTCTTGCATTATTCTCATCGATAAATACTTCGATGGAATCCTGCTGATAATCATCGGCACTGTCATCATTAAGTACTTCATCCTTTACCGGCATAAGCACATACAGATACTGCTCATCCCAGAGAAGCTTTGCCGTACCGGTTGCCTTAGCATTCTGAACAGCTATATCGAGAGGAACTTCCTCTGCAGCATTCCATGCATCCTCGATTTCTCCGTCAACTACCGCAGTTCCCTTATGGATCTCTATCGTAGGTCTCTTAACCTCGAGAGATGCCGTGTCAACCGTACTCGGATCAACGATAGCCCAGAAAGCAGGTTTAGCCTTATAATCTCCGTCAAAGAGAAGCGGGCACTGAAGGATCGTTCCGGTTGCGCCACCGCCAACATTACTCTGCTGCTGAAGCCATGAATATGTATCGATAACTCCCCAGACCGTAATACCCGAAACAGTGATTCCTTCTTCCTGATTAAGTTTCTTCATGGTCTCGTAAATTGAGCTGTAGTAAGCAGCCTGACGATTATACTCTTCCGGAAGTTTTTCCTCAGTTCCGTCGAACATCGGACTTACCTTTACATCAAGCTCTGTAAGCATGATCTTATCAACAACTTCGGCGTATCCTCTTGCAGCCTCTTCAATCTGTCCGATTGACGGTGCATTTACCGTATAATGACCCTGCATACCGAAACCATCAATTCTTGTTCCGTCAGCAGCCTTTACATTCTGGATAAGCTGGATGATTCCCTTTGCCTTACGTGCATCACATTCATTGTAATCGTTATAGTAAAGTTCAAGTTCCTGAGGTGCATACTTGTTTGCATACTTAAATGCATTGATGATATATTCGTTGCTTCCGTATACCTTCCACCAGCTTGACTTGCTTCCGTGAGTTGAATCGGAAAGCTTATCACTGCCCGGTTCTGTATCCGTTCTGTAAGTTGCCGTATTATCACTTACAGCCTCATTAACAACGTCCCATCCGTAGAAAAGACCACTGTACTTGCTGTCAGGGCCTGTATAATATTCGAGGATGGACTTAATGTACCACTCCTGTCTCTTATCCATCTCTTCCTTAGACACATAGTCATTATTCTTGTCATAATCAACATGGAAGAACCACTCAGGTGCCTGTGAATGCCATACAAGAACATGTCCGCGCACTCTGATCTTCTTATCCGGATTCGCTTCGTTCCATTCAACGATCTTATCAAGTACCGCATCTGCTCTTGAATTGTCGATCGTAGGTACCATGATCTTTTCGCCGTTCAGTTCTTCTTCATGAATGCTTCCTGCAGGAGGTGCATCATTGTTATAACCAAACATGCTGTCCATCTTAAGTTCGTTCTCAAGAGTAACACCGTTGAAATGTTTTTCCACAAGATCTATAAGATTCTGATCGTTGATCTCTGCATTTCCGAAACAGGTTCCGCAGATAGCGTCTTCACCGAGTCCGTCTGCTGATGCAACTACAGATCTGAGATCCGGAATATCCGTCTCGATGCCCTGTACGACCGTCTCTCCTTCAGGTACAAGCGAGAGACCTGTTATATAATAATCTCCCTTAACGCATTCGCCGTTACCGTAATCGGTTCCCTGCTCTATAATTCGGATAACAGCCTTATCAAGATTTCCACTGAACTTAGGTGTAAATGTTCCGGCAAATCTTGTCCATTCACCCGGCTTAAGTGCCTGGCTCGGAATACCCGTTATCTCTCCCGAATAAGAACCAAGGTATGTAGTCTGTCCGTCAACCGTAAGATAAGGTGCAAAGTCCACTGTTCTCTGCTCATCTGGAGCACCCTCATAATCAGCCGAAAGCTTTGCATAGAACTCGTAGTCATAAACCACACCGCTCTTTAATTCATCGGTTACATCCTGTGCAAAGCAGTCATAAGGCGATGATGAAGCCGGATCTCTGTCGATAACTCCGTAGTATCCGTAACCTTCTGCCGCTTCGGCACTGTCAGAACCCGAACTGATCGTTGATGTACCGCATTCGATTGACCACATGCTCACATCATCTTCCTCAAAGAACGGATTATCAAGGATATTCCCCTCAACAGGCTCAGCCTTTGCAACTGCTTCAGTAGCTGCCTCAGTTGCCGCCTCCGTAGCTTCGGTAACCGCCTCGGTACTTGCTGCTTCCTGTTTTCCGCAGGCACTTACCGAGAACATCATTGCGGCTGTAAGTCCCATGCCTACAAACCTTCTTGTCATTATTCTCATGTCTTCTTCTCCTAAACCTTTATTTTAAATATATCATTTATAACTATTAAGAATTACCTCTTTACGCGGGCCCCCGCACCGCCCATAATAGCTTCAACTTCATTAACGCTTGCCATGGATGTATCTCCAGGTGTTGTCATGGCAAGAGCTCCGTGAGCAGCTCCGTAATTTACTGCCTGCTCTGCATCACCAGTAGTAATAAGTCCGTATACAAGACCTGATGCGAAAGAATCGCCCCCGCCGACTCTGTCCATGATCTCAAGTCCGTTATATTCTCTTGACATGTAGATCTTATCATCTGCCCAGCAGATAGCCTTCCAGTCATTGACAGTTGCTGTCTTAACTGTACGAAGTGTTGTGGCAACAGCCTTGAAATTCGGATACTCGTGAGCAGCTTCGCTGATCATTTTTCTGTATCCCTCTAAGTTAAGCTCTTTAAGATCACTGTCGTTTCCTTCGATTTCGAAACCGAGGCAGGCTGTGAAATCTTCTTCGTTACCGATCATAACATCAACATACTTTGCGATTTCCTTATTTACTTCTCTTGCCTTCTCGATTCCTCCGATGGCACTCCACATTGAAGGGCGATAGTTAAGATCATAAGAAACTATCGTGCCGTACTTCTTAGCTGTCTTACAAGCTGCGATAACGGTCTCACATGACTGCTCGGAAAGAGCTGCATAGATACCGCCTGTATGGAGCCAACGTACTCCGAGTGTACCGAAGATATACTCAAAATCAAAATCTTCAGGTGTTGCCTGAGATATAGCTGTATTTGCTCTGTCTGAGCATCCTACCGCACCTCTGATACCGAATCCTCTCTCGGTAAAGTTGATACCGTTTCTGCATATTCTTCCGATTCCGTCTGTCTTCTTCCAGAATATAAGATCTGTATCAACACCACCCTGCTCGATGAAATCCTTCATGAGTCTTCCTACTTCGTTATCCGCAAATGCGGTGATAACAGCTGTTCTGAGTCCGAAGCACTTATGAAGTCCGCGGATTACGTTATACTCTCCGCCGCCTTCCCATGCTCTGAAGCTTCTTGCAGTTCTGATCCTTCCTTCACCCGGATCAAGTCTCAGCATAATCTCTCCGAGGCTCACTGCATCATACTTACATTCTTCTGCCGGTCTTAATTTAAGTTCCATATCTTTTTCCGTCCTTTATTAAATATGTATTTTTATGTTTTTCCTATATGCCAATTATGCCCTCCGACTTCCGAACGGAAGCTGGAAGGCATTATATTATCCTCTTATCGCTTTTACAATATCAGCTGCTTCGCGAACCTTTGCTTCGATCTTATCGAATTCACCGGCCTTGATCATATCCTTAGAAACCATCCAGCTTCCACCGCATGCAAGAATCTTGTCATATGCAAGATAATCTTTTACGTTATCTGCATTGATTCCACCTGTCGGCATAAAGGAAAGATTTACATATGCGGCCGCAACAGCCTTGATCATCTTTATTCCTCCTGCAGGTTCTGCAGGGAAAAACTTCACAAGATCAAGTCCGAGTGACATTGCAAGCTCCATCTCGCTAGGTGTCTGTGTTCCCGGTGTAACCGCAACACCTTTCTCAAGACAATATTTTACGGTGTCCGGATTAAGTCCCGGGCTTACAATAAACTCAGCCCCTGCGCTTACAGCTCTGTCTACCTGTTCCCTGGTAAGAACCGTACCTGCACCGATAAGCATCTCAGGATGTTCCTTCTTCATAATCTTTATGGACTCTTCTGCCGCTGCAGTACGGAATGTCACTTCCGCACAAGGAAGTCCGCCTCTGCAAAGTGCATCGGCTAACGGCTTTGCATCCTTTGCATCATCAAGAACTACAACCGGAACTATTCCGATCTTCTTTAGGGATTCTTTAATCTCGCTGTCATTCATAACTAAAACTCATCCTCCTAAAACCTAAAATATTCTTTTGCATTATTATAACAGATATCTTCAACCATGCTACCCAAATATTCCATATCTTCCGGATATTCGCCTCTCTCAACTTTCTCACCTATCATGTTGCAGAGAATTCTTCTGAAGTATTCATGTCTCGGAAATGACAGAAAACTTCTTGAATCAGTAAGCATTCCGATAAATCCTGAGAGAAGTCCTCCTTCACATAAGGTTTCAAGCTGAAGTTTCATACCGTTCATGTGATCCATAAACCACCACGCACTTCCGAGCTGTACCTTACTTTTTATTCCTTCCTCATTTCCCTGGAAATTACCCGCCATTGCCATAAGCATAGGCATATCCTTCGGATTAAGGCAATACAGTATCGTACGAGGAAGAGCATTCTCTTTATCCATGCTGTTAAGAAGCTTTCCGAGCTGTGGTGCATAATTAAAATCATTCAGGCTGTCATATCCCGTATCGGCTCCGATCTTTTCAAACATTCTTTCGGAATTGTTTCTGAGTGCTCCGATATGAAGCTGCATGGCAAGTCCGTTCTCTGCATACATCTTACCGAGATTCTTCATCAGAACTCCGCGGTAAAGAGCTGCTTCTTCGGAAGAAACCTTGTCACCTTTTATACGGCACCTGAATATTCTGTCTGCGAGTGCAGGATTATCTTCAACAAAAAAGTCACATTCCAGACTATGATCCGTTACACGACATCCGTTCTCCATAAAAAAGATAAGTCTCTTCTTAAGAGCATCGAGAAGATCCTCGAACGACTCGATCTTTACTCCGGCCGTCTCTCCGAGGCGCTCCATATATGAAGCAAAGCCTTCCTTCTCAATATCAAGAGCATCTCCCGGTCTGTAAGACGGAAGAACACGTATATCATCTACCTTTTCTCTTATCTTCTTATGCCACTTAAGATCATCTGCAGGATTATCCGTGGTACAGAGAACCTTTACATTCTGCATTCTGAGCAGGTTAAGCGCCGAAAAGCCCGAATCTCTCAGCTTCGCGTTACATTTATCCCAGATCTCTTCTGCCGTATCGGGCTTCAGATTTTCATCTATTCCGAAATATCTCTTAAGCTCAAGATGCGTCCAATGATAAAGCGGATTACCGAAGGCTTTCTCTACGGTATCAGCGTAAGAGAGATATTTCTTATATGCATCACCGTCACCTGTTATATATTCTTCGGAGACACCGTTGGCACGCATGGCACGCCACTTATAGTGATCCCCTCCGAGCCACACCTCGGTAAGATTATCATACATCTTATCCTCGAATATCTCTTCCGGATTTAAATGATTATGATAATCGATTATCGGCATTTTGGCCGCATGCTCATGGTACAGTTTTCTGGCAACCTCATTATGCAGAATGAAATTGTCGTTAATGAATTCAGTCATTTTTTTTAATTTTTTACATCCGTTTCGAATGTAATTACATTCCTCTCTTCCGGATCGAACTTCCTCCATTCAGGCATATCCGCTCCATCATTATCTTTACCGTTAGGGTTACCCGTTTTGATAAAGTTGGTGAAGTAATTAGCCATCTGTCTGGCAAGATCGAAATGTCTTCCTCTGAGCGGTCTCCAGCACTTTCCGAGCGATTCGAACCAGAACCACAGATCCACTGAATGGAATGTTCCGGGATTATCTTCACCCGGAATATCAGGATTGAAGCAATAACAATAAAAGCTTCTGTTTCTTCCGGCTTCTCTGTCAAGCTTTACCGCATTTGACACGTTATCTTTTACGGTTTTCTCAACAACATTCACGCCGTTAAAGGTGAACTCGTCACCTGTATAACCTGATATTATCGGAACGTCAGGACATTCTCCGTCTACCAGTCTCTGAAGAGGGTCACCGAGGTAATGCTTTCCATCGATTATCGGGAACATTCTCTTTGTCATATCAGGCGGCATTCCCGGCTTCTGATCCGCACTGCAGTACTGACCGTACAGATCACGCAGCTTGAAAGCATCAATCTTGCGAGCTTCTTCAAGGCTTTTTACTCCTAAATATTCAAAGAACTCTTCACCTCTCTTTTCCGCTTCTTCAAGCGTAAGAGGATTGAAGATATCACTGCTGTCATTATCAATTCTTATCATACCGCTCATAATGACAGCGCCTTTAACTATGTCATAGTTATCAGGACAAGTAAGCTGCTGCATAGTGCTTCCGCCTCCTGCAGACTGTCCTGCGATTGTTATCTTTTCCGGGTCTCCGCCAAAGGCTTCGATATTTCTGTATACCCAATGAAGTCCCGCCTGCTGGTCAAGCAGACCGAAGTTTGCAGGTGCATCGGGATTTTCCTTTGTCAACTCAGGATGAGCAAGGAATCCCAAAAGAGCAAGCCTGTAATTTACGCTTACTACTACAACTCCCCTTCTTGCAAGACGCTCGGCATCAAATTCCATTTCAGCCGTATATCCCCACTGGAATCCGCCTCCGAAATACCATACAAGTACCGGAAGCTTTTCGTCGGTTCTGTTTGCCGGAGTCCATACATTAAGGTACAGACAATCCTCATCCATAGGAATATCCGGATCCACATGCCACTCCTTGCAGTAAACATCCGTTCCTACTCCCGGCTGATCCTGAACCGAAATCGGAGCAAACTCATATGCGAGCAGTGTATCTTCCCAGTCTTTACATGGCTGAGGTGCTCTCCACCTGTTCTCTCCTACCGGAGGAGCGGCAAAAGGAATGCCCTTAAATACCGTAACTCTTGGGTCCGCTGACGGAAGTCCTCTGACCTTACCGTTTTCTGTAACAACTTCTCTGATCATAGTGCTAGTACTAAACCCCCTTATTTAAATTTATATATATATCATTCATTTATGGTGTAACTGTTTTAAACAGATACTAAACATTTACACAGAACGGAACAACAGGAAGCCTGTCTTCCGAATAAAGATTTGCATCAAGCGGGCAGTCTGACCATGCATAACTTACCGCTTCGATCTTTACGTCGGCCGGAAGCTTTACAAATACTCTGTTCTCTGCCGTAAATTCTGCTTCCGCAGCCACACGGCGTCCTTCTGTTATATAATCGAAGCCGATTATATTTTTCTCATCTCTGTCCGGATCGGTTATAACTCCGTATCCGTGAGAAAGTATAAGCTTTTCGGAAAATACTATTTCTACTCCGTCGTCTTTACCGATAACTTCCTTCATCTCAGGTCCCGGAACATAACTGCTTCGTCCGTATACAAGATCTTCTGCGGCAAGAGCACCTCTTCGTCCCACTTCCTTTTTGTTGGTCGGATGAAGGTCATTAAACTCACCGAGATCGTATGCCTGAATGATCGCTGTCTTCGGAAGTTCCGTGCATTTTCTCTGTTCTTCGGTAAACAATGGACGTCTTCCGAAATATGCTTTTCTGTTTCCGTCACTGAAGCCGGCTATCTGAACGAACATGAACGGAAGACTGTCGTCTCTCCACAGATGTCTCCAATCCTTTATAACCGCTTCAAATTCATCTTTATAAGTTGCATAATTATCCACGTTGGATTCACCCTGGTAGAAGAAGAATCCTCTGCACTGCTGCCTTCTGAGCGGATAGATCATGCAGTTATAAACTCCTGTTGCTTTATAAGAGAAAAATGTGAGGTTCTCTATAAAAGGCATCTCTTTTGCAACCGTATATTCCCAGTTTCCTTCAAGAGATACGGTTTCACCGTCGGACCTTTTTATCATATAGTCTTTCCCCGGCATAAAGCCGCCTTCACATCTGAAGACCAGAAGCTTTATCTCGACCGTATTAAGTCCGGTCTTAAGCAGTCCCTTCGGAACCTTATATATTCTCGGCGGATAGAGATATCCCGTCTCGCCTACAAATTGTCCGTTAATATATACCTTATCCGAATCTATGATAGCTCCGAGATAAAGTTTTGCATCTTTATCGGTCCATCCCTCGGAAAGCGTAAACTCTTTCTTAAAATGAACCGCAAGGCATTTTCCTCCGAGAGGTGTACCCTCGAAGAATCCCGGTACCGAAAAGATACCGCCTGGATTTTTAGAAAGATCCGCATCAAATGACTTATCGGCATCTTCTCTCCATGCCATATCAGCCTTTGCTTCACTTTCAATCGTTTCTTTGACCCATGCATCGTTCTTACATTCTTCATACTCGGTCTCATGAAGTCCAAGCTCTCTCATGGTCTTTTCTCCGGCCCACGACTTTATAGGTGTTCCACCGATTGCAGTATTATATATACCGATCGGAACTCCCTCTCTTTTTGATATCTCGTCTGCCGTAAAGTATGCAACCGCTCCGAAATCAAGTATTTCAGGCATCTTTGCGTATTCCCAGCATCCGTTTTCTATCATTTCCTCTGTATGATGGAAATTGAATTTCTCCGGAACTCTGAAGAATCTGATATTCTTATTATCCGTACTGACGGTTTCCTCTTCATATCTTTCGAGCGTACGGTTCAGTGGCAGCTCCATATTGGACTGCCCTCCGCATACAAATACATCTCCGAATGTTATATGCTTATATTCTTTAACATCCTCGGAATCACTTACGGTAAGTGTATAATCACCGCCTGCAGGGAGGCTTCGGAGCATTATCTCAAAATATCCGTCGGCACTCCGTATCGTTAACCCGCCTTCAAATACTATCTCGGGTTCTTCTTTGCCGGAATCGGCCTTTGCAAGAGTTACACTCACATAAGACTCAGGTTCTGCATATCCCCATACCATGTTTTCGGATGTATCTCTCTGCAGGATCATCCAATCAGAGAATACATTAGATAATCTGATCATTTCCTACCTCCCGCCGTATCTGCTACTGCTTTTCGGAATTCACAAGACTATGGAGGGTTTTTCTTACCGCTCCCGGTCCGGCGAGCATTTCCCTGAAATATTTATATATCTTAGTTTCAATATTACCGGCATCACGAATCTTAAGTCCGAAAAGGTCTTCACCGTTCATTATCCAGTTGATGCCTGACATATCCGAATCCGGTTTCCCCAGAGTTATTCCTTCCATGGCTGACTTCAGAACATCCATCATAGGATCCGGGCTGAGACTCATCTCTTTTCCTTCATCATCCACTCCGATGAGATATCTAAGCCATGCTGCGATAACAAAAGGAATTATCTCCATCTTATCGCATTCATCCTTCATCATATAGCCCTTTATGGTCTCTCCGAAACGGATTGATACCTTCTGACTTGTATCGGTTGCGATTCTCTGCGGCGTATCCGGAATATACGGATTAGGAAGTCTCTCCTCAAGAACCTCTCTGATAAAGTCTTTCGGGCTTATGATTCCAGGACTTACCACTACAGGCATTCCTTCGTCACCCAGTTTATACACAAGACTTCTTAAGTCATCATCTTTCATCTCATCCGAGATCCTGTTAAATCCAAGAAGGCATCCGCATACGGCAAGTGCGGTATGAAGCGGATTAAGGCATGTCATAACCTTCATCTTCTCGGCTTTGTTGACAGTATCTCTGTCGGTCATATATACTCCGGCCTTTTCAAGAGGTGGTCTTCCGTTAGGGAATCTGTCCTCGATGACAAGATACTGAGGGATCTCAGCATTTACAAAAGGCGCGATAAATGTATTTCTCGCGGTTATGATTGGATTCATATCCTCAATTCCGAGTGCTGTGAGTTCTTTTGCAATTCCCTCATCAGGTCTCGGTGTGATCTTATCTATCATGCTCCATGGGAAAGATACTGTCTCCTCATCCGTTATATATTCGATGAAGCCTTCCTCCATGAATGCTTTCTTCACCCATTTCTTAGCCACGAAGGTGATTCCTTCACGAAGCTTGCGTCCGTTCTGACTACAGTTATCCATGCTGACAAGTGCAATCGGAAGACGTCCGGCCTTATATCTTTCATACAGAAGTGCCGTAACTATTCCAAGGGCTGTGGAAGGATTCTGCGGTCCTTCCTCTATATCCTTTTCCACAAAAGGAAGTATATTTCCGGAAATGTCCGTACACGCATATCCCTTCTCTGTGATTGTGAAAGATACCATCTTAAGAGACGGTGCTGCGGCAATCCGTTTCAATTCTTCGAAATGCTCTGTATCCGCTGCAAGAGCCGCACCGATTCCGGCTGTCACGGCCTTGTCGCTCTTTCCGTCCGGTCTTAAACCTACGGACAGAGTAAGCAGATCGTATGGATAATATATTTTATCTATAATCTCGCAGTCGAAGGAATCTGTTGCAACGATTCCCGTTGTCATCAGACCTTCACCTATAAGCTTATCAGCTATACCGGCTATAAATCCTCTGAAAATATTACCTGCACCAAAATGAATCCATTCCGGAGCTTCGGCTGTTTTTGCTCTTACTCCCTCAATATCATATTCAGGCAGATTGACCCCTGCTGCTTTCCAGGCATCTTTCTCCTCTTTAATGCTGCTTAACTTTAACTTCACCTTACTGTCCTCTTAATTTTCTAATTTATCAAGCATGTCCCAGGCTCCGAGAATATACATTATTCCGAGTGCTCTGTCATAGAGTCCGTAACCCGGTCTGGACTTCTCACCCCATATATGTCTTCCGTGATCCGGTCTGATATAACCGTCAAAACCGTTATCATGATAAGCCTTGATTATATCGAGTATTCCGACATCACCATCACAGTCTCTATGTGAGGCTTCGCTGAAATCACCATTCGGATAATGCTTTACATTTCTTATATGAGCGAATGCTATTCTGTCTGTGTGGCGTCTTACTATATCCGCAACAGTATTTGCCGGATTTGATCCGAGAGAGCCGCTGCAAAGTGTAAGGCAGTTATACGGATCGTCAACCATACTGAGGAATCTGTCTACCGAATCACTGTCCACAAGGAGTCTCGGAAGTCCGAAGATATCCCATGGTGGATCATCCGGATGAATGGCCATTTTGATGCCTGTTTCATGACAGGTCGGCATAAGTGCCTCGAGGAAATATTTAAGATTATCCCAGAGCGTTTCCTTATCCACATTCTCGTACATCTTAAAGAGTTCTTTCAGATGAGCCATTCTTTCAGGCTCCCAGCCAGGCATGGTATATCCCTTGCACTCGCGAAGTATATACTCAGCCATTTCTTCAGGATCCTGTTTGATCTTATCCTTTTCATAGTAAAGAGCTGTCGAACCATCCGGAAGAGGATGGAAAAGATCTGTTCTAGTCCAGTCGAAAACAGGCATGAAGTTGTAGCATACAACTTTTACTCCGAACTCTGCGAGATTACGGAGAGTCTCCTTGTAATTCTCAATATAGAGATCTCTGTTCGGGCCTGCTGTCTTGATGTCGTCATGAACATTTACGGATTCTACAACTTCCATACCGAAGCCGTATTCATCCAGTTCATCCTTAACCTTCTGTATCTCTTCCTTTTCCCAAACTTCTCCCGGCTGCTTATGATGAAGAGCCCAAACTATCTCTTCAACTCCGGGGATCTGCTTGATATCGGAGAGCGATACGGAATCATTGCCGGTACCATACCAGCGAAATGACATTTTCATAATCGTATACTCCTAAATCTATTTGAAATTAATATTACCCTCAGACTCTTACACTTTCCTTCGGGCCGAGATATGACGGAAGAAGGCTTTCTCCCTTCTTCACGAGAATGATCTTTTCGAGAACATTCTCTTCAGCCTCGCCGAAAAATGTTATGGTATTGAATCCCTTTTCCAGCGTACAGCTATCCTTAACAGGTCTCACATGAGACATAACTCCGTCAGACCAGCTGTTCCATACTCCGTTTTTCAGATCTTCCGTTATATACTCGAGTACTGTACGGTCCTCACCGTTTACAGAGTAGACTAGTCTGATCTTCTTTCCGAATTCATA
Organism: Lachnospiraceae bacterium UBA2864; assembly: GCA_002350525.1. GTDB lineage: Bacteria > Bacillota > Clostridia > Lachnospirales > Lachnospiraceae > Eubacterium_Q. The sequence continues at coordinate 102,192 of DEFA01000017.1, read as the reverse complement.
TGCATGTGTCGGAAGGAGTTGGAAGATTATTTCATACTCTCCCGGATTCTGTACGTAAACGCTGTAATTTACAAGTGCTTTTCCGTCAGCCTTAGGAGAATAATCCACCTTATCAATGTCAAAGAGTTTGACCGCATTCTCGCATCTTCCGAGTGCTTTAACTGTCTTAAACTCCTTATTGCTTGTATTATGAGATTCACTGACGAAGTCTGCGGCATCTATAACGGCTATTCCTCTCTCTTCCAGAGATGAGATACCCTTATCATCCGATGCCTCGATTTCCTTCAGGGCTTCCGGATTGATAATGTTCGGTTCAACCGCAAATTCAATCTTTCCTCCGTCATAGACTACTGAAAATGCAGTCTCGGAATCCGGATCTATCTTCGTCTTATCTACTTCTACCGTAATATATTCAAATGATCTATCGAGCGACAGAGTTCCTTCTGTCCTGCTGAAACTGAGTGCAGGAGAAGACGTCTCTATCTTATAATCTATGTCTTCGTCTCCTGTGGAAGCTACAAAGATAAGCGCAGTCTGCTTATCCGTAAGTGCGTCTCCCTTCAGGAACTGTCTTATTGTCAGTTTCTTTCCGGTCCAATCCTGTCCTGCCGAGGCTCCTGTCTCGCCGACAAGTCCTGCCATAAGTCCCTTACCCGGAACAGGTATAACTTCTTCGACTATCGGATTTGCCATCTCTTCGCAATTCCAATGTTTAAATCCGATATGCGGACCGAATCCGAACCCGTACCACTTTCCGTCCGCAGCCGTATGCAGCTTATCGGTAAGTGCTTTATCACGCTTTAAAGCTTCCTTTATGATCTTTCCGTAATCATTCGCAGCCACCGCACCTATAGATGCATAATAGTGATTGAGACCTCTGTTGATCCAGAGCTTTATAAGATTCATAGCCTCAAGCACATTATAGGAAATGAGGTAGGTGAATGAATCCTTGCATTCCGCCGGACATTTTTCCTCAAACTCTTCGCAGAGCTTCTCGATCTCCTCAGCCTCGGCGAGAATTCTGTAAGACTCATAATAGTTCTGCGGATGGTATACCTTATCGTTTAAGTGTTCCGGTCTTCTGTTATGGATAAGTCTCGTATATCTGTTAAACATATCAGCGAGCTTATCGGTTTCTTCCTCCGTAAATGCAGCGCCGAACTGGAGTTTCATCCATTTACGAAGATACCCTTCCGTATTATTCGGAGCTGTTATACCGTACTTATCATAGTCATAAGCAAGATCCAGGAAGTACGAAAGCGGCATCTCCTGAAGCCCAAGATCTCCTACATTTACTATCCATAACTCACGTACATTCTTCTCATAAGCCGTGGTCATCTCTTCCCATACCTCAGGGAGATATGTGTTGTTGATCCACTCATAAGATATCGGCTCACCATGATAATCAAAGTGATAATACATTCCGAAGCCGCCCTTATGGCTCTTCATCTCTTCATCCGGAAGACTTCTTACATAACCGTGATTATCATCACAGAGCATGAGGATTACATCATCCAGATCCTCCGTATGCTTTAATCCTTCCGTGTTTTCATCGCCGTAATAATATGCCTCTACTTCCTTATAGAGCGCGATCATTCTCGGAACCTCGGAAAGGTTCGGATTAACCTCCTCAGCTATAAGCTGATTCTGGGTTTTCAGAACATCCTTTATCAGCTCTATATTATCCCTCAGAGTTGCCTTCTCGCCGAGTATCATGGAATCTCTCTCACCTCTCATACCGACGGTGATAACATTTTCCAGATGACCGTTTCTCTTAAGTCCGTCTCTCCAGAATCTTGTGATTCCTTCCTTGTTTGAACGGAAATCCCAGGCATCTCCGTAAATTGAGTCCTTTCCTCTTACGTGGCTGTACTCCTCACCGTGTCTGAGACAAGGCTCATGATGAGAAAGACCCATTACTATTCCCAGCTCATCGGCTAAGACAGCGCTTTCAAGCCCCGGACCATCCTCGGCAAAGCAGGATGCCCACATAGCCGGCCAGAGATAGTTGCCCTTCATTCTGAGGAGTATCTCAAATATTCCTTCGTAGGCTTTTCTGTTGACGCCGCCGAAGTTCTTCATGCACCAGTTACCGAATGCCGGCCACTCATCATTTATAAAGAATCCTCTGTACCTTACCGAAGGCTCCTTTGATATAAAGGCATCCTCCGGACGTACAACAAATCTTCTCTTCACAGGTTTTACCAGAGACCAGTTTACAAACGGTGAAACTCCCATAAGATCCGACAGATGGAATAGTCCGTAGATAAGTCCTCTCTTCTCGCTTCCGACTATAACGATGCCCTTCTCTACCGGGAAGAATCCGTATACTTCTCTCTTGCCTGATACAGCACTTATATCAAGGCCCGTCTCGCCGCAGATATTTTTTATAAGTGTGCTGTCAGTAAGTCCGAAAACGATCGTAACAGCTGAATCCGAAAACTCAGCCTTCTCTCCTTTTTTAAGGATTTTAACTTCTTCCGGAAGGATATCCGTTACAAGTCTGATATCCTCTCTTACCTTATCGGCAATCTTTACCGCTCCCGAAGGAGTTGTGTCATCGCATGTGAAATATACTTTTTTGTCTGTTGTAAACTCTGGCATGATTAATTCCTATTCGTATTATTTTGTAAATTTTAAGTAGTTCCATGAACCGCCTGTAAGGACGATATTTCCGTCTACAGACTTAATTACAGGAGTGACCTTATCAGGATTCTCGATTGAGTTACCTGCCTTAAGATTTTCGCCTTCCATGGAAATATGTTCTGTTAACTTATATCCTTCAAAGCCTTCGAGCGAAAGATCAAGTTCAGCATCCTCTCCGAGCTTTCTGTTAACGGCAAATACAGAGATTTCTGTCTCATCCTCAGAAAGTACGGCTACAGCATCAACTGTAGGAGCATTCTCTGTCTTTCCGGCACTGAAGGTCTCACACTGAATGTCAGCTGTAAGAGCCGTTCCTCTTCCGTTAACCGATGTATACTTGAACGGATAGAATATTGTCTGCTTCCATACTCCGCCGCCTGTCACTGTCATGATAGGTGCGATTACATTTACGAGCTGTGCAAGACATGCAACTTTCACTCTGTCAGAATGCTTAAGAAGTGTGATCATAAGGTCTCCGACAACTATCGCATCCTCAAGATTATACATATCCTCAAGCAGCGGAGGTGCTATCTGCCATGGCTCCTGCTTCTTATCCTGCTCTGCGCTGTGGAACCATACGTTCCACTCATCGAAGGAGAGCATGATCTTCTTATCGGATTTCTTCTCATCCTTGATCTTATCGCATATAGCTATAACGTCCTTTATGAACTTGTCCATAATAGTTGCGGATCCGAGATACTCCTGTGAGTTGTCATCCGGATTTCCGTAATAGCTGTGAAGCGAGAGATAATCAACATGATCATAAGCTTCTCTGAGGACTGTCTCTTCCCACTCACCGAAGCTTTCCATCTGAGGACCCGAGCTTCCGCATGCAACAAGCTCGATAGACGGATCAACCATCTTCATAAGCTTAGCTGTCTCACAGGCAAGTCTTGCATACTCCTTAGGTCTCTTTGTTCCGATCTGCCAGTCACCGTCCATCTCGTTACCGAGACACCACAGTTTGATTCCGAAAGGCTCATCGAAACCGTTCTTTCTTCTCATATCGGCATAATATGTATCTGTCTTGGAGTTGCAGTATTCAACAAGATTTCTTGCATCATCCGCTCCTCTTGTTCCGAGATTTACGGCCATCATAATGTCTGAATCCGCACGCTTTGCCCATTCCTGAAACTCATCGATTCCGACTTCGTTGGTTTCGATTGAATTCCATGCAAGCTCCATTTTTCTAGGACGCTTACTTCTGTCACCCGTACCGTCTTCCCAGTTATATCCTGAAACAAAGTTACCGCCCGGGTATCTGATCATCGGAACCTTAAGCTCTTTGATCAGTTTCATAACATCCTGACGAAATCCCATATCATCGGATGTCTCATGTCCCGGCTCATAGATACCGCCATATACGGCTCTTCCGAGGTGCTCGATAAATGAACTGTAGATTCTGTCATCTATCTTGCTGATAACCTTGTCCCTATTTATCTTAACTCCTGCTTTCATGGCAACCCCCTTTAATCAGTCAAGTGTAAAATCTAACATTTGTAATGAACCCGTTCCGCTATATGTTATATAAATCGCATATACTCCGTCCGGAAGTTCTATATCAGAGCTGTATTCCGTCCAGATATTGGTATTATGGACTTCCATCTGTGCCAGAACCTCTGAATCGATTCCTGTTTTAACCTTGAAGAACCCGTCTCCGTATCCTCTCACTCTGATAGATACTTTCTTTATATCCTTGCAGTCAAAATATTTAAATCCGATAGTCGTTTTATCTTTAATGCCTGTGATAAAAGGTTCCGGTTTCTCCATGCCCTCATCAAGTCTCTGCTTAAATGTAGGCTCTCCGGCATCTCCGATATATAAATGCGGTTCGTCAGTGAACAGGTTGCAGGCCGTATACGCCGGATGAACTCCCTTTCCGAGAAGAGGCGCACCATTCAGTCCCTGAGTTGTTATCTCAACCTGTGGTATACTCCCGTCCTCGTTAAACGTAATAACTTCGGCACATCCCTGACGGCTGTACCAGTTACCGTTCGTATGACGATGATAGAAGATATACCATTTATCCCCTATCTCAACTATACTTCCGTGATTGTTTGCTCCGTACATTGAAGGAAAATCAGCCTTCTTGTATGTATCTATTCCTATATCCGCATTGCTGACTATCACTCCGCCGTATGTGAACGGTCCCTTCGGTGAAGACGACGTTGCATAGCAGAGTTCGTGCATCCAGATTGAGGAATAGATAAAGTAATATATATCTCCTCTTTTTCTGATTGAAGAAGCCTCGAAGAATTCATGGCCTTCAAAACTTCCCTTATCCGGATTCTCAATTCCCGGTGCTACTCTGACTCCATCCTCGATGATGGTGAGCATATCCGGTCCGAGTGTAAAACAGAAAGAGCCGCTTCTCGATTTATCTCCTCTTGGACAGAAACCTGTGTAGAGGTATGTCTTATCTCCCTCTCTTAAGACTCCCGGATCAAACTGCGGCTCATCACCTTCTCTGTCTCCGAGAAGCGTTCCGTCCTCATAGTGAACATATCCGTAGAATTCAAACTTACCCGCAGGTGAATCCGACACAGCAACCGACACTACCGAAACCTTATCGTAAACATAATAGAGGTAGTATCTTCCATCCGGTCCCACTACAACGTCGGGAGCATAAAGACACATTCTGCCGTCCTTGTTAAGCGGATCCTGTGTTTTCTCGTATATGACGCCCTCATATCTCCAGTTTCCGAGATCATCAACCGGTGCCGAATAGGTTACATAGTCGCCTATACAGAACACATGCCCGTCATAAATGTCATGTGAACCGTAGATATAAACCCTGCCGTCAAATACGTACGGTTCACCGTCCGGAATGTACTCCCAGGACGGAAGATAAGGATTGATTCCCTGCAATTTTTTGTTACTCATTTCTCCTACCTCATTTCATAAAATTTCGCTTAAATAGTCAATGGTTAAACATGCTTATTTGGTTGCAAAAAAAGTTTTACATAGCGAAAAGAGCGTATCATGTGATTGATACGCCCTTTAAGATTCTTTAAGAAGTATATATTTCAGAACATTCAGTCCTGCTTCATAATCTTCGGGTTTTCCCGTAATTATAAAATATACCGGTTCTCCTGTTATTATATATTCTTTCACAAAGGCTGTATCACTTATGTCTATCGCAGCCGCTATCTCTTCACCCGATTCCCCAAGTTTCGCCCGGAATATCCTGTCGGATACCTCCGCTTTCAGTTCGGAATCAAGTATCGGATCCAGATCCGCAAGGCACTCGCTCTGTGCCACAAACGCAAGTCCCTTTTTCGTCGTAATCAGATAATTATACATATTCGTTGCAATCTGCGCCTGAAATGCAAGATAAGTCTGATAATCTTCATCATCAAGAATTATATAAGGCGCGAAATCAATCTTGTTGGAAAAGCTACCTTTTCCTAGATATTCCATATAATCGTCCGTCAGATACTTTGTTCCTTCATCATCCAAATGGACCCCAATAACGCCTCCCGTGACTATGGTATGCCTGAATCCACGTCCGAGATCTATACCGATCCATACAAGCAGTACCAGTCCCACTAAAGCTAATATACAGTATTTAAGATAATAGTCTTTAAAATAACTTATTTTCTCGGCTTTGGTCATCTCGCCGATCTTTTCTTTTTCTTCTTCTATGTATTCCTTAAAAGTCAGACCGTGAATCATTTTTTCACCTCATCTCCACTGACTTTGTACTCTTACCTGCGGCATTCCCTTTCTTATTTCCGCCGTTTCCATTCTTGTTTCCATTCTTGTTTCCGTTCTTGTTTCCGCCGTTTCC
>DEFA01000017.1:89635-95667 GCA_002350525.1 Lachnospiraceae bacterium UBA2864 | reverse complement strand
TTGTTTCCGCCGTTACTGTTCTTGTTTCTGTTTTCCGAAGGCTTCTTCACAGACTGCTTCTCTTCTCTGTTTTCACCTTCCGAACTCTTATTCTCGTCCTTCGTACCAACTTCATCGGTCTTTTTTCCGGAAGCTGCGTCAGCAGATTTATCCGAATTATCCCCGGTCTTTTCGACTTCAACATTTTCGGAATCATCTTCAGCTTCGGAAGCCTCTCCCTCTTCTTCGAAAAGAGGCTTCAGTTCTTCCTCTTCGATCTCCTTCTGAGTTCTGTAAGGATTTGCTACTGTTCCGAACGTCTTCTCCTCAAGAATCTCAAACTTCTTAATGAAGAAGATCGCATTATAATAAAGAGCCATACTCTCTATTCCAAGCCAGATCAGCCAGGCCCACTTATAATACCAGATACTTATGATATATGGAGATATTACGACTGCAAATCCGATGACAACTCTCGGGAGATGCACTATTCCGAATATGAGTGCGTTTCTGAATGCCGCGAAAGTACCCATTGTAAATCGCGACAGCAAAGGAAATATACTGAATATTATCAGTGCAAGCATTACTGAAAATATTCCGAGAAGTCCTATAAGTATAGGGCTCATGACCTGTGTTCCGTTAAGTATAACAAGCCACCAGTCAAATCCGAAGAAACCTACTATGAGTAAAAGAATAAATGTAACCCACGTATTCTGAAAGAAATTCTGCTTAAACGAATGAAAGAAAGCTTTGGTAACTTTAACCGACTCGCCTCTCTCAAGTTTCATGGCAACATAATACTTTGCAGACATGGCTGCTCCGGAAGTAAGGATCGGGAGTGAACATACAAAGCAGAGTATGTTAAGCCACGCAAGATCCGCCAATCTGCTGATAAAAAGCATAAAATCACTATCATATCTAAGAAAACCCATTTATTCCGTCCATCCTGTCTATTAATTTAGGTCTGTACTACCAGATTCTGTAATTACCGCTCAGTAACATGTAGGAGAAGAAATATAAGCAATTGTCATAATATCTTCTGTCTCCTTCCCTGAGAAGTGTATCTATAAATCTTTTCGCCCACTTGCGTGAGTCGTCATTATCCACAATCACATGTGCAGCAGCTCCCGTCGCTATAAGTGCAACCGGATGCAGTGCCGGTGTATCAATCTTCAGGCCGTCGACCTCGAAGATATGATTCCAATCATCTCTGTTTTCGGGCCTTTCAAAAAAGCTGAGATACTTCTGCGCTTCTTCTGCCGCCCAATCACTTCGTCCAAACCATTCTGTATCTATTGCAATATTAAGTATTGTTCTGTATGCGTCACTGAAGAACCAGTCATGTCTTCCGCCAAACAGCTTATAATCCGTTTTCATCGGACTACCGTCATACTTGGCATATTCCGAATTAAGTCCCGTCACCGGATGACAGGCTTTCTTCCAAAACTCCCTGCTTGCCGCAGCTGCTTTCCTGCAGAACTCAGCGTCGGTCTGATCGGCAACCTGTGTATAGAGTTCATAAAAATGAGGCAGATGATACGAAGGATCCGTAAAATCAAGTTCGGCTACGAATTTAATATATCCCGTGTCCCTGTCAAACATAGCGCGTCCGTCTGTTCCGTCATAGCCTTTGTTTATCATAGTATGGAGGATTGAACCTGCCTCGGCGTGGTAATCGAATATTCCACTTCCGTTCCCCCATCTGTTACCAGCAAAAATAAGAGCCATTACAAAGAATTCCTCTCCGTCCGGTGCAGCTCCCCAGGCATTTTTCTCGCCATTGGTGCGGCACGACCACGCAAAGTAACCCTTATTAGGCCCTTCATTCAGAAACATGTGGGTTTTAGCCCACTTCCATAAACGATTAAATTCTTTCTGACGGTCCATCTGTACGCACATCATCATGCCATAAGACATGCCTTCTGTGCGTACGTCATGATTTCCCGTATCTTCGATATAACCCATATCGTCGTCGACAGCCTGATAGAATCTTTCGCTGTCCGAACCGTAAAAGATAGTATCAAATATCTCATTACATCTTGCACGGCCATCCTCATCGGATATACCGAATTTATTCAGATAGTTAGTATAAGTCCTAACTGTAGACACCTTATATTACTCCTTAACGCCACCGATTGTAAGTCCCGAAACGAAATATTTCTGCAGGAACGGATAAAGGCATACTATAGGTGCCATAGTTACTATAGATGCAGCAGCTCTTACAGATACAGGCTGTATGTTTGCTCCGTCACCCGAATTCGGATCAGACTTGCTTGACTGACTTGTTACCGATGAAAGAAGCTTCATAAGTTCATACTGAAGTGTTGTATACTCTGTCGAAAGTCTGTTGTAAAGCATTGTATCAAACCATGAATTCCAGTGGCCAACGGCTATAAAAAGAGCTATGGTTGCATACATCGGCTTACAAAGCGGTGATAATATTTTAATAAAGATTGTTCCATATCCTGCTCCGTCGATCTGAGCAGCTTCCTCAAGTGAATCAGGGATACCTTCCATGAATGTTCTCATAACGAGCATATTGAATGCTGAAATGATTCCCGGAATAATATATACCCAGAAAGTACTTGTGAGCTTCAGATTCTTATAAAGAAGCAGTACAGGTATCATACCACCGTTTACATACATTGTCACTACCCAGAATGCAGTAAGGGATTTTTTAAGAAGGAACCTCTTACGGCTGACAAGGAATGCAAGTATCGCATTGAACAAAAGACCTATAAGAGTACCAAGTACTGTTCTTGCAACAGATATGAAAAGACCTGTTGTAAGATTTCTCATAGCAAATACCGATCTGTAGTTGTTTAACGAAAACTTTCTTGGAATAAGATGTATACCACCCTTTACCGCATCAATACCATCATTAAAGGATATGGCAAGTGTATTAAGGATCGGATATATAGTTATCGTAACAAACAACACCATGAAAATAATATTGCATACCGAAAATACTTTATCTCCGGTTGTCTTCTTATATTTTGTCGGTTTCGGAACTGGCATTTTTTCAAAAGAACCGCCATTGCCGCTCTCCACTCCCGGCACAAACTGTTCTTCAGAATTATTTCTTCCCATTTTAAACCTCCTTAGAACAATTTATCTTCGCCGGTCTTACGAGCAACATAGTTGGCTATAAGAATAAGCGCTATGGATACGACGCTTCGGAAAATACCGGCAGCAGTACCGAGAGAATAGTCGTTCTGACTGATTCCCCATGTAAGTGTATAAATATCTATTGTCTCTGAAACACGCTTTACAAGACCGTTTCCAAGGATATACTGTACCTCGAAACCCGCATTAAGAACCCATCCTATGTTCATGAGGAGGAGTATCATAATAGTCGGCCTCAGTGAAGGCAGTGTGATATGTCGAATCTTGCCCCATCTTCCTGCACCATCAATCTCAGCAGCCTCATAGAGGTTAGGGTCGATAGATGTTATAGCAGCAAGATAAATGATTGCATTCCATCCGGTTTCTTTCCAGACATTTGCAAATGCAACAATTGGCCAAAAATATTTGGTTTCTGCAAAAAAGTTAATCGGTTGCTTCAAAATATGGAGATTCGTAAGAACCTCATTTACAATACCAGATGACGAAAGTGCATCATGGAGAATTCCCGTAACTATAATCCATGAAAGGAAATGAGGAAGGTATGATATAGTCTGTACGACTTTCTTACCACCCTTTGATCTAAGCTCATTTAACAGAATTGCAAAGAGTATAGCCATAACAAATGTAGCAACCAGGTTAAGTACACCCATTGCAAGTGTATTTCTGATATCTCTCAGGAATACCTGATCCGAAAAAAGGAACTTAAACTTAGCAAGTCCAATCCACTTCGAATGAAACAATCCTGTCTTAGGCTTATAATTCTGAAATGCCATTACCCAGCCGGCAAGCGGAATGTAATGAAAAACAATTCCATAAGCGAAGAATACAACCGCCCAGGCAAGAAGAGGCCACTGTCTTTTGACCTCTTTAGAAGACCACCTTACTTTTGGCTGGACAATTTTTTGAGTTTTTGGTTTAGCCATAACTGTTTCTCCCACTTTTTAAAAGGGATAGCAGCCATATTTCTATGACTGCTTTCCCCCTTCAATAATTTTTTATCTTACTGTCCAGCTCTTCTTTCGAGCTCAGCCTGCATCTCATCCAGGAAGTCCTGAGGATTACATGCTTCATATGCTGCCATATAATCATTCCATGTTGATTCAAAGTCAGAAGCCATAACAACCTTTGGAAGCCACTCATGCTTTGTCTCACCCATCTTAACCCAAGCTACACCACCAGGTGTATCTGTTGTCATGTTGTTTGAGAATGAGTACATTGGGAACCAAGGTCCATTCTTCTCTACTACAGAACCGATCATTTCAGGATATGTTGTAACGCCGTAAGCTTCGAAACACTTAACAACCGGCTCAGCGAGTGTATCGAAGAACTCTGATGTCTGCTCTTCCGGCTTGTTAGCATTCTTTCCATCTGTTGATGTTCCATGATACTGAGGCATGTAGCTGTACTGGCAGATGTGTGATGCCTTGTACTCAGGATCTGACCACTTAGCTCTCATCTCCTCTGTACGATAGAAGTATCCATCATCATCTACTTCATAGTCTACACCTTCAACACCCCAGAATCTGAGGTCTCTGATTTCCTGTGAGCAAAGGTCATCGAGGAACTGGAAAGCAGCCTCAACGTCTTCACAGCTTGTTGTAATAGCTACACCTGATGACATGTTAAGTGTATCATCATATGTGTGCCATCTGTTCTCCATTCCTGCCTCAGCTGTAAGTCCGAGAGGAATGTAGTTGCAGCCTTCCTTATCAAGTCCTGACTGCTTGAATGAATCTGTTATAGTAAAGTTGAAATCCCAGTTCTGATCGCACATACCGAGAACTCTACCTGTTGAAAGCTTTGCGATGTACTCATCATATGTCTGAGTACCAAACTCAACATCGATGATACCCTTAGCATACTCTTCGTTAAGCTTCTTGAAATACATCTTAGCTGTTGGTGTTGTATTGTAGTCAACAATCTTAAGGTTTTCCTTATCAACGATTACAGAACCATCGTTTGGATAACCGTCAAGGAACTCAGGAGCATTCTCTATACAGAAATATCTCCAGTCCTCACAAAGCATTGTGTAAGGGATAATAGCTGTTCCGTCATCAAGTGTCGGATGCTCAGCATAGTATCTCTCAAGAAGATCGAAGTACTGGTCAAGTGTCTCAATCTTTGGATAGTTATCCCACTCAAGAACCTTAGCCTGTACCCAGAAAGCCTCATCATTGTGAGTTGTTGTCTTAGACTCACCGAGAGTATTTCCGAAAACGTTCATCCAGTAGATATGACCGTCATCCATACGGAACTTATCCCACTCTTCATCTGTGTAGAACGCCTTAAGATTCGGATACTTATCAAGATAATCATCCCATGGAATAAGAACGTCGTTATCATAGAGCTGCATCATAGCATCTCCACCGTTGATGAAGTCAGGATAATCACCACCTGCGATGATTGTTCCAATTGCCTCAGCATCTGTCTGACCTGTAAGCCATGTCTCCTTAACTTTGACACCTGTCTTCTCAGCAATGATCTGCTGAATCTCGTTGTCATCGTTAATCTCTGTACCAGGCATTGCTATGAACATATCAAATTCCTTGATATCGCCTGATGCAGCAGCTTCTGTGGTATCCTCTTCGCTACCGCCCTGTGCCTCTGTAGCAGCAGTTGTTGCAGCTTCTGTATCCTTAGCTGCCTCTGTAGTAGCATTATCACCATTTCCACAGCCTGAAAGTGCAGTTGCCATCATAGCTGCAGTGAGGCCGACAGTTGTCAGCTTCTTAGCCCACTTCTTCATACTAAACCTCCTTTTGATTTAAAAAATTGTATGATACCCATTGTTCGGGCAATTAGGTGATTTAATTATATTCCAGAAAACATATCTTCGCCCCCCACAAACTCTCAAAAAAGACCCTACAAATTCTTAATTTTTTCTTATGTTTTATTAAAATTATATATAAAAAATCCCCTAAAGCGCC
>DEFA01000017.1:58826-89613 GCA_002350525.1 Lachnospiraceae bacterium UBA2864 | reverse complement strand
TTTTAGTTATGTCAACCACTCACTATTTATGTAAACTACTCTGCGTTTTTCTGTCTTCTGTACTGCGAAGGAGTCACGCCTTTTATCTCTATAAATTTTCTGATGAAATAATCACTGTTTTTATAGCCTACCGCAGATGATATATCCACGATCCTGTCGTCTGTGTTAATAAGCATCTTGGCAGCTTCATTTATTCTGTAATCCGTAAGGTAATCCTTAAAGGATACTCCGTATTTCTTGCTGAAAAGCGATCCTAAGTAACTGCAATTGATGAAATACTTCTCACTCAATTTCTTAAGACTCAGATTTTCACTGTAATTCTCTTTTATCTCTTTCTCGACATCTTTAAGGATTCCATGCGACATGTTCTTTCTGAGCTGCTGAAGGTACTCCGCATATTCACAGGCAAACTTATACATATGCTTACTGCTTCCGCGTCTTACACCGTCATCAAAGGAGCTCTCACTTATCCTGTGAAGGATTTCCTCCTGATCTATCTCATCATCAAGTTCTACGGCCATATGGATCAGCTGGAACAAGAGGTAATTGATATTAAGGCTTACGGAATTACCCACTCCGGCCGCTCCGATATCATCATAGAAATTATTTACGCTCTTATGAATAAGAGCCTCATCATTCAGCTCGATGGCTCTGATAAGCTCATCGATACTGTTCTTGAATATCATTTCCTTTCCCGGATTGACACTCATTTCCTTCTCATAGGTAACGACCGGTCTCGATTCATGAAATACTTCCTGCGACATCAATATGCAGGCAGAACTGTATGATTTTGAAAGTGATGCAATATCCGGAACCTTTTTACCTGCGATGATCCTGATATCCCTTCCGAGTGACTCTTCAAGATTCTTCTGAAGATAAATCATATATTCCATCTCATCCATGTTCTTTTCTTCGGCCATATAATCACAGTAGATAAATCCGGTGTCATAGCTTCCGTGATTCAGGGAAACATCAAAGAGAAGATGCTTTTTATCGGCTCCCATTATCCGTTCAGCGGCCACATCCATATCATGCCTGTACTGTATGACGCCTCCCTCGGCCACCTCGCTTTCATCAACGTCGGGAACCTCTATAATGACGTACCTCACGCCTTCGGAAAGTTTCATATTATTCTTTATATAGTCAAGGCTGTCCTCATCGTATTTTCCTATTATAAGAGTGATGAGATGTTTCTGGAAAAATGCCGTCTCGGTTTCCTTATGATGTTTCTCTATCTTCACGCTCTCCTGATTCATATCCGCAACTTTACGGAGTATTCCCAGAAGTTCGTCCTTCTTGATCGGCTTAAGCAGATAATCCAGACAGCCGTAACGCATGGCATCACGGGCAAATTTAAAATCATTATAGCCGCTGAGAATCACAAAGTAAGCGTCGGAGATTTTCTCTTCTTTTACTTTTCGAAGAAGCTCGACACCATTCATGACAGGCATTTTGATATCCGTTATAACAAGATCAATGTCGTTTTCCTTCAGATAATCAAATGCTTCCTGTCCGTTTTCGGCTATTTTTGCTATCTCATAATTTTCTCTCTTCCAATTGATGAGAACCTGAAGTCCCTGTGCGATAAAAGGCTCGTCATCAACGATCATAACCTTAAGCAATTTATCATCTCCTACGAATTATCATTTCCATCTGTTCTTAGCGGCATAGTGATGATTACCGTGGTTCCTACTCCAACCTCGCTCTCAAGGTCAAATGTAACCTTGTCGCCGGTAAGCATCTTAAGTCTGAGACACGCATTTGTCATTCCTATTCCTCTTCCCGTTTTAAGAAGATCAATGTTTGCGTTTCTCATCTTAAACAGAAGTATGTCGCGTACTTCTTCATCTATTCCGCATCCCGTATCTTCAACTTCTATAACAACCTTATCATTATCAGGATAAATTCTTACAAATATCCACCCCGGTTCGGTTTTACTCTCTATTCCGTGAACACATGCATTTTCAACGAACGTTACAAGGGAAAGTTTCGGCAGCGAAACATCTTTACAGCTTTCATCCACATCCAGATCATAGCTGAGCCTGTCCCCGAATCGATATTTCTGAAGTTTAAGATAAGCCTCTATAAACTTCATCTCGTCGCCGATTGAGACATTATCCGCATGCCAGTTGACATTTGCCCTCTGCATCATCGCAAGATACTCTACCATCTCGGCAGTTTCCTGCTCTCCCTTGATAAGACTGTGCATACGTATGCTTTCAAGTGCGTTAAACAGAAAATGCGGGTTTATCTGACTGTGCAGTGCCTGAAGCTCCGCATTCTGCTTTGCAATATCACTTTCCTGCTGGCGAAGTTTATCTACATAAACCGTCTGAATGAGTCCGTTCATCCGATCCGCCATCTTATTGTAATTGACCATAAGCGAAGTTATCTCATCGTCACCGTCAATCTTGTTCTTGTTGATCTTCATAAGCTTTTCCGATTCTGCCTTTTTGAAGATCCTGTCGAGTCTGTGAATCCTTCTCGCTACGGACTTATCAAGATTTCTGATCATATATACAGGCAGGAACAGGTTAAACAGGAAAAGTGCTATAATAACAGCGAGCCATCCCTTATTAAGTGCGAAGAAATTGAAGTTACGGCTTTTAAGATAAATAGTGTATGTAGTTCCGTACAGACTCATATCCCTTCGGTAATCGTAATGCAGGTCCTTATCCATGAAGGTATAAGTTTCTCTCAGGTGTGTTCCTCCCGTATTTGTCATAAGGAGTTTATCGCCCTGACATATATATACTTCCGACTCTATACTGTCATTCAGAACCCTGTCCTGGAAATTACGATAGTTGATCTCCATCTTCATAACTTTTTTGCAGCTGTTATT
This sequence comes from Lachnospiraceae bacterium UBA2864, assembly GCA_002350525.1. Taxonomy (GTDB): domain Bacteria; phylum Bacillota; class Clostridia; order Lachnospirales; family Lachnospiraceae; genus Eubacterium_Q. The sequence goes on along the minus strand of DEFA01000017.1, from coordinate 86,771 downwards.
CTGATGTTTATCAAGATTCCTGACCAGAAGTATGGCTCTTTTCGAGAATGTTTCCGTTCTGTCCTTGGTGAACACGAACATAAGAACTATTCCTTCGCTTTCACCGAGTTTTTTGTACCACTCTTCATTTTCTATATTAGATAATTTATAGAACATACCGCCGTTAAGAATGGTATCGTTATCGGCATATATCGATATGGATTCGTTACCGTTTCCGAGCATACTCTCATACAGTGAGTTTTTCTTGAAAACCGCATACTCATTATAGTAATCCAGTGCAGTCTTATACTTTTTGTTGAGCAGTTCCTCTATTCTGTAATTCTTATAGATATTTCTTATCACCGACGCCGGATATTCCAGGCCTTCCTGAATACCATATCTTACGGCTTCGGCATCGCTCTCGAGCTCTTTCATCTGTGTGATCTTAGCAATCCTGTATACATTATAAATAACTATTCCGTCTGTAACAACAAGCGGAATAAGCACACAGAACACAAAAAGAAGAACCATTTTCTTACGAAGTGTCAGCTTATTAATATATGTATCCGTTTTAGGAAAACCCTTTTTCATCTTCCACCTCTGTACGGTGCTCTGCTTTACTCCTCGTGCATGCAGATTTCCAGTGTTGCTTCATGTTCCGGATTAACCAGCTTTTCCATTTTCCTTACCTTTACAGCTCTTCCGCCGTCCAAAGCAACCGGAGTACCTTCCCTGTTCATAAAGGCATGTATATAATCTTCTATCGTTTCAATCTTATGATCGAACATCATGCCGCCTTTAGGTCCGTCATAGAAGAAATGTATGTCCGATCCTCCTGACATAGGCACTCCAAGCTTCATCGCATATTGATATGCCAGAGCGTTCATATTGTCGCCGTTAGCCGCATTATAAACTTCTATGCCGTCACATACGGACGGTGTGAGATGAATCTTCTTTATATAATCTCTTTCCCTGTAAGGATGGGCCTGAACCATGATCCCGCCGGCAGCGTGAACCCTGTTATAAACCCCGCTTCTGTTTAAAGACATTATATCACTGTTACCGAGAAGCCATTCCTCATCAACTCCGTACAGCAGATATTCATCGCCGTCAAAGTTATACTCTATTCCGAAAAGAACCGTAAAATCTTTATCGGCAGCTTCCGAAGCGGCGGCCTTATATCCGCTCACATACATTTCAACTCTCTCCTGCCAGGGAAGGTCCTGAGGCACGGCACTGTTTCCGTTAAAGAAATGATCGGTTACTATTATACCACTATATCCCTGATCCTTCATATATTCTATATAATCTCTTCCGTGAGCTCTTCCGCACCTGCTGGCCTCACAGGTATGAAGATGCGTTTCGTATATAAATGCCATTCCCCCACCCTTTCGTTCAAATCAAAGAAAAGTCACACCAACGGGTGTGACTCTTCAAAGAACATTTTTGTATTAAATTACGCAACAAGTGTTGCTTCGTCAAGTCCCTTATCAGAATAAACAGTTCCAAAGCCTCTGTCAAGGGGTACTATAGCAATTGCACTGTCGAGATCTTCAAGTCCGATCTCTGCCTCACTCACATTCTCCTGCTCGGATATATCGACAATTATATCTGCCTCAAAACGTCTGGAAAGATCGCTCATATTCATACTGAGATCATAGAATGTCTCGGCGTCAAGAATATAAGAAAGTGATATTATATCGAATGGCTTGCCGCCCGATACCTGAAATCTGTTAAACCATTTCTTAGCTTTCTCGTTATCACAGCTGTCCTTTGTTGCGAGAATCACCTTGCAAGCAGGATTTACAGCCTTAACCGCATTGATACATGCGTTGATCATTCTTGTCTGCTCTTCAAAACTAAGTGTTATCCCCTGAATCTCATTAAATACATCCGTATCTATCTTTATGAATGCAGGAACCGCTCCGTTTTCCGAAAGCTTTGTAAAAAGCTTATGGATATTTTCGAAGCCCGCTCTCTCTGCCTTTCTTACGAACATCCTGTTATCCGCTCCGGTTTCTGCCTTAACTTCCTCATAGAGAGACAGCAGGCCGAGACTGGCGCACCATTTAAGTCCGAGGCTGACTGCATCGCTGCCAAGTTCGATAATAGACTCTGCACTGTCGTATATACCGGCTTTAAGTACGATCGTACTCATTACAGTATCAACACCCTTTGTTTTAAGGGCATTCATTCTGTCTTTTCCGACGCCCTCTGATACATTTACAATTCTGCATAAGCTACCCATATAATAACCTCGCATTTTCATATTATTAAACACAAATCTACAATTAGAACTTTATTCTCATTTCCTTCAAGTGTCAATTCGCTAACTTAACGAAAATGGAGTCCGTTTTTGTAACTATTAACGGAAGTTACTAATTTGGTTACTTTTATGTTATTATTCTGATGTAGAAAATCTTGTTAGGAGCCGAATATTTTATGGATAATAAACAAAATCTGATGGATAAAATGAATCGTGACATCGCTGTCATATTTGACTTTAACGGGACCTGTATATTTGACGGTGCCCTTCATGATAAAGCCTGGAGACTCTATATCGAGGAACTTACCATGAAAGAAGTAAGCGATGAAGATACGGTTCTGCATATAAAAGACAGAACGGGCAAAGAGATCCTGGAATACTTTCTCGGATATGAACTGAATGACAACATGGTCTTCCAGTTGTCGGAGGAGAAAGAACGTATATACAGGACCATGCTTATCAGGGAAGATGTGCAGCTTGCTCCCGGTCTTGAAGAATTCCTGAACTATCTGCTTCTGGCACGGGTTAAAAGATGTATCGCAACCACCGCAAATCTCGAAAATATGAATCTGTACTTTGAACGTTATAATCTTGAAAGATGGTTTAAATGGGAAGAGGTTATAATCGGTGCGGGTAACATTCCGCTTAAGCCCCATCCAGATCTTTATCTTGCAGCTGTATCGAAACTGGATATGCCGACCGATAGAATTCTTGTCTTTGAAGACAGCACTGCCGGTGTTAAGGCTGCGGCAGCCGCGGGAATAAATCACATTATCGGTATAACGGGAGACAGCCATAACCTCTCCCTGATGAATCACCCGGGTGTCATGGCTGTCGTAAATAACTATACAGAACTTTCTTCAATTGAAATTTAAAGTTCCTCCGGATAATTTACCTTATTATCGTCCACAGTAAAAGCACAACTCTGTTAAAAGCAGATATTCAGATATCCCTCTTCAAACTTTGCACCCATAATTTCTCTGTCCGTAAAATCCGTCGGTATCGGAAAACGTCTGTTTTCATTACGGAATCCCACCACAAGTTCTCCTCCGACCTGACTGAGATTCATCTCATCCTTCTCGGCAAACGGAAGATATATCTTAAGTGAACTGTTCTCCTTATCCAGGATATAGATTTCCTTCCTGAAGAGAACCTCGTCCGGATCCGTATCTCCGAAAATCTTCGAACCGAGATCACAGAGTATCGGAAGGGTTCTTATCTCACTGTTCTGTAACTCTACATAGAATCTCGGAACCTCGCTGAAGTTTTCTTCTATCTCACGCAGTCCTTCTTCCTGAAGGCGGATCCACTTGCTGAAATATCCCTCCATAGCCTCCTCAGGATATATATGATTTACGATTATCGCATCTACATTATAATGATAAAGATACAGGCAGGTAAAATTCCTCTTTGCCTCACTTATCACTATCTTCTCCGGAGTAGTAACAACTCTGAGGCTTACTATATCTTTATTCAGCATAAGACTTTGAAGTCTCTGCATCTTGTCCATAAGATATTCAAAATCATCGAATACATTATCTTCCGGCATTGGGATCTTCGTCACTTTCTCTACGATAGGTCCGAACTTCTTGATACCTTTTCTCTTTACCGGAAGAACCTTTTCAATGATGCCCGATAATCTCTCCGGATACTTAAGCAGAGAAAGAGTCTCTCCCGTCGGAGCGCAGTCTACTATAAGTGTGTCATACTTTCCGCTTTCATATATATCGAGTATCTTAAACATGGAGAACAGTTCCTCCAATCCCGGGAACACAAGCAGCTCTTCAACCTCTATTCCGCTTCCTCCCTTAAGTGTCAGGAACTCCTTAAAATAATTCTTCAGATTGCCCCAGGTTTTTTCACTTTCATAAACCGTATCTATCTCCAGAGCATCAAGATTATCCATTATACGAGTCGGTTCCTTACCCAGCTTCATTTCAAAGGAGTCACCCAGACTGTGAGCCTGATCCGTACTCATTACAAGTACCTTTTTACCTTCCTCCGCAATCCTGCAGGCTGTCGCTGCAGCCATACTGGTCTTTCCGACTCCGCCTTTACCTGTATATATAATAATTCTCATCTTAATATCCTTTCACTCGTAAACTAAACGCTTTACAAAATCTATAATATATCTATCTTCTTTGAACCGTTTCTTTTTGTATCGGCTTCTCTCTTTGAATCAGGTCCGGTAATCCCATCTTCACTTTTTAAAAAGCCATCGATTACGTCTTTCTTATCTCTGCGGAGTGCCTGTCCGACGCAGTCCTTCAGTATATCCTGAGCCGCCTCCGTGAGTATCAGCTTTAACTCATTTCCTATTACATCCAGATGTCCGCTCATTCTGTCAGGTATCAGGCAGCGTACAGCCTTCCTCTGATACCTTGCGGCTTCTCTTAATCTATATATAACTTCATTATTTCTCATCATCATTTTCTTCATCCTCCTTCTCGAATCTGATATGCAGCCTTCCGTCTTCAAACTTTGCTCCCGAAACCGCATAGCTTCTCAGAATATTCGGAAGCGGTATGCATCTCTTAAAGTTTCCGGTCTTAATAACTATATCCGTCGCAGCCTGATAAAGATCTATATCTGTCTTATCCGCTCCCGGAATATTAACATCCAGCTGATAACCTGTTTCTGTCTGGGTAAATGTCTCCCTTTCGGTAACATTCTTAACTTCGAAACAGTCTTTCTTCGACAGAACATCCTTTACAATTCTTCTGATATTTTCCTCGCCCTTTAGCTCTTCGTCATACCACGGGATCTCATAGATCGGAAGCGCCGCAAAGCTCTCCTTCAGATACTTTATATAATCTCTCTGGATCTCAACCCAGCGGTCAAAGAATCTGTTATCTATATCACGGGGAAGGATACGATTGATATAGAGTCCGTCAACATTGAAGTTGTAGAGATTCATATACATATAATTTCTCTTGGTCTCTTCAACCACCATCTTCTCCGGTGTGGTAACTATCCTTACACTTGTGATATCCCGGTTCTTCAAAAGTTCCTGAAGATCCATAAGTTTCAGATATACTTTCTCGATATCATTCATCGCCTGCTTATTCGGCATTTCAACCTTGAAAAGTTTTTTTGAAAAAGGAGCCAGAAGTCTCACTCCCACCTTTCCGATCGGGAAGAGCTTCTCCATATACCAGGACATGAGTTCCGGGAACTTCAGCATAGAGAGTGTTTCTCCCGTCGGTGCACAGTCAACGATGATCCTGTCGTAGATACCCGTCTGATAAATCTCGGATATCTTAAGCAGTGAAAAGAGCTCCTCCATTCCCGGCAATATACCCATATCATCCATATCTCCGGTAGAACTCAGTATCCTCTTCACGTAATCCATAAATTCGCTGAAATCATTCTGCATTACATATTCCGGATCGATCTCATATATATCCAGGTTCGGAAGTACTGTCTCTTCTTCCTTTCCCAGCTTTCTTCCGAATATATCTCCCAGATTATGTGCCATATCCGTACTCATGAGTAAGGTCTTACTGCCTTCTCCGGCACTCTTCATGGCATGTGCAGCAGCAACACTGCTCTTTCCTACTCCGCCCTTACCTGTAAAAATGTATATCCTTTTCATCTCATTTCCCTCGCTTTATTATTTCCTCTTTCGAATAGTTCCGTTGTCGAAGTATTTATCTTTTCTAATGGGCAGCGCGTCCGCTGCCCTGAACACTCACTATTCGATTGTTATCTTTCTTACCTTCTTCGGTGCTGTCTCTTCAAGTTTATCCTCCCTGAGAACGGCTTTTACCTTATCCATTATCCTGAATATCAGTTCTATCTCCGCATCGGTAAAGGTATCGAAGATCTTTGTTCCGTAGTGAAGCATTTTCACGAAAAGCTTCTGAAACTGCTGTCGTCCCTTCTCTGCCTGCACGATGAGAACCACTCTCTTATCTTCGCTGGATCTTGTTCTCTCGATCAGCCCGTCCTTCTCCATCCGGCTCACTATTCCCGTGGCCGTGTTGAGAGGAACATGAATATAATCGGCTATCTCGGTCATATTCACCTGCTTCTTCAGATATAGCAGCCAGAAGATAAGGATCTCGTTCTTGGAGAGATTAACGAAGATATTCTCCCATATGTCAGAAGATAAAAGATCCTTTATCTCATCTATATAACCGACGATCTTCTGATATATGTCTTCAGATATGTCATATCCTTCTATCTTCATCTTAGCTCCTTATATATACAGCCCGAAATATTACTTCTTGTTTCGAAGTAATTTAATTCTATATCCGAAGTATTTTTTTGTCAAGAGATTTCCAGAAAAAATTTCTTGATAGAGATTTTCCGGAAAATCCTCTTGACTCTCACGTTGCGTAATAGTTTATAGTTCCACAATAGTTGAAAAATCAGAATTACGGAGGACATATCATGAATCTCAAAACATTATACTCACCCGACATATATAGACATATCATGGAAGCTGCACCGGATCGGAAAAATGATATATATCGCTACGAGCTTATGCTGCCCTTCCAGGGTAAATGGGACTGCTATCACATTCCTCTTAAAGCCGAGACGCCCGGAGGATATGACATCATAATGGCAAGCTCCATGCTCGGACTCCTGCCCCCTGCCAAGATAGACAGTTCCTATGCCGAAGCAATAGAGCTCCTGGCAGATAAAACTCTATGGGATAATTCCAAAGCTTCCATCGAGAACTCTCTGGCACGATTTGAGAAAGCCGGGATTGAACTTCATAATGATGAATATCTCTTTTCCATCTTTCTCGCCAATCCCGAAAACGCCTATACTGTCATGAATGAAGGCTACTGCGGTGACGGAGGTATCCCGGGGTACATCATGGCCTGGCTGGTTCCCGGTGAGGGAACCATGCGCCGTCTGCCCGCCGCACTCGCCCATGAGACAAACCATAACGTAAGATATCAGCACATCAGGTGGACCAATAATATAACTCTTGGCGAAATGCTGGTCAGTGAAGGTCTCGCAGAAAACTTTGCCGTATCCATGTTCGGTGAAGAGTATCTTGGACCGTGGGTAACCAAAACCGATAGAGAGCTCATACCTCTTATAAAGGAGATCATAAGAGGCGGACTTCACGCCACCGGTCTCGACAATATCACTGCCTATCTTTACGGAGATGAGATGGCCGAAATGCAGAACTACCCTAAGGTCGGGCTTCCTTATTGTGCAGGTTATGCTACGGGTTATTATCTTATAAAGTATTATCTGCAGAAAACAGGAATACCAATCGAAGAAGCAACCGTTCTTCCCGCAGAGAATATACTGTCCGAGACCGAAGAATTCTGGATTATGTAATTATTTACTTAAGAATTTCGGGCTGAAAAATTGTGAACTCGAGAATATCAAAAGAGCAGTGAATCACTTCACTGCTCTAAGGCCGTCAACTTTATGTCAACCGGGATTCTTCCAGTCAATTAAATTTGATCAACCAAGATTCTCCCAGTCAATCTTCTCTTCTTTATAGAAGTATTCTCTGTCATGTTCACCGACTTCCCGAAGCACACGGCATGGGTTGCCCACTGCCACAACATTATCGGGAATATCCTTTGTGACCACACTTCCTGCACCGATAATGACATTCTTACCGATCTTAACTCCCGGAACTATAACCACACCTGCGCCGATCCACGCATTTTCACCGATATAGATGTCCTTGTTATACTGATATCCCCTGGCTCTGAGTTCTGCATTTATCGGATGATTCGCAGTTGCAACCACCACATTCGGTCCGAACATTACCTTGTCGCCTATGTAGATATGCCCATCATCCACAAGTGTTAAGTTCGTATTTGCATATACGTAATCCCCCAGATGTACATGATGGCCGCCCCAGTTTGAATGAAGCGGACTTTCTATAAAGCAGCCTTCTCCACACTCGGCAAACATTTCCTTTAGGTACTTCTCTTTTTCCTTCAACTGCGAGGGTTTAAGCTGATTGAACTCCCACAGCTTATCCAGATAGCTGATCTGTTCGGTAAGTATCTCATCGTCACCCGGATCATATATAAGTCCGGCTTCCATACGCTCGTATTCAGTCATATGCCTTCTCCTTTAATATTTCTCTTAAATAAATAGTATCTTTAATCTCATATGCCGCATAATTTTTGATATCTGCCGCATTTTTACGATTGATCCATGCTGCATCTATACCGGCATTATATGCTCCCACAACATCTGTATCATAGGTGTCTCCGATATATAATATATCTTCTTTCTTATATTCCGGATGTTCCGTAAGTATCTCGCTTATACCCATCTCGAAGATTTCTCTGCATGGTTTTACTCGTCCAAAATCCGCGCTCGACCAGACCCCGCTGAAGTAACGTCCGATTCCTAAGCGTTCAAGGACCACCTTAAGTGCTTCCGCGGAAAAACCGCTGTTTGACAGAACATACATAGGGATACCTTTTCGGGAGCATTCTTCCAGCATCTCCGTAATTCCCGGATATACTTCCATGTCATTGCATTTCATAAGAAAATCCGCTTCTTCCTCGGCAGCCATCTTCACGACTTCCCCTCCGTACTTCTTTGCATAGAGAGGGAGCTCTTCTGTTACAAAAGGAAACTCTTTTCCTTCGCGGTGAAGTGCTGTCATATGATCAAACTGTTCTTCACCGAACTTTACTATCTCATCAAAGGAACATTTATCCATATAATAGCGCTCCCAGAGAGACTTTAATCCTCGATTAAAATCTATCGAGCAATTATTTAACAGGGTTTCGAAAAGATCAAACATCAGGGCTTTGTATTTCTTTTCTTCTACAAACATTCCGGTCAGTTTCGGAACCTCGAATCTGGTTATGAAAAGATCACATTTACACAGAAACTCATAAAATATATGCCTGCCCTGTCCGGACATGGATTCATAATTTCCCTGTCCCTTCGCAAGTATAACATCTGCCGTATCAAGTGTATCCTTTGCATCCTGCGGCAGCATATCATATATGGTTCCCGCAACAGGCTCTCCGTTGGAAATAATCTCTGCCACTTTATCCAGTCCCGAGTATACAGCATCCTCTACTGTAGCATCATTCAGAATCTGTCCGCCGCGGACCATAGCCTTAACATGAATAGCAGGGAATTTCTTCTTCAACTGTTCTATCATAAGCTTATCCAGAACTATCTCGCCGCAGTTATCACAACAAAGTAAAAAAGTCTTCGCCTTCCCGCATTCTCTGAGAAAAGATTTATAAGTCTTCTCATCATCTTCTCTCATCTCAGCGTTGCCTATAAGTCCGAGGAACTCCTCTTCATCTACGTTATCCATGGCACCGAAATCAATATAATTACCTATACGAGCCATCATAAGAGCCTTTGCAAGCGGATCTTCTGCACTCTCTATCTCACGTCTTATCTTATCCTCCATTCCGAGAACAAGATCATTATAATGTCTCTTAATATCACTGTAATCCGAGCTCTTACCAAAGTATCTTATATGAACTTTATTAAAAAGATATACCATATATGGACTGGTATCATTCTCTCCTCGATTATCTAAAATCTTTTTTATCTCGGCCAGGTATTCTGCATTATCGGTTCTGTTCTTCTGTCGGTCATACAGACACACAGCACAACTTTCTGAAATTCTCATATCCGTTCTTCTTTCTGATCTTATGTAGCAGTTTTCATTATATCAGATTTCTTAATCCGGTGGAAAAAAAAGAAGAGCTCATCCCGAAAGATGAACCCGTCTTTACTCTGATTCTATGCATGTCTGAGCTTTACAAACTGTCCAAGCTTTGACATGATAGGTATTTTCTTTTTCTGTTCAGGTGTCTCTGTGTTAATTACAGGCTGTCCCTGTGTGCTCATATTCTGCTGTGGCTTATGATCCTGCGGTTTTGAGTCTATACGCATTGAATAGCCTTTTGATTTCGGAGCTTCGCTCTGCTGTTCTTCCTGCGAAGCTACTGCTTCTTCCTTCAGTCCAGGAGCTTCCTCTTCCTCTACAGGCTGTGCATTATATTTCATCATACTCTTTAATATTTCGGACTGTGATATTTCCACAGGGAGCGGTTTAAGAACGTCATCTATAGAAAATACATCTGCATCAACACTTGCATTTGTATTTACATTTACAGCTGCTGCTGTATCCTTAGGTTGTTCAGCCTCAATGATTCTTCCACATACCGGACAACATGTAACTGTGTTAGAAATTTCAGTAGCACAGATTGGACACTTCATTCTTTTTGTTCCTCCTCAATATTGATATATAACTATAATTTACTAACAAAGTTCAGCAGGAACTGTTTTTGAGTAAAAAAACAGCACCCCGATTGGCCCGCCGAACCAGTCTGATGCTTGAATAATTGCAACTGGCTGCCATATTTTAATCTTTAGGCCCTTTAGCTTTGCGTCACAGCGTTTCCACTGCTTTGCCAACAATATGAACTTTATATAAATATTATATTCAAACCGACGATCTATGTCAAACATATAATCGTCGGCATATTTAACAAATTTTCTCTAAAAACACTGTTTTTTTGCTTCAGTTTCCCATTTTTATAGATTTTATAGTCCACAATCGATGCTATTATGCCGAAAGTATGTACAAGCGTCCAAATCCCGAAGAAGGCAAATCGTTTCTTTACGCTTTCCTTATCGGCAGTGGCATCTATAACAAATCTTTTCTCATAATATCCGTTTCCGAGCATTTCAGAATCTTTAACTGTCTGAGTATAAAGATCGTAATAATTGTTTATTTCCAGTATTCTTCCGGAATACTCAAGTACACCTTCCGGATTTTCCTTGTACTTTTCAACAGTACTTATCTCACTCTCTTTTACATGAATTGCGCAGACCGATTTCTCACTGTCATCGGCTCCGTCATATATAACAATCGGATAATACATGCCTTCCCTGCCTTCGGGTAAGAAAGGCTCACCGACCTCATCGAACTTTACGGAAACAAACCCTCCCATCTCCGGAATATTTCCTCTCTGCATTTCACTGTTCAGATCAGTCTTCTCATCCCTGAATACATATGGACCGTCACTCTTTAAATCAATAACAAGAATTGATCCGAACAATATCAAAAAGCATCCAAACATCAACCCCATAAATATAGCTATACTTTTTGCGTCCGGTAGTTTTATATATCTGCCGATTCCCTTTTTATTCTTCGGAGAATACATCCATAATATCTCGCCCATAACTATGATCGAAAGGATAATTATTCCTATATGTCTGAAATCATTCATGGCTTAAATGTTTATCCTCCATATAGTCATTCCTATCACAAATACTATAGCAGCAATTACCATCAGGATGACCCATTTCATATTTCCTTTTATGGGAATTTCTTTTCTCTCCGGCATTTTATATGGTCCCCATATATCCAGTCCGTTATCGATCTTTGCATTTTCAGTCGGTCCCTGACGGGTATCATTCCACAACCTGAAAAACATACCGAAACATCCGACACCGAAAGTAAATATACCGACCAGTATATTTCTTACCATCTTCAGTATCAGTTTTTCGGAACGGATAAACCCGGGTACACTCTTTATGATCTCCGGAAGGTTCCTGATATTCCTGTCAATAAACATAGTAAGCATGACCACTCCGAACTCAGCTAATATGATAAGCAAAATACAGATGATTATGCATCCGATCAGGCCCTGTCTGCTAATGCTGCCTGCAAGGAGCATATAGCCCTTTATCGTCAGATACGCAAAGATAAAACCCACTATTCCCGGTATAATCCCAAAGTATCCGCAGAATATCCATAGCGAAATACCGATCAATCCTCCGAGCAGTGCACCGGCATATCCGAGTATTACATTTTCATCACATGTATCAAAATTCATTATCGTATCTCATATTAATCTTCTGAGAATTCAATTGAATCTATCAGATTATCAAAGTCTGCCTTGTTATCTAATGATGTATTGTCTTTATAAACAACCTCATACCATGTACCGGCACATTGAATAATATATGCATCGATACACATAGCTTCACCGGCATACTCCACTTTACCCGTAAATTCAAAAGCATCCTGTCCGTCAACTTTTATGTCTCTTATCTTTTCAACATCCGTCGGTTCCCCTAATTCCGCAAAAAATCCCTCTACAATAGAATCCTGCATTATCTGGTTTTTTATATCGACAGTTGCAGTCTCCTTACTTACCATCACCATAACATCTTCATAATAAAAATATACATATCCTTCTTCGTTTGGTATTCCGTCACCCAGATATCTGTCAGGTACTGAATATGTCATCGATCCCATGGTGTAATCGTTTACCTTTTCATCGGCAAATTTATTCTCCGACTCCGTTTTCTCTGTCGTAACATCCTCTGTTTTTTCTGTTGTCGAGTCCTCTGTTTTCGTTGTAACCGTATTTCCTGCCTGCTCAGAAGACTTATCATTCTTCTTTTGTCTGTTTATCATCCATATAGCAAACCCAAGTATTACAGCCACAGCAAAAACCACGCTCAAAACTATGATGATCGTCTTAAGTCCTTTATCCTGCTTGGGTGCCTGATTATTATAGTTATACATCGGCTGAGGATTCATCGGATTTACATTGTTATACGGCACGTTACTATTCGGAATGTTATTGTATGGTGCATTATTGGGAACGTTATTGTACGATGTATTGTTTGGAATGTTATTCGGCATATTATTTTGCACGTTGCTGTATGGATTGTTATTCTGCGCATTGTTGTATGGCATACTATTGTTTGGTATGTTGTTCGGCATATTGTTGTGTGACACATTTCCGCCCTGATTCAATACATATCCGCATGACCAGCACGCCTGTACTGTATCAGGTAACTGAGCCCCACAATTAGGACATATCATAAGAGTACCTCCACTTCTTCTTTTCAAGAAAAATCACGTCAAATTTTTGACTCACCACGGTATATTATAACAGATTGCGACGTATTTCCAAGACTTATCATAACGAAAGCAAGAGCGCCGATACCTATAGGTATCGACGCCTCGTTCATCAGTTTTATTCATAACAAATCAATTGCATTCAAAGATCAATTACCGTAACTTCTGATGAGGCTTCCTAATCTGTTTATTCCTTCGGTAATGGTTTTCTCATCACAATTTGTATAGTTAAGTCTCATGTTACCGGCCGCCCTTCCGTCAACATAGAAAGGATTTCCCGGAACGAAAACCACGTTCTCTTCTCTTGCTCTTTCAAAAAGGTCCAGAGCAATCATTCCTTTAGGCAGGGTTGCCCATATGAACATACCGCCTTCCGGCCTGGTAAATGTAACGCTTTCCGGAAAAGCCGATTCCATTGCGGCTATCATAGCGTTGCACTGGCTTCTGTAAAGCTCTCTTATCTTTAATATGTGCTCCTGTACATCATTGTGTGTAAGGTAATCCCAGAGGATATATTGGGAGAATACATTTGAATGCAGGTCCGCAGCTTCCTTTGCGGTATTGATTCTGAATCTCAGTTCCGGATCACGGATTATCATATATCCAATCCTCATTCCGGGAGTTACGGTCTTGGAGAAAGTTCCCAGAAGTATACTTCCTTCAAACTCCTTCTTGCTTATATAACCGTATGGCTTTCCGTCAAATTTCAGGTCACCGTAAGGATCATCTTCAACCAGGATGCAGTTATACTGTCTCGATAATTTATGTAGTGTCTCTCTCTTCTTCGCAGAGTAGGTGAGTCCACTCGGATTCTGGAAATTCGGAACTGTATATATGAACTTTGCATTTGAATTCTTCAACGTCTCCTCCAGTTTCTCCATATCCATACCGTCACTATGAAGCGTGATGGTTTTTATGTCGGGTCTGTACTGACTGAAGGCCTGAATAGCTCCAAGATATGCAGGTTCTTCCATTATAACCGTATCTCCCTGATTGATCAGTACTTTTCCAATCAGGTCGAGTGCCTGCTGGGAACCTGTGGTAACTATTATCTCATCGGGCGTAACATCCATCCCCTGAGTTTCCTTCAGATGCTTCGCTATATATTCTCTCAGTTCACGAAGTCCGGCTGTCAGCGAATACTGAAAAGCCCTGCTTCCGTACTGCTCTATAACTCTGTTAGTGGACTCCTGAATCTCTTCCTTCGGAAATGAAATCGGATTCGGAAGACCTCCGGCAAAAGATATGACATCAGCATTCTCCGTAGTCTTAAGAATGGCTCGGATAAATGATGCCGGTGTGCTTTTACTCAATTCGGATATTTTCTCTTCAAACATATTTACGTCCTCCTAAATCTTTTCGAATAATCTATCATTGCAATTACGTAAATACAATATTAAAATTGTCTTCAAGACAATTATCTTGAAATCCTAAATCCGGAACACATGAAAGAGTGATATTATGCCTGTTAATTCATTTGAAAATTATCCTATGAGCTGGAAACCCGTAATAAACAGAAACAGCGAAACACCTATATATATCGCGCTTGCGGACACACTTAAGACGGATATTCTGGAAGGCCGTCTGGCACCGGGCACCAAGCTTCCTCCTCAGAGAGAGCTGGCTGATTATCTAGATATTCACCTGAGTACCATAACTCGCGCATTTAAACTTTGCGAACAGCGCGGTCTCGTATGCAGCATTGTGGGCAGGGGTACATTTATCTCATCGGATGCGGCTACTCAGGGAATGCTTACCATTCGTGAAGCTTCGGAAAAGATAATAGAAATGGGCGCTATACTTCCGAATCCCGATATAGAACAACTCGTCACAAACTACCTCAAAGAGATTGTCACTGAACCGGACTTCTACAAACTTATGCAGTACGCTCCGGTACAGTATGACAAACTGCAGATAAAGGCAGCTGTCAGATGGTTCAACTACTACGGTCTTAAATCAAGTAAGGAGAACATACTCTTTTCCTCGGGAAGTCAGAATGCCATCTTTACCATTCTTTCGGCACTCTTTTCACCCGGAGATAAGATAGCCACCACTAACGTGACTTATCCCGGTCTTAAAGTAGCCGCAAATTCACTGGGTATTCAGGTTATACCTCTGCCCGTATATGAAAATTCCATCACAGCAAAATCTCTGGATTATGTGGTAAAGAATCATGACGTAAAGGGATTCTATCTGATACCGGACTTCAACAATCCATCCGGCGAACTGATGAATACCGATACCAGACGAGAGATTGCAGAGTACATAAATAAAAAGAAGCTGCCTCTCATCGAGGACAGCATATATTCTCTGTTCATGTCAAAGCCGCTTCCACCTATATCTTCCTTTGCACCGGATTATGGTATCATGATAGGCAGCGTATCCAAGATACTTTCACCCGGACTCCGTCTTGCGGTCATACACGTTCCGGAACGCTATTACACGGCTGTTTCAAACACACTTTATTCTATTGTCATTACACCGCCTGCACTTATGATGCAGCTTTTTACAAGAACGGTTAATATCGGCATCTTCGATAAGATACGCGAACTCCGAATCAAAGAAGTTAAGGACAGGAATAGATTGTTTGATAAGATCTGTACCGGACTCAAGTCTTCCGGAAACAGTTGTTGCCCTCTAAGATGGGTCTTTATTCCGGATGAAAAAAATGTAAATCCTTCCGTAGCGGAAAAAGAACTATCGGAACTGGGAATACAGATATACTCTGCTGAGAGATTCGTTGTCGGTAACAGCGATATCCCTCCTGCTATCCGTGTGTCTCTTATTTCGGAACATAATCCCGAAGCTTATAAATCGGGACTAAAGGTTTTAAATCATTATCTCAGTCAGTCATGACAATAAAATAATATCCTCGTCACCATACGAGTATTTGGGCAATACCGATCTCAAAAGTATAAAAAACAGGCCCCCGAAAATCTCGGAAGCCTTGATAATACAGTGTCGGCGTGACAGGATTTGAACCTGCGACTTCTACGTCCCGAACGTAGCGCTCTACCAAGCTGAGCCACACGCCGATATATAATTTTATATGATTGATCTTCAGTCTGTATTCGGCAGATGCTCCGACATACGAAACATCTGCCGTTCAGACACCTGAGTTATAATACACTCTTTTAAAGATAATTTCAAGCATTATCTTATCGATTTAATTAAGCATTATCTTCCTTGCCGTTCTTGAACTTTCCGACAACTTCCTTAGCCTTATCAATGATCTTATCATCGATATCCGTCTTATCAAGAATTGTTCCTGCACCCTTCTTGATATTTCCGGCATTAGCCTTGATCTTATCATCGATATCTGTCTTCTCAAGTGCGGTATCGATTTTTGCCTTTACCTCTTCAATCTTCTTTCCGATGTCTTCTGCTCCCATTTTTAACCTCCTGAAATAATATATTATGTCGCAGCTGTTCCGGTTTCTCTCACTGAGTCAAGATTCTTCCGGTTCGACCTTTCTTATTCTACCACAATTTTCTCCAAATATCTATCAACCGTATCGTAATATTCTTTGTTCTTATCACTATCGAGAGCCATAGTATGACCGGACTTGGAATACTCGATTATAGTACAGTCCGCTCCTGTCTGTCTCAACGCACCCGAGAATTTAAGCGGCATGGATATCGGGATTATCTTATCTCTCGATCCGTATGCAAGGATTGCCGAGACACCGTTATTATTCACATAGGATTCCGGTGATATATCTTTATAAGCTTTGATATATGCTTCACTTCCTATATCATCAACTGTGAAGCTTCCGTTTGTCATAAGGTTCACCAGCTGGACCGCTTCCTCTCCCGAATATCCCCAGTCATCAGGATTAAAGCTTGTGGGCCCTGTCTGCTCAAATACGAGTTTTACCGGTACTGGTGATTTCTCCGGATTCTTATACGCATAGAGAAGCGCCATAGTTCCGCCTCCGTACACTCCGCTTACAGCCATATTTTTGAATCTGATACCAAGCTCACCGCATCTTGCCACCACAGAACCCGCAGTCCTGTAAAGCTCATCTGCCGAAGCTGATATGGTATTCCCACTGTCCTGTGTAATAAGAGAATAATTAACCGATGCCGCCACATATCCCTTTGAAGCAAAGTATTTACATATAAGCGCTCCGTCACTCTTATCTCCGCTGGAGAAATTACTTCCGTGAATATACATGATAAATGTATGTTCCTTCGAAGTGTCTATGTTCTTAGGTACATACAGGTCATAGAGAATCCCTTCATCAGCCGCCATCTGATCCGCATAGATATCTCCGGATTCATCAGTCCATTTTACCCTTATCGGATCATAAGGTCTTTCCGCCAGCATGTTAAATCTCAGGAAGAATGTAAGAATAGCTCCTCCGTTAAATGCAACAAGTATTAATAGTATAAAACCGAAGTATCCTAAATTCAGTCCTTTTCTGTCATTCATATTCCGGCTCCCCCTATACTGCCCTTATAACGTATTCCGCTATCAGCCAGCCCACTCCGGAGCCAAGTACCCAGGCTATCATCAATGCAATTAATTTCTTGTTGATATTACTGTCTTTCTTCATGTGTCAAACCTCTGTCTTCTGTTATGTTATTTATTGTTTTACTATATGGATCGAATTAAGGAAATCATCGGCATATTTATAATCCGTATCGCTGATAGCTTTGTCGGAGAATCCCGCTCTCTCAAATATATCAGTAAGCTTTTCTTTATCCCAGCCGCTTTCAGTATAATTCTTTACCATATATCTTATCTGCGTTCTGTAGTTGATTCGTCCCTTCATCCGGCCATCTTTCTTCTTAGCCTTTGAGATAAGTCTGGAATATTTCAGGATAAGCTTATCATCTTTTCCCGCAACACTGTATCTGTAATGATATATAAAGAATGGTGCGGTCTTAAATCCGACGAATATTAGTCCTGCCAGAGCGATCAATCCGCCTACTATGATACCGATCAACTTGATAAGATTATCATTTATACTGAAATCCGTAATGTCAGGCGTATCAACAGCTCCGCTGTCCTGTCCCGGTTCATTTCCGTCTCCGAACAGATTGTTGAATGTATCCCAGAAACTCGAATAATCATCTTCTTCAAGTCCTGAAGCTGGTGTAACATCCGCTATTATCCATCCGTACTCGTCATCATAAACTTCAACCCACGCATGGGCATCGGCATCGGTTGCATCAACTGTTATGAGCGCAGTCTCACCCAGCTCATTATATCCGCTGAAATAATCCTCGTACTTTTCACCTTCTACGAGTTCACCTGTGTCCATGATCTGTCCGAAGTCTACAACATATCCCTCACAATACCTTGCCGGAATACCGTAGTATCTGAATATAAGAACAGCCGCACTTGCAAAATGTGCACAATATCCTTTTCTGTTCTTTGTCAGGAAATAATTTATAAAATCCTCTCTCCAAGGAGTTGCACCGGGTCTGATGGTATAAGGGATATTATCCTGATAATATTCCATTACCTGCTGTATGATCTCATGTTTCGATCCTCCGAAGCCGGCTTCCGCACAGAAGTCCTTTATGACTTCCTTATTCTGAGCCGGAATCGTAAGATATCCTTTGTTGATGCTATGCCTGTCTACAGGAGTTGTATTCTTATCGACTCTCGGATAATAAGTATAGGTAACATCCTCTCCGTGACTGAGTATTTCAACATCTCCGCTGGTATAATACGGCATATAAGGTCTGATATCACCCGCTACATTTTTAATCTTTACTATTCCTTTGTTGGAATATTCATTTCCGTCTTCGAATGCCGCTTCAAGTGCCTGTGCTTCATACAGATTATGTTCTTCCGTGAAGAAGAAGCTTTCGGGCTGCTTCCATATATTTTCATAAGGACTGTACTCTAAGCCTATAAAGTTCTTAAAATACATGCGGTCCTCGGTATAAGGCGTGAATTCCACGGTTATATCGGTATTGTAATCAAGCTGGATTGAAGATACACCGCCCAGCTTACCTGTTGCAAGGCCACCCGTGTTATCATAGAAGTTGAATAATCCGCCTATTCCGAGCATCATGATGTTCTGAACATATTCCTTGGAAACCTTCTTTTCTTCGCTTTCCGGATGGAGGATTGAAAATGTAGATTTATCGAAGATCATCGACACGGCTGTCACCGCAAGGATGACATAAACCGCAGACATCAGCATCATACTGAGAAGTGAATGCCAGTCCAATCCATATGAAAGTCCCCTTCTGGATCTTTTAAATATGTGATCGTTTCTGCTCAAATAGAAATGACGCCCCGACTTAAGAAAATAAGTCATAACTATTCCGCCTATAACCATGGCTGTATAGATTCCCGAAGGCTCTCTATTCATGTAAAATGCGACCATGTTTAAAGATATCGTAAGAACGATCGCAACGATATATCTGGCACGTCTAAGGATATAGTTGTTAAGCAGGATATTTACAGCTATTCCTATAAGCGTTACCGCTACAGTAACCGCCACATATCTGTTGGCTATACGCTCGTTATAATACTGAAGTCCTTCGGTATTAAAGTAAATGGACGCCCAATCAAGCGTATCATTTATGATCGCATAAAAACCCGAGTTGATATAGTCCTTAAATATCACAAGAAGCGATGCATAGAAAAAGAAGAATACCAGATATCCCAGGTTTTCAGATTTCCAGCTGTGATAAAGAGCCGCACATAGAATTGCGGTAATGAGGATCACAAAGTTAAAGATCACCTGATTAAAGCTTATGCCTATGGCAGTAAGATAACATCCCGTTCCTCCCGCCGTAAGAAGATAAACTATGATTCCCTTCAGGATAAGCGTGTAATACCTGTTCTCGCTTATGTTATATACTTCCTCCGAGATTTCGGCACCCTTACACATTCTGACCGGAGTAGTATCTTCTCTCAGCCAGGCAGACCTCTGTTCCCTCCTGTAAGCTCTTTTTTCAGCAGCGGTCATAGCCTCATACTCAGCTCTGCGTCTTGCCTTCTCGTCATTAATTTCCTGTCTGTAGCTTCGGTATCTTTCAAATATGGAATTGTTATCGGTATATCTGTTATCAGCCATAACTCCGACCCACCCGAAAATATTAATCCTGTTCGACAACAACTGCATCCGCACCTTTATCCGTCATGCATATATTGACATATGCTTTCAGTTCCGGTCTTATGCTCCTCATGAGCAGGCGCGTTTTATTCGGATCCTTATATATTTTTTCATAATATATAGCCTGAAAGCTTTCTTTCAGATTTTCTTCATTCATGATCTGCTGCTCATGGAACTCATATCCCATCTCACTCCACCACATGAGTCTTACGAAAACCTGCTCAGCTATAAAAGCTTTTACTATTCCGTATGTAAGAGTCAGTATCTCATCAACTTCTTCATCTCGTCCGGCCAGTTCGGTAACGATGACCATCTGCTGATCTGACATAGCAACTCTGTCTTTTACCATAAGAGTATCCTTTTTAGCCGACAGCTTCCAATGTATACTCATTAACTTATCGCCGGGAATATATTCTCTTACATCCGAAACGTCCGAGAAATCATGTCCCTTCTTAAGAGTCTCTTCGCTTTCTGTCATTCCGACGGACATATCCGAAGTATTGAACTGTCTTCTGTTATCCGAAGAAGGAAGAACCGCTATCTCACATTTTTTATCCAGTTTTTTTCTGAGTGAAATGATTCCCAGAATATCCCTGAATCTTATCGTCGAAACATTATAACTGTATCTTCCGTTCATGGTGTATTTCACAGGGATATACTTTTCGAAATCTCCAAGTGATCTTACGGGAATGGATAAAACCGTTGATGCCTTATCACCATAGAATGAATTCTCCGATTCCAGAAGGACTTCGGCATCAAGGGATGGGATAATGGTTTTGTTGACGAGCTTTATGATAAGATATCCCATACCGCCCTTTTCCATAGTTTCTTCGGGTGCTCTGATTGTAAGATCTATACCTCTTTTAAGCACAAAAACACCGGCCAGCGACAAAACAGGTGCACCGGCCACTATGACAAGCAGTATGAGCAGAAAATGGCTCTTCATGAAATTGTAGCAGAGAATTACTATGGCAAGCTGAACAAGATAAGCAATGATTCTCGTAATGTGAATTCTTGTTTTCATATTCGTCCTCAATATCACTGCCGTCCGCAAAGAAATCTTTCTTACTTTCCCTTCTTCACGGTTCCGCATGAGTTTCTTACTACCAGTCTGCACGGCAGTTTGACCCTTACTGGTGTTGAAATGCTGAGTTTACCCGAAGCCATTATAAGGCTTGCTCCGTACTGTCCCATATCATATACGGGTGCATGGATTGTTGTAAGAGACGGATTCGTAAACTGACTCATCTCGTCATCGTTAAATCCCGCTACGGATATATCTTCCGGAATACTCAGTCCGGCCTCGACAGCCGCCTTCATCGCTCCTACCGCTATCGCATCACTTGCACATAAAACCGCCGTAGGCGATGCTTCAAGAAGAAGCTTCTTCATCTCTTCATATCCGGACTGAGAATCAAAACTTCCCTCTCTGAGCAGTCCTTTAGTCGATAATTTATGCTTCTTCATATATGACTGATATGCTGTTTTCCTCTCGTCTGTCAATTCTTTCCCATCACCGACATATTCAACACCGCCTATAAAGGCAATCTTCTCATGTCCCAGCTCCGACAGGTAATCCATCATATCGTATATTCCGTTTTTAAAATCCATGGATAGGGTTGAAATATATCTGTTCTTAAGAGACATATCAAGAAATATAACATTTTCGGTAATGCTTCTGAAAAGTGCCACATCGTCACTGCTGAACTTTCCTATGCAGATGATGCCGTCAACTCCCTTGAGTGAAGTGGCATAAGATTTATCGGTCTTATAAACCCTGAGCATATTTATCTGATTTCTGGCGCAGAAATCCTCTATTCCTTTACGTGCCGTCAGATAATAGCTGTCACGAAGCTCCTCTTCCGCAGAGAACCACTGAACTATTCCCAGCATCATAGACTTCTCGCTCTTGGACTGCTGAGTATTTCCGTGTTTTTTCTGATATCCCAGTTCTTCACTTACAAGAAGGACCCTCCTTCTTGTCTCGGGAGCAACGCTCAGAGTATCATCACCGTTTAATATTCGAGAAACCGCCGCGGGTGAAACACCTGCAGCGGCTGCTATATCCTTTAATGTAGCCATTTGTATCCTCTTACGATTCTGTTTGTGTCATACTTTTCGAAAAACCGATATCTATAAGTATAAGTCCCGTTTAGTAAATTTTCAAGTAA
Organism: Lachnospiraceae bacterium UBA2864; assembly: GCA_002350525.1. Lineage (GTDB taxonomy): Bacteria > Bacillota > Clostridia > Lachnospirales > Lachnospiraceae > Eubacterium_Q. Next base: position 64,415 of record DEFA01000017.1, on the reverse strand, counting down.
ATTTACTAGACTTATTTAGTAAATAATATTGACTTTTTACTAAACTTTTACTACAATTACATTACATATTTTATAGGAGGAATTTAACTTATGGATGCAAATACAATATGTAAAACTATAGAGAACGGGGAACTCGATGAAGTATTTTCAAAGCTCTATGCGGATTCCGACAGACCGGCCATTCAGCGAAGCAGATATATATCAGCTGTTCAAAAGTTTGAAGCACTCTTCGGCAGTGACGTATCCCGTGACATTAATATATTCAGCGCACCGGGAAGAACCGAGATCGGTGGAAATCATACCGACCATCAGCACGGACAGGTTCTTGCCGCAGCCATAAGTGTGGATGCCATAGCTGTTTCTTCAAAATGCGCCGGAGAGGTTCATCTTTTCTCCGAAGGCTATGACATGATAGATATAGATATTTCTTCTCTTTCTCCCGTTGAAAGCGAACGCGGAACTACCAGATCTCTCATCCGAGGAGTACTTGCCGGAATGAAGGAAAGGGGATACCTCATAGGCGGTTTTTACGCATATATAACAAGTGATGTTTTAAGCGGATCGGGGCTGTCATCTTCCGCCGCATTCGAATCTCTGATAGGCGTTATTATATCCGGGCTTTATAACGACGGCTCGGTTTCACCGATTGAAATCGCGAAGATCGGTCAGTTTTCTGAAAATGTATATCTCGGAAAGCCATGCGGACTCATGGACCAGATGGCCTGCAGCGTAGGAAGCCTGTGCTACATTGATTTCAAAGATCCTTCAGATCCTGTAATAGAAAAAATAGATTTTAATCTCGACTCCGTAGGATATTCACTCTGCATTACGGATACCAAGGGATCTCATGCAGATCTCACTCCGGATTATGCAGCCGTTCCGAGCGAGATGAAGTCTGCCGCGGCAGTATTCGGTAAGAGTGTTCTCCGTGATGTAAACGACGCCGAGATTCTCTCAGACATCAACAAGATACGCGAAACATCCGGCGACAGAGCGGCACTGAGAGCCTTACATTTCATGAACGAAACAAAGCGTGCCGAAGCTGAAGCCAAAGCCCTTAAGGCGGGTGACTGGGGACGTTTTCTCTATCTGTTTAAGAAATCGGGAGATTCTTCTTTTAAGTATCTGCAAAATGTATATACAACACACGATGTCACACATCAGAATGTCACTCTGGGTATAGCCGTAAGTGAAATTGTTCTCGACCTGGATTCTCCGATTCCTTCGGAAAATGCGGGAGTCGTCAGAGTTCACGGAGGCGGTTTTGCCGGAACCATCCAGGCTTTTGTAAAGAAAGATTCCGTTGAAGAATATAAGAAGACCATGAATGCTCTCTTCGGAGAAGGTTCATGTAATGTTTTGAAGATAAGAGGCGAAGGCTGTATAAAGGTAATCTGATGGTGCCTTAAGAAATATGTTATTTATCCTTCTGGAGGTTTGATATGAATATAAATCATCTGATCAACGAATTAATCGAATATGGAGTTTCAAACAATCTTATCGAGAACGATGACCGTATATATTGCTCCAACAAGCTGCTGGAGTTTTTCGGAGTCGAGGATTTCACAGAGGAAAAGATATTTTATTCCCGACCTGTTCACGAGATTCTCGAAGACTGTATAACCTACGCCGGTGAGGCTGGTCTTCTCACAGATCCGACAACCACCGAAAAGGATCTGTATGATACTAAGATCATGGGACTTATAACGCCCCCACCTTCATCCGTAAGGCGCTTGTTCAGCTTGAAATATCGTGAAAATCCTCAGGCCGCAACCGAATTCTATTACAACTTCAGTAAGGCAACAAATTACATAAGAACAGACAGGATAAAGCGAGATGAGAAATGGGTGACCGATACCGATTTCGGCGCTCTTGATATAACCATCAATCTTTCCAAACCTGAGAAAGATCCGAAAGATATAGCCGCTGCCGGAAAAGCAAAAAAATCCGGATATCCCTCATGTCTTCTCTGCAAAGAAAATGAAGGATATGCCGGTCATATCTCCCATCCCGCAAGACAAAATCACAGAGTCATACCTATCAAACTCTGCGGTGAGGCCTACAACCTTCAATACTCTCCGTATGTATATTATAATGAGCATTGTATAATCTTTAACGATGAGCATATACCTATGAAGATCGACCGCTTAACATTTGCAAAGCTTCTCGACTTTGTAAAGCAGTTTCCTCACTATACGGCAGGTTCAAACGCAGACCTTCCGATAGTCGGTGGTTCTATTCTGAGCCATGATCATTTTCAGGGCGGATGCTATGAATTTCCTATGGTAAGAGCACCTTATGAAATGATGTTCAAAATACCGGGATATGAAGATATCAATTCCGGTGTGATAAACTGGCCTCTCACAACCCTTAGGCTTCAGTCTGAATCATCCGAAAGACTTACCGATGCTGCGGATCTTATCCTCACAAAATGGAGATCGTATACGGATACCGATTCTTTTATCTTCAGTGAAACCAACGGCATCCCTCACAATACAGTCACCCCTATTGCAAGGATGCGCGGAAATCTCTATGAACTCGATCTTGTGCTCCGTAACAACATAACCACCGAAGAACATCCTCTCGGTGTATATCATCCGCATAGCGAGTATCATCATATAAAGAAAGAGAACATCGGTCTCATAGAAGTTATGGGACTTGCCGTACTTCCTGCAAGACTGAAAAAAGAAATGTCCGAACTGCATGACGCCATACTGTCCGGACATCTTACCGCAGCGTCCATTCGAGAGATTCCGTCTATTGCATCACATGCCGAATGGGCCGAAGACTTTCTTAAAAAGAATAATATCACAGCAGACAGGCTGAGCGAATTACAGGAAGACGGCGATAAACTTACCCCGATCATCCGTAACGAAGTCGGCCTTGTATTCTCCCATGTTCTTGAAGATGCGGGAGTATATAAATGCACTCCTGCGGGACGTACCGCACTTAAAGAGTTTCTTTCGACCTTATAGTTCGATAATCTCTGATACAATATTCTTTTTGGATTCTTTATAAATTATATAACTGTTTATAATCGGTGTATCGAAGTCGATCAGCGGGATTTCCCGCAGCTTCTTCTCCCGAATGTAAGTTTCTGCCATATCTTTCGGAAGGAATGTATAATTATCTTTTCCGATAAGATATGGCACTATTTTCATACAGTCATCGATCTCCAGTTCAAACTGATGAAACCTCGGGAAAAGTTTCCTGATATATTGACCGACATCCTGCAGAGCAAAATTGCACATCAGATAATTCTCTTCCGTCAGCTGTTCCTGAGTAATTCCACGTCTGTACTTCTTGTTGCTTATATCCGTAACCAGCACCAGCCTGTCCTGTTTATAAAGTTCCGAATGATAGGACGATTTCTTGAGCGGTATATATGTGAAAACCGCATCCAGCAGATCTTCCTGCAGCTGCTCTATCAGATGATTCGAGAGACCTATCGTTATCTTCAGCGAATTCTCCGGATGTCTGTTTCTGTAAGCCTTTATCTGTGGTGCCAGATGACCTTCATAGATAGAATCAGCACTGCCAATCCTTATATGGTTCATAAACCTGTGTTCTGCCGTCATTTCCGCCAGCGTACTCTCCGTAAGATCAAGTACCTTTTCCGCATAAATCTTAAATCTCTCGCCCTCGGATGTTAGTTTTACACTCCGGTTTGTCCTGCTGAACAGACTGAACTTCAGTTCCCTCTCCAATTCGTTTATCCTGTTTGTAACAGTAGACTGTGCCACAAAAAGCTGATTGGCTGTTTTTGTAAAGCTGTTTGTATCCGCCAGCACCAAAAATGTTTTCAGCGTTTGTATATCCATAGCTCCACCTCTTATAATCGATAATTCGAATTATTATTATCATTTTTATTCACTTTACACATAATACAATATCTGTTTATACTTGTACATACGTTTTTAAGAAAGATGGAAGGAGAATTAACATGAAAGATATAGTACTCAGCAACAAGACCTATAAACTGGAGCAGGACCCATATATTTATCAGCTTCAGGATGTAGAAGAGCCGGAGCTTTTTAGAGAAATGTTTCCCTATACGGAAACACCCAAGATCGCATTTAACTATAGACGCGTTCCGGAAAATATGCCTGAGGATATCTTCATAACAGACACAACCTTCCGTGACGGACAGCAGTCCAGAGCCCCGTATACCACCGAACAGATGGTTCATATCTATGAATTGCTGCATAAACTCGGCGGTCCGAACGGTATGATCCGCCAGACCGAATTCTTCGTATATTCGGAAAAAGACAGACGTGCTCTTGAAAAATGTCTTGAGCTCGGTTATAAATTTCCGGAGATAACAACCTGGATCAGAGCATCAAAAAAAGACTTCGAACTCGTAAAGTCTATCGGAATAAAGGAAACGGGAATATTGGTAAGCTGTTCGGACTACCATATATTTCACAAGATGGGCCTGACACGTAAAGAGGCTCTTGAAAAATATCTCGGCATAGTATCTGACTGCATCGAAGCAGGTCTACGTCCGAGATGTCACTTCGAAGATATAACACGTGCCGATTTCTACGGCTTCGTTGTTCCGTTTGCGAACAGCCTTATGAAGCTGTCTAAGGAAAGCGGTGTTCCCGTAAAAATCCGTGCCTGCGATACCATGGGTTACGGTGTACCGTACCCGGGAGCCGCACTACCCCGAAGCGTATCGGGAATAATCTACGGACTTCAGCACTACTCCGATGTCCCATCCGAAATGATCGAATGGCACGGTCACAATGACTTCTATAAAGGCGTCGTAAATGCTACAACCGCCTGGATGTACGGTGCAAGCGCAGTCAACTGCTCTCTTCTCGGAATAGGTGAAAGAACGGGAAATGTACCGCTTGAAGCCATGGTCTTCGAATATGCTTCTCTGCGCGGAACCCTGAACGGAATGGATACCCATGTTATAACAGAGATTGCCGATTATATTCAGAATGAAACCAACTACACCATACCGCCTATGACACCGTTCGTAGGAAGTGCCTTCAACCTTACAAGAGCAGGCATTCACGCCGACGGAATGATGAAGGATCCGGAGATTTACAATATCTTCGATACCGCAACTATCCTGAACCGTCCACCTAAGGTTTCCATCACAAACACCTCCGGTGTCGCAGGAATAGGCTTCTGGGTTAACGAGTACAGACGCCGCCATGGTGAGCCGGAACTTCCGAAAAGTGACCCGATCATCCATAAAATATATGAATGGGTTACCGCCGAATATGACGGCGGCCGCGTAACAATGATAACCGATGACGAACTCACCCGGAAGTATGAGGAACTCACTGCCCTCGCAATATAACACTACTCCCGCCCGAGTATCCGGTGTTCGTATAACGTACGCCCCTGTATCATCGGGATATGTAATGTATAACACACGCCCCTGAATCATGATGTCGCGTCCCATCCGCCCATACAAAGGCTCTGTGACGCGCACATGCCTTCAGGGGCTTACTTATTATAAGAACAGCCCGAGTAGGCCGGTGTGTGCTGCAGAGTGGCTTTCCACACGGTTGCAGCGCATCATCCGGATACTCGGGCGTCCGTCTTGAAATCATAATGCTCGGTGCATTC
>DEFA01000017.1:22674-58542 GCA_002350525.1 Lachnospiraceae bacterium UBA2864 | reverse complement strand
CGACATCCGGATGCTCAGGGCGTACGTCTTAAAAAAAACAACCCGAGCACGGATGCTCGGGCGTTCACATTAACTATTCTGATTCTTTGCAGTCTTATTGGTCTGTGTTCTCAGGAAGTTATCATATCCCTCGGTTACCCTGAAGCTTCCCTTCAGTACACAATCCGAGGCCGTCTTAGCCTGATGAACCGACTTCGTCTTTCCCTTCATAACGAAGCAAATGATAAGTGCTATAACAAGTCCTATCACAAGTCCCATAACAAGGTTTGAGCCCTGTATATTTGTATATCCCTTTGTCATCAGTGCAGATAATCCGCCACCTAAGATAGCAAAAAAGATAATGAGATACATGAAGAACTTTCCTATACTGAACGGAAGGTCTCCGACCATTTTGCCTGTCTGACCGTTCATTGCAAAGGTAAACTTCTTACCATTCCATGTTGTATTCAGAAGCCATACAGGGAAGAGAGCATACTTTCCTCCGCTCTGCATTTTCTGATAATTGCTTGTCTGAACATTTACGGATTTATAATCCTTAACCTGACCTTTTAAGAGATTAACCGAAGTATTCTTTATTCTCTCGTCTGCTCTCGGCATACATTCCGCAAAAGAAACATCATACTTCTCTGCAAGATAACCTGCCAGATAAGCCGGACTGAAATTTGTAGCCTCGTCTGTATTGAACGGCTCTATCGAATCCATAAGTTTATCATCGAACTTTGATGAAGCATCTGCCGGAATATTTCTGAATGACATTGTACCTCCGCGCATTACCTGGAAGTAGCTTGTCTCTGTATAATTATATGAGGCATCTGACCATTTTCTTTCCTTTGTTGCCTCAAATGTAGCCTGTGCATGTACATCCGCATCATAAAGCCAGAACGGAACATATACACCCTTAAGCTCCTGAAGATGATTCTCCGAACTGAATACACTCGGTACCATCTTGGCACTGGTCATATGCTTTTTAAGCTGTTCCTTGGCCGCATGCTTATTCAGCTTGAAAGGAATGATCGCATCCGGTCTCTGAGCACCGCTGAACTGTCCTGCGATAACTATAGGGCTGTCACAGTAAGGACACTTTGTGGAAGCCATGCTCTGATCACCTACAACTTCTCCGCCACAGTTTTTACATGCATAGGTCACGAGTCCGTCAGCCTGCACATTCCATGTATCTGTCTGTGCCTGATAGTCACCCGCTTCACCGAGTCCACCCGCTGCCTCAAATTCTCCCACATCGTAAGTACTCTTACAGTTTGCACACACAAGCTTCTGCTCGCGGCTGCTGAACTGCAGCATACCACCACACGCGGGGCATTTGTAATTCTGGAGTTCTGACATTTTGAAATCCCCCTTTATTTGAATGTTAATTATTTTATCTAAACTGTTATGTTCTAACAGTCATTTACCTACACATTAATCAAAAAATGTTTCAACAAATACGTCATCTATATTCATCCCGTTAACCGTCTGCGGTGATACTGAACCATCTGCTTTCAGTCTGACATATTCATTCATATTCACGTTCAGATAATCGACATAGGTACGGTTGTCGGTCGCATATACCATAAGTACTGTACCTTCCGGAATACTGACCTTCTGTCCTTTTGATCTGCCGTTTTCATCCACCACCTCACCCTCGAGGTCTACCTTCGTGGTCAGGTTATAGCCCACGGACTTTGCTCTGTAATAGTCATCTATCGGCTCCGGAAGTCCGTCCTCTCCGACTCTGTATCTTCTGTATATCGGATAGGTACTGGTCAGATTCGACTCGGTCTCAATATAGAATTCGTCCGGATCGATCAGCTGAGAATCATCCCACGTGTTATTACCGTTGATATAGAAACCGTCATAAGATCCCGATATGTTGCCGTCGGTGATATCCAAAAAATTCGGTTTATCGGAAGTAAGTTCAAGTGCAAGCAGATCGTGATATTCGCCGGCATCATAGGTTTCATCCACATAGAGGTAATATTTTCCGTTACCGCAGCATACTATACTCGGTTCAAATTTTATGGCAAAGCTGTTAAATGAATATGCTCCATCATTAACACAGACGGTATATCCCGTTATGCTGTCCACACCGTTCTCGTAATCATAATCATGATTGGAATTAAAACTTATAAGATCTCTCTGTCCGTCTGCGCCGATATCTATATATACGACCTCATATTCATTGAACTTATATCCCCACTTCCCGGTTCCGTTCTGATATTTTCCTGTGAAAAGTTCCGGAGCTTCTTCAAAGAATATTTTTACGACCTGTTCCCCGTCGGCATAAGAACCTATGCTGTATTCATCAAAGTAAAATGTAACGCCATCCGGTTCGATCACCCATGGAACAGCATACTCTTCCTTTACAAGATATTCATCTATCTTTTCGGGAATATCCTCTTTCAGATAATCCATTTTCGGATAATCTTCGATATATCTTTCGGTCACAAAATCCGAAAGCTTCCGTCTGTCGGTAAAAATATCATCGAGCTCTATAGCTTTTCCGGTACTCACATCTATGTTCTGGCCGCCGTGAAATTGATATCCGTGTACACCGCCCAGATATCCGTTATATACTCCCGTGAAACTGAACACTTCCGAATCCGCTCTCCTCAACTGGATCATATAATTCTTTTCCAACGGACTGAAGTACTGATCAGGATTATCCGTTCTTCTCTCTTTTGCAAAATCGAGTTCGGTATCATTATCCTGCGCTGCATCATTTTCAACCGAAGTATTATAACTTTCCATATAATTCCAGAGCTCGGGATATTTAACCTTATCCTCTTCATCGAGCTTTAAGGTATTGTAGCCGACTTTCATATACAGATAACTGTCAACTTCATCCAGATAATTAATCGAATCATATATAACACTCACATTTATATGTTCCGACTGCTCCTTTTCCGGAGAAACAGCCTCAGTAGATACTTCTTCCGTAGTTTTTTCCTCTGTTGCTTCTGTCTTTGCTTCTGTCTTTGTTTCGGCTGTCGATTCCGTATCTTTCTCCGTAGTTGCTTCTGTAGATGCTTCCACTGTGGTCACCTCTTCCGTAGTTACCACAAGTTCCCCCAGATTTCTTCCGCATCCTGCTATAGAAAGCATCATAGCCGCTCCCATTAGAATTGTCGTAACTTTCTTTCTCATCCCGTGTGACTCCGCAAAAAAAGATATACCTAGAGTTTACTTTAACTCCGGGTATATCTCAACATCCATTCAGACGACTTTAAACTTCTTCCATAAAATACAGCCTTGAGGCATAGTCGGAAAACTGTCTCACTCTGTCATTCAGTCCCGTTCCTCCGAAAGCCGGCGATAATTTTACTCCCGCATTCATAAGCAGGTCTCCGTAAGCCGTAAACTTTTCTTCCTCTCCGTCCATCTTTATGAACTTCGCTATCAGTTCATGTGCCGCGCTGCCCTGCTTTATATGAACCGGTGAGACTGTATTCACAAGGTCGCCAAAATCCATTATATTCAGTTTTGTCCTTATATTACAGAAGCTGTACGTTCTGTTTTCGTCAAGCCCCTTAGCCTTAAAATACTGGTACTGGAAGTTCGGAACCGCCTGTTTCTGAAGGAGCATTCCGACCGCTTTCGACTTATCTTCCGAAACGACATTCCATTCCATAATATTTCCGGGATTACCATAGAGAACGGTATTATCATACTCCGTACTTCCCCAGCTTCTTCCTCTGTAAAATGTACCGCTGAAGAATACACTTCTCCACCTCTTATACAGTTCGATCTGAGCTTTTATCTCAGCTAATTCTTCCTTTCCCATATCTGAAAGATTACATTCGTATCCGAGGATTCCGAAAGCCGCAATGTTAAAGCGTGTGGCTAGCGGCGTAATCCTGAGTGTCTGATGATTCGGAACACTCGAGACATGAGCCGTCACCGTACTCATCGGATAACCGTAGCTGTATCCGTTCTGGATTTCAGCACGGCATACGGCATCCGTATCGTCACTTGCCCAGATCTGCGGGAAGTAACTGAGGATTCCGAGATCGAAACGGTTACCACCCGAAGCACATCCCTCAAAGAGAATATGAGGAAATCTTTCCGTCAGAGTCTTCATGACTCTGTAGAGTCCGAGTATATACCTGTAACTTACCGCGCCTTCTTCATCCGCTGGTATTCCCTGTGAATATACATCGGTAAAGTTTCTGTTATAGTCCCATTTCACATAACTTACTTTTCCTGCTGAAAACACCTCTGACATCGTATCTATCAGATAGTCCTGAACTACGGTCTTGGAAAGATCAAGGATGCGCTGATTCCTTCCCTCCGAATGCGGTCTGTCGGGGATTTCAATCGTCCATTCGGGATGCTTTGAGTAAAGCCCGGACTTAACATTTACCATTTCAGGTTCTACCCATATTCCGAACTTTAGTCCGAGAGCTTCGATTTTCTCCGATATTCCTTTTATTCCGTGAGGAAGCTTCTTAGGATTCGGTTTCCAGTCGCCGAGAGAACTCGTATCATCGTTTCTGTTACCGAACCATCCGTCATCCATTACAAAGAGTTCTATTCCGACGGATTTTCCGGCTTTTGCAAGCTTTAGAAGCCTGGACTCATTGATATTAAAATATGCGGCTTCCCAGCTGTTGATAAGAACCGGTCTTTCCTTATACTTCCACTCACCGCGCACTATATGCTCTCTCACGAAGCGGTGCATGTTCCGGCTCATACCGTTAAAGCCCTTGTCCGAATATGTCATTACAGCTTCAGGTGCCTCAAAGTCTTCTCCCGGTGCCAGCTTTAATTCGAACCCGTCGGAACCGAGCCCCCACAGGATCCTCATTTTTCCGAACTCATTTATCTCTGCCGTCTCTTCATGATTTCCGCTGTATATAAGGTTAAAGCCGTATGCTTCGCCCCTATCCTCATCCGTACTGTATCTTGAAAGCATGAAGAACGGATTCGCGATACTTGAAGATGCTCCCCTGTTACTTCCGCTTACATGCCGTCCCTGTACGAGACGAGTATCCACGCGACGCATTTCTCTTGTCCATGCACCGTTAAAGGTGGTAAGTCTCCAGTCTGCTTCGTTAAAATCTATCTGAGAAGAAGCCAGTTTCAAAACTCTTACGGATTCATCGGAAGTATTCGTGAGAACCGCCCGCCTTGTTATGACATCTTTATCCGCAAAAACATAATATCCGATCTCAAGTATAAGACTGTACTGCTTATCTTTAAGTGTGATAAGAAGACTGTCAACCTCGTCTTCCGATCCGTAGGCATTCGGAAGAATATCCGATTCCCGCTTTCCCGTCTCTATCTTCGCCGATACGAAAGTAAAGTCGGATGTTCTGCTTCCGTCCGCATGAACAATCTCCGTAAAAGGAGTTCTGTGGTCGCCTTTTCCGCCGGCAGACACTTCAAGACACATATTCTGCAGGCTGATCCCGCAGTTATCCTGTGTATAAAGTTCCGTATTTCCCGGTGCAAATTCATGCTTTTCGAAAAGAGCCTCCGCTCCCGCCTGAAGCCTTATCTTTCTGCCGTAATAAAGATGCTCGAGATAACCGTTTTCCGTTACTCTGAACGCATAAGTCGTATTATCCGTATGTAATACATATACCCCGTTAAATTCTTTAATCAAACAAATATCCTCCTCATAAGAAGTCCGACCGATTCTACCTTCCGAGATTAGAATTGATCTCTTCCATCTTCTTTTCCGTAAGTATAAACTTCTTCCTGAATATGATTATTGCCACAATAAGACCTATTATAGGAATGATGGTCATGGTCATTCTGAGTCCGAGCTTCGCACTGTCAGCAACATCCTTTGAAAAATCATACAGCTGCTCCGCTTCATTTCCTGCATCAGCCTTAAGATTATTTACAGACAGACTGATCGAAGCTATAAGTGCGGCAATACCTGATGCAAGCTTTACCACAAAGGTCTGCATCGAGAAGATAACCGACTCGTCTCTTCTTCCGTTCTTCAGTTCGCCGTAATCAACAGTGTTGGCAAGAAATACCGTCGTAAGTACCTGAAGCACTCCGCTTGCGGCAAAGATGAAAAAGCCCGGTATAAAGAGTATAAATACATTTGACATATTTATAAATGCTATTATGAACAGCACCGCATAACCGGTGATCGCACTTGCAAGACCGAGATAGAAAATCTTTATATTGCTTGCGAATTTACGAAGTATCGGATAGAGGATCATCATGGAAAGAATCTGAACGGCTCCTCCGAACATATTGAATTTTGTATAGCTGCCCTGCCAGCCCTCTCCTCCGAAGTCATACTTGAAAAAGTATATTACAAGGTTCGAGGTGATATATACGGAACAGTTTATGAGAACTATGGCTATAACTATGATCATCGCCTGATCGTTGGTTATAAGAGCCTTAAACATCTGTCCTACGGTAGGTGACTCCATATCAACGGTAGCCTGCTCCTTAATGCTAACACAGGTGATAGTTATAAATACAACGAAGAGGATCGACACTATAAGTGCAAACCATTTAAAACCGGCAATTTCAACCTGTCTTGCGGTCGCATCGGCTCCGGCGATTGCTTTACCGATGGCATTAACTATTATGACCGTAAAGATAGTGATCAGAGCAGAGCCCGCACCTGCACAGGAACGTGCCAGAGTCGTAAGGCCTTCTCTTTCTTTACCTGTCTTTGTAAAGGCTGGTATCATAGACCAATACGGAATATCCATCATGGTATAAGTTACACCCCAGAGGATATAGGTAATCGCTGCATAAGCCACAAGGCCGTTTCCGTTCATTGCAGGAGGTGCCGCAAACATGAGAAACAGTATCACTGCATTGGTAAGCGTTCCTATCATCAGCCACGGTCTGAACCTGCCCCATCTGGTCTTTGTCTTTGCAACAATGATTCCCATTACCGGGTCATTAAATGCATCAAATATTCTTGCGACCATGAGAATGATACCCATGGCAATCGCATTTACTCCCAAAACATCCTGAAAATAATACAGCACATAGCTCGCACTGAGCATATATACCATGTCCTTACCTATAGCTCCCAATCCATAGGCGGCTTTTTCCTTTAATCTCAGTTCCATAAGCAACCCTCCAATCATGTATACCGAAGGCAAGTACTCCGGCAAATCTTATTCACAGGTGAATTCTACTTCTTTTCTTAAACCATCGGTTGTTTCTATGCTAAGCTTTGCTTTTCCCTTCTCCCCCGTTGTCTTAACATAGGTACCGCACATTCCGCCTGACATACCTGCTATCGACGGCCCTATTATCTCTATAGGCCCTTCTGCTGTTAAGGTAATCGGGTCGTTATAATACGGAAGTATCCTGCCGTTCTCATCATGCATTCTGATGCGGACTTCGGCCACATCATATGTATATTCCTCTTTAAGTGCCGTATGATCCGCTTCAGCCCAGAGCTTCTTCTCCGAAACCGTTCCGGCAATAAGAGTCTTTACCAATTCTCCGTTCTTATATCCTTCGAATACATAATTCTTGGAACTCCCGCCCCAGTCACCTATATATTTGTTGTAAAGCTTAACCGCTTCTTCCATCTTCATTCCGTAACGAAGCATGAGTTTACCCGCCTTGAGCCACATTACTTTTGACATGTTATAAAGTCCGTCTTCAGCCGTGGCATTCAAGATCTGTTTTACATCCTCCGCCTGTTTCTTACTCATTTTTTCGTTATCGATAAGTGCAGATCCGACATAATCGTCTATACGTATCGGACCATGCGAAAGATTCTTATATGACGAGTCTTTAGGAAAGTATTCCTTTAAAAATGTACCGTTCTTATACATTTTTACGCTGTCAAGATTGGTCAAAATATAGATCTTTCCTCTGTTGCTTCCCGGATGCTCACCTATATCCATCGAAGAAGAAAGTTCAAGAACCGGCTCCCTGCTTCCCTCACTTGAATATACGAAAGACGCCAGTTTCGGATTACGGAACATGTCCATGACACCGTGATAACATATCCTGTCACCGCTTCCGAAATCCTTATGTGTGTTGTAATCGAACATACACCATCCGAAGCTTCCGCAAATGTCCGGCTGATGCATAACTTCATCAAGTACATTTGCATGGCGGAGCATATGCTCCATACGATGTTCTTCCCAGTCAAATGCTTTAGTAGGATACATATGTCCGTTATACTCACTTACAAGATAAGGTTTTCTCATCTCTGAAGTAACGTCCGCCTTCTTATCAACACCCTTGTTGGTGCCTATATGTGAGAAGTCATTATAGGTATATACATCCTCAAGGAAGCTGCCCTTCTTATAACATCTTACGCCGCCTGTCTGTCTGCTCGGATCCAGAAGATGTGCAAGAGAGTTGGTCTTCATATAAAACTCATCGTCATCCACGGATTCGTTGATTCTTACACCCCAGAGGATTATGGATGGATGATTTCTGTACTGTTCTATCATTTCCCGGAGATTTGTAACAGCCTGTTCTTTCCATTCACTGTCACCGATATGCTGCCAGCCCGGAAACTCGGTAAATACGAGGAGTCCGAGTTCATCACATCTGTTTATGAAATGCTGTGACTGCGGATAATGCGATGTTCGTACCGCATTCAGTCCGAGTTCTTTCTTCAGAATATCCGCATCCCATTTCTGCATGGACTCAGGCATGGCATATCCTACATACGGATAACTCTGATGACGGTTAAGTCCTCTTATCTTAACTTTACGTCCGTTAAGATAAAATCCTTCCATTCTGAAAACCGCCTGACGGAAACCTATGGTATCCGTTCTCTGATCTATAACTTTTCCGTCCTGAATAAGATCCGTCCTCAGTTCGTAAAGAACCGGATTATCTATATCCCACAATTCGACACTGCCGCTGTAGAAGGATATCTCTTCCGCGTAAGGCTTAGTTGCCATCTCGGCAAATTCTTCCTGAGGCTCCGCCTTCTTTCTGATAGACTGACGGACTTCATACTTTGCCTCCGGAACCTGACCGGCAAGACGTATTCTTGAAACCGCATTGGACTTTCTGCAGTACCTTACAGGATGTCCGAATTCTTCTTCCTCAGTATATTTTTCCGCAAGTCTTGTGTAGATGAATATATCTTCGATATGAGTTTTCTCCTTCACATCTATATAAACATCTCTGTAGATTCCGCCATAGGTCATATAATCGATCACAAAACCAAAAGGCGGAGTATTGAGAGTTTCGTTACTGTCGCAGCGGACAGTTATCTCGTTTTCCTCACCGTAATTTATAATATCGCTTATATCTATCGTAAATGCGGTATATCCGCTGTGATGGCATCCTGCCTCTTTCCCGTTGATATAAATGACCGCATCATGTGCAACTCCTTCAAATGTAAGAAGTACCGATTTACCTTTCCACTCGGCCGGAACGGAAAGAATCCTCTTATATCCGCTGATCATCTGATACTCTTTTTCATCAAAATAATGCAGTGCGGTTTCCTTTACGGTATGGGGTATCCTTACCGGTTTCATACCGTTATCTATCCCCTTAGTGAGGAGCTTTTCGTCAAAGACTTCCGTAAAGAACCAGTCATTATCCAGATATTGTCTCATTGTGTAACCTCCTATATGCTTATATTACGACAAAGATTCCCCTGTCCCTGCCGATCATTCTCTTATCCTGTTATTTGGATATTCCGTCTACAAGGATATCCACAACCTCATTTAATCCATCCTGATAAGTCATCTTATTCGAAATCAGAACGTCTCTTCTGAAAAACTGCTCCAGAGAAGATTCAAGCATCATCTTTAATATCGGTATCCTGATAGGTCTGATAACGCCTTCTTCCATACCTTTCTCTATAAGAGAGATGGTGAGCTCCCATCCGTTTTCGAGTCTCTCTTCAACCTTTTCATAGATTTTCGGATACTTGTCTCTAAGCATGTAAAGCTGTCTGAAATCTATATCCTTATAACTGTTAGGCATTACTCCGAGAATCTTTCTAATCTTTTCAAGAGTGCTGAGAGACTCATCGTTTGCGACTTCCATTTCCGCATCTTTTATACCGTCAAAAAGATAATCCACCAGTTCAAGGAACATTTCCTCTTTATCATTAAATACTTTATAGATAGTCTTCTTACTGATATTGATATTTCTGGCAATATCATCCATAGTAAACTTAAGTCCTTTACTGTTAAAAACCTCCATTGTACTAAGAAGGATTTTTTCTCTCAGTTCGGAATTATCATCCTTATAATAAAAACTCAGATCTCTCATGGAAACTTTCTCCTTTTCTATAGTTTCCTTAATTGTATCAAACAAATAAAGTATTTGCAAGAAACTATTTTTTTAATTTTGGTTTCCCTTGAAGTAAAAAAAAGCACCGGATTAATTTCCGATGCTCTTTTTCACTAGATTACGTAGTCATAGCAATCATTGTCACCGACAAGACTATCCAAACTGATATTCTTGAAGTATCGCTCTATCAGTTTTTCGAAATCCTTCCAGATATCCAGGGTCTTGCATGTTGCCGCACGTTCGCATGTATTAACTTCTGTATCAAGACATGCCACCGGTGCAAACGACCCTTCGGTAATCTTGAGAATATCGTATAATGTATATTCTTCAGGCTGCCTGGTCAGTCTGTATCCGCCTTTCTTACCTCTGAGTCCTACCAGAAGGCCTGCCTTCACAAGTGATGCAACAATAGCCTCAAGATATTTTTCGGATATATCCTGTCTCTTTGCGATATCGGTAAGCGGTATATATTCACCGAAACCGTGCTCCGCAAGGTCAATCATGACACGTATTGCATATCTTCCTCTCGTAGAAATCTTCATTATGTCCCCCTGTCTTTAGTTTGTAAAGAGCGGAGTTGAAAGATATCTGTCTCCCGAGTCAGGAAGCAGTACTACAATATTCTTTCCCTTATTCTCAGGACGATTTGCAAGTATTGATGCAGCCTTAAGAGCTGCTCCTGAAGAAATACCTACAAGGATACCTTCGCTTACCGCAAATGCTTTTCCTTCTTTAAATGCATCATCATTCTCAATTGTTATAACTTCATCATAAACTTTCGTATTAAGAGTCTCAGGAACAAATCCGGCACCGATTCCCTGAATCTTATGAGGACCTGCTTCACCCTTTGAAAGTACAGGGCTTGTTGCCGGCTCAACAGCTACAACCTTTACATCAGGATTCTGTGACTTAAGGTATTCACCTACACCTGTAAGTGTTCCGCCTGTTCCGACACCAGCTACGAATATATCAACCTTACCGTCTGTCTGTTCCCAGATTTCAGGACCTGTAGTCTTTCTGTGAACTTCAGGATTGGCAGGATTAACGAACTGTCCGAGAATGATTGATCCCTCAATCTCCTTGTTAAGCTCATCAGCCTTAGCGATAGCTCCCTTCATACCCTTTGATCCTTCTGTAAGAACTATCTCTGCACCGTATGCCTTAAGAAGATTTCTTCTCTCAACACTCATTGTATCAGGAAGTGTAAGGATTGCATGATAACCCTTAGCTGCAGCTACAGCCGCAAGACCTATTCCGGTATTACCCGAAGTAGGCTCTATAATTGTTGCGCCCGGCTTAAGTAATCCCTTCTTCTCTGCATCTTCGATCATCGCAAGTGCAATTCTGTCCTTAACCGATCCTGCAGGGTTCAGGTACTCCAGCTTTGCCAGAAGTGTAACATCTGTAATATCTGCTGCAGCAGTGTATCTGTTAAGTTTAAGAATCGGTGTCTTTCCAATAAGCTCAAGTGAGCTTTCCTTAATATCGCTCATTTCAAAATCCTCCTATATGATCAATTTATTATTTTCCTACTAAACAAATAGGATTATAACATATAATGTGTTTTTAATCAATATGTTTTTAGCTTCAAGTCATAAACTATACTTTATTTAAATGTAATACATATCTTTAGGAAGCACTCTTGCAAGGAATTCCCTGGTTCTATCTTCTTTCGGTGATACAAGTATCTCCGCAGGTTTTCCTTCCTCAACTACATAGCCCCCATCCATGAATACGATCTTGCTTGCAACCTCTTCGGCAAATGATATTTCGTGGGTTACAACAATCATCGTAATACCCTTTTTAGCAACCTTCTTTATGAGTTCCAGCACTTCACCTACGAGTTCCGGATCCAGAGCAGATGTTGGCTCATCAAAAAGTATTACCTCCGGATTGAGAACTACGGCACGTGCGATTCCTACTCTCTGCTGCTGTCCACCTGAAAGTTCTGACGGATATGAATCCTTCTTATCCAGGACTCCTACCCACTCAAGTGCCTCAAGTGCTCTTTCTCTGGCTTCCTTCTTAGGAACCTTTCTCGCTACCACAAGGCCTTCCATAACATTTTCAAGTACAGTCTTGTTGGCAAAAAGATTATAGTTCTGAAATACAAAAGCCATATTCTTTCTCAGCTCATTTATATCTTTTTTCGAAGCCTTCTTCAGGCTTACAGTTTTCTCTCCCAGAACAAGAGTTCCTTCATCTGCTCTTTCAAGAAAGCTGATGCTTCTGAGGAGTGTTGTCTTACCCGATCCCGACGGTCCGAGAATTACCACAACTTCTCCATCCTCTATCTTCAGGGAAACATCTTTAAGAACCTCAAGATTCTTAAAGCTTTTTTTCACGTTTTTTATCTCCAGCATATCTTTCCTCCATTACAGAGCGCGTTTATATCTGGTCGCAAACTTCTCGATCTTCTTTATGACAAGCTCCACAAAGAAGATAAATGCAACATAGACAAAGAATGCATCTATATACATTTCCAGATACTTCGTTGTCATACCTCCTATGATCTTGGCTCTTCCCATAACCTCTGTAACCGACATTGTGAATGCCAGCGATGTGGACTTGATCACGTCGACGATTACATTTCCGAGAATCGGCAGCGCAACCGTGAGCGCCTGCGGAATAATTATTTCCCTGTATATCTGCCATTTACTGAGACCTACCATATATCCAGCCTCCATCTGCCCCTTATCAACGGACAGTATGGAAGATCTTACCGCTTCCGTCAGAAATGCGGTCGCAGAAAGCGATATTGCTACATATGCATACCAGATCGGGTCGATATCATAAATATTGACATCTTTTCCGAGATACTGAAATAAGTTGTTCAGCCAGTACGGAACAAGTGCATATATAACGAACATCTGAAGCAGCATCGGTGTTCCTCTTATTACAGACAGATACAGTCTTACTATCTGTGTAAGCCCCGGAACCTTCTTAAGTTCCACCGCCGCAAAGAGAAATGATACGGGTATCGCGATGAGAAGTGCTCCTATGGTAAGTTTTATCGTAACCGGAAGGAAAGAAGCGATAGTCCAGAAATTCTCGAACATCTGTTTTGTATCTAACATCAGCTCTCCCTCCTCTTAAGTTTTTTATTTCTGAGTGCTTTCTCCCAGGCTTTGAATATCTTTTCAAGAACAAAGGTAAGCGGCCAATATATCAGGGTTAATGCAAGATAAAGTTCAAAATTATATATATTGGCTTTAAGACCGCTGAGATAAAGTCCTCGTCCCAGAACATCATGAAGTCCTATGGTATAGGCAAGTGCTCCCTCCTTCAGCATAAAAATGAATATGTTGCCCAAGTTCGGAAGCGCAACTATAAATCCCTGAGGGAAGATAATCCTTCTTATTGCCGTAAACGGTGTAAGTCCCACCATGACCGCTGCCTCATACTGTCCCTTAGGAACGGACAGATATGCCGTTCTTATTATCTCAGACATTGACGAACCCAGCAGAAGTGAGAAGGTTACTATCACGTAAACCAGTGTACTTACCTCACTCATATCAACGGAAAACTTCGTCTTCATCAGAAGCGGCAGTCCGTAATAGATTATGAAAAGAAGAACTATTGACGGAACCGACCTGAGTATGGTCACATACGCACTTCCGATTCCGCGAAGCACCTTCTTCTTTGACAGTCTCAGCATAGCTATGCCGAGACCGAGCAAAAAACCAAAGAATATAGAGCCGACAACATATATCAACGTTACCGATAAGTACGGCAGAACCTTGATTATAAAATCTATAAAAATGTCCCACTTAAAAGGTCTCATATTGTCACTCCATTACCATTTATTTTCAGCTTTCGACATTCCTCAGAATGCGAGAACTACTACTCTGAGTCATACTGAAATGCATCGTATCCGTAGAACTCTGTTGAAAGCTTGCTGAGAGTTCCGTCTTCACGAAGAGTTCCGAGAACACCGCTTATAGCATCTGCAAGTTCCGGCTCATCTTTTCTTACTACAGAATATGTATATACGGAACGGCAATCATAGAAATCAAGCTGTGCATCATAATCATGAAGCTCACCTGACTCAGCTGTTACTAACTGCTCATAGTAGTTCTTTGGCCATACCGCGAAATCATATCTTCCTTCTGCTACCCATCCGAGTGAGTTCATGAAGGCATCCGCACTATCTGTAGCTTCAAGATTGATCTGATTATCAGGATTCTCTTCATTATACTTATATACAACATAGTACAGTCCGTCACCTGCAAGGATCGGAGTAAGCTTTGCACCTGCTGTTGCAGCGCTTGCAAAATCCGTGATACCTTCTGTACCCTTCTTAACGAAGATACCTACAAGTGATGCTCCGATAGGATTCTTTGGAAGAGCATAAGCCTCATCTCTGTCCTTTGTATAGAAAGCATTTGAAAGAACTACATCATACTTTCCAGCACTGAGACCTGCGTACTCTGCATCCTGTGTACCTGCAAGTTCAAACTCGAACTCATACTCAGGAAGAGCCTCATCGACAAGCTTCATAACCTCAATCTCATATCCTGTAAGATTTCCGTTCTCATCCTCATATGCAAGAGGGAAAGCGTTGGTCTGCCAAGCAACCTTAACAGTTGTTACATCACCTGCTGCCTCTGTTGCTTTACCTTCTGTAGCTTCGCCTTCTGTTACTGCTTCTGTAGCTGCTTCTGTTGGTTCAGCCTCAGCTGATGTTGCAGGCTCTGCTGTTGTGCCCTTACTTCCGCAGCCTGTTCCCGCAAGTGAAAATGTAAGTGCAAGTGAAAGGGCTGCTGTTTTTCTAATAAGATTCTTAAGTTTCATTTTATATATCCTCCAAAAACTAATTCTGAGGACCATCATCCAGTCTTTGTTCAAATTCTATTATCTTCTCTACTGCCTCGCCGAGTTCCATATTTGTTTCGAGGCATTCGAAGTTATATCTTGCAAGAACACGCTGAGGATGCGGTCCGATTTTACTTACCAGCAGATATTTACAATCCTTTAATGCTTCTGCCGTAAATGTTACTCTTCCTTCATCACGTCCCCAACATCGTGTATCTCCCGTTGTTTCTACGCCCGGGAAGTTAAGTTCCTGGACTCTTTCAATAGTCCAGGTCTTATCTTCCATATTGACTTTTATAATTCTGTATACGTCTGCAAATCCAAAGTGCGTATCTACTCTTTCTCCGTCTTTGGATGCAGCGGCTATCTTAAAGTCTTTCATATCAATTACCTATCTGACGTGCGACCTCTCCTAGTGATCTGCGTGTGTTGTATTTGTTATCATGCCGTCTGCGAAGAGTCCGCTGTATATGTCTTCAATAAGTGTGAGTCCGCCGTTATATCCCACATAACTCTTATTCAGAATAACTCTGTCCGTAACAGGAAGTGACAATCTCACAAGTATGCTTTCATTCTTGGATGTAACCAGTTCCTTATCCCAGCTGCTTCCCAGAACTACGGAACGAACTCCGCTCTCTGTAAGCTTTGCCTCGATATCATTCTGGATTACCTTGTTATCTCCCTCGAAGACGATATTTCCGTCATACCTTTCATCAATCTCTTTAAGTAAGGACTCTACGGCTTCCTTATTCTTTGAATCCGGATTATCTATCTCATAGAAGCCCTTCGGTGTGAAGCCCAGCTCCTCAATAAGGAACTTGCTTGCTCCGATTCCGTATGCACTGTCTGCTACAGTGTAAAGATGATATGGGAGGTAACATCCGAAGTCTGATACCAGATCTCCGAAAGATACAAAATAATCCTTGTATCTCTTCTCCTCTTTTGCGATGAAACTTTCAACATTTTCCTTATCCAGGCCCGCAAATTCACCGACCTGTCTCAGGAATCTGCCTGTCTCCTTAAGTCCCACCGGAAGTACCGGTATATGTAAGTAAGGAGTTTTATATATCTTCTCCAGCTTCTTTGCGGTTGAAAGTCCTACCCAAGGTGAAAGCACAAGGTTGAACTCCGCATTCGGAATATTCATCCACTCCTTGAAGCCGTTGCTTGAAGATCCGTAAAGGATATTGGCCTTGAGGCCGATACCTTCAAGAAGTCTCTTTATCTCTTCGAGATCACCTCTCCAGTAAGGATCCTGGAAAGGAACTACCGAGAATACATTTACAAGTTCCTTTTCTACATTCGCCTTAGGAACTTCACAGGAAATGTACTGATCGATGATCGCATTTACAACCAGCTCATGTCCCGCATAGTTATTGCCTCTGAAACCGGCTGTATCAACGCCGACTATAGGATACCCTTCATCAGCAAACTCACATGCTACCTGCTTTACATCATCACCGATGATTCCGGCTGAACATCCGGCAAGTATCACATAGAGGTCACCGTCCATAACCTTAAGGGTTCCTTCTACGGTTGCTCTGAGTTTTCTCTCACCACCGAAGATAACCTCCGACTGGGTTGAGTTTGTACAGGATATCTGTCCGCCTCCTGCATAGCCTTCACCCTGATAACCCGCACCGTTTCCGAGATATGAGAACTGTCTTGATGCACATCCCGGACCTGCATGTACGATAGGGATACCTTTACTTATAGCAAGCACAGTCTGCAAGCCGCCCAATGCACAGGAGAATTTTGCCTGTTCTATTAAATGACTCATTCTGTTGCTCCTTTCTCAAAGTAGAATGGATCTTCCTGCTCTCTCCACCACTTGGAGTACGGGAACTCGTTATACTCCGCAAGAGTATTAAGTATTCCCTTTGTTTCGATAAGAGCCAGAAGTCTTTTACCTGTTGTAATTATGCCGTCATATCCGGCGCTTATGTTTGTCTCTCCTTCAAGAAGACTCGGAATTCCAAGCTTTCCTCCGAGGATAGTCATGTTCATGTGTCTTACGATCATAACATCCGGCTTAAGCTTCTCAAGTATCTTAAGGACCTGATACGGCTGCTTGTTACATACGGAAAAGTTTTCTATCTCTCCCGTCTTCTCAACAAGTGCTCCGAGAGTATCCTCTGTTCCTTCCGCATCCGCATGCATATCATGATGCAGAGTAGTCATTCCGACTATTTCCATTCCGAGATCCGCAACAACGCTTCCGACGTTATGTGCATAAGCATCTCCGGCAAATACATATATCTTCTTGCCTGCAAGCTGCTTTCTCAGCTTCTCGAGTTCAGGAGCAATTCTCTTATGCTCTGATTCGATGACCTCTTCTACCTTATCTTCGGTTCCCGTGTACTTGGCTACTTCTCTGAGCCAGTTGTCTGTCCAGCTGATACCGAACGGAGCCGGTGACTTAACCTTAGGTACATCGAAATCGGTTTCAAGTACGCTTGATACATAAGTACCAAGAGTTTCACATATATGAGTTGAACATGCCGCTTCCGGCATTCTCTTAATCTTTTCGACATCAGCAAGAGGAACAAGGTAGTTAGGCTTAAGACCCAGCTTACCGAGAAGCGGTGTGAAGGTATCACTTCCGAGGAAGTTGAATACATTTACCAGCTTCTTGTTCTTCTCAGGCTGCTTCTCAACAAGCTTCTTCAGTATTCCGTGATATGCTGCATCGAATCCCGATGACCATATCTTTGACTTGAAGCCTTCGCAGAAGATTGGGATAATAGGAATTCCGAGTTCTTCCTGCATATCGATTGCAACACCTTCTATATCATCTCCGACGATACCTGCCGCACATGAAGAATGTACGAATATAGCTGAAGGATTAAATCTTCTCTTTGCTTCGTTGATAGCTTCTCTCAGCTTACTTACTCCACCGTATACCGTATCCTTCTCGGAAATGTTACTGCATATAACTCTTACTTTATCCGGCTCTTCGCCACGCTCTATAGCAGAGTTTCTGAACTGTGTATCATTAAGCGGTGTGTTGGCAAAGCATCCCATAGGTGAATGCACAACTACTGCCGCATCTCTTACAAAATATGTAATGGTCGCTGCCGTCATCTGTGCGCAGTCGCTGCACTGACTGTAGCTTCTCTCTTTACAAGCAAAGTTCTCTGTTCCGTGTGCCTTTGCAAGTTCGCTCGCTTTTCCCGAATAATAGATGATTGATTTCAGTCGGTTCTCTCTGATGGTAACCTCTGACTGTGCTAATCTATCGCTCATTACCGTCCTCCCGGATATACATTAAATCTTGTAGTCATCTGCTGTGTCCATGAGACCGAACTCAAGGAGTATCTCCTCAAGTCTGTCCTGTGTCATCGGTGTAGGAATTGTAAAGTCATCATTGTTGATAAGAGCTTCTGCAAGATTTCTGTATTCCTGTGCCTGATTTGAATCCGGCTTATACTCGATAACTGTCTTTCTGTTTATCTCAGCATGCTGAACGAGGTTGTCTCTCGGTACGAAGTACAGAAGCTTTGTTCCGAGTTCCTTTGAAAATGCACGGAGAAGATCAAGTTCTCTGTCAACATTACGGCTGTTGCAGATGATACCGCCGATTCTTACTCCACCGCTTCGAGCGTACTTCTTGATACCCTTTGAGATATTGTTTGCTGCGTAAAGAGCCATCATCTCACCGCTGGCTACGATGTAGATTTCCTGAGCCTTACCTTCTCTGATAGGCATTGCGAAACCACCGCAGACAACGTCTCCGAGTACGTCGTAGAATACAAAGTCGAGATCGTCTGTATATGCGCCGAGGTTTTCAAGAAGTCCGATTGATGTAATGATTCCTCTACCTGCACATCCGACACCCGGTTCAGGTCCGCCACTCTCAACACACTTTGTTCCCATGAAACCCTCTCTCATTATCTGATCGAGCTTAACATCTTCACCCTCATCTCTCAAGGTATCGAGAACTGTCTTCTGTGCAAGACCTCCGAGAAGAAGTCTTGTTGAATCAGCCTTAGGATCACATCCTACGACCATAACCTTCTTACCTGCCTCTACAAGGCCTGCTGTAAGGTTCTGTGTTGTTGT
The DNA here is from genome assembly GCA_002350525.1 of Lachnospiraceae bacterium UBA2864. GTDB lineage: Bacteria > Bacillota > Clostridia > Lachnospirales > Lachnospiraceae > Eubacterium_Q. The sequence goes on along the minus strand of DEFA01000017.1, from coordinate 39,456 downwards.
GGACTTTCCGATTCCACCTTTACCGTAAATAGCAATCTGTCTCATTTTTTTGTATCCTCTTTTCTATTTCAATTATCTTATAATTTTTTTATCGTCTGTTAAAATCCGTATTGATCATCCGTGTGAAAATGTTTCTTTTATATTCACCCTTCTGAAATATATCTGATCGCCGAACTCGCTCTTTCCCGGAACTCCCACCGCATCAGCTCTGCAGTGCTGGCAATGTCTGAATATATCTATATATCTCCCCGCCTTTGTTCTGGCATCATCTATCTCCGCACAGGTAGGAGCTCTCATATCTTTCAACTCTGCCTGCGGTATAAGCGGAATAATGTTATAAAGCCATGCCCCGCATTCCGCGACCGTTCTTGCTATTTCTTCAATATGATCACCGTTTATCTCGGGAACCAGTACGGTATTGATCTTTACTGTCATTCCGCTGTCGGCAACCTTCTTAATCCCTTTCAGCTGATTCTCTATCAGTATCTTCGCTGCTTCTACGCCTTCTAGTCTTTCTCCGTGATAGATGATAAACTTATTCAGCTTCGCTTCTATCTCCGGATCGACCGCATTAACCGTAACTGTCAGCGAATCAATCCCCAGCTCTATCAGCTCATCTGCCTTTTCATAAAGGAGCAGCCCGTTGGTGCTCATACATTTAATCATCTCCGGAAAATGCTCTTTAACGATTTTGAAAGTTTCTATAGCTCTGTCGGATGCAAGTGTATCTCCCGGCCCGGCAATTCCCGCAACCTTAATATCGGGACATATCTTAAGCGCCTTATCTATAACTTCGACTATGTCCGAAGGCTTTAAAACTGTTGATGTAACTCCCGGTCTGTTTTCTGTTTCGTTGATCTGTCTGTCACAGAATGTACAAGCGATATTACATCCGGGGCTTACCGGAAGATGAATTCTTCCCGAGTTATTGATATGTCCCCCAAAGCAAGGGTGGGATTGCTGTAATTTTTCAAATGAATTAAAACCCAACCTCATCTCCTCCTTTCATTTTTCCTGTTTTTCCTATCTGTTTAGTAGGGATAATGGGAATAATACTCTTAAATTATTATTTCGTCAAGTCCCTTTTTTATTTTTTTTATATTTTTTGTTCAGGCACTTTTAAATGCCTTAACCAGGCGCTCTAAAGCCTCCTGCAAAATACTTCTCGGGCAGGCCGCATTTATCCTCTGGAAGCCCTTTCCGCTCTCGCCGAATATACTGCCGCTGTCAAGCCAAAGCCCTGCCTCATGAATTATCTTTCTGTCTATCTCTTCATCGGACAGACCCGTTCCTCGGAAGTCCAGCCATATAAGGTAAGTTGCCTCTGTCTTAAAAGCCCTTACATTTTCCAGGTTTTTCTCAATATACGACTTTGTGAACTTAATATTGTCATAAATATATTCCTTCAGTGCCTTAAGCCACTCCTGTCCGTGGGTATAAGCCGCTTCACATGCATAGATTCCCGCAGCATTTGCCTGACTGAAGCCGAATGCATCAACCTGCTTTCTGAATCTGTATCGCAGCTTGTTATCTGTTATTATGATGTTCGATATCTGGAGACCCGCTATGTTGAAAGTCTTGGTCGGAGAAGTGCATGTTACGGTTATATCCGATATCTCCGGACTCAGGCTTGCAAACACCGTATGTTTCCTCTCCCATTCAAAATCCGCATGAATCTCGTCACTTATGACCGTAACATTATGTCTGAGACAGATATCCCCTATCTTCTCCAGTTCTTCCCTTGTCCATCCCTTACTTCCGGGATTATGAGGGTTACAGAGCAGGAAAAGACCTATATCATTCTCTTCAATCTTTTTCTCGAAATCTTCATAATCAATCCTGTAGCTTCCATCCTCCGTCTCCACCAGATTGCTGCTGACAATCCTTCTGCCATTATCGGTTATAACCTCCGAAAAAGGGTAATATACAGGACTGCAGATAAGTACAGGATCTCCCTTCTCGGAATAGCAGTTCACCGTTGCTGCAAGAGCAAACACTATTCCCGGAGTTTTTATGACATGTCTCTCGTTCGTAACATCCCAGTCATACTGAGACTTCATCCACCCCTTAACCGCTTCGAAATATGTATCGTCTGTCTCGGTATATCCGAATATCCCGTGCTCGGCAGCACTTTTCAGGGCATCCTCAATATAAGACGATGTCCTGAAGTCCATATCCGCCACCCAAAGCGGCAGAATATCGGCGGGTTTTCCTCTTTTTACCGCAAAATCGTATTTTAAACTCTTTGTATTTCTACGGTCTATCACCGTATCAAAATCAAGATTTCTCTCGCTCATCTTCTTCTCCCGTATCGGCCCCGCATATTAACTATAACTTTGCGGCCGCCTTATCAATTGCATTTTCAATATCTCTTATCAGATCCTCTGAGCTTTCGATTCCGACAGACAATCTGAGTATACGGTCATTCAGGCCGTTCTTAAGTCTCTGTTCCTCGGGAACATCCGCATGGGTCTGTGTAACCGGATATGTCATAAGGCTCTGAGTTCCTCCCAGACTCTCGGCAAACTTTATCAATCTGAGTTCCGATAATATATTCTTGGCAAGCTCCGCACTTTCACATTCAAAGCTGATCATAGCCCCGAAACCTCGAGCCTGCTTCTTCATGATCTCATGTCCCGGATGATCCGGCAGTCCCGGATATATCACGCGTGTAATCTCCTTACGCTTTGTCAGTCTCTCTGCGATAAGCGCTGCATTTGAACAGGCTCTGTCCATTCTTACGCCCAGAGTCTGGATTCCGCGTATCAGAAGCCAGCTGTCAAAAGGCGACAGCACTGCTCCCGTGGTCATTTCAAGATATTCCAGTCTCTCCGCGATCTTTTCATCCTTAACAACCAGGAATCCCGCCATAACATCATTATGGCCTCCCAGATATTTGGTTCCGCTGTGCAGAACAATATCCGCTCCCAGTGCCAGAGGATTCTGAAGGTACGGTGACATAAAGGTATTATCCACAATAAGAAGAATTCCCTGACCATGGAGCTTCTCGGCCAGGGCTCTTATATCCGTTATATTCATCATCGGGTTGGTCGGTGTTTCTACATATACAGCTTTCGTATTTTCTCTGATATGAGGCGTTATATCCTCTTCGTTAAGCTTGATAGATGTAAACTCTATTCCGTTCTTGCTGCTTATCTCGCGGAAGAGTCTTATGCTTCCTCCATAGAGATCGCTTTCTGCAATGATATGGTCTCCCGGATTAAAAAGATCCATAAGCGCCGCAACTGCAGACATTCCCGATGTGTAGGCAAAAGCCCGCAAACCTTCTTCAAGAGAACAGACTATATCTTCTGCTCTTTCTCTCGTCGGATTCTTAGCTCTGCTGTAATCAAATCCCGTACTGTGCCCGACTCCGTCATGCACAAAAGTTGCGGTCTGATATATCGGGCATGTCAGACTTCCCGTATTATCATATTTCTTATCATCATCCTCCAAATGGAGACATCGTGTGTCAATATCGTATTTCATCATGCAATTCCTTCACTTACCTACTGGGTTAGTAGGATTATAGAGCTTACACTGCTTTTTGTCAACATGGAATTGCTGTTTTTTCTTATATAAAAAGCTGTTCCCTATAAACCGAAAAAAGAGTGCCGTAAAACGACACTCTTAATCGAATTTATCTTCTTTTATTTTTTCTTGTCCGGTTTTGATTCTGCTTTTTACCGTTCCCGGTTGCTCTCGGATTTTCCTCTTTCTCCGGAGCAGTACTCTCTCCGATCTCTTCTTCATTTTCCGGTTCCCCGGCTTTATCTCCATCCCCGGAAGACTGCTTCTTCATATCCTCAGACTTCACATCATCTCCCGGATCTTCCTTTTTCCTTCCGACCAGTAGCTTATAATCCGCATCTACCATTCCCTTCTCTTTAAGTATTCCGTATATATACTCTCTGAGGAATGCATAAATAACCGAGACGAGCGGTATGAAGACTACCATTCCCATGATACCGAAGAGACTTCCGCCTACTGTAAGGGATACCAGAACCCATATTCCCGAAAGTCCTACAGAGTTACCTACCACATGAGGATAGATTATATTTCCTTCAAACTGCTGTATAACAACAAAGATTATAAGGAATACAAGTACCTTTACCGGATTTACGAGAAGGATAAGTATCACACCGACAACACATCCGATAATAGTTCCGACAATCGGAACAAGTGCCGTAACACCGATAAGAAGACTTATCAGAAGTGTATACGGGATTCTGAATATGGTCATAACTATGAAGAACAGAATGCCGATTATGATTGCTTCCACACATTGTCCCGATATGAAGCCGGTAAATGTCTTATCGGCTCTTTCACCGACCAGCATCATCCAGTCCGCTGTCTTCTTCTCCAAAAACGCATATATGATCTTCTTAAACTGGTCCGCCAGCTTTTCCTTCTGGACAAGCACATATAGTGCAAAGATGAATCCGATAAGGAAGTTCAGTACTCCCGATACAAGCCCTGATACCGCGCTTATTCCACCTGCTATTATCTGATTTATATAATTCTTTACAAATGTAGTAATGCTTTCCAGAATATTCTGCCAGTTCGTTGCCCAGTAATCTATCTTCTCGGTTACAACAGGATACTTTGCAAAAGTTTCTTCCGCCCACTTCGTAACATTCTGAACACCTGCGGGAATCTGCTTTATAAGCTGTGCTATGGTATCGGCAAGCTGTGGTATTACCATATAAAGCATACATCCGATTACCAGAAATGCTATCGATATTGTTATCAATATGGCAAGTGCCCTACGCCTTCCGTGCCATTTAGGTCCCGAAAACTTATCGGGATTCTTGAAGAGTCCCCTCTCTATCCTACGTATAGGAACATTGAGGATATAAGCTATGGCAGCTCCCACGATAAAAGGACTCATAACCTTCAGGAATTTATTGAAGAAACCCCATATTTCGGAAATATTGTTCAAAAGAAAATACAAAATCACCAGTATGGATCCCGATATAAGAATTCTTCTGGTTTTTTCATCTTTCAGAAATTTCATGTTTGTCCCCTAAAATACTTTTATTGTTCCATATCTGTCTCTGACAGAAGTACTATTTATTTTCTCATATTTACTGCTTTTCCACAATGCTATTTTACTCTATGTCAATACAAGCTTCCAGTCTTTCTCTTTTCTACTTCCGAGATTTACCAGGAGTCCTTTTGCACCTTTACTTATTTCAGCCGTAAAGGATGATGTATAGCTCATTGATCGTCTCACGCCGGAGTCGGTTCTTATCGTAACATTGGTCAGCACCTTTCTTCCCATAAAATGTTTCTCCACCTCTTCGAGGACGCAGTCTGCCACTTTCATCTTTACGCTTGATACACCCTGAATTATCTTTACTGACATTATCATGGATCTGATGGTCAATATCAGAATCAGTAAAGCAAAAATATAAAATGTTACGGCAAATATCTTAGACAATCCATCCCATGCATAATCCGGTAATCCGATATCCGATTTCGCGGAATAAACAACAAATATCACCAGAATTATATCGATGATCACTGTAAACAAAAGCGAACGGATTTCTTTTGGCATCATCCTGCTTTTGATCAGCTGTCTTTCCTCTTCAGTTACTTCTCTCCAATCCATTTTCCCCTACCTCTTTTAATCTTCATAATAAATATCATTATATTTCATTTTAATATAATTATAAATACCTCTCTTCGATTTGCAGTAATCCTCTTACTTTGATAGAATAGCCTCATTATGAAGAAAAAACTACTTAAAATATCATTAATATTGCTTATCCTATGTATCACAGCCGGTATAACGGCATTTATATTAAATGCATATATTAAAGGCCACACTAAGAACCGTATCCTAAATCCCAACGTGGCGGAGTGGCCTGATAATATCGACTGTATCCTTGTTCTGGGATGCGGAGTGTATGAAGACGGTTCTCTCAGCCCGATGCTTCGGGACAGACTGAACCTTGCAGCCGATATCTATAAGAAGGGTGCATCCGACAAACTCCTTATGTCGGGCGATCACGGTAAGGAAAATTATAACGAAGTCCGTGCCATGAAGAATTATATTTTAGACGGAAATATTGCAGACTCCTCCAATATCTTCATGGATCATGCAGGATTCTCTACCTATGAGAGTCTTTACAGAGCCAAAGAGATATTCGGAGCAAAGAAGATTATAATCGTCTCAAACACTTACCACCTTTACAGGTCTCTGTATATTGCCGAAAAACTCGGTATCGAAGCCTACGGGGTGGGTGCCGACGACATATACAGCGGACGGAAATACAGGGAATTCCGAGAAATTCTGGCAAGAGATAAGGACTTTATCAAATGTATCTTTAAGCCCGAACCTACATTTCTCGGAGAAAAGATAGATATTCACGGTGACGGAACCGTGACAGATGATGAGGACTAGCTGCCCATCACCGAACATAATAATAATCACTACGCATGATAAGAATCACTGAGCATAATGAAATCACTACACATGATAAGAATCACTGAGCATAATGAAATCACTACACATGATAAGAGCCGGGAATGATCCCGGCTCTATGTTTGTATTATTTTGCGTTAGCTTCTATTTCCTTCTTTGCAACTTCTTCAGGTGCCTGCTCATATCTTGCGAATTCATATGAGAATACGCCGCTTCCTCTTGTCATGGAGTAAAGCTTTGTATCATACTCATAGAGTTCAAGGTAAGGAATATCCGCAAGTATCTCATGATATCCGTTTCCGAGAGGATTCATTCCGAGAACTCTTGCACGGCGCTTGTTGAGATCGCCCATGATATCACCTGTATACTGATCAGGTACTACAACTCTGAGAGACGCGATCGGCTCAAGGAGAACCGGACCTGCGTCCATGAATCCCTGCTTGAAGGCCTGCTCTGTAGCAACCTTGAATGCAAGCTCCGATGAATCTACTGCATGGTAGCTTCCGTCATAGAGATTAACCTTAACTCCGAGAACAGGATAGCCTGCAAGAGGACCGGCCTTAACCGATTCCGCGATACCCTTCTCAACTGCAGGGAAGTAATTCTTAGGAACCGCTCCACCTACTACAGTCTGCTCAAATACATAAGGTGTTTCCATATCACCTGACGGCTCGATAATAATCTTAACGTGTCCGTACTGACCATGTCCTCCGGACTGCTTCTTATACTTATATTCCGTATCGGCTTTTTTCCTGATTGTCTCCTTAAATGCAATCCTCGGACGTGAGAGTTCTATCTCAACCTTATACTTCTCAGCAAGTACACTCTTTACAACATCGATATGAGTTCCGCTGATACCGTAGATAAGTGTCTGACCGTTCTCACTGTCATTCACATACTTAAGAGTAAGGTCTTCCATCATCATCTTTGAAAGAGCCTGAGATATCTTATCTTCTTCACCCTTATTCTTAGCCGTGTACTTAAGATATACGTAAGGCTTTGAAATCTGAGCACGGATATATGTTACAGGAGTCTTCTTTGTTGACAGAGTATCTGTGGTCTGACTTACAGCAAGCTTTGCGAGAGCACCGATATCTCCTGCATGAAGTTCCTTAACTTCTTCTACCTTATTACCTGTGATAACATAAAGCTTTCCGAGCTTCTCTTCTGTATCACGATGATAATTGAAGAGTGTATCATCCGGCTTAAGAACACCCGAGTTAACCTTTATAAGTGAATATTTTCCGATATATGGGTCAACTATCGACTTAAAGATATAGGCTGACTTAGGCTTTGAGAAATCATAATCAGCTTCAAATACTTCATTATTTGTAGTATTGATTCCCGCACACTTACATTTATCCGGACTTGGGAAATACTTGATGATATCAGCCATCAGAGTATACATTCCTCTTGCCATGGTATTTGAACCCATAAGTACGGGAACAACCGAACCGTCACATACACCTACACGAAGTGCTGAACGGATCTCATCTTCCGAGAAGGTATCTCCTTCAAAGAATCTTTCCATGAATTCTTCACTGGTCTCAGCAACTGCTTCAACAAGTGCATCGCGACAGATATTGAGGTTTTCATATGAATAATCAGGTACATCAAACTTATCAACCGTACCCTTGTCATTCCATCTTTTGGCTTTCTGCTGAATAACATTTACATAACCGACAAACTGTTCATTTTCACGAATCGGAAGGTGAAACGGAGCTATTCTCTTACCGTACATCTCCTGAAGCTTCTGAACAACTTCTCTGAAACTTGCCTTGTCATCATCCATGCCGGTTACAAATACCATTCTCGGAAGCTTCTTCTTCTCACATGCTTCCCATGCACGTATGGTTCCTTCTTCGATTCCCGTCTTACCCGATACAACGATAATGGCTGCATCTGCAGCAGATACGGCTTCTTCTACTTCACCGACAAAATCAGGATAGCCCGGTGTATCCAGCAGGTTAATCTTGTACTCTTCCCAAGGAACAGGTACCACTGTGGTCTTCAGTGAAATCTTTCTCTTAATCTCTTCCTTGTCATAATCACTTATCGTATTACCGTTCTCGATTGTTCCCATACGATTAGTAAGTCCGGCCAGATAAGCAATGGCTTCAACAAGTGAAGTCTTGCCACACCCCCCATGTCCCATAAGGACAACATTACGGATCTTATCCGTGGTAAATACGTTCATGCTAACTACCTCCATAATATTGTTGTTTTTTGCCTTATTTTGATAATCCCCAATATCTTTTCAAAGACATGTCACTATTATATCAGAAATTAGTCCTACTGAATACGAATAATTCAGAAAAATTAAAAAAAGTGGCAGAAATTGTCTGCCACTTCCATATAAATCAGTTATATTATCTTTTTTATCCCGTTACGTTATCTGTTTATAACTTTTTGTTTCCTTATTGTATTCTTCTATGCTTTTAATGTTCCGGGTACCTTGTTATCTTCGGCCGGTGCATCCTTGGAATATAATATCTTAAGCATAACCGGTGTAAGTATGGAACTGCATATTATAAGAAGGATTACGGATGTAAAATACCTGCTGTCCATAAGTCCTACAGCAAGTCCCTTCTGTGAGACGATAAGAGCAACCTCTCCTCTTGTCATCATCCCCACTCCGATCTTAAGTGCATTTTTACCCTTAAATCCGAGTGCTCTTCCCGCAAGGCCGCAGCCTATGATCTTAGAGAGCATTCCCGTAAGCACAAATGCAAGTGAGAACAGAAGTATGCTCATATCGAGCGTCTTAATATTGGTCTGAAGGCCTATACTTGCAAAGAATACCGGTCCGAAGAGCATGTATGAATTAACATCCATCTTCCTGTCGATATACTTTGAATCATCCAGAGAACTGAGGATAATTCCCGCAACATAAGCTCCCGTAATATCCGCAACGCCGAAGGTCTCCTCCGCCAGATAAGATAAAGTAAACGCAAGAGCCAGTCCTATGATAGGTATTCTTCTGGTATGCGGATGCTTCTTATCAACTATCTTGAGTATTCTGTAAATTCCATATCCCACAACAGCCGAAAGTAAGAAGAACAGTGCTGTCTTAACCGTTACCATTCCGATTGAATTGGTCGGATCCTTGAAGGATATGACCATTGTAAGTACAAGAATACCGATAACATCATCTATTATGGCCGCACTCAGTATGGTCGTACCGATCTCATCCGATAACTTTCCCAATTCCTTAAGTGCCTGCACCGTTATACTTACTGAAGTAGCTGTAAGAATTGTTCCTATATATACAGCCTTGAGAAAGTCCTCTGATCCCGGTGCCGAAAACCCGTAGAAGCACATGAACAGAACAGTTCCGCATACAAGAGGGATAAAAACTCCCGAACATGCGATAACTGTAGCTTTTAAACCTGTTTTCTTAAGTTGTTTGATATCCGTCTCAAGTCCGGCACTGAACATAAGCATGATTACGCCTATCTCAGCCATACCTGCCAAAAAATCGGATTCACTCATCCATTTAAGAAAACTCGGTCCGAGAATAAGCCCTGCGACTATCTCACCCACAACCTGAGGTGCCTTAAGCTTTCTCGCTATAAGTCCGAAAAGCTTTGCGAATACGATAATTATTGCTAGCTGTAACAGAATCTGCTGGGTATCCATAACATTATCTCCTGATCTTTTTAATGATATCCCCCTTAACACCCCCGTTTTAAGTGTTCAATTCTGAATCTTACTCCCAAACAGATATTTTGTCTACCTGAATTTTGAATATTTTAACTGCTGAATATTGAATATTTTAACTTCTACACGTTCGCTTCGACAAACCACCTGTTGTTGCCCTCATAATATATATGACTGTCATGTCCGTCTATTACGCAGGTATATCTGAGTCCTCTTCCTCCGGCGGCAAGACATGCCGCATATCTGATATCCGTAACTCTCTGAATCTCATACAGACTTCCGTCACGCCATCTTAAACTCTTCGGAATTATATCGCCGTTTCTGGTAAATACCGCATCTACTTCCACATACACCTTCGCCTTACCGCAAGGTGCACATACTTCATCCATGATCCTGCCTCCTTTCCTCATAGTATCGGATCCATTCTCACAGTTTCTGTGTGAGATGATTATAACTCTGATATTTTTAGATTTCAACTGTTTTTATCTAATATTTTTAGATTTTTATTGAAATATTCCGATAAATCTGCTATATTTACCATATAAGATTTCGGATGTTCTATCGGATCGGGGAGGTTTCATTATTATGGATAAGTTAAACAATACATTACTCGGACGCAGACTGAAGGAAATGCGAAGATTGTCAGGACTATCTCAGGCCGAAGTTGCCGGGTTACTGACTTCAAGAGGATACAGCGTAAAGGCCGGTGCAGTAAGTGCGTGGGAAACAGGCATAAGCCAGCCGAACTCGGAGCAGTTTCTGACTCTGTGTGACTTATACGGTATTACCGATATAAGGCAAAGTTTTAGGGAATATTTCAGGATAACGGCCGTCGATCCGATGAATGAACTGAATTCCGAAGGCCGGCAGCTGGCATTTAATTATGTAAACCTGCTTATAAAGAGCGGTGATTATATGAGACGTCAGCGTACCATAAAACTCTTCAACCTTCCTGCTTCTGCCGGAACCGGTGAATTTCTTGACGGCGACGATTATCAGACTGTTGTTATAGGGGATGACGTTCCTGATTCCGCAGATTTCGGAATAAGAATACATGGTGACAGTATGGAACCCCGTTATACGAACGGACAGATTGTGTATGTGCATAGGACTTCAGAGTTGAGTGACGGAGATATCGGCATATTCTACCTGGACGGCTCGGCCTACTGCAAGATCCTGCATAAGGCCGGAAGAAAGCTGTCCCTGGTATCCATCAACTCAGCATATAAGCCTATACCTATCAAAGAATCGAGTGAATTTAAAGTATTCGGAAAAGTTGTATTTTAAAATAGTTTTCTCTTAGTTTTCAAAAGGTCTCACCCTTAAGATAACTCCGAGTTCATCGCATATCTTACGGCATATTTCGATTTTTTCCTCGGGCATGACCTGTTCGACTACGGTCATTACAACATTCGGAACATAGCGTTTAGCCAGAACCGCAAACTCTTTTAATGCCTCATAAGACTTGATTCCGAAACGTGAACGTGTCAGTGCCAGAAACTCTTCTTCGTTCGGTGCATTTAAAGAGATAGAGACTGTGTCGACTCTTCCCTTAAGTTCCGGTGTGATATCACGTTCATATATAAGATTTGCAAGGCCTATCGTATTTACACGCACTTTGAGTGAAGGATAGGTCTTTTTTAATTCATCTATTATGGTGCAGACATCATTAAGACGCTCCAGCGGTTCTCCGAATCCGCAGAATACAATTTCATTCACGACACTGAGATCGTATTTCGAAAACAGCTCCAGTACGGTATCCGTATCCGGCTCGCCTTCCTTAAGCCACAGGTTGTTCTCTTCCATCATATTCTTGGTCTGTCTGAGGCAGAATACGCAGTTACATGGGCATTTATTTGTCATATTTACGTATATGTTTTTGCCGGTCAGATCGCCGCTTTTAGCTATATCAAGGTAATTTTCATTTCCGACATTTCCGGTTACTGTATATAATATCATTTCTAAATCTCCATAAGGTCTTTCATATACATTTCAAAGCAGAGTCCCCAATTGGACGGAACCTGATTATCTTCACAATACTTAATGCATTTCGAAGCAAACTCCGCAGCTTTTCTGACAGAATCGTAAAATGTATGGCCGTTCATATACATTCCCGATATCACGGAACTTATAACATCGCCCGTACCGCTTCTGTCTTCGCCTATACGGTCGACCATAACAATCTGCGGATCCTCGCCCTTGGAATAGATATAATTCATTATCTGCTTTTTATGGAAAGGAATTCCGGTTACAACTATATGATCCGGTCCTTTCTTCGACAGCTCGAGGCACATATCATGCAGTTCATCCGTACTGAACTTGCCGCTGCCGTAATCCATATCGAGAAGCGTACAAAGTTCTGTCAGATTCGGTGTCAGGATATTTGCATAACCCACAAGACACTTCATCTTCTCACACATTTCAGGAGTATAGGTCTTATAAAGTTCTCCGTAATCTCCCATGACCGGATCGATAAGGATCATCGTTTTCTCAGTCTTAAATGTATGAATAAAATCTATAACTATATCGACCTGTTCCTGTGAACCTAAGAATCCTGTAGCTATACCGTCGAATTCCATATTCATGTTTTTGTAGGTCTGAATATAATCCTTCATCTTTGAAGTATAATCATCAAAGAAGAACTCCGGAAATTGCGTATGTGTAGATAAAATTGCCGTCGGGACCGTAACTGCCTGTATCTTAAAGGCTGATATGATCGGAGCCATTACCGCTATTGAACACCTTCCGAAACCGGTAACGTCATTTATAAGAGCCATTTTCTTCTGTTTCATATCTGTAATATCTCCTCTGTCACTATACATATCACGTCTGTCACTGTATGTATAATTTTTGTTGGCGCACTAATCGCCCAGATACCTCTTCATCTCGGCAAGGACCTTCTTACCTTCACGTCTTCCCATCATATAAACTCTGTGAAGTTCCTTAGGATTTCTCTCGGTCCTGCTGATATCGAGATTTTCAGGCGGTCGGATAACGAACACCGAATTCGATGCCTCGCGTTCCTCTATATACCTGATCGTCTCGTTATATATCTCAGGGCGTTTCTTTAATGTCTTTGCCATTCCCGGTCTCTTAATACCTACGATGGCCGTGGTAAGCTTATGCCCCAGACTGCTCTTCTTAACATATCCCGAAGGCTGCGTGAGGATAATGACATTTTTATTATAGCCTATACTCTCAAAAAACCTGATCGGTACGGAGTCAGCTATACCTCCGTCCATCATATCGTGCTTACCGATCTTTACGGAATTTGCGACCAGCGGCAGTGATGCCGAAGCCCTGATCCATTCCATATCGAAAAAGTTGCCGTTACTTATCTTATGATATACGGGCTTACCGGTTTTCACCTCGGTTGCAACCACATAGAATTCCATAGGATTTTTCTGAAATGCTTCCACATCAAAATAATCCAGCTTTTTCGGAAGATAATGATAGCAGAACTGCGCTCCGTACATATCTCCCGTCCTGATCAGTGATTTAATACTGCAATATCTGTCATCACGACAGTACTTCATATTATATCTGATGGCTCTGCCTATCTGACGCGATTTGTAATTGCATCCGAATACAGCCCCGGCAGAAACACCGATTGCTCCGTCAAACTCTATTCCGTTTTCCATAAAAATATCCAGCACGCCGGCTGTAAAAAGTCCGCGCATTCCGCCGCCCTCAAGTATTAAACCCTTTTTCATATTGCCCTCCATAATAATACCTACGCCGTTCGGTCTGCCCATCTCCCGCAAACCTCGAAACCTATTGTACCAAATCATGGCACATTTTGCACATTTTATAAGAAGAACTTTAGGCATTTTCAATTTTGACACTATATCTATTAAATGATAAAATCTAAAAAGTTGAGGGAGAAATTTAAAATGAATGAAAAAAGAAAGCGACCTAAGAAGCATAAGCGTCTTCTGACGACGATCCTTATGCTTATTCTTATATTTTGCTGTATATATATTGCTACTGTGATTTCTATATGGAGGTATGGGAAGAAGGATTTAAAGCAGCAGGCCGATGTTGCCATCGTGCTGGGAGCCAGCCTGTCATCCGACGGCGTATCACCTGTATTCCGTGAAAGACTTAATCACGGAATCTGGCTGTATCAGAACGGATATGTAGATAAGATTATTCTTACCGGCGGTCTCGGCGAAGGAAGCTACCAGAGCGACGCCTTCGTTGCCGGACAATATGTAAAGGAACAGGGAGTTCCCGAAGATGATATCATCCTCGAGGAGAATTCCCATATCACTCAGGAAAATCTGAACAATTCCAAGGAGATAATGGATGAGCTGGGCTACTCCACTGCCATCATAGTCAGTGACCCGATCCATATGAAGCGTTCCATGCTGATGGCGGAGGACGCGGGCATAAAGGCTTACAGCTCGCCGACACCGACCTCTATGTACCAGAGCCGCGAAAGCATCGTTCCTTTCCTTGCGAGGGAATCCATACTGTATATAGGCTACGGTGTATATCGTGTATTTATAAAGATATTCAATCTATAAAACAGTTGCATATAACAGGAGACTAAAATGAATATACTTCGAGACTTAGAACCGTCATCGGTATTCGGCTATTTTGAAGAGATATGCTCCATACCACACGGTTCCCGTGATACAAAGCGAATAAGCGATTATCTGGCAGGATTTGCGGCAGAGCATGATCTCAGCTATGTCCAGGACGAATATAACAACATCATAATCAGGAAACCGGGTTCAACCGGACGCGAAGGGGAAAAGCCTGTCATCCTTCAGGGACACATGGATATGGTCTGCGAGAAGGAGCCGGACTGCGATATAGATTTTTCCACAGACGGCCTGAGGCTTAAGGTAGAAAACGGCATGATAACCGCCGACGGAACCACTCTCGGCGGTGATGACGGAATAGCCGTCGCCTATGCTCTTGCTATCCTTGCTTCCGATACCATAAGTCATCCTCCTATCGAAGCGGTCATTACCGTAGATGAGGAGATCGGCATGCTGGGCGCGGCAGCTCTCGATATGTCTGTTCTCGAAGGACGAAGACTTCTCAATATCGACTCCGAAGATGAGGGGCATCTTCTCGTAAGCTGTGCCGGCGGAGTTACCGCATCCGTTAATCTGCCCGTAGAAAGCGGAAACATGGATGCACTGTATAACGACCCTGTATTCATAAAGCTTTCGGTAACCGGTCTCATGGGCGGTCACTCGGGCGTTGAGATTGATAAGGGCCGTGCTAATTCAAATGTACTGCTGGGCAGGGCTCTGTATGACATATCCCGCAGCACCGCATTTAATCTAAAAAGCGTATCGGGCGGACTTAAGGATAATGCCATCCCAAGAATGTCCGAAGCCGTACTTGTTACAGACCGCACATCGATAGCTGCGATCAAAGCGGTATGTGAAGATCTTACGGCAAAGCTTAATGCAGAATATTCGCTGACTGATCCGGATATACTCATTTCTATAGAAGAAACTCCTTCGAATGAGGCTCTTCCTACGGCGATGACGGAGGAATCCGGTAAGCGTGTGATCACAGCCCTATATAACATGCCTTCCGGAATTCAGAGCATGAGCTTCAGCCTTCCGGGACTTGTGGAGACTTCTCTCAATATGGGTATACTTTTTACCGAAGATAGTAAGGTTGTAATGTCCTATTCGGTAAGAAGCAGTGTCGGTTCCAGAAAAGACGAACTGGTAAACCGTCTCGGATGCCTTGCGGAAGCACTGGGCGGAAATGTAACCACCGAGGGTGACTATCCTGCCTGGGAATATCTGGAGAACTCTCCTCTCAGAGAAGCAATGATATCGGTATATGAAGATATGTATAAGAAGAAACCTGTGGTTGAATCGATCCATGCAGGTGTGGAGTGCGGACTTTTTGCCGACGGCCTTCCGGGGCTCGATGCCGTATCCTTCGGTCCGGATATCCATGATATCCACACACCTAAGGAGGCTCTTGATATAGAAAGCGTAAAGAGAACCTGGGAATATCTTCTCAAGGTACTTGAAACCATATAATTGTTATTTTGTTCATGAATACCGGTAGTCGGTAATAGGGGGATTAAAATGGCAAAATATCAGGTACATTCCATAAATGAATATAAAGACAGAGCAATCGAAAACAATATCACTCTTGAAGACAAGCGTTTTTTCGTCGGTACCGACTGCCATGAGCCACGTTGTTTCGGAATATTCCAAGATGAAATAACAGATGAATGGGTAGTATATAAGAATAAATCCGACGGTACGCGCATAGAGCGATACAGGGGACATAGCGAAGCCGAGGCTTGTCAGATCCTCTGGGATAAGCTCGAAGAAGAGATCAATATGAGACTCCATAGATACGGCGGTTCGCTCGGGCCGGGCGGTTCCGGACCATATGCCCGTACCACTTCGGGAGAGACTATACCCCGTGGAGCCGATATGCCTCCGGCACAAAGGGACGGTTCAAAAAAAAGTGCACTGCTGATCATTATAATATTCGCATTAATTGCAGGTCTTTCCGGAGGACTGTTTTCTTTCTTACGTGGTAAAGTCAGAACTACGACCTACAGAGATAGTAATACTTATAACAGTTATGACAGTACGTATGACTATAACTCATATGACAATTATGATTCATATGACAGTTATGATTACTATAATGATTATGACTATTATAACAACTATAACTCATATGACAGCTAT
>DEFA01000017.1:0-22603 GCA_002350525.1 Lachnospiraceae bacterium UBA2864 | reverse complement strand
TATAACTCATATGACAGCTATGACTACAATGACTATAACTCATATGACAGTTACGATTCTTATGATTATGACTGGGATTCCGGTTCAGACTGGGATAGCTGGGACAGCTGGGATTCCGATTGGGATTCGGATTGGTAAACAGATAACAGAGAAATGTGCACCGCCAGGTGCAACCGGAGAAAAAGCCCACGACATTTGCCGTGGGCTTAATTACTGTATTCTTTTAATTACTTATATACCTATATTATACTGTTATATCCCAGAAACCATCGAGTGTTGCAAAGTAATCATCAATAGTCTGGGCTCTTCTTATCTCTACTATACTTCCGTCTTCTCTCTTCAGAAGCTCTGCCGACCACAGTCGTCCGTTGTAGTTATATCCCATCGCAAAGCCATGTGCACCCGTATCATGGATAACAATATAATCACCCTTATCAATACGAGGAAGTGCACGGTCTATAGCAAACTTATCATTATTCTCACAAAGTGATCCTGTAACATCATATACATGATCGCATGGCTCATTCTCTTTTCCGAGAACCGTAATGTGATGATATGAACCATACATTGCAGGTCTCATAAGATTGGAAGCACATGCATCCACACCGATATATTCCTTATAGATATGCTTCTCATGAACAGCCTTTGTTACAAGATGTCCGTAAGGTGCAAGCATGAATCTTCCGAGCTCAGTGAAGATCTTAACCTCACCCAAACCTGCAGGAACGAGGATCTCCTCAAACTGCTTTCTTACGCCTTCGCCGATGGCAAGGATATCGTTATCTGTCTGATCCGGCTTATATGCAACTCCGACACCACCCGAAAGGTTGATGAAAGACAGGCTGACTCCGGTCTTCTCCTTGATCTTTACCGCAAGCTTAAAGAGAATTCCGGCAAGCGCAGGATAATACTCATTTGTTACTGTATTACTTGCAAGGAATGAATGAATTCCGAATTCCTCAGCACCCAGGTCACGAAGACGGGTATATGCTTCCAGAATCTGATCCTCTGTCATTCCGTACTTAGCATCTCCCGGGTTATCCATAACCTGAACGCTCTCTCCGCTCTCACCAAGCTTAAAGATTCCGCCCGGATTGAAACGGCAACAGATTCTCTTAGGAATGCCTGTGATACCGTTAAGAAAATCTATATGTGTAAAATCATCAAGATTTATCGTAGCTCCGATTTCGGCAGCCTTCTTAAACTCCTCGGCCGGAGTATCATTTGATGAGAACATTACGTCTCTTCCCACAATACCGCACTTCTCTGACATAATAAGCTCTGCCAGTGATGAACAGTCCGTACCGCAGCCTTCCTCATGAAGGATTTTGAGAATGGTAGGATTCGGATTGGCCTTTACAGCGAAATACTCCTTAAATCCTTTATTCCAGGAAAATGCCTGATTCAGTTTACGTGCATTTTCCCTGATCCCCTTCTCGTCATATATATGAAACGGTGTTGGATAGGTCTTTGCTATCTCTTCAACTTCCTGCTTTGTAATAAATGGTACTTTCATAATAATTCCTCCGATTTTACCACAGGGGGCATACAATAACTTACAACAATAGTAAATAGTTTATGCATTAGATACCTTTAAGTCAAGAAAAAAGAATGTTTAAATAATAAAAAAAATTAAAACATTCACTATTTGTTCACAAATCAAACTTAAATAAGACATAATTTATTAGTATTATGAAGATGTTCCAAATGAAGGATTCTATACCTTCCCCCACATTTTTTCATAAAAGAGAAGAGCCGCAGTAATGCGGCTCTTTTTCTCGATGGTTGTATGATACTCATCATTTCATCCACGTATATATTTCATTTCCCGATTTTCTTACAGCGTCTCTGAAGCTTCGTCTTCCGACTCTTACTTCTTCTCCCGCAATCGGATCGTAGTATCTTATAAAATCCGCATTATAACTGATGACAAGAACATATCTGTCTTCCAGTCTGATTATAAAGGAGGCTCCGTCACTGAGGAATCCGACAGCCACATCCAGGTCCGCTCCCGAAAGATTAAGACCTTTTACTGTTCCGCCGGACATTTCATCTACAAGATTATTCCAGTCCTTACGTCCTTCGACATCATAATAATCCGCCGTGATGCCTGCCTGAAGAAGTGCCATGTATTCACATCTGTAAAGAGTTTCGTCAAGGCCTGCTCCCTCATCCGCAGCACTGTAATCAAAAGTTCCCGCCACGGTAAAGAAGGCCTTCACCTCTTTCTCACGGTAGATAACATTTCCGGCCGAATCAACAACAAAACCACCATTTTCTGTTACCGATGCAATAGCCTTACCCAGACTCAGTGTCATATCCCTAAGTCCCGATCCGGTAAATATATAATAAACATCCCCGTTTATCTCACCGGATATCTTAGTCTTCTTAGGTTTCTCGCCTCGTGCAAGTCTTGTTATGATCTCATCCGGATTTCTTCCGATATATACAGTATCCGGAAAAACCAGATAGAGACCTGTCAGTCCCGCATCATCCGTATGAAGTGCGGTATGTATATCACCGGATGCAGCAACAGGATTGCTTGTGATATAATCATCTGCTATAGTCGAAGTTTCGCCGGTCGTTCCCTGTTTTATGATCCTGTTCAGATAAAGATTATCACTGTCAAAGTTAAGACCGGTTATATAAACGTTTTCCTTACCATAATCCTTCTTAACATTTCCCTCTTTATCTACGATTACAATCTTGTTGAAGATAAATCTCGGAACATTGTCCGCTCCCAGCATTACATCCTCGGGCTTTGCCGCACCATATACAAGATCGTTGCCCATAAATCCCAATATACTGAGTTTCTCACCCGGAACCTCTTCGACTCTCTTTATACCGTCCTTCAGAGAAAGAACCGTTATACTGTCCACATCTTCAAGATTCTTGGTATTCGGATAGGCAAGTACCGTTTTATCCTTTGATACATACATATCATAGAAAGGAAGTTCGGAGATAAGCTCCTCCGTATCATTTGAGATTACATCTATCTTCAGAAGTTTATCCGAGAACAGCGTAAAAAAGCTGTGGCTCTGCTTATCATAATAGCAGTATCTTCCGGCCTGCTGTTTAAGCGCATCATACGGAAGCTCCGTCTCGATAAAATCTATCTCCTTAATGGAATTACCTTCCATCATATAGCTGTACAGAACTATTCCGTTGTGAGCCATATGAGATCCCAGCGGAATTCTTCCGTATACTATGAAATCTATCTGCGTATCCGATATGGAAATGATCTTGATACCGTAATCCGTATCGTTCAAAGTCGTAACATCGCTTTGTCCGTAAAGTTTCGCATAATAGTTTTCCGTACTGCTGTAATACCAGAGCGCATTGTCCATGACAAATGTCACTTTCTTAGAATCAGCCGAAGCTGCATATTCCGGTTCTTCTTCCGATACGAAACCGAGTCTCAGTCTTCCTGTTCCGCTTACAACATCATCCTTGGTAAATGATTCGTCTATGGTCCTTTCATAGTCCACAAGAGTATATGTATCAAGACTTCCGCTGTATTCGAGCGTGTAGAATTCATTGACGGTGAAATATCTGGCCTTTTCACCGATTCGATTAACATATCTGGCTGACAGCTGCACTGATGCGCTGTTATCGCTGACTTCACGGATATTCGGAATAACCTCTGTCATCCTTGCCATTCCGACACCCGACATTCTGATCGTATCATAGCTTGAACCAAGCACCGCATGACCGTAAGTATGATACATTTTATCTTCGCCCGTAAAACATTCACTCACGTATAAAGGATCGAGGGTCGCGTCCGTTTCGGATGCGTTTGCTACCGCACTGTCGGAATCTTTACCGTAATAACCACCCTGCTCGGTCTCCTCGTACGGAGCCGTCAGCTGATTTTCACTCAATATGGTATTACTGAAAGCCTCGGCATAAGCCGTAAGATCGTTCAGCCTTTTCATACCACACCTTTTAACTCTGGTGAAATAATAGAAATTATCCGGGTCCGTCTTTCCTTCGGTATCATCCAAAAGCACAAAAACAAGGCTGTACTCTCTGTCCGAAGTCATATCCATACGGATACTCACACTGTACTCGTTGTTCCCTTCATTATCGGATACGAGGAGCATATCCCCTTCTTCTATGAGATTACTGCCCTGCATATCTCTCAGTTCATACTTCGCGGTACGTCCTGCGGATATACTGTCGGGAATGATAACATTTACAGTCTTATTCTCATTCACAGGAATGATACTGTTACGTCTGAGACCGGTAAGAAGCTTGGTACAGTATACCTCCATAGGATTATACTTCTTCCCATCATAAGAAATGTACGCCTTTTCCAGCGTACTCTCCACTACCTCAACGGACTTTGTCTCATATTCCCTGTTTCCTATAAAATTAAAAGTCAGGGCAGACCCTATAAACACAAGGATAAAGAGTACTGCCCCAATCATATACTTCTTCATGTATTCTCCGAAACTGATGTTTTCTTCCGGAAATATCAATCACCAAAACTGATTCCGAGAGATTTTGCTTCTTTGATCATCTGGCAATCCGGATCAACATACTTCAGTTTTCCTGCTGTCTCCTCAAGTGGAATCGCTGTTACTTCATTGTTAAGATATACTACAAGCTTACCGAAATCTTCATCACGTATAAGCTCGGCGGCCTTAGCACCGAAACGGCTGGAGATGATCCTGTCGTAGGCATCCGGAGCACCACCTCTCTGAGTATGTCCCGGAAGAGCTACTCTGACATCGCCAGCGAAGCTTTCACGGATCTTATCCGCTATCTCGTATGCAACCGACGGATACGTGGATTCGGCCAGTTTTGCCTTACGTTCTTTCTTCGGAAGTTTTGCAATTTCCTTAGGAATCGCACCTTCGGCAGCTACAATGATAGTAAACTTTTTGCCCTGCTTCATACGCTTATCGATAGTCTTCTTAACTTTCTTTATATCATAAGGGATTTCAGGAAGAAGGATGACATCTGCACCGCCTGCAACACCCGCATAAAGGGTGATCCATCCAACCTTATGTCCCATGGTCTCAACAACGAATACACGGCTGTGTGATTCTGCCGTCGTATATATACAGTCGATCGCATGTGTTGCAACATCCACCGCACTGTAGAAACCGAATGTCATATCCGTTCCCCAGATATCGTTATCTATGGTTTTAGGAAGTCCGATCACGTTAAGTCCTTCCTGATACAGACGATTGGCCGTCTTCTGAGATCCGTTACCTCCCAGAACTATAAGGCAATCCAGGTCAAGCTTCTTATAAGTCTTGATCATGGCCGGAACCTTATCAACTCCATCCTCTGTAGGATTATCAAGTTCCTTGAACGGAACTCTTGATGTTCCGAGAATCGTACCGCCCTTACTCAGTATACCCGAAAAATCCATAGGCTTCATCTTCTTGTAGTTACCATAGATAAGTCCCTTGTAACCATCAAGGAATCCGTAAATCTCAACATTTCCGAAAAGTGTTTCAAGTCCTTTTGCAACACCTCTCATAGTGGCATTAAGTGCCTGACAGTCACCACCACTTGTAAGCATTCCAAACCTCTTCATAGTAACGTGTACCTCCTCTGATTTTTTTACAGCATAACACGCCCGTCCAACGCACGAAGCAATGTTACTTCGTCTATACACTCCAGATCTCCCCCGACCGGAACGCCGCTTGCTATACGCGACACTTTGATACCGGCAGGCTTCACCATCTTGGATATATACATAGCCGTAGCTTCCCCTTCAACACTGGAATTAGTAGCTATTATCAGCTCATCGACATCATCCCTGAGACGGACCATAAGCTCTTTAAGCTTTATCTCAGCAGGTCCCACACCCTGACTGGGATTTATAACTCCGTTAAGCACATGATAGACACCGTCGTACTTACCTATTCTCTCGTATGCGGCAAGGTCTCTCGGTGACTCGACAACCATAATGGTCTTATGGTCTCTTGTCGGAGATGAACATATCGGACATTCTTCCCTGTCCGTAATGGTACAGCAGGTCTTGCAGTATCTTATATTCTTCTTTGCCTCGAGAATGGAATTGGCAAGAGCGTTGGCTCTGTCTTCCGGCATACCTATTATATAAAATGCGAGTCTCTGAGCCGTTCTGGTTCCTATCCCCGGAAGTGCGCTCAGTTCCTCGATCAGGCGATTAACCTCTCCTCCGTAAATATCCATTTAGAAGAGGCCTCCAAGTCCGCCTCCGAGACCGCCTGTAATCTTTCCAAGCTGCTCCTTCTCATCATCGGACTGCATTCTTATTGCTTCATTAACAGCAGCCATTACGAGATCCTCAAGCATCTCGATATCTTCCGGATCAACAACCTCCTCTGCAATCTTTACAGAAGTGATTTCCTTGTTACCGTTGATCTTAACGGTTACAACTCCGCCGCCTGCGGTAGCTTCATACTCTTTCTCCTGGAGTTCTGCCTGAGTATCCTCCATCTGCTTCTGCATCTTCTGTGCCTGCTTCATAAGGTTGTTCATGTTTCCCGGCATCATGCCTCCCGGAAAGCCACCTCTTTTTGCCATTTGCTATTTCCTCCTAAAGTTTTAGTATCACTGTTTTATAACCGTATCTTCAAAATCGATACGATTCAGAAAAGCCTCTTCCGTCGAATATGCCGCACCTACGCTTGCATTCTTCTCACGGAAATTCAGCTTGATCCTTCTTCCCGCTATCTGTGCCAGTTCATCCATCAGATCCATCTGGTTCTGATCTTTCTTGGCATTGCTCTTATCGAGATAATAGATATATCCCATATTCTCTTTTCCTTCACGATCCCTTGTCGGGATTATGATATTGAGGACCGCCAGTTCTCCGCTGTCAGTAAATTCTTTACCGGCTTCAAGATCAACGTCCTTAAGATATCTCTGGGATATGGGATTAAGCTTTGCGTAATAATTACTCTTCCAAAGCCTTGCAAAGTTCAGTACTTCTTCATACTGGGCTGCTTCATATCTGTCCTTAAGAAGCTGCTTAACGTTGTCGCTGATCTCTCCGTCGGACATATCCGAAACAGGTGCGACAACCTTCATACTTTCAATCTTTCTCTCAAGAGTTCTTACTGCCGAGTCTATCTTCTCGTCAACTATACCTTCAAGCTCTTCGATACGTGCGCCGCCCGCACCGGATGCTCCCGGTGTTATTCCCTGCTCAAGTTTATCTATCCTTGCAACAAGCGAATCGAAATCCTTATCGGTTTCCGGATGCATCATTTTAATGAAACTCATTTCAATCGTGACTCTCTTTATATTCGAAAGTCTTACTGCCTGACTGAGTTCCTGAAGGATTGTGAGATATCTCGTAAGCTCTTCTCTTGTATAATTCTCCGATAACTTAATTATACGTTCAACGTTCTCTCTTGTAAGATCCATTCCGGATGTTGAATCCGGCGATAACTTTATAAAAAGCAGATTCCTCATGAACCATACATAGTCATCTACATATTTTACCATATCCTTGCCCTGCCATACAGCAGAGTTTACAAGATTTAATACTTCATCGGCCGAAGATGTATGGATTGCTTCTGTAAGGCTTATGTAAACTTCTATATCAACTGCTCCGACAGCTTCAAGTACACTGTCATAGGTGAGCTTTTCGTTATATCTCGATGCTATACACTCGTCTAAAATGGAAAGGGCATCTCTCATGGAGCCGTCGCCTGCTCTTGCTATAAACTGAAGTGCGTCCGTCTCTGCATCCACGCCTTCTCTTTCCGTCAGATCCTTTAATCTGCCGTAAATAGTCTCTACGGAAATTCTGTGGAAATCATACTTCTGACACCTGGATTTTATCGTTATGGGTATCTTATGATCCTCTGTGGTAGCAAGAATAAAGAGACAATATTCGGGCGGTTCCTCCAACGTTTTCAGAAGCGCATTGAACGCTTCTCTCGTAAGCATGTGCGCCTCGTCAATTATGTAAACCAGTTTTTTCCCTTGAGACGGTGCATACTGTACCGCTTCCTTTATCTGACGCATATTATCGACACCGCTGTTTGATGCCGCATCTATCTCTATAACATTCATGGCATTTCCGGCCGCTATAGCCTTGCAGCTTTCACACTCACAACACGGATTTCCGTCCTGCAGATTATCGCAGTTTACCGCTTTAGCCAGAAGCTTCGCCATGGTTGTCTTACCTGTTCCCCTTGTACCGCAGAATAGATAAGCATGTCCGACTCTGTCGGATTTCACCTGATTTCTGAGCGTCGTTACTATATGTTCCTGTCCCTTTACTTCGTCAAATGTATCGGGACGAAATTTTCTGTATAATGCAATGTATGACATTCCGATAATTCTCCTGATCTCCGGAATTCGGAAGCACATTATGTTTCTCTATGCTTCCAAAAGCTCCACTAATCTATCATAACAGAAATTAACGCTCACGTCACGCACTACATTTCTTCCCAGATCACCAAATTCCTGTCTCCAGGTATAAACCTTACCGTTTACAGCTATCCCGAAGCACACCGTCCCCACCGGTTTTCCCGGAACACCGCCGGTCGGTCCGGCTATTCCCGTAATACCGACTCCGACCTGTGAACCGGTTTCGGCTGCTACGCCCTGTGCCATCTGATAAGCCACTTCTTCGCTTACTACACCGAACTGTTTAACCGTTTCCGGATCCACTCCGAGATACTTAATCTTTGCTTCATCCGCATAAGTTGTAAAACTCACATTCAGAACCTTTGATGCATCCGGTACATTTACAAGTTTTGCGCAGGCAAGCCCTGCCGTACACGACTCCGCAAATGCTATATGCATTCCTTTTTCTATAAGCTTTTCCACAACTTTATACTCTATATCCATTTTGTAGCCTCTTCCTATTCTGTTTCTTCCGGAAAGTCATCTTTCGAAGAATCCATTTCCGGCATATCCAGATCTTCTTCTCTCATGTCACGCTCTCTGTTAAGTGCATCATATATACATGGAACAACAACAAGCGTAAGGATTGTACCGTAGATCATACCTCCGACAACAACTATCGCCATAGGCTGTGACATTTCGGTACCCTGTCCCATACCCATTGCCATGGTAGACATGGATATGATAGTTGTAAGTGCCGTCATTAATACCGGTCTGAGACGGGTCTTGGATGCTTCTATTATAGCATCGCGTTTAGCCATTCCCTCACGTCTTAACTGATTGATATAATCAACCAGCACGATACCGTTATTAACTATTATACCCGAAAGCATAACAAATCCAACCATTGCTATTATACTAATCTCTTTGCTTGCAAAGAAAAGTGCAGCAAATCCTCCCGTAAATGCAAGCGGTATCGTAAACATTATGATAAATGGGGACAGAAGGCTCTGGAACTGTGCGACCATTATGAGATATATAAGTATTACTGCAAGAAGAAGCATGAGAAGGACCTGTCTCATAGCCTCATTGATCGTCTCATCCTCACCGGTTGTCTTAATCGTATAACCTTCCGGAATACTTATATTCTTTATGGCATTCTTTACATTTCCGCCTACTATTCCGACATTATAACCTTCCTTGAGTTCAGCATTAACTTCAATATACCTTACCTGTGCATCACGTGATATGGAATCCTTCTCTTTTCTCTCCGTAAATGTAACTATTCTTGACAGAGGAACTGTCTCCGTATCACCGGAAATCTTATCGGTATATTCAAATGTGATCTTTTTGATATCATCTATGGTTACGGCAGCCTGATCATCTGTATTTACAAAAATATCAAGGTCTTTAACATCGGTAGATATGCTGGTCATGGATTTTGCATCTGAAAGTTCCGCCGAAACAAGTGTAAACACCTGAGCAACCGTCATGCCGTATTCGGCAGCCTTTACCTTATCCACCAAAACCATCAGTTCATCCGTCATATCACCTACGCCCAGATCAACCTTCTCTATTCCTTCCACCTTACCGATTTCTTCCGCAACTTCTTCCGCAAGTGATGCAAGTTTATCAAGATCACGTCCCTTTATCTGTACCCTAACACCGCTTCCCGTCATCATGGACATATCCATCATATTGGTATTTACGGACACTTCACAATCGATGTCTTCCGAAAAGCCCATAATGGCATCGGCTATCTCATCATTTGAAAACTTGGTGTTTTCATCCATAAGAATGTACATTGTTACGTTATCCGATTCGCCTCCGCCAAAAGATCCCAGAAGTGAACCGCTTCCCATCATGGCACCGACGGTTTCCACGCTTTCTATGCTCTGTACACGTTCCATAAGTACATCAGAATAGCCGACCATTTCTTCGAAGGTTCTCTCTTCATCTTCCGGAGGAGAAAGCGTAACAGTTATCTGCGTACTTGTCATCTCCGGGAAGAATGCGGTGCCTTTTGAGACCGATAAGGCCACACTTATGACAAGTGCAGCTATAACAACAAGAAATACAACAACCTTAAGCTTAAGCGCAGTTCCCACGATGCGTCCGAAGATATCATAGAATCTTCCGCGTCCCTCTTCCTTCATTTTTGCCTTCCTCAGAAGTCCCTGAGCCATTGCAGGAACAAGCGTAAGTGCAACGACAAGGCTGGCCGTAAGCGTATAGGCTATGGTAAGTCCCATATCGACAAAAAGCTGACGTGTAAGTCCTTCAGTAAAGACGATCGGAAGGAATACGCAAATGGTCGTAAGCGTTGACGCTGTGATAGCACCCGCTACCTGGCTTGCACCGTAGACGGCTGCCTTCTTAACAGACATTCCCTCCTCCTTTCGAAGTCGGAATATGTTTTCTATAACAACGATGGAGTTATCCACCAACATTCCTATACCCAGCGTAAGACCGGACATGGATATTATGTTCAGTGTGATTCCCGTAAAATACATGAGGACCACAGCAAATATAACCGAAATAGGAATAGCACATGCGATTATTATGGTAGGCTTTATATCCCTGAGGAATATGATAAGTATGATTATAGCAAGTCCGGCACCCAGAAGCATATTCTGTGCAATAGACTTAACAATGATATCAATATATACACCCTGATCCATCAGAATGGAAAACTTGGTCGGCTTATCCAGATTACGTTCAAGTACACCGAATCTGTCTATGATATTATCTGTTACGTCTCCTGTCGAATAACCTGTCTGCTTCTCAAATGTAAGAAGAAGTGCGGCATTTCCGTTAACCTTTGCATATACCGAATCGGCATTGTTAACCTGCTCCACGTCCGCTATATCCGAAAGACGTATCACATCTACCCCATCCATTCCGAGATCTATAAGAACCAGATTGCGAAGAGATTCAACATCCGGAATATCTTCTCCGACTCTTATAAGATAGTCACCCGCATATCCCGCAGGCATATCAAAATTCTGAGCTATAAGAAGTCCGCTAACAGTATCGAGAGAAAGAATGCTGTTCAGGTCGGCTGCATTCCGAGCATCCTCTTTAGCCTTATCTATAGCTGATTCAGCCTGAGAAATCCCAGCCTCACCCATCATGATCTGTGACTGAGCCTCAGCTATTTTAAGTTCACCGAGAACCTCATTCTTATTCAGCATGACTTCTGCCTGGCTGATCTGAATCTTTCCCTGCTTTATCTGATCCTGCGCGCTTTTGATAGTCTCAATTCCCACGTTCAGCTTGGTAAGAGCCTCTGTAAGCGCTTTGACCGCAGGCTCTATATCAAGCATGGCTTCAAGCTCATCGAATCTTTTATTCGCTTCATTTACGAAATTCTTCCCGGACTCCTCAAAATCTTCTACTGCTCCCTCAATCTTTTCTCCGGTTTCTTCGATTTTCTCTTCAGCACCCTCTATAACCTCTCCCGCTTTCTGAACATACGGGTTCTTTGCTGCTTCTTCGGCAGCGGCTCTCGCCTGCTCGAGGATGCTCTGTGACAGTCCGTCAAGATTTATTCCGTACTGCTCCGCAACAGGTTCTACCGTATCACGAAATTCTTCGTATTTATCTATAAGCTGCTTTCTTAGTTCTGCCAGTCTGTTCCTTGCTTCCTCAACTTCCATTCCTACAGATTCGAGGAACTGTTCCGGCGTCATGACTCCGTCTTCCACCAGACTGAGAAGTGATCTGAATGATTCTATCTGTGCCTTTAAGTCCGCTATCTCACCCGTGAGTGAACTTACCTTGGATATGATTTCTTCGAGAAGTGCCTTTCCCGCTTCCATTACCATAAGATTCTGGTCCATATCTGCCGATGTGGCATAGAGCTGTGTCTTCTGAGTATCAAGTTCCGCTTTACCTGAAGCGAGCTGCCCTGCCATCTGGTTCTTTCCCGACTCAAGCTCTGCCTTTCCGCTCTCAAGGTCAGCTTTGTTCTTATCTATCTCTTCTTCAGCCTCCGTAAACTGATCATCTATTGCTTTCTTGATCTTTTCATTCAGCTTATCTATCTTGTCCCGGTTTAATGTAACCTGAACCGTTTCTTCAACACTTCCCGTTGCCGTTACCGAAGCAACACCTTCTACACCTTCAAGCTGCGGAACAACATCACTGCTGACATAATCTGCAGTCTGTATGTTGTCTGCTCCTTCTACCGTAACTGCCGCAACCATAATAGGGATCATATCGGGATTGAGCTGCATGACCATAGGGGAAGCTACTCCTTCTCCCAATGTACCCTTCACCTGATCCAGTCCCTGCTGGATCTCTATCATGGTGGAATCCATATTTGAAGTCTGCTCATATTCGAGAATTATTGTAGAATAACTGTTTCTCGAAACAGACTGCATATTTTTCAGATTGGACGTAGTCGCAAGTGTCGCTTCGAGAGGAGCGGTAACCTTCTGCTCCACCTCCGCAGGACTCGCACCCGGATCTACAGTTATGACAACTACATACGGAAGAGTCATATTCGGAAGAAGATCCATGGTCATTCTCGTCACGGCCACAATACCTATGACGATAACCGCAATTACCGCCACAAATACCGTATACGGCTTCTTTACACTAAACTTTGAAATCATCACTATACCTCTTGTTCATTTTACCCTTTAGTTTTATTATCAGTCTGCCAGACATTTCTCAATATTTCTTTTGATAATCCTTCTGAGAGTCTTATCATCTGTCAGATCTATTCCGCAAGTTTCTTTTATCTCTTTATGTCTGAGGACCATAAGCTCATGCGCACTGGAAATCTCGTAAGCGATAAGCATACATTCCCCATCCGTCTTTTTCCCGTTAAAATGCTGTTTCACGAGAGTAAAGGTTCCGTCGTCCATATCAAAGTTTTTGTTCAGGACACAGTACTTCACTACAGCCTGAGACATACTGAAATAATCCAGCATAAGCTTGACCATCTGATATGTTCCTTCTATCAGTTTTTCTTTAGGAGTCATATCACTGTTAACAATCTCCGTCAGCTCAGGTTTGCATTTAACAACCTTTTCCTGAAGTTCACGGAAAACCTCAAAAAACAATGCCTCCTTCGATCCGAAACAATAATTGATCATAGCCAGATTTACTCCGGCTTCTTTTGTTATGGCTCTTGCAGTTACCTCAGTCCAGTCACCGCAGGTTATAAGCAGTTTAAATGCGGCAGCCTTCAGAGCTTTTTTTGTAGACTCACTTGTATTTTTTTCCATATCCGCTTTCCATCCATTTAAAACAAAAACACGCGTCCATTTAAACACGTTTAACTAAACGCGTTTAATACTAATACTTTAACCTCTTTATGTCAAGGTAAAGAATTCTGCCATTTATATAATATATCTGTACGCTGAATCCCCATAAAGCAAAAGAGTGTGCCGATGAAGTTAATCTCCATCTGACACACTCTCTGTCAATTACGATTCAATTCAGTTTCATAAGAATCCAGATAATCCCATAAACTGTTTTCATACTTTGCACAGGTAATAAATATTTCGCAGAGTTTTTCGGTCTCATCGCGGTCTATACCCGATGCCTCATTATCCAGAGCATCTATCCATAAACGATTTGAATCCGTGTATTCTTTACAATTGTATGCATCAAACCAAAATTTATATTTGGATGTTTCCAATTCTTTCTTATATTTTTCGGAAATAACCTCTGCAATATATGCGTAGTTCCAAGAGCATTGAAGCATGGCTGTCAGTCCGGCAAGTATACCCTCTTCGCTCAGAGCCTTTTTCATATAACCGACATAATCCGAAATTACAGCCGCTTTCTCACCTTTCTCAATTTCAGTCTCTGATATTCCGAGATTCTTCATGGCCGGAACGTGTACACGATAGGTTTCATTTTCCGTATCACATATTATATCATCCAGAAACAAGCCGAGTTTTTCATTTACACCCGTTTTTTTCATATCCTTCAGAATATCAATATAATCAAGCAGATACAGATAGTCCTGCAGCATATAATTACAGAACTTTGCTTTATCCATATTCCCCATGGCCATTTCCGTAAGAAAGTTCTTTTCCGATGCCTCTTTCCAGAATATTTCGGTTTTTGAAGCAAGTATATCCGACAGCTTCACATCTCTCTCCTTATTTTTCGGCTACTATAGCAACATATCCGCCGCTCTTATATCCCTCAATAACTTCCTCCGGTTCTTCATTTGTATACATAGGGTTTTTAACAAGAGTCTGATAGAAGTTGAATTTTTTAATTCCCAAATTCTTTAATACTTCAATCTTTTCCTCTGTTGAATGCCATACTCCGGATGCGGCAAGTGCCAGAGGATACGGAAGTTCAGGCATTGTTCCCTTAAGATATTCATGGTCGTATGTATTAAGGCTCTTGCCCAGAAGATACATGAATCCAAATGCACTTTCCTTAGGCACATCGAGAAGAATAAGTTTTCCGTTATCTTTCAGAGCACGAAGACTCTTATCATAAACCGGTGTGAGATTCTCCATGTAACTTGAACTGCCGTTGAAATAAATTATATCATATTCCTTTTCCGGAAGGTCCACATCCTCGATAAGTCCATACTTAATTATATTTACTCCCCTCTTTTCGGCTATCTTTCCCATATCCTCGGATGGCTCGATGCCTTCGATATTCGAGTTGTCGATATAGCTTTCGAAAAGCCCGCTTCCACAGCCTACTGAAAGAAGTTTCTTACCTGTTATATCTCCGAGTGCCTTTTCAAAAAGTCTGAGTTCACTTGTAAAAAGGTTGTCGTTAACCATAAACCATTCATCATATTTGCTTGCATAACCGTCAAATTTCTGCTTCACTGTTTTATTAATTCTCCTTAATCTCCTATATTTCTTTAAAGTCAGCCTCACCGGGTGACTGTTTATATCCGTCAAAGTATCGCATAATTATGTGCAAGAGGACCCGAGCCCTTACCCAGATCCAGCATTGCTTCCAGAGCACCCGAAAGGTACGCCTTAGCGTTTTCAATAGCCTGAACAAGGTCATATCCCTTTGCCAGGTTTGAAGCTATCGCACTTGAAAGTGTACATCCCGTACCATGCGTATTAGGATTATCGATTCTTCTTCCGTTAAACCACACAGGCTCCGACAGGTCCTTTGAATATAGGATATCATTTGCATCATTTACACGATGTCCTCCCTTAACAAGCGCCGCACATCCGTATTTTTCTACCAGAATTTTCGCGGCGTCCTCCATATCTTTCTTA
The DNA here is from genome assembly GCA_002350525.1 of Lachnospiraceae bacterium UBA2864. GTDB lineage: Bacteria > Bacillota > Clostridia > Lachnospirales > Lachnospiraceae > Eubacterium_Q. The sequence goes on along the minus strand of DEFA01000017.1, from coordinate 7,070 downwards.
TCAGTGATAGTAATATCGGCCAGTATTTCCGCCTCGGGAATATTAGGCGTAATCACAGTTGCAAGAGGCAGAAGCTCTTTCTTAAGTGTACCGATTGCTTCATCTTCTATAAGTCGCGATCCGCTTGTGGCAACCATTACCGGATCGACCACAATATTAGAAGCCTTATAATATTTCAGCTTTTCCGCAATCGTTTCAATAAGCTGTGATGAGGAAACCATTCCTACCTTGACCGCATCCGGGAAAATATCCAGGAATATCGCATCAATCTGCTTACTCAGAAAATCAGGTGATACTTCAAGTATGCCTGTTACCCCGGTAGTATTCTGTGCTGTGAGAGCTGTGATAGCGCTCATGGCATAAACTGCGTTCATCGTCATGGTCTTGATGTCTGCCTGAATACCGGCGCCTCCACTGGAATCACTTCCCGCTATGGTTAATGCTGTGTTCATTTTCATCTACCTTCTTTCTATAAATTGTCAGCATCTTTTATAAAGCGACATAGAGTGGTGCCCCCAACATGCCGCTCAAATAACTGTTTAACCCGGGCGTCTCTCGGCCCATGCATAATTTATCCGATTTTCTGTTCGGAAATCGTATCTTCAACAACCTTTCTCAGTTCACGGGCGGCCTGCGTTATATCCTCTTTCGCATATATCGCACTGATAACCGCTACGCCCACAATACCCGAACCGGCAAGCTCCTTCGTATTGTCAATTGTAATTCCACCGATTGCAATAACCGGAATAGATACCGCCTCACATATCTCCTTAAGAGTTTCATGAGACACTTCCAAAGCATCATCCTTTGATCCCGTCGGAAATACAGCACCTACTCCAAGGTAATCGGCTCCTCTCTTCTCGGCCAGAACAGCCTGCTCAACTGTCTGAGCGGAAACACCTATTATCTTATCCGGGCCGAGCTTTTCTCTGACATTGCCCGCCTCCATATCACTCTGGCCGACATGGACTCCATCCGCATCAATAGCCATAGCAATTTCTACATTATCGTTAATAACAAAGGGTACTTTATATTCCTCACAAAGTTTCTTTATCTGTCTTGCTTCATCAAGAAAGCTTGCCTCATCCAGTGTCTTTTCTCTTAACTGAATAAATGTGGCACCTCCGTCCAAACTCTCCTTAACAACCTCGTACAGGCTTCTTCCGTTTAACCAATGACGGTCAGTTACCGCATAAAGTAATAAATCTTTCTTATCTAACTTCATATTTTGCTCCTTTTTCGAGAGTCTCTCCATCCATGTTGAAAATTGCATCTATTATTCTGTTTCTGTAGGTTGAATTTCCGTCGCCCTCCTGCATGCGTGACCATCCGAGCTCACCTGCAAGTCCCATCGTACATACGGCAGCGGCAACCGCTTCGGTTTTGTTGTCCGGATTCGCAACGACAAATGCTGTCGTCATACCTGACAGCTGGCATCCCGTACCTGTTATCCTTCCCATCTCAGGGCGTCCATTTTTGATAACGTAACATACCTCTCCGTCACTGACCAGGTCAATTGCACCGGTTATAGCAACTATCGTATCAGCCTTCTTTGCAAAATCTTTGACAAATCTTACAGCCGTCTCCAATGTTTCTTCCGTAACGGCATCGGCCACATCCGCATCAACGCCCTTCGTAGTTCCACTTCCGAGAGCAAGCGTCTTAATTTCCGATATATTGCCTCTTATTACGGTAAAATGTATCTCATCCATAAGTTTTACAGCAGTTTCCGTACGAAGTTTTGACGCTCCCGCTCCTACCGGATCAAGAAGGATCACATGTCCCAATTCCTCAGCTTTTCTTCCCGCGATAAACATTCCTTCAATTGTTCTCTTATTTAGTGTTCCTATATTAATATTGAGTCCGCCGCAGATAGATGTGATATCTTCAACATCCTCCGGTTCATCCGACATGATAGGACTTCCTCCGCAGGCAAGAAGAACATTAGCAACATCATTTACTGTTACATAATTTGTAATGTTATGCACGAGCGGCACATTTTTTCTTACATTTTCCAGACACTTACCAAACATTTTTTCCTCCCATCAAATTCATCATAAAGTCATTAATATAAAAAGCAGGTATGCCAATTAAGACATACCTGCTGAAAAGCTTAAATATCCCTACGTTGGCATTATCCAAATCAGGTTACGGGTCCAGACAGAACAGTCTGTTCTCAGCCGATTCACGTTCAGCTCCCCATTTTGATTGCGATTATACACCTTATTCCTGCAATATGCAACCTGATACACCTCTTTATTCCATGAAAAAAGAGGCGCCACATAGGTGACGCCCCATACAGATTCACATTAAATATTAAGCATATCTTCTTTAAGCTTTGCAACCTTAGCCTCTGAATCCTCCATGCTGCTTCCCTTAACACCGAAGTAGAACTTGATCTTCGGTTCTGTTCCCGATGGACGGACACAGCACCATGCATTATCTTCAAGCTCATAGTAAAGAACGTTCGATGAAGGAAGTCCTGTAGAAGTCTTCTCTCCGGTTACAAAGTCAACTCTCTCATCTGTCTTGTAATCTCTTGAAGCAAGAACCTTAAATCCACCAAGTTCCTTAGGTGGGTTCTCACGGAATGTCTGCATCTTCTTCTGGATCTCAGCAGCACCGTCAATACCCTTAAGTTCAAGAGTAGCAAGTCCTTCCTTATAATATCCGTACTTCTCATACAGATCGAGCATAGCATCCCAAAGAGTCTTGCCCTGCTTCTTGTAGAAAGCGGCAACCTCACAGAGCATCATAACCGCAACGATAGAATCCTTATCTCTTGCATATGTACCTGCAAGACATCCGTAGGACTCCTCAAGACCGAATACATAGTTGTTGCATCCTGTCTGCTCAAATATCTTGATCTGCTCGCCGATATATTTGAAGCCTGTAAGAACTTCAATACAACGTGCATTGTAATTTGCAGCAATAGCCTTGGCAAGATCGGTGGTAACTATGGTTGTTACAAGAGCAGGATTCTCAGGCATAGTACCTGTTGCCTGCTTCTCACGGAAAATATACTCGGCAATAAGCATACCTGACATGTTACCTGTAAAGCTTACATACTTACCTGTCTTTGTATCCTTAGCATATACGCCAAGTCTGTCTGCATCGGGATCTGTTGCAAGAACGATATCTGCATCAACCTCATTTGCAAGCTTGAGAGCAAGCTCCCATGCCTTCGGATCTTCCGGATTAGGATAAGCTACCGTAGGGAAGCTTCCGTCAGGAATCTTCTGCTGTGGTTCAACATAAACCTGAGTAAATCCAAGATCCTTAAGAACTCTTCTTACCGGTACATTTCCGGTACCGTGAAGAGGTGTATATACAATCTTCATATCCTTAGCCATCTCAGGAATGATCTCAGGATGAATACTCTGTGCCTTAACCTGTGCTATGAACTTATCATCGAAATCAGATCCGATAACATTGAAAAGGCCGAGAGATCTTGCATCATCTTCGTCCATGGTCTTTACCATGGAGAAATCGGTAATCTTGGCAACCTCTGCCATTATTCCCGTATCATGAGGAGGTGTAACCTGTGCTCCGTCCTCCCAGTAAACCTTATATCCGTTATACTCGCGCGGATTATGGCTTGCCGTAACCATGATACCTGCTATACATCCGAACTCTCTTACCGCAAATGAAAGTTCCGGAGTAGGTCTGAGTGATTCAAAAAGATATGTCTTTATACCGTTTGCATTAAGACACTTTGCTGCCTCTCTTGCGAATTCCGGTGACAAAATACGACTGTCATGTGATATTGCAACACCCTTATCCTGACCGTTATGTGCTACGATATAATTTGCAAGTCCCTGTGTAGCCTGACGAACTGTATATATGTTCATTCTGTTTGTTCCGGCGCCTCTTACTCCTCTGAGACCACCTGTTCCGAATTCAAGACTGCGATAGAAACGGTCCTCTATCTCTGCTTCATTACCCTCAATACTTCTAAGTTCTGCCTTGGTATCCTCATCAAAATAAGGATCATCCAACCAGCTTTGATACAACTCACGATATGTCATTTCGTAACCTCCTAATCAGTGTTCAAAGATATGCTTATTTTAAATCCATATACGTTTTCAGTCAAGGAAAAGCCCGTTTCAGTTTAAAAAAAGCCCATTTCAGTTCAAAAAATCTGCTTTATATTTAGGTCTCTTTTGTGTATAATCCCATGTAGTAAAAATCTAATATGAAAAGAGATTTATTTATGAAGAAAATCGTACTAACCGGCGGCGGTACTGCCGGACACGTAACACCCAATATAGCCATCATTCCACGTCTTAAGGAAATGGGCTATGAGATAAGTTACATCGGAACTTATGACGGTATTGAGAGAAAGCTTATCGAAGATATCGGCATTCCGTACTACGGAATATCTTCGGGAAAACTCAGACGTTACTTTTCATGGAAAAACTTCAGTGATCCTTTCCGTGTTCTGAAGGGCTACAGAGAAGCTAAAAAGCTTATAAAGAAACTTGCACCGGATGTTCTCTTCTCCAAGGGAGGTTTCGTATCCGTCCCGGTAGTTTTTGCGGCAAGTAAGAGAAAGGTTCCTATCGTAATACATGAATCGGATATGACTCCGGGTCTCGCAAACAAACTGGCACTTCCGAAAGCATCCAAGGTCTGCTGTAATTTTCCGGAAACCAAAGACACATTTCCGGAAGGCGTAGCAACTGTTACAGGTACTCCTATCAGAGCCGAGCTCTATAAGGGAAATGCTGCTGCAGCAAGAGAGTTCTGCGGCTTCCAAAATGACAAACCTACAGTCCTTGTTATAGGCGGAAGCACCGGCAGCGTCGGTGTAAATAATGCCGTTCGTTCATGTCTCGACAGACTCCTGCCGGAATATAACGTCATCCATATCTGCGGAAAAGGCAAAACCGATGACAGCTATAACAACAAACCGGGCTATGTACAATATGAGTACATCAAGAAAGAACTAACCGATGTTTTTGCTCTGGCTGATATAGTAATATCAAGAGCCGGCGCAAATGCGATCTGTGAGCTTCATGCTCTCAGAAAGCCTAACATCCTTATCCCTCTTCCTCTTAAGCAGAGCCGCGGTGACCAGATTCTGAATGCCCGTTCCTTCGAGAAGAGCGGCTTCAGTAAAGTTATCATGGAAGAAGATATTACCGATGATGTACTGGTTAACGCAGTCCATGAAGTGATGAAAGATAAGGAAAAATATATTGAAGCAATGTCCAAAGATAAAGAGGCAGATTCTATTACACTTATTACAAGTATTATAGATTCACTCGTAGACTAATTTATTAAAAAGATATTTGTTCATAAAAAAGGGTCGACGCTACTATGGTGTGCTACCCGTCAAGAGGACAGTGAATAATTAAAAAGTTTCGTACCGCCAGTCGAGCAATCGGCTGGCGGTATTCTTATGCAGCCGCATAGTAGCCTTCATGGTATTCAACAGGAGTCATCAGCTGAAGCTTTCGTTGGATCCTTTCCGTGTTGTAATACCTGATATAGGTTTCTATGGTATTTACAAGGTCTGCTCTTGAAGTGAACCGTCTCCCATAATACGTTTCCCTTTTCAGAATCCCCCAGAAGCCTTCCATCGGACCATTATCAATGCAGCGTCCGACTCGCGACATGCTCTGGGTCATTCCGGCTTCATCCAGTTTTCTCCTAAATGCTTTGCTTGTGTACTGGTATCCTCTGTCACTGTGGAACATTGGTCTGGCATCTGGATACTTGTTTCTCGCCTGCTCAAAGTTTGTAAGCACGAGGGCATTGTCGTTGCGGTCGCTTATGGTGTGCGCAACGATATCCCGTGTCTTGAGATCGAAGATCGCGCTCAGATACAGTTTTTCTGTGTCTTTCCTGTGATTGCTGAAGTACTTCATCTCTGTGACGTCTGTCAGCCATACGCTGTTGGCTGCTCTGTCTGCGCGGAATTCTCTGTTCAGGATGTTTTCTGCTGTGATCTCCGGCGTGCTTGGACGCCACTGCGGTCGTTTACGACGGATGACTGAATAGATTCGGTATTCGTGAGCCAGACGATAGAAGCGTTTATAGCTGTAATGGGTCCCGTGCTCGCTGTTGTACTCATCGGCGAGACGGCGGTAACCGTAGGTTCGGTTGTGCTCCGCATGGATACGGCGCATCTCATAAAGGATGTGTTCGGTCTCCTGTCTTCTGGCTCCTGCGGCACCTTCTTTGCTGCGGAGCCATTTATAATAGCTGGAACGGTTCAGGCGGAAGATTTTGCAGAGGGACTTTACGGTGTGATTCTCTTTCAAGCCTTCCTGTATGGCATGATACAGGCGTTTCTGTCTCGTCTTTTTGTCTTCTCCTACCAGCTCCCTTCCTGTTCTCTCACTTTTTTTAACAGGCGGTTGGCCAGTTTCAGTTCTTCTATCTCTGCTTTCAGCAGTCGGTTCTCTGCCTGAAGGCGTTCTGTCTCTGTCAGTTCTTCCCATGCCGGCTTGGGCTTTCTCTTGCCGCGGCGGTCAATGAGCGCGTCGGCACCGCCCTGTTCATATTTGCGTACCCAGGAGTAGATCTGCTCATAGCTGACGCCGTATTCTCTGACCGTACCGATATAGTCCCGGTCGTGCTCGATGCAAAAGCTGACGATAGCAACACGTTCTTCAAATGTCGTTTTTCTGCCTTTGGACATCAGGACGTTTCCTTTCTGCCGTTGTTGAGGACGCGGCGAGATTGTGGAACTTTCCTGATGTTCATTATACTTCCTGATCCAGTCGAGTAACTGTCGGTCTGAACGGATGCTATATCTACGACAGAGCTCCCGCAGGCTTCCTTGTCCGGATAGGTAGGCCTTAACGACTGAGAGTTTCAATTCCGGACTGTACCTCGTCGTATGTTTCTGCCGGGACAGCCCTTCCAAGCCAAAGGTCTGGTACAGACGGAGCCAGTTCTGAATTGTTGATTTGCCTGTACCATAACGTTCGGCCAGATCTTGCTGGCTTGTTTTACCTTGAAGGTAAGTCTCCACAATGCTACGTTTTTCTTCTGCGCTGTAACTGAGTTTTGTAGACAAAAAGATGCCCTCCTAAAAGCAACTCACGAATTTGTTTTTT
>DEFA01000039.1:21796-68635 GCA_002350525.1 Lachnospiraceae bacterium UBA2864 | reverse complement strand
GCAAATGGAACAGAGTATTGGGCAAAAGAAGTACCAAACGGTGGAAGATATGTATTGTATGGTAATGGATGTTCTGTAACCAAAACTGTCTATGCAGGAACAGATGTACATTTTTATGGACAATGGAATTGAGATATCTGCCCTTTGACTCCAATATGCATAAATGAATAATAATATTTATGTATATTTTAGTAGAGTACAGAGGGCAGAACTTCTTTATATCGAAAAAACAAGTAAGATTAAGGTAATTATGATATAATATAACTTTAGTTTTATTTTTTTAGAAAGAATAAAATATAAATGGTGAGGATTAAAAGATGACATATGATTATTTAATAGTAGGTGCAGGTTTATATGGAGCAACTGTTGCAAGGGAACTTACTGATAAAGGGTTTAAGGTTCTTGTAATTGATAAGCGCAATCATATTGCAGGAAATGTATACACAGAAAAAGTTGAAGGTATCAATGTTCATAAGTATGGTGCACATATTTTCCATACAAATAACAAGGAAGTATGGGACTATGTAAACAGATTTTCTGTTTTCAATCGTTTTACAAATTCTCCGGTAGCAAATTATAAGGGAGAACTGTTTAGCCTTCCATTTAACATGTATACATTTAATAAGATGTGGGGAGTTGTTACTCCGGAGGAAGCAGCAGCAAAGATAGAGGAACAGAGACAGGCGGCAGGAATCACAGAACCGAAAAATCTTGAGGAACAGGCTATAAGCCTTGTTGGTACCGATATTTATGAGAAGCTTATCAAGGGTTATACTCAGAAGCAGTGGGGACGTCCTTGTGATCAGCTTCCTGCATTTATCATAAAGAGATTACCGGTAAGACTTACATTTGACAATAATTACTTCAATGCACTTTATCAGGGAATCCCGGTTGGTGGATATACAAAGATGGTAGAGCAGATGCTTGATGGTATAGAAGTAAAAACCGGAGTTGATTATCTGGCGGATAAGGATAATTGGGATGCACAGGCAAAGAAGATTGTATACACAGGTCCGATAGATGCATATTTCAATTATTCACTTGGCAATCTGGAGTATCGTTCTGTGCGTTTTGAAACAGAGTTATTAGATAAGCCGAACTTCCAGGGCAATGCTGCTGTAAATTATACAGATGCAGAAACACCATGGACTCGTATTATAGAACATAAGTGGTTCGAGTTTGGAAAAGATGAGAACGGAGAAGATTTACCTAAGACTGTAATCTCTCGTGAGTACAGTTCTGAATGGAAACCAGGTGATGAACCATACTATCCGGTTAATGATGAGAAGAATGGTTCTTTGTATGCGGCTTATAAGGAATTGGCTGACAAGGAAGAAAAGGTTATCTTCGGCGGACGACTTGGTGAGTATAAGTATTATGATATGGATCAAGTGATTGCAGTAGCGTTGGAGAAGGCGAGGGAACTTTAGTCAAGAAATATATAAGATTGAGTATTAACAGGGTTCGGAGATTCCGGACCCTGTTATAGAATTATTGATTAGACATTTTTTCATAGGCTTGATATTTACCACTTTGGTATCGATTGGAATAATACGATAAATAAAAAGATGCAAATAATTTATGATAGCATGAATGGAAAAAACAGTAAAACTGGTGATGCATGGACGAATATAAAGAAAATAGGTAAAGCTGGATTTACAGATAAAGCACCAGAAGCGTATGAGTATGTAGAAAAGGATTGTAAAGCTGGTGGACTGTTTATCGTTCCTATAGGAGAAATGGAATGCTTTGACAAAACAATAAATAAAGAAAAAAAAGAGTGGGTTTACCATGTTTTAGAGAATTACGATTTGGCAAATGAACAGAAACTTGAAGAAGCACGTAAGTTTTTGACAGGAATATTAGAATATTGGTTTGGAAAGTGCCAGTACTGATATTGGAATTTTATATTGGTGCTTGTCATCGAGAATGTAAAGAAATATGGGAGTTATAATTGAGATGTCGCATATTTATAGGCATTTATGATAATGAACACCTGTATAGACAAAGGAAGAATATACCAAGGGCATTCAAATTTGACCCTCAAAACTTCTGGGTGTAATGATTATTAGACACTTACCCTTTGTTTGAAGTAGTATCAATAATTGCGACGAAAGTCGTGATACAAAATCATAACAAGGAGGTAATTATCATGTGCATATATGGTTATGCCAGGGTAAGCACTAAAGAACAGAAGGAGGACAGGCAGCTTATAGCATTGCATGATATAGGCGTTGAAGACCGGAATATCTATATAGATAAACAGTCCGGTAAAGATTTTCAGCGGCCGAGATATCAGGAATTGTATAAGCGTATCAGAGAAGGCGATGTTATATATATCAAAAGCATCGATCGGCTTGGACGAAATTATGAAGATGTGATTGAGCAGTGGAAACGCATCACAAAAGATAAAAAAGCCGATATTGTTGTAATTGATATGCCGATTCTTGACACGAGACGAGGAAAAGATCTGATGGGAACGTTTCTGTCGGATATTGTTCTGTCTCTTCTAAGTTACGTTTCGGAGAATGAACGAATAAATATTCGCCAACGTCAGGCAGAAGGAATTTCGGCGGCGAAAGAAAGGGGGATACGTTTCGGACCATGTCCGATAAAGAATCCGGATAATTTTGAAGAGATATATGTACTCTGGAAGACCGGAGTGGTAACAATATCTGAAGGCGCGAGATTATGCAATATGGCGAGATCGACATTTTATAATCATATAATCAGATATGATATGTCGAAGGAATCATCATCTCATGATTAGAATAGTGTTTATCCAACATGATAGTTGGACTTTTAATGAGGAAAACATCAGGTAACACTTTCCGAGTTATAAGAGCTTAAAGTAAAAAAATCCGAAGAAGTATACTTCTCCGAATTTTTGTAAAGCTCTCAATTCGGAATACATTCTACAACATTTCTCATAAAAAGTCTATATAAAATAAATAACCTTTATAATTTGATTTTGTGAAATATGAACAAACCGCTGGTAACGCAAGCTTGTTCGGAGAAGTATACATCCCCGAATATAACCGCGTTATCAGCGGTTTTTTGTGTGCCCGGGGTTAACGATGGCTATAATCACTTGATCAACGAAGAACATGCGGAGGTGGACAGATGTCGATTATGTTGTATGAACATAATAAACATGCATATGCCTCTGCTATAGCTATGCTTAAAGAAACCGGTAAAGCTGCAGTGGTTCATCCGACAGGAACAGGCAAATCTTTCATAGGTTTTAAATTATGTGAAGATAATCCTGATAAGACCATATGTTGGTTGTCTCCTTCAAAGTATATCTTTTCAACTCAGCTTGAAAATCTTGTTTCGGAACATGATCTTAGTGATGCTCGAAATGAGATGAAAGTATCGACGTCTCATAAAGAATTATCTGAGAGATTGAATCGGATTTTTCCTAATATCAAGTTTTTCACCTATGCAAAGTTGATGAACATGACAGAGGGAGAATTAAGAGATATTCATCCTGATTATATAGTTCTTGATGAATTTCATCGTTGCGGAGCGGAGCAGTGGGGACGAGGAGTGGACAGACTTCTTCAAATATATGGGGAAGTTCCTGTGCTTGGTCTGTCTGCAACATCCATAAGATATTTGGACAATCAGAGAGATATGTCCGATGAGATATTTGACGGACATATTGCGAGCGAGATGAGTCTCGGTGAAGCGATTGTAAGAGGCATACTTAATCCGCCGAAGTATGTATTGTCTGTTTTTTCATTTAAAGAAGAATTAGACAGATATGAGATGAGAGCCGCGCACGCAAAGAACAAGGCAGTTCGAGATAAAGCAGAAGAGTATCTCGAAAAACTCAGAAGAGCTCTTAACAGGGCAGAAGGACTGGATCAGATATTTAGTAGACATATGCCTGATAGATGCGGAAAGTATATCGTATTTTGCTCGAATTATGAGGCAATGCAGGATGCCATACGAAAAGTTCCGGAATGGTTCTGCCTTATAGACCCGGAACCACATATATATCAAGTTTATTCCGAAGATGCGGATTCGGTTGAAGAGTTCAATTCATTTCGACTAGATAAGGATTCGGATAAACTCAGGCTTCTCTTCTGCATAGATGCGTTAAATGAAGGAGTGCACGTAGATGATATATCGGGAGTCATACTTCTGAGACCTACGATATCTCCTATTGTATATAAACAGCAGATTGGACGAGCACTGTCGGCATCAAAAAGAACCGAACCGGTAGTGTTCGATGTTGTTAATAACATAAAGAGCCTTTACTGCATAGACGGCATCAAGGAAGAAATGCAGTCCACTATAAGTTATCTCCATCATATTCATGATGACAACGAGATTGTAAATGACAGCTTTGAAATAATTGATGAATTATCTAATTGTCTGGAGTTGTTCAATGGACTGGAGGAAACACTTTCGGCAAGTTGGGACATCATGTATCTGGAAGCAGAGAGTTATTATAAGACATTCGGAAATCTTATGGTACCGGCTGACTATATGACAGAGGCAGGGTATGGGCTCGGTAGATGGATCAGGGCACAAAGAATAGCCAGAGAGAAACGCGAAAGTGCAATTCCTGCAGGTGAGTCTTTTGGTGAAGCATCCATGGAAGAGGTTCTTTCAGATGAAAGAATCAGTAAGCTGGATAAGATCGGCATGTGCTGGGATCCGGTATATAAGGAACGGTGGGCGGTAAACTATAAGCTTGCCGGAGAGTATTTCAAAAAGTTTGGGGATTTAAATATACCCCATGACTATATAGCAGAAGCAGAAGAACTGAAGACAGTATTTCCTGATGGTAAGGCAAAGCTAGGAGTATGGTTATCCGTACAAAGAACGAATTACCAAAGGGGACATTTGTCAAAAGAGAAGATAGAAGCACTTGAAAAGATAGGTATCAGGTGGGATATCTTCGATGACAGATGGGAGCAGGGTTTCTACTATGCGAAGAAATATGTAGAAGAAGTCGGAGATATTAACTTCATTTCAAAGGATGAAGAGTATAGCGGTTTCAATCTATCCAGATGGCTTCATACTCAGAGAGCGCGTTATAAGAATGGCAAGCTCTCCCAAGAAAGAGTTGAAAGACTTGAATCTATAGGTTTCAAGTGGAGCATTCATGAAGCATTCTGGGAAAAAGGTTACAACCACGCGGTTGATTATGCCGAGAAACATGGGAATCTATCAGTACCTCAGAATTTTACATGCGAGGATGGCTTTAAGCTGAAGATATGGCTGAAGAATCAGTCAAGTAAATATAAAAAAGGACAGCTTTCAACGGTCCAGATCACAAAATTACAAGGGATTGGATGCATATAGCGATAAAAGGCATATGCATTAGAGGGTATGAAAGATAATAGCATCGATAATGAGAATATGGAAGTAAAAAGCAGGCGGGATAAGCTGGAGCATTGGCAGGTTATATCCGTCCTGCTTGTTTTATATGATATCGTGGCTATCCATGTTGCTTATTTTGTAGCACTCTGGAGCAGATTCGATTTTAGATTTTCACAGATTCCGGCAAATTATCTGTCGAGTTACATTCATTTCATAACAGGGTATGCAGTAGTTAGTGTGGCAGTATTCTGGTACTTCAATTTATATAGAAGTATGTGGCGATTTGCCAGTTATACAGAACTGATAAAAGTCTTTGAGGCATCCGCAATTACTGTTGCGATACATATCGTATTTATTACCTTACTCTTTGGAAGAATGCCAATGACCTACTATCTTTGGGGAAGTGTTCTTCAATTTCTATTGATATTAGCAGTAAGGTTTTCATATAGATTCATACTGCTTGAAAGAGCCAGACGCAGGCAAGGGGAAGAGATAACCGGAAGGGTTATGCTGATCGGAGCCGGGTCTGCGGGACAGATGGTTCTCCGGGATATAAGAATCGCAAAAGAGGCAAGAGATAAGGTTGTCTGCATCATAGATGATAATCCAAACAAATGGAACAGATATATAGACGGTATTCCGATTGTCGGAGGCCGTGATGACATATTGTCATCAGTTGAAAAGTACCATGTCAATAAGATATATCTCGCAATACCAAGTGCAAAGATGGAGGATAAGCGAGAAATACTAAATATATGTAATGAAACAGGGTGCGAACTGAAACAGCTTCCGGGAATGTACCAGTTCCTGCTGGGTCAGGTTACAGTCAGTGCCATGAGAGACGTATCTGTTGAAGATCTTCTCGGAAGAGAGCCTATAAAAGCAGATATGGGAGAAGTATATGACTTCATCAGTGGAAAGAGAATTCTCGTAACGGGCGGAGGTGGATCGATAGGAAGTGAGCTTTGCAGACAGATAGCATCACATTCACCGAAGCAGCTGATAATCTTCGATGTATATGAAAATAATGCTTATGACATCCAGCTTGAACTTAAGGATAAGTATCCGGAGCTTGATCTTGTTACGTTGATCGGTTCGGTACGTGACAGCAGAAGAATATTTCAGGTATTTCAGGATTATAAGCCGCAGATAGTGTACCATGCGGCAGCACATAAGCATGTTCCTCTTATGGAGGATAGCCCATGTGAAGCGATAAAGAATAATGCAATCGGAACATATAAAACTGCGTATGCAGCAATGGTAAACGGCTGCGAGAGATTTGTTCTTATATCTACAGATAAAGCAGTTAATCCGACTAATATCATGGGTGCCAGCAAGCGTCTTTGCGAGATGATCATTCAGAGCTTTGATGCAAAGATTAAAGCGGGAAAAGCAAATGAGATACCGCAGCTTTTCACGCATGATGGAAACGAGAACGCTGATAAAGACGGATCAGGAAGTGTATTCAAGAATATAAAGACGGAGTTTGTAGCAGTTCGTTTTGGTAATGTTCTCGGAAGTAACGGTTCTGTAATTCCGCTTTTTAAGAAGCAGATAGAGCGTGGTGGCCCGGTTACGGTTACACATCCGGATATAATCAGGTACTTCATGACTATTCCGGAGGCGGTAAGGCTTGTAATGCTTGCCGGAACATATGCTCACGGAGGAGAAATCTTCGTACTGGATATGGGAAGTCCGGTAAAGATAGACACATTAGCCAGAAACCTGATAAAGCTTTCAGGATTCAAGCCGGATAAGGATATCAAGATTGAATATACAGGTCTTCGTCCAGGAGAAAAGCTTTATGAAGAAAAGCTTATGGCAGAAGAGGGGCTTAAAAAGACAGAGAATGATCTAATTCACATAGGTTGTCCAATACCGTTTGATACGGATGAGTTTTTGAGGAGATTGGATGAGTTGATGGATGTGGCTTATTCAAATAAATCGGAAAAAATTATTAAAACTACAGCTGAAATGGTGAGTACATATAAGCCGATGATTCAAGAAAAATAGAACATTTTGGGAGAAAATTATTGTGGCGTTTATAAATAGAGAAGGAATAAAACCATTTGAGAACAAGATATGGCTTGCTTCACCTACTATGCACGGAGAAGAAATAGCATATGTTAATGAAGCATATGAAACCAATTGGATGTCGACAGTTGGAGAGAATATAAACCAGATTGAGAAAATAACATGCGAAAAAAATGGTTGTAAGTATTCAGTTGCGCTTTCGGCTGGTACGGCTGCTTTGCATATGGCTATGAAACTTGCAGGAATTGAGCTTTATGGTATGCCGGAAGTTGGTCATGGTGCATTAGAAGGTAAAAGAGTTTTTGCGAGTGATGTGACATTTGATGCTACAGTTAATCCTATTGTTTATGAAGGTGGTATACCAGTATTTATAGATACTGAATATGAAACTTGGAACATGGATCCTATAGCTCTTGAAAAAGCGTTTGAGATTTATCCGGAAGTAAGATTAGTTGTGATAGCTCATTTATATGGCACACCGGGAAAGATTGATGAACTCAAAGATGTGTGTGATAGACATGGTGCTATTATCATCGAAGACGCTGCGGAATCATTAGGTGCTACATATAAAGGAATTCAAACAGGAACTTTTGGTAAGTATAACTGTATTAGTTTTAATGGAAATAACGTAGTCACGACAGAAGCCTGCCTGATTCACCGCGGAGTGACCGCCGATTTGAGGCACGGGTGCAACGAAATAGCGGCATAACAGCCAAAATTTCTCGGAAAATGGCCGTTTCCAGGGATTACACTCATCCGTCTGCCGCAGCCGTTTGAGGGATTACAAAGAGGTTTTTTAAGGTGTTGCGTCCATGCTCACCAGACAAAGTTGCTACTTGTCAGCGAGAAATGTAAATACGAAGCGTCTTATAAAGCTCCTTTGAATATAAATGAGATTGAAGCCCGGATAGGTGGGAGAACCGTACATATCTGGGTTGTATCTGATGAAAGATAAATGGGCTATATACCGAGAGTCACCGGGAAATATAAAAGAGATTACAGCAGGTGCGTAAAACGCGGTTGGGATACGAAACTACTGGATGATGTTGTCGGGAAAATATGTCGGGGTGAGAGGTTGGAGGATAAGTATTATGACCGCCGATTGTCCGGTGATTGGGGAGGTCATAGAGAATGTCATATAGAGAGTGACTGGGTTTTGATCTATCGAATTGAAGACGGGTATTTGATACTCCGGAGAACTGGGAGTCACAGTGATATGTTTTAGAGTGTCTGTTGAAAGGGCGAGGATGTCATAAATCACAGACTGTTTTGAAAAGAGCGGTCGGCATCATCGTTTTTCTGAAAATAACAGTTAGTACCCCACACATGTGGATTAGATAATTGTAAAGATATATAAAAGGAACCAGGGGAAACTACAATGGAAAAAAGAACAATACAATTTAGCCCACCTGATATTACCGAACTTGAAATTGCTGAGGTAGCAGAGGCACTTCGGTCTGGTTGGATAACCACAGGACCACGCACGAAAATGCTGGAGTGTCGGCTTGCCGCTTATTTTGAAACCGGAAAAACAGATATTGATTGCACCACTAAAGAAGCAATTGCTAAGCACAGCCAGAAGGTGGTTTGTCTCAACTCGGCTACGGCTGCGGAGGAATTAAATCTCCGGATTCTTGGGGTCGGCCCGGGCGATGAAGTCATTGTTCCTGCTTATAGTTATACTGCCTCTGCTTCAGCTGCTATTCACTGCGGAGCGACTGTAAAGTTCGTGGATATCCAGAAAGACGGTGATCCTGAGACTCATTGTCCGGAGATGGATTACGATGCTCTGGAAGCAGCAATCACACCTGCGACTAAAGCCATCGTTCCCGTAGACCTCGGCGGCATTGTGTGTGACTACGACCGAATCTTTGAGATTATCGAAAAGAAAAGTAGCCTCTATAGGCCGATGGAGAGTGACGGGACACCGTTATCAGATCTCTCTGCAGCTATCCAGCGTGGCTTGGGCTGTGTAGCGGTTGTGGCTGACTGTGCGCATAGTCTTGGAGCGAGTCGAGCAGTTAGGAAGACAGGGGAGGGTGTGTTGTCTGTGCCCACTCGCCGGTACTGTGGAAGAATAGCTCATTTTTCCAGTTTTAGCTTCCATGCGGTAAAAAACTATACTACCGCCGAAGGGGGAGCAAGTACATGGTGCTTACCATCCTCCGTCTACAACGAGGGCGTGACGGATGCACAGATTTATAAGTTCTATCAGCTCTTATCTCTCCACGGTCAGAACAAGGATGCCCTGGCAAAGTCGAAAGTAGGTGCTTGGGAATACGACATCATCGGCCCGTGGTACAAGTGCAACATGACAGATATCATGGCTGCAATCGGTTTGCGGCAATTGGATAGGTACTTGGGGTTGTTGGATAGACGCATGGAGATGATGATGGTCTATGATAAGACCTGTGATGAGCTGGGAATCAGTCATATGGTTCATCACACGGAGAACATGGACAGCTCGAATCATCTATACCTAATTCGCATACCGGGGATAGATGTTGAACAGAGGAACTTGATAATAGAGAAGATGGCAGAGCAGGGTGTCTCAACTAATGTCCACTACAAACCGATGCCGATGATGACTGCTTATAAGGAGAGCAGTGGTGGGATAGAGCTGTATCCGAACGCTTATGACTATTACCACAACTTGATCACGCTGCCGTTCCACACACTGCTTTCAGATGAGGACGTGGAGTATGTGTGCGAGACGCTGAAAAAGGTTGTTGGAGAGGTTAGAGGATGCTGAAACGGTGGGATGACCTCCCAGACTTCATGCGTGTGGATGAGGTCAGACCATACTGGGAGATATTGGATAAAAAACGTGGTCAGCTGGTACTGAAGAGAGCATTTGACCTTGTTGTCTCGCTCATCCTGCTCGTTATTCTCGCTATTCCGATGGCTGTTATTGCTGTCCTGATTAAGAGAGATTCAGAAGGCCCTGTTTTTTACCGCCAGGAACGAGTGACTACATATGGACGCCACTTCCGCATCCACAAATTCCGGACGATGGTATCGAATGCTGACAAGATTGGCACAGCGGTTACGGTTGGTAATGACAGCAGGATTACTAAGGTAGGTTCCAAACTTCGACACTTACGGCTTGATGAGCTTCCTCAGCTCTTTGATGTGATCAGTGGGGACATGAGTTTCGTTGGCACAAGGCCTGAAGCAGTGAAGTATGTCGAGAGATACAAACCAGAGTACAATGCTACACTACTAATGCCTGCCGGCATTACAAGTGAAGCCAGCATTAGGTATAAAGATGAAGACAAGCTGCTGAACGGCGCAGATGATGTTGATGAAGTATATGTCAATGATGTACTGCCTGCCAAGATGAAATGGAACTTGGAAAGCATTAGGCGCTTCCGATTCCTACGAGAGATTTTAACAATGTTTCGGACAGTAGCAGCAGTGCTGGGGAAGGAATATAAGTGAACATATTATATATTGAACATTATGCCGGTTCCCCAGAGATGGGTATGGAATTCAGACCGTACTACTTATCCCGAGAATGGGTGAAGATGGGGCACAAGGTCACAATCATTGCCGGGGATTATAGCCATTTGAGAAAGAAGAATCCGAGTATTGGTAAGGACTGGGAAATTGAAATCATTGATGGCATCGAATATGTATGGCTTAAAACCGGGGAATACGAAGGCAATGGGGCAGCTCGTGCTCTTACTATGGAGCGATTTGTGAGAAAACTTTGGACCCATTCGTCAATGATAGCAAAGAAGTGGAAACCCGATGTGGTTATCGCCTCATCGACTTATCCATTAGATACATATCCGGCTAGAAGCATAGCGAGAAAAGCAAAGGCAAAATACGTTCATGAAGTTCATGACATGTGGCCAGCAACTCTCTATGAAGTAGGTGGAATGTCAAAAAAGCATCCATTTGTGGTTGCCATGCAGATTGCAGAAAACTCGGCTTACAAGCACTGTGATAAGTGTGTAGCTTTATTGCCATATTCAAAGGACTATATGGTGGAGCATGGGTTGAAACCTGAGAAGTTTGTAAATATTCAGAATGGCATTGTTGAGGAAGAATGGGAAAATCCTGAGCCTATTCCAGAGAAACATAGAAAATTCTTTGAGGAGCACAAAGATAAGTTCATTGTCGGATATTTTGGCGGACATGCTTTGTCGAATGCTTTGGATAAAAGCCTTGATGTTGCCAAGGAAATTATGAAAAAAGGAGACAATGAGATTATCTTTGTTTTCGTTGGCGATGGCGTTGAAAAGAAGAAACTTATTGAACGATCAAAGAAGGAATCAATTAATAATGCTTTCTTTCTACCACCAGTCGGTAAAAAGTCAGTTCCCAATTTGATAAAGCATTTTAATTGCTCATATATGACGGGGATGCCATCGCCGTTGTATCGTTTCGGCTTATGCCTTAATAAAATGTATGATTCGATGATGGCAGGAATACCGATTATCTGCGCTTTTGATGCACCTGATACATTAGTGAAAATCTATGACTGCGGATTTCAATGTGATCCGTCCAATGCATCCGAGGTTGTTAAGACTCTTGAAGAATTAAAGAGCCTCTCATCGGAACAGCAAAGACAGTTAGGTATTAACGGAAGAAATGCCGTTATTAATAATTTCACATATAGCAAGCTAGCAGATTTATTTATAAGAAGCATCTGAGGAAAGGAAAGAACTATGAAGTATGCACTAATAGGATGCGGACGAATTTCACCAAATCATATAGAAGCCGCAAAGAACAACAAACTGGATTTTGTCGCTATGTGTGATACTGTGCCAGAAGCGATGACAGAGAAGTCCGACAAGTTTGGACTTGAAGCTGTTCGTAAGTACACAGATTACAAAGAGATGATAGAAACTGAAAAGCCAGAGCTTGTTGCGATTGCTACAGAATCTGGAAAACACGCAGCTATCGCGTTAGATTGCATCGCTGCAGGTTGCAATGTGATTATCGAGAAGCCGATAGCTTTATCTATTGCTGATGCTGATGCGATTATCAAAGCTGGGCATGAAGCCGGTGTTGTTGTTTGTGCTAATCACCAGAATCGTTTCAATAAGTCCGTTCAGTACATGAGAAAAGCTCTTGAAGAGGGTAGGTTTGGTAAACTCTCACACGGTGCTGCTCACATTCGTTGGAACCGTGGAAAAGGATATTATGATCAGGCTCCGTGGAGAGGAACATGGGCACAGGATGGCGGATGCCTCATGAATCAGTGCATCCACAATATTGACCTTCTTCGTTGGATGATGGGCGATGATGTCGAAGAAGTTATGGCATACACAGACCAGCTTGAGCATCCGTACTTGGAAGCAGAGGATCTTGGTATGGCACTTGTAAAGTTTTCAAATGGTTCCTATGGTCTGATCGAGGGAACCACAAATGTGTATCCGAAGAACCTAGAAGAAACACTTTATATCTTCGGACAGAAGGGCACAGCCAAGGCCGCTGGAACAAGCGATAACATCATCGAGGAGTGGAATTTTGCTGACGGATTAGACGATCCCGAATATGTAAAGGCTACATATGGAGAAAACCCTCCGAATGTATATGGCTTTGGTCACACTCCACTTTATGCTGATGTGATTGATGCTATTCAAAATCACCGGGCTCCTTATGTAGATGGCGAAGCTGGTAAACGCGCTCTTGAAATGATACTTGCTATCTATAAGTCTGCCGCAGAGCATCGTCCTGTAAAGCTACCACTGGAAGAATGCAGTACGATGGATTTCGTTGGCAGGTTTGGTGAAGGAGAACTTAGATGATTAATTTCTTTGTACACCCAACAAGCATAATAGATGATGACGTTGAGATTGGTGAAGGAACTAAGATATGGCATTTTAGCCACATACAGTCTGGAGCAAAGATTGGTAAGAATTGTTCTTTTGGACAGAATGTGAATGTCTCTAACAATGTGAATGTTGGAGATGGTTGTAAGGTTCAGAACAACGTTTCGCTTTATGAAGGCGTTGAGCTAGAAGACTATGTTTTCTGTGGTCCATCATGCGTCTTTACAAATGATTTAACGCCGAGAGCAAAGTATCCTAAAGGGCATGCCGGATATAAGAAAACTGTAGTAGAAGAAGGCGCGAGTATAGGAGCCAATGCCACTGTAGTTTGTGGTCATAGGATTGGTAAATGGGCCCTCATCGGTGCAGGTGCTGTTGTGACTTCAAATGTTCCTGCTCATGCTTTGATGCTTGGCGTTCCTGCGCGAAGAGCTGGATGGGCTTGTGAGTGCGGAGAACTTCTTCCAGAAGATTTAGTATGTTCAAAGTGTGGAAGGAAATATAAAGAAACAGACGAAGGTCTGGAGGAGGCATAGATGCAATTCAGAGATTTGAAAGCGCAGTATCAGGCGTTGAAGCCTGAGATCGATGAGAGAATACAAGCTGTTATTGATTCATCAGCATTTATTCTGGGTAAGCCTGTGACAGAGCTTGAGAATAAGCTGGCTGAGTATGTTGGAAGAAAACACTGTGTTGCGTGTGGTAATGGCACAGACGCTTTACAGCTTGCATTGATGATCTGGGGAATTGGTCCTGGTGATGCTGTATTCACATCTGACTTCACCTATTTTGCTTCTGCTGGAACAAGCTCTATTCTCGGTGCTACTCCAATCCTTGTTGATATTGATCTTAATACTTTCAACATGAGTCCAGAAGCACTGGAGACTCAAATCAGAAGAGTTATTGATGAGGGCAAGTTAACACCGAAAGTTATCATCCCGGTAGATCTGTTTGGACAGCCTGCGGATTACGACAAGATTCTTCCTATTGCTGAGAAATATGGTCTTAAGGTGCTTGAAGATGGAGCACAGGGATTTGGTGGAAACACCAGAGGGAAACTTGCTTGTTCCTTTGGTGATCTTTCAACCACATCATTCTTCCCTGCCAAGCCGCTTGGATGCTATGGAGATGGCGGTGCGGTATTCACAGATGATGATGAGATTGATGCACGACTGAGAAGTCTTAGAGCACAGGGTAAGAGTCCTGTGGATAAATACGATAACCGTGAAATCGGAATGAACAGCCGTCTTGATACCCTACAGGCAGCAATCCTTCTTCCAAAGTTCAAAGCGTTTGTAGAGCATGAGATTGATGATGTCAATCGAGTTGCAGATTGGTACACGGAAAGACTTAAGGATAAGTTTGTTACGCCTACGGTTCTTCCAGGATTTGTATCATCTTGGGCACAGTACACGATTCTGCTGAAGGATAAAGAGTCTCGTGATGCTATGCAGGTAAAACTGAAAGAACAGGGCATCCCTTCAATGATCTACTATCCGCGTGGATTGCATCAGCAGGAAGCATACAAGTGGATGGAACTGAATGATGATATGTATCCAAACACAGTTGAAGCAACTAAACGCTGTCTCAGCCTTCCAATGCATCCGTATTTGTCTAAAGAAGACGTGGACATGATCTGCAATGTGCTGATGGCAGACTGATTTGAACGCAACGATGCAATGCATCGAAATTATAAATCGTAGAGGAGAAAAAGGACATGGAATTCAATAACATTTATCAAGGACTTATTTCTGGGAAAGAGAAACTGGCACTTGTGGGTTTAGGATATGTAGGTATGCCTATAGCCGTAGAGTTTGCAAAACACATTCCTGTAATCGGCTTTGATATTAACGAAAAACGTGTAAATGAGTATAGAAATGGTATCGACTCAACAAATGAAGTTGGAGAGGCTATTAAAGATACCAAGGTTGATTTTACGGCTGATCCGACAAGATTGAAGGAAGCTAAGTTCATTGTTGTTGCAGTTCCTACTCCTGTAAATGAGGATAATACTCCAGATCTCCGCCCAGTTGAAGGAGCATCAAGGACAGTAGGACAGAACCTTTCTGCCGGAACTATCGTTGTGTTTGAATCCACGGTTTATCCAGGCGTTACTGAGGATATCTGTGTTCCTATCATCGAAAAGGAATCTGGATTGAAGTGTGGTGTGGATTGGAAGATTGGCTACAGCCCTGAACGCATTAATCCCGGTGACCGTGTACATACGCTCACAACCATCCGCAAGGTTGTTTCTGGTATGGATGAAGAATCTGCTAGAGAGATTAAGAAGGTTTACGATATCGTTATCAAAGCTGGCACAGTTCCGGTTTCAAATATTAAGACTGCTGAAGCAGTTAAGGTTGTCGAAAATAGCCAGCGTGACATTAATATTGCTTTCATGAATGAGATTGCTATCATCTGCGATAAGCTGAAGATTGACACAGATGAAGTGCTCTATGGAATGAATTCGAAGTGGAATGCTCTTGGATTTAAGCCAGGCCTTGTTGGCGGCCACTGCATCGGTGTTGATCCGTATTACCTTACGAATGTTGCAGAACAACTAGGTTATCACAGCCAGATCATTCTGAATGGTCGTCAGGTCAACGACTCCATGGGTGCATTTGTGGCTGATGCTGCCATAAAAGAGATGATTGAGGCTGGTATGGCTCCCAAGAAGGCTACCGTGGTAATCATGGGCTTGACCTTTAAGGAAAACTGCCCTGATACAAGAAATTCCAAGGTCGTTGATATCATTAATAGGCTTAAGGAATATGACATCAATCCTATCGTGACTGACTCCTGGGCTGATGCCGAGATCGCAAAACATGAATATGGTGTTGAGCTTACGGCATGGGAAGATGTGCCGAAGGCGGACTGCGTAATCGTCGCTGTTGGTCACAACGAATACAGAAGTATGTCCATGATGCAGTTAAAAGAACTGTTTAAGGATGAACTGAAGGATGAGGAAAAGGTCCTTGTTGATGTAAAGAGCCTTTATCGTATGGATGAGCTCAAGGCTTCTGGCATGAGGTTCTGGAGACTGTAATTTGTGTTGGAGGAAATGACATGAGGATATGCTTTGTTGGACCAGCCAACAGCTCACATATTGTAAAATGGTGTAACTGGTTTAGTGCTCATGGGCATGAGATTCATGTCATTTCCTTCACACCAGGAGAAATCGAGGGGGCAGAGATTCATCTGATTGACCTTGGTGTGGATACCAATGGAAGTGATGTGGGAAAGTTAAAGTATCTGACAACCGGGAAACAGATAAAAAGGCTTATTGAAAATATTAAACCAGATATTGTTAATGCCCATTATGCAACCAGTTATGGAATTGCTGTTGCATTGAGTGGAATCAAGAAATACGTTCTGTCTATATGGGGATCTGATATCTACGACTTTCCGAACAAGAGCCTGTTGCATAAGGCACTTCTAAAATATAGTCTTTGGAAAGCACCTCATCTGTTCTCTACCAGTAGAGCCATGGCTAAAGAGGCGGGAAAGTACACCCAAAAAGAGTTTGAAATTACACCATTTGGTGTGGATATGAAACTTTTTAATCCGGACAAGAGAACAAGGCTACAGAATGAATCTCCGTTCACTATTGGAACAGTAAAGACTTTAGCCGATTTATACGGGATAGAATATATTCTAAAAGCGGCAGCTATCATTAAAGAGGAACACAACGACTTAGATATTTGCATTAGAATTTCTGGGGATGGCCCAGATGAAGAGAAATATAAAAAGCTTGTGGAAGAACTTGGTATCAGTGATATAACGAAGTTTATGGGCAGAATATCACAAGAGGAGGCGGCTGTCGAGTGGGCCAACATGGATGTGGCTGTCATTCCATCTGTTCTTTACGAGTCATTTGGAGTTGCAGCGGTAGAGGCTCAGGCCAGTAAAACACCTGTGGTCATTTCAGATGTTGAAGGGCTTAAG
Source organism: Lachnospiraceae bacterium UBA2864 (assembly GCA_002350525.1). Classification (GTDB taxonomy): domain Bacteria; phylum Bacillota; class Clostridia; order Lachnospirales; family Lachnospiraceae; genus Eubacterium_Q. The sequence continues at coordinate 51,533 of DEFA01000039.1, read as the reverse complement.
GAAACAACGTTACCTGGAGAATCAAGTATCGTCGTAGAGAAGAAGAGCGAAAAGGAAATTGCAGATGCGATTATAAAGCTCTACAGGGAGCCGGGGCTTCGAGAGAAAATGGGGAAGGCTGGTAGAGCATATGTAAACGAATACTTCGAGTTAAACAACTCGTTTGAAAATATAGAAGAACTGTTGAAAGAGACCGCCTCCGATCATGTGTGTGTGTGTGGGGTACTGCTAAGCGTTGAAATCAGGAATAGAGAGACACTAGTCGTTGGTACTGTCAAGGGGCTTTCTGATAAGTATGGCATAGCAGATATTTTGAAGGCTGTTGCATTTGTTAGAAAAGAAGATACTATCCCTATTAAATTGCGTATAGCAGGAAAAGGTCCACAGGAAGAAGAGTATCATCAATATGCTAAGGAGTTAGGTATAGATGATATAACTACTTGGCTTGGCTTTATTAGCCAAGAGGAAGCGGCAAATGAATGGGCCAATATGGATATCGCATTAATACCATCAACACTGGAATCTGAATCCTTTGGAGTTTCTGCTGTTGAAGCGCAGGCGTGCGGGACGGCTACAGTTATTTCAGATATTCCTGGACTAATGGAGGCTACTTCACCACAGAATACAAGCATAGTCGTTAAAAGAAATGATTCTAAGGCATTGGCTAATGTAATCATAGATTTATATAACAATCCTCAAAAACGAATAGAGTTAGGCCTTAACGGAAGAAAATATGTTTTGAAGCATTACTCTATGGATGGATGCTTTCAGAATATTGAAGAATTATTTGTAGAATATGCATAAGGTAAAGATATGTGATTACAAGCAGATCAGAACTCATGGAATATCTCCTGGCAGCATAGTTAATAAATCATTTCTCGAAAAAAACATGTTTTGGTCGGAAATCCGGCAAGAGGTATTGGAGAACGTAGACCAGGAATTAATTAGTCTTTCGGTTAGGAGACAATCATATATGAAGGAATTAGCCATAATCATTCTAGATTGGAATGGTGCGGAGGATACAATTGAATGCTTAAAGACATTAAATAACCATTCTTTGTATGATATATATTTACTTGATAACGGATCTAAAGAAGATAATAACAAGAAGATTTCAGACTTTCTTACGGTCCCATATTATGAAGGTGTTACAGCAGAAACAACACTCGAATCATTTGAAATTGGAGAAAAAGAAATAACTTATATCCATTCGGAGACAAACCTTGGATTCGCTGTTGGAAATAATGCGATTGCAAAGAAGATTTGCAATAGTTACAAATATATATTGCTACTAAATAATGATACTGAAGTGCCGTCTGGAACAATCGAAAGTATGCTTAAAACTGCTAGAGACAAGAAGACGGTAGCCTTGACATGTGATATTCGTATTTATTATAGAAAGAATGAGTTATGGAATGCCGGAGGATACTTTACTATTCTTGGAGAACGAAAGTATTACAGTCAAAAGAAAATTGATAGTCTAAAAAATCAAGGTGTAAAATATATTGATGCGCCTTTTATTACAGGATGTGCCTTACTTGTTGATGCAGAACAAATTAGAAAGCATGGACTTTTTACGGATAAGTTTTTTCATGGTGAAGAGGACTTCAATTTTTGTTACAAACTCGCTCAAAAGAAAAAAAGAGTCGGCGTGGATTTGTCTGTTGCCTTATATCATAAAGTGGGGAAGAGTATAAAAAGATCATCAGGGACCCAAAATTATAACAGCATGGTTGTGAATTTTAGCAATAGAGTTATTGATTTTAAAGAGTTTTATAACCCGTTAAGATGGGGGATATGGCGAATCATATATTTGTCTTTGCTTTTCTGCCGAAGGTCGATGACCGGGATGAAACCGAAAATGGCATTTGAATTATGCAGAAGAATACATCGGATTTCAGATAAATATAATGATGTTAGGAAAACCATATTTGACGAGATTATGGCTATGGAATGGAAGTAAACTATAATCATTTCTTCACTGCTTTGTGAAACAGACGGTTAAAACCTATATGAATAATAGCGGAATAACATATTTTGATTACGCTGGAGAAAGTTTGAATGGCATATTTAGTGATAACTATTCTGATAATAGGACTATATACAATTAAACGTCGGTCTCTTTTGAATGCAACATTTTTGTTTGCCGCACCATATGTATTTATTATTTTGTTAAATAATAATGTAATGGTTAATCTGGGATACTTTTCAATAAAAGAAACAACATTTAGGGTCTTATTGATCTTTACAGTAGGATTAGCTATTGGCTCTGTCATTCAGATGGCTTTCAAAAAGAGAGTTCGCTTTTCTATAGAATCTTCCGATCTTGGTAGCTATATTAGTGATAGAAGTATAAGTAAGATAAATACATTTTTGTGGTTTGTAATTATAATAAGAATATTCAATATCCTATTAAGTATTAGAAGCGTTGGACTTGCGGCTTTATATGCAAATGACTTTGAGGCATTGCAATTGTCTGGGTTAATAGGACATATCACACTTCTTGGAACTGCTTTGGTACCTTATGTCTACAAGCATTATCTAAAAAACAAAAATGCAAGAGACCTGATAGTTATATTAGCCTATTGTGGTGTACTATTCGCATCATTCGTAAAATACCACGTAATAATACTAATTATTGTGTTGTTTTTTGAATATGGTTTCTTTTATCCTCAAAAAATAATTAAAGCATTCATTATTCTATTTGGTTCTACATTGATACTATTTGTGGGAAACTATTGGCTTTCTTTTATTTTGAGAAGCATTAATTTTTCTTCAGCTTTTGCAATATCAAAAGTATGGACATATGTAGCTGGTGGAACGATAACGAATGATGTTTTGTTACAGACAGAAAGCAATAGCTATTCAATGGGTCAATGGCTTCTTTCAATTCCAAGTGGTATTGTAAATTTGTTTTCAAGTGTGATTGTTGGCAAACCCATTATCGAAAACGTTGGATGGGGACATGTCATAATTGGTCAAACATCAATTCAAGCATATTGGACTAATGTATATTCACAACTTACTTATTTATCTCAGTATTCTAATATATTAGAAATGATTGCAACTTCCATTATTATTGGATTTGCCGGTGAAGCCAGTATTCCATCTACAAGTGAATCTGATGATTCATATACAAAACCTACTAGACTATTTATTCTTTCGTTTATTTTCTTGAATTTCTTTTCTAATTATTTCTCCTTGTCGAGTTCATGGGAAATAATAGGATGGAGCATGTTAAGCGGGATAATCATTCGTTCTTTGCCTCATTTAGTAGTTGGGAATAAAAGAGGGAATCAAATGAATTATCATGAATAGCCGGGACGAATAGATCCTTATTAGTGTGAAGAGGAAATTTTATATGAATCCTGAATTATCAATAATTATTCCTGTGTATAATGTTGAATTATATTTACGAGAATGTTTAGAAAGTGTAAGAAATCAAACATATGACAATTTTGAATGCATATTAGTAGATGATGGTTCGAAAGATGCTTCGGGAGAAATATGTAATGAATATGCTGAGATTGACAAACGTTTCAAAGTATTTCACATAGAAAATGCTGGAGTTTCAAATGCACGAAACTATGGCATAAAGCATTCAATTGGTGAATATATAACATTTATTGATAGTGATGATTGCATTGATAAAGATACATATGCAAAGGTAATAAAAATATTTGAAAATGACAATTGTGAAGTGTGTTGTTATGGTATTAAGAGGGTATCAAATGGTCACATAACACAAGTAGTCGAATTCAAAGATAAAGGTATATTAAAGAATTTTATTAATTACGATGTATACATGCATTCAGCATGTAATAAAGTATTTAAGAGATCATTAATAGTTGATCATGATATATCTTTTCCTATTGATTTGATTGTCTGTGAAGATATGCTGTTTACTTTTAAAGCCTTGTCGTTAAGTAAAAAAGTCAGCTATCTTGATAAGAATTATTATACATATAGAATAAACGAACAGTCTGTATGTCAATCTGGTTATTCAGATAAAAAAATTCAAAACTATAGGGAAGTTAGTGAAAAACTAGAGCATTTCTGTAATTTGAATGGGTTGTCAATCAAATACAGGAAGTTTATAGACTATCGGAAAATGTATTATGCTATTCAATATTTAATTAATCCAGATTGTTATTCCCCTGTAAAGTTTCGTGATTATAATCGGAGATTTAAATTGTGGATTTACACATTCAGACCTGATTTATTCTTTATGACTTTCTTTTCTTCAATTTATTTTGATTTGCCTGCTAGATTGTTTATTGAATTGAAGAAAAAGATGAAAGGTTAGTGTTTATGAAAAAAGTATATCTGGATGGATATATTGCAAATAATTTAGGAGATGATTTGTTTATCACCATGATTTGCAACAGATATCCTAATGTGGAATTTCATCTGATAGGTTACTATTCTATTAACCCTATGCCTGCCAATTTGATTATACATAGAATTCCTATAAAAAATAAAATCATAAACAGATTAGAGAGATTAACTAAACGAATAGAAACCGATTCATATATTAACGGTCATATTAAAAGCAAAGATTATGATTGTTTAATCCGCATAATTGGCTCTGGATATATGCAAAAGGATAAAGTGTTTTCACCCATTAATCCAATCTATGATAATTTGTTTTACAAAGAAAATTCATATGTAGTTGGTTGTAATTTCGGACCATACTATTCAGATGAATTTCTATCATATTATAAGGAGTTGTTTAAAAAACTGTCTGGAATAACATTTAGAGATCAGTACAGTTATTTGTTGTTTAAGGAGCTCGATCATTCTGTAGTGGCTCCAGATATCTTATTTGGACTCGATATAAGTTCTTATAATATTGAAAAGAATCGTAATAGTGTTTTGATTTCGGTGATGGATCTTTCTTATGGAGATTATATTAACCGCGCTGAATATAATCATGAGTATTATAGAGTGATAAAAGATACTATTCAGAAGTTAATAGATAAAGGATACCAGGTAACTTTGTTGGGTATGTGTGAGATTGAAGGAGATTATGGGGTCGCCCAGCGTTTGCAAAAGGACTTAATTCCTTTAAAGATTAATATAATATCGTATCCAACTAATAATATTAGAGAAGTATTAGATACTATAGCAAAAAGTGAGTATATTATATCGACTCGATTTCATTCTTTTGTCTTGGGAACGGTCTTTGGATGCAAGATTCTACCGATTTCTTATAATATTAAAATTGAAAACACAATTAATGAAGTAGGTTTTAAGGAAGATTATATAACTCTTAACCAGTTGAGAGATCTTGATGGTACGGGAGTCGTAAATAAGCTAATTAATAATCAATTTTTTGAGGCTCCTAATTATATAAAAGCAAATGCTCAAAGACATTTCTGTTTTATAGACGAAAGATTGAAAGATCATAATTGATGTAGCATTAAGGAGCAAGAGATGCTTGAAATAATAAAAAATTATAAGAAAAATAAAAAATTTAGAAATATAGATCGCGGAACCAATGTGTTTATAGATTATTCTGTAGATATTTATACCCCAGAGATGCTGACGATTGAAAATAATGTATCTATTCAATTTGGATGCAAACTATTTGCTACTGGGGGGGGTATAACGATTGGTGAAGGAACAATTCTAGCTCATGACGTACAGATATTATCAAGAAATCATTATTATGATGGTGAAGATTTAAAATACATTCCATATGATGAACGCTTTATTAATAAACGAGTTGTCATTGGAAAATATTGCTGGATTGGTGCTAGGGTAACAATATTGCCGGGTACCGAAATAGGAGATGGCGTTGTTATTGGCGCTGGTGCTGTTGTGTCAGGCCGAATTGATAGTTATGCTGTTTGCGCAGGAAATCCAGCCAAAGTTATAAAATATCGGGACAAAGATATTTTTCTAAAATTATTCAATGAAGGAAAAGGATATATCGCAAACACTAAACACTATTAGGAAGGTTTGTTTAATGTTAGATAAATTGAAAAGGAATAAAAACATTCTTACATTAGGCTTAATGGTTTTTATTTCGTGCATTATACAAGTTTTAACGATAATGAAATCATCCATTGTAGCTGGGTACTTCGGAACTTCAGACGAGATGGATGCCTACAATTTAGCTTATAATATCGTAACATTTATATACAGCTTTGGGGCGGCTGGTATTTCAACAATTGTTATCCCTGAGTATGTAAAGAAAAAAAATAAGAAAGAAGTTGATTCTTTTCTTACAGTTGTTTTTGGTGTATTGTTGACTGTCTCACTAGCTATTATACTGTTTAGAAATCTATTAATAGGGTCAATAAGTAATAGAGATAGTACATTTATTCAAATATCAGGCAATATATTAATTGTACTTTTTGGTGCACATGTTTTTTCCATAGTAACTAATGTCACGGGAGCTTTTTTTCAGTGCGCTGAGAAGTATAACATTCCCAAAATTATTAATCTGATTTCGCAAATTCTGGTTGTCCTTATTCTTGCTGTTTTTAGGGATATTACTATTTATGATTATACATTAATTATTTCTTGTGGAATTGTATTCAATTTTATTATTGATGCTGTTATTGCGGTTAAGGTGGGGTGGAGATATAGACCATCTGTTTTGTTTAATGATACTACTAAAGGTCTGTTAAAATTATTCATCCCGGTGGTATTCAGTACGGGCATATATCGAGTTTCTCTATTAGTGGATACAGCAATTTCATCAAGATTGGATTCAGGGAGTATCACTATATTAAGTTATTCGAACCAAATATCAAGTATGGTTAATACTCTTATTATAGGGAATCTTCTGATATATTTTTATCCCCAAATTGTTAAGAACATTAAAGAGAATAAAAAACAACAAAGTTTTTGGGATCAAACCATTTTCTTTCATGCTACTATATGTTTGGTGATACTAGGTTTCGCTGCAATTGGGCAAGAAGGAATTTCATTATTGTTTGAACACGGAAATTTCAACCACAATGCTACTGTTACAGTATTCCAATGTAGTTTGATTTACATTTTTGGGCAACAATCCAATGTGATTAGGGATTTGATATATAGATATTTTTATGCATTAGGTGATACATCAACTGCTGCAAAAAATAGTGTACTTGTAGCAACTGTCAATATTGTTATTAGCATCGTGTTGTCAATTCCTTTTGGAATATATGGTATTGTAATAGGCACAATAATCGCTTCATTAGTTTCTCTCACAGTAATTACTATAATCTTTAAGAAAAAAATAGGTTTTGAAAATAGCTTTTCAAGTATTCTAAAAACATATATAAAAACTGAAATAATTATGATTGTGTCAGCTTTGATTATTGCCATTTCCAAGAAAGCATTTGCAATAGATTCAAACATTGTAAGTATATTGATATTTGGTATTGAATCAGTAGCAATATACTCCATATTGACTTATATATTTAATAGGCGAGTTATTAAAACTTTTAGGAATCTATAAATCTCACAACATTAATGTGAATTTGGAAGAAACCTACTACTACCACGGCATTCTTTACACATGGCATCATGAACCACAGAACCAATACAGCTCTCGTCACATCAGCATCCAATCAGCTGTTGCTATGATTAACCGTGATGATAGCATCATGATCGAACAGGATGAGTATGATCGTAAGCGTCAAACCATCCGCCTTTCCGGATAGTAGTTTTTCTGACATACTCTAAAAAACTAGTAGTTTTTTAGAGAGGAGTTAAACCATGGATCAATCAACTAGCGAAGTACGCATGGCAAATTGGCTAACTATTGCCAAGCAATGCCAAAATCGCCCAAATGGGCAAAGCGCCAGACAGTGGCTTGCCGAAAACGGAGTCCCCGAGAAACAGTATTATTACTGGCTTCGGAAAATCCGCAGTCAATCCTATCAGGAACTGAAAAACCAGCTTCCTGCTGTGGCATCTGACCAGCTTCCGGAGAACCGTTTCGCAGAAATACCTGTTCCGGATATTCCATCAGAGGGATCATCGCCGGCAGTTGTGATTAAAACCAGTCAAGCACAGATCGAGATAGCTTCATCTGTATCAGATTCGCTGATGCTTCGTCTGGTAAAGGCGGCAATCCATGCTTTATGAAGCACAAGGAATCCGCAGGTTTATCGTTGTCTGCGGCTATACCGATCTTCGGAAAGGGATTACCGGACTCTCACAGATCATAGAAGGAAACTTCCATCTGGATCCGTTTGAGAAGGATGTCCTGTTCCTTTTCTGCGGAAGACGCGGTGACCGCTTTAAGGCACTTCTTTGGGAAGGCAACGGATTCCTGCTCCTGTATAAACGTCTGGAGAAAGGTTCCCTGTCCTGGCCAAGGACGCCGGATGAAGTTGCTTCGCTATCAAAACATGAGTACCGTCTGCTTCTTCAGGGGCTGAATCCGGTACAGCCGCGGGTTCGGGAAGTCAATCCGAAAACCGCTTTTTAATACATTCTTTTGTGCAAAACAGAGATTTTTCTGAACTGTAACCACATTTTAAGACTTTAAATAACGTTATTCAGATGTCAAGGAACAAGTTTTATATCAAAGATGGAGTCTTATGTTTTATGACCTTTTTCTGTTCTATTGCAAGGCCATCCATAAGCCATCTATACTGCTGCAGTGTTATCTTATTTACATCTTCAGGACTGCGTGGCCACTGGAATTTTCCGTCCACTAATCTTTTGTAAAGAAGTATATGACCATCACCTTCAAAGACTATCGCTTTGATACGATCGGTTCTCCTGCCGCAAAAGAGATATATACTATCCTGATCATAGGGATCAAGATTGAAATCATTTTTTATGATAGCAACCAGGCCATCAATACCATGTCGAAGATCTGTATATCCAGCTGCGATATATATGTGACTATAAGTAGCATCATTAAGCATTTGATACCATCTCCAGGACCATGGCAAGAAGTTCTTTAGTGGTGTCTGAATTAACATTTATGGTAGCACCATTTACTGTAATTGAAAGACCTGAAGAAACTGTAGACTGCTCTCGGTCATTTGGTTGCATAGGTTTATTTCTAAGCATAGGTGGCTTCAATTCAACTAAGGCTGGTTGTTGTACTGTAGCCAATGCTTCCTGTCTGACAAGGTTTTGCCAGTAATAGTAAGCATCCTTGGAAATGTTATTGATTGCGCAGAAATCTTTAGCAGTAAGACCAGATTCTGCCTTCTGTTGAAAAATCTTACGCCACTGTGCTAACCGAATTTGACGAGTTTCAGTTCGTGTTGCCATAAGTTATACCTCCTGTCGGATAAAGTGTGAAAACTGTAAAAAGTTTGTAAAGTGTGAAATTACACTTCACAACATTATCCTAAATTTGGAGGTCGAATACCATCCACGAGCTATTTACCACTTACGTTAAGAATTATTCAATGAATAATTCAGGCTTAGCTATTCCAGTATGTCATTTGACAAAAGACTGGACCTAGCTATTGATGAATGTTATACCAGCAAAAATGCTGATAAAGCACGAAGGCTTATACGATTTGCAAAGCTTCGTTATCCTAATGCAGATATCAATACACTCTACTATGAGAACAGAAAAATTAATAAAGAACAAATACTTGTCTTATCAACATGTAACTACATTGATTCTGCAAGAAACATAATCATAAATGGGTTCACCGGTTCAGGAAAAACTTTTCTTGCCTGTGCTCTTGGTAAAGAAGCATGCAGGCATCTACATAGAATCAGATATATCCGTATGCCAGATATGCTTGAAATGTTTAATCTGGCAAGAGAAACCGGCAAAGGTATAACCAGTGTGGTAACAAAACTCTCCAACTACCATGTACTCATTATAGATGAGTGGCTGTTGGATATCCCTTCAGAGAAAGAAGTTAAATATCTGTTAGAGATATTTGAAAAACGATATGATACATGGCCAACAATCTTTTGTACTCAATACAAACAGACTGAATGGCATCCTCGCTTAGGTGGAGGTGTAATAGCTGATGCTATCATGGATCGAATCGTACATAATTCAGAAACTATTAACTCTGGTACTGCAAATATGAGAGAACTCTTATCTAAGCACTCATTATAGTACCGGTACGCTGTTTCGGATTAGCGGTATCATTGTCATGGACTCGCGGTACCGCTCGTCCGGATAGGCGGTCTTACGACCGCGGAATATTCACGAAGAGCATGTATCTCGTTTTCTTCGTTATAGGTTGTAGGCTGACCATTTCTATGTTGATTGGAGCTGATTGCATATACCGAATGCCCCTATCAATTAGGCCATGCTCTTCATCGATGACCTGATCGATGAGATGTATGATGCGATGGAGGGGAAGCCGCATAGGGCAAAGTATGGGAAACTTGTACTGGTGTGGAATGGCGTTAAACTGCCTTTTGCAGATTGAATTTCAGGCAGACAAATGGTATAATGAATTGTCTGAAAACTCTGAAATTCTGGGCCATTCGCCCCACATCTCACCATGGTCATAAACATCCACTCAACGTACCTGTTGCCATTGGATTGGTTTGCAAGAAGATGCCAGTATACCTTTGTCATATGTCCTTGGCTGTGGCAGGTGAAAGAATATGGTGCGATTCAATAGTTCAATTATACACAAAATTTCAGGAGGTAGTATACAGTGATCTTATCTGATAATGAAACAAAACTTGATCTCCTTAATAATCAAGCAATAGCTAAGACCATTGTGTCCATCATCCGGAATAGCAAGGAATCTGTATCTATCGGTGTTCATGGAGACTGGGGTGCTGGTAAGTCCAGTATCTTAGCGATGGTGGAGGATCTATTGAATCCAAAACGCTCTGAGAATGATACAGATCCAGAGAATTCAGATGAAGATGACTTTGACTGGGATGAGTGGGAGGAAGAGGATCCAGAGGGTGCAGCAGAAGATGAAACCGAACTTCCTATATCAGGATGTATAACAGTTCGCTTCAATAGCTGGCAGTATCAGGGATTTGAAGATGCAAAGATAGCCTTGATGAGTGCCATTGTTAAAGCGCTTCAGAAAGAAGCAAAGTCATTTTATAAAGAGCATCCCGTTAAAGGTGCTTTCAAGAAGATCAAAGAGACTTGTAAGCGTATCTGGAGTAACCTTGATAAACTCAGCTTGGCAAAGAGCGCGGCAAAAATTGGCGTGTCTGTCGCAACAGGGACGACGCCTTTGGCACTTCTTAACATAGGAGCAGAGCACGTAACAAAAATCCTTGCTAATGAAACAGAGCGAAATGATTTTATCAGCAAGGCTGGAGCATTGTTAAAGCCCTCATCCTCCGAAACTTCCAGCTATAAGGAGATGGCAGATTTTCGAGCAAATTACAAAGAGCTCTTCAAGGCTGCACATATAGAAAAATTGGTTGTATTGATTGATGACCTTGATCGGTGCTTGCCTAAAGTAGCAATTGAAACACTGGAAGCTGTCAGGATGTTCCTATCGATCGAGAAAACAGCTTTTATCATTGCGGCAGATGATGAGATGATTCGTTATTCGGTTAAGGAATATTTTCCGCGTGTGTCAGAAAAGCACAATGATGATGACGAATCTACAGGGAAAGATGTATTCAGAGATTTTTCGGAAAAATATCTTGAGAAGCTAATTCAGGTCCCTTTGCATATACCAATTATCGGAATACGCGAAGCCCAGCTGTATATTTTGCTTCTGCTTATTGAAGCGGAAATTGGTGAGTCTAAATCCTTTGAAAAACTTGTTAAAGTCATACTAGAAAAGCTCCACAAGCCGTGGGCGCTTGAGCCAATACCACCGGAAGAAATTAAGGAAGCAATTGGTGAGGAAGACTATAATAAAGCATCTAATAATATCAGAATAGCCAAGAGCATCGATAAAATATTAGCGGAAAATACCGCAGGTAACCCGAGAAACATCAAAAGATTTGTAAATATGCTCCTACTTCGTACTGAGGTTGCTCACAATCGTGGTTTTGATGAACTCGAAATGGCAGTTTTGGCAAAAATGATGCTAGCAGAACAGTACAATGATGAACTGTATAAAGCTATTGCCAACGAGTTGAGAGATGATGGGACTTGCCCCGCATTTGACGCTACGGAAATCAAGGAAGATCAAGCTCAAGAAGAGGAAACTGAAGCGGGCATTCCAGACGATGGAAAGAAAACCACAACAAGACGTCGAGGTACAAAAAAGGTTGAGGATACACCTAAACCAGTAGCAAAGAGTGAGGATTTTGATAAGTTGCTTGGCGAGCCGAAAACAAAGTTCTGGATGGATGAGGTGGAGCCTTCTTTAGCAGGAATTGATTTACGTCCATACTATTTTGCTTGTAAAGAAAGTGATGATTTCTTTTTCAGCAATCCTGATGAGATGCTACGTGAGTTGGTTTCTGTTATTCGAGGTGGAAGCATGAATGTTAGTAACAACAGCAAAAAAATCAATGATCTTGATGATGCTGCTGCCAGAAAACTGTTTAGAATAGTAACGCAGGATGCTTTTACAAGAGACCTTACAAAGCCGGAACCCCCAAAAGTGATTGAAGGAATCAAACGATTGGTCGAATTTAGAAAGGAGCTTCAAGATGCACTTGGAGATTTTCTCCTTACTTTGCCTACCCCCAATATAGGTATGTGGGCACTGGGTGATTGGGACTCATGTTTACCTAAAGCGTGTTCTGCGAGATCCAAGTATTTGCAGTTTACGAAGAAGATTGCAGAAACCAACACTAATTCAATAGTTAAGGCCAAAGCAGCACTGATACAGGAGTAAGGGGTAATGGGAACATCAACAAGCAACAGAGGACCGAACGGCCATACTCCTTTAGTACCTTCGTGGCTTGAAGGCGATAATACAAACCAGTCTGCTGGACATACTTCTCAGCCTGTTGTATCTTTGCCTATTCCACAGAATGCCGATGCAAATAGATTCAGAGGTCCGAGAACTTCATTTACAAATTATGCTAATAGTTCAGGAAGAGACTTTGAATCCGCAAAGCGTGGCATATCTAATTATGTAAGCCGTTCTCTTGGCGGAAGCCGAAATGCGTTAAAGCACCTGGGATCAGCTAGGAGCAGTACGGCAAGATTACATGGTGTTTTAAACATTCTGTCCAGTGGGGGTGGAGTCCGGGAAGTCGCCCGTATTCTGTCTTTAGATAATCTGGAACGATTGCCTGCAAAGCAATTTTTTATAAGGATTGCTGAATTTATTTGTCGTGATGGTGGACCAAACGATGAGGGACTGGCAAGATCCGCATATTTTGACGTTATATCTGAACCGGAATTAGCAGGAAAAACGACTGAAGAACTAACAAAAGAAGATTGCGAATCAGTTCTAAAGAATATGATGAGCCGGGTTATCACACAGAAGATTGAAAACGACATTGCAAGACAAATTCTATTTCTACCAGGAACTGTAGACGAAGTTTCCCAAATGGAAGACACAATATGTCAGATGATCCGTCAAGATGTTTCGGATGCGATGACGGAGGCGCATGCCAGTAATCAGGAAATTACAAGTGAATTTGCTCAAGAGGCTACTGATAAAATCTATCAAAGTACATTCGCACTTCTCGAAGGGTTAGGTGATTAAACATGTATAGATATCATATCGCGCTTTCGTTTGATGAGAGCTTACATGCTATCGCCTCAAGTGAAGATGAAAGTACAAGTACTATTTTCACTGAGATTCCAGTGCTGTCATCAGATGGAAGGTTTAGGTACGGATTGGAACGTACGATTACTGATTTGAGACGTAAAAAGGTTTTCCCATCAGAAACAGGATTTGATGTGATTCTTCTTGGATTGCTTGTTTATATTGCGGATATGCGAATATCTCGATCGAAGCAGGCACAAGATTCATGGTCAAGAGAAATAACGATTACAATTCCAGTATTCAATACGGGATGGATAAATCATAAAGAATCTTTCGAGCGTATGCTAAAATTCCTGACAGGGGATTTGTGGACGCTAGAATTTACCAAGCGGGAAAAGAAGTTAGCTCAGGATGACAAAGCAAACGATAGGACAGATGTATACTGTGTGGCTTCTCTTTTCTCAGGGGGAATGGATAGCCTTATTGCTGCAATTAATTATATGGAGCAAGGACAGCCCACTCTGCTTGTTAGCCATGCTGCCGAGTCGCGCGTTCGTCATTGGCAAACTGATCTTCTCTCTGTTCTCAATGAAATGTACGGAAACATATTGCACGATAATGCGTACTATTGGACAAATCTCGATGACATTGAATTAACTGATGGTGAGAAAGATAAAACCCAGAGGAGCAGGTCTTTCCTCTTTATTGCTATTGCGTTGTTTGCGATGAGCGGGACACAAGGATGCACACAACTGCTGATGCCAGAAAATGGGCTAATCGCCTTAAATGTACCATTGGATTCTACTCGAATTGGTTCACACAGTACCAGGACTACGCATCCGTTCTATTTGAAACTGTGGAATGAAGTGGTTTCCGATATTTTTGGGTTTTCAATTTCAAACCCTTACTGGAACAAAACAAAGGGTGAGATGGCGGCAGAGTGCCTTAATAGAGAAGTCCTGAAAATTGCAATGGCACAATCATATTCCTGTTCATCGGTAAACACAGTTAGTATTCAAAGTGGGAAATCTAACCACTGTGGTCATTGCCTTCCGTGCATTATTCGCCGGGCTGCGATGCATAAGGCATTCGGGGACTTTGATCCTTCAGTTTATATGGATTCGAATGTCACTGAACTGGTGAACAATCGAGAAGCAAAAGGAGAACAGATTCGTTCTTTCCAATATGCAATAGAAAGATTGAAGAATAATCCAAAGGCTAAAGATGCATTGATTCACAAACCTGGGCCACTTGAAATGGATGCTCCCTATCTGACAGAATTGGCGGATACTTATTATCGAGGCCTTATGGAAGTAGATCAGTGGATTAGGGATAGTCTGGAGAAAGAGGATGCTAATTGATACACATTTCCATCTAGATTTGATGGAAAACATGCAAACATTGATCCGTGAGTTCAGCAATTCTGATACCGGTATCATTGCTGTTGGAACGACTCCTAGAGCATATGAAAGGGAGAAGCAGTTCTGCTCCGGCGTGGATAACATAAAAGTCGGTTTGGGTTTTCATCCTCAACTGATTGCTGAAAGAGAATCGGAGATTGATTTGTTTCTGAAGTTGATAAAGAATAGCAGATACATAGGAGAAATCGGACTCGATTTCAATTCAAGTTACATAGCATTCAAAGAGCAGCAGCTTTCCAGCTTTCGGAAAATTGCTAAGGCTTGTGCTGATGAAGGTAATAAGGTGCTTTCAATCCACTCTGTAAAAGCTGCCGGAGCGGTTCTCGACGAACTGGCGAAGGCGGGAACCTTTCAAAATAACATTTGCATCTTCCATTGGTTCACTGGGACTGCGGCTGAACGGAAAAGAGCGATTGAAGCTGGTGCATGGTTTTCCATTAATCCAAGGATGCTGAAAACAAAGTCGGGGCAGGAGACAATCAAGGTAATCCCCGCAGACAAATTACTGCTTGAAACGGATGCACCTTTTACAAAGAAGTTCTCCGGAGCAATAGATCTTAAAAAGGAATTACAGACTATTGTAAAAGGTCTGGAGGAAATGCGAGGAGAAAATGTTAAAAAACAAGTAGAGGATAATTGCAATCTGATTTTGGAGGTAAAATGATAAAGTCGGAAGTTAAAAAACTAGAAGAAGATTATAAAGATTTTATGGATATAGATAGCTTTCCGCCTTACACATTTGAATCAAAAACAGTTTCCTTGGTAAAAGCAGATAGCGAAGGGTTCGATAGTGTTGCACAATCCAAGTATAATCCAGAAACTCAAGAGCATACTTTGATTGTGGCAGATAACCTTATTATTGAACCGTACATTTTGTTTCACGAATTCACACACATCTTGGACGCGGAAACATATGCCCGTGGAGATAAAGTGAAATATGCTACTTCATCTGGATTCACTGAGTATCATGCTTCTCAGATAGAGTTGTTAAAAATGCTTGGCGCTAATAGTGCTAATGAACACATATCGTTTTCGACAAAGAAAATGGTAAAGACAATTGGTAAAAATAAAACTGTTCAGCAGTATATTTCCATGAAGAGAAAACATGCGGCAGATCTTTTCGATAGAGAGGATTTTCCGAAGAATATCGAACAGTTAAAGACTGCAATGGGTGTGCTTTTCAATTATTGGGGATTAAGATCCATTTGCTACATGTACTGTAAAGATTATATGGAAGAGACTGATAACGGGGTATTTCTCCGTTATATCTCGGCCGATGTATTTCAGGCAATGAATAAGTTGATGGTTGGATGGCTGCCAGATATACTTGTTGATATTAGCTGCAAGGGATATTGGGGTATGATTTATCCACTCGTCCAGAAATACAAGCTTGCGTAAGTGAACGGGATTCCCAGATAGAAAAGAGTGGGTTTATTTCAAATAAGCTATAGACCTCCGGGTCGGCGAGGTTGTAAAATATTAATGCCGACTCGGAGGAACAACGGAGGTGGTGCAGTTGAGCGGAGAAAGGATACGAAAGTACTGAAGACAGAAGGGATGAAGTCAAGAACAGCTCGGAGTAATGGTAGGTTTCAGCCAATCGAAGATAAGTAAGATTGAGCGTGGCGACTGGGACAGCTTGAGCGATTTGAGGCTGATAGCAAGAGCCTTGGATGTTCCGATTGAAGAGCTTGTGAGGGAAGAGGACGAGTCAAGCGATGTAAAGTAATAATCACCTGTGGATGACCACAGTCGAAGATAATAATAAGAGTGAGAATAATAAACGGCGAGTAGCCTATTTTTTTAGAGATGACTGTTTGGAATGTTACGCATTTAGACTGGAGGATTATAAGTTATGCCAGCACATAAGCGGAAACCAAACTATAACGCTGCTACCACCATGCAGGAACTCCTAACTGCTGTGTGTGATTACTATGGTGATCCTGTTGAAGATCGGCAGTCAGAAGGCCAAAATCACATCAGCCTGCACGATTTCGCCGATCGCTTCAACATCACAGTTATGAAAGCCTGGAAGTTGCTGATCACAGGTGGGATCTATTCAACCTCACTAAGTCGTAGAGTTCAAGAACTGTATGCCCCGGGTCTGACTGTGGCTCAGATCACCGAGGAGACCGGCCTGAAACGTGCAAGTATCAATTCCTACCTTCCATACGCACACACTATCTACAACCTCCCAGATATCAGTATCAAGGCAGAGAGGCAGAAACAGTATAGGGTCAGGAAGAGGAACAACAATAGAACGGATGCCGAAAAAGAAGAGAAGCTCTGGCAGGAGTTAATCTACCTGCAGGGATGCCTTTTCACCACCAGCAAAGGTCTGGACTTTACGTATAAGGTTCACGGCGGAGAGATGTTCGTGGACCAGAAAGAGAAGAGCATCACACGGGCGACCGTGATGAAGACGTATGGGAAAGTCGTCGAACTGAAGGGGAGGTTAAAGGACCGAAAGTTCTCGGAACATTTGGAGCAAGCTATCTGTAACCGATTTTCATAAAAATGGGGCTCATTAATACAGCCGGAGCGTGAGCGCTTCAGAGTGCGCTTGCTCCGGCATTTCTTCGACTATATTGTTTGGATTGTTACGCTATAATCTTCTCGAATACCATATCCGTCATAGCATTCTTAATGATCTCATCCGGTTTGTTGACCGGATCGATCCATTTTTCGATGTCATCTCCAGGCAAAATGACCGGCATTCGGTCATAGATGAATCGGATCTCTTCACTCGGTTCTCTTGTAAGGATCGTGAATAATGGGACCTGAATACCGGATATATTCTCGATCCGGTAAAGTCCTGCGATCCAGGTGACAGCGGATCCTTCTGGCTGGAGCATGTATTTATCGCCGGTCTTGGCTTTCCTGGTGGCTGCATTGATCAAGTGCTCCCATTCAAAATAGTATGATGCCGAGATAATATATAGGTGCCTGTCACCGTGAAGAATATGTGAACATCACCTTTGCAGTTGACAGGCAATTATATAGGATATATAATCCGTATAGTAGGATAAATTAAAAACACTCTTTATCCAATGTGGAGTAAGATCAAACCGAGTCTTTTTGGACATATAGACGGATTAAACTCATAATGGGGAATGAGATATGACGATTAGAGATAGAATATTTGCAAAGCTTGAAGAATATAATATGACGCAAAAGGAGTTTTCTGAAAAAACGGGGATTCCACAAACCACAGTTAGTGATTGGAAAAAGAAGAAGACCAATCCAACTGCTGAGAAGATTATGATCATCTGTAAGGTGCTTAATGTTACGCCAGAGTGGCTGCTTTCTGGAGTGGAAACGAGAGGGAATAGAAGTAATCCGGATAAGTGGTTTGCAGTGGATGCGGACACAGAAGTTGGACAGATAGTCAGTTCATATAATTCATTTAGTGCAGAAGCACAGGCCAGGCTTTTAGGTTATGTACAGGCAATGAAAATGGCAATGGATATTTATGAAAATGGTAAAAAACCAAAGGAATAATGTACATAAGTGGGAGTTTGTTTTATAATCTAAAAATCCGTAAAGTAGGATAATTATATGTATCTGCCGTGATAGAGGGGGAGAAAAGACATGGCAATAGAGTCGTTTACAGTATGGATTAGTTGCATTATCGCGTGGATTGCAACATCAAAAACAAGGAGGTACGCTGTCGCGGACCAGCGGTATCCGATTGCGGATTGGTGGTACGCCCAGCTCGGAATATTTAAACTTACTGGAAAATGATCAGATACTAATAAAACAACTGGTCAGTAAATAATGAAAACATCGATCGGTTTAACCGAAATTTGCATTGAAAGATAATTGATGATCTTGATATGCAGGTTGATAGGAATATGCAAATTAATATAGACTGAAAAGAAAATAATTCTAATAAAGCTTTTAGGATTGTTATTGGATGAGTAATAATTATTATATATAAAGGTATGATATAAATATGCGGATTATCAAAAAAGAAGAGATTAAAAACTTAATAGGAGAAACAACGGATTATGATAAGAAGCAGATGTTAGAGGAAAAAGATACTCGAAGTTGGCTTAAAAGTATTAGTGCATTTGCAAATGGCGTTGGTGGCACTTTAATATATGGTATTGAAGATAAAACTGATGAGCTGGTTGGTTTGACTGATGCAAAGAATACCGCTGATAAGATTAGTCGTTTTATACGTGACAGAATGGATCCAGTGCCGGTCTTTGAACTTAGATTTGAAACTATTGGTGATGCACAGTTGATCCTAGTAGAGGTTTATCCAGGAAGTGAAACACCATACTATTATATAGGAAAACATGATAGAACAGCTTATTATCGTGCGGGTAATGATAGTGTTCCTTGTGATGCAATAAAATTAAGGGAGCTGACATTAAAAGGAACTGGTAAAACCTATGATAGTCTTCCTTCGGGATATAAATTATCAGACATGGCATTTTCAAAGCTTAAGTCAGTTTACTATCAGCGGACCCAAAAGGAGTTCACTGAATCAGATTATGAGTCATTTGGATTAGTTGGGGCTGATGGGATTTTGAATAATGCAGGTGCTCTGTTAGCGGATGAATCTCCAATACGCCATTCAAGAGTCTTTTGTACGCATTGGAATGGTTTAACAATGGCTTCTGGACAACAAGATGCTTTGGATGATGCTGAATATAGTGGGAGCCTTATTTCATTATTACAGGAAAGCCTTGCTTTTGTTAAAAGAAATACACGCAAAGCGTGGTTCAAAGAGGTTGATAGAAGGGTTGAACAACCTGACTATCCGGAAAGACCTGTTATGGAAGGGATTGTAAACGCTTTAATTCATCGTAATTATCTAGAGGTTGGAAGTGAAGTCCATATAGATATTTATGATGACAGACTCGAGATATATTCACCAGGTGGTATGTGCGATGGAATAAATGTGCAGGATAGAGATATTATGCTAGTCCCATCCAGAAGAAGAAATCCAATTATTGCTGATGTCTTTCAGAGATTGAATTATATGGAACGCAGAGGTAGTGGTTTCAAGAAAATCATAGGGGATTACAAGACACAGTATAATTATCATGATGAATTTTCACCGATATTCAAATCTCAGTATGATTCTTTCATTTTGATATTAAAGAATCTGAATTACAACTCGAAAATTACAAACCGAGTAGAAAATCGAGTAGAAACCCGAGTAGAAAAAAAAGCAGATGAAATGCTTCAGCGTTATAAAGATATTAAGGCAATAATTAGGTATAATCCTAGAGTTACCAAAAGAGAGATTGAAGAAAAATTAGGTTTATCTCGTCAAAAAGTCGATAGAGCAATTGCTCATTTACAAGAGAAAGGAGAATTAACAAGAGAAGGATCGGATAGAGATGGCAAATGGATTTTAATAAATAATTCAACAGCGGTGCCTGTCACCGAGAACAGGGATTCCTATAAAAGCGGTTGATTATGGATTCAGAAGCTCCTATAATATGCATAGGAACCAAAAACGAGAGGTTTTGTAAGGGCGACGTTACGACGGCGTCCTATTTTTTTGCACTGCTTTTCTTTAGAATTGAGATTATAGAGATTTCCATTAAACGATAAAAATTGTCCATGATCGATATATTTCAATCGTGATCGATAAAATGATCGATATATTTCAATCGTGATTGATAAAATGAGCGATATATTTCCAATATAGGGAGCATTCAATAAGCGAGGACAGTGGTGCCTGTCACCGTGAAGAATGCAAATTGAGTAGTAAAAAAATCAGATGTAGAGTAGACTATTGGATAATAAGGATCCACTGATTATTGATCAACCTGAAGATAATCTTGATAATTCATTTATAGCAGAAAATTTGGTTAAAACTTTACGTGATAATAAAATTAAAAGGCAATATATTCTTGCAACACATAATGCAAATATACCAGTTTTCGGTGACGCAGAACAGATTATCACAATGGAAGAAAATGAGGGATATGGGAAGATTAGTGACAATGGAATAGGTTCAATAGATGACGAGGAAGTTAAAAAGAACGTTATATCAATTCTTGAGGGAGGAAGATCAGCTTTCAAAATGAGAGAGAAAAAGTATGGTATATAAGGAATTGCAAGGACGCTTCCTAATATAAATTATTTCTTGACAACCATAATCCTTTTGCTAAAATATAACTTACTAAAACATATTTTACTAAAACATATTTTAGCAAAGGGGTGATTTTGTGTTTATAGGCAGAAGAACTGAACTTGGTGTTTTGGAAGATACATATAAAAAGTCCGGTTTTCAGATGACGGTTATATATGGTCGCAGACGAATCGGCAAATCCAGACTGATCACAGAATTTATAGAAGGTAAGAAGGCTTCGTATTATGTGGCGAGTCAGAGCAGCATAGAGGATAACGTTAGGAAATGGTCGGCACAGGTTATTAAGGATCTTGCACCGGATATGGATGGCGTTACATTTGATAGTCTGGAAAGCTTTTTTATATTCATAGGTAATCTTAGCAAGAAACAAAAGATTGTTTTGGCGCTGGATGAGATTCCATATATGGCGGAAGCAGATGAGTCGTTTCTGTCTAAATTTCAGGTGGCCATTGATACAATCCTGGATAAAAAGAACATTTATCTGATTATTTGCGGCTCGGCTATTAGTTTTATGGAGAAGGAAATCCTGAGTGAAAAGAGTCCACTGTTCGGAAGAAGAACTAATCAGATTTTTCTGAAGCCATTTGATTATCTGGATTCAGCGGAGTTTGTTCCGAGTTATTCTTGTGAGGAAAAGGCCATCGTTTACGGTGTGACGGGCGGCGTTGCAAAGTATCTTACACTGTTTGATGATCGATTATCTTTGGACGAAAACCTAATAAATAACTTCTTTAAAACTTCAGGATATCTGTACGAAGAACCGTTGAACCTTTTGACACAGGAATTCCGAACTATCAGTACATATAATACGGTGATCGAAGTCTGTGCAGGCGGAGCTAATAAGGTAAATGAAATAGCAGACAAGGCGAAAGTTTCAACGGCGACACTTGCCTATATTCTTAAGAGTTTAAGCACAATAGGCGTTATATCGAAGGTTGTTCCTATAACGGAAAAAGAGAATCGTAGAAAGGCATCGTATGTTATATCAGACGGAATGTACCGTTTCTGGTATAGCTTTATTCCTACAGCAAAAGCAGCGATAGAAATGAATCGCGGAGATGTATTCTATAAGAATTACGTGAAGGATAAGCTTCATGCATTTATGGGAAGCGTTTTTGAGGAAATGTGCCGCTTCTATACATTATCAAAAGGCCTTGAAGGCAAGCTGAATTGTCTGGTGACAAATGTCGGCGGCTGGTGGGGCCCGGGACATGATCATATCCCGACAGACATAGACGTAGTTGTAATTGATAATGTTGCTAACAAAGCAATCATCGGAGAATGTAAGTTCAAGAATGAAGTAATCGATAAAGAAGTTTATGATGCTCTTGTAAACAGAAGAGGCCTCATAGATAAACGTTACGAGGAAGTTGGATTAATGTTTTTCTCATTATCCGGCTATTCAAAGTGGATGAAAGAAAATACTGATCCCGACAAAACAAAGCTAATTACAATTGATGACATGTATACCGATTGAGACACAGGACGCCGGTGCAACGGCGTCCTATTTTAGTCTGAATCACTTGATATTATTCGCTAAAGAGAATAATATTTATAAATAGAGTTTGGGTAAAGGAGAACAGAGCGTATGAGATTTCAAGATTGTAAAAATTCAAAAGAACTCAAACAAGAATTATTAAAAGTTCTTTCTAATACAGGTAAAAATGGATTAGATAATTCTATATCACGTTTGAGGTTGACAGAGATTTTTATTGGATATATAATCCGTATAGTAGGATTATTTTATAAGATTTGACTTTAGAGCTTAAATATGAGAGAATGTTTTTACATAAACGAGCTCTATGTGGTAGACCGTCCCAACGATCAGGAACGTGCCGATACATGGGGCTCTACTTGTTTATATGGGGGAAGTTATGAAAACAGCTATATTAGTTGATGGGTGATTTTATAGGAGAAGAGCTGTAAAACTATGGGGAAAGAAGACAGCAGATTCCCGCGCAAAAGAGTTGGTTGCATATTGCAATGCACATATTGACTATCAGCAAAAATATGGGGATTATAATCTGTATAGAATATTTTATTATGATTGTCCGCCTATTGATAAAACGGTATATCATCCATTGTTAAAAAAGGGTATAGATTTTAGGAAATCGGAAACATATTCATGGACATTGGAATTCTTTGAAAAACTAAAAGAACAAAGGAAGTTTGCTTTGCGCTTAGGAGAGTTGTCTGAAGATTTTGCATCATTTTCTTTATCTACAAAGAAGACAAAGGAATTATTATCTGGAGAAATTACTATAGATGATTTATGTGAAGAAGATTTTAATATCAATTTTCAACAAAAAGGTGTTGATATGAAAATTGGGATTGATATTACATCTATGGCATATAAGCAGCAGGTTGATCAGATAATATTGATTGCAGGTGATTCGGATTTTGTCCCGGCAGCAAAGCTCGCAAGGCGTGAGGGAATAGATTTTATTCTTGATCCAATGTGGAACAAGATTAAACCAAGTCTTTTTGAGCATATAGATGGACTAAATTCACAATGGGGTACAAGACATGACGATTAGAGATAGAATTTTTTCAAAGCTTGAAGAATATGATATGACACAAAAGGAGTTTTCTGAGAAAACGGGGATTTCTCAAACTACAGTTAGTGATTGGAAAAAGAAAAAGACAAACCCAACTGCAGAGAAGATTATGATCATCTGTAAGGTGCTTAATGTTACACCGGAGTGGCTACTGTCCGGAGTTGAAACGAGAGGTAGCAGAAGTAATCCGGAAAAGTGGTACGCAATAGATGCGGATACTGAGGTAGGGGAGATTATCCGCGCATATAATTCTTTTGATGCTACAAGACAGGCTGCGCTTCTGGCATATGTACAGGCTATGAAGATTTTTCCAGAGATACAGGGAAAGAATAAATGATAGAAGAAACGTGTATGTTTAGAAAATGAACATATTAATGTGTCAAGAGTTCTTTAGGAAGCTTTGATATAAAACTTGGGATTAAAAAGGTTGATTGAGGTAATAGGTTATATATTTTAGAAGAACATCCGTTTTGCCTTGGGAGTTGAAGTAAATGGTATTTATAATCTTATATCTGCTGCTTGCCATCGTTGCGGCAACAGCATGTTCATTTATACAATGCCTGGGAAGGGTATATATCAGAGATTACAGCTCTTTCATTACAAGCGGAAGTATTTACAGATATAACTATGTAATGTATTTTATAGGGCTGGCGCTGTTTATTCTGATTCTGGGTTTTGGATATAAGCTGATAGTTGCAAAGCATTTGGAAACCACTGTACTAAGCAGAATGGCTAAGGTATTGGCTGTGATAGCATCCATTGTCGTAGTGATACTGATGCTTTCCGCTTTGGTATTCGAAGCGTTTATACTTTTCGGGATGACAGATAAAATCGGACCTGATGCACTGTTTTATGCCACATTTCTTGGGTGGCCGATAATGACCATGGTTTTTATGCTGTATAAGATAAGTATAGATTTGTAAAACGTTTAGCAGCTGTATCCCCACAGATTCAGGATCTGTGGCATGATGTCCGATAAATCCCAGTGCTTCTTGCTGTTCACCCTGCTGTTCGGATCATTTACGGTGATGAGTCCGTCTTTATCCACGCCGGTAAGTACTATGAAGTGGCCGCTTTCCGTGAAGTCACCCTGTCCTACTATACATATGATCGGGGTGCCCTCTTTTAGGAATTCCAGGATAGAATCTTCGTCGTAGCTTACGTTATGGACTGTGAGTCCTATTTCGCTTGCGAGAGTATTCATCATATCCCATGAAGAGCCGCTGCCCCATACATAGTAGCCTTCTGATTCGGCCTTCTGTGCCATGGCATAAGGGTTCATGTCTGAATTACCGGTAAGACCGGTGTATACCATAGAGAGGCATGTCGGACCGCATCCGGTAAGAGCCATCATGTTGCTTCCGTATGTTTCATAACCCCAGCGTTTGTCCCACTGCAGGAAGAGAGGTATTCCCTCGCTCGAGGCAGCACTGCTTATATCTATATCATTATGGTGGCCGTAGTTCTTTTTATATCCGAGAACAAAGTCTCTTGTATCGGGATTCTTTCTGTACAGATTTATCAATTCTTCGGGGACTCCGTCACGTTCGAGTCTGTCCATATCCATTGTGAATCTCATATCTGCAAAGAACCCTGAATCTTTCAGCTGAAAGACAGCCAGCAGAGTCAGAAGCAGGACTATATCAAACAGGAGAACACCCTTTAAGCGTTTCAGCACTTTCCTGCGCCTGATTTTCGCGGCCTTCTTTCGTGAGCTTGGACGACTGACCGGCCTTTTAATTGTTTCAGAGTAATAAGTCATATATTCAAAACCTCTTTATATATTTTTTGCATAGGTTAGACCTACCGGAGGGATAGTCCTAAAGGTAAATCTTTCATCGTTCCATAGTCTAGCACATGATAATTATGATTCTATTAACGTTGTCTTTATATTTCCGGATGTTATTCTTGAAAAAGAGATGAAATGCGCCCCGGGTGGATTATATTGACATAATGTGTTATAATACTGAAGGCTGTTTTTAGGAGGAACAGCTTTCGAAAGGTTAAGAACCTTAGCGCCAGACAGTTGTAACACAGGCTGTTGACGAGGGACAGGGTTATCGAAGATTCGGCGGATGCTCTGTCGGGACGGCACATCTCGTAAGTTCTGCTTTTAAAACCCCGGGTGACCGGAAAACAGAGGGGCAGTACAGGTGTCTTGTTTTTGCGTATTGTTACTATTCACAGTTTATAAGAATCATAGGCTGTTTGCTTACTTGTAAGCAAAACTGCCTGTGATTCTTATATAACTGCGTAGCAGCAACATAAAAACATGAAATAATGAGTCTCCGAAGGAGACAGTAAGGTGCGAAGCACCGTCATTATGAATGGTTTTATGTTACGGTGAATAGTAACAGTGTGTTTCTGTAGAAACATCGCAATGGTATATAAAGATTAAGATTACGAGGTGACGAAAATGTGTGGAATAATAGGTTATACAGGGGATAGTCCGGCCAGGGATATCCTCATTAACGGATTAAAGCAGCTTGAGTATCGTGGTTACGACAGTGCGGGAATCGCGCTTTATGACCCGAAGACAGGCATAATCATTAAGAAGAGAACGGGAAAGGTTTCAGAACTCGAGGAAGCCGCAAAGGATGTCACTACAGAGGCAACATGCGGTATAGGCCATACAAGATGGGCTACTCACGGAGGAGTTACCGAAGCCAACTGCCACCCTCACAGAAGCGGCAGTGTTACTCTTATTCATAACGGTATCATAGAGAATTATAAGGAACTCACAGTTGAGTACGGTCTGAAGGAATCTCTTAAATCCGAGACCGATACGGAGGTTGTTGCAGCTCTGCTTGATAAGCTTTACGAGGGAGATCCTTACAAGGCCATTAAACAGGCGGTAAACCTTCTGGCAGGTTCCTTTGCTCTTTGCATAATCTTTGACGATCAGCCGGGAAAAATCTTTGCAGTAAGAAATGTCAGCCCGATGGTGGCTGCGGATTTTGAAGGCGGATCGATCATAGCGTCGGATCTGACGGCAGTAATCGCATTTTCAAAAAAATATTTTGTTGTACCTGAGTATCATATACTCACTCTTACAGAGAACGGTATCGGAGTTCAGGATCTGAAAGGCCGCAAGGTCGAGCCTGAGTATCTCGAGGTTAACTGGGATATCACATCCGCACAGAAGGGCGGCTATCCGCATTTCATGCTGAAGGAAATCTATGAGCAGCCTGAAGCACTCGAAAGAACCATAACACCGAGAATCGTGAACGGTCTTCCTGATTTTACGGAGGACGGAATCGATGACAATGTCCTGAAGAATCTGAAGAGCATAAATATAGTTGCCTGTGGTACTGCAATGTATGCGGGAATGGTAGGTAAGTCACTCATTGAGACAAGACTCAGAATTCCTGTAACGGTGGAGATTGCTTCTGAGTTCAGATATAAGGATCCGATAATCGACAGCGACACACTTACGATCGTTGTTTCACAGTCAGGTGAGACTATCGATACACTTGAAGCACTCCGACTTGCAAAGCATAAGGACAGCAAGGTTCTTTCAATTGTAAATGTAAAGGGCTCGACGATAGCACGTGAGAGTGACTATGTTCTTTACACACATGCAGGTCCGGAGATTGCCGTAGCCAGCACAAAGGCTTATACGGTTCAGATTTCGGCAATGTATCTTCTTGCTGCACGTATCGGACTTGTAAAGGGTATTCTCTCCGAGAGTGTTGTAAAGAAGTTTATGACAAGACTTCTTTCGGTAGGAGACATTATAAAGGAGACACTTCAGGAAGCCGACAGGATCAAGGAAGTAGCAAATCATATAAAGAATGCACCTGATGTATTCTATATCGGAAGAGGAATCGATTATACCATGACTCTTGAGGCATCTCTTAAGCTTAAGGAGATTTCGTATATTCATTCTGAGGCATATGCGGCAGGTGAGCTTAAGCACGGAACCATCGCGCTTATTTCGGAAAATGTACCGGTCATCGCGATAGCCAGCGAGGAGCATGTATACAGTAAGATCATTTCCAACGTAAGAGAGGTTAAGTCCAGAGGTGCATATGTAATTCTCGTAACCTCAGGAGATAAATCGGAAAACACCGAAGTATGTGACAGACAGATCAGGATACCGAAGGTTGACAGTATCTTCTCGGTATTTGCCATTGCGGTTGTGATCCAGCTTATCGCATATTATACATCCGACGCAAAGGGACTGGATGTGGATAAGCCGAGAAACCTCGCAAAATCGGTTACCGTAGAGTAGAACGAGGAAATAATCTGAGAAGAAAGAGAGGCTGCAGCAATGTATACTATTTCAGACCTTTATGATCTGGATCATACTTTGGCAAAGGATTACCTTTCACAGTTTACCTATCCGTGGGAAGCTCTGAAGGGAATAAAAGATTTTATATTGAAACTCGGTCCGACCCTTGGTGAGGACTATGAAGAAGTTTCCGAAAATGTGTGGATCCATAAGACTGCTACGGTTTTCCCGTCAGCCTATATCGGTGCACCATGTATCATCGGACCTAATACGGAAGTAAGACACTGCGCCTTCATCCGCGGATCGGCTCTCGTGGGAGCAGACTGTGTGGTAGGTAACAGTGTTGAGCTTAAAAATGTAATCCTGTTCGACCATGTACAGACTCCGCATTATAACTATGTCGGCGATTCTATCCTCGGATATTTCAGCCACATGGGAGCGGGAAGTATCACAAGTAACGTTAAGAGCGACAAGGCTCTTGTGGTTGTTCATAACGGTACTGAGAAGATGGAAACAGGTATAAAGAAGTTCGGAGCTATGCTCGGCGATTATGTTGAAGTCGGTTGCAATGCGGTCTGCAATCCGGGTACGGTTATCGGACGTCATTCAAATGTATATCCGACCTCCTGTGTAAGAGGTGTTGTTCCGGAGAATTCCATCTGGAAGAACAGCGGAGAAGTCATATCTAAGGAGAATCAGTAAATGGGTAAATATTTCGGAACTGACGGCTTCCGTGGTGAAGCCAACAAGGATCTTAATTTCGACCATGCAGTAAAGATCGGCCGTTTCCTAGGCTGGTACTACGGGGCAAGAGTCGGCAAGAAGGCAAAGATTGTTATCGGTAAGGATACCAGAAGAAGCTCATACATGTTCGAGTATGCTCTTTGTACAGGCCTTATGGCCAGCGGTGCAGATGCATATATCATGCATGTTACCACAACACCTTCGGTTGCTTATATAGCAAGGGTTGATGATTTCGACTGCGGTATCATGATATCTGCTTCTCATAATCCGTACTATGATAACGGTATAAAGCTTCTTAACGGTAACGGAGAGAAGATGGATGAGGAGACTATCCTTAAGGTTGAGGATTATATCGACGGTAAGATCGATATCCCGATTGCAGAGAGAAATGAGATCGGCCGTACGGTTGATTATGTTGCGGGCCGTAATCGTTATATCGGTTACCTTATATCCCTCAGCAAATACAGCTTTAAGGATGTTAAGGTCGGACTGGATGTGGCTAACGGTGCCGCATGGCAGATTGCAAAGAGTGTTTTCGACGCACTCGGCGCAAAGACCTATGTTATGAATGATAACCCTGACGGTTACAATATCAACACAGACTGTGGTTCAACACATATTGAACATCTTCAGAAGTTTGTGGTTGAGAAGGGACTGGATGTTGGATTCGCTTATGACGGAGATGCAGACAGATGTCTCTGTGTGGATGAAAAGGGAAATGTAGTTACAGGCGATCACATCCTCTATATTTACGGCCTTTACATGAAGGAGCGCGGAAAGCTCATTAACAATAAGGTAGTTACAACTGTTATGAGTAACTTCGGTCTGTATAAGGCATTTGACAAAGTGGGAATAGAATATGATAAGACTGCGGTCGGAGACAAATATGTATATGAAAATATAGTCAAGACCGGAAACCGCCTGGGTGGTGAGCAGTCGGGACATATCATTTTCTCCAAGTATGCAACTACAGGTGACGGTATACTTACAAGTATCAAAATGATGGAAGTACTCCTTGCCAAAGGTAAGCCAATGTCAGAGCTTGCTGCACCGGTTGTATTCTATCCGCAGGTTCTTAAGAATGTTCGCGTTAAGAGTAAGCCGGATGCACAGAATGACCC
>DEFA01000039.1:4233-21687 GCA_002350525.1 Lachnospiraceae bacterium UBA2864 | reverse complement strand
GAGGCTGAAACCGATGAGCAGTGCGAGAAGTACGTTGATCAGGTTATCGATGTGATCAAGGCAAAGGGTCATCTTGAGTAAGATGTGGCTATGACACAGTAAAGAACTTACAGAAAAAAATATTGACATACATATCGTTGCGGTGGTATTTTTATACCTAGTTAAACCGTAGATGAAGAGTAAGTAGGCAGAACCTCCTTCCTTACAGAGAGTCGCAGGTGGTGAGATTGCGATGTTAAGTGTTTTGTTGAATGGACTTCTGAGGGCGACCAGAACTGTTTTTTCAAAGTATGGGAGACGGAGTAAGAACCTCCGTTACAAAAGTTCGGCAAATGATGGTTTGCGCTAAGTGGGTGTGAGAACACACCAAGCCGGGTGGCACCGCAGGTAGATTAGAATTTCAACCTGTCCCAGCAATCAGATTAGTTTGATTGCTGAGACAGGTTTTTCTTGTATTAGGGACTTTGGCGAGCCCGCATCATCGTGCAGGCGGTTTTCCTGCACGATGTCCAAGATCCGGCAAAACGGCGCATGTGATGGTTTATAGGAGGTAGTTATGGATATAAGACCAACACGCGAGGAACTGAAGACTATTGATACGGCTAAGTACACCGTTGCGCCGGTAAGTACAGAGATTTATTCGGATTTTATAACACCGATCGAAGCCCTGAGAATTCTGAAGAATATATCAACTCACACTTACATGCTCGAATCGGCACAGGAGAGTGATACATGGGGAAGATATACATTTCTCGGCTTTGACCCGAAACTCGAGATAAGCTGCCAGAACGGAGAGATGAAGGCCGGAGACATAACATTTCAGACAGATAATCCGACAGAGTACTTAAGACAGATTCTTGATAAGTATAAGAGCCCGAAGTTCGGATACCTTCCGCCATTTACGGGAGGACTCGTAGGTTATTTCTCCTACGATTATCTTAAGTACAGCGAGCCTATCCTTAAGAAGGATATAGTGGACGAGAACGAGTTTAAAGATGTTGACCTCATGCTTTTCGACAAGGTCATCGCATTCGACAATGTCCGTCAGAAGATAGTTCTTATAGCAAATGTAAAGCTGACCGATATAGATACGGAATATAACAGAGCCGCGTGTGAACTGGAAAGAATCGCAGAGCTTCTTCGAAGTGGTAAGAAGGCAGAAGAGAAGCCGGGACGTATCCTTGGGGATTTCGAACCGATATTTAATGAAGAGCAATACTGTGAAATGGTTGAGAAGGGTAAGCATTATATCTTCGAGGGAGATATCTTCCAGATAGTATTATCCAACAGACTGTCGGCTCCTTTTGAAGGAAGTCTTCTTAATACATACAGGGCCCTCAGGACCATCAATCCTTCGCCTTATATGTTCTACTTCTCGGGAACGGATGTGGAAGTTGCAGGTGCATCTCCGGAGACACTTGTAAAGCTTGAGAACGGAGTCCTTCATACATTTCCGCTTGCGGGTTCCAGACCGAGAGGAGCGAACCCTGAAGAGGACGAAGCGTTGGTTAAGGAGCTTCTTGCAGATGAGAAGGAGAAGGCCGAGCACAACATGCTTGTGGATCTCGGACGTAACGACCTCGGAAGAGTCAGTAAGTTCGGAACGGTTGAAGTTGAGAGATATATGGATGTGCTGAAGTTCTCACACATCATGCATATAGGTTCCACGGTAAGAGGCGTGATAAGAGAGGATAAGGATGCTCTCGATGCGATAGAAGCAGTGCTTCCTGCGGGAACTCTTTCGGGAGCTCCTAAGATAAGAGCCTGCCAGCTGATCGATGAGCTGGAGAATTGTAAGCGCGGTATCTACGGAGGAGCCATCGGATATATAGACTTCACAGGCAACATGGATACCTGTATAGCTATCAGGATCGCCTATAAGAAGAACGGACGTGTATTTGTAAGAAGCGGCGCCGGAATCGTAGCAGATTCCGTACCTAAGAAGGAACATACAGAGTGTATCAATAAAGCGAAGGCAGTTATAAATGCCATCAAAGACAGCACAGGATTAGATGAGTAGGATAGAGGGGAGGCAGAGAGATGATTTTATTAATAGATAATTACGACAGTTTTTCATATAACCTCTATCAGCTTATCGGCGGTATCAATCCCGATATCAAGGTAATAAGAAATGATGAGCTTACAGTAAGTGAGATTGAGGAGCTCGCGCCCTCTCACATAATCCTGTCACCGGGGCCGGGAAAGCCGAGTGATGCGGGAGTATGTGAGGATGTGGTAAGAGAATTGGGAGGTAAGTTCCCTATCCTCGGAGTATGTCTCGGACATCAGGCTATATGCGAAGTATACGGAGCTACGGTAACCTATGCGAAGAGACTTATGCACGGTAAGCAGTCAGTGTGTACTATAGATGAGAGTGAGAAAATCTTCGAGGGAATAGGTGAGATATCTGAAGCAGGGACTGATTCGAGCTCAGGCGTAGGAACAGCAGAAGCCGGAGTTGCAGGCTCAGGCAGAAAACTGGCGGTTGCAAGATATCACTCCCTGGCTGCTAAAGAAGAAACCATTCCTGATTGCCTCAAGGTGATCGCAACTTCGGATGACGACGATGAGATAATGGCTGTTAAACATAAAACCTATCCGGTTTACGGACTGCAGTTCCATCCGGAATCTATACTTACTCCGGAAGGAGTGACAATACTTAAGAACTTTCTGGCGGCTTAAAGATTCACGGCCGACAACAACGATTTATCTTTATCAAGGAGGTACATTAAGATGATAAAGGAAGCAATTGAGAAAATCGTAAACAAGCAGGATCTCACCTACGATGAGGCTTATACCGTAATGAATGAGATCATGAGCGGTGAGACGACACCGACACAGAACGCGGCATTCCTGTCTGCTCTTTCAACCAAGAGTGCCAAAGCTGAGACCAAGGACGAGATAGCCGGATGTGCGGCAGCCATGAGAGATCATGCCATCCCTGTTAATACGGGTATGGAAATCTTCGAGATAGTCGGAACGGGCGGAGACAACGCTCAGTCCTTCAATATATCAACAACTTCGGCACTTATCGCAGCAGCAGGCGGTATGAAAGTTGCAAAGCATGGTAACAGAGCAGCTTCATCCAAGTGCGGAACAGCTGACTGCCTCGAAGCACTGGGAGTAAATATCCAGCAGGATCCCGAGAAATGCGTGGAACTCCTTAAGGAAGTTGGTATGTGTTTCTTCTTCGCACAGAAGTATCACACATCCATGAAGTATGTCGGACCTATCCGTAAGGAACTGGGATTCAGAACAGTATTTAACATCCTCGGACCGCTTACCAATCCGGGAAAGCCATCTCAGATGCTTCTCGGTGTATATGATGAGTATCTTGTAGAGCCGCTTGCACAGGTTCTTGCGGATCTCGGAGTTAAGCGCGGAATGGTAGTATACGGACAGGATAAGCTCGATGAGATATCCCTCAGTTCACCTACTACGATCTGCGAGATCAAGGACGGATGGTATAAGACAAGAGTCATCACACCAGAAGATTTCGGTATGGAGTTCTGTCAGAAGTCAGACCTTGTGGGAGGTGCTCCTGCAGAGAATGCCGAGATCACAAGAAGGATTCTGAGCGGTGCCGAGACAGGTGCCAAGAGAAATGCAACGCTTCTCAACGCAGGTGCGGCTCTTTATATCGGCGGCAAGGCTGAGTCCATGAAGGACGGTATAGAACTTGCAAAGGATATAATCGCATCAGGTAAGGCTACGGAGACACTTGAGAAGTTTATTGAGGTCAGCAACCGATAAGAGGTCATTATGATATTAGATGAATTGGCTAACTTAACAAGGGCAAGAATAGAGAAGCAGATGGCCGTGTATCCGAGAGAAGATGCGGAGAGGGATGCTGGTTTACTGGCAGAGCGCGAAATGGAAGTTCAGGAATTTGACTATCCCTTCGAAGAAGCACTCGGAAGAGAGGGGCTTTCCATCATATCTGAAGTAAAGAAGGCGTCGCCTTCAAAGGGAGTTATAGCAGAGGATTTCCCGTATCTCGAGATTGCAACGGAATATGAAGCGGCCGGAGCGGACGCCATATCCTGCCTCACCGAGCCGGACAGATTTAAGGGAAGCGACGAATATCTTAAAGGTATAGTTAAGAAGGTTTCGATACCGGTTCTGAGAAAGGACTTCACGGTCGATCCTTACATGATATATCAGGCAAAGCTCATGGGTGCGTCGGCAGTGCTTCTTATAGCTGCGATACTCAGTGATGAGGAACTGCGGAGTTACTTCGATATTGCCGACAGACTCGGGCTTTCCTGCCTCTTCGAAGCGCATGACGCGGAGGAAGTTAAGAGATGTCTTGATGCGGGAGCGAGGATAGTCGGAGTAAATAACAGGAATCTGAAGGATTTCACTGTGGATATCAGTAACAGCATCCGCCTCAGAGACATGGTTCCGAAGGATATAATCTTTGTATCCGAAAGCGGCATCATGACACCGGCTGATGTAAAGGCTCTTTACGAGAACGGAACGGATGCGGTTCTTATCGGTGAGATGCTGATGAGAAGCTCTGATAAGACCGGCCTCATCAGAGAACTAAAGAATGCGAAAGTCGGATGACAGATAGGTGAAGCTATGACAAAGATTAAGATATGCGGTTTAAAAAGAATAGAAGATATCGAAGCTGCAAATGAACTTTGTCCGGAATATATAGGATTTGTCTTTGCGGATTTCAGTCACCGCTGTGTGGATAAGGAAACGGCCGCGAAACTGAAGGCA
This sequence comes from Lachnospiraceae bacterium UBA2864, assembly GCA_002350525.1. GTDB lineage: Bacteria > Bacillota > Clostridia > Lachnospirales > Lachnospiraceae > Eubacterium_Q. Next base: position 16,959 of record DEFA01000039.1, on the reverse strand, counting down.
CGTCTCTATCCCAGGATACAGGCGGTGGGAGTCTTTGTCGATGAGGATGTATCCTTTGTGGCAGAGCTTCTGAACGAGAAGATTATTGATATAGCACAGCTTCACGGTACGGAAGATAACGGGTATATCGAAGAACTGAGGCGGTTGACAACGGGTGCGGCGAAAGACCAGGCAGACAGAGTCCAAGCAGACAGAGTCGGAGCAGACAAGCTTGAAGCTGACAAGCCTCGAATCATCAAGGCCTTCAACATGAGAAAGATTAAGGATATTTCCGAGATAGAAGCGTCATCTGCGGATCTTGTGCTGGTGGATTCGGGCACGGGTTCCGGCGAGACCTTTGACTGGAGCAGCCTGGGTGAGATAAGAAGGCCGTATCTTCTGGCCGGAGGACTCGGACCTGACAATGTACGTTCTGCGGTCGAGAGCCTGCACCCATACGGAGTCGATGTAAGCTCCGGTGTGGAGACGGATAAGGTGAAGGATACGGAGAAGATGAAGAACTTCGTAAATATCGTAAGAGAGACAGATGCCGGGTTATGCAGTATTGAAAGAGAGACCGACGCTGAGTCGTGCAGTATCGAAAGAGAGAGCAGTGCCGAGTCGTGCAGTATCGAAAGAGATAGCAATGCCGAGTCGTGCAGTATCGAAAGAGAGAGCAGTGCCGGGTTATGCAGTATGATGAGGGAAGCAGATAAAGACGGTATATGCATATCAGAAGCCGATAGAACGGACCTTGAAGAGATACTGAAACTCCAGTACCTGGCATATCAGAGTGAAGCCGCACTCTTTAAGAGCAGGGACATACCTCCGCTGCGGCAGACCATAGAAGAAGTTGAGGAGGAGTTTGACAGAGGAACGATTCTGAAGCTTGTTGAGGACGGCAGGATAATCGGTTCGGTAAGGGCTTACGAAGACGGCGGTACGGTATATATAGGAAAGCTGATGGTTCATCCGGACAGGCAGAAAAGAGGTTACGGTAAGAAACTTCTGTCGGAGATCGAAAAAATATATCCGGATAAAAGATATGAACTCTTTACAAGCACGAAAAGTGTTGGTAACATTTCTCTGTACAAAAATTGCGGATATGAGATTTTTGACAGTAAAGTAATCAGTGATGAGCTGGAGTTTATATATATGGAAAAGAAAGGTAAGAGGAAATGAGCGAAAGTATAAATAGTTTTTCGGAAAATGTTAAAGGACGTTTCGGAGAGTTCGGAGGACAGTACATCCCGGAAACTCTCATGAATGAGATCCATAAGCTGGAGGAAGCTTATGAGCATTACAAGAACGATCCGGAGTTCGTGGCAGAACTGGATAAGCTGAACCGTGAGTATGCGGGACGCCCATCACTGCTCTACTATGCGGAGAAGATGACAAGAGACCTCGGCGGAGCAAAGATATATCTGAAGCGCGAGGACTTAAATCATACGGGTTCTCACAAGATCAACAACGTTCTCGGTCAGGTGCTTCTCGCAAAGAAGATGGGTAAGACCAGAGTTATCGCAGAGACGGGAGCGGGCCAGCACGGCGTTGCTACGGCAACCGCAGCGGCTCTTATGGATATGGAGTGCGAGATCTTCATGGGTGAGGAGGATACCATAAGACAGGCTCTTAATGTATACAGAATGGAGCTTCTCGGTGCAAAGGTTCATCCGGTCAAGACGGGAACAAGAGTTCTTAAGGATGCCGTTAATGAGGCTATGCGTGAGTGGACTTCAAGAGTCGATGATACACTCTATGTCCTCGGATCGGTTATGGGACCTCATCCTTTCCCTACTATCGTAAGGGATTTCCAGTCAGTCATCAGTAAGGAGAGCCGTGCACAGATCCTCGAGGCAGAGGGTAAGCTTCCTGATGTTGTTATCGCCTGCGTGGGCGGCGGAAGCAATGCCATCGGTTCTTTCTATGAATATATCAAGGATGAGGGCGTACGTCTCATCGGTTGTGAGGCAGCAGGCCTCGGTGTGGATAATCCTAAGAATGCGGCTACTATGGCCAACGGTTCCATGGGTATCTTCCACGGTATGAAGTCACTCTTCTGCCAGGATGAGTACGGACAGATAGCACCTGTTTACTCTATCTCAGCCGGACTTGACTATCCGGGAATCGGACCGGAGCATGCATATCTTGCATCCACCGGAAGAGCGGAGTATGTGCCTATCACAGATGAAGAGGCGGTTCGTGCCTTCGAATATCTCTCAAGAACAGAGGGTATCATCCCTGCTATCGAAAGCAGCCATGCGGTTGCACATGTACTGAAGATTGCGCCTTCCATGCCGAAGGATTCGATTATCATATGTACCATCTCCGGACGTGGAGATAAGGACGTGGCAGCCATCGCCCGTTACCGCGGCGTTGAGCTCTACGAGTAAAAAGTAATACAGTGTTTTTTCTAAGAAGTAATGAGGTTTTAAAAGATGTACAAGGATATATTATCAAAGGTAACTAATAACGAAGTTCTGACAGCAGAGGATATCTCGGAATTTATCGGTGCTGTGGCAAAGGACGAGGTAACACCGGTTCAGATCGCCGGATTTCAGGTAGGACTTCTGATGAAGGGAACCAATGTGGAAGAGCTTGCCGCATTCGCAAATGCGATGCGTGAGAACTGCGTTCCTATCAGAGCAAAGGTTGATGCTGAGATGATGGATACCTGCGGAACAGGTGGTGGTCTCAGTACCTTCAACATTTCCACGGCAACAGCACTTGTGGCTGCGGCAGCGGGAATCCCTATCGCAAAGCACGGAAGCCGTTCTATATCATCCCTTTCGGGAAGTGCCGACGTACTTGAGGCTCTCGGAGTTAACATCAATCTTAACGCTGAGCAGGCTGCAGAACTTATAGAGAAGATCAGCATAGCATTTATCTATGCACCGCTGTTCCATCCGGTTATGGGTAAGGTTCTTCCTCCTGAGACCGAGCTCGGAATAAAGACAATCTTCTATACTATCATCGGACCGCTTATCAATCCGGCCTTCGCACCTAGACATCTTCTCGGTGTTTATAAGAAGGAGCTTCTCGATACCGTTCCTGAAGTTGCCAGAAGAATCGGTTATACCAAGGCCATGTTCGTATACGGTGAGGACGGACTGGATGAAATATCACTTCTCGGAAAGACAACCATCGCAGAGCTGAAGGACGGCGAGATTAAGAGATATACCATTGCTCCTGAAGACTTCGGCCTTAAGAGCTGCAAGCTTGAGGACATTAAGACAGGTACTCCTGAGGAAAATGCAGCTACCATCAAGGGTGTTTTCTCAGGCGAGATCGAAGGCCCTAGAAAGGATGCCATCATCCTCAATGCCGCAGGTGCTCTTGTTGTCGGTGGTAAGGCTGCTGACTTTACAGAGGGTATAGCTCTTGCAAGAGAGATCATCGAGAGCGGTAAGGCTGCAGAGAAACTCGCTCAGCTTGTGGAAGAGTCTAACAAGTATTCAGAACAGTAGTTTGTGAAATGATCCGGCATATTAGTGATTAATGAGAGAATCAGTATGAATAGATTTAGTTCCGCTCTGATCGAAAAAAAGAATAAGGGTTTGGTTCCTGTAATAGTTGATTTTAAATGCATTTCACCCGGAGAGGGGCGCCTCTTTGATGAGAAGGACGCTGTCCGAAATGCACTGAAGATGATAGAAGCCGGTGCGCCTGCCATATCGGTGGTGACGGAGCCGACGGACTTCGGCGGTTCACTCGGCATGCTGAGAGCGGTTGCGGAGGCGGTGGAGGTTCCTGTTCTGAGAAAGGATTTCATCAGAACGAAGGAAGCCATCGATGAGACCATCGAGTACGGTGCCTCGGCAGTGCTTCTTATGTGTTCCGTAATGAGCAGAGAACAGATGGTCATCTGTTACAACTATGCACTGGAAAGAGGAATCGAACCTCTGGTGGAGACCCACACCGAAGAGGAGATCGGATTTGCCGCATCCCTCGGAGCAAAGCTTATGGGAATCAATAACCGTGACATCCTCCGGCTGGAGAAGGATGGCGGAACCGTATCCACGACACAGGGACTTGCGGGCGGAAAGCCGGAAGGCACATTTCTTATAAGCGAAAGCGGAATCCTTACACCGGCGGATGTGAGACGTGCCATCGACAGCGGCGCGGATGCGGCTCTGGTGGGGACGGCAATCTGGAAAGCCGAAGATCCGTTTGAATATTATAAAGAGATGATGAATGCGTGAGGCTGATATGAAGAATGTAATTGTTAAAATGTGCGGCTTCATGAGAGAAGAGGATGTGGAGGCTGGCATAAGACACGGTGTTGATATCTTGGGATTCGTTGTTGATTACCCGGTACTGGTTCCGTGGAATATGGATCTTTCCCGTGCGGAAGAGCTGATAAAACATTTTCGAAATGTGTCGGGCAGTACTTTGGTAAATGGCGTAGCGTTATCGCGATGCTGTGTTGTATCGGGCGGCCCGGTAGATAAGATTCTTAACATAGACAGAGTCTTGCATCCCGATTACTTTCAGCTGCACTATAAAGAGACTGCAGATGATATCAGGGCGCTTAAAGCCGAAGGCCTTGCAGCAAAGATCGTAAAGACGGTACCTCTGAAAGAAGCAGATAGAGTAACTCAGAGCGGTAAGTCTGATATCGCAGAATGTGCGAAGGTTTTCGAGGAAGCGGGAGCGGACATAGTTCTGGTGGATGCCAGAGGTCCGGAGAATGCATCGAATTCCGCGAATCTTATAGATGCAGCGCTTTACAAAGCGGTTAAACAGGCTGTGAATATTCCGGTAATGGCGGCGGGGGGCATAACTCCCGGGAATGTCAGGGATATAGTTGATATCCTGAAGCCTGATATAATAGATATGATGACGGGGATAGAGATATCTCCGGGAATAAAATCAGAAGAGAGAATAATATCTTTAATGAGAGGAGTCAGAAATGAGTAATATATATAAAGCATTTGAGAATAAGAAGGCTTTTATCGCATTTCTTACAGCGGGAGATCCCGACTATGAGACAAGCCTTGCAAACTTCAGAGCTGTACTTGATGCGGGTGCGGACCTTGTGGAGGTTGGAATCCCATTTTCGGATCCTATCGCAGAGGGACCTGTGATCCAGGAGGCGGATATAAGAGCTCTCGGTTCGGGAATGACTACCGATAAGGTATTCGAGCTGGTTAAGGAACTTCGTAAGGATTACGATACACCTATCGTATTTATGACCTATGCAAATCCTGTATATCATTATGGTGCAGAGAAGTTCTTTAGTAAAGCGGCAGAGGCAGGAGCTGACGGAATCATCATTCCTGACTGCCCTTACGAAGAGCGTCATGAGTTTGATGAAGTGGCAGCATCTTTCGGAATCGACTTCATCTCTATGATCGCTCCTACAAGTGAGGACAGGATCAAGATGATCGCTTCCCAGGCAAAAGGCTTTATATATGTAGTTTCTTCCCTCGGAGTTACAGGTGTGAGAAGTGAGATTAAGACAGACCTTTCATCCATTCTCGGACTTATCAAGGAAGCTACGGATACACCTGCTGCCATCGGATTCGGTATAAGTAAGCCTGAGCAGGCTGAAGCTATGTCAAAGCTTGCCGACGGAGTTATCGTCGGTTCCGCAATGGTAAGGATTGTTGCCGAGTACGGTAAGGATGCACCTGAGAAGCTTTCCGAATATGTAAAGAGTATGAAGGCTGCGATAGCTTAGCATTACAGTGCGGGTCAAAAATAAAGCTTAAATAAAAAATAAAGTTTAAAAAAAATCAACTTGACTTTTGAAAACGAAGTAATATACTATTAACAGTTTAAATTATTAATATTTTTTTGAAATTACGGAAGCAAAGGCGCTTCGGGCTTAATGCTCGGAGTGCCTCTTTTTAAGAGCTTTAAGAGTGTTACAGTAGAGTAGTTCTAAATGTTTAGAGGAGCGAAAACGTATGTCCGAATTTAGTAAAAAGTTGATTCTTGAGGATGGCAGTGAGTACTATGGATACGGCTTCGGAGCTGACAAAGAAGCGGTATGTGAGATTGTGTTCAATACATCCATGGCCGGATATCAGGAGATCGTATCAGATCCGTCCTATACCGATCAGGCAATTGTAATGTCCTATCCTTTGATAGGTAATTACGGAATAACAGATGAGGATTTTGAGAGCAAGCTTCTGAATCTGGGAGGATTAATCGTGAGAGAAATCAATGATTTTCCTTCAAACTTCAGATTCACAAGAACTCTGTCCGAGCTTCTGGAGGATGCAAATGTTCCGGGAGTATACGGAGTTGATACAAGAAAGCTTGTCAGAAGTATCAGAGACTTCGGTTCAAGAAAGGTACTTATCACAGATGCATCGACTTCCCTTGAGGACGGCCTGAAGAAGCTTTCGGAGACAGAGCTGAGACGTGATCAGGTAGCACGCTGCAGCTGCAAGAAGAGATGGTATTCAAGGACATCCAATCCAAAGTACAACGTAGTTGCCATCGACTGCGGTATGAAGATGAATATCGTGCGTGAACTTAACGCTCACGGATGCAACGTAACGGTTGTACCATATAATACATCGGCAGAGGAGATTCTCCGCATGAATCCGGACGGACTCTTCATTTCAAACGGCCCCGGAGATCCGGGTGATGTGCCTGAGGTTATAGAAACTCTTAAGAATCTTAAGGGTAAGCTTCCTATGTTCGGAATCTGCCTTGGACATCAGCTGATCGCTCTCAGTTACGGTGCTAAGACTTATAAGCTTAAGTTCGGACACAGAGGCGGAAATCATCCTGTTAAAGATCTTGAAACAGGACGAATAGAGATTACAAGTCAGAATCACAGCTATGCTGTAGATGAAACTACCATAGAGGGAACAGGTCTTAAGGTATCACATATTAATCTTCTGGATAACACGGTTGAAGGTCTTGTATCGGAAGACGGAAGGGTCTTCTCGGTTCAGTATCATCCGGAAAGCGCTCCGGGACCGCAGGACAGCAAGTATCTGTTCGACAGATTTATAGATAAGATGAAGAAGATTGATTAAAAGTCATTAATGGAGATATAAGAGATGCCAAAGAGAAGTGATATACACAAAATATTAGTTATCGGTTCAGGTCCTATAGTTATAGGACAGGCAGCAGAGTTTGACTATGCCGGAACCCAGGCCTGTCTTGCACTCAAGGAAGAAGGCTATGAGGTAATACTTGCAAATTCCAATCCTGCTACCATTATGACGGACACTATGGTAGCGGATAAGGTTTATATGGAGCCTCTGACACTTGAATATATGGCCCGTATCTGCAGATACGAGAGACCGGACGCAATAGTCCCGGGAATCGGAGGACAGACCGGTCTTAACCTTGCCATGCAGCTCTATGATAAGGGCGTACTTGATGAGTGTGAGATTGAGCTCCTCGGAACAGATGCGGCAAGTATCAGATGCGCAGAAGACAGAGAAGAGTTTAAAGAGTTGTGTGAGAAGCTGGGGGAGCCTGTAGTTCCTTCAGAGATTACATATACCGTTGAAGAAGGACTTAAGGCAGCTGAGGATATCGGATATCCTGTAATACTCCGACCGGCCTTCACACTCGGAGGAACAGGCGGCGGTTTCGCTGACAATCCGGAAGAGATGGCTGAAATGATGAAGAAGGCGCTTGCGCTTTCACCGGTTCATCAGGTCCTTGTCGAGAAGAGTATCAAGGGTTATAAGGAGATCGAGTACGAAGTAATGAGAGACGCAAATGATACGGCTCTTGTGGTATGTAACATGGAGAACCTCGATCCTGTAGGTATCCACACAGGTGACTCCATAGTTGTTGCTCCTTCGCAGACTCTTACAAATAAGGAATATCATATGCTGAGAGACAGTGCTCTGAAGATCATCAGAGCTCTCGGAGTGGAAGGTGGATGTAACTGCCAGTTCGCTCTGGACCCTCAGTCATTTAACTATTATGTTATAGAGGTTAATCCTCGTGTATCCAGATCCTCGGCCCTTGCTTCAAAGGCCAGTGGCTATCCTATTGCCCGTGTATCAGCAAAGATTGCCGTGGGTATGAATCTGGATGAGATCAAACTTGCCAATACACCTGCATGCTTCGAGCCGGCTCTTGACTATGTTGTAACGAAGATGCCCAGATTCCCATTTGACAAGTTTACTCTTGCATCAAATGTACTCTCTACCCAGATGAAGGCAACCGGTGAGACCATGAGTGTCGGCCGTACATTTGAGGAAAGCTTACTGAAGGCTATCAGATCTCTTGAGGACGGAAAGAATCATATACACCTTGAGAAGTTCGATGTAAAGAGTCTCTCCGATAAGCCGGAACCGGAGAACAGAAAAGAGGCAGTCGAGAAGCTGCTTACCTATATCGAAGACGGTACGGACGACCGTATCTATGCACTGTCACAGCTTATCTGGCTGGGCGTGGATCTTCAGGTTATCATGAACCGTACGGGAATCGATATGTTCTTCCTGGATAAGATTAAGAATATCGTTGATTTCGAGAAGAAGCTCGAAGATGCCGCGAAAAATGCGGGCGAAGGAGATTTCCCTCTGGACAAGGGAACTCTCTACGAGGCAAAGAAGATGGGCTTCTCCGATTCCTATATCGCAGAGCTTACGGGTCTCACAGAGGATGCAGTCTGGGAGAAGCGTAAGGAGCTCTCTATCCGTCCTGTATACAAGATGATCGATACCTGCGCAAGTGAGTTTGAGAGCTATGTACCTTACTTCTACTCAACCTATGAGGAGGAGAACGAGTCCATAGTATCCGATCATAAGAAGGTTATCGTTCTCGGATCGGGTCCTATCAGAATCGGTCAGGGTGTTGAGTTCGACTACTCCACGGTACATGCCGTAAGAACCATTCACGACATGGGTTACGAGGCTATCGTTATCAACAACAACCCGGAGACGGTTTCAACTGACTACACAACTGCTGATAAGCTCTACTTCGAGCCGCTCACAGTTGAAGATATAATGAATATAATCGACCTTGAGAAGCCGGAGGGCGTTATAACTTCCCTTGGCGGACAGACAGCGGTCAACCTTGCCGAGCCTCTTATGAAGAGGGGCGTAAAGCTGATCGGTACAGACTGCGAGGCTATCTTCAGAGCCGAGGACAGGGATGCATTTGAAAATGTTATCCAAAGCCTCGATATCCCTCATCCGAAGGGAGTTGCGGTTACCGATATCGAGAGCGGTGTTAAGGCTGCCGAGAAGATCGGTTATCCTGTACTTGTGCGTCCGAGCTTCGTTCTCGGAGGACGTGCCATGGAGATCGTTGCCAACGAGGAAATGCTCCGTCATTACCTGAAGACAGCGGTTGAGGTTGATGAGGACAGACCTGTTCTCGTTGATAAGTACATTGTCGGTAAAGAGGTTGAGGTTGATGCCATCTGTGACGGCACACGCGTATTCCTTCCGGGAATCATGGAGCTGGTTGAGAGAACCGGTGTTCATTCGGGAGACAGTACCAGCGTTTATCCGCCTTATTCGATCTCCGAAAAGGTTAAGGAGACGATCACGGAGTATACCGAGAAACTCGGTTTGGGTATCGGAATCATAGGTCTTTTCAATATTCAGTTTATCGTTGATAAGCAGGATAATGTATATATCATCGAGGTTAATCCTCGTGCTTCACGAAGTGTACCTTTCCTGTCGAAGTCAACAGGCTTCCCGCTTGTTGATATAGCGACTAAGGTTATGCTCGGTCACTCGCTCGAAGAGCAGGGCTATTCCGAGAATCCTGAATATCCGGGACTTAAGACAGACAGGAAGTGGTATGTAAAGGCTCCGGCCTTCTCCTTCGCCAAGCTGAACGGTATGGATGCTTATCTGTCACCTGAGATGAAATCTACAGGTGAGGCTATCGGTTATGATAAGTCTCTTAAGAGAGCTTTCTATAAGGCTCTTCAGGCTTCGGGAATCAAGATGAAGGAGTACGGAACCGTAATGGTAACTCTTGCCGATGAGGATAAGGAAGAGGCACTTCCGCTGGTAAGACGTTTCTATGAGCTGGGATTCAATATCGAAGCTACAGTCGGAACAGGAGAGTTCCTCAAGGAGCACGGTATCAGAACCCGTATCAGAGGAAAGCTCAGCGACGGAAGCGATGAAGTATTAAGATCCATCGAAGCAGGTTATGTAAGTTATATAATCAACACAAGAGCCATTCTTTCGGGAATCCATTATCAGGACGGTGCTGAGATAAGACGCTGTGCTATTATGAACGGTGTTACACTTTTCTCATCACTTGATACTGTTAAGATACTTCTGGATGTTCTGGAAGATATCACGCCGAGAATATCGACGATTTAGTTGGCGGACTTCGTGCAATAGAATAGAATCTAAGAAAAGAGCCGGGATATTGGGGGAGTACCTCATATATCCCGGCTCTTTTCTTGTGCACTCAGTGGCGCATTCGCTGCTATTGACCACCTCATTCCTACAGAAAATCCGTCAGTTTCTTCTCATAGAAGAAGTCGCGGGTCATCTTATAGTAGTCCTTCCACATCTTCAGTGTCTCACAATTTTTCTTGCGAGGGCAGTCGTAGTCTTTATCTTTAAGACAGGCTACGGGAGCCAGGGTGCCTTCCATAAGTTCTATGATGGAACCTGCAGTATACTTTGACGGTTTCCTGCTGAGACGGTAACCGCCTCCCTTTCCGCTGACACCGATCACCATATCACCGGCCACAAGCTCCTTAACTATTATCTCTAAATACTTCTTGGATATGTCCTGTCGCTCGGCTATGTCCTTAAGCGGCACATATCCTTCACCTTCGTGTTTTGCAAGGTCTATCATGACCCTGAGTGCATAACGTCCTTTTGTAGATATCATGGGTAAATCCTCCTGATCATTTGTCCTAATCTATAATATACACCCATTCTTCACCGGGGTAAATGGGTAAATAACTAAAACCCTAAAGGTAAATAGGGAAAATTTTCTTATTTACCTATTGACATAGTAGGTAAGTAGTGTTATAATGCAGTTGTCGTCGAGAGAGAAATAAATCGGTTGAGATTGCTACGCCATCGGCTGAATCACCGAATCCTCTCAATGACGATTCCATCACAAATCAACGAAAGGAGAAACAACCATGTCAGCACCTTATTATGAGCAATCCCCCATCATGCAGTGTCGAATGTTCAACTCCCGGGCATGTCAATATGGTCGGAGCATTTTTCACTGTGCTCAGAAACACTGACATTGTTTCACTTGCCATGTTGCCCGGGAGATAAGCCGGGCATTTCTTATACATAATCATCCCAAAGGAAACGCTCGTTTTTAAATACCAACCCTCCGGCTCCTTTGGAGCCACCTCCCTTAGAAAAGGGAGGCTTCAAGTATCATCTCCCCTCAATATCATCATATCAATTTAGAAAGGAACTTTATCATGAGCAATTATAAATTTGAAACCTTACAGTTACACGTCGGTCAGGAACAGGCTGACCCCGCCACCGATTCCAGAGCCGTCCCGATCTATCAGACCACCTCTTATGTTTTCCACAACTCTCAGCATGCCGCCGACCGCTTCGGACTTGCCGACGCGGGCAACATCTACGGCAGACTGACCAACTCCACCCAAGAAGTGCTGGAGAAGCGCGTCGCCGCTTTAGAGGGCGGCAGTGCGGCACTGGCGCTCGCATCGGGCGCGGCGGCGATCACCTACACCATCGAGGCGCTTGCCGCGAACGGCGGCCATATCGTGGCACAAAAGACCATCTACGGCGGCAGCTATAACCTGCTTGCCCACACCCTGCCGCAGTACGGTATCAGCACGACCTTTGTTGACGCGCATGACCTCGATGAAGTAGAAAACGCGATTCGGGACAACACCCGCGCGATCTATCTCGAGACCCTCGGCAACCCCAACAGCGACATCCCCGACATCGACGCGATCGCCGCGATCGCCCACCGTCACGGACTGCCTGTCGTGGTGGACAACACCTTCGGCACACCTTACCTGATCCGTCCGATCGAGCACGGCGCGGATATCGTCGTGCACTCGGCGACCAAGTTCCTCGGCGGTCACGGCACCACCCTCGGCGGCGTAATCGTGGAATCGGGTCAATTCGATTGGAGCAAAAGCGGCAACTATCCGAGCATTGCCGCACCGAATCCGAGCTATCACGGCGTGAGCTTCTATGATGCGGTCGGCCCCGCGGCATTCGTCACCTACATCCGCGCGATCCTCCTGCGCGATACCGGCGCGACGATCTCACCCTTTAACGCGTTCCTGCTGTTACAGGGCGTCGAGACCCTCTCGCTGAGACTCGACCGCCATGCACAGAACACCAAGAAAGTCGTGGAATATCTCGCGAATCATCCGCAGGTCGAGAAGGTCAACCATCCCTCGCTCCCCGATCATCCCGATCACGCGCTGTATCAGAAGTATTTCCCGAACGGCGGTGCGTCCATCTTCACCTTTGAGATCAAAGGCGGTAAGGAAGAGGCATGGAAATTCATCGATAACCTCAAAATCTTCTCTCTGCTCGCGAACGTCGCCGACGTAAAGAGCCTGGTCATTCATCCCGCTTCCACCACCCACTCACAGCTGAGTGACGAGGAGCTTGCGGAACAGGGCATCTATCAAAACACCATCCGCCTGTCGATCGGCACAGAGCACATCGACGACATCATCGCCGATCTGGAAAACGGATTTGCAGCGGTTTGAGTGATAAGGAGAGAATACCCTTTTCAGAATCAACCTCCGGCACTTTGTGCCACCTCTCCTGTGTATGGATTCTGTTACCCAAATCACAGATTCGGACAGAATCTCACCTTAGG
>DEFA01000039.1:3880-4132 GCA_002350525.1 Lachnospiraceae bacterium UBA2864 | reverse complement strand
TGCCCAGAGTCCCGTTTATGGGCAACGTATTGTTATACAATAGAATCACAGGAACAAAATGCAATAGGTTGAGATTGTTACGGCTCTTTGAGCCTCGCAATGACAATCCATGTATTGAAAAAAGTATGAGGTGATTTTATGTTTGATGATGCACGCTTTTACTGCCGACTGGCAGAGGATTCGGGAAGCTATGGAAAGGCTGATTGCTCTGACTCCGCGATGTTCCTTTCGATCAGCAAGCTCGACTTTGAG
>DEFA01000039.1:485-3693 GCA_002350525.1 Lachnospiraceae bacterium UBA2864 | reverse complement strand
CGCGCGAGGATACGGCGGTATTCCGCTTCGAATTCCCGTACCTTTTCGGGCGGGAGTGAAGCGCCGACGCCGCGGCAGGTCAGCGCCCTGCCGAGCCACGCTTCTTTGGTGAAAGCGAGCGCCTCATCATAGGAGATGACCGCTTCACTGTCAAAGCGACCCTGCGCCCAATCGGGGAAATGATAGTCGTATTCTCGAAAGCCCTCGGGATTCCACGCGGGATTGTACGCTTGCACGAGGGCGATCATCTCGGCGACTACAGCGTCCTCCCTCGGCAGCCAGTCCATGAGGATCTTACAGAAAAGCCCCTGCGGTTTCAGGACACGAAAGATCTCTGCGGCGGCTCCATCTGCGTCAAAATACGGGAAGCACTGCACCGCTGTCACCGCGTCAAAAGCGTGATCATCAAAGCCCGTGTCCTCGGCGGGACACACCTTGAACGCGATGCGCTCCATGCCCTTTTGTCGGGCAAGCTCTCTGCCGACGGTGATCTGATTCTCTGCGATATCGGTCGCGGTAAAATACGCGCCTGTATGGTACAGATTCATCGGCAGGATCGCGGTACCGCTGCCGAGGTCGAGGATCTGCTGCCCCTCTTTGCCGATCCCCCGCTCAATGAGCTTCTCATACATGCTCTCGGGATAGATATCGCGGAATCGGGCGTAGTTTTCGGCGGTCTTGCCAAAGTCAAAATCATTGGCATTATCGATATAAGATAGCTTCATATGTTTCACCTGCCCTGATTGTAGCATGTAGAGCAAAGCCCGTCAACCGACAGAACGAATAAAACAAACCGTCAACTTCGCTATGCTCGTTGCCGCCTCCCTTGGGAAAGGAAGCTATCACACTTGCCATTTCATGTAATTTGGGTTACAATGAGGTTCGGTGATAATATGAAGAAACAGAAAACAGAAAAAACAAATGTGATGCGGATCATCGAACAGCACAAGCTACCGTATGAAAGCCATGATTACAGCCAATCGGGCGCGATCAGCGGCATGGAGGTCGTGAAAGCACTGGGACAACAGCCCGGGCAGATGTTCAAGACGCTGGTGACGCAGGGCGCGAGCAAGAGCTACTATGTCTTTATGGTGCCGGTCGACGGCGAGCTGCACTTAAAAAAGGCGGCAAAGGCGGTCGGTGAGAAAAGCATCGCGATGATCAAAAGCAAAGAACTCCTGCCCTTAACGGGTTACATCCACGGCGGCTGCTCCCCCATCGGGATGAAAAAGCAATTCCGCACCACGATCCACCATACCGCGCAGGATTATCCGACCATTTTCTTCAGCGGCGGCAAGATCGGGTGCCAGATCGAGATGTCGCTCAGCGATCTGCAAACAATCGTGCCCGTGGAATGTGCGGATATTATTGAACAGAAAGATTCCGATTACTGACGGTACGTCGGAGACCGCCGCACCCTACAAAAAACCGCTCAGCAATCAACTGAGCGGTCTTTTTATGCTTGTATTCATGCTTATATTCTCGCGACGCCGGTTTCCTTTGCCGCCTTGATGACGGCGTCGGCAACCACCCTGCCCACGCTTTTGTCGAGAGCGGATATGATGATGTTCTCAGCGTTCAGCTCGCTTTCGGGGATCATCGACGCGAGCGCGTAGGAAGTGGCGACCTTCATCTCCTCATTGATACAGGTCGCGCGGCAATCGAGCGCGCCGCGGAAAATGCCCGGGAAGGCGAGGACGTTGTTGATCTGGTTCGGGAAATCCGAACGGCCTGTGCCGACGACCGCCGCGCCCGCGGCCTTGGCGAGGTCGGGCATGATCTCGGGGGTCGGGTTCGCCATCGGGAAGACGATCGGCTTGTCCGCCATACTCTGTATCATTGCTTCATTGACGATATTCGGGGCGGAAACGCCGATGAACACATCCGCGCCCTGCATCGCGTCGGCAAGAGTACCGCTGCGCTTTTCACGGTTAGTGAGCTTCGCGATCGCGGCATGCGCCTCATTCAGGCTGTCGTCACCCTCGCGGATGATGCCGAAGCGGTCGACCATTGTCAGGTGCTTGACGCCCATATTCAAAAGATGCCTGCCGATCGCGATCCCTGCCGAGCCGGCGCCGTTGATGACAACCTTGACGGCGTCGATGGACTTGCCGACCACCTTGAGGGCGTTCAGCAGCGCGGCGGCGACGACGATCGCCGTACCGTGCTGGTCATCATGGAATACGGGGATATCGCAGATCTCCTTTAATTTGCGCTCGATCTCAAAGCAGCGCGGTGCGCTGATATCCTCCAGATTGATGCCGCCGAAGGAGCCCGACAGCAGATAGATGGTGCGGACGATCTCGTCCACGTCCTTTGAGCGGATGCACAGCGGAAACGCGTCCACATCGGCGAACTCCTTGAACAGCGCGCACTTTCCCTCCATGACGGGCATGCCCGCCTCGGGGCCGATATCGCCCAGTCCCAGCACCGCGGTGCCGTCGGTCACGACCGCCACCAGATTATGGCGGCGGGTCAGCTCATAGCTCTTGTCGATATCCTCATGGATGACCATGCAGGGCTCCGCTACGCCGGGGGTGTAGGCGAGGGACAGATCCTTGCGCGTTTCGATCGGCGCGCGGGAGATCACCTCGATCTTGCCCTGCCATTCATAATGCTTTTGTAAAGATTCTTCTCTGATATTCATTTGATCACCATCGATTAAAAATATTCAAATGCGGGAAAAGCCCGCCGATTACTTGCCGCAAGGCAAACATCACACGCCAAGGGCGTACTTAACTGCGTCAGCAACTTCACATCGCGAAGCGGTACATCACTGCAGCTTTGCTGCTCATACCAATTCTTCGGGATGGAATACTTTATCAAAATCCTCCTCGCTCATGAAGCCGAGCTCAAGACAGGCTTCTTTGAGGGAGAGATTCTCTTTATGCGCTTTCTTCGCCACCTTGGCAGCGTTGTCATAGCCGATATACGGATTGAGCGAGGTGACCAGCATCAGCGAGCGGTGCAGGTTCTCACTCATCTTTTCTTTGTTGGCGGTAATCCCGCTGACGCAGCGCTGTTCAAACGACAGGATGCCGTCTGTCAGCAGTTTGGCACTTTGCAGGAAGTTGTATGCCGTCACGGGTAAAAAGACGTTGAGCTGGAAGTTGCCCTGTGACGCCGCCATACCGATGGTCGCGTCATTGCCCATCACCTGCACCGCGATCATCGTGATCGACTCGCACTGGGTGGGGTTGACCTTGCC
>DEFA01000039.1:0-302 GCA_002350525.1 Lachnospiraceae bacterium UBA2864 | reverse complement strand
TCTGTCGCTTTGCTGAGCTTTTCTGCGACCTTATCGCCGAAGCCCTTCGGCGCGTTCAGTCCCGTGCCGACAGCCGTGCCGCCGATCGCAAGCTGATAAAGTCCGTCAAGCGACTTTTCGAGCTGTCTTTCATCCGCTTCGAGCATCCCGCGCCATCCGCTGATCTCCTGTGAGAAAGAGATCGGCACCGCGTCCTGCAGGTGTGTCCTGCCGCTCTTGACAATGCCCTGATTCTCATGTTCCAAACGCTTCAATGTCGCGATCAGAACATTCACCGCAGGGATCAGCTCGTCATGGATCGC
>DEFA01000037.1:73662-81956 GCA_002350525.1 Lachnospiraceae bacterium UBA2864 | reverse complement strand
CGGGGATAGCTCGTGTATGCTGTAATCGTTAGATCACTCGAACGAGAAGCCCCCACTTCTTAGCGAAGCGAAAGTGGTGGGAGTATGTCATTCTTACAGAAAATAAAGGTATGGTAAAAGGGTGAATGATAGATGGAAACAAGAGAAGAGGCGCTTAAGTTCGGGCTTTCACTACCGGATACATATCAGGATGCACCGTTTCATGATGATAACTGGCAGCTGGTAAGATATAAGGGGAACAGGAAAGCGTTTCTGTGGACCTATGAAAGGGATGGATTTATAAATCTGAATGTGAAGGCAGATTCCGAAATGCTCTACGTCTGGCGGATGGCCTATGATGCGGTAATACCGGGATATCATCAGAATAAAGCAAATTGGAATACGATCATCCTTGACGGCTCTATTCCCGATGAGGAAGTGAAGCAGATGATCGAACATAGCTATGACCTGATAAGCGACAGTCCGACTAAGAGGATTTACGAAGCCGTGAAGAAGATACCTTACGGAAAGGTTGCGACATATTCGCAGATCGCACGGCTTGCAGGTAACAGTAAGATGTCACGTGCTGTCGGAAATGCACTGCATAAGAATCCGGATCCCGATAATATCCCGTGTTTCAGGGTTGTTGATGCAAAGGGAAGTCTGGCGGGAGGCTTTGCTTTCGGAGGGGCCTCGGTTCAGGCAAAGCTTCTCGAGGCTGAAGGTGTGGAGGTTAAAGAAGACAGGGTTGACCTCAGCATATATCAGTGGGATGACTCTGTTGATTAACCACTTTTTGGCAGGTTATTTATGTAAATGTACTTCTTATTCGTGATTCGTTGAAAGCGAATTTAAACTAAAGTATAAAGAATGCAAGAGGAGCATCGGAATTGAAAATATTTGTTAAAGACAAAATGAATCTTTCGGAAACTGAGGTTGAGATCAGATGTAAAGAAAGAGATACAGAGGTTGAGGCTGTTCTTGAGGCTGTCAGGGGCGTAGGAGATACCCTGATAGGAGAAAAGGAAAACGGAGACAAGGAACCGGTACGAATCTCCGGAGTTCTCTACTTTGAGGCGGTAGACAGATATGTGTTTGCTTATACAAAGTCGGATTATTACAGGATCAGGCGGCCGCTGTATGAGCTCGAAGATGATCTTACTCAGAAACATTTTGTCAGGATATCCAAATCCGTGATAGTAAACTTAAAGGCAGTGAAGAGCGTTGCACCCGAAGATGCAAGGCGGCTCAAGCTTCTGCTGCGTAACGGAGAGTGGATAGTGGTATCCAGAAACTATGTCAGAGATTTTAAAGCGGGCATAGGCATGAAGGAGGCAAAATGATGAGTGGCGAAAGATTTAAACAGATAGTAAAAAAAGCATTTACAACTGTTGCGATATGCTTCTCGGTGGGCATCTTATTTTTCGGGATAAGCTTTAGTGCTTCGAGTGAGTATATAAAGGCGATTTATATCGTAAAGATATGGATAGCATTCTTTATACTTGGAATTCTCTCAATTGTGAGACTTGTGTTCGGTGAGACAGCTTGGGCAAAGAGTAAACCTTTCTATGTGAAGAATCTGCTCTTTATGCCGCTATATCTGGCGGTGGCCCTAATACTTGTTATGGATATCATAAGGGATATGGGTGTAAACCCCAGTCTGACCTTAGTGGCCTTCTGTACTGCCGTTTTTGTTGTGACATTTACTATAAGACAATTGATCGAATATTTTATACAAAAAGCTAAGACCGATAAAATGAATGATGCTCTGATAGAATTTCAAAAGGAGCATTCATGGGATGAAGAAGAATAATACTATTACGGTTATCAGAGTTTTTGCAGCACTTGCGGTATGGTTTGTAATTACAAAGGGTTATGCTGCATTTATTGATCCGGTTTTCAAGGGAAAACTTCCGGAAACGTTAAGAATGATAATTACAAGTATGTTTGTACCGTATACTTTTGGTATCGGAGCGGCTTATCTGATCTTGAAGGGAATGAAGGTTCCGGGATCAAAGGGCGAAGAAATGTCGGGAATGTATGAAAAGACATCCACTCCCGGTTTTCTCTTCAAGTCTTTCCTGATACAGACAGGATTAAGCATGCCTGTAATTTTAATATTAAATATAATTAATGTTATTGTTCTCGGGAATATCCCACGTGCGATGACAGCGGATCAGATATTCGGAAATCACATGATATTCTATATTGTGCTGCTGCTTATCTTTAACCCTGTAATGGAGGAGGTACTTTTCAGAAAGTTTTTTCTGGACAGACTTCTTGTTATCGGAGAGGCAGGAGCTATCATAATATCGGCTGTACTCTTCGGACTTCCTCATGCATATTCTCAGGGTGTTCCGCAGATGTTCGGTACATTTATCATAGGGCTTGTATGGGCTTATGTAAGAGTAAAAACGGGAAAACTATGGCCATGCTTTATACTTCACATGATGTTTAATCTGTATGGCTGTTATTTTTCAACATTTATGAACCGGGCACAGGAAACAAGAATACTATTTATGTTTATAAGTATAATTGTGATGCCGATCATCGCAGGTATATTATTGGTAAAAAACAAAAAGAAAAAAACGGTTGACATTTATGATTTATCGTAGTAAAGTACATACCTGTAAAGAACAAAGGCGTTCCGATGAGAGATTCTCGGAACGCCTCATTTGTTTTATAAAACTGCCTTCGGGCAGAATGATAATTTACGTTAAAGCAAAGGCGCTTTGGAACTTATATAAGTCCAAAGCGCTTTTTTGATCCGAACTCGCGAGCGGATTGGCTTAATAGCACTTAAGGAGGAAATTGAGTTATGGAAGATATACTCAGTGTAGTTAATGAAAATATTTTCGCCGTGTGGTTCCTTATAGGTGCCGCATTGGTATTCTGGATGCAGGCCGGTTTCGCGATGGTTGAGTCGGGTTTTGCAAGGGCAAAGAATGCAGGTAATATCCTGATGAAGAATCTGATGGATTTCTGTATCGGATGTTGTGTTTTTATCCTGATAGGCTTCGGACTTTTGTTGGGTGAAGACCTGTGCGGATTCATAGGTAAACCGGGATTTGACATTATGACTTCATATCAGAATTTTGACTGGTCAAATTTCGTATTTAACCTTGTGTTCTGTGCAACGACAGCAACTATAGTATCAGGTGCGATGGCAGAGAGAACAAAGTTCCTCAGCTACTGTGTATATTCGGGAATCATTTCGGCACTTGTATATCCAATCGAAGCACACTGGATCTGGGGCGGCGGATGGCTTGCACAGCTTGGCTTCCATGACTTCGCAGGATCATGCGCGATCCACATGGTCGGCGGTATCTCGGCACTTATCGGTGCAAAGATGGTAGGTCCTCGTATAGGAAAGTTTGAAAAGGATAAAGACGGAAAGGTTACAAAGGTTAATGCTTTCCCCGGTCACAATATAGTAATCGGTGCTCTCGGAGTTTTCATCCTCTGGTTCGGATGGTACGGATTCAACGGTGCAGCTTGTACATCAAAAGAGCAGCTTGCATCAGTATTCCTTACAACAACCGTTGCACCTTCAGTAGCAACAGTAGTATGTATGATCTTTACATGGATCAAGTATGGTAAGCCTGATGTATCAATGTGTCTCAATGCTTCACTTGCAGGTCTTGTAGCAATTACAGCTCCTTGTGATGTAACAGATGCATTCGGTTCGGTTATAATCGGTGCGGTTGCCGGACTTCTCGTAGTATTCGGTGTATGGCTTCTTGATTTCAAGCTTCATATAGATGATCCTGTAGGTGCCGTAGCAGTTCACATGATGAACGGTATCTGGGGAACGATTGCAACAGGACTTTTTGCAACAACAACAGCTCCGGGAAATGACAGTGTAGCAGGTCTTTTCTACGGTGGCGGATTCCATCAGTTAGGACTTCAGTTACTCGGTTTTGCAACAGTTGCAGCATGGACAGTAGTAACAATGATAATCGTATTCTCGATCATCAAGGCAATCTTCGGACTCAGAGTTTCTGAAGAGGAGGAGATCGAAGGTCTTGATTCTACAGAGCATGGTCTTGCATCAGCATATTCCGGATTCAGTATCGTAGATATGTCAAGCGCCATGATGACAGAAAATGAAAATACAAATCTCGGAGTCGCCGAATATGATGAAGCCAGTGAGGCTCAGAAGAAGGCTGCTGTTCCTGTAGTCGATACAACAAAGGATATGAAGAATGCAGGTATTGCCGATACCGGAATTAATAAGGTAGTTATCATTACAAAGCTTTCAAGATACGATAAGATCAAGAGAGCACTCAATAATCTCGGTGTTACGGGTATCACGGTAACACAGGTAAGCGGCTGCGGTATTCAGAAGGGTACCGGTGAGAAGTACCGTGGAGTTGAGATGGATATGACACTCCTTCCTAAGATTAAGCTGGAAGTTGTAGTAAGCGGTATCCCTGTTGACAGCGTTATCGAGACAGCTAAGAAGACACTTTATACAGGTAAGATCGGAGACGGAAAGATCTTCGTATATCCTGTAAGCCGTGTTGTTAAGATCAGAACCGGAGAAGAGAATTACGATGCACTTCAGGATGTAGAGTAATGCCATCTTTTACATAAAAATAATATAAATACAGAACACCGGATCAGGCACTGTTTATATTACAGATGTAAGATCCGGTGTTTTTTCTTGAAGAAGACGGGGTTTTAAAGTAAAATGGCAGAGATGAAACGGGTTTAAAGTATTCGGAAAAATTACCTGAGGGTCTGTCCCTTGGGGTGAAATGGGGGAATTCGAAAATGATACTTGTAATAGAAGATGATATAATGATCAATAATCTTCTCTGTAAGGTGCTTTCGGATAACGGCTTTGAGACGGATAGTGCACCGGACGGTGAAGTGGGACTTTCCAAAGCACTTGAAAAGGATTATGAGCTTATACTGCTCGACCTTATGATGCCGAAGAAAACAGGTGAAGAGGTGCTTGCGGAACTCAGAAAGACCAAGACTACACCGGTGATCGTTCTGTCGGCCAAGAATGAAGTCGTAAACAGGATAGAGCTTCTGAAACTTGGTACGGACGATTATATCATTAAGCCGTTTGATATAGATGAAGTAATACTCAGGATAGAGGCAGTCTTACGACGTACGGGCGATGTGAAACCCGCGTCGGAGCTTAAGTATAAATCCATGAGAATTGATAAAGAAGCGAAGAGAGTTTATATAGGTGAAAAAGAACTCTCCTGTACCACCATGGAATACAGCATTCTCGAACTTATGCTGAATAATCCGAATAAGGTATTTTCAAAGAGAAATCTTTTCGAAAGTATAACGGGAGACGAATACTTAAGCGAAGATAATACCATGAATGTTCATATGAGTAATCTGAGAAAGAAGATAGCGAAGATTACGGAAGAATCCTATATAGATACCGTATACGGAATGGGATACCGCCTTTCAAAGTAAGGGCGGTTTTTCATTTTATATTCTTTATAATTAATCTCAATCTTTAGTTTTTCTTTAGGATTGATGAACATTTTTCTTAAAGTCGTATTATATACTTGCACCATCAAAAGGAAAGGAACTTATGAAAATGAGTGATGTAATACTTGAAACAAGAAATATTTCAAAAAAATACAAAGATAAATTTGCACTTGAAAATGTGAGTGTAACATTAAAGAAAAATCATATATACGGTTTCATCGGAGAAAACGGTGCCGGCAAGAGTACATTTATGAAGATAATATCGGGACTTATCTTTCCGACATCCGGTGATTATTCACTGATGGGAGCTGATAATCCGAAAGCTATAGAAGCAAAGAGAAAGATGGTAGGAACCATGATCGAAGGCCCGTATCTTTATCCGAAATACACAGTAAGACAGAATGTTGAAATCCAGAGAATGCTGGTAGGCAATCCGGATAAATCAGCTACAGACAAAGTTATCGAACTTGTGGGACTTGAAGAGCAGCAGAAGAAAGCAGCAAAAAGCCTTTCCATGGGAATGAAGCAGAGACTGGGAATCGCCATGGCAATGATCGGAAATCCTCAGTTCCTTATCCTGGATGAGCCGATAAACGGTCTTGATCCGAAGAATATAGTTGCACTGAGAAACATGCTCAAGAAGATAAATGAAGAAAAAGAATGTACGATATTCGTATCAAGCCACATATTAAGTGAGCTTTATCTTCTGGCAACGGACTTTATCTTTATTCATAAGGGAAGAATAATAGAAACCGATACACATGAAATGCTTGAGGAAAAATGCAGTCAGTATATTCAGATTAAGGACAGCAATATTCCGGAGACAGTTACAATCCTTGAAAAGCATTTTCCGGGTACAGCATATAAGGTTGAAGAAGATGATTCGGTAAAGATTTTCGGTAAGCCTGAAATGAAGGCAGAGCTTTCAAAGTACCTTATGGAAGCGGGAATAGTTATATCCGAGCTCTCAGAGAAAGAGCAGTCACTTGAAGATTACTTTATGACAATTACAGGAGGAGAAGCAAATGCTTAATCTGTTTAAAATAGAAAGATACAAAATGAGAAGATTTACTCCGTTCTATGCGAGTATGGGATTCCTGGTATTTTTGGTGATTTATGATCTTATAGTCGGAATTAAGCAGTCTTATATCGATGCATTTCCGAACGGTCGTATGTATGACGGATTCAAAGACGGTATATCGGACTTATCATTTTCATTTCTGATCGGAATGCTTATCGCATGGTATGTCGGAATTGATTTTACGAACCGAACTCTGCACAGAGTTATCGTTACAGGAAATCAAAGATGGAAGATAGTTATCAGCCAGCTCATGGCAACAAGCATCTTGACAACTATATTCCACCTAGGTCTTGCAGTAGAAACCACGATTCAATACGGCAGAGGCTTCGGTTATTCATTTGACGGATTTAATAAGAAAGACATTGTCTGGGTAGGTGTTGTTATTCTTCAGATGATTGCAATGAATGCATTTTATATGCTTATAGCTTATATCTGCGGAAATGCATATACTGCACTGTTTGCCTGTGTATCAGTTGCATTTATCGGTGGAAATATCCTCAGAAATCTCCTTTATGGAAATGTTATTTACGATCATTCCTTCCTCTGCTTTGCAAGGAGCTCATCTAATTCGGATTTGATACCGTGCGCAATATGTGCGATAATAGCAATCGTAGTGTTTGTTACGGTTACTATCAGATTCTTTAACAAGCGCGACGTATCAAACTAATTAATCGAAACAAGGAGGACCTGTTATGTTATATGTTGTTATCATACTTATAGCACTGGTCCTCTTTTTGTCTGCTAAGCTGCTTTTGGTGAAGAGCCAGATGAAAAAGGTTATAGGAGAAATGAGGAATAACCCCGATAAGAGGCAGATGAACGTGGACTTCGTGGACGGCGATCTTCAGGATATGATCGTGGAGGTAAATCGCCTGTATGAAGATATAATGCAGATCAAGGCTGATGGTAAAGAGGAAGAAAGGAAGATGAAGGAGTCGATATCCATGATATCGCATGATATGAGAACTCCGCTTACTTCCATAATCGGTTATCTTCAGATTGCGGAGAAAACAGAAGACAGAGCAGAGATGACAGCGAATATAGATATCGCGCTTGAGAGAGCTCGCTATCTGAATAAGCTGGTAAATGATTTCTTCGAATTATCGCTTATAGAATCCGGCCAGGTGGATATCGAATCCGAGAAGGTAAATCTTTGTGAGATAATCTGCGAGGAGATACTTGCCGAAAGCCCGGAAATAGATAGACGCGGTCTCGAACCGTCCTTCGAGCAGTCGGAGCAGAATATATATGTTTATGCGGATAAGAAGAAGCTTGTCAGGATTATCCAGAATCTTATATCAAATGCGGTTAAATATTCCGCGAGAAGGCTGGAATTCGTGATCGCTCCGGAAGCTGATACAAAGAGTATAAAACTCGATATAATCACAGATCCGGGAGATAAGATAGATACAGACAGGATATTCGACAGATTCGTAAAGGGAGACTCTGCCCGTTCCACCGGAGGAGCGGGACTCGGACTGTATATATGTAAGGGCTTCGCCGAGAAGATGGGCGGCAATATATACGCCTCTCAGGATGAATCCAGTTTTGTTATAACATTAGAGCTTCCGACAGAAATACAATAATAAAATAAATTTATTTTCTGTTGACTTTTTGTTTTAAAGTTATATACTATTAATTGTTTAGAAAATTAATATCAATTTAGTAAGCAATGGCGCTTCGAGCAGTAGCTCGAAGTGCCCTTTTTTGTATTTATTTGGGAACGGATATTTCGGAGGATAGAAAAATGGCAAAGTATATTTTCGTAACAGGC
>DEFA01000037.1:40690-73553 GCA_002350525.1 Lachnospiraceae bacterium UBA2864 | reverse complement strand
TATATCAATGTGGATCCGGGAACCATGAGCCCTTATCAGCACGGAGAAGTATATGTTACGGAGGATGGTGCCGAGACGGATCTCGATCTCGGACATTATGAAAGATTTATAGATGAGAATCTGAATAAATACTCGAATCTTACTTCCGGAAAGGTTTATTGGAATGTTCTAAACAAGGAACGCCGTGGTGAGTACCTCGGTTCCACGGTTCAGGTTATCCCTCATATAACCAATGAGATTAAGGAATTCGTATACAGAGTCGGAAATGAAACCGATGCGGATGTTGTTATAACCGAGATAGGCGGTACTATCGGTGATATAGAGTCTCAGCCTTTTATAGAAGCCGTGAGACAGATATCTCTTGAAGTCGGAAAAGAGAATTCTCTTTTCATTCATGTAACACTTGTTCCGTTCCTTCATGGTTCGGACGAACATAAATCAAAGCCTACACAGCATTCGGTAAAGGAACTTCAGGGTATGGGAGTCCGCCCGGATATTATAGTACTCAGATGTGATGAACCTCTGGAGGATTCCATATTTAAGAAGATATCCCTCTTATGCAATGTAAAGGAAGACTGCGTCATAGAGAACAGAACGCTCCCAAGCCTTTACGAGGCTCCTCTCATGCTTGAGACGGCAGGACTTGCAAATGTTGTATGCCGTGAGCTCAGTATAAGAAGTGCCGCGCCTAACCTTACGGAGTGGAAGAATCTGGTGACCAGCATAGAGACCCTTGATAAAGATGTAACCATAGGACTCGTAGGTAAGTATGTGCAGCTTCATGATGCATATCTTTCCGTTGCTGAGGCACTTCGCCATGCGGGTTTCGGATTCGGCGCAGATGTGAAGATAGACTGGATAGATTCGGAAGAATTAACGGAAGCAAATTATGAGGAGCGTCTCAGTCATGTTAACGGAATTATAGTTCCGGGAGGATTCGGTGACAGAGGAATAGAAGGCATGATCCTTTCGGCAAAGTACGCCCGTACTCATAATATCCCTTATTTTGGAATCTGCCTTGGTATGCAGATTGCAGTCATTGAATATGCCAGAAATGTTGCCGGTCTTACCGATGCCTGCTCAGGTGAATTCCACGATGCAACGGATACCAAGGTTATCGACTTCATGCCGGGTCAGTCCGACAGTGTGGATAAGGGAGGAACACTTCGTCTGGGAAGCTATCCTTGCGTTATCACACCGGGTACTATTATGGAGAAATGTTACTTTGCAGACGGAACTGCTGCAGGTGAAGAGATGCTGATATCAGAGCGTCACAGACACAGATATGAGTTTAATAACGAATATAAAGATGTACTTACATCAGCGGGACTTGTGATATCCGGACAGTCGCCTGACGGAGAACTTGTGGAAACAGTTGAAGTGCCGGAGAATACATTTTTCCTCGGAGTACAGTTCCATCCTGAATTCAAGTCCCGGCCTAACAGACCGCATCCTATATTCCGCAGATTCATTGAAAGCGCTCTTGCGGTTTCAAGATAGATAGTGTAAGGTAAAATCGTAGCTGTCCGGTGGGAGAAACAAAAAATGCCGGATCATAGAGAATATAACAAGGGGAATGCTATGACATATTCAGAAAAAGAGATAATGGAATACATAGAGGAAGAGGATGCCAAGTTTATAAGGCTTGCTTTTCGTGATGCTTACGGTATCCAGAAGAACATATCGGTTATGCCAAGTGAGATACATAAGGCATTCAGGGACGGCATAATGATAAATGCAAAGTCCATAAGAGGTTTTGAGGGATGCGGAGATGAGATATTGTATCTTAGACCGGACCCGGATACTCTTTGTGTGCTTCCGTGGAGACCGGACTCGGGACGAGTTCTCAGAATGTTCTGTGACGTATGTACGGCTGACGGTACACCTTTTGAGGCGGATACCAGATACATTCTTAAGAAGGCGGTAGAGGCTGCAAAGGATGCGGGCATAGAGTTCAGATTCGGCTCGGAGATGGAATTTTATCTCTTTAAGACCGATGATGAGGCAAGGCCTACAAAGATTCCTTATGATGAAGCGGGATACATGGATATTGCGCCTCTTGACAGGGGAGAGAATATACGTCGTGAGATATGTCTCACTATAGAGGAAATGGGGCTTACTCCGGAAAGATCTCATCATGAGAGAGGACCGGGACAGAATGAGATCGATTTCCATTACGGTTCTCCGCTTAAGGCTGCGGATCAGATGACGACCTTTAAGATGGTTGTTGCGACCGTTGCCGACAGAAACGGCCTCTATGCGGATTTTTCGCCGATGCCGCTTTCGGATAAGCCGGGTAACGGATATCATATCAACATATTCGCAAAGGATAAGGATGGTAATGATGTGATAAAATACGTGGCTGCCGGAATCCTTGACAAGATACGTGATATCACCATATTCCTTAATCCTACGGATTCATCGTATAACAGATTCGGTACAGGTACCGCACCTGATAAGGTTAACTGGTCGAATGTTGCGGGTTCCGAACTTATGCATATCAACGATAAGGAGAAGCAGCCGAGAGCGGAGCTGCGCTCACCTGATGCCGTAAGTAATCCGTATCTTGCTTATGCGCTTCTTATATATGCGGGACTTTACGGAATTGAGAATAAACTTT
The DNA here is from genome assembly GCA_002350525.1 of Lachnospiraceae bacterium UBA2864. Taxonomy (GTDB): domain Bacteria; phylum Bacillota; class Clostridia; order Lachnospirales; family Lachnospiraceae; genus Eubacterium_Q. Next base: position 70,933 of record DEFA01000037.1, on the reverse strand, counting down.
CTCTTCCGGCAGAGATAGACAGTGATGCCGCATTTCTCCCGAAGTCCAGAAAAGAGGCTATTAAATGCGCTGAATCCAGCGATTTTATCAAGAATCTCCTGCCTAAGGCAATCATTGATAAATATATATAATTGTAGATATACACCTTTGTTATTGAAGCAGAAAGGTCCCGCGATCTTTATGAATAGCAGAACTTCAGATAGATTTTCGATACTGATAGTATCATCATCTGAACAATTTAATATGTTGGTCGAGAAGGCCCTTCCGGAGAGAACTTTTAACGTGATCGAGATAAGGAAAAGTGCCTCCAGTGCAAGACGTGAGCTCCTTGTCAGGGAATATGACATGATCCTGATAAATGCTCCTCTTTCCGACGGCCTCGGCACGGACTTTGTAAAGGACGTTGTCGAAAAGCACAGCTCCGGAATAGTTATGGCAGTGCCGAGTGAGATTCACAGTGATGTGATGAACCATCTTATAGATTACGGCGTTATAACCATACCCAAGCCGGTTAAGAGAGGTGAGCTTGACAGAAGTATAAGGCTCCTTCTGGCCCTTAATAAGAGAGTTAAGAAGATCCATAAGCAGATGAGAACTCTGGAAGACAAGATGGAGGAACTGAAGCTCGTGAGCCGTGCAAAGATCATTCTGGTCGGACGAGGAATGTCTGAGGATGAAGCGCACGAATATATCATCCGAGAGGCCATGAACAGCGGTATGACAAAACGTCAGGTGGCTGAAGATATAATAGGCTGAGACTGCGCAGCAGGGCTGTGGAAAAAATGTTAAAAAATACGGCAGAAAAATAGTTTAAAAAATTATTGACAAAGAAAAAACATAAGAGTAATATAACACACAGTTAAGACAAAGGCGTCTTAGAGGATATTCCTCTGAGACGCCCTTTTTTTGTTCAAAATGTGTGAAACATTTAAGGAGGATATACAAATGGCAAAGACAAATGTACCTGAACTTTTTGGTTCGCTTGTATTTGATGAGAGAGTAATGAGGGCAAGACTCTCGGATGATGTTTATGCATCACTCAAGAAGACTATCGATGAGAATGTCAGACTTGAAGAGCATGTTGCAGATGCTGTAGCAGAAGAGATGAAGAGCTGGGCACTTGAAAACGGTGCAACACATTTCACACATTGGTTCCAGCCTCTTACCGGAGTTACAGCCGAGAAGCATGACAGCTTCATAACACCATCACCTGACGGCGGAGTACTGATGGACTTTTCCGGCAAGGAACTTATCAAGGGTGAGCCTGACGCTTCATCTTTCCCATCAGGAGGACTCAGAGCTACATTTGAGGCAAGAGGATATACAGCATGGGATCCAACCTCCTTTGCATTTATAAAAGATCATACACTTTGCATCCCGACAGCGTTCTGTTCATATTCGGGAGAAGCACTTGATAAGAAAACACCGCTTCTCAGATCCATGCAGGCTATCAACAAGCAGGCAAAGAGAGTTCTTAAGCTTTTCGGAAACGATGATGTAAAGTATGTCAGAACAAGTGTAGGACCGGAGCAGGAATACTTCCTTGTAGACAGAGAAGTATGGAACAAGAGACCTGACCTTAAATATACGGGAAGAACACTTTTCGGTGCTATGCCTCCTAAGGGTCAGGAAATGGATGATCATTACTTCGGAGTTATCAAGCCGAGAGTAAATGAATTCATGGAAGATCTGAATAACGAACTCTGGAAACTCGGTATACTTGCAAAGACAGAACATAATGAGGTTGCGCCGGCACAGCACGAGCTGGCACCAATTTACTCAACAACCAATGTTGCAACAGATGCAAACCAGCTTACGATGGAGATCATGAAGAAAGTTGCTGCCCGTCACGGAATGGAATGTCTCCTTCATGAGAAACCGTTTGCAGGTGTTAACGGATCGGGAAAGCATAATAACTGGTCCATCGGAACGGATACGGGAATCAATCTTCTGTCTCCGGGAAAAACACCTTATGAGAACGCACAGTTCCTTCTTTTCCTCTGTGCTGTTATCCAGGCAGTTGACGATTATCAGGATCTCCTTCGTCTGTCTGTTGCGACAGCAGGCAACGATCACAGACTCGGTGCTAACGAGGCACCTCCTGCAATCATCTCTATATTCCTCGGAGATGAGCTTACGGCAATTCTCAATGCAATCAGAGAAGATAAGCCATACGCAGGTACGGAAGACGTGGTTATGAAGCTCGGCGTTCATTCACTTCCGAGATTCAGACGTGATACAACAGACAGAAACAGAACATCACCGTTCGCTTTCACAGGTAATAAGTTCGAATTCAGATCACTCGGTTCTTCAAACAGTATCGCCTGCTGCAATATCATGCTTAATTCAGCGGTTGCAGAGAGCCTTCGTCAGTATGCGGATGAACTTGAGAAGTCGGAGAATTTCGAGGAAGATCTTCATAAGCTCATTAAGAGAGTTATCACGGAGCATCAGAGAATCCTTTTTGACGGCAACGGATACGGTGAGGATTGGGTAAAGGAAGCTACGGAAGTAAGAGGACTTTCGAATCTCAAGACAACAGCGGATGCTATGCCGCATCTTCTTGATGATAAGAATAAAGAAATGCTTATGGCTCATAAGGTATTTACGGAAGCCGAGCTTGTATCAAGATGTGAGATCATGCTTGAGAACTATGTAAAGCAGGTTAATATCGAAGGCCTTACAATGGTTGATATGGTCCGCAAGAATTATCTTCCGGCTATTGAGAGATATCTTTACAGACTCGCTGAGACAACAAAGCTCATGAGAGAAGTAAGTGCTAATGTAAAATGTAACTACGAAGTATCTACAATGGAGAGACTTTCGGAACTTACGGACGACATCCTTACAGCAGTTATAAAGCTTGAAGATGTATTAAAGGAACTGAAGACCAAGGAAAATATCTTTGATTCTTCAGCATATGTAAGAGACGATCTTCTTCCTGCAATGGATGAGCTTCGTAAATATGTTGATGAAGCTGAAATGCTTACATCACAGAAGGATTGGCCGTTCCCAAGCTACGGACAGCTTCTGTTCAGTGTTAACTAGCTCGAAATATATATCACAATATATCCCCTTGAAGATGCTGCCCTTTGTGGCAGCATCTTCTTAATTTGGGAATCAGTAGATCGATTTCTGCTGGAGCTTCAGTCCGTCCGAGATGTCATATACGTGTGCGGCATCATTGAAGAGTTCGAGCCTTGCATGCACATAGGTATCTTTTCTGACCGGAAGCTCGACTATAATGATCGAAGTAAAAGCATAAGGAAGTACACAGAGCATATACGGAAAAGGAAGTGACAGAATCCTGGAAAGCACACATGCTCCGGAGCCTCCATGTGAAAATATGGCTATGGTATCTTCACTGTCCGTGGTACAGAAAAATCTGCTTCCTTCCTGACGATAGCCGTATGAAAGCAGTAATTCGTCAAAAGAATCTCCCAGCCTGTCATAATAATCCATTACGGTATTTTTCTTAAAATACGGATGTTCGCGCCAATCCTGTTTAAAAGGATCAAAACCTTCTTCCATCATCCGATTGCTGAGTGTCCACAGATGGCCTTCTGCGGGGATACCCTCGCCGCCCCAGTCGACCTCATGCATGTAGTCGAGGATCGTTATCGGAAGATCCAGACGCTTTGCCGTAAATTCCGCAGTTTCCCGGGCACGTCCCATGGGAGAAGAATATATCTTGTCTATTCCTTCCGATTGTAATCGCTGCGATGCCCGTTCTGCCTGCTTTTTACCCCGTTCTGTCAGACAATCCTTAACATAATCGGGTTCTCCGTGTCGAATAAACAATATTCTCATTTTTCTCATCCACCTTTCTGCTGTACTATGTTTGTATTTATCTGCGGACAGTACCGTTTAATCTTTGAGTTATGTATGTTGAATTATATCACACCAGCCTGATACCACAATAATCTTTCTGTTAAAAAAACGTAATCTATGGTATATTTAGGCAGGAAGTATTTTGTGTTTTGGGGCGGGAACCGGTATGAAGAGTTTTAGGACCAAGGTTACTATCATAATAGTTCTTGCAGTGCTCGGAAGTACTGTATTACTATCGTTTTTCAGCTATCAGAGAGCCAGAAGAAGTCTCACCGATCAGCTGGAGGATACTTATGGCGTGGCAACTCAGAAGTATGCACTGGAGCTTACGGCATGGGTAAATACCAATGCGACAATCATAGATACTTTGGCCGCGGAGATAGCGGTTAACGGTATATCATTTCAAGATTACGATGCATTTCATAATTATCTGAAAGACAGTAACAAGCTGCTCAACAAGAACGGCTATGTTTACGACGTTTACTTTACTTATCCCGATAACTATATGGTATGTGCGTCTGATTTCATGGCAGACGGCACGGTCGATTTTGTACATGAGAGAGAGTGGTATACGACTTCCGCGCTTACGGGAGAACTGTTTTATTCCACTCCGTATCTGGATTCGGATACGCAAAAGCCTGTAATAACCATATCTAAGGCCGTATATAAAGACGGAGAGCTTCTGGGAGTTCTGGCGGCCGATATTTTCCTTGATGTTCTGGTTGATATGATAAGAGAGGCCGATGTTGCCGAGGACAGTTATGCATTTCTTATAGACCAGAATATGCGAATGATCGTTCATCCGAATGAAGCCTACAGCTATGAAGATATGCCTCTCAATGTAATGGAGGTTCCGGATGCTCCTTATGCCGATCTTATCAGGAATATTCAGTCCGGTGATGAAGAGATGGTTTACATCAGAGACTATGACGGAACCATGAGAGGATTAATCTTCTCGAGAATGCCCAATACCGGTTGGTATGTCTGCACCGCAACCAGTAAAGCAGTGCTTTCGAGAGATGTGTTCAATATGATGCGCGGCTTTGTTATAGCAACGGTTGTGGCTATCGCAATCGGAGCTCTGGCAGCCATGTTCCTTGCAAGGGTTCTGGACAGAGTGAGCGAACAGGAACAGGAATATAAACAGAGGGTGCTTAAGCTGGAGAAGCAGGCGGCGGATGAGGCAAATGAGGCAAAAAGCCGTTTTCTGGCAGATATGTCCCATGAGATAAGGACACCTATAAATGCAATCATCGGAATGAATGAGATGATCCTCAGGGAGACGGATAATAAGGACATAATAGGATATTCTCATAGTATAAAACAGTCGGGACATAATCTGCTGCAGCTTATAAACGGTATTCTGGACTTCTCCAAGATAGAAGACGGAAAGATGGATATAGTTCCGATACGTTATAATGTGGCATCACAGATGTTATATCTGAGAAATTCTGTTTCGGAAAGGGCTGCCGCAAAGAATCTGGAACTGATCTTTAATATCGATGAGACACTCCCTTCGGAATTATACGGAGATGATACGCGCATTAATCAGATAATAATGAATCTCCTTACCAATGCGATAAAGTACACGGAGACAGGATCCGTTATACTTTCCGTTGAAGGTAAAGAGAGAAAAGAGAGTGAAGAGGGACAGAAGATACTTCTCCGTGTAGAAGTTAAAGACACGGGTATAGGTATTAAAGAAAGCGATATGAACCGTCTCTTTGAATCCTTCGAAAGACTTGATGTGGTCCGTAACCGTAATATAGAAGGTACGGGACTCGGAATGACCATTGCCAGAAAGCTCCTGAATCTTATGGACAGCGAACTGGAGGTAGAAAGTGAGTATAATGTCGGAAGCAGGTTCGCCTTCAATCTGTGGCAGAAGATAGAGGATGATTCGCCGCTCGGTGATTACAGAGAGGCATCTCAGGACACCGGTTCTGATAAAAACTACAGAGAATCCTTCCGTGCGCCGGAAGCACACATTCTCGTAGTCGACGATACGGAGATGAATATTCTTGTGGTTACCAATCTCCTCAAGAAGACCGGAATTCAGATAGATACGGCTCTTAACGGTCCGGATTCGGTAAAGCTGGCGGGAGATAAGAAATATGACGTTATCCTTATGGATCAGCGTATGCCGGGTATGGACGGTACCGAAGCTATGAAGCAGATAAAGGAACTTGAGAATAAACTCAATGAGAATACGCCTGTCATATGTCTTACGGCAGATGTTATAAGAGGCGCCAGGGACAGATATCTGGAAATGGGCTTCGATGATTATCTTACAAAACCCGTTGACGGAACACTTCTGGAAAACATGATATGCAATTATCTGCCGGAAGAGAAGATAGAGGTAGTGGAAAGAGTTGATGATATATCGGCGGAGGCAGAATCCTGTTCGGAACTGATAAAAGCTCTTAATGAAGCAGGAGTTGATACAGATGCGGGTCTTAACCTCTGTTCAAAGGATATGGATATGTATAAGTCTGTTCTGGAAGCATTTGCAAAAGAGGAAAAGACGAAGATAGAGTTGATCAGAAGCAGTTACGAATCGGAAGATTGGAAGAATTACGAAATATATGTGCATTCTCTGAAGAGTTCTTCGAGAACCCTGGGGGCGGAAAAACTCGGCAGTACAGCGGCCGGACTTGAAGCAGCTGCCAGGGAAGAAAATGTCGAAGAGATACGCAGACATCATGATGAGGCTCTTATAATGTATGAGGAACTCACCGGGGTAATAAGAGATAATCTGGAAATATCGGATTATGATGATATTTCGGATGACGAAGAGATAATGGAGTTTTATCCTGAATAGATCAATGTATAAATAGCTAAGGAGACTGAAGATATGGGTATTTTAATAACAGCCAGACAAAAAGGAGCAAAGGAAGAATATACATCACCGGGTGAGAATAATCTTTCGGTGAAGATGGTCATTCCTACAGATGACATGGAATTCATGATCACGGCGGAGGAAGATTTTACCGGAGTTATAAAGTTTGCTCTGACAAGAGAAGGAGATGCTTCGCCGGAAGCAAGATTCTTTCTTCCGGGTTTTATGTACGGAACCAACAGAGGAGAAGCGCCTCTTCTGGTAGACAGCAAGGCACCGAGACTCAGAATGACGGAAGATTTTCCGGCAAATCCGTGGTGGATGGTAAGAAGCGACAGATTGTCCCATCCTGCGGCACTTATGTATTTGAACGGAAGAATAACGGGAATTGCAGCATCGCCTTACTATATATATTCCGAGGGAGGGAGAAGACAGTGGAAGCCGGGACTCACCGGTGAATTCGATCAGTACTGCGGTTACGGCTGTTCACTGGAGAAGAATGAGGTATGGTACACTCTCGGTTATGAGAACGCACCGTTTTTGTTTGTGGATTCTCATAAGATCAACCCGAGAACCGAAATGGGAGAGAACTGCTTCAGAATAAAGAAGGGAGAGACGGTTTCTGTACGCCTTCATCTGTTTGATATTAAGGCAGAGGATGAGAGAGGTATACATGATGCCCTGAAATGGGTATATGAGAATTATCATGAGAGTCCGAGAAAGAGAAGCACAGTGGCTGAGACTGTAAGAGATATGGCTGAAGCTATAGCGGAAGATGCGTGGATTCCGGAGAATCATAGCTATACCTGTTTTGTCTTTGATAAGGGAGATCATTTTGAATACAGACTCCTTCCTTCAATATCCTGGACCAACGGACTGTCTGCTGCTGCGCCTATGCTGTTTTCAGCTCACAGACTCGGAAGTGAGAAGATAAGGAGTCAGGCGATAGACTGCATAGATCATATAGTTCATTGCAGTATAAATGAAAAGAACGATCTTCCGTTCCTGGTTGAGAAGGACGGCAAGTGGAGTAATTCCGGCTGGTGGTATGAGAAGCAGAATACCCCGGGACATGTCGCTTATCTTATAGGACAGAGCGTTTATCTTATACTTCGTGCCTATGAGTGGGAGAAAAATTACGGAACCGAACATCCGGATTGGCTCGAATTTGCGAAGAGAGTTATAAACCGTACCGAGAAGGGAAGAAATCAGGATTATGAATATCCTTATGTCTTCTCGGAGAAGACGGGATCCGGAATGGAATATGATTCCTTTTCGGGGGCCTGGTGCATGGCGGCTGCGGCATATTATTCGTATCTCACGGGTGAAAGAGCTTATGTAGATGACATGATGCTGAGTGAGACCTGGTATCATGATGCTTATATCAGACATGAGGAATGCTACGGCGGACCTCTGGATATAGATAAGAATATAGATTCCGAAGGAATCTTAAGTTATATACGTGCGGTAAGATATCTTCATGAGATAGTTGAATCAGATGAAGATAGAGAGCGGCTGCTGGATCATATGAGGGATGCTCTCTACTATGAGTATACCTTTAAGTTCTGCTATAATTCGCCGATCAAGGTCCCGCCACTAAGTGAAGTGGGCTGGTCAAGCTGCGGAGGAAGCATAACTTCGGTTACGAATCCTCATATTCATCCGATGTCTTCATCCATCCTTGACGAGATGGCATATTATCTAAGATTCCGTGATGACGGCTATATTCGCAGTCGTATGGAAGATACGGTTTTCTGGAGCTGTCAGTGTCATAACAGCTTTGACGGGGAATTCGGATATGGTAAGAAGGGCTGGATGTCGGAAAGATTCTGTCACAGCGAAGGCCTGCTTACAGAGACTTACCCGGATGGTTCACCGGCATCTACCTGGTTTGCACTTATGCCGTGGGCATGCGGCTCCATACTTGAAGGTCTCGCGGGAGAGGCCTATGACAGGAAGTAGATTCATGATGCATAGGAGACGTGGTAATGGACGATTATAAAAGAATTTGGGCTTATTCTAAGGATAATCTGATGACAGCCATGCGAAGCCTCGGTTTCCCGGATGAACTTGGAGAAGCGGTGGCAAAGAATCTCGGAAGTCCGAAAGCGATGGACAGGATGACTTCATATCTGAGAAATGTGAGGCCTTCCACTCCGGAACTTGTGGTTGATGAGATGCTTGCCATTAAAAGCGTTGTCGATACCTGGAAGGCAAGGAAAGAGAGTCTTGCGGCAAATGCGGCATATAATGATGTTCTTAATTACGGATTTGATACCGACGACGATGATGATTATGATATAGATATATAAAAATTTTATAAATTTATACCAGTAGTATAATGACAAAACGAAAAAATTATGTTATTCTTGTTTACAGTTTTGAGAAAAAAAGGGGTAAGTAGTATACCCCGGAAAGGAAAAGATATGTTCACAACTACATTGATTACAAGTGTAAATAAGCTTAGATCTCAGGTGACACCTACTACTATCTCAGGTGATTACCATGATTTGTTGTGTGCATATAAGATAAGCGCTTTTGGCGTAACGGGGGACGGCTGTTAATACAGAATTGTCTCATTACTCATGATACTGTGAAGGTATACCGCTTATCTTGCATGCAAAGATAAGCGGTTTTTTGATTTATTACATTTTGGAGGGGACATACCATGCATGAGTATATGATACCAATGATTGACACAACCGGTACAGGCAAAAACATTACTGTACTTCGCAAAGCAGCAGGTCTCTCTGTAGCAGATCTGCAGAACATATTCGGATTCACAACACCACAGGCTATATACAAGTGGCAGAGAGGTCTTGCGCTTCCGACAATTGACAATCTGGTCGTACTTGCAAACGTATTCGGCGTATCAATGGACGAGATAATCGTGCTTCTTACACCGGATGTATCAAGAAGGACGGCTTAAGCTCACTAACGAACGGACTGATAAAGGAGACAGAATAGTGAAACAGGACAGTAAGTTATCTAAAATAGCCCTGAAGCAGTTGAAGGATTATGGGGTGAACAGTGAGGACATTCTTCTCGAAAGTCCCATTGATCTTTCTTTTGACAGTGAGTATATTTCGGGTTTCATCATTTTGACAAAGAAGAGCGTCGGCGTAATGCAGAAAGCACTTCCGAAGGATTATGTGTATTACTTCAGAGGTGTTGAAAGACAGGAGGTCGATGATCTGGAAGACGGTGGAGCATTCGACATAAAATTTTATGATATTGATAAGCTGAAGCATATACATATCGAGCATTTCATAGGTACAAATACCTTGATTGCCGAATATGACGGAGAGGCCTTGAGACTTGCGGCATTTACCAACAGATACCAGGAAGAGATGAACATCTTCTACAGACAGCTTAAGTCTTACGTTAAAGACGGCGATACTCCGGTTCAGGAAGCTGAAGAGGAGGAAGAAGAGGAAAGCAGTTCAAAAAAGAAGAATAAGCGTTCCATCTTCGGCAGAACACTGAAATACTTCCTGAGATACAGAATGGAGATAGTGGTGCTTTTCCTGACCTATGCGCTTACGGCAGTCGTAAGTATTGCATGGCCGTATCTTACGGGTAAGGTGCTCTTCGATCATATTCTTGAAAAAGATAATGTATATCTTTCACGCTTCAGATTAGGAGGGAAGTATGCACTGGCCCTCCTTATTCTCGTTTTGGTGATGATCGGTGTAAGGCTTATTGCGGCTTTTGCAAGCTGGCTTCAGATCTTTGTTATGGCGAAGGTTGCAAGCTCCGCTGTAAGAGATATCAAGACAGACGTCTTTGATTCCATGAGCAGGCTGAGCCTCAGTTTCTTTACTAACAAACAGACAGGCGGTCTTATGACACGAGTGCTCAGTGACTCAGAGAGAGTAAGAGAGTTTTTTATCGATGGCCTTCCTATGATTTTCGTACACGGAATGACCATCATAGTTACATTTATAGTTATGTACAGGCTTAACTGGCAGATGGCGCTTCTGGCCTGCATACTGCTGCCGCTTCTGGTATTTATGACAGTTAAGCTTCGTCCGGGACTCTGGACACTTTCGGGTAAGAGACATCGTGCCGAGAAAGCGGTTACGGGAAAGGCTAACGATAATCTTACGGGCGCGAGAGTAGTTAAAGCTTTCGGACAGGAAAATGCAGAGATAGAGAGATTCATGCATCCGAATGATAAGCTTTGTGAGGCAGAAATCAACATAGTACGTCTTAGAAACCGATTCGCCATTATGTATAACATGGTTCAGGAAGTATCCAGCATATGGATATGGATAGCCGGTGTATTTTTTGTTCTTAAGACAAAACAGATAGACCTTGGTGTGCTTATAACTTTCGTCGGATATGTAATGCAGCTTAACGGTCCTATGAATTTCTTCTCATGGGTATTCCGTATGTGGTCCGACAGTATCAATTCGGCGGAACGTCTGTTTGAGATAATCGACGCTATTCCGGAGATACAGGAGCGACAGAATCCGGTAAAGCTGGATAATCCTCGCGGTGAGATAGAACTGAAGGATGTAACCTTCGGTTACAATGCGGGCCGTCCGGTGCTTAAGAACATTAATCTTAAGGTAAGAGAAGGTGAAATGCTCGGAATAGTCGGGCGTTCCGGAGCGGGTAAGTCCACTTTGGTAAATCTTATATCCAGATTATATGATGTAAATGAAGGATCAATATCAATAGACGGAACGAATGTCAGAGATCTGGCCCTGGCCGATCTCAGAAGAAATGTAGCCATGGTATCTCAGGATACATATATCTTCATGGGCTCCGTGGCGATGAACATTTCCTACGGAAATGAAAATGCAACCAGAGCGGATATCATAAGGGCAGCCAAGCTTGCGAGTGCACATGACTTCATATCAAAGCTTCCGGATGGTTATGATACCATAATCGGAGCATCGGGAAAGGAACTTTCGGGAGGAGAAAAACAGAGAATATCCATAGCAAGAGCAATACTTGCCAATCCTAAGATCCTGATATTGGATGAGGCTACAGCCAGCGTAGATACCGAGACCGAGAAGGCTATTCAGAATTCTCTGAAGCTTCTGGTAAAGGGAAGAACTACCCTTTCGATAGCACACAGATTATCGACGCTCAGGGAAGCCGACAGACTGATAGTTATAGACGGCGGCCGTATAGTTGAAGAAGGAACGGAAGATGAACTTAATAAGATTCCGAACGGTATCTATAGAAGTCTTCTTGAACTTCAGAACAAGGCGCTGGCTCTTCAGACGAATTTCTAAGTTGTTTATACAGGAGGGAATATGGCAGACATTTCAAATAATCAGAACAACACATTAAATATTTATGAGAAGAAAGCCGAAGAAATGACGGCTATACATATTATTTCAAGGAATGATAAGTTCGAAGAGACAGAGGGCGGTTTCGTAAGCCTTGATTATGACGGGGTTCATTATGACCGCATAAAGGTTGTGAGACTGTTTCCGTTCACGGACGCCGACAGATTCCTGTCCATAAGAGAACATGGTAACGGAGAAAGAGAGATCGGCATAATCGAAGACCTTGACAGAATGACGGAAGAAACGCAGAAGATACTAAAGAATCAGCTGAGACTCAGTTACTTTACTCCGGTCATACAGAAGATTTACAGTATTAAGGATGAATATGGTTATGCGTATTTTCATGTACTGACGGATAAAGGTGAGTGTAAGTTTTCAATAAATATGGGCTCTAACGCAGTCGCGAAACTCTCGGATACAAGACTCATAATCAGTGATGTTGATGAGAACCGTTTTGAGATTAAAGATGTGGATGAGCTTTCACATAAAGAAAGAAGGATGCTGGATCTGTTTCTGTAAATAGCGAGGGTTACTTGATATGATATTACGTTATATGCTTCCTAAGAATATAGAGAAGGCTGTGGAACTTGGGCAGGATGAGAGGATATATTATGCGGTTCCCATAGATATCGATGAAGAAGGGAACTGGTCGGATAACTCTTATCTTGTAGTTACCACGAAGAAAATATATATATTCAGAGGAGAGGAAAAAAGAATAATAGATATTCACGATTTCGAGAAAGTTACCGCAGAGCCGGGAGTCGGCGGCGGTATACTTACCGGAAGAAGTGACGGAACAGACAGGGTGCTGGTGCATTATTCCGCGAAGCACAGAGGCAGATACGCTTATATTGCAAGAGGTATAAACATACTTATATCGGGAAGATATGAGGAGGTTGAAAGCAGCGAATATGAGAAGATCTGTCCTAAGTGCGGTCGTGTTATACCGGGCACAAAGAACTGTCCTAAGTGTTCCAAAGAAGGCGGCTTTATAAGCGTATTTCTGAAGATGGCAAAACCTTACAAGAAGGATTTCTTCGGAGTATTCATCATCATGGTACTCGTGGCTGTAACAACTCTTCTTAATCCCGAGATACAGAAGCACCTTATCAATGATGTCTTAAAGGAAGGCGGAAGTATAAAAAGTGCGCTTATATTTCTCTCTATCATGTTTTCTCTCAGTGTTGCAATAGTAATACTGAATATCATGAAGAGTAACGCGTCGGCCAAGATCGGTGCGAGGATATCGGCAGACCTCCGGGTTAAGCTTTTTGAAAAGTATCAGAAACTGCCGCTCGAATTTATAAATGACAGAAGACCGGGAGAGCTTCTGAACAGAATCATTCAGGATACAACGTCCATAAGAGGTTTCATGGAAGACGTATTCTGTAACCTTTTTGCCATCCTGTTCATATTTATCTGGGATGTGATCTTTATGCTGCTCCTTAACTGGAAACTGGCACTCCTCACGTTTTCGAGTGTACCGCTCCTTATCGTTATCATTCTCGTAATGAGGAAGACCATTGAAAGAATATTTCATCTTCAGTACAGAAAGAATGATGATGTGGCAAGTGAACTTCAGGATGTTATATCCGGTATGCGAGTGGTTAAGACTTATGGTAAAGAGGAGGAAGAATCAAAGAGATTCAAGAATGTTTCGAGCAGCTTTGCCCTTGTGCAGAGAAGAAATGAAAGATTCTGGGCACTGTTTGATTTTTGCATGAATATCCTTATGGGTGCCGGAGTCGTAATAGTTGTATACTTCGGAGGAGGTAATGTCTTTAGAGGTGAGATGTCGGTAGGTGAGCTGTATCAGTTCATTTCCTATACGCTGCTGCTCTTTCAGTATATCGGCTGGATGGACAGGATTCCGCGGGAGGTCTCGATACTTACAAGCTGCCTCGAAAGAATCTATGATGTACTCGCTCAGGAGGTTCCTGAGGAGAAGGACAAGGTTAAGGATATAGATATACGCGGTGAAGTTACATTTGACCATGCGACCTTTGGTTATAAGTCCTATCAGCCGGTACTTGAAGATATAAATGCGGTTATAAAACCGGGTGAAATGATAGGCATCGTAGGCGCGTCGGGAACAGGTAAGTCTACCCTTATCAACCTGCTCATGGGTTTATATGAGATTGATGACGGAAGACTTCTTATAGACGGAAATGACTTAAAGGAAGTAAAGAGAGAGTCATATCATTCACAGATAGGAGTTGTCCTCCAGGAAACCTTCCTGTTTTCGGGTACGGTTATCGACAATATAAGATTTTCGAAACCGGATGCTTCCGTGGAAGAGATCATAAGAGCTGCGAAGCTTGCCAATGCACATGACTTTATATCGAAGCTTCCTGACGGTTATAATACTTATGTCGGCGAAAAGGGCCATACTCTTTCGGGAGGAGAGCGCCAGCGTATCGCCATCGCGAGAGCCATCCTTCCGGATCCGAAGCTTCTGATCCTTGATGAAGCAACGGCCAGTCTGGATACGGAAAGCGAATTCATGATTCAGAAGGCTCTTGAAAGACTGACAAACGGAAAAACTACATTTGCGATTGCCCACAGGTTGTCTACTCTTAAAAATGCTGATAGAATAATGGTCATAGATGGCCATCGAATTGCGGAGATAGGCACACATAAAGAACTTCTGGCAAGAAAAGGAATATACTTCAACCTTTTCACTGCTCAGATTTCATAAGGGGATACAGGTGGAGTTATATAAAGACATAGAATTAAAATACCCTTTAAGGGATTATCAGAACAGAGTTTTGGAACAGATGCAGTATATGCTGGAGGACGGACGCCTTCACGTATCTGCCGCTCCCGGAGCGGGAAAAACTGTGCTTGGACTCGAGGCTATTAGGCGCCTTGCTTGCAGGGCGCTTATTCTTGTGCCTACAATTAACCTCAGGAACCAGTGGAAAGAAAGATTCCTGTCGCTTTTTGTGGATGAGAAGAAGGAAGGCCTCTATGATTACTGGAATCTGAACTTCTCTACAGATCTTTCAAATCCCGGCATCATAACATGTTCAACTTATCAGGCACTGTATCAGTTATACGGTAAAAGCAGCGAGGAGACTTCTGAAGACGAAGATGTTTTGACGGAAGATCAGACGGACACAGCGAAAGATAAGAAAGGCAGCTCCGAAGAGGAAAGTGAAAGGTTTAAACAGATAATAGAACAGTATAAATCTCTTGGAATACAGGTGATATGTCTCGATGAAGCTCATCATCTGAAAAGAGAGTGGTGGAAAGCCCTGACGGAGTTTGTAGGTGGAATGGATGCCTCGCTTATCGCTCTTACAGCGACACCTCCGATGGATACATCCAATATTGAATGGAAGAGATATATACAGCTTTGCGGTGATATAGATCTGGAGATATCCATTCCGGAGATGGTGGTTAAAAAATGTCTCTGTCCGCATCAGGATTACCTGTATATCTGTAAGCCGACTGCAGAGGAAGAGTCCAAAGTAATGCGGGAAATATACAGAAATAAGGAATGTGAGATAGCGGTACTCAGAAGTAAAGAACTTTATAATGCGGTGAAGAAGCTGAATTTCCTCATAAGTCCGGAAGAGAATAAGGATATCATTCTTAAGAATCCCGATTATATATCAAGACTCATAAGTTATGCCGCATATATAAGCCTTACATGTCAGGTGGAACTGGAGGAAAGCCGGGAACTCGCGGAAACTGCCTTTACTGTATGGGATAAACGTATTGTAAGTATGGTACGGACGGAAGCAGAGAGACTCTCCGAAACCGGGCATTCGGGTAAATATGATACAGCTTGGTTTCTGCCTCTTATGAAGGATATACTGGAAAATGATCCGGGAAGTTATCCCGATAGTATGAAGGTATGGCTGAAAGAGATACTTACCGGCAACCATCTTATGAAGGACGGACGTGTTAAACTGAGCTTCGGTACGGAGAATGCGGACAGAATCCTGAAGGGTTCGGCTTCTAAGCTGAATGCGATAGTGGATATACTTGAGTCTGAGTCACATGTATGCGGAGACCGTCTCCGTGCACTCGTTCTGATGGATCATATCCGTAAGGAAGATATATCAAAGGTAGAGACTATAGAGTCTCTTACAGATCTCGGTGTTTCGAGTGTCTTTGAAAGACTGAGAAGACAGGAGCATCTCGGGAATCTTGAGAAATATCTGGAAGCGGATACCGAGAGTAATCCTGCATCGAAGAGAGTATACAGGACAAGACTCGGTGTACTTACGGGAAGTCTTGTGATCCTTCCGGACAGTGCGGCAGAGTCACTTATCTCGAATGACAGTATGAAGTGTAAGGTTAAGCCTCTGGGCGTTACAGGTTACTCCAGAGTCGAAGTGGGGTCAGCCGGCAGTGATATGATAGTATCCGAAGTTACGGAACTTTTTGAAAAGGGAAAGATAGAGATACTTATAGGTACGGCGGCACTTCTGGGTGAAGGCTGGGATGCACCGGCTGTCAATACGCTTATCATAGGCAGCAATTCCGGAACCTATGTCAAGACCAATCAGATGAGAGGACGAGCTCTCAGAATTCCGGGAGGAGATGAAAGTAAGGTATCCAATATCTGGCATCTTATGACCTGTTCCGATAATCTGAATGCCTCGGGCGAACAGAACAGTATCCTCCAGAGATTTGATTCCATTGTCGGACTCAGTATGGATGGAAGAAGAATCGAGAACGGGATTGAAAGACTGAATCCGGGCGGCCTTAGCATGTATGACAGTGAGAACTGGAACAGATTCATGCTGGAGAAGTCCCGTGACAGATCATTTGTAAAAGACAGATGGGAAGCAGTGCCGGCGGTATTCGGTTCTACGGAAGTGCGTAATGTCGTAAATGTAGCGGAAAAGCGTTTCAAAGGTGTAAGTGCCGGCAAGTCCCGTCTTAAGAGAAAAGAGATTCTTTCGGTGGCGGACGGCCTGTTCAGGTTGATGAAAGATAAGCATCTCATCGCTGCGTCTGCTGAGCTTAAAACCGCAAATGATACGGGAAATCTTGAGTTTTATCTGAGACATGCCACAGAGAGGGACAGCAGACTATATGCTGAGTATCTCAAACAGGCAATGGATGATATAATATATCCTAAGTTCATGCTCCGTTTCGGATTCTTCGGAAAAAGATACTGTCCGGTACCGGACGGCTTTAACAAGATTGATACGGCAAGAGAATATATGAGGTATGTAAGGGGAGCAAAGGAACTGATCCAGACAAGTACAGATTCAGGTAAGACAATCTTACTAAAGCAGAGACTTATGAATACCTCAGCCGGAGGAGTAAAGGTTATTAAAGAGCTTTTGTGATATACTGAAGAAAGGTTTTATATGAAATGTATAAATATGTATTCTTTGATCTTGACGGTACTCTTACACAGTCGGAATTTGCAATCATTAATTCACTCATATATGCCATGAATAAAATGGGTATAGAGGTGGAGGACAGAGAGAGTATAAAGAAATTCATAGGTCCGCCGCTTGTACTTGCATTTAAGGAATTCTGCGATCTTTCCGAAGAAGATGCAAAACAGGCTGCGGCATATTACAGAGAGTATTATAATGCAGGTGAGATGTTTAATGCACCTCTTTACGACGGGATCGAAGAGGTTCTGAAGAAGCTTTCCGAAGAGGGAGCAGTCCTTTATGTGGTCACTTCTAAACCAAAGATTTTTTCGGAAAAGATAGTAGAGCATTTTGGGATTATGAAATACTTTAGGAAGGTTGTGGGACCGGAGCTTAAAGATATCAGTTATTCAAAACAGGAGCTTATCGGAATAGCCATGAAAGATGTCTGTGATAATGGGGAGGTTACAGAGGAACTCAGATCGCAGTGCATTATGATCGGGGACAGATGCTTTGATATAGATGGCGCGAAACTTAACGGTATAGCATCAATAGGAGTTCTCTATGGTTACGGTTCGAGGGAAGAACTGACAGAAGCGGGAGCTTCTTATATAGCGGAAAATACAAAAGAAGTAGGAGATATAGTATTAGGTATTTAAAGTTTTAAGGGGGTACAAAATGGGAGTAAAAACGAGTGTTACGGAGGTTCAGGTTTTCCGAAGCGGAGCTACCGTTACAAGATGCGGAGAAGTGAGTCTTGCAGCGGGAAGAAATGTTGTCTATATATCCGGAATGACAAAGAGTGCTGTACTGGACAGTTATAAGCTGAAATTCCCGGAGAAAGTAAGAGCAGTCAATATTCAGATTGTTACCGATCCTACGGCGTCCGGGGATGATAAGAAGGAATCGGAAGTTATAGCAAAGCGTCTTGATGAGATCGCATATCAGATAGAGACGACGGATATGATGATAGAATTAAGAAAAAAGAACAGTGACTTTGCCAACAGATCAAATATATCCATAGAGGAGCAGGAGAAGATACTTGCCGCTCTTCCGGAACAGATTCTTATGCTCCATAAACAGCGTGATGAGCTGGTTGAAAAGCAGACAGCACTTAATGAAGAATATGGTAAAGCGGTTGAGGAAGAGAAGAAACCGGTTATCATAGCCGAACTTATCAGTGAAGAGGAAGGAACGGTTCCTTTTATACTTCAGTATCAGGAGACTGACAGCAGTTGGATGCCGCAGTATGAGATTCAGTACAGGGATGACAGAAGTCCTCTTGATGTAAGCATGAAAGCACGGATAAGACAGAACTCGGGAGAAGACTGGAAACAGGTTAAGGTTACACTGTATACGGGCAATCCGTCGGTCTCGGGTGAGCTTCCGGTTATCGCACCTATAGAATTATCGATATATGAACCGCCTAAGGTAAGAGCGAAGGGAATCATGCCTATGAATGCTATGCTCGGAGCGGCGGCTTCGGGTGAGTCAGCTTTAGAAGATGGAATGGCGGCGAGTATGATGATGGGTGCGGCTATGGATGTTTCCGCACTTAAGATGGATACGGCTGAGGTTTCCGAAGAAGAGACTATGACTGCGTTTATACTTCCTAATCTTCGCGACATTCTTACGGATACCGACGGAAATATGGCAGACCTTCAGGCCTTTAAGGTTAATGCGGTTTATAACGTTCTCAGTGTTCCTTCGGTTGATAATAAATGCTATCTTACCGCGGAGATTGTGGCGGCGGACTGGCCTCTTCCTCCTGCAGATGCGTCGGTTTATATAAGGGATACATTTGCGGGAACCGTTTATGTGGATGCGGCATCGGATACCGATAAGATAATGCTCTCTCTCGGACAGGATGAGAGGCTTACGGTTGTACGTACGGAAGCGCCGAAGAAACTTCAGGATGTATTCCTGAAGAATCAGAGAAGATCGACTTCAAAGATCAGTATAAAGCTTGTAAATAATTCTTCCGAATCTGTTAATACGCTCGTTAAAGATCAGATTCCGGTATCTACGGATAAGGTCATCGTGGTAGAACCCCTGCAGCTTTCGGACGGAATAGTCGATGAAGAGACGGGTGAGGTTAAGTGGAATCTTCTGGCTGAACCGGGTAAGACCCTTAACTGTGAGCTGGAATATAATGTAACCTGGCCTAAGGATAAGAAGATGGGTGAACACAGAAAGAGGGTACCGGGCAGACCTTCGGGAAGTCAGTTCTGCCATGTATGCGGTGCAATGCTGAGCGGTAAGTTCTGTCCTGAATGCGGTTCGCCGGCAAGATAGAAGGAGACTAAAGTGGGATTGGATGAGATAAAAGTTCCGGAGCTTACAACGCTCTGCTATATAGAGCGTGACGGCTCCTACCTTATGATGCACAGGACGAAAAAGGAAAAGGATATTAATAAGGATAAATGGATCGGGATCGGCGGACATTTTGAATACGGGGAGAGTCCGGATGAATGTCTTCTCCGGGAGGTGGATGAAGAGACCGGCCTTACTCTTATTTCCTATACAGCACGAGGTGTCATAACATTTATATATGGGGAAAACGTGGTAGAATATATGCATCTTTATACGGCAGACGGTTTTACAGGTGAGATTCATGACTGTGATGAAGGGGAACTGGTATGGGTTAAGAAAGAGAAAGTCATGGAACTGCCTATCTGGGAAGGCGATAAGATCTTTTTCAGGCTTCTTAACGAGCGGAGAGACTTCTTCTCACTGAAACTTGTATATGATGCGGAAGGTACGCTTATAAACTGGGACGTACACTAAGTATATGCTTGTAAAATCGGAAGTACATTTCGTATGAAGGCATCTTTATGTGATTATATGAGGGGGAATATATGGTAAGTGATAATCTGGACAGATTGGAGCGGCAGGTAGCTCTTGATAAAGAAGAACTGAATGTGCTTATCAATCAGATAAGAGACGGGTCTTATAACGGCAGCTTTCAGAATGATCAGGTTATAAATAATCGGATCAGGAATATTCAGGATAATCTCTATTATCTCGAAGCACAGCTGGCTATCGCAAGACGAGAATACGAAAGCAGGAACCCTGTGCAGCCGGCAGTACCGAATCATTTTGCAAACAATCCGACTGAACAGCCGATACAGACCCCTGCGCAGCCGGCAGTTGCGAATCCATTCGCGAATAATCCTACGGAGCCGTCTGCGGCACCTGCACCGGCAACTGTATTTTCTTCGGGTCCGAAACCTGCAATGACTATAAATACTCCGACTAACGTATATCAGTATAATCCTGATTCAAGTAAGGAACTGTCTATATTTGAGCAGCAGAATGGCACTGTCAGATCGGAGTACGGAGAACCTAAGAAATCTTCTTTTACAGAGGAAATCTTCGGTAAGAATGTTATGGCAGTGGCGGCTTCCGGCCTTATCTTTATAAGTCTTATTCTCTTTGCGATTGTATTTGTTCCGGCTCTCGGAACTGCCGCAAAGGTATTTATGATGTTTGCCATAAGCTTTGCATTTCTTATAGCCGGTGTATTTAAGCTGGAGAGGAGCGGACGTAATGAACGGAGCGGCTTTTTTGAGGCTTTGTCCGGATGCGGAATGGGAGCGGTATTTATCTCTCTTTTCGTAAGTAATCTCCATTTTAAAGTTCTGAATGATCTGATGCTTTACATATTCCTTCTTATATGGGCAGTGGCGGCTCTTTATCTTTCAAAGAGATATGAGTCCGGAATGTATTCCGTGATAGGTCAGATAGGAATTACGATATCAATACTTTTCGGATGCTTACTCATCTGTTCAGGTGACAATTTCGAGAATTTTAATTCGAAATATATCATACTGCTTATCTATTTCTTTATAGGCAGTTTTGCATATTTATACTTTGATATTAAAGCGGGACGAGGTTATATCCTGTGCAATATATTCCATATAGTGAATCTGATAATTCTGATATCCGCGCTTTATGGCATGATAGTGAAGAATAATGAGCTGAGATTAAGGGATTTTGCAGTCCCTGCATTCCTGAGAATGTCGGATACGGCTGCATATATCAGCCTGTTGCTTCTTGCGGCAGATGTTATCCTGATGCTTGTGTTATGTTTTATGGGCTGGAATAAGGAAGAGACTCTTACGCGCAAGCATTCATTCGGAGCAGTATATACGATAATTCTTCTGATTGTAGTAAGAAGCTTTGTTTTTCATACGTCACTCTTATACGGTGATTACTCCGAATGTATGAAGACAGGTGTTTTGTATTCGATAATTGCGGGAGTCCTGATGATCATTCTGGAATACAGACTTAGGGACAGCCGCGCAGAGTGGATGAAGCTGCCTTATTGGGTATGGACACTGCTTCTCGGATATATACTTTGTTTCGGCCTCGAGAAAATACCGGGAGATTTTGAAATATTCGGAATCGTACCGGCGGTGGCGGCATTTATTATATACGGATACATAGCGGATAATGAAGTTTATAGAGTGATGGGTTATATCTCATACGTTGTATATCTCTTCATGCATTTTGAGGAAGATTATATTCTTGACACGACCTTTGCACTCGTTATAATCTTCGCAGCTTTCTATATAATGTATTCAAAAAGAAGCTACGATATGGCTAAGAAGACGGGACTGTACTTGCTTCTTTTGTTAGGCATAATAACCAAGTACAGTCAGATACTGGATAATATACATCTGCGAGGTGTTATGTCTTATGATGGTGAAAGGGCGTTTGTTCTGTTTACTGTGCTGGCAGCAGTAAATACGGCAGCGACCGTTACTCCTTTCCGGAAAGACTGGCTGACTAGGGAAGAAGAGCCGTTCTTTAAAGATTTCCTTCTGTGTGTTAACGGAATACTTATCCTGGGCGGAATGGTACTTCTCTATAAAATTGATACAGCCGGTATCTGGATGATAACGGTCATGATACTTGCAGCTATATGCTGTATAAATGTTAACAGGTCAGACTTCTTCTTCCATGATTATAAGTATGTATATTCGGGTGTGAAGTTTACTGTCCTTATGTATGTGATACTTGATTCGGCTTCGGCACCACAGGCGGCTATAAGTATTGCATGTTTTGTGGTTGCAATCGTATGCATAACAGTCGGATTCTATAAGAAATACAGCAACCTCCGTATGTACGGACTTGTACTGTCTATGATATGTGTAGTTAAGCTTGTTATGATCGATATAGCATATAACAATACTCTCGGACATGCGATAAGTTTCTTTATAAGCGGTATACTCTGCTTCGTGATAAGTGCTATATATAATTATGTCGGTAAGAGGATGAATGACTGATGGAACAGTATACATTATTTGCAAAAGTATATGACAGGATGATGGACAATATCCCTTATGAGGAGTGGGAGCAGTATCTGCTGAAGCTCTTATTCCGCCATCATATTAAGCCATGTTCGTCGATCACGGAACTGGGCTGTGGAACAGGCAATATGTCTATGCTTCTTCAGGCAGACGGTTTTGAAGTGACGGGGATAGACATTTCAAAGGATATGCTGCTTGTGGCAGAAGAGAAGAATCTTTCGGATACATATTGTAAGGATAATGACCTTACTCCCATTACCTATATTTATTCTGATATGAGAGATTTTACCCTCACGGATAAGCAGGATGCTGTTATCAGCGTGTGTGACAGTGTGAACTATCTTACCACGGAAGAAGATCTGTATATGACAATGGCATCGGTGAGGAAGGTCCTGAAGAAGAACGGAGTGTTTGTCTTTGATCTTAAGACAGAGTTTTTCTATTCCGAAGTGCTGGGACATAGGACTTTCCGGGAGAAAAGAAGAGCCTATACTTCGGTATGGGAGAATTCCTATGACAGGGAAAACCGTATACATGAATACAGGCTTAAATTCAGATATAAAGACGGTCATAATTGGAGAGAACATGCCGAGCTTCATAAACAACATCCGTTTACGGCAGAGGAGATTAAAAATGCGGCACTCCGTGCCGGATTCGCCGGTGGTGCCGCGTATGATGCTTTCACATTTGATAAACCCAGGAAAAACAGTGAAAGAATATATATTGTATTATTCAACAGACTTAAGTGATTCGGCCATGTTGATATGTTCCAGCTTCCTTCGCATTACGAGATTGACAAGGAACGTAAACATGAAGGTAAGAACTATGGCATAGAGATAGCTCATAGGTTTAATCACCTGTTTAAAGAAGACCATATCTACCACAATCTGGGCCATTACAAAGCGGTGAAGCAGTATGCCGAGCCCGAGACCCACAAGCATTCCGAAGAATGTGAGTACTATATTTTCTCTGAATACATACTGGGCGGTTTCGCCGGGATAAAAACCAAGAACTTTTATGGTAGCTATCTCGCGGATACGCTCAGTTATATTTATGTTGGTCAGATTATACAGAACAACAAATGCGAGGCCTGCTGCGCTGATTATAACTATAAGCACGATGTAGTCCAGACTGGACATCATTTTCGACATTCTGTTCTTAAAATCTTCAAAGACCGTGACATAAACCGTATCCTCCAGATCGGAGAGGCGGCTCTGCATTTTATGAATATCCGTACCTTCAGGATAATTTACGTATGCACCGTTGATATCATTTTTAAGATCATCCGGGGATACGAAAACATAGTTATAAACATGATTTACGAATACGCCTGAAATTACGGCATGTATCTCGTTCATATCTTCATCACGGAGTGTGATGTCATCACCGACTTTTATTCCGTATCTTTTTGAAAGACTTATGCTTATCAGAGCTTCTCCGGAAGAAGGCGCTGAAAGAAGATTACCTTCTTCATCTGCAAGTTTGAAGAAATGGCTTAAGTCGCTGCTGTATTTTCCGCCGGCTGTATACATATCCGGATCTGTATCGGATGAAAGACCGGGGGCAATAAGGGTTACACCCTTTACTGAGTTTTTATACAGAAGATCCCAGGCTGATGAATGAATGAGCATGTATTCTGCTGAGTCTTCATCCAGCATGTCTGTTATATCCTGAGGCGCTTTGTCTCCTGTACTGTTCTTGTAAGTAACTTCTATATCTGCAATCTGAATCTCATCATACTGAGCTTCGGCAAAGCCTGCGATGGAGTCCTTCATACCGAATCCCGTAAGAAGCAGTGCGGTACAACCGCTGATTCCGACGATCATCATGAAGAATCTTCTCTTGTAGCGGAAGATATTTCTTATCGATACCTTATGGAGGAATTTCATACGGTTCCATATGAAAGGTATATTTTCGAGGAAGACTCTCTTACCCGGCTTCGGAGCCTTCGGACGCATAAGACTTGCTGCTGATTCCGAAAGTTCATAGCGGCAGGATACAAGCGTGGTTCCGACCGAACATGCAATCGATACGACAAGAGATATGATCGCGAGCTTCCAGTTGAAAATGTATATCAGAGGGATACTTATATACATCATCTGATATGCGATCCATATGAAGTATGGGAATATGAAAATACATACCGCGTAACCGGATACGCATCCCAGAAGAGCGGCTGTTCCGGAGTAGACGGTGAACTTTCGTATGATATCGCCGTTGCTATAACCGAGAGCCTTGAGAGTTCCTATCTGTCCGCGCTGTTCCTCGACCATACGGGTCATGGTAGTCATACATACAAGGGCGGCAACCAGTATAAAGAAGATAGGGAAGATTCTTGCAACCTGTTCTACTATGGCTGAGTCGCTTTCAAAACAGGAGTATGCAATGTTGGTATTTCTCTCGAGAACATAGGTGTCCGGCTTTTCCATATCGTTAAGCTCTTTCTCTGCGTCGTCTATCTCTTTTTCCGCATCAGCTATTTTCTCGTTGAATTCTTTTACACCGTCTTCGTATTCTTTAAGACCGTCTTCATAATCTTTAAGACCATCCTCGTATTCTGCTTTACCTTCCTCGAGCTCTTTGACGCCTTTGTTATATTCGGCAAGTCCTCTGTTATATTCGGCTTTTCCTGACTGCCATTTGGCAAGCCCGTTTTCATATTGGGAGAGCCCGTTTTCATATTGGGAATAACCCTCATTCCACTGGGCAAGACCGGAATTCCACTGTTTAAGTCCGTCGTTATATCTGGCATAACCTTCTTCCCAGACTTTGAGTCCTTCTTCATACTGAGCTTTACCGGCTTCGAACTTTGCGAGACCTTCCTCATACTGAGATACACCTGCATCGTACTGAGCTTTACCGGCCTGCCATTCACTGAGTCCGGCATTATAGCTGTTATAGCCTGCATTATATTCTTCTCTTGCCGCTGTAAGGGCGGCCTTACCTGCGGCAATCTCGGCCTTCTTTGCGGATAGTGTCTCTTCGTCCATAAGACCGTACATTTCTGCGGCAGCAAGCTGGGTTTCAGCCTCTGACAGAGCCGCTTCCTGAGCAGTGAGAGCTGTATCGGCTTCTGCAAGAGCTGCAGCTGTTTCATCGAGCTGTGCCTTACCGGCGTCAATCTCAATCTTCGAATTATCAAGGGTTTCTTTGGTAGAAGAAAGAAGGGATTCGTTCTTATCAAGCTCAACCTTGGCTGCATCAAGTTCTGCCTTTGATTCCGTAAGTTGGGTGAGAGAGGAGTCGAGAACCGCTTTCGAAGAATCAAGTTCTTCCTTGGAAGAGTCAAGACGTTCTTTGGAAGAATCGAGAGTTGTCTTGGCTGAGTTAAGTTCGGACTTCGAGCTGTCCAGAGTTCTCTTGGCACTGCTGAGCTTTGAAGATGCGTCAGCCAGTTCGCGTTCGCCGTCTTCTATTTCCGCAGCGGCATCCTCGAGTTCTTTTTTTCCGTCGTCCAGTTCCTTTTTGGCATCAGCCAGTTCTTTTTCGGCATCAGCCTTTTCCTCGGAAAGAGTTTCACGTGCGTCGGATATTTCTTCGGCTGCTTCGGAGTATATACGGTCGTATCTGTCTGTGGCTGCGTCATCCGCCGCTTCTTCCCATTCCGGTCTTATATCATCCATTTCATTCTTATATTCATCGGAATATAAAAGAAAATCATCATGGAGCTTAACGTATATTTCGGTATAGACATCCTCGGCGAAGCCCTCTTTGGTTAAGTACATGAAGCCGTTTACGACTCCGTTACCGAGAGAGGTGCTTCCGCGTTCAAAATTTATATAGAGTACCGAGTCGGCAAAACCAACAACGGTATATTCGGTATTAGTAAAATGATCGAGGGTCTCTTCACTGTTTGACGGAGACAGTCTCATGGTATCTCCGATAGAGAAGCCGCTTCGGTTATTGTTATCGATGAGAACTTCCGAAGGGCTTTCCGGAAGACGTCCTTCTTTCAGCATGAGACCGTTTATGTTATCGGTAAGAGAGTAGGCTTTAAAGACGATATCCTTATCTTCTTTATCAAGACATTGGACATCGTACTGGAAGGCTCCTTCCGCATATTCAACGTCCTGCCTCTTTCTTACTTTCTCAACATCCGTTTCTTCCCAGCCGAGAGTGGAGACAAGTTTATAATCGTAGAGAGCCTTATCCTTATATAAGTTATCGATCGTGTTTATAAGGATAGGAGTAGTGATCTTTACACCCGAAAAAAAGCCGACTCCGAGTGCGATGATTGCAAATATCGCAAAGAAACGACCGAAAGATCCTCTTATATCGCGGAAGATCGTTTTATTTAAAGATTTTTTACGGGTATGCTTGCTCATATATTTTCAACTCTTAATACTTTAACGGGTTACCATTCTATATCCGCTATATCCACGCGATTCGGATTCAGATACTCTTTTTCTATGCGGCCGCTTTTTACCGTTATGATCCTGTCTGCCATTGCGGTAAGAGCAGAGTTATGGGTTATGACGATTACAGTGGTTCCTGTCCTGCGGCAGGTATCCTGAAGGATCTGGAGAACCTGCTTACCGGTGTTGTAGTCGAGAGCACCGGTCGGTTCGTCGCAGAGAAGAAGCTTCGGATTCTTTGCGAGGGCACGTGCAATGGCAACACGCTGCTGCTCACCTCCGGAAAGCTGTGATGGAAAGTTCTTCATGCGTTCGGAAAGCCCGACTTCTGCGAGAACTTCGGCAGGCGGCAGAGGATTCGTGCAGATCTGTACGGCAAGTTCGACATTCTCAAGTGCGGTAAGATTCTGGACCAGATTATAAAACTGGAAGACGAATCCTACGTCATAGCGGCGGTAAGTGGTAAGCTGCTTTTTGTTATAAGCGGATATATCGTTACCGTCTATCAGTACACGGCCTGTGGTGAGGGTATCCATTCCACCGAGAATATTGAGTATTGTGGTTTTTCCGGCACCGGAGGCACCTACTATTACACAGAATTCGCCTTTTTCTATAGAGAAAGTGGCACCGGAGAGAGCGGGTATCTCAACCTCACCGCTCTTATATATTTTCTTTACATTCTGAAATTCAACATATGCCATAGAAATCACTCCTCGTGTGTTAACGATACCTAACATTTAATTTTACCGAATATATAGGAACTTCGCAAGAGTTAACATAAAGTAAAATCGGATACGGCAAGTCAAGGTAATCCCTTCGAGATCACACAATATAATGGTGACTCGAAGGGATTCCTTGCCTTGTCTCACGATATAGCCATATGTGGAACTATATGCGAAGTGCTATTGAAGCAACTATAATCTATGAGTTGTTAAGATACAGGCGTAATTTGGGACGGGACAAAGAACCACCCCGAGTCACCATTTAATTGTGTGATCTCGGGGTGGTTACTTTGGCGCGTCTTATTACGCCGTCCCTTAGTTAATCTATATTATAGTTGCTTACGCATTTTCGCACTTTGCGAGAAGTTCTTCCCAACGACGGTCAACCTCTGCCTGGAATTCAGCGATGAGTTTTTCGTTGCCCGGCTTGAAGAGATGCTTGAAACGTCCCTGTGGCTTAAGGAAGTCTTCGAGTGGAAGCTTGTTCTTAGGCTTATAGCTGAGAATCCATTTTCCGTCGATAACTTCGAAGAGCGGCCAGTAGCATGTGTCTACTGCAAGCTTACAGATCTTAACCATATCTGAAGCATCAAAACGCCATCCTCTCGGACATGGTGCCATGATGTTAAGGAAAGCAGGACCCGGTGTGTAGATGGCACGCTCGGACTTCTCGTAGAGATCCTTCATTCCGAGAAGGAATGTAGACTGTCCGACATAAGGGATGTTGTGTGCTGCCATGATGGCTGCAAGATCCTTACGTGACTGCATCTTACCGTTTGACTGGCTTCCTACAGGAGTTGTTGTAGTATCAGCAAATCTAGGGGTTGCGGATGATCTCTGGATACCTGTGTTCATGTATGCACCGTTATCGTAGCATACGTATACCATATCATGTCCACGCTCCATAGCACCTGAAAGTGACTGGAAACCGATATCGTATGTACCGCCGTCACCACCGAAAGTGATGAACTTATACTCAACATCCTCATCGATTCTTCCGCGCTTCTTAAGTGCGTTGTAAGCTGTCTCAACTCCTGAAAGAGTAGCGCCCGCACAAGCGAAAGCGTTATGTATATAACTGTCTTCATAAGCTGTATAAGGGTACATGAATGTTGAAACTTCAAGACAGCCTGTTGCATTTCCGACAACAGCCTTATCGTCCTCTTTAAGAGCTCTGAGAACTGTTCTGGCTGCGATAGCTGCACCACATCCGGCGCAGAGTCTGTGACCCGGAGTAAGACGCTCCGGCTTATTCATTACTTCTTTAAGATTATATGCCATTTCGTCCGAACCTCCTTACTTTCTGAGACCTAAGTACTGGAACTGTGCCGGCTTTGCAGAACCGTCGGCAAGTGTACTGAGATCGTTATAAACTACTTCAGCTTCTTCTACAGTGTAATCACGTCCACCGAGACCGTAGTAGTAGTTAAGTACGGGGATATTAAGACCTGCATCGTACATAGCAGCCTTAAGCTCTGAACCTACAGGACCGTTCATGGTTGAGTAATTCTCAGCTCTGTCCATAACAGCAACTGCCTTACAGTTCTTAAGAGCGGCTGCAAGCTCTTCTCCAGGGAAAGGACGAAGAACACGGATCTTGATCATACCGGCTTTGATACCCTTTGAACGAAGCTCATCAACGGCATCCTTTGTTGTGCCTGCTGCAGAACCCATGATAACAACAGCGTACTCAGCATCCTCCATCTTGTACTCTTCGAAGAGACCGTACTTACGTCCGGAGATCTTCTCGAACTCCGCACATACATCGAGAATAACCTTCTTCGCACGTCTCATGGCTTCTACCTGATTGTACTTTGTTTCCATATAGAAAGGAGAATTTGCGTAAGGTCCTACAGCATATGGCATATCCTTGTTAAGAAGGAAATTGTCAGGCTTATAAGTTCCTACGAAATCCCTTACTGTTGAAGTATCGATAGTATCAATGTTCATTACAGCGTGGCTTGTGATGAAACCGTCATAACATACCATCATCGGAAGCATAACGTCCGGATGCTCTGTTACTCTGTATGACATGATGAAGTTATCATAAGCTTCCTGGTTTGTCTCAGCGAAAACCTGCATCCAGCCTGAATCTCTGGCACCCATTGCATCACTGTGGTCGCAGTTGATGTTAAGAGGTCCCGTAAGAGCACGGTTAACAAGACAAAGAACTATAGGAAGTCTGAAAGATGAAGCTACATAAAGCTCTTCCCACATGAATGCGAGTCCTGCCGATGATGTAGCTGTAAGAGCTCTTGCACCGGCTGCGGAAGCACCGATAGTGGCACTCATTGAGCTGTGCTCAGACTCAACAGGTATAAACTCTGTATCTATATCTCCGTTAGAAATATATGTTGATACGATCTGTGGAAGTTCTGTTGACGGTGTGATAGGAAATGCAGGCATTACGTCAGGGTTAACCTGCTTTATAGCGAGTGCGACTGCCTCGTTTCCTGACATTCTGTCTCTCTTTGATGACATATTACAGACCCTCCTTCATAGTAATAGCGCCGAAATTGCAGGCACC
>DEFA01000037.1:40387-40587 GCA_002350525.1 Lachnospiraceae bacterium UBA2864 | reverse complement strand
CTGTCAGGACACATAGGTGCACACATAAGGCACTGATTGCACTTATCCCAATCGATAACAGGAGTAGAAGTGCGCCACTCACCTGTCTTGAATTCTCTGGCACCGCCGCCTCCGGCAACCGCGTTACCCGGAGTGATATCGGTATAAGGAGCGGTCTCCGTAACTTTATGTATATCTGTTCTTATATTATTAGCCATATT
>DEFA01000037.1:6841-40214 GCA_002350525.1 Lachnospiraceae bacterium UBA2864 | reverse complement strand
GAAATGGTACGAGCATCGATAGTATAAACTTTTCCCTCATATCCCTTGAGAAGAGGAATAATCTCTTCCTTA
Source organism: Lachnospiraceae bacterium UBA2864 (assembly GCA_002350525.1). Lineage (GTDB taxonomy): Bacteria > Bacillota > Clostridia > Lachnospirales > Lachnospiraceae > Eubacterium_Q. The sequence goes on along the minus strand of DEFA01000037.1, from coordinate 40,142 downwards.
TTCTTTTCGGTATTGATTATGATACCGCCTTCGGCAGACAGACCCTTAGTCACATCAACCGTATGAAGCAGAGTCTCATCAACAACTACTACATAATCAGGATAATAAATGTTGGAATGATTTCTGATCTCTGTCTCTGACAGACGATTGTAGGCGGTAATAGGAGCGCCCATTCTCTCAGGACCGTATTCAGGGAAGCCCTGAACGTACATTCCGGTGTTAAATGCTACGTCGGCAAGCAGAAGGGCAGCGGTCTTTGCACCCTGACCACCACGTCCGTGCCATCTGATTTCAACATGTTTTCCCATTGCTTTTTCTTCCTTTTTATTACTTTTATAACGCACAGTTTTTATAGTATATCAGATATTTTTCAAATGTAAAGAAAATTTAAGGAATTTCTGCAAAAAATCAATAAATTTTTTCATTTTCAAGTTTGCGATGAAAAAATCACAACTATTGAAAAGTGGGTTGAATCAAGTATATAATAAAGGATAGCTAAAAACTTATAGAATGGTGAAACTATGGTTACTAAAGATATAAGAAGAATGATAAATACTTGTCTCGAATATGCGGATGATATAGCAAACAATCCAAACAGTAAGTATCCACCGAATTCAAGACTTTCGCTCAGAAATCTTTTAAAGGACGATATGCTGACGTTCTTCGGATTTTTGTATGATCAGAACAGTGAAGAGATAGATAAGCAGGTGGAGTTCATAAACCGTAATCTCGGTATAATAATCACCGTTGAGAATTTCAGAAGGTTTGTTGCAGACAGGTGCAGAGATGATATGTTCCTGTCAGCTATTCCGCAGTCTCTCATGTACTTTGTTGCGGATGATACATCACCGATGTCCAAGAGAACCGGATACGGTATATCCTTATCCAAGTATCTTGTCGGATGCTTTAATGATGCGGGTGTCGAGTTTATCGCATACGGCGGGATAAGTGACAGAGAAGCTGACAGACTTGCCCGTTATATAAATATGTTGAATGCATATATTAAGAGTTTTAATGTATGCGGATCCGAAACCATTAATTCGGACAGCGAGAAGGTGAGCTTCCATAGCAGTAAAAGCGGAAACAGACCGGAAAGTACTCATCCGGATCCGCTCTCTTTCGGAGCGGGCATTAACAGAAATCAGGGAATGGGAGGTACTACGGTTTCTATGGGCGGAGGAGTCCGCGGCAGATCGGATGAATTCGAACCGGGTGTTCCTAAGAATGAAAAATCGCTGGAAGAGCTTCAGGAAGAACTCGATAGTCTGGTAGGTCTTGATAAGGTTAAGACGAATCTCGCAAGTCTGGTTAATCTTATTAAGGTAAAAACTATGCGTGACAAGCTCGGACTTAAGACTCCGGATATATCGCTTCACCTTGTTTTTTCGGGAAATCCCGGAACAGGTAAAACGACGGTCGCAAGACTTCTTGCAAAGATATATCATCAGCTTGGTGTTGTCAGCAGAGGTCAGCTGATAGAGGTAGACAGGTCCGGTCTTGTAGAAGGATATGTCGGTCAGACAGCTATCAAAACTTCGGAAGTTATAGACAGTGCCATGGGAGGAGTGCTCTTTATAGATGAAGCCTATACTCTTGCGGGCGGAAAAGAAGGTGAAGACTTCGGTCAGGAAGCAATAGATACACTGCTTAAGAGAATGGAAGATAACAGAGATGATCTGGTGGTTATAGTTGCCGGATATACAAAGGAAATGGAAAAGTTTATTAATTCCAATCCGGGGCTTAAATCCAGATTTAATAAATTCATAGAATTCCCGGATTACAGCGGTGAAGAAATGTTTAAGATATTTACCGACATGGCGGAATCACATGATTATCTGATGGATAAAGATGCAGAAACTCATGTAAGGGAATTCCTGAATGATATTTCACTGCATCATGGAGAAAACTTCGCAAATGCAAGAGAAGTAAGGAACTTCTTCGAAAGATGTGTGGAGAGACAGGCGAGCAGAGTGGTGAAAGAACCGCTTATAGATGCCAACAGTCTCACTACATTTAAACTTGCGGACGTATCCGAGTGATGATATCCTAAAGGAAAATGAAAATATGTTAAATGTTTTACAGGGAGAAGAAGGGTATGGCAGACGAAAAGAATATCAACGATAGTTTTGATGTTATTCCGGATGAGAAGCCAGAGGCTGAAAGCATCTCAATGGATGATGTTATGAAAAGTGCAATCGAAGATGCGGCAGCAGCGGCTGCCGGTGAGACCGGAACCCCGGATGATCTGGGTGAGTCCGCAACTACCGTGCTTACTGCTGATATGATCGGTCAGCCGGAAGAGATGGCTACTACCGTTCTTACCACAGATATGCTGACGCAGCAGAATGTTCAGGATGAACCGGCTACAACAATTCTTACAACGGATATGCTGATGCAGCAGCAGAATCAGCAGATGCCGGGTTCCGGTGCGATGATGCCCGGATCAGGCCCTATGATGCCGGGTTCCGGTCCGATGGGGCAGCCCGGACCGATGATGAATGGTATTCCGAATATGCAGAATAGTATTCCGAATATGCAGAACGTAGGCTTTAATGGTAATCCTCAGGCGGCACAGATGATGCCCGGATCAGGTCCTATGATGCCCGGCTCAGGTCCGATGATGCCCGGCTCCGGTCCGATGATGCCCGGCTCCGGTCCGATGATGCCCGGCTCAGGCCCGATGATGCCCGGCTCCGGTCCGATGATGCCCGGCTCCGGTCCGATGCAGCAGATGAGAGTACCACAGCCGCCCGAAACGGCAAAGAAGAGTTCGGGAGGCCTGAAAGCTGTCGGACTTGTTTCTATGATAATTGCTATTCTCGGCCTTGCCGCAGTTATAGTTATATACATCCTGTTTGGTATGCCGAAGACGGATTACGGCAGCTCGGCGCAGGATAAGCTTAAGGCACCTGTTGTAACGGAAGCATCTGCTTCGGATCAGAGTCCGGAGACCGATAATGTTACAGAGGAAAATACCGAAGCAGAGCAGGATGAAGAGTAAGGGAGGAAAGCGATGAAGAACAGAAAATGGCTTATTATATGCATTGTATCTATTGTTGCTATTATCCTTGAAGCAGCGGCTGCAATAATCTTTGTTCTGCCGGGGATCAACAAGAATAAAATGTTTGAGGCTCTTAAAGAAGGAAAGGGTGAGGAAGCGGCTGCTTATTATGATAAGGTTGGATTCTTCGCTGCGGATACGATAGACGAAGAGATAAAGGGATTTCTGATCTCGGAAACTAACTCGTGTGTAGACGGTAAGCAGAAATATGAGGATACTCTTAAAGAAATTCTTGCGGTCGAAAAGATCGGAAAGTATAAGAACAAGAATATAGAATATATCCAGAACATAAATCTCGGACAGCTTATAACCATATTTGAAAAGGGATACAACGATTGTATCATGAATGACGGCGATGACCTTTTTGCAATCTGGGATGAGTTTGATGAAGTATATGATATAAGCATCAAGGATACCGATCATCTGAGTGATTACAGTGACGCAGACCGCGAAAAGTACAGCGAATTTATCGATACAAATCTTGATGAGTATCTTAAGAATAAGTTCAATCAGTTCCAGGACGGAACGATAGATGAAGACGGAGCTGTTGCATACATTGAAGTGGCTCAGAATTTCTTCCATGATGATACTTACGCTCAGGAATTGGATGAAGAGCTATACTTCGTTAAGTATTATAAAAATGCTATCGATGAGATAAGTACTATGATCGAAGAAGAGGACTACTTCGATGCTTATGATGCTTCAAAAGAGTGCATCGATAATCCTCTGGATGAGAAGTACAGTTCCAAGTATAATCAGGAACTTCAGAAACTTCAGGATGAAGCTTACGAAAAGGGTAAGGTTTACGGCCTTGAGAAGGGGCTTGAAGCTGCACAGAAGGAAGATACGGATACAGCTCAGGAGTATGTGAACGAACTGAAGCGTATCTATGGTGATAGTGTAGATGTTTCCGAAATAGAAGCACTTATCGCACCGGGATGGGCTAAGGCTTATAAGGCATTCGTTGAAGATATCGAGCCGAACCTTAAGGCTGTTATTGCCAAGGGTATTGATGTCAAAAGCGAAAGTACGGGAGATGTTATATTTTCATCTCAGGATATAAGTTATGAAGATTTAGTTCCGAATGTAATAATCATCTATGATTTTGATGATAATGATATTCCGGAAATGATACTTAAGGATGCAATCAGCGGTGGCTGCTATGTATTTACATTTGCGGACGGTGAGGTTAAGTGCATATTCATCGGAACCATCGACGGAGTTGGTGATCCGAAGTATGCCGTAACAACTGTATCGGCAATCGAAAGCGGTGTTGAAATGACCATCGATGCACTGATGCGTTTTGACGGAACAGAGTGTCTGGTTGAGCATTACGTGGTTACTGCCGATTACGGCGGAACTTCATACTATCTTGTAGATAATCTTGATGACGTTTCGGATCAGGATGCGTATAATAGTACGCGTGGCGATATCATGGCACAGAAGAAGGGGGATCTTCCTAGGGGAGATGGACTCACAAATTACGAAAAAGTTATAAGCGAGTATAAATAAAATATTTATATATAATCCGCATTGCGGAAAAACAGTAACATCAGGGAGGAAAAAATGATACGACTTTATGAGACAGGAGCTTATCTTCTGAATGGCAGTGAGCTCGTGCCGGATGATGCTTCGGCAGCAAATGTACTTGCATCTAAGGGAGTAAAAACTACTAAGGAAGAAGCCGCAAAAGGAACTATCGGCTATCGTATTCTGCAGAAGCACAATACAAGCGGTGATACAGAGCAGCTTAAGATCAAGTTTGACAAGATGACATCTCATGATATCACATTTGTCGGTATTATACAGACAGCAAGGGCTTCGGGACTTAAGGAATTCCCGATTCCTTATGTACTTACAAACTGTCACAATTCACTTTGTGCAGTAGGCGGAACTATTAACGAAGACGACCATGTATTCGGTCTTTCATGTGCCAAGAAGTATGGTGGAATCTATGTTCCTCCTCATCAGGCTGTTATTCATCAGTATGCAAGAGAAGAACTTGCCGAGTGCGGAGCTATGATCCTCGGATCGGACAGCCATACACGTTATGGTGCTCTTGGTACCATGGCTATCGGTGAAGGCGGCGGAGAGCTTGCAAAGCAGCTCCTCGGAAAAACTTATGATGTTGCCCGCCCGAGCGTTGTAGCCGTATATCTTGACGGAGAGCCTGCAAAGGGTGTCGGCCCTCAGGATGTGGCGCTTGCCATAATCGGTGCCGTATTTAAGAACGGCTATGTTAAGAATAAGGTAATGGAATTTGTAGGTCCGGGAATCGCAAAGCTTTCAAGCGATTACCGTATCGGTATAGATGTAATGACAACAGAAACAACATGTCTTTCATCTATCTGGGCTACAGATGAGAAGACAAAGGAGTGGTATGACACTCATTTCAGATCTGAGTGCTATAAGGAGCTTACTCCTGAATCGGTTGCTTACTATGATGGTGTTGTATATGTAGATCTTTCAAAGGTTCGTCCGATGATCGCTCTTCCTTTCCATCCAAGCAACACATATACAATAGAAGAGTTAAATGCAAATCTTTATGACATTCTTCATGAGTGTGAAGAGAACGGTAAGAAGCAGCTTACAGGTGACGTGGAATTCAAGCTTACGGATAAGATCCATGACGGACGACTCTATGTTGAGCAGGGAATCATCGCAGGTTGTGCCGGCGGTGGATTCGAGAATATATGTGACAGCGTTGATATTCTTAAGGGTCACTATATCGGAAGTGACGAGTTTACTCTTTCCGTATATCCTGCAAGTGTTCCTATCATGATGGAACTTATCAATAACGGACGTGCGGCTGAGATACTTCATGCCGGCGGAGTTATGAAGACAGCATTCTGCGGACCATGTTTTGGTGCCGGTGATACACCTGCCAACGGAGCGCTTTCAATCAGACATTCAACACGTAACTTCCCTAACAGAGAAGGTTCAAAGATCCAGAACGGTCAGATATCAAGTGTTGCTCTTATGGATGCAAGAAGTATTGCGGCTACAGCAGTTAACAAGGGATATCTTACACCTGCTACAGATCTTGATGTTGAATACACAGGTCCTAAGTATTTCTTTGATAAAGATATATATGCAAACAGAGTTTATGACGGATGGGGCAAGGCACGTCCTGAAGAAGACATCAAGTTTGGTCCGAATATCAAGGATTGGCCTGAGATGCCTGCACTTACGGAGAACCTTCTTCTCAAGGTTGCTTCTGTAATCACAGATCCGGTTACAACTACAGATGAGCTTATTCCTTCAGGGGAGACATCATCCTTCAGATCAAATCCTATCGGACTTGCAGAGTTCACTCTGTCACGTAAGGATCCTGAATATGTCGGAAGAGCTAAGGCTTTCCACGCGGTTGAGATTGCTCGTGAAAATGATGAGCATCCATGCGAAGTTTATCCTGAGATCAAGCAGGTTATGCCTGTCATAAAGGAGAAGTTCGAGGGCACAAGTCGTAAGAATACCGGTTTTGGTACAACTATCTATGCTGTTAAGCCGGGTGACGGCTCTGCTCGTGAGCAGGCTGCATCATGCCAGAAGGTTCTCGGCGGATGGGCTAACATCGCTAAGGAATATGCAACAAAGAGATATCGTTCAAATCTTATCAACTGGGGTATGCTTCCGTTTGTTATAGATGAGGATTCTGCAGATATATCACTTGATAATCCATTCGGTCTTGAGAATGACGATTACATCTTTATTCCGGGTGTAAGAGAAGCTCTTTTGAACAAGGCTGAAGTTATAAAGGGTTATATAGTTAATAAGGACATGAAGGAAATCTCACTTAAACTTGGTGCACTTACTGATGATGAGCGTACCATAATAGAGAAGGGATGCCTCATCAATTATTACAGGGATTAAGCAACAGGGGAAAAGTATTTATTTAACAGGAGGTGATTTATGTGAGTGGCATTTTTTCGGGAATGCCGGCGAATTATGTGGCGGCAACAATATGGATCATCATTTTTGCAGCGGCTCTCATATGGGAGATAGTATCTCTGGGACTTACGTCGATATGGTTCTGCGGCGGAGCTGTGGCAGCGGCGATAGTTGCATATCTGGGAGTTAATCCTTACATACAGATTATTCTGTTCATAGTAGTATCAACCATACTGCTTTTGTTATGCAGACCTATTGCGAAGAAGAAACTGATCGCACAGGGAGCACCTACCAATCTTGACCGAAATATCGGCAAGAAAGTGAAGATTCTTGAGACAGTTGATGCTTCGGAAGGAACAGGGCTTATTAAGCTGGGCGATGTTGAATGGAAAGCCGTATCGGAAAACGGAAGTGTTATTCCGAAAGACAGCTTTGCCGAGATTGTAAATATTGAAGGTACAAAGGTTTATTTAAGGGAGGTAATTAACTAATGGGTCCAGGTGGTGTTATAATAATTATTCTTCTTGTGGTTGCATTTTTTGTTCTTTGCGGCTCTGTAAGAGTTGTTAAGCAGGCTAATGCATATGTTATCGAAAATCTCGGTACATATAAGTGTACATGGGGAGTGGGACTTCATCTTCTCATTCCGGTTTTCGAAAAGGTTGCTAGAAGAGTTTCACTTAAAGAGCAGGTTGCGGATTTCCCTCCTCAGCCGGTTATCACAAAAGATAACGTTACTATGAGAATCGATACGGTTCTTTTCTTCCAGATCACAGATCCGAAGCTTTACTGCTACGGAGTTGAGAATCCACTGTCAGCTATAGAAAACCTGACGGCTACAACACTTCGTAATATCATCGGTGATCTCGAGCTTGATCAGACTCTTACATCAAGAGAAACGATTAATGCAAAGATGAGAGCTACACTTGATGAAGCTACAGATCCTTGGGGAATCAAGGTTAACCGTGTTGAGCTTAAGAACATTATGCCTCCTGCTGCTATCCAGGAATCAATGGAGAAGCAGATGAAGGCTGAGCGTGAGAGACGTGAGCAGATTATCAGAGCGGAAGGTGAGAAGAAAGCAGCTGTCCTCGTATCCGAAGGTGAGAAAGCAGCTAAGATCCTTCGTGCTGAAGCAGATAAGGAAGCAGCTATCCTTGCGGCTGAGGCAGCAAAGCAATCAGCTATCCTTGCAGCTGAAGCGGAAAGAGAAGCAGCTATCAAGAGAGCTGAAGGTCAGGCCGAAGCAATCCGTGCGGTGCAGCAGGCAAATGCGGACGGTATCAGAATGCTGAATGAATCAAATCCTACAGATCAGGTTCTTACTATTAAGAAACTGGATGCATTCCAGAGAGCTGCAGACGGTAAGTCTACAAAGCTTATCATTCCTTCGGAGCTTGCAGGTGTTGCAGGCCTTGCAACAGCAGTTACTGAAGCTGTAAAAACTTCAAAGGAGTAATATGACGTAAAATAACAGCCCGGATCGGCAATGATTGTTCGATCCGGGCTGTTTTAATCTGTTTATCAGTCGTGTGACTGCTGGCTTACCATGTGCTCCATGGTGGTTCTCAGGGTTTCGGTTTTAAAGGTGTTTGGGGATATGCCGTATTCCTGCTTGAATGCCCTGTAGAAACTGGAGTAATCATTGAAACCACAGTTCAGATATGTTGATTTTATGTCTCCGCCTTCTCTTACGGAATCCCTGAAAAGCTGGAGGCGTCTCTTCATTATATATTGATGAAGGGATACTCCCTGGTTTTCCTTAAAGGTGTGAGATATATAGCTCTTACTTACAAAGAATTTACGTGCGAGCTCATCTATCGTGATGGGCTCTTTTATATTGTTTTCTATATATGTAATAAGTTTGCTGTACAGGCTCGGCGGAGTATTGGATTCAGACGGATGATCTTTCTCATATACATATCTGTTGATACTGAGAAGAAGATCGGCTATCTGAATATTTATCTTCGGAGCTTTTCCGTAGCGGTTAAGCTTTGTCTCCTGAATTATATCGAAAAACTTGGTCTGGAGAGAATTGAACGTTATAAAGTCGGGATGATGTATGTATCTTTTCTCATATGTTGCAAGGTTAAATACATAGCTGAAATCCGAGGACATTGACCGGAAATATTCAAAGTATTCTTTACTTGTCCAGAATACAATACGTTGATAAGGTTTCTCAGGGTCATTGGATCTGGCATAGTGACTGATTCCGGGAGGGATAATTACTATATCGTTTGGCTGCAGGGGATAAACAACCCCATCTATAACATATTCAATATCTCCTTTTATAAAGAAGTAACATTCATAGTAGGAATGATGATGTGGTTTGGTAGGAGTGAAGTGTGTATCCTGATAATAATACAGTTCGTAATCCTCAGACATCATGTACTGTCTATCGGTAAAATTGGTTCTTAAATCCTGACGCATAGTAAGCTCCCTTGTCAAAATAGCTAAATAGGCTAAGCAGATATAACATAAGACGACAGCTTTTGCAAAGCACTGAACAACCCTAGCAATACTATATCTGACAACAATAATTTATAATCTATTTTGAAAAAAAAATCAACAAAGAAACTATGTGATATCGGAGGCACTATGAACAAGTCAGCGAGCAAGCCGGCCAGAAAAGGTTCGGCAAAAGTTTATTTTAAGAGGTATTGGCAGTTGTATGCCATGTTACTTCTTCCGCTTATTTACTTTATAGTATTTAAGTACATTCCAATGCAATATATACAGATTGCCTGGAAGGATTACAAACTTAACATGAGCGTTTGGGATATGCCTGTTACCGGAGAACATGGTATGAAGTATTTCAATCAGGCATTCCACAACATGGACTTCTGGTATTCGGTACGAAATACCCTTCTGCTTAACTTACTTGATCTGGTTATCGGATTCCCGGCACCTATCATCTTCGCTCTTATATTAAATGAGCTTAGAGGACATAAGTTTAAGAAGACAGTACAGACAGTAGCATATATGCCTCACTTCCTGTCATGGGTTATTATATCAAGTCTTGCTCTTCAGCTTTTTGCTCCAAGTACAGGTCTTGTAAACGTTGTATTTGAGAAGATGGGATTGGGTACGGTTCCGTTCCTGAATGACTCAACGCACTGGGTATTTACGTATATCTTTATCGGTGTATGGCAAAGCTTTGGATGGAACTCCATCATATATCTTGCAGCTATTACAAGTATCAACCCTGAGCTTTATGAAGCAGCGGCGGTTGACGGTGCAGGAAGATTTAAGAAGATATGGCATGTAACACTTCCGAGTATTCGTCCTACGATCGTAGTTCTTCTTATCATGAATCTCGGACATATCCTCGGATCAAGCTTCGACAGACCATTTGCCTTGAAGAATAATACTGTTATGGATGTTGCAAACGTTATATCAACATTTGTATACACAAACGGTATTAAGGGTCTCAAGTTCTCTATGACGACTGCGGTTGGATTATTCCAGTCTGTAATAGGACTGATATTCCTTCTTATATCCAACAGAATTGCCAAGAGACTTGGTGAACGAGGAATCTTTTAGGAGGATGGTGCAAAATGACGCGTAATGAAAAAATGATAGAGCGCAAGGCTGCGCGAAAACTGGATATAGATATAAACAAGCTTAGGGTAGACAAAACAAAAACCGGTGATGTGGTTTTCGTAATCTTATGTGTTCTTGTAATCATCATATGTGTGCTCCCTATGATAAACCTGCTTGCCAAGTCTCTTTCGGGATCTGATTATCTTGTAAAGAGAGAAGTTTATCTCTTACCAAAGGGATTCAATTTAGGAGCATATAAGACAGTTCTTTCCGATATGAAATATATAAGAGCATTCGTATGGACAGCATTCCTTACTGTAGTCGGAACTATTCTGTCTCTTACAATGACAATACTTTGTGCATATCCTCTTATATTCGATAATCTTAAGGGAAGAAATGCATTTAATGTTCTTGTTACTATAACAATGTTCTTCAATGCAGGAACAATTCCTGAGTATCTTCTTATGAAGAGTCTTCATCTTCTTGATAATCCGCTGGTACTTGTGGTTCCATACTGCCTGTCGGTATTTAACATGATCATTATGAAGAACTTCTTCTTCGGAATACCTATGTCACTCAGAGAGTCGGCAGAAATGGATGGAGCATCCTTCTTCCAGGTACTCAGAAAGATTTATATACCGCTTTCAAAGCCGGTTATCGCAACTCTTGCTCTTTTCTATGCAGTAGGAAGATGGAACGGTTATTCGGACGCACTTATGTTTATAAAGGAGCCTAAGTATTATCCTATACAGCTTCTTCTTTACAATATCATTAATAATATAAACAGCGTGGATGTTGCAACACAGGAAGGTTTCACAACTCCCGGTCTTTCGGAATCTCTTAAGGCAGCGGTTGTTATGTTCTCAACAATTCCTATTCTCTGTGTTTATCCATGGCTCCAGCAGTACTTTATCTCCGGTGTAACAGTCGGAGCTGTTAAAGAATAAAAACATCAAATTTTTCTAAAAGAAAGGATGGAAGAAAAATGAGGAAGAAAGCATTATCTGTTATCCTTGCTGCAACAGTATGTCTGCAACTTGCAGGCTGTGGCGGTGCTAAGGATGCTACAACAGAAAGCAGTGGTGGAGACACTACAGCAGCTACTGAAGCAGCTACGCAGGCTGACACAGAAGCAGCAACAGAAGCAGGCTCTGAAGAGGGTGGAGCTGATGCTAACGGCGAGCTTGTTGACGGCAAGTTTGCAGACACAAGACATATCACAGTTGAAGTTTATGACCGTGGTAACGATGGTGGTACAGATCCTACAAACAACATGTACACAGATTACATCAAGAAGGGAATGCTTGAGGATCACAACGTTGAGGTTGAGTTCAAGGCTGTTCCAAGATGGACAGAGGTTGATGAGCTTAATAACCTCCTTGCAGCATCAGATGCTCCTGATATCTGCGTAACATATGATTATGCTACTATTCAGACATACGCTAACATGGGTGGTGTACTTGATTTAGCTGAGTACCTTGACAATTATAAGAGCGTTACACCTAACCTCTGGAACTGGCTCGGAGACACAAACATGCTTTGGGATAAGGATCCGTTCACAGGTACTGTATGGGCTATCGAAGGAAAGAGAGCTACTACAAACAGAATTAATACATTCATCCGTAAGGATTGGCTTGACAAGCTCGGTCTTGAGATTCCTACAACAAGAGATGAGTTTGAAAAGGTTATAACCGCATTCAGAGATAACGCTGAGACACTTCTCGGTGCTGATGCATCTAAGATGGTACCTTACTCAGTATCATATGATGTAGGTTGGAGAGCAGCTACACTTATTGAGTCATTTATAGATCCTGATATTTCAGATCGTGAGTTCTATATTAACGGTTTCGATGACAGAAAGCTTACAGAGCCTGGAACAAAGGAAGCTGTCAAGCTTCTTAACAAGTGGTATAACGATGGCCTTCTCTGGAAGGATTTCGCTCTTTACGGAAGCGGAGATACAACAGAGGATGACATGATGAAGGCAGGTTATGTTGGCGCATTCTCACACAACTGGGATTATCCTTTCAGAAACGGTGATGATTCTATCAACGCTAACCTTAAGCGTATCATAGGCGAAGACGCTGCATTCATAGCAATCGATCCATTTGAAGATTCAAAGGGCGGACATACAAAGTATGTTACATCAACAGCCGGTGATAGAAAGATCTTCTTCCCAATGACTAATGATGAGCCACTTGCATCACTTCTTTACCTTGACTGGATCTCAGAGCCTGAGCATATTCAGTATCTCCAGCTTGGTGATGAGGGTGTTACACATGAAGTTCTCGATGACGGTTCATATTCAGTAATCGCAGCAACAGGCGATCCTATCATGAACTCAGGATTTAACATTGATTACACAATTACATGTAACGGACTTAACCTTATGGATCAGTCAAAGACTGAACTTTCAATCGCACACAGCTACGCTGGTATCGAGCCTGAGATCGTTGCTGAGGCAAACAGAATTGCACAGGTTGACGCAAGACAGGAATCTCATGTAAATGTTGGACCTATCGATTCAGAAGAGGGTATGGGAACAGCACTTTCAGAGAAGAGAGATATCATGTATGATCAGTGCGTAATCGCTCCAGTAGATGATTTCGACGCTACATGGGATAAGTACATGGCAGATTACTTATCATCAGGCGGACAGGCAATCATGGATGAGCGTGAGTCAAAGTGGGCTACAGTATATGGTGATACAGATACTGTTCCTGCAGAATAATTTTGGTATAGACTAAACCTCTATATATATATCATTTATGGGGCCGAACCGGTTTTATCTGGTTCGGCCTTAAAAAATGCCCGAAAGGGCTTTATTTTTGGGCACTTGGTTAACGACAGTTAAAGAATATTTAACAAAAAATGTACCCTGTATTAGGCATTATTTTGTGCAACAAAAACTAACGTGCGTGAACTATTTAACAAAATATACTAAATACAACGTTGAAATCGAATACTTGTTCGGGAAAATGTACAAAAAGAGGGTTTATTTTTAGATATAGTCATGTTATAATAATCACATACTTTTTAATGCTTAGAAGGAGTGACATTATGGTAAAAAAGGAAATGATCGCAATGCTCCTTGCGGGTGGTCAAGGCAGCCGTCTTGGCGTGCTCACGTCAAAGCTTGCAAAACCGGCAGTTGCTTTCGGTGGAAAGTATAAGATCATAGACTTTCCTCTCAGCAATTGCATTAACTCAGGAATTGATACCGTAGGTGTACTTACTCAGTACAGACCGCTTCGTCTTAATCAGCATATCGGTATTGGTATGCCTTGGGATTTGGATAGAAGCTTTGGTGGCGTTACGGTTCTTCCGCCATATGAGAAAGCGGAGAATGCATCATGGTATACTGGAACTGCAAATGCTATTTATCAGAATTTGGAGTATATGGAATACTATAATCCTGAATATGTGCTCATCCTTTCGGGAGATCACATTTACAAGATGGATTATGAAGTGATGCTGGACTTCCACAAGTCCTCTCACGCTGATGTAACTATTGCAACTTATCAGGTGCCAATGGAGGAGGCTAGCCGCTTTGGTGTTGTTATAACGGATGAGCAGGGCGTTATACAGGAATTTGAAGAAAAGCCCGAACATCCACGCAGCAACAAGGCATCTATGGGAATATATATATTCAACTGGAAACTTCTTCATGACAAACTGATTGAGATGAAAGATGTCCCTTCATGTGATTTCGGTAAGCATGTAATACCTAGCTGCCATGATCAGGGCTGCAAGATATGCGCTTATGATTACAAGGGATATTGGAAAGATGTTGGAACACTCGGTTCATACTGGGAAGCCAACATGGAACTTATAGACATTATTCCGGAGTTCAACCTCTATGAGGAGTTCTGGAGAATCTATACCAAGAGTGACAATCTTCCGCCACAGTATATCGCAGAAGGAAGCAGCGTAAAGAAGAGTATCGTTGGAGAAGGTACTGAAATATATGGAAATGTTGAGAATTCCGTTATCGGTTCCGGCGTAAAGATCGGAAAGGGTGCCGTTGTCAGGAATTCAATCATCATGAACAACGCTGAGATAAGCGATGGAGCTATAGTGGATAAATCTGTTCTTGCCGAAGGGGTGAAAATAGGTAAGAACTGTGAGCTCGGTATAGGTGAAGAAGCTCAGAATGATTATAAGCCTGCGGTATATGCGTTCGGGCTTGTGACAATCGGAGAGAATTCGGTAGTTCCTGATAATGTAAAGATCGGAAAGAACACTGCAATCCTCGGTGTGACCACACCGGAAGAGTATCCTGACGGAATACTCCAAAGTGGCGGATCAATTATAAAGGAGGATGATGAGTGATGAGAGCGATAGGTATTATATTAGCAGGCGGAAACAGCAGCAGAATGGGAGACCTCTCAGCTAAGCGTGCGGTAGCTGCTATGCCGGTGGCAGGCTGCTACAGAGCAATTGACTTTTCGCTGTCGAACATGTCGAATTCCCATATCCAGAAGGTTGCTGTATTTACACAGTACAATTCCAGGTCATTGAATGAGCATCTTAATTCCTCTAAATGGTGGGATTTTGGAAGAAAACAGGGCGGCCTGTACATCTTTACACCGACTATAACAAGTACAAACAGTTATTGGTATAAAGGTACAGCTGATTCGCTCTATCAGAATATTAATTTCCTCAAGGATGCACATGAACCTTATGTAGTTATAGCATCGGGAGACGGTGTCTATAAGATGGATTATAATAAGGTACTTGAGGACCACATAGCCAAAAATGCAGACATTACTATTGTGACGAAGGACATCAAGGCTGATGAGGACGATATCAGCCGATTCGGAGTTGTAAAGGTCGGAGAAAACGGCAGAGTTCTCGATTTTGAAGAGAAACCGCTCGTAGCAGAAACAAACACAGCATCCATCGGAGTTTATGTAGTAAGACGCCGTCAGCTCATTGAGCTTCTTGAGGCGTGCGCGGCCGAAGGAAGAACGGACTTCGTTAAAGATATTCTTATCAGATATAAGAATGTTAAAAAGATTAATGCATACAGGCTGGAGACTTATTGGCGAAATATTGGTTCTGTGGATTCATACTTCAGAACGAATATGGATTTCCTGAAGGGAGATGTAAGAGACTTCTTCTTCCGTGAGAATCCGGGCGTTTATACAAAGGTAGAGGATCTTCCTCCAGCAAAGTATAACGGAGATGCAACACTATCAAACAGCTTAATAGCCAGTGGATGTATCATTAACGGATCAGTTGAGAATTCTCTTCTCTTTAAGAAGGTATATGTTGGTAACAATTGCGTTATCAAGAATTCAATAATACTGAATGATGTGCATATCGGTGATAACTGCTACATCGAAAATTGTATAGTAGAAAGCCGTGATACCATTAAGGCCAATACAGTACATACCGGTGAACCGGGTAAACCGAAAATCGTAATAGAAAAGAGTTTTAGATATACACTCTAAAGGGAGGGCTTTTTCAATGCAGATAACGGATGTAAGAGTAAGAAGAGTAACAAAAGAAGGTAAGATGAAGGCTATTGTTTCGATCACGATTGACAATGAGTTTGTTATCCATGACATTAAGGTCATAGAGGGTGAAAAGGGACTTTTCATCGCAATGCCAAGCCGTAAGTCAGTTGATGGCGAGTATAGGGATATAGCTCATCCAATTAACTCCGAAACAAGAGCTCGTATTCAGGACTACATACTTGAAAAGTATGCTGAGACACCGATTACCGAAGAAGAAATTTAATATAGACAATCTATCACTTCAGTTTGTGGGGTTACGGGGACTTCGGATCGATGATCCGAAGTCCTCATTTTTATTTTGTTCGATGAGACAAGGGAGCGCACGTCTCAGAGAACTTTGGTGGACGGGTGAGACGCGCTCTTCGCTTGTCGAAGTGAATGAACTAATCGCAGCGAATTGATAAGCTTGAAAAATGCATTTCGAAACGATATAATAACGTGAGTTGTTTATGATTGTAAAAGGAGCAGAAGAATGAGTAAACTGAAATGTATTATACTTGCCGCCGGCAAGGGTACAAGAATGGCTTCGGATCTTCCGAAAGTACTTCATAAGGTTTGCGATAAACCTATGGTTGTTTATCCGCTTCAGGCGGCAGCTTCAGCCGGAGCTGAAGAAAGCTGCGTTATTATAGGATATAAGGGAAGCCTTGTTAAGAGTGAGGTTGAGAGCTATATAAGGATAGGCGAGATTAAAGAACCTATAACTTTTGCTGAGCAGAAGGAGCAGCTCGGAACCGGACATGCTGTAAAGTGTGCATCGGATTTTATAGGCGTAGACGGGAATGTCATGATCCTTTGCGGAGATACTCCTCTTATTACAGGTGAGACTCTTAAGAAGCTTGTGGATACTCATACAAAGAGCGGAAACGGAGTTACCGTTCTTTCTGCTATCTTACCGGATGCTACAGGTTACGGAAGAATCATAAGAGATACAAATGGTGCATTTCAGAAAATAGTAGAGCAGAAGGATTGTACGGCAGAAGAGGCGGCTGTTAAGGAGATAAATTCGGGAATATATGTATTTAATTCCGAAGCTCTTTCTCAGTCTCTTGAGAAGCTTACGAATGACAATGCTCAGGGAGAATATTACCTGACAGATACAATATCGATAATCAAGAGCGCCGGAATGAAAGTTGATGCTGTTCCGGTAGATAACAACGATGAGATACTGGGTGTTAATACACATCTGCAGCTTGAGGCCGCTGAAAGGATCAAGAAGGCCGGAATCTAGTTTGCCGAATTGCTTCAGACGGAGATTTTTATGAAGATAATAGTAGGACTCGGTAATCCGGGTGTTAAATACGCGGGAACGCGTCATAATATGGGATTTTCCACAGTGACGGAGCTGGCAGACCGATATAATATCCGTATCGACAGAGCAGAATGCAAGGCTCTTACGGGACGCCTTATACTGGACGGGGAGAAAGTGCTTCTTGCCATGCCGCAGACATATATGAATCTGAGCGGAGAGTCTGTTCAGCAGCTTCTGCATTATTATAAATGCGAGCCCAAGGATCTGATAGTCATATATGATGACGTGGATCTCGATGTGGGAATTGTCCGCATCCGCGAGAAAGGAAGTGCCGGCGGTCATAACGGTATGAAGAATATCATACAGATGATCGATTCGGAAGAATTTGACAGGATAAAGATCGGGGTAGGAAAGAAACCCGAGGGCTGGGATCTTGCAGATCATGTACTCGGAAGATTCTCTGACAGCGAACTCCCTACGGTACGTGATGCGGTTAAGACGGCAGCAGATGCAACAATAGAGATAATTAAGAACGGAGTAGCTTCGGCTATGAATAAGTTCAGTCATTAAAAAGGAGAAACTGCTATGAAGGCGCTTATCTCGCCTGTCGAGGAAGCGGGAATCGTATCTAAGATTAAGAATTCCGCCCGTCCTCTTCAGCTTTGGGGGATGACCGACTCTGCAAGACCGCTTATAGCAGAGGCTACCAGAGGGAAGAATCCGTTTCTTCTGATGGTGACCTATGATGAGGCCAGAGCGGAGAAGCTGTATCAGGACTACAGATTTTACGACAGGAATACATTTATTTATCCTGCAAAGGATGTGCTGTTTTACTATGCCGATGTGCACGGTAATGTAACAGCCGGCAGGAGACTTGAAATCATAAAAAGAATAATTTCAGGCGAGCCTACAGTTATCATAACTACGGTAGACGGTCTTATGGATAAGCTTCCTGATATCAAGTATATCAAGGACAGAACCATATCACTGAGAGTAGGAGAGGTGGTCGATATAGATGCGGTCAGGTCCCTTCTCGTCATGCTGGGTTATGAAAATGTAACGCTTGTTGAATCACCGGGGCAGTTTTCTGTGCGAGGAGGAATAATCGATATATTCCCTCTTACAGAAGAGTGCCCTTGTCGTGTTGAACTTTTTGGTGATGAAGTTGATTCCATAAGATATTTTGATGTGGAGTCGCAAAGATCGATAGAGACAGTCGATGAGTTCAGTATATTCCCTGCAACCGAATATGTTCTCACAAAAGCACGTATCAGCAGAGGAATATCAAGAATCGAGGCAGATCACGAAAAACGTGCTGCCGAACTTAAGAAGACATTTAAGACTGAGCAGTATGCAAGACTGAATTCGGCCGTTAAGCATATAAAAGAAGATATAGAGGAATTTGATTCCAAGTCGGGTATAGACAGCCTGATAGGATATTTTTATACATCAACAGTATCTTTCCTTGATTATCTTCCTAAGGGAACGCCTGTTTATGTGGATGATCCCGTAAGAGTAGCCGAAAGAGCTTCGATGTATTATAAGGAATTTGCCGCATCGATGGAAGGCAGATTCGAGGGAGGATATATTCTCCCGGGGCAGATGGACGTACTTTATGATAATGTACGTACCATAGCAGAACTGAGCCTGCGTAAGCCGATCCTTTTCTCGGAATTCTATCATCAGGATCCGGGGTTTGAAGCGGCTGAGTCGATTCAGGTCGCTTCAAGAAGCATCATGTCTTTTAACGGTGATGTGGACAGGCTTATCGGAGAGATAAAGAAGTGGAGAGACGAGAAGTATAAGATTGTTATAGTATCTCCGTCTACCACAAGAGGAAAAAGACTTGCAGACAGGCTGAACGAAGAGAACATTCCGGCCTTCTATTCCGCAAGCAGTACAAGAGTTCTGGAACCGAGGGAGGTTATGATCACAAACGGTCATCTTCCGGTCGGTTTTGAAATGACGGATATAAAACTTGCTGTTCTCAGTGAAAATGACATTTTCAGTAAGAAGAACGAAAAACACAGAAAGCTTCCTAAGAAGTTCGCGGGCGAAAGACTTAACAGCCTGAGCGATATCAGCATAGGAGACTATGTTGTTCACGAACGCCACGGTATCGGTATCTACAGAGGTATCGAACAGGTTGAAATGGACGGCAGAAAAAGAGACTACATCAATATCGAGTACTCCAATAACGGTAAGCTTTTTATACCTGTTGAACAGCTGTCTATCATTGGAAAATATTCGAGTAAGGATTCCAAGGCTCCTAAGCTGAACAAGCTTGGAAGTCCCGAGTGGAACAAGACCAGAAGCCGTGTAAGGATGACAGTGGATTCCATAGCGGATGAACTGGTTACTCTTTATGCCATACGTCGTAAGGAAAAGGGATATGCATATTCCGAAGATACGGTATGGCAGAAGGAATTCGAGGAACTCTTTCCTTACGATGAGACTCCGGATCAGATAAGGGCTATAGAAGATACCAAGAAGGATATGGAAAGCGACCGTATCATGGACCGGCTTATCTGCGGAGATGTAGGATTCGGTAAGACAGAGGTAGCGATAAGAGCTGCATTTAAAGCAGTTCAGGACGGGAAACAGGTTGCTTATCTGGTTCCTACGACAATACTGGCAGAACAGCATTTTGAAACGTTTAAAGAACGTATGAAGGATTATCCGGTCGAGATAAGGATGATGTCCAGATTCTGTACGCCGAAAGATATTAAGAAGACCATAACGGATATGTCCAAGGGTGCGGTGGATATAGTAGTCGGAACTCACAGACTTTTGTCAAAGGATGTTCAGTTTAAAAATCTGGGACTTCTTATAATAGACGAAGAGCAGAGATTCGGTGTTAAGCATAAGGAAACCATCAAGCAGATGAAGAAGACGGTTGATGTGCTTACTCTTACAGCAACACCTATTCCGAGAACTCTTCATATGAGCCTTATAGGAGTAAGGGATATGAGTATCCTGGAAGAGGCTCCGGTGGACAGACGGCCTATTCAGACCTATGTCATGGAATATGACAGGGAGATTGTCAGAGAGGCCGCAAGCCGTGAGCTGGCTCGTCAGGGACAGGTATATTACGTATATAACAGAGTTGATGATATAGAGAGAGTTGCGGTTGAACTGAGATCCATGCTTCCGGAAGCGGTAATTGAATATGCACACGGTAAGATGCCTGAGCGTCAGCTTGAAGATGTTATGCACCGCTTTATCAACAAAGAGATCGATGTGCTTGTCTCGACCACCATCATAGAAACGGGACTTGATATTCCGAATGTAAATACGATCATTATTCATAATGCCGATAATTTCGGCTTGTCTCAGCTCTATCAGCTGAGAGGACGTGTGGGCCGTTCGGACAGAAATGCATATGCGTTCCTGCTTTATAGGCGTGATAAGATGATCAAGGAAGTTGCCGAGAAGAGACTCTCGGCCATCAGAGAATTTACGGAACTGGGTTCGGGTTATAAGATATCCATGAAGGACCTTGAAATCCGCGGTGCCGGTAATATTCTCGGAAGTTCTCAATCGGGGCACCTTGAAGAGGTAGGATATGACCTTTATGTAAAGATGCTGAATGAAGCAATCAGAACGAGATTGGGAGAGAAGGATAAATACACCGATTTTGATACATCAATTGATCTATCGGTTGATGCTTATATTCCGGATGAATATGTTCGTAACGAGTATCTGAAGCTGGAACTCTATAAGCGTATAGCCAGAGTGGAGAACCAGGAGGATGCGGATCTTATAATCGATGAAGCAAAAGACCGTTTCGGTGATCCGCCTAAAGTATTTCTCAGACTCATCAGGATTGCGGTTCTTAAAGCCATGGCTCATGATACATGGATGTCGGATATCAAGTATCAGGATGGTTTTGTACAGTATCTTTTTGTACCGGGAGCTGATATACTTGTTGACAAGATTCCGAAGTTTATGAAAAAATATAAGAATAATATCAGAGTGGTAACCGCCAAGAAGTCGGGCTTTGCCATAAGAACTTCAAAGCTGATACAGGATGATATGCTTACTGCGATAGAAGATGCTATAAAAGACATACATGACAGTCTTTTTGAAAATACGACTGCTTAAGGATAGAAGAATGCTGAAGAAATCTAAGCTTTATAACATAATACTTGTGCTTTTACTTATGTTCGGACAGGTGCTTTCCGGTTGTACCAGAACAGAGGACGGAACGGAAAACGGTGAAAAAATGGACGTTGTGCTGAAGTTTGCCGGTGAAGACATATCTCTGGGAGAAGTTTATGTTTACGCAAATACCATAGTAGAGCAGTATGAGAAGAGCTATGGTGACAGTGTCTGGGGGATGGAGGTTCCGATTTCCGAAACAGAGACCGAAAATATGGAAACCATCACAAGAAAAGATATAATTGAGTCCATAGTACGAGTAAAGGTCCTTTCTTCAAAAGCAGAGGAGTATAATATAAAGCTTTCCGCTGACGAGGAAGATAAGATAACCCGTCAGGCTGATGCATTTTATAAGAATCTTACCGATAAGCAGATAGAGGAAATGCAGCTTACAAGGGACATAGTTGTTAAAGTTTACAAGGAAAACGAGATCGCCGGCCGCGTGTATAATAAGGTGGTCGGAAATGCGGGAATCGAAGTCAGTGATGAAGATGCAAGGCAGACCACATTTTACGATCTTGTATTCGAGAAATATTCCGTAGGAAATGACGGAAAGGTTAAAGAACTTTCCGAGGATGAGCAGACAGTTCAGTATGAGCGCGCATTGCAGGCATACAATACTTTGGTTAACCCGGTTTCAGGATCGGAGAATACCAATATCGAAGGACTTGCAGAGTTCTATGGTGCATCGGATTCGAGATATTATACAGTCAGTCCGTCCAAAATCAGGGAAATGTATGGCAACGAGATCTGTGAGATGCTATACAGCCTTGAAGACGGTTCATACAGTCTGGTTACGGAGTCTGAGTACGGATATCACATTTTCTATATGAAGGCACTTACGGACAGAGATGCAACGGATAAACTGAAGGAGTCCGAGATCAGCACCAAGGAGAGGAATTATTTTGCTACTTATTACGAGAAGTGGCTGAAGGAGACGGATTCCGGCTATTCCTATGATAAATCTGTCGATAAGGATGTTTACGACAAGATTCAGTTCTAGTTAAAATCCCATTTAACTGAATATTTTATGTGTAAACTAAATATTTAATGTGGAAAAGCATTTGACAAAAGCAGTAACAGTATGTTATATAATTATTAACCGACAACCTGTCGGTTGTAAGCCGGCGTATATAAAGGATTGGATATTATGAGAGTTGTTAAAACTGCGGAAGAGAGAAAGAACGAGATACTTAATGTAGCAGAACAGCTGTTCGTTGAGAAGGGATTTGAAAACGCAAGCACCAACGATATTATTGCCAGGATAGGAATTGCAAGAGGAACGCTATATCATCATTTTAAATCTAAGGAAGAGATACTTGATGCCATAGTGGAGAGGATGACACGTGAAGGAATCGCCCGTGCGAAGGAAGCAGTATCGGATAAAAAGGTTCCGATATATGAGAGGCTTACGGCAGCGATCATGGCACTTAATATCCATAACGACGTTGAAGCGGAGGTGTTTGAGCAGATTCATAAACCTCAGAATGCACTGCTTCACAGGAAGATGGAAGAACGTCTGCTGAACGGTGTGGTACCGATCATTGCTGAGCTTATCGAAGAGGGGAACGAATCCGGACTGTTTGATTCGAAGTATCCGAAGGAAGCGGCAGAAATGATATTGGTCTACTCAAACGTTGCATTTGATGAACTCTCGGATCATACTCCGGAAGTGGTGGCACGAAAGGCTACGGCTTTTGTACACCATACGGAGAGGATAATCGGGGCAAAGGAAGGAAGCCTTGAGGGAACGATCATGAAACTGATCAAACAGTAAGACGATTCATTCAGAAACATAAGAAACAACGAAATATAAGAAACAAAGAAATATAAGATAAATAAGGGGTCTTTAACAGGCCCCATATATTATAACCATATACCGACAAGTTGTCGGTAGGATGAGAAGAGGAAATATATATGGAACATAAGTCAAATTATAAGAAGTTTCTTCTGCTATGGAGCGGAGAATTTATATCATCAATAGGCGGAGGCTTAACCAGCTTTGGCCTTAGTGTATATGTCTTTCAGAAGACGGGGAGCGCGGCGAGTACAGCACTTGTTGCACTGCTTGCATTTCTGCCTGTACTGCTTCTCAGTCCTCCGGCAGGAGTTCTTGCCGACAGATATGACAGATGTCTGCTAATGATGGTAGGTGACGGACTATCTGCGGCAGGACTCATATACATACTCATATGTATGTTTGACGGGGGTGCTGAAGTATATCAGATCTGTATAGGGGTCTTTATCAGTGCGGTATTCTCATCACTTCTGGAGCCGTCCTACAGGGCGGTGGTTACCGATATGCTGACGAAGGATGAATATTCCAAGGCATGCGGCATGATAAGCATTGCGGGAAGTGCAAGATATCTGATATCTCCTGTGCTGGCAGGATTTCTTCTGACGGTGAGTGATATAAAGCTTCTGCTTATCATAGATACCTGCACATTTATACTTACGGTAATATGTACGGCGGTTGTGAAAAGCAGCCATGTATCGAACGGGAATAGGAACACAGAGCCTTTCATGGAGAGTTTTAAGACAGGATGGAAGGCTGTAACAGAGAAGAAGGGCATCATAATCCTTATAATCGTTTCTTCTGTTATGACCTGCTTCATGGGAGCCATACAGATACTTGTGGAACCTATGATACTTGATTTTCAGAACAGCAAGGTTTTGGGAATCGCCGAGACATTTTGCGCAAGCGGTATGCTTGTATCAGGCATAATTATAGGAATCTTCGGAATTAAGAAGAATTTTACAAAGGTACTCAGTGTATCCCTTACAATGTGCGGGCTTGCCATGATAGGGTTTGGTATTAAGGAAAACATATATGTTATATGCGGTTTCGGATTCCTGTTTTTCTTTATGCTTCCTTTTGCAAACAATTGTCTGGATTATCTTACGAGAACCAATATTGATGCGGATAAACAGGGAAGAGCATGGGGGCTTATAAGCTTCCTGTCACAGATAGGATATGTATTTGCATACGGTGGAGCGGGAGTTCTTGCAGATAAGATAGCTGAGTTGAGACATACGGGAGTAGGACGCGGCGCGGCGATAGTAATAATGATATCAGGTGCCATGCTCGCAATACTTTCAATCCTGCTATATCGATTCAGATCGGTCAGAGAACTTGAAAGCGGTGGTTTAAATGATCAGAAGACTAATATTTAATGATTTTAAAGCAAATAAACTTATAACGATATCGACCTGTGCATTCATGACTATCACAGCGATGCTTCTGGGACTTGCAATATTTCTCTTTGCGGGACTTTCGGCTTCCATCGATTCGCTTATGAAGAAAGCCGAGACACCGCATTTCCTGCAGATGCATACAGGAGAACTGAGAGAGGAGGAGCTTAACGTATTTACCGAGGGAAGACATGATGTGGAAGAGTTTCAGATTGCAAGATTCCTAAATCTTCAGAACGGGCAGATATCGATAGGCGGAAAATCCTTTGAAACAAATATGCAGGATAACGGGCTCTGCTGTCAGAGTGAATGTTTTGATTATCTTCTGGATGCTGATAATAAGGTGATACAGGTTTCGGATGGAGAGGTCTTTGTTCCCGTTGCTTATAAGAAGGAGTACGGAATCCGCGTGGGAGATGAGATGCATATAGGAAGAGAAAGTCTTACTGTAGCCGGATTTCTTCGTGATTCACAGATGAATTCAATGATGGCATCTTCCAAGAGATTTCTCGTGAGTGAGTCGGATTATGAAAGGCTTAAAGCACTTGGCAGTGAAGAATATCTGATAGAGTATAGGCTTAGGGAAGGAAACGATGTAAATCGGTTTGCAACCGAGTATAAGGATGCCGGCCTTCCGGATAACGGACCGACCATAACGTATCCCTTGATAAAGACTATGAATGCGCTGTCGGACGGAATCATGATACTGATCATCCTGTTTGTAAGCATTATAGTGCTGTTAATCTCAATAATCTGTATCAGATATATCATACTGACACAGCTTGAAAAGGACAGGCGTGAGATAGGAATGCTGAAGGCGGTGGGAATATCGAGAAAAGATATCAGATTTCTCTATATTTCAAAATATCTGCTTCTATCAATAGCCGGATGTGTGGTCGGAAGTATACTGGCTCTTATAATAGCGGGGCCTCTTGGAACAGGGATGAAGGAGTTATACGGAGATACCGATAACAAAGCGTTGGTTTATATCTTTATGATCATCGGTGCATTTCTGGCAGAAGGAATAATCCTACTTTCGGTACGCAGGACTCTTCGCACGACAGACAGAGAATCAGTTATAACATCACTGTATGGGCGGGATACGTATAAAAGAGAGAAAAATCTATGGCATCCCGCAGCTGCCATAGCGGCAGCAACAGTCTTTATGATGCTTATACCGCTTGGAATGAAAAGCACGATAGCATCTCCTGACTTTGTTACATATATGGGAATCGGAAAAAGCGATATACGTGTGGATGTGAGGCAGTCGGATGATATAGAAGGACAGACTCGGCGATTTATAAAGCGGTTGGAGAGTGATGACAGAGTGAAGGCTTACTCCGTTATGCAGACGAGATCTTATAAGGTGATCCTTCCTGACGGACGATCTTATAATCTTATGCTGGAAAACGGTGATCATAGCGCATTTCCGGTAAGTTATAACAAAGGCACATATCCGAAGAATGATAGGGAGATTGCACTCTCACTTCTAAATGCGGAGGAAATGGGACTCGGAATCGGCGATAAGGTTAAGGTTATGTCAGGCGGTGCCGGGGAAGAAACCGAAGAATGCACGGTCTGCGGAATATATTCGGATATAACAAACGGAGGTAAGACCGCAAAGGGATGTATGGACTTTGGTGATGCGGCCGGGCCGCCGATGTGGAGCATAATATACATTTCCCTTAAGGATGAAAATGCGGTAAGTGAATGGGTAAATGAATATCAGGACGATCAGTCTGCTTTGGGAGAAGGTATAAAAATTATAGAAATATCGGATTATCTTAAAGGAACGTATGGCCCGACTATCAGTAAAATATCTTATGCATCGGTTATGACATTTATTCTTGCGGGAATAATAATCTTTGTCGTTATGCTTCTTCTGGTAAGACTTATCATCTGGAAGGAAAGAACGGAGAGCTCGCTTAAGAAAGCGTTGGGACTTTCAACAGCTGATATAAGGGGTGATTATTTAAAAAAGATTTTCATATATGTTGCTTCGGGTGGCGCAATAGGCGTGATAGCAGGAGTAGTGCTGGGGCAGAAACTTGCAGGGGGACTGCTCGGATTTATGGGAGCTAAGGGATTAAAATTTGTTATTGATCCGTTAATGACGTTTGTCTTTGCTCCGGCACTGCTTCTGATAATTACCGGAATATCGGCTGTCATAAGTCTTATGGAGATAAGGCGGATACGTGCGTCGGAATGCCTTAATTCAGGCCTTGAGTAGGATTGTGTGAAAATAATCCTGATATACGATAAGGAGGTTCGTATGAGTTCGATACTAAGAGTTATCAATATAGAAAAGAAGAATATTCTGAAGGAGATAAGTTTTGATATAAACAGGGGAGAAATGGTTGCGGTGATGGGGCCTTCCGGTTCGGGCAAGTCCACACTTCTCTATAACGTATCGGGAATGGACCGGGCTGATGGGGGAGAGGCCTGGCTTGGTGATACGGATATAGTCGCTCTCAGTGAAGATGAGAAGGGAAAACTCAGACTGAATAAGATGGGCTTTGTATTTCAGCACATGAATATGTTGTCAAATCTGAATATAATTGATAATATTACATTTCCTGCCGTACGTGCTGATAAGAAACATACAAAGCAGCATTATGAAAGGGCAGAGAAACTGCTGGCCGATTTTCATATAGAAGAGCTGGCAGAGAGAAGTGTAAAGGAGGTATCCGGAGGTCAGCTGCAGAGAGCTTGTATATGCCGGAGCATGATCATGCAACCGGAGATAATCTTCGCAGATGAACCTACAGGTGCACTTAACAGAACTGCGGCAGCGGAAGTTATGGATGCTTTTCTCAGGATCAATCGGGAAGGTACGACTGTAATGATGGTGACCCATGACAGTTGGATAGCAAGTATGTGTGAAAGGATACTTTATCTTTTGGATGGAGAGATAAGAGGTGAACTTGTCTTGGGGAAAAACGGTATGGGCGATGACAAAGACAGGGAACAGAAAACCGTTCGATGGTTGGAATCAATGGAATGGTAGTATTTTTCTTGACATGATAAAACTCAAGTGATATTATTCTTAGGTAACGGTTTTTTCAGCAGCTGTGGCGGAATTGGTATACGCGCATGATTCAGGTTCATGTCCACGCAAGTGGGTTCGGGTTCGAGTCCCGTCAGCTGCAATTCAGTGTTAGGAAACGGCTCGAAGAGCCGAGGTGCTCCTAACATCCCGAACGAAGTGAGGGACACCCGTGCGAAGCACGGAGCAGACGCGGCAGCGGATGCACAGCTTTGCGAAGCAAAGGTGATGTGCGATTCAGTGTTAGGAAACGGCTCGATTATATATAGAAAGGGAGAATATCTATGGCAGAAGCAGAGAAAAAGAATATTCTTACTTATGAAGGACTTAAAAAATTAGAAGATGAGCTCTATGATCTTAAGGTTAATCGCCGTCGTGAGATTGCCCAGAAGATTAAGGAAGCTCGTGAGCAGGGAGACTTATCAGAGAACGCTGAGTACGATGCAGCGAAAGATGAGCAGAGAGACCTTGAGGCACGTATCCATGATATTGAGCAGATTCTGAAGAATGTTGAAGTTATCGACGAAGAGAACTTTGATTCAGAGACAATTAACTTCGGATGTTCGGTTCATTTCGAGGATATGGAATCTAAGCAGGAGTATGTATATAAGCTTTCAGGTTCAACTGAGGCAGATATACTTGGAGGCAGCATATCAAATGAGTCTCCGATAGGCGCAAAGCTTATGGGTGCCAAGGTTGGACAGGTTATAACAGTTGATGCACCTAACGGAAAGTATAACTATAAGATTCTTGATTTCAAGAGAGATTAAGATGATTTATTCAGCCGGAAGTTAAGTGCTTCCGGCTTTTTACGTATTTCTTATTTGAGATGGAGGTTGACATAATGTCAGAACAGAATAACAATGCAAAGAATAATCAGCAAAAGGGCGCACAGGTGCAGGATATAAATCAGCTCCTTAAGGTACGTCGTGAGAAGCTTGCCGAACTGCAGGAAGCAGGTCAGGATCCTTTTCAGATAACTAAGTATAATGTTACTTATCATACAGCAGATGCTAAGGCTGAATTCGAAGCAAAGTTTCCGAAGCCGGCTGAAGGCGAAGAGGCACCGGAGATTCCGGAAGCAGACAGAATTAAAGTATCTATAGCAGGACGTCTTATGTCCAAGCGTGTTATGGGTAAAGCTTCTTTCGGTAATATCCAGGATCTTAAGGGAAATATTCAGATATATGTTACCCGTGATGAACTCGGTGAGGATAACTATAAGGGATTCAAGAGAACCGATATCGGTGATATCCTTGGAGTTGAGGGTTATCTCTTCAGAACAAGAACAGGTGAGGTTTCTGTTCATGCAACGGCTGTAACGCTTCTGTCAAAGAGTCTTCAGATTCTCCCGGAGAAGTTCCACGGACTTACAAATACAGATATAAGATATCGTCAGAGATATGTCGATCTTATAATGAATCCTGAAGTAAAGGATACCTTCGTAAAGAGATCGAAGATCATCGCTGCTATCAGAAGATATCTTGATACACAGGGATTTATGGAAGTAGAGACACCTATGCTTGTATCAAATGCAGGCGGTGCCGCAGCACGTCCGTTCGAGACGCATTTCAATGCACTTGATGAGGACCTGAAGCTTCGTATATCTCTTGAGCTTTACCTTAAGAGACTTATCGTAGGTGGTCTTGAAAGAGTATATGAGATTGGCCGAGTTTTCAGAAATGAGGGTGTTGATACACGTCACAACCCTGAGTTCACTCTTATGGAGCTCTATCAGGCATATACAGATTATCACGGAATGATGGATCTTACCGAGAATATGTACAGATATATAGCTGAGGAAGTTCTCGGAACAACAAAGATTACATATAACGGAATCGAGATGGATCTCGGTAAGCCGTTCGAAAGAATTACAATGGTTGATGCTGTTAAAAAGTACAGCGGTGTTGACTGGAATGAAGTTAAAGATCTTGAGACTGCTCGTGCTCTTGCCAAGGAACATCATATCGAGTTTGAAGACTTCCATAAGAAGGGTGATATCCTGAATCTCTTCTTCGAGACATATGTTGAGGAACATCTTGTTCAGCCTACATTCGTTATGGATCATCCGATTGAGATATCACCTCTTACAAAGAAGAAGCCTGAGAATCCTGAATATGTTGAGAGATTCGAGTTCTTCATGAACGGATGGGAGATGGCGAATGCTTACTCAGAGCTTAACGATCCTATCGATCAGAGAGAAAGATTCGCAGCTCAGGATGCACTTGCGGATGCAGGTGATGAGGAAGCTAACCATACAGATGAGGACTTCCTCAATGCACTTGAAGTAGGTATGCCACCTACAGGAGGAATCGGATACGGAATCGATAGACTCTGTTATGCTTATGACAGACAGCCCAGCTATCAGAGATGTACTCCTCTTCCCGACACTTAAGTCAGAGAAGAAGTAAACTCAGTAAAATAGCCATTTGTAAGGTATTCTACTAAGGTTGTATGCCAAAATGTATGCCAATTTGGTACACTATGGTATATAATAATACGGCATTTTGGCTGTTACTCATAGGAAAACCGAATAAAATGCATTAGCTCTTAAGGCACTTTCCTGAAGGATAATATCCTTTCGGAAGGTGCCTTTTCGCTTATAGTTTTAATTTGATATGTCAAGAATGGCATAGTATTATAAGGGATGAATTAGGAATCGCCTTCGTGTGAGATGAAAAAGGAATGGAAATAATAATGACTAGAAATTTATGAAAAATCTGTTGAACTACAAGTTTAATGCCAAATGTCAAAGGAACAGGTATAATATAATAGGCGTGCTATGGAGGGAATAAGATGAGTAATAGGATTAACGGAACTGCGGCAAAGAGCGGACTAGGTGATGTCGGAATCCGGGATAATCATTTTAAACAATATCCGGTGATTGATATGGCAGCCACCGGCAAAAATTTACGCCGAATTATGAACAGTAGAGGTATCAGTGTCAGAGAACTGCAGAAGTATTTGGGATTGGCAGCACCGCAGAGCATATATCACTGGTTTGACGGCCGTAGTGTTCCGACTATTGATAATTTGTATGCGATGAGCGAGCTTTTTCATGTTCCGCTTGATGCTCTTATAGTAGGAAACCGACAATATGTCTACACTGATAGATCGGCTGCTATGGCAGACCGTGCTGTTTTATATTATAAAAAGCTCATGGGATTACTTGTGGCGTAGAGAGCAATACAAACTGGATAATTTACAAAAAGAAGCGGTACACTGTTTTGATCAAACGATCATTCGGAGAGACCGCTTCTTTTTTTAAAAAAATAATTGTACGCATTTGAAATCACTGTGAGTTCAGTATATGAGATTAAAGAATTGAATTTGTAGTTCAATGACACTTTATTTGTCGAGAGTTATCATTTTGAATATATCAAATATTTAAATGCGTGGTAACAGGAAGTTCATATATGCATCACTCTACTGTTTCGACTTGTATTTGGGATCTCGTTTATCATGGATAGTTCATGCAGGATGTATAAGAAAAGAATTCCACATGGATTCGATGCCAAGACATCTTTTAGAAAAATGGGCCAAGGGTAGTCGCCCAAACAATAAGAACAGAGGAAGTGATAATTTAATGGTATATTTTACCTCCGATATGCATTTTGGACATAGGGCAATCATAGCTATGATGAAAATGTTTGGACATTAAAAGATGGTGAAAGGAATAGAATTATGAGCAGAAAACTTGCAAGTATACAGAGAATATGGAAAGTAGAACCGATAGAAGGAGCAGATAGAATAGAGCTGGCACACGTTCTCGGATGGCAGTGTGTAGTAAACAAGGGGCAATTCAAACCCATGGATCTGGCGGTGTATTTTGAGATAGACAGCTTCCTGCCGATTCGTCCGGAGTTTGAGTTTATGAGAGCATCCAGCTATCGAAAGACGGATATTATGGGAGAAGGATTCAGGCTACGGACTATGAAATTCCGGGGACAGATATCACAAGGGCTGCTACTTCCCATCAATCAGCTTCCAGAGTTGCCTGTAGATATTGAACTCGGTGCAGATGTAACAGAGATTCTTGGAGTACGTAAGTGGGAAATCGAGGAGAAAGTGACTACCGGGGGAACCGTGATCGGAACACTTCCGATTGATGTACCGCATACTGATGAGACCAGGGTTCAGGCTGAACCGGATCTGATCAGAGATTTTGCCGGCCTGGAGTATTACATCACTACAAAGATGGATGGTTCTTCTCATTCAGTATCCGTAGATGAGGACGGCTTCCATGTGACCGGTCATAATTATGAGTACAAGGATGACGGTAAGAGTGCATTCTATGATCTGGTTAAGCGTGAGGATATTGAAAGCAAGATTCGGAAGTATTATGAGGAAAATGGCCTGCACTTACTGACCCTACAGGGAGAACTGTGTGCTCCGGGAATACAGCAGAACAGATTGAAGCTGACCAGACCGGAGTGGTATGTGTTCACAATCCGTATCGATGGAAAGAGAGTAGGACTTCGTAAGATGCAGGAAATCTGTGACTCATTAGGATTGATGATGGTTCCGGTTGAAGAGGTTGGTATGGATCTGCCATCAAGGTATCCAACAGTGGAAGCATTACTTGAAAGGGCAGACGGAGAATATCCGAGGGGAGGAAAGAAGGAAGGTATCGTAATCCGTCCAACGGAACCGGTGTTTAATGAAAGGATCAGTGATGCTCTTTCCATGAAGGTTGTGAGCAACAAATACCTTTTGAAGAATGAGGAATAGTAAATGTGTTTTAAGCGAAAAAAGAGATTACCGGAGCGTACCTTAAACATATGGAACCACCACGATTTTGCTATGGCAGGACTTGGTGAAAAGAGTAGGATAATTGCGATGATCAAGCATTTCGGGAGGTGCCTGAAATGGAGCAGACAGAGGGTTGTCCGAGGGTATGCTGATTGTGATGTATGGAGTATGTTTTCATATTTGCAGGAACTGATGCCTGACATGCTCCGGCATTTGAAGGATAATCGCCATGGTTCACCGGGTTACCTTGGGGAGAATTATACAAATGAAGATGGGATCCTTGTGAATGATACCTGTCATGCCGAATGGGATAAAATACTCGATCGGATGATTTTTCTTTGGAGGGAAACCGATGAAGAAACCTGCTCCAAAAAGAATCCGTACGAAGATGAGTATATGAAAGCGTTCTCTGAATTTGATGAAAAGTACGGTTTTCTTGGCGAAAAGCTGCAGACGAAAGCCGAACTGGAAGAAAACAAAAAATGGGGTGGTGGAGGAACAATCCATTTTATGGATGAAATACCTGAATACAAAGAAATCTTTGAGAAGTATCGGGAAGAGGATGAAAAGCTTGAAAAATACAGGAAAGGATGCAAGGATGAGGCAATTGACATGCTGAAGGAATATTTTTTTTCCTTGTGGGACTGATATTTGTAAGTTCAGGGGGTGTGATGTATAAGCAGAAAAGGTAAAGCGAAGAAAAGAAAAGCTGAAAGGCTAAGAAACAAAAAGCTGATAGATCGATATCCATGGATATCGCCTGTGAACTGGCATTGGAAGAGAATCCCAAGCTATGACTTCACTATGTACGATGATGTTCCTAAGGGATGGAAAAGAGCTTTTGGCAAGATCATGCTTGAAGAATACAGAGAGGCACTGAT
>DEFA01000037.1:0-6759 GCA_002350525.1 Lachnospiraceae bacterium UBA2864 | reverse complement strand
TATACTCGAATGCTGCACCGAAAGAAGTGTCAGATCTGGAATCTAAATATGATCATATTTCCGGTTATTTTTGTATCGAATGCGGTCGTATGAATGTACCGGTGCTTACCGGAGGATGGGTAGAACCATTGTGTGAAGATTGCTATAACAAGAGGATTGCAAGACAAAAAAGATGGCATGAAAAGGATCATCCGGACCGGGAGTTTAAGTATACGCCCTACAAGGATCTTGAGAAGGAAGAGCAGAAGCTTGACATGATCGCAGTATATAAACACTTTTCAGCAGATCGCGGAGATTATGAGGAAAAACGCGATTACTCGGATACCATAAATAAGATCATAGCAAGACAAGAGAAACTTTTTGGATAGATACCTCTGACAGCTTTTACACATGCTTTAGTAGTCAACTGAACGGGGATTTGAGTAAAAATCCAAAATAAACGAATGGGGATTTGCGTTAAAAACGTATTTACACGAATGGGGATTTGCGTTATACTCGGTTTGAAAGGACGGATTGAAGTATGGAAAAACCGGTATTTAGAAGGAAAATCTATAGCGAGATTCTTGAATGGAAGGAAAAGCGAAGTGATAAGTACGCATTGCTGATTAAGGGAGCGAGACGAGTCGGTAAATCGACTATAGCGGAAGAATTTGCTAAAAAAGAGTTTAAATCATACATCATGATTGATTTTGCCCATACCAGCAAGGCAATCAAGGACTTATTTGATGATACTTATGATCTGGATTTCTTCTTTTTACAGTTGCAGCAATTGACCGGAACAAGATTATTTGAGAAAGAATCTGTGATCATTTTTGATGAAGTCCAGTTGCTTCCCAAGGCAAGGCAGGCAATAAAGTATCTCGTAGCCGATGGCAGATATAAATACATTGAGACAGGGTCACTTATATCAATCAGGAAGAATACGAAGGATATTCTGATCCCAAGCGAAGAACATAAAATATCTATGTATCCGATGGATTTTGAGGAATTTTTGTGGGCAATCGGTGATGAGGTTTCTACCGGGACGATCAAAATGCTTATGGAGAAAAAGAGACCTGCGGGGAATTCTATCCACAGGAGTCTCATGCGGACATTTAGATTATATATGCTGATCGGAGGAATGCCTCAGGCCATAGAAACATATTTAGAACAGAATAATCTGCAGGCGGTAGATGAGATCAAAAGAGACATAGTAGATCTTTACGAAGAAGATTTTACAAAAATCGATCCTTCCGGTCTGGCGGGGGACATATATGATGCGATACCCGCAAACTTAAGCGGCAATGCTTCGAGGTATGTATTATCAAGCGCGAGAGAAGGCACACGTTCTGGACAGGTACGTGATCTGTTGCCGGATATGCTTTCTTCTTACACGGTCAATATAGCGTATCACGCAAATAATCCCGGAGTCGGTATGGCGTTAGAGAAGGACGCGGGCAGATATAAATTGTTTACTTCCGATGTAGGTTTGTTTGTGACGCTTGCGTTCAGGGATAAGAATTATACCGAGAATACAATTTATAATAAGTTGCTTTCCGATAAACTTGAAGCCAATTTGGGCTATGTCTATGAAAATGTCGTTGCCCAGATGCTTGTTGCCAAAGGTAATAATCTGTTCTATTACACGATGGAAAGTGATTCATCAAATCATTTGTATGAGATAGATTTTCTGACTTCGGTGGGAAACAAGATTTGTCCTATAGAGGTGAAGTCGGGAAATTACAGAGGACATAAGTCGTTGGATGTGTTTTGTGATAAATTCAGGAGTCGTATATGCGAAAAATACGTTGTTCATACGAAAGATTATAAGAGGGAAAATGGTATTAGTTATATCCCGGTATACATGGTACCGTTTTTATAAAAGGTTGTGACATTATAGCATTGAAGAACTGTTATATTAGGATTGAATGGATGGGCGCTTGCAGAGAATGCAGGCGTCTTTTTTACATTATAGAATTAGGGTGTCAAAAGACACATGGGGTTTGCGGAGGAATAGCAGAGTATTTTGATATGGATCCAGTTATAGTAAGAATTATATTTTTATTAACAACGATGTTCACAGGGGTAGGGCTGGTAGCGTATATCATTTGTGCATTGGCATTTCCGAAGAAGAGTAAGGTAGTAGCTTAGTATATTAATATTTCAGAGATGATTTATGTGATAGAGTGTCTGATGGCACTCTATTTTTTGGTGGGATTATGGCGCTCCATGCCATAGTAGCATTTAGAGGAAAAAAGAGAAGATTTCAAGAAAGCAGCATATGGCTGTTGAAGTATAAAAAAGATTATTTTTTAAAGTTCGTTTAAGGTTACAGCTTTATAATGCACTTAATCTGATAGAAATATATTGGTTTAAGTTCAGAAAGGAGCTGATTTTATGAGGAAAAAGAATAAACACTTTATGAGATTATACTCGATTCTACTTACAACTGGACTGGTTATCGGGTTATCCGGATGCGGGAATAATTCAGAAGTTGGAAATAGTACGCAGGAGTCTGTACAGGCAGTCACAGAGGCAGAGACCGAGGATGAATCAAGAGAACAGGCTGAACAAACAGAGGAAGAGACAGAAAAGAAGGATACAAGTTCCAATGATTCGGAAGAAGTATCAGATAGTACAAGCTCCATTAAAAAGGAAGATGTTCAGATTAGTGAAACTTATGAAGATTCCTCAGATGGTGGTCATGCTATAGAGACTGATGGAGAGACTGCTGAATATTCAAATATCGCTGTTACCAAAACCGGAGAGGCTGATGGTGACGAAGCTGACTTTTATGGAGAGAATGCGGCTATCTTTGCAACAAATGGAGCAACCTTAACTCTTGATGAGATTACAGTAGATACTGATGGAACGCATGCAAATGGAGTCTTTTCTTATGGTGAAGGAACTACTGTAAATATCTCTGATTCTTATATTTATACTAAGAATAATTGCTCGGGCGGTCTCATGACAACTGGTGGAGGTACAATGAATGCAACTAACCTCACGATTCTCACAGACGGAAATTCATCAGCAGCTATAAGATCTGACAGAGGTGGCGGAACAGTTAATGTAACAAAGGGAAGCTATACAACGAACGGAACTGGGTCGCCGGTTATATATTCAACAGCGGATATTACAGTAAATGATGCGACGCTTACCTCAACAGCTTCTCAGGGAGTAGTTGTTGAGGGTCAGAACTCAGTAACATTAAATAATGTAGCGCTCACAGCCGATAATAACACTAAGAACAGCGATAAATCAGATTACTATCAGGCGGTAATGATATACCAGTCTATGTCCGGAGATGCAGATGAAGGAACAGCAAGCTTTGCTATGAATGGCGGTTCTCTAATCAATAAGAATGGTGATATATTCTTTGTAAATAATACTGTAGCAACGATTGATCTGGATAGTGTTGATATTTCAAATGAAGATGCAAATGGGATATTCCTCAGAGCTGAAGCAGCAGGCTGGGGGAATGAGGGTACTAATGGTGGAAATGTAACTCTGAATACTAAGAATCAAGTGATAGATGGAAATATAATTGTTGATGATGTTTCAACCCTAAATCTTTATCTTGCAGACTCATCAACATTTACCGGTTCAATTAATAGTAGTGGTGCAGCAGGAAATGTATATGTTGAGCTTAGTGGAGATGCGGTATGGAAACTTACCGGAGATTCATATATATCAAGTCTTACCTGTGATGCTGAATCTATAGACTTAAACGGATATAAATTATATGTAGATGGTAAGGAATATACAAGCGGTACATCTAGTTCAGGTGCAGCGGTAGAAGCTAATGTAAGCGAAGGCAGCGGACACAGTGGAGGAGAAAAGCCGGATGGAGAACCACCAAGTGGAGGAAAGCCGGGTAGTGAATAAAAATCAACAAGAAATACTGTGGGAAGTCCGATGCTTATTGATAAAGTAGGCACCGGACTTTGTATTATAAAAATTGAAAATATATATTGACACGATGTCAAAATATATGTATAATTCATCTTGACATGATGTCAGAATACAAATTACGGAGGGTAAATATGCCAAAAGGATCACCGGAAAGAACCGCAGCAAGAAAAGAGGAAATCATAAGCGCCTGCGAAAAACTGTACCAGACCATGAGCTTTAAGGACATCACACTTAAAGAAATTGGAAATGAGACATCCTTTTCAAGACCGACAATATATAACTACTACCAGACGAAAGAGGAGATATTCTTAGCGCTTTTTGAAAGAGAGTACATTCGTTGGAATGAAGAATTACAGTCTATTCTTATGGACAATGAAAAGCTTGCAAAAGAACAGATTGCTGAGAAACTGGCTTCGTCCATTGCAAACAGACAGCAGCTATTAAAACTGCTTTCCATGAATAATTACGATATGGAAGCCAATAGCAGACCTGAACTTCTTACATCTTTTAAGGTGGCTTATGGCGAGTCAATGAAGAATGTCTGCATGATACTTACAAAGTTCTGTCCGGAGAAATCAGTTCAGGAGATACAGGATTTTATATATGTATTCTTCCCTTTTATGTTTGGCATTTATCCTTATACTGCAGTAACGGACAAACAGAGGGAAGCCATGAAACAGGCAAATGTGGACTATGTATACCAGTCTATTTTTGAGATAACAAACAACTGTCTGCTGAAGCTTTTATAAAGTGAGGCGGACCATACAAAACAACAAAGGAAAATCAGGTACTTGATGCAGTAAAGGCTGCAAATATTACGCTTTCAGATGAAGAAGTAGCCTCACTTGAAAAAGTAGCGGATAGCCTGGAACTTAATGTAATTCGTTTTTGGGAAAAGGAGATGAAATAGTATGGCAAAGAAAAATATCGGAGCAACACTTGCATTATATCCATGCCCTGTAATCGTGGTAGGGGCGATGGTGAATGATAAACCCACTTGGACTCTTGTGGCACATGCAGGAACTGTGGCACACACTCATCTGATGGTATCCCTGGTACAGGCTCACTATATCAATAAGGGAATCCGTGAGAATAAAAAGCTTTCCGTAAATGTGGTAGATGAGTCATGGCTTGCAAAAGCAGACAGGATGGGAACAATCAGCGGAAATAAAGAAGACAAGTCTGAAGTTTTTGCGTGGACAATGGGTGAAAATGGAGCTCCTCTTATTGATGAGGCCAAGGTTTCCATTGAATGTGAAGTGGACGGCAACTATGAACTGGAAAACTTCGACCATTTTATCTGTAAGATCCTTGCTACCTATGCGGATGAAGCAGTTTTAAACGAGCAGGGTAAGATCAATTACCATACCTTTAAGCCGGTATTGTTTGAATTCCCGACCTATGAGTATTTCGTTACCGGAGAAAAGGTCGGAAACTGTGGAAAGATGAACTGATTTTCAAGTCTCTGGTCTTCACAAGTCAGAGGTTTGTTTTGCATAGAAAGAAGAGGATAGAAAAATGGCAGGAAAAACTTTAGTGGCTGTATTTTCAGCAAGCGGTGTAACAAAAAATGTAGGAGAGGAGATTGCCCGTATCGCAGGCGCGGATTTCTTTGAAATCGTGCCAAAGGAAGTATATACAGATGATGACCTTAACTGGATGAACAAGCAGAGCAGGAGCAGTGTTGAGATGAATGACCCTTCTGCGAGACCTGAGATTTCGAGTACAGTATCAGACATGGCTTCCTACGATAAGGTGATCATTGGATTTCCTATCTGGTGGGGAGTGGCTCCGAGAATCATAGAGACCTTCCTTGAAAGCTATGATTTCAGCGGAAAGACCATCATTCCTTTCTGTACATCCGGAGGAAGCGGTGTAGGAAGAAGTGACGAAGAGATCCATAAGAATGTAAAGGGTGACGTGAAGTGGGAAAAAGGCACACAGATCAACCGACCTGATGAAGCCATGATCAAAAAGTGGCTTGATGAAGTACTGTAAACGGAGGAGTCAGATAATGAAATATACAAAGCTTGGAAATTCAGATTTAAATGTATCCCGTATATGCATGGGCTGTATGGGATTTGGAGATGCTGCAAAGGGACAGCACAGCTGGACGATAGATGAGGAGCACTCCAGAGAGATCATAAAAAGAGGTCTTGATCTTGGAGTTAATTTTTATGACACGGCAATCGCTTATCAGAGCGGAACCAGTGAGCAATATGTAGGCAGGGCACTCAGAGATTTTGCAAAGCGTGAGGATGTTGTTGTCGCAACGAAATTCCTTCCGAGGACACCCGAAGAGATAGAAAAAGGAATCACCGGTCAGCAGCATATAGAAAATATGATAAATACCAGTCTTCAGAACCTTGGAATGGATTATGTGGATCTGTATATCTATCATATGTGGGACTGGAATACTGATATCTATGATATCATGGATGGCTTAAATCGCATCGTGAAAGCGGGCAAGGCAAGGTATATCGGCATTTCAAACTGTTTTGCATGGCAGATTGCAAAGGCGAATGCGCTGGCAGAAAAAGAAGGCTTTGCAAAGTTTGTTTCTATCCAGGGACATTATAATCTGATCTTCCGTGAAGAAGAGCGCGAGATGGTGCCGTATTGTGAAGAAGAGAATATCGCACTCACTCCGTACAGTGCGCTGGCAAGTGGAAGACTATCCAGAAAGCCCGGTGAGGGAGATACCAAGAGAGCTGCTGAGGATGCATATGCAAAGTTTAAGTATGATGCTACAGTGGAGCAAGATGCTGTGATCATAGGCCGTGTGGCAGAGCTTGCCGAGAAACACGGTATTACCATGACGGAAGTATCACTGGCATGGCTTCTTACAAAAGTGACATCGCCGGT
>DEFA01000049.1 GCA_002350525.1 Lachnospiraceae bacterium UBA2864 | reverse complement strand
CAAGCATTGTTACTGTCGTTCCGTTTACATCTCCTGCATTTCCGACCTTTGTAACTTTTCCGTCTTCTACCTTGAATGATACTACCTCTGAAACCTTATATCCCTTTGGAGCTGTTGTTTCTGTCATGTAGTATGTTCCATCTTTAAGGCTTACTGTCTTTGCTGTAGATGTCGATGTCCAGATGAGATCTTCATCTGTCTTTACATCTTTCACTACATTCTCACCGGTTGCGTCACTTGTTATCTTAAGCTCTGCTCCAGGAAGTTCATCTGTTCCGTTTACTGCCTTCTTGCTGATCATCACATCTGTAGAGATTGTTTTTTCATATACATTTGTGATACTAACCGAAGCTTCATCACCTTTAACCTTGATTTCTGCACTTCCAGATGTATTTGAAGCTTCTGTTTTAAATAAGTAACCTGGAATAGTTGTATTCGATTCAACAACCTCATAAACTGCAAGAGGCATGTTATCAAATGTCTTCTTATAGGTTCCATCATCTTGCTTAACAAAGCCATCATTGAATGTAATCGTTGTCAGATCATCTACAAAATTTCCATTTTTATCAACATATCTTGTAGTACCCTTAAACGAAGCTTTAACAGTAAATGTAAGAGCACCTGCTTTTTCAGCATCATTTATATTAAGTCCATCAAAACTCTTTTCGATTACAAGAGTTCCCTTATGCTCTTTGTAACTATCTACAATAGCAACACTCTTTGTTCCGCCATCTTTTATCTCGGCCGTCGTGGTTGTAATGCCCTGTTTTTTATCAATATTTGTTACAACATCATAACCTGCGATGGTGCTGTTTGTCTCAGATACTGTGTACTGTCCGTCAGGGATTCCCTCAAATGTAAGGGTATAAATACCATTACTTAATTCAAAATCCTCTAAAGTAAGTTCCTTCTTACTTGTGCTTGTCTTAACTATGTTACTTTCCTTATAGAGATATTCGCTAGCACTATTCTGTACCGTAAACCTAAGGGCTCCTTCCTTTTCTTCCTTGGTTACATTATCTCCATCAAAACTCTTTGTAATAACGAGCTTACCTGTTGCTGCAGCATCCTCATCAACCATTATGATATTATAAACGCCGTCTTTACCTACCAAAAAGTCTTTTCCATCACTATCAATCACAGTTCCGTCTTCTTTTACAGTAAACGTAATATCTTTCGCTGTCTGATAGTGTTCAGGTGTTGTGACTTCTCTAAGCACATATTCTCCTGCTTCAAGAGAAACAGTCTGTGTAGCAGCCTTCAATTCACAAACTATACGGTTGAGATTATTTTTCTTATAGATTGCAAGGACTGCACCCTCTAACTCAT
Organism: Lachnospiraceae bacterium UBA2864; assembly: GCA_002350525.1. Lineage (GTDB taxonomy): Bacteria > Bacillota > Clostridia > Lachnospirales > Lachnospiraceae > Eubacterium_Q. The sequence continues at coordinate 16,597 of DEFA01000049.1, read as the reverse complement.
TACCACCTTTATCCGTCTTTGAAACTTTTACATTAACCTCATCAACCATAGTAATGATATTAGCATTTACGATTGAATCCTGACTTGTAACTATTCCATTCGAGATGTTAAAAGATATACTCTCCGATATCTTAAATCCGTTTGAAGGAGTTCTTGTTTCTGTTAACGTATAATTTCCATCAGGCAGTCCGTTGATAAGGGTATGTTTACCTTCTTCTGTCATATAAGAAATTGTATTATACTGTGCTATACTAAGAATAGCCTTATTATCGCTGAAATCAAGGCTAACCGGTGTTCCATCATCTCTTCTAGCGACAGTTGTAAAATTAAATGGATACGACTTATCATCGCTTGTTATGGAAAGTGTAGCCCCTCCTATTTCTTTACCACCGGCAACAGCAACCTTATCTATCTGTATGCTATTTCCAACTTTGTTATAGAACTCATCAAGATCGAACTCTATACCAGACATTTCCACATTACGATTTGATTCATATACACTATGTGAACTATCACCAAGATATGTATCTGAAGTTACCGAATAAAGGAATGTCCCTCCATCATTCTTAACGTGGAGCTTAATATTGATATATCCTGTTGATATTTCAACCGGAGAATGCATCTGGCCAGCGCCTTCCTCCTTGATAACATAATAGAAGTCTCTTTCCTGGCCATCTGAAATTATATAATTTGAATCCTTGTTCCACTTCGTATCTTTTTCTGCTTCTTCGCTGCTTTCATAAAATGAAAGCTCAGGAAGTTTAACATAACTTGTATCCTGATTCTTTTCTACATCCTTCCACTTTGCCTTACTTGTATCATAATCAGAACCTGTCTCATAAAACTCAAAAGAATAATCTCCATCTTTTATAAATATAGATGAATCCTCTTCCGGCTTGGTGAATCCAGTGCTCTCATCTCTGGTTCCCCAATCACGAGTGAACGCTTTACGAACCGAGAAATGCATCTGATTTCCTTCATCCCTGTTTACATCCTGTGAAATGCCTTTATAAATATAATGCCACTCACCATAAGAATTAAATAAATCATTTGCAACAATCCATCCACGGCTTGTGTTTCTTACATCTACTTCTGCATTCGGAGCAATAACCAATCCTGCTGTATTACATAACTGTACCGGTTTACTTGTAGTTATATTCCATATGACTTTTTGACATACATCAGTATCAACTTCCGGATCATCCTTATCCGTAAAGACTGTATCTCCACCATCTACAGATACGCCGAACTTATTAAGACGTACAAACTTGTTGGCATAGTTTACACCCGCCCTATCAGAAACCGTCAATACAACTACTGTTGTATCATCTTTATCAATGATAAATTCCTGGGCATTTGCAAGCTTTCTGAGAAGGCTGTTGTCAACATCTATATAGACAACCTTATTCTTAAATGTATCACCTGTAATGTCTAACGTCTTACCATCAGGCTTCATATATTTCTTATAATCAAGAGCATAACTTGGATCAGTACAGCGAAGTGAAAGCTTATCAGACGTTGCAAACGCCTTATTAATAATAAGGTCGATACTAGCATCCGTGTTTTCGTTATACTTCCATACAAAACCACTGTTATTCTTTACATTATCTACATTTACCCTTTTGCTGTTAACTTCATTCTTAGGTCCTTCAAATATCATAGTATCTGAAGATGTAGATCCTATTTTTACGATCTGAAAATTATCATCAACCGTATAACTGTATGGTGTATATCCAGGATATAATCCATCATTCGGATCCGGAGCAACTCCACCCGAATTCTCAACATCCACTTTATACAACATTACATGTGCCGTTGTATCATGATCCAGCAGATTTATATCATTTGCATCTCCCTTTAAGCTTGCAAAATTCTTTACAGCAAAAGTTGTCTGCATATGATTCATCTGTTTAAAATTTTCGGCAACGATACCATAATCTACTGCTCTACCCAATATGGATGAGTAGTTTATGGAACTGACTGAATCCTGTCTTGCAGGAACAGGCGCCCCATCCGGTGCAGCATGTACCACAGGCGTTCCGCCGATACCACCAGAAAATGCCGTTGACACTGCCATTGCCGCCGCCATGGCAATCGCTGCTATTTTCTTACCAATCTGATGTTTTCTCATTCTCTCATTCTCCCTCTCTCAATAGTTTTGAATGTCCTAATCTATAACGCAAATACATAGTATTCGGATACTATGTATACTAAGAAAAAATAAATCATATCATCATAAAATAGGCGCACTACCGCTAAGGGGTTAACGATAGTTATGTTTACTATAACCTTTATTTACAAGCGTTTCAAACCTTAATTTTTCATTAAGATTATTTTCAGCATTTTCAACAATTATTGTGAGGTTTTTCCAAAGAAACGCTCGTTTTTTTGTTCAAAATGTCTATCGATTATCATAAATTTGATTAATTTTTATAAAAATGCGTTCACAGTAAAGACACATTTCACCATGTTTTCTTAATTATTAAAGCATTTTCTCGTTGCCTCAGATTCATACCAAAAGAATTGCGATAAGCCTCTCCCTGTGCTAAAATATTTGTCGGTATTTTTTTGAAATTTAAATATAAACGGAGGATAAAAATGAGTATTAAAATAGGTATTCTCGGATACGGTAATCTCGGACGCGGCGTTGAACAGGCAGTCCTGAGATGTGATGATATGGAGCTTACAGCTGTTTACACAAGACGTGATCCCGAATCAGTAAAAACTGTTTCAGGAGTAAAAGTCCTCAGCACCGAGGCACTTGATGCCGGTACAGCCGATATCGATGTTCTTATAATCTGCGGAGGAAGCGCAACCGATCTTCCAAAGATGACACCAAAGTATGCTGCTATGTATAACGTTATCGACAGTTTCGATACACATGCAAACATCCCAACACATTTTGCAAATGTTGATGAAGCTTCCAAATCTGCCGGAAAGATCGGTATCATCTCATGCGGATGGGATCCGGGCATGTTCTCGATCAACCGTCTCTACTCAGAGTCAGTTCTTCCCGGCGGCAAGGCATATACATTCTGGGGCAAGGGTGTAAGCCAGGGCCACAGCGATGCCATAAGACGTATTGACGGAGTTAAGGATGCCCGTCAGTACACAGTACCTGTTGATGCTGCACTTGAAGCTGTAAGGGCAGGAAAGAATCCTGAACTTACAACACGTGAGAAGCATACACGTCTCTGCTATGTAGTAGCTGAAGAAGGTGCTGACAAGGCACGTATAGAGAACGAGATCAAGACTATGCCGAACTACTTCTCTGATTATGACACAACCGTAAACTTTATTTCCGAGGAGGAAATGCAGCGCGATCACAGCGGTCTTCCTCATGGCGGTTCGGTTATCTACAGCGGCGACAGCGGTAACGGAACAAACAAGCACGTTATCGAATATAAGCTGACCCTTGATTCAAATCCTGAATTCACCGGTTCTGTTCTTACAGCTTATGCTAGAGCAGCATACCGCATGAATAAAGACGATATAAGCGGAGCAAAGACAGTATTCGATATAGCACCTGCTCTTCTCTCACCGCTCAGCGGCGACGAGATCCGTGCACATATGCTTTAAGCCATAATCTGTTTATAAGATAAAAATCCCCGGAATCATAGAGTTCACAATATACTCTGTGATTTCGGGGATTTAGTTTATCTTACAGTCCGGCTATTCTTATCAGTCTTTTACTTTTTCCAGCTTATCTTCTATTGCTTTTATAATAACTTTCAAAGCCTTAATCCTTGCATATTTTTTATCGTTTGATTCAAGGATATGCCACGGTGCAAACTTTGTACTGGTCTTGGCTAACATCTCATCTATAGCTTTTTCATACTGATCCCATTTCTCCCTGTTACGCCAGTCCTCATCAGTTATCTTCCACTGTTTCTCCGGCGTATTCTGGCGATCGGTAAATCTTGCCAGCTGAGTATCCTTATCTATATGCACCCAGAACTTGATAATTACGGCATTCCAGTCATCGAGCTCTTTCTCAAATTCATTTATCTCATTGTAAGCTCTCTGCCAGTCATTCTCCGTACAGAATCCCTCTATACGTTCTACCATGACTCTTCCGTACCAGGTTCTGTCAAATATGGCTATATGGCCGTCCTTCGGCAGACGGTTCCAAAATCTCCACAGATAGTGTCTCGCCTTCTCTGCCGGTTCGGGACTTGCTATAGGATGTACCTCGTAACCTCTTGGGTCGAGTGCTCCCGCAACACGTTTTATATTTCCACCTTTACCGGCTGCATCCCAGCCTTCGTATGCTATAATCACAGGAATCTTCTTATGATAAAGCTCATTGTGGAGCTCACTGAGTTTATCCTGAAGTTTATCAAGTTCTTTCTTATAATCCTCCTCAGATATAGTCTTCGACAGATCAACCTCCGAAAGCTTAGGAACTTCTTTCATCGGAAATGTATTCTGAAGAAGCGGTGCTTTCTGCTCAGTCGATGCATTTGCTATAGCGGTATCAATACTTGCTATGAGTATTTCCGTCATCTGAAGCTCGGACCATTTTTTGTTTGAGGAATCTATGAAATACCAAGGTGCAACAAACTGATTAGTGGCTTCTATATACTCGTCGTATACATTCATACATTTGTCGTAATGTTTGTTCTGCCACCTGTCTTTATCCGTTACTCTCCATTTTGTATAGGTATCGCTTTCAAGTTCTTTAAGTCTCTTCCTCTGAGTTTTCTCATCAATATGGAAGAAGAACTTAACCACCAGATATCCGTTATCATTCAGCTGACGCTCGAATCTCTTTATGCTGGTGAGATGCGACTTATACTTTTTCTCACTGATCTTGTCGTGGAGATACATGGATGTAACTTCACCCATCCAGCTTCCGTCGAAGAAAGCGATTGCTCCCTCCTTCGGAATCCTTACAAAATATCTGTACAGGAAAGGCTTTCTCTTTTCCTCATCTGTCGGTGCAGTCAATGTCTCGCATTTAAAAAACCTCGGATCAAGATTTCTGATAACTTTACCGAGTACACTTCCCTTTCCGGCCGCTCCCCAACCGTCCATAATAACCAGCACGGGAAGTTTCTTTTCTTTTATCATCATCTGCCTTGCCGCAAGTGCCGTCCTTGCTTTCTCGAGTCTCTCACCAAGTTCCTCATCTGTTGGTCTCGGTTCCTTCACCCATTCCTTTAACATAATACCTACCTCCTCTATATTACCAGCTGCTTACAACTTTAAAATCCCTCTCTTCTTCATCGAGCGGAATATTCTTAACTTCCATATCTTCAATATGTATAAAGCTTCCGGCATCAATCTCTGCAAGCATTCTCGAGATGCTGTCCCTATCCCCCTGGACTTCCATCTCAACTTTGCCGTCATAACGATTTTTTACAAACCCGGTTATCCCCAGTCCCCGGGCCGCATATAATGCCCTATACCTGAAACCTACTCCCTGTACAGAACCCGATATAATATAATGTCTTCTTTCGATCATTTTATAATCCCATCTTCTTTAAATCAGCCACAAGCTGAACATAGAATTCACGCACATCAAAGCCGTCGATATTCTCTCTGTTCAGATCGATCATATCACCATGTGAGATTCCACGCTTAGATTTCTTATTCTCAAGGAATGTATAATTCTCACCAAAGTGAAATGATGGTTCTCCGACCAGTCCGTCATTCGGTCCGTCGAAATGCTTCACCAGAAGATAGGACATATTAAGCGGAAATGCACCGCTTCCCGCTTCCTTCATCCACGATCCCACGCTCTGGGTATAAACGCCGTGCCTTCTGAAATCAAAATTGCCTATCTCATCATTGATTCTCTTACATCCTGTTGCGGTAAGATCGGTAACAGCCGCTATAAACGAAGGATTCTTATCCCCCAGCTTCTTAAGTGTAGAGTTATAAGCCTTCGCAACTTTATCCTTAAGACCTTCCGGAGCCTTGCCCAGAAGATAATCGGCAAACTCACATCCGTTATGAGGTGTGTTGATCGTCGTAAGTGAAGCAACATACTTATCCATTCCGAATTTTGCTATGGCATACTTGGTATCCAGACCGCCCTTGGAATGAGCGATCACATTTACCTTCTCACATCCGCTTTCCTTGACTATATGCTTTATCCTGTCTGCAAGTTCCTCGGCACAGTCATGAACCGATGCTGCTGACTGATGCTGCCCGTAGTAAATTGTCGCCCCGTTCTTCTCAAGTTCTTCCGGAACTCTGCCCCAGTAATTAAAATACTGAAAATCTCTGAAGAATACTCCGTGCACCATAAGTATCGGGTACTTAGTTCTGCATATCATCTTATCCGCACGTTTTTCGTTCAGCTTATTCTTCTTTTTCTCAAAGCGGTATTCCTTTCCGGTCACACTTATGATCTTTCCGAGAACAAACAGGTTGACTACTGGTATCCAGCCTGTGAGAGCTCCTATTGTTCTCCATTTTACACCAAGCTGCGTGGATGAAATATAAACCATTATGATGCCTATCCAGAAGATTATCATCTCGGCAATGATTATAAGAACTATCTTTCCCCAGTTATCACTCCAGGCATTCTTAATACCGTTTTTTGATATCTCCACTATTATCCATACAACTGCCGCAAGAACCGATATCATAAAAAACAGCAGCAGCTTGTTGCCCAATCCCAGTTTGCTTAACTTCTTTGTGTCCATGTCATTTCCTCTTAATACTTTAACCTTTTTTCTTTCTTATCCATAGGATATTGCTGAAAATGTAATTATCGCACTTCTTAACATATCCCGTATACTCATCGTAATCGATATAGTATTTTCTTCCCCATGAAGATATCTCAAAGTATACTTTCTCATTATCTTCAAGAAGACCTGTTATCGTTACGTAATGATCCTTGGTACTCCCCCTGCGTTTCAGACTGTATCTCAAGTTACCGCTTCTAAGCGGGCCATCCTTTTCCAGCTGGAGCACATAGAGATGAACCCTGTCTTTTCTGAAGAATCCCGGTCCTATCCCAAGAGTAACCGGAATATCGTTATCCAGCATATCCCTTACTCTGGCGAGAAGCTTTTTGCCGGACATTCCCCAGGATGCTTTATACGGCATCTTCTTCTTTCTGAAGAGACGATTCATTCTCCGTGCCAGTCTCGTTCCCGGAACTCCCAGCCAGTAACTCACATGAAATATACGCCTTTCAAGTTCATGCAGTCTGTCACGGTATTCGGCTACGGTAAGAGGCCTCCCCATATCTTCTCCCGTACCCGATTCCCCTTGGGAATTCTTCTCCATATATGCAACTATATCGACGGCACTTACAAGTCCGCATCCGAATTTACGGATAATGTTGTTGCGGGAACGTTTTTTTTCGGAATCCTTTACCACCCAGCCCTGATTTCCTCCAAAGCTGAGCGAGCCGTCTTCCTCGAGAACATTTATGTAGTTGGATTTAAGGCTGAGTCTGTTCAGCATATATCATTCTCCATAAAATAAATCTATAACATTCCCATAAAAATCTATAATATTTCCATATAAAAATAATGCACGAATTATGGTTATATGTTATACTGAGTCGTCGATAAAATAGCTTATGATCACTATCATTACTAGCTATTATATATATTTTTTATTTTTTCGGCAATGGAGGAAATATCATGATAAAACAAATATCGGTTTTCACCGAGAACCGCAAAGGCGCAATGAAAGACATTACAGAGACCGTTTCATCCAACGGAATAGATATCTACAATGTTGTAACAAACGACAGTGCAGAGTACGGAATTGCCAGAATGCTTCTGACCGATCCTGAGAAAGGTCTTGAACTTCTTCAGAACAAGGGTTATATGTGTAAGATTGATAAAGTTATCGGTGTACAGATTCCCGATAATGTCGGAAGCCTTACCAAGCTTCTTACAGACGTTGAGTCCATAAATATCAATATCGAGTATCTGTATGTTTCATACAGCCGTGATTCCAAGACTCCTCTTGCTGTCATGAAAGCTGCCGGATATACGGAAATCGAAGAATCTTTAAAGAGCAAGGGCTACGTTCTGGTATAATATGCATCCCATAAAATGATAAAGAAACACCCCCTGATATGGCAGACAGATGCCACTCAGGGGGTATTATTTTTTATCTTAAATAATCAAAAGACTGTCTGCAGACCTCTTACAAAAGCTCTGCTATATCGAAGAGAAGTCTTTCTGTCTTCTCCCATCCGAGACACGGATCTGTAATGGACTTTCCGTATATTCCTTCTCCGATCTTCTGAGCACCGTCTTCTATATAACTTTCAGTCATAAGACCCTTAACGATCGTCTTTACTTCCGGCGATGAACGTCTGCTGTGAAGAACATCCTTTGCGATTCTTATCTGCTCAAGATATTCCTTATTCGAATTTGCATGATTTGTATCCACTATGATTGCCGGATTCTTAAGGCCGAGCTTCTGATATTCTTCATATACCATCTTCAGATTCTCATAGTAGTAATTAGGTTTTGAATGTCCCATTTCATCTATGTAACCACGCATGATCGAATGTGCAAGCGGATTACCCGGTGTTCTTACTTCCCAACCTCTGTAAATAAAATCCTGAGGAGACTGTGCCGCAGTTATAGCATTCATCATAACGGATATATCTCCGCTCGGAGGGTTCTTCATTCCTACAGGAATACCGACACCGCTTGATACGATTCTGTGCTCCTGGTCTTCTACGCTTCTTGCGCCGACTGCTATATAAGATAAAAGATCCGAAAGATATCTGTGGTTTCCCGGATAAAGCATCTCCTCGGCACATGTAAATCCCGTCTCACGAACAACTCTTGTATGCATCTGTCTTATGGCTATAAGACCTTCAAGCATATCTTCATGTCCTTCGGGATCCGGCTGATGAAGCATTCCCTTATATCCTGTTCCCTTTGTACGCGGCTTGTTCGTATATACTCTCGGGATAATGAATATCTTATCCTTAACCTGCTCATAAACTCTTGCAAGGCGGTTCATATAATCGCATACCGCTTCTTCATTATCTGCCGAACAAGGACCGATGATCATAAGGAACTTATCGCTCTTACCTGTAAAGATATCTGCAATCTCCTTATCACGCTCATCTTTAATCTTCTTAATCTCATCCGTAACAGGAAACTCTTCCTTCAGTTCCTGAGGAGTAGGAAGTTTCCTGATGAATTCCATCTGCATTTCCATGTGGGTGTTACCTTCTTTCTGTATTTCACTGTATCGTCTTAAAACACAATGTGCAGTTTATCACACTAAAGCGATAAAGTAAAGCATAAATTTAGATATTTGCATCTATTAGCTTTAATTCTTCTATATCGAACTCATAATCCTTACCGCAGAAGTCACAGTGAAGGTTTACAGGTTTTCCGTCAGCTATCATAGCACGAAGCTCATCGTGACCGAGGCTTATAAGTGCCTTTGTAACTCTCTTTCTGTCACAGTTACACTTATACTGTACCGGACGTGTATCTTCTATCACCATATCCTTAAGAAGTCTTTCAGCTATGTCTTCCGGCGACTCACCATTATTCAGATACTCCGTGACAGAGCCGAATTCGGCTACAGCTGCCTCCAGCGCCGATATAGTCTCTTCCGATGCTCCCGGAAGCAGCTGGATGATAAAACCTCCCGCATGCTTTACGGACCAGTCTGTATCTACCAGAACACCGAGTCCTATAACTGTAGGAATCTGCTCACTTGTAGCGAAGTAATATGTAAGATCTTCCGCTATCTCTCCCGATACAATCTCAGTCTGTCCCACATAAGGATCCTTAAGTCCTGTATCTCTGATTACCGACAGTGTTCCTGCGCCTATAGCTGCTTTTACATCCAGATGATTATCCGACTCTCTGAGAGGAAGCTCAACCTGCGGATTTGCAATTATTCCTTTTACATTTGAAGCAGCATCTGCAGTTACCGTGATGCTTCTTGCAGGACCGTCACCGTTAAATCTTATAGTAAGAAGGTCCGAGTCGTTCTTCAGCATAGCGCCCATCATAGCACCTGCCGCAAGTGTACGGCCGAGTGCTGCGGTACATACAGGTGTTGTATCATGTATCTTTCGAGCTTCTTCCACCATATCCCTGCAGCTGACCGCAAAGAATCTGACTTCGTTATTGTAGGCCATGCCCTGTATCATATAATCATTCATAATTTTTCTCCTTAAAATGTTGCTTTCGTTCGGGATGCTCGCCGTGACTTCGTCAGCCGAGCACTTTCACGATGTCATTCCGCACTTCATGCGTCATGGAATCCTTGCTTCGCAAGTATTCGCGCTGCTTCGCAGTCGCACACCTCTTCGCTCGTTCCTCTCGCTCGAGGCCACGGGTCCCTCCTTCACTCCGTTCAGGCAATCCCGTGGTCTTTCACTCCCAATTTCTTACAGCTTCGTTATAATACTGTATCATAACGGGCTTTGTCAATTGATTCACTTCGATATTGTCTTCCGGACCGGGAATTTCATCCTTTCCGAATCGGAAAAGTGCCTGAATATTATCTTCGGATAGATACTTTGTCTCTATTCCGCTGTTTATCTTAATTTTCTCGTATGCGATTCTCTTTCCCGATGAAACCGACGCATTTCCTTCTGACGCAAAGCTTCCGCCATCAGATACGACCATATCGTTATCGGCCTTTACAGCCATATTAAAGCCCCAGTCCCCGAATGCCGGAACCTGAAGATGATAAGGCGATACTACGAAGCCTTCACTCTCAAGAGTCTTTGTTACGCACCAGAAAGACTTTGTTGCATAGTAAGGACTTGTGGACTGAACATTTAGTACTCCGCCCGGAGCAAGAGCATTTCCGCACATGCGGTAAAAGATATTTGAGTAAAGTTTTGCCAGTGCCTCGTTATTCGGATCTGGAAGATCAACGATTATGACATCATACTTCTTATCGCAGCCCTCAAGATATTTATATGCATCCATATTTATGATCGTCAGTCTCTCGGAATCGAGAGCCCCTTCATTCAGTGTGGAAATCACCTCATCCTCACTGCATATACGTGTCATCTCGCTATCTAAATCTATCATCGTAATATATGTCTCAGGATACTTCAGAAGCTCTCTCGCTGCCATTCCGTCTCCACCGCCAAGTATAAGCACCTCTGATTTTGAGGCTGCAACATTCATCGGGATATGCACCAGTGCTTCATGGTATCTGTACTCATCCTTCGAAGAAAACTGTACATTTCCGTCTATATAAAGTCTCACATCATCCTTATGTCTTGTTACAACAATCTTCTGGTACTGTGTCTGTTCGCTCATTATGACAGTATCCCTGTAGAGACCGTTTTCTATAAACTGTCCGATATTCTCCGATACCAGCATACCGAATACCATTGTAATGAGAAGCATGACGGTAACAGTCTTATAATATCGTGCTCCCCGGATCCTCTCATGATATTTAAAGACGATAAGCGTTGCACATATAAGATTAAAGGTTCCGGCCATAAATGCTGTCGCAAAAAATCCCAGCTGCGGCATAAGCAGCAGCGGAAATGCAACCGAACCCAGGAGGCCTCCGATATAATCAAAACTGAAAAGATGTGACAATGTAACTCTGAGATTTTTCTTATCCAGTTCTATTATGCGGGTAAGTATAGGAATTTCCGCTCCTACCAAGGTACCGATAAGTATGATTTCCACATACATCACAAGCTGATAAGCTTCCAGATAGAGATTCGCCAAAAAAAGAAGAAGTGAGCTGAGTCCACCGATCACTCCCACTCCGATCTCTATATTTACGAACCAATTGAAAAGGTTCTTCTTTATGTACTTTGACAGGAAGGAGCCGACACCCATTGCAAACATATAGAGTCCTATCGTAATGGAATACTGCAGGGTGCTGTCTCCTACCAGATACGAGCTTACCGCACTGATTATCAGCTCATAGACCATCGAACATCCTGAGATGATCAGCGTGGTAAGCATTAACAATCTGTAATTCTTCATATGTCTTCTAAATCCCTTATAACAGGATTACCTCTCTTAAGCAATTACTCCGCTTATAACAAAGCCAAGTCCCACAAACATACCGAATACCATTATGCCGGCCGCCGCATTTCCGTTACCGACTTCAGTATTCAGGTTATACTTTCTGTTGATGAGCTTCAGGATCACATATCCAATCATAAGGAATATCGCACCAAGCGCATAGTAGTAAACCGTGCTGAGTATACCGCCTACAAGAGTTGCCTCGATTTCCTTTATCGCAGACGACGGAGAAGCGATAGCCGCTCTGATGATGATACCTATAGCCACATAAACACCTGCCGATATCCAACCGATCGCAGTATTGCCTTTTTTAATCTCCTCCGGAAATGAACATGGTATTACAAGATCAACCAGAAAACTTCCGAGCAGCATCAGAATTATTCCGAGTACCGAATATATTGAAACACTTACTAATTCATGAAGTACAAATGCCATTTTTAAATCCTCCTATTGATACGCATTATAATCTCAATCTTACTACTTTCCGCTGCTAAGTCCGCCTCCGTCCGAGCTTCTGGAATTTACACTCTGCTGTCTTACCGTTCCGGAATAACTGTTAAATTCATTTCCTGAATCATAACTTATAGTTCCGTCCGAATATCCGCTATACGATGACGGTGACCCCGAATAAGTACTTGAGTCGGAAGAGTAACCTGTTGAATAATAAAACCTTCTGTAGTATCTGTGTGTTCCCCTTCTTGCATGGTACGGTTCTTTATCACTCGTATATACATACTTTCTTGGCGAAACCTGAACGTAGATCTTATCATCTTCACCGCGGTAGATTATACAGTACTCTTTCTTCGTAAGGATAGCTATGGAAAGATCGTCATCCTCATTGTTCTGCTGAACCGATTCCGTATTACCGTCTATTCCGTCGATTATGTCTTTGGCTACCAGATCGATCTGTCCGTCAGTGATCAGGTTATCCGATACAATAGCCTGACTGTATACATACTCATAAACATTTGCCTTCTGCTTATCATTTCCGGTAATTGATGTAACGTATTTATAATTACTGCTCTTCTTTATGTACTTCTCTATCTTCTTATTTGAACCAAGGAATCCGAAAAGCGTCGGCCCTATGATCATTCCCAGCCATATCAAGGCAAAAAAGAGGACTCCGATACCTTTACCGCTTTTTGCCCGATATGCAGTCGTGTTTTCTCCTTCTGCTCCGAACTCCCATGGATCAAGGTAATATCCTGTTGAGTATTCCGTTCCGTCATCCCAATATTCTATAGAGACGATCTTCTCTTCTTCGGAATCTTCATACTCCTCAAAGGAGGCCGTATCTCCGACTTCAACATCCACTGAACCGGATACTGCCACCACCACTTCGATACCACCGTCAACTCTGTGATATCCCAGCGTATCAGCCTGAGGATTAACCCTTGAAAGGGAATATTCCTTATAATAGTTGTCTACGGAAAGCCACCTTTCTTCGCCGGAGTATTGTACAGACTGAAGCCTGTATTCGTCCCAGGTTTTTCCGTCATTGTTATTCCTATATGTGATCTTGCCGATTATATTATACAGATCACCATCTGCTTTAATAGTACTACCGACAAAATACTCTCTGTTCTCCATTTATCTTAACCTTCCAATCACTCGTTCACACTTGCCAACCTTAACTTCTTCCGCTCCGAAAGCTTCCTTCAGGAGCTCTGATATTTTCTCAGTAACCTCTTCACCACAGGAGAATACATCAACCGCAGCATACCCGAATTCGGGCCAGGTATGAACCGAGAAATGCGATGTCGTAATAACCGCAAAATATGTTATTCCGATCGGTTCAAACTTGTGGACACATTCCTCCACAATCTCCGCTCCTATCTCTGATACTACATTTCTTGCTATATCACGGATTTTTTCTTCACTATTCAGTATTTTTTCATCACAACCGTACAGGTCTGCAAAAAGCTGACTTGCCATCTTCTCATTATCCTTTTTGTTTATTTATGAAATGTCGGAGAATACCACAGATATGAGTTTCTTCCGCGTTCCTTAACTGTATAAACTGCGATATCAGCACATTTCTGAAGTCCCGAAAGCGTTGCCGCATCACGCGGATACTTCGCTGCTCCCGCACTGAAGCTTATAGTAAAGTTCCTACTCTCTTCGAGGTTCTTCACTTTCTCTTTACTATCTTTACAGTACTCTTCCAGATTTATTGCATGCACATCATCCAGACTCTTCTTAAGGCTGTCCGTTATCTTGTCAACGGAATCCATCCTGACAAGCACAACAAACTCGTCCCCGCCATATCTTGAAACGAGTCCGAGCTCCGAAAAATTCTTCTTGAGAATATCGGAAAATGCAATCAGGACCTTATCTCCTATATCATGTCCGAAGTTGTCATTTACCTGTTTGAAATAATCTACATCAAAGAAGATCATAGCAGAATCTTTACTGCTTCCGAGCATCTTCTCCGCCGCAAGGTCGAAAGCTCTTCTGTTCATTACGCCTGTAAGAGGATCGTTGATAGACAGCTGTCCGAGAATATAATTATCTCTTTTACCGGCCATGTAAAGGTTTGATATGAGAATTATCACAACAAGCATAAGAACAAATAGGAATATAAGAACGTAATTCCTGAATGTCTTCATGGTTGCAGAAAGAGCTTTACCCGGAATACGAACCACCACATACCAGCCCGGCATGTATTCTATGGTTGCATATGACTGAGAATAATATATATCTTCTATAGCGTAGCTTACGGCAGCACTCGACTCACCGCTCAGCATTTTAGCATACCACTTATCGTAATCTTCACGGCTCTCGGCATTTATATTCTGCATAGCAAGATATGCATTTGCCCAGCTTCCCGATGCGTGCTCATCATATCCGATACACTGAATAATATTTGCGGATTTTGCATCCATGAGCCATATCTCAATATCATTTGAAAGCGTCTCCGTCTCGGCAACATCCTGAAGAGTACCGAAAAGATACGTCATGAACATATAGCCCTCATGAGAACCATTATACTGAAAATCGGTAAAAAGTGTTATGACAGGCTGTCCGAATCTGGTAGAACGATACGGAAATGATATTGAAACCGGACTCGCAAGCTTAGCCGTATCGAGGAGGTTCCACTTCTCGAATTCTATCTTCTCCGTCTCGGATGCATAAAGATTATCTTCATCATCTATGAAGCCTATACTTACAAAATTACTGTCTTCGGTAGTCTGAAGCTGCGAATATACTTCTTCCGGAGTTTCAAAGTCCTGTGCCGATAAAACCGAAGACACATTCTTAGCCGAATCCGTCAGGAAGAGAATGGAATTACTCATTTTCTCCGACACAAGATTACTTATCTCACCGGAAAGCTTCTCGTCATGTTGAAGCATAAGACGATTGAACGCAGAAATAAGTACCGCGACTGCTCCTAAAAATACGATCAGGCACATAATAAGTGTAATATAATAATACGTTCCACCCTTTATTAAATTTAACTCATTCTTCTTTTTCATTGACTTAATTGTTTTCCAGTACTGATTTCACATCAGGATCTTCCAGATTATCTCTGCTTACGGAAACAACTCCGGTATCCACAAACTTTGTCT
The DNA here is from genome assembly GCA_002350525.1 of Lachnospiraceae bacterium UBA2864. Lineage (GTDB taxonomy): Bacteria > Bacillota > Clostridia > Lachnospirales > Lachnospiraceae > Eubacterium_Q. The sequence goes on along the minus strand of DEFA01000049.1, from coordinate 1,062 downwards.
CGATAACTTCACCGTCTATACGCGAAAGTGCCGATTCAACTCCCTCATATGTCATATAATACTGACGCTGAAGGATTGTCGAAGCATGATAATCCTCGGATTCTATAAGATTTTTTATCTCATCAGAATAGTCAAATCCGACTATCACTATATCGTTACGTCCCTGATTGACAACTGCATTGCAAAGAGCTTTAGTCGGCCCGTTATTGGTTGCATAGAGACCTCGTACATTAGGATTTTCCTGAAGAAGCGTCTGTATGAGTTCGTCCCCCATGCTGATATCACCGTTGCAATTTTTAATATCCGATATGATTGTCCATGACTCAGGTGCATTTGTTGTCCAATACTGATAAAAACCCGCAAGACGTTCGTTGATGGTCTGAGATGTTGCTGACCCAACCAAAATGCCTACGGAAAGCTGTTCTGTTTCGGAACAACCGGCCGCATGCAGTTTTTCCAGCATTTCCTCTGCTGCTTTATTACCCGCATACAGATTGTCCGTCATATAACATACGTCGTATTTATCTGTATTTACCGCGGTATCTACAAGTATAACGGGAATATTCTTAGAATAGATTTCTTCAAGCTTAGGTGCCAGTTCTATAGAATCATCCGGTGCCAGAATGACAGCATCCGCTCCCTTCTCAATACATTTATCAAGAAGCATTATCTGGTTCTGCCAATCCATCTCATTATAAGTTCCGCTGTAATAAACATTGCAGCCAAAATCTTCTCCCGCATCAGCGGCCCCTTTGACCACAACATCCCAATAATTGCTGTCCAGCACCTTAGTGATAAGATAAATATCTTTACGTCCCTCTATAACCTCGGTGATCGGAGTAAATTCCGGAATCTGTTTTTCCGGTTCCTCCGTCTCTTCTATATCCGATTGAGTACACGCACATAATACGAACAGCATAGCGCATATAATAATTGTCAAACCGATTCTTTTCATAGTTTAACCCACCCGAAAATGCACTTAATACCACTCATAATTTTACTTTAATTACCGTTCACTTTCAACACTAAACATTTCTCGAAGATCGAGTAGGAGGCGGCTTA
>DEFA01000029.1 GCA_002350525.1 Lachnospiraceae bacterium UBA2864 | reverse complement strand
CAGCGACAGCTTGTACATAATACAACTATGAAAACTAAAAGTCAACCACTTTTTTCAAATTTTTTTAAAAAATTTTTTTGAGTTTATTTTGCCGTAAATTTTGTCGAAAAAAGAGCCTCAAAGTTTAAATCTTCAAGGCTCTCGGATTACATAAGTTTTTTATTGCTTCTCTTCTTATCCCTGCTTGATCTTAAGTGTATCACCTGCATAGATAAGATCCGGATTTTTTATATTGTTCCAAGCAACAAGATCATTTACGGAAACCCCGAATCTCTTTCCGATATTTGTGAGGTTATCGCCTCTCTGGATCGTATAGGTGATCCACTTTCCGCCTGATGCCTGCCCTACTGTACTTGAAACGCTTCCCTGAAAACCTGCCATGCCCTTATACCTCCTTCTGATAATCATATAAATACTATGCGATCTTTATGACCGCTAACTCAAATCACGCATTCATTTTATCATGTGCCCATCTGTATAATCATCATTATTTCGGATGAAATACAAAACAGCAGGTTATGTAAACCGCTACATAACCTGCCTTTATTCTAATTACTGATTATTATATGTCTGATTACTATACGCCTGCGCATCATTTGCCTGATTGACATATCCTTGGGTATTGTAATTCTGCACATTTCCCTGTGTACCGAAGGTCTGGTCAGGATCATACTGCTGACCGTTTGCAACAGCCATCTGGCGCTGAATAGCCTGCTGTTGCTTCTGCTGAGGACTGATACCCATCTGTTGCTCAGCCTTCTTCTGATCCCATACAGCTCTCATCTGTCCGAGATATTTAAGATTGTCATTACTATATCCGAATCTTGCATATGGACATGCAGCTGCAACCGTACCCGCGATCCTGTTTATAGCCTCATCCTTTAAGCCATAGATATTAAGAGTAATCTCCCCTCTGGCCGTAGCAAGGATAAGCTGCTTTGTAGTAGTCACGAAGTTAGTTGTCTGTTTATATACATATACCATAAACACTTCATTTGTAAATGCCATCTGCGTCAGGTCGCTCGCATTTGCAACTACCCTGTCAGAAAGAATAACGTACTTATCCTGATATCTGATTCCTTTAAAAAGCTCATCAGCCTGAAAGAGAAGATCAGGATTTCTCTTAAATACTTTATGTGTCTCCGGATGCTTCTTCAATTTAACACCCTTCACTATAAGAAGAGAACATAATCCCGCAATAACAAGGAGTATGAACACTCCTACAAGAATAGATCCGTCTTTCTCATCACAGTAAACCGCAAACAGTAATAATGCCAATAATCCAAATAAAGTAACCAGAATAATACCTCCGGCTATAAGACCCTTAGCACCTTTTCTGATAGACTCAAACAGCTTCTCTCGTCCCATTTTTACTCCTGTCCCTCCATTCCGGCAAGTTTTGCAGCCTGATCTGCTGCAGTAAGAGCATCTATGAATTCATCGATGTCTCCGTTAAGGACTTCCTGTAATCTATATGATGTAAGTTTTATTCTATGGTCTGTAACACGTCCCTGAGGGAAATTATAGGTTCTTACCTTCTCAGATCTGTCTCCCGATCCTATCTGGCTCTTTCTGGCTGATGCTTCTGCATCATGGGCCTTCTGGAGCTCTAAATCGTAGAGCTTTGTTCTGAGGAGCGCGAAAGCCTTAGCCTTATTCTGAATCTGAGACTTCTCTGTCTGGCTGTAGATAACGATACCTGTCGGATAGTGAGTAAGACGGACCGCAGAGTCCGTTGTATTTACGCACTGTCCACCGTTACCTGATGCTCTCATGACATCGATACGGATATCCTTATCTTCTATCTTAACATCCACTTCTTCTGCCTCAGGCATGATAGCAACGGATGCTGCCGATGTATGAATTCTTCCGCCCGACTCTGTATCAGGCACTCTCTGTACACGGTGTACACCACTCTCATACTTAAGTTTTGAGAAAGCACCGCGTCCCTTGATCATAAATGTAGCATCCTTTATTCCGCCTATTCCCGTATCATCCATAGAAAGAATCTCTGTCTGCCATCTCTTCTTATCTGCATAATGCTGATACATTCTGAAAAGCTCTCCTGCAAAAAGTGCAGCTTCTTCTCCGCCTACACCTGCTCTGATCTCGACAACAACGTTCTTGTCATCATTTGCATCCTTCGGAAGAAGGAGAACCTTAAGTTCATTTTCACATCTCTCTATCGCACGTTTTGCTTCAGTAAGTTCCTCCTTTGCAAGCTCACGCATTTCTTCATCATTTTCTTCATCGAGAATAAGAAGGCTGTCTTCTTCATCCTGTTTTGCCTTCTTGTACTCGTTGTACTTTTCCACTACCGGAGTAATATCGCTCTGCTCTTTCATGAGCTTTTTGAATCTCTGCTGATCGTTTACAACATCCGGATCAGAAAGTTCTTTCATGATTTCCTCCAGCTTTGCGACTAATTCCTCTAACTTGTCAAACATAGCTTTTCTCCTTTACCGTTTTACACACGACACAACACGGTCGAGACCGTTTAAGTCGCGAATCACATCTATATCATTATATCCGCGGGCCGAAAGCAGTTCGCTCACCGCCGGATACTGATCATAACCGATTTCCATAAAAATGTGCGCTCCCTCATTCAGGTATTCGCCCATCTCATCTATTATTTTCCTGTAAAATGCAAGGCCGTCCGACTCTCCGTCAAGGGCCAGTCTCGGCTCATAATCCCGTACATCCTTCATAAGCGTATCGCATACATCCGTAGGAATATATGGAGGGTTGGTAAGAAATACATCATACCTGTTACCCGTCAGTTCCTCAAACAGATCAGAATGCTTCACTGTGATCCCCGGAGACATTTCATCTTCTGCCAGGCAGCCCGTCAGTTTCCTCGCATTATCTCTTGCGAGTGTCAAAGCGTCCTTCGATATATCCGTAAGAGTTACGCAATCACTCACTCCGAGCTTTTCTCTTTCGAGAAAATAGGATATCCCTATACATCCCGAACCTGTGCACATATCAAGCACTCTAAGAGGTTCGGTCCGCCCGCTCACCGCAGAAACCGCAGCCGCCACCAGATTCTCCGTATCGAATCTCGGTATAAGAACATTTTCTCTGCAGAGAAAATCATATCCCAAAAAGCAGGTGCTTCCTAGTATATACTGGACCGGATAATGAGTACATCTCTTCTCTATTATAGAAGAAAAGATTTCCTCTACTTTATCGGAAGGAGTTTCCGTTTCCATCATAAAAAGTTTCGCGGAACCGACTCCCAGAAGATGCATCATTATATCACGAACCTCTCCAGCCGCATTTTCTATTCCGGCGTCCGAAAGTTTCTTCCGGCTCTCAAGCATTAATCCGCCTATGGTGGAACTCTTCTTCATATCCTCCGCCATAATCTTCATCCTCACTTCTCAAAGGAATCTTCTCTGACACATTTTACATATTCATGCCAGTCGATAACCGCTTCGACCGACTTTATCGCTACTTCTATCATACTGTCATCCGGCTCCTTGGTCGTAAGCCTCTGAACCCAGAGTCCCGGCTGTGACAATATCCTCGAACAGGCATTGGTGTGACGTCCAGCATATCTTATAAACTCATATGAAATACCTGCGATAACAGGTATAAGCAGAAGTCTCGAAAGAAGTCTGAGCCACATTGTATCGGTCTTAACAAACATAAATACAACAATGCTGACTATCATTACTATAAAAATAAAGCTTGTTCCGCATCTTTTATGGAACCTTGTATGACGTCTCACGTTCTCTACAGTCAGATCATCTCCCGCTTCAAGGCAGTTAATGGTCTTATGCTCAGCACCGTGATACATAAAGGTTCTCTTAATATCTTCCATCTTCGAAATGAGTGCCACATACAGAAGAAAGATAACAAGTCTCATCACACCTTCCGTAAGATTTACGAGAAGACTGCTTGTTTCCTCACTGAAGATAAGCTTCGCTATAAATGCAGGAAGAAGCATAAAGACTCCGATTGCTATCGCCAGCGATACTATAAGTGTAAAAATAAGTGATGCCTTATTTTCACTCTTCTCCGAAGTTTTCTCTTTCCCGGAATCCTTCTTCGATGTCTCTTCTTCCTCTTCAAAATATTCGGAGGACTTCATAAGAGTACTCATTCCTATATAAAGTGATTCTATAAAATTCACCACTCCCCTTACTATGGGAATGTTTGCAGGCTTATGCTTTTCACCCATTGATTTATATGGTGTTACCTGAACATCTATCTCTTTGTCAGGTTTCCTGACCGCAAGAGCATAGGATTCGGGGCCCTTCATCATGATGCCTTCAAGCACCGCCTGCCCGCCAATACTTACCCTTTTCATAGTTGTCTTCCTTTTCCAAATGCACCAAAAACAAAAGAGCAGTTTCATTCAATGTAAAAGAGCAGACAAGCATGCGAATAAATCCACAGCTTATCTGCTCTGTTGACATTTCTTACTTTAGTTATCTAGTTCTCAGTCTGCATGCCATACTTCTTGTTGAACTTATCAATACGTCCACGAGCCTGAATAGCCTTCTGCTGACCTGTGTAGAATGAATGACACTTTGAACAAATCTCAACGTGGATATCTTCCTTTGTTGAACCTGTTACGAACTCATTACCGCAGTTGCAAACTACCTTTGCCTGGTAATAATCCGGATGGATTCCTTCTCTCATTTCTTTTTCTCCTTTAATATTAACGTATATGAAACACTATATAACCTTAGCAGGTTTCCGAAAATCCGGCTATGTTATACCTCGATTCCATACCAGTAACCACTGCATATTATCATAGAAAAAAGTTAAATGCAAGTGGAATTTAAAGCAATTTTTCTATTTTTTCTTTTATAACGGGATCCGTAACATTATCTTTCTTCTTTTCACTGTCGGGAAGATCCTTAAACGGCACAAGCAGAGGATGCAGTCTTCTTTCGGCATCTTTCTTCTCTCCGCCACATTTCCAGCGATTAAAGAAATGGAACCTGCACCATCTCACATGCTCGATCTCCATCAAAGTTTCCGAAGGAACTCCCTTTTCTCCCAGATACTTTTCTATCCAAAGATGATCGGCTCTCGCGATGTTACTTCCTCTGAGAAAACCACCCAGTTTCTTCCACTCCTTCTCCATATCGGATTCCAGAGTGTCTCTGTTTGCATTTCCGCCCGAGTACTGAAGATTGTAATCGTAATTAACAAGCTTCGCGATTGTAGACATCTTATCATCTATTATATTGTCTCTGCTTATGATATTTTTCGCCGCGCCGAAAGTTATAAGCCTGTCGGAGCCGTAAACACCTCTCAGATTTGCCTCACTCTCGGTATAACAGTGAAGCTCCGCATTTACATTTAGATACATAAGCTGCTGAAGCATGTTAAGCGAAGAATCCTGCGTAAGGATAACTCTATCCATATTTGACAGAATATCTATATCCTCTTCGATCCTGTTATTATGAACGATTATCCTGTCACCGTTCATTGTATCAAGCCCCTTGTAGAAGCCCGCCGTTATAACGTCGCAGCCCCATACATGATATTCTATGCTGTTCTCGAGACTGAATACATTATTAAGGTATGCATATTTTATGATAGCCTTACCTATATCATTACACTCGGTAATGGCAACCTTAAGATTCCGCCCTTCGTATATCTTATCGATCAGACTGTTATTCTTCCAGTAATGTCTGGCTGTGAGATCGTTCAGATTACAGAAATGTACATTTTTATATTCTTCGGACTGTATGCTGTTTGCTATAAGCAGCTGATCTATCCTGTTAAAGCAGATATAGACCTGTCCTTTGCCGAGCTCGTCCGCATACTGATGGAAAAAGTCGAGAGCGGTTATATCATCGTTAAACATTAGGATATGATTATCCGTTTTCTCCGGACGGTCTCCGGCAATGTAACTTCTCGGATCGCCGTCCACATATCTTTCCGCAGGACTCATAGCAGATCCGTTATCCACATCGTCATCATCTATCTCCGCAGGTCCGGAATAAACCGCTACAGAGCCGCTTTTTCTTCTTATCATCCAGTTTTTAAAGAACATCTTGATACGTATAACCGCTGTAATAAGTATGGATGTGATAACTATTACCGAAAGCAGTTCTCCGGTAAGGATTGCCCAGTTGGTCATCTCATTTACGGGATTTACGAAATATATCGCAATCGCCGCATATACCGATTCCGCGGCAGACATCGTAACGCCGTCCTGTCCTATCACATAATATCCTATATAGGCTATCAGGAAAGGCACCCAGCAGAATAATTTAATTAATTTCTCAATCTTTCTAAGCATCTTACTTCATCTCTTTCTCCCACACACGAATGGTCCTGAGTCCGGACTCTGCCGCCGCCTCCTCCATCTGCAGGATATCTTCCGCACCGAGCCTTGTCTCAGCCGCTGCGATTATATCATCTATATATCTTTCTCTTGTTACACCTACTATAGGAACTGTACCCTTTGCCATTCCCCAGGCTATAAGAAGCGCGGTCTGACTGATACCATAGCTGTTCGCAATACTGCGAAGATAGCTGTTCAGCTCCTCATATCTTCCGAGCACCTTATTGTAGTTTTTTCCTCTTCCCGAGCCTTCGGCAAATGCACTGCCCGCCGTATAGTGTCCCGTAAGAGCCCCCTGCTCCAGAAGCATGTAACTGAAAAAGATGATTCCTTTACTGTTACAATAATCTATTATACCCGAAGTTTCCGAAGATCTGCAAAGAAGACTGTAATGATTCTGAACTCCGTAAACCGGAACTCCATAATCCTGCAGCATACCTTCCGCTTCTTTAATCTCACTCAAACTGAAGTTGGAGAGACCAATACTTTTCACTATCCCTTCCTTCTTAAGCTCTGCCATAGCCGGGATCCATTCCCTAAACTTCATGGGATTATGGATCCAGTATATATCGAGGTTTCCAAGCCCGAGATTCTTAAGGCTTTCCTCAGCCATGAGTCTTACCGGGGAACCCGGAAAATCCTTGGCGTGATAGGGTGTAAACTTATCCGAAACTATATATTCATCTCTTTTAAGTGTCTTAAGAAACTTCCCGAGAAGCTTCTCGCTCTTTCCATATCCGTATACATAGGCTGTATCCCACATGGTAAAGCCTTCCGACACTGCTCTGTTAAATACAGAAAGCAGCTCCGCCTCAGAATACTCTCTGCCAAAGCTGCTGTAATCTCCCCAGGCCCACGTCCCAAGCATTACATTTCTATCATTCATAAAGTCCGGTCTCCCAAAGATATTGTCTCAATCATCCAGCGAGTCGTTCGGCAGCAATATCTCTGATCTTCATCTTACCTGCAGATTCGGCAACCGTCTTATAATTCGACTGCGCAAGTTCCGTAAGACCCATCATATCCTGCAATTCGGCAAGAACAAAGGTAAACTCCATTTTAATGAGTTCATGGGTTTTAGCCTCATTTACCGCTTCGACCGCAAAATCAAGGACTTTGTCAGGTGTCTCATCCATCAGGCCGACCAGAACATTCATTCTGTTTATCACAACATCACACATATCGCGCAGCTGCTTATTCTTCACACATTCATCCTGCAAGCTGTAGATCATATCATAAGCATCATTATAGCCTTCAACATTTCCCGTCCTGATACACGCCTGCCCGAGAAGCGCCGTAGCAAGGATTTCGATCCGCTTATCCTTATTAAGCTCTCCGATTTTCTCAATCTTAAGAAAAGTATTATCGTAATCTTCCATGTAATAGGAAGTCAGCGCCTGAACATAAAGTGTTGCAGACTTTTCGATATCCGTATATATATGCAGTCTTGACTGATCCAAATACTCATATATTAATTCAGGATCACACATGGCGATAATTTCTCTTTCTCTCGCAGACACAACTTTACCCGTATAGAAATCCATATATATGTATATCGCATATGCTGCGATAAAGGATACTATTATTGCGGATGTTCTCGTCGGTCCGACCGGAATCTTAAAGCTGATATATGTTAAAGCCACTGTAAGTACAATTGTGAATATAACCGACTTGATCAGATTGTACTTATCCTTCAGCATCTTAATCTCTTTTATAAACGCCTCAGCCTCTTTATTCTTCAGGGATTTCTTGTTAACAACCACATACTTTTCTTTATCCCTGATCGCAGCAAGCGTGTCACGCAGGGCATTTCCGTTATATCCTACAGCAAACACGATAAGCGCAACGCTTATGACATAGATAACATTGTTTGTTTCGGCTATAAACGTCAGGAACGCTATAAATACCAACGTAATGACTAACTGTAGTATCGGTGGTTTTTCTTTTTTTACTGTTGCTAACTCTTCATTCATTATCTGTTCCTATACGTATATCTTCTGCCGAAATGCCGGTAAGCATGTCCTTATCCGGATTCTCAAATGCAATCCTTCTTGCCTGTGCAGTTATTACCCTTTCAAATATATTTCTTATGGTTCTCGCATTTGCGAAATCCTCTTCCTTCTCCTCTTCAATCTTTTCGATAAGAGCTTTAAGTTCCTTCTCGGCATCCCTGTCGAGTCTGTAATCATATTCCTTACAGAAGGTCCTGAATATTCTCACAAGCTCATCGGATGTATAGTCGGGAAAGTTTATATACTTATTGAATCTGGACTTAAGACCCGGATTACTCTCTATGAAATCTTCCATAAGTTCCGGATAACCGGCAACTATAACTATGAGGTCTTCTCTGTAGTCCTCCATAGCTTTGAGAATCGTGTTGATAGCCTCCTGTCCAAAATCATTTCCCGAGCTGACAAGTGAATAGGCCTCATCCACAAAGAGAATTCCACCCATAGCTTCCTGAATCTTCTTCTGCGTCTTTATCGCGGTCTGTCCCACATAACCCGCAACGAGCGCGGATCTGTCTACTTCTACGAGATGTCCTTTCGAGAGAACTCCGATATCTTTATAGATAGCTGCAAGCATTCTCGCTATAGTGGTCTTACCTGTTCCGGGATTACCCGTAAAAACAAGATGAAGCGAAACCGGAACATTATTCAGTCCCTGTTCACGCCTCTTCTTCTGTACCAGTGCAAAGCTTGCGGTATCTTTTATATCTCTCTTTATCCCTTCAAGTCCCACAAGCCTGTCCAGCCGCTCATAAGGATTCTTTCTGAAAGGAAGTACAGACATAATACTTCTGCTCCGTCTGGTCTCTGTATTCCTGTTTTTCAAAACATGCGTGGATAAGAAACTGTCGATCTTCCCGTAATCCTCTTCCGACATGCTTCCGATGATGTATTCTCTTGCGGATATATCATCCTTCACAACATGTATCAGTGCATTCTGTCTGTGGGTAACTTTACAGTTTCTCACATCCAGCATGATTTCCGTCACATCTCCATCCTGCTCTTTATGCTCGCTCTGAAATGTAATCCTGAGAAAATATCTTCTTCCGGTATCATCATATAAAACCGAGAGTTCAAGTTCACTGACACGTTCCTTTGAAACAAATTCTCCGTCTCTCGAACCGAATCTCGCTTCTCCGAGCTTTTCTGTTTTCAGTATCTTCGCATTTTCAATCATCTAGTAAACAACCTGATTCCTTCCGTTCTGCTTACCCATATATAATTTCTCGTCGGCTTCCTTAATGGCAACTTCTTCATCCATGCCATAACCGAATTCCGAAAGTCCGAAGGTCATAGTGATCCTGATCTCCCGGTCCCCGACTTTTATCACCGTATTCTTCAGAGCATTACGCAGTCTTTCGAGTGCAACGTACGCATTGTCTCCGTTACAATCCGGAAATACGATCAGAAACTCTTCACCGCCCCATCTGGATAAGAATGTATCGCTTCTGCTCTTTTCTCTCATTATATTCGCTACGGCCTTAAGCACCTCATCGCCCACATCGTGACCATAGGTATCATTTACCTTCTTAAAGAAATCTATATCACCAATAGCCACACTGATCCCGTTATCAGTCTCGGTCTTCTTAAGTTCTGCCAGAAATTCCTTTGCCTTACGTCGGTTAAAAAGTCCCGTCAGCTGATCCGTGTTGGCCTCTTCCTTCAGCTTATCGTTATATTTCATAAGCTTGTTTTCGGCTTCATTCTCTCTCTGACTGTAATAATAGGATAAAAATATGATGGCTGTAAAAACCGCGGTGATGTTTGTAATCTGAAGCAGCTTATCTTCCAATACAGATACGCCCACCGCGGATTTCATACCACCGTACAGACTGATAGCCAGAATTCTCAGAACAAGTATGAATCCTGCATATAAGAATTTATAAATGATTTTTCCGTGTGAAGTGAAGAAGCACATCATGAGCGCTATGATGAAATAATTCTGCATACCCGCACTCCAGCCATAGACCGGGAACATGGAAAGTATCCAGAAAAGCAGAAATCCCATCAACAGAGTTACCGCTATGAGTGTTCTTGAAAAATATGTAAGAATAAAGAATGCAATCAGCATGATACCGACTGCAGCTGTTCGATACGGGTATATTTTGAAAGCATCAAGGCCAACCCATATCGTATCCAGGACGTAGGCAAAGAAGGCTATAATGTACAATATTCTTATTGACACTATAACCCTCTTGTTTTCATTCTCAGCCGATATATCCTTTGTTATAAAGTCATAAAGCCCCATAACAAATACCTCACTTCACCAAACCCCACTGTTTGTACTCGTATTGTATCACAAATGAAGTGTATTTCCTATAACTTTATCTAAGTCCCGACATAGCATAAATGAGCGGAGAATTCCAGTATATAGCTACTTCGTTTGTAGCATAGCTCTGCATATTATCTATATAACACATAGCAGGACTCTGTCCTTCGAGAACTGTCATGGCGAACGGGTCTTCGAGTCCTCCGTTAGGTCCTCCCGCAAGCATACCCGGAACAGCCTTGCCTGCAACCTGAGAAGGTCTGTGGTGCGGCTGAGTCGGTGAAAGTGTTCCGTAGCCTGAAATGTAGCAGTAGCCCAGTGGGTTGATTCCGAACAGATAATCCAGCTGTTTCTTGGCTGTATCCAGATACTTATCGTCACCTGTGAGATTATGAGCCATGAGAAGAAGCTCAGCGTGATTTGCAACGGTCATATTACTTCCCCATGGATATGTCTTCATACCTGTGAAGTAGCCGCTCTCTGCTACTTCTCCTACAACTTCATCAGCACTTTCAAGAAGAAGCTTCTTCGCTTCTTTACCTACTTCCGTATCTCCGACATACTTTGCAAGATCATAGTCCGCATAGGATGTCATCTCAAGCCATCCGAGTCCCGGAAATACTCTTCCATCGGCACGAAGATCTTTCACAGCCTGCTCAAGGTCGGTTCTTCCTGCAATATAAAGCTCTGCTGCTGCCCAGTACTTCTCATCCTTTGTATTTCTGTCAGGATATTCTCCCGTATCAACATCTTCAGGATTCTTAAATCCCGCAAGATCAACTTCATCAGCTATATAATTCCATGCTTTCTCCGCAGCTGCATAAGCCTTCTCAGAGAATTCAGGGTCTATATCCTTATAGAGCACCGATGCCTTAGCCATAACTGCAGCAAAATCGCCGGTTGCGGTGAAGGATATCGGCATAAGGTACATTGTATCGGTTTCTTCGTCAGGATTAACGGTTCCCGGGAAGTTAAGTCCCGTAACTTTATGGTATACACCACCTGTTGCCTCATCCTGCATCTTAAGCATCCAATCAAGCTCATAACGTGCTTCATCAAGGATATCAGGGATTCCGTTTCCGCTTTCAGGAATTCCCCAGTCATCATCCTCTATCTTAAAGTCTTCGTAAGCGAGCATGATATCAGCAACGGCTTCCGCACCTGACACGATATAACGTCCGTAATCTCCCGCATCATGCCACCCGCCTGTTACATCCTTGGTAACGGCTCTGTTATCATATACGACAGCCTTATCCATATGGCATTCCGGATGACCGAAGTCACCGTCTATAGCTATGCCGCATCGCTGTCTGTAAAGCATCATGACTACATCCTTATAGGCTTCCCCGTAAGGATTGTCTGTGATAACGAAAGGATAGCTCGCTCCCTTTTCCGTTACGACATAATATTCACCCGGCTCGGTGAAATCCGAGAAATCAAGAACCTTAACCTTAAGATCTGCTCCTTCGTCGTAAATATAGTCACTCACAGCACCGTCATATACTGTCTGATTTGTCTTGGCATCACATATTATAAAATCACTTGTTCCTACGAAATCATCTTTAACAATTGCATACTTCTTATCTTCCGGCTTATATCCGAGCTGATTTACGGCAACAGATACATAGTTCGGAAGACCGCCTATAGCCTGTGCATTTGAAGCATCCTTAACTACAAGCTTAATGTTATCAATATATATCTTATGCTGTCCCGGATCCGCAGCCATATCCTCCATCTTACCCATGTTAAAGCAGAGACGCGGTGCAGGGTCCGACACATCATTCATCTCGAAATCAACGGATATATTCTGTACTTCAGTGGTTACATCTATATAATCACCGCAGTAAGCGTGATAATCTCCGCCGTTAAGCTGGAGTCTGTACTCAACCTTTCTGTCTATATCCGAAGATATGTCAAAGCTGTAGGTATATACACAGCCATGGCTGAGTTCGAGTCCGTCGAAATAAACCTGGTTTGCATAGTCAAGATCTCCGCATTTTGCGATATCACAGACAAGCTGTCCGTTTTCCGCCGAAAGTACGTAATCTCCGCCATTTGTAAAAGAGCCAAAACCGGTCGTATCATTGTCATCGAAATTTATATCAACTACTACGTCACCGTCACTGATCCCACTTTCCTGCTCCTTAACTTTGTTAAGATCATCAAGTGTTGCAGGGCCTTCTCCCTTAAGCAGCACTGCCTCTTCACTGCCTCCACCGTTTTCCGAAGATGCATCTTGCGAGGACGCTTCTTCCGTTGCTGCAGCTGTCGTCACAGCTGTAGTTGCAGCTGCCGTCGCTGAACTTTCATCTTTTACAGTTCCGCAGGCAGATAACATAAGGACCGCACACACCCCAAGGGATACAGTCTTTAATCGTCTCTTAAACATTTCTCTTACTCCTCCAACATGTATATAGCATATATTTCCTAGCTTATATTTCGTGCAAAACCAACGCTTATATAATTATCAAGTACAGCTCTGAGGTCTGTTCCCTCTTCCGAAAGCATGACCTTCTCACCATCAACCATATATCTTCTGCCACCGTTCGGAAGCTCTTCTATCGCTTTATAGCTGTCTTTATAAAACATCCCCGATGAAACCTTCCTGTCCCTGAGGATTCCCTTATATTCCTCCAGAGTGCAGGATGGGATGTTGATATTCAGTATCTCATTTCTCGAATGCTTAACATCGATATACTCTTCAAGAAGCGCATGAAGATTTGCATCGGTAACCTCATGACGCGATAATCCTTCGGAGATCGCTATTGCGGAATACCCCTGAAATGCAGCTTCGAAGGCTCCTCCCGCTGTAGCGGAATACTGTATATCCGTAGCCGTGTTATAGCCATGATTTATCCCCGATATCACCACATCCGGTCTATAAGGCATGACCGAAAGCGATCCGACTCTCACACAGTCTCCCGGCGTTCCGCTACAGGAAAATGCCCTGACTCCTTCCATCCCATAATCATAGGGATATATATCTATCGGATCATGAAGAGTTATGCCGTGTGAACAGGCACTCATCTGAGTCTCGGGTGCCACTATCCATACCTCTCCGAAATGTACTGCTTCCTCTGCAAGACGTCTGAGTCCGTCCGCTTTAATTCCGTCATCGTTAATAAGTAATATTTTTTTCAAATGATCTTCCTCTGGTTTCTTATAGTCTGATAATATCTTCCTCCGAGATCTTATACTCCTTCATCTCGTAATCCTTATCTTCGTCGATCATATCTATCATGATCTTCGCAAATTTAGGATCAAACTGAGTTCCGGCTCCTTCCAGAAACTCGCTTCTCACCTTTGCCTGAGGAAGCACATCTCTGTAACTTCTGTAACTTGTCATGGCGTCATATGCATCAGCTACGGCTATGATCCTTGCGGCTTCCGGAATCTGATCTCCCTCAAGTCCGTCCGGATATCCTGTTCCGTCGTATCTCTCGTGATGCCAGCGTGCACCGGTTGCAAGACTCGGCATCTCCTTGATATTCTTGAGTATCTGAGATCCGACTACCGGATGTTTCTTGATAAGTTCAAATTCTTCCTCGGTAAGTTTTGCAGGTTTATTGATAACTGTATCCGGAACGCCTATCTTACCAACATCATGAAGAAGCCCCATCATATATATATCAGATTGTTCCTTGGTATTATATCCGTATCTCTTTGCTATCTCTTTCGAATACTGTGCCACTCTGTCCGAATGACCGTTCGTATAAGTATCCTTTGCATCAATTGCATCTGCAAGAGACTTAACGACATCTATAAAAAGTTCCTCATTCTCTTTGGTCTTCTTTGCAACTTCCTGTGCAAGATTTCTCTGAAGCTTTATCATGCTTATAACCTGAGTTACGCGCATGACAAGAACCTCCGGGATAAAAGGCTTTCTGATGAAGTCTGTTGCTCCCAGTGCCAGTCCCTTCTTCTCTGCCTCAACTTCATCGTTGGCTGTAAGGAATATCACCGGAATCTCAGCCACATCCTCTTCCATGGCCATGAGTTCCGCCATGGTCTCAAATCCATCCATATCCGGCATCTTAACATCAAGAAGTATAAGATTCGGTCTGTTTTCCTTGAGAAAATCTATAAGCGCTCTTCCCGACTTAAGAGCCGTAACGCGCATATTGTTCTTACTGAGTACATGACCTGCGAGTTTAAGGTTTGCAACATCATCATCAACTACCGCAACCCACGGCTGATCATCTGCGGCACGTACAAGATCGTCCGACTCCATAAACTCTATTTCGTAAGCAACAGAGAGGCATTCACCCTCGTTTCTGTTCCAGGTTCTGATTATATTTCCGACAACCTGTGCTATGGCATCTTCTTTTATATCTGTTAAAAGTATGAAAATCTGATTCTTCCTGCACTGCATGACAAGATCGCTCTTACGGAGTACTCTGCTGGCATGTGCACAGAATCTGTCACAGTTTTCCGCAAATTCGCTGTCCTGCTGCTGTCCCACCGGCTGAAGCGTGAAAAGTAGCTTACATGCATTTCTATGATATCTCATGATATAACGCATTACGAATCTGTATACGTGTACGAAGGACTCCTGTTCAAGCTGAAGTGCTGTATTGGAGATATTTCTCTCCGATAGGATCATGCTCAGGGTTTTAAGATTTATAAGCTGCGAATCCTCAACCTCTTCGAATTCTTCATAACTATATATGGCATAGCCATGTTTTCCGTTCTTCTTAACCTTGTAAAGAGCCTTATCTGCAGCATTGAAAATATCGGCAAATTCAGAACCGGCACCCGATACGTACATGGCTCCTATAGAAGCTCCGAGCGGAATATCCATCTCTTCGCCCATAAGAGCTTTGGCTTTCTTTAAAAATTCTGTATTTATCTCAGCGGTCATGTTACGAATATCTTCTTCCGAATCGATTTTCTCGGAAAAGAGAACAAACTCGTCTCCGCCCAGACGTCCTATGACAGCTTCCTTATCCGATGCAGATTTAATGCACTCCGCAAATGCGATAAGAATCTTATCGCCCATATCATGACCGTAAATGTCATTAACAAGCTTAAAGCTGTCCAGGTCGATCATCAGAAAGTATCCCGGAGTTCTTTTGCAGATATAAGTCAGCTTTTCATGAATGGCTGCCTTGTTGTAAAGACCTGTCAGCTTATCACGCGATGCCTCTTCCTGATAATGCTGAATCTTCTCCTGCTTCTCAAGAATGTTATCTATTCTTCTTACGAGTATCTCCGGATCGAAAGGTTTTCTTATATAATCCGAAACACCCATCTTAAATCCACGGCTCTCCGTGCTTATATCTTCATCCGCCGTAAGGAATATTACCGGAATCTCTTCGAGGTACATTTCCTTTTCCAGAAGACGAAGCTTTTCCAAGGTTTCGAAACCGTCCATTTCCGGCATTTTAATATCCAGCAATATAATGTCCGGAATATTGTTTCCTCTTATATAATCAAGAAGAGCACGCCCCGACTTAAGTGCAGTAACTCTCTTGTTATGCTTGCTCAGAATGTGCCCTGCCATCTTAAGGTTAGTCGAATCATCATCTACAACCACGATCCAATCAGCCATATTATCTATCTCCCATAAACCCTGTATTATCGGGGATCCCCCGCAGTCATACAACATTATACATTAAAAAAAGAAAAAGTCCCACAAGAAATCTATATCTTCATATAGAAATCCGTAGAACTTTTTCTACAACTTTTATTAAACGATATTTTTTATACCCTCACATATTCTTCGTGCTACGTAAGGATTATTCATCGTATAGAGATGTATACCGTCGGTATCATTTACCAGGAGGTCTATTATCTGAGTGAGCGCATAGGACATTCCCGCATCAAAGAGGGCGTCCGGATTATCCTCATACCTGTCTATGATCTTCTGAAATCTTTCAGGAAATGCGGCGTGGCACATGCTGACCATCCTTCTGATCTGTGCAGCCTTGATAACCGGCATGATACCGGGAATGACCGGTATATTGATATCGGCTATCCTGCAGCTCTCCTGAAATCTGTAAAAGGTCTCATTACTGAAGAAAAGCTGTGACAGAAGTATCTCAGCTCCCGCATCCACCTTTGCCTTCAGGCATTTCAGCTCGCTTACCTTACTCTCCGACTCAGGATGGCATTCCGGATAGCAGGCTCCCAGAAGGCAGAAATCATACTTACTCTTTAAGTATTTTATAAGGTCTGTGGAATGTTTAAATGCATTCTTCTCTACAGCCTTCGGAGTTCTGTCTCCGCGAAGGGCAAGGATATTCTCTATACCCTCCTCCTGCATAACTCTGGCAAATTCATCAATCTCGTCCTTATCATAGTGAAGACCCGTAAGATGAACCACCGGTTCAACTTTATATTCATCCTTTATCTTCTTTGCAAGCTCTATAGTCCTGTTGGAGTTCGAACTTCCGCCCGCACCGAAGGTTACGCTTATGAAGTCCGGCTTCAATTCACAGAGTACTTCGAGTGTGTCGTCTATATTCCTAAGCTCATCGTCTTTCTTTGGCGGAAAGATTTCAAAGGACAGGCTTCTCTTTTTGTTCTTATGTATCTCTGATATTTTCATCTCTTATTCCGTATATCTTATTCGTTATGTTTTTGTATTACTTATATATTCTCCGATACCCGCGGACCACTTTAAACACGTGCTCCGCGGATTTCGGTTTATATCTTACTGTACTTCGCTTCTCAGAGTCTCTGCTGCCTTTACGAGATTTACAAGACTTTCCTTGGTCTCCTTATCTCCTCTTGTCTTAAGACCGCAGTCCGGGTTAACCCAGAGCTTCTTATCTTCCACTCTGTCACGCATTTTACGAAGTGCTTCAACTATCTCTTCTACCGAAGGTACACGCGGGCTGTGGATATCATATACACCCGGGCCTACTTCAGTCTTGAAGTTATTCTCCTTAAGAGAATCGAGAATCTGAAGGTCTGAACGTGATGCCTCGAATGTTATAACGTCTGCATCCATTGCATCTATTGCAGGGATGATATCCGTGAACTCGCTGTAGCACATGTGTGTATGTATCTGAGTCTCAGGACGTACACCGCTTGCCACAAGGCGGAAAGCAGGGATAGCCCAGTCAAGATATTCCGAATACCAGTCTGAACGTCTGAGAGGAAGCTTCTCACGAAGTGCAGCTTCATCTATCTGAATGATATCTATTCCGTTAGCCTCAAGATCAAGAACCTCATCACGGATGGCGAGTGCTATCTGAAGTGTGCTCTCCTTTATGGAGATATCTTCTCTCGGGAATGACCAGTTAAGTATAGTAACAGGACCTGTAAGCATTCCCTTTACCGGCTTATCTGTGCAGCTCTTTGCAAACTTTGACCACTTAACCGTGATAGACTCCTTACGTGATACATCGCCCCAGATGATAGGCGGCTTAACACATCTTGTACCGTAGGACTGAACCCATGCCTTCTCTGTAAAGATGTATCCTGCAAGATGCTCGCCGAAGTACTCAACCATGTCGTTTCTCTCGAACTCACCGTGAACTATTACATCAAGTCCGATCTCTTCCTGAAGAGCTATGCAGTCCGCAATCTTCTTCTTGTTGAATTCAACATACTGCTCTTCTGAGATAAGTCCTTTTCTGAACTCCTGTCTGTTACGTCTTACATCTGCAGTCTGAGGGAAGGAACCGATGGTTGTTGTTGGGAAGATAGGAAGTCCCAATCTCTCCTTCTGTATCTTCTCTCTCTCGTTAAATTCAGGAAGTCTTGTGTAATCAGACTCCTTGATTCCGGCAACTCTTTCCTGAACGGCCTTATCCTCACTGTTTACGCGGCCGTGGAAGAGCTTCTGATTATTCTGAAATGCTGTCTCTGCCGCAACATTTCCCTTATCTGCTATATCTGAAAGTACGGAAAGCTCTTTAAGCTCTGCCAGCTTCTCCTCCGCAAATGCAAGGTGCTGTGTATAATCCTCTGTAAGTTTTGTCTCGCTCTCTAATGTGTAAGGAACATGAAGAAGTGAGCAGGATGTATTAAGAACCACCTTGTCACCGAACTTTGCCTTAAGGCTCTTAAGCTTATCAAGAGTCTTAGCGTAGTTGTTCTTCCATATATTCTTACCGTTTACCAGACCTGCGAAGAGGAACTTATCTTCAGGGAAGCTGTTCTTCTCCACAAGTTCTTCCGTAAGTCTTCCTTCAAGGAAGTCAAGTCCGATACCGTCAAAGTCAAGGGACGTGATATCGTTATATGCATCCCTTACATCACCGAAGTATGTCTGAAGAAGGATCTTTACGCTGCTCTTCTTTGCAAGGATCTTGTCATAGATTTCCTTAAAGAGTGCGATGTCCTCAGCGGAAAGGTCGCGAACGAGATATGCCTCGTCAACTTCTACCCACGCGGCACCCTTCTTTGCAAGTTCGCCGATCACAACTGTATATGCCTCTGTAAGAGCGTCCTTAAAATCATTTATATTCTTCTTACCTGTATACTTAGCAAGCTTAAGTAATGTGAATGGTCCGATAAGACTGACCTTTGTCTCAACACCGAGAGCCTTTGCCTCTTCATACTCATCGTATGGCTTTGTACCTGCAACCTTAATCTCTGTGTCGTCATCGATCTCAGGCACGATATAGTGATAGTTGGTATTGAACCACTTCTTCATGGCAAGGGCCTTTACATTACCCTTATCGCCCTGGTAACCTCTTGCCATAGCAAAATATGTCTCAAGCTCTGTAAGTCCCAGCTCTTTATATCTCTTCGGAACTATGTTAAAAAGTACTGCTGTATCAAGAACATTGTCATAGAATGAGAAGTCATTTGAAGATATGAACTTCACTCCTGCTTCCTGCTGCTTCTTCCATCCGTATGCCCTTAACTCGGCAGCTGTCTGTCTAAGCTCCTCTTCTCTTATCTCACCCTTGAAAAACTTCTCGGATGCAAACTTAAGTTCTCTGTTCTTTCCGATTCTCGGAAAACCTATAACCGATGTATTCATGTTTATTCCTCCGTTTTGAGTATTTCGTTTTAATTGAAAACGAGTATATACCTACCGATTAGATAGGTAAAATATATAAAATTATACGTTTATCATAGATTTTTTCTATATATTATGTTATCATATCTTATAAATCTATTTTATAACAGATAATAAATCTGGTTTATTACAGATTCAAAACCTCTGATAAAGCGCTTTAATCTAAAGGAGATAAAGGAGTTACTATGACACTTAAGCAGTTACATTATGCGGTTACCGTATCGGAAACGGGAAATATCACAGAGGCGTCGCGTAAGCTCTATATAGCTCAGCCAAGTCTTACTTCTGCCATTCAGGAATTGGAGAAGGAATATGGGATCACCATATTTCTCAGAAAAAAAACAGGAATAGAGATAACAAAAGAAGGTGACGAGTTCCTGGGATATGCAAGACAGGTCCTGGAACAGGCCAACCTTATAGAAGAACGTTATAACGGTATTAAAACCGGAAAGATAAGATTCTGTGTATCATCACAGCACTACTCTTTTGCCGTTGAGGCCTTCGTAAAACTTCTGAAAGACTACGGTGGAGATAAATATGAATTTCATATGAGAGAGACCGAGACGTATGACATTATAAATGACGTGGCAACCCTTCGAAGCGAAGTGGGTATCCTATACCTCAACAAATTCAACGAAACCGTAATACTGAAGACGCTGAAGGATAACAACCTGTCCTTCACTCCTCTCTTTAAAGCGAAGCCGCATGTCTTTGTGGGTAAGGACTCTCCTCTTGCAGCCAAGAAGCGTATATCTCTGAAAGACCTGAAGCCATATCCGCGTCTTTCCTATGAGCAGGGAAGCCATAATTCTTTCTACTTTTCGGAAGAGATATTAAGCACTCTCGACTGTGATAAGGAGCTGATAGTCCGCGACCGTGCCACCCTCTTCAATCTTCTTGTGGGTATGGACGGATATACCATCTGCAGCGGCGTCATTAATGAAACTCTGAACGGACCGAACATAGTAGCACGGCCGCTCAGCATAGATGACTATATGGAGATCGGGTATATACTTCCGAATTCCATAAATCCGTCGAAGTTGACGGGGGAATACATAGAGATACTTAAATCGATGGTATAGATAGTGAAGCCCGAGGCATTCGGATGCGCGTTTCAAGTGACATAAGAGCCCGAAGCATTCGGATGCGCATTTCAAGTGACATAAGAGCCCGAAGCATTCGGATGTCACACTTCAACCGGCAAAAAGCGCCTCTGAAGTGTGCACCGAACTGCATCGGGCATTAACGCTTTGAAGTGTGCACCGAACTGCCTCGGGCATTTACATTTTGAATGACCCACCTCATGTAGTTCGTATAGTATATTAGAAGGTGTCGGCGGCGTATTGCAGAAGATAATCTTCGCCCTTATCGAAGATGGCTGTGATTGCTTCCCGGGTCATTGGGATCTTCGCGTCAAATGGTGTTCTTCCCACGTGATCGGTGTAGGTATCTATGGCTATCTCCCCGTCAGGTAAGAGGTTTGGTACCGCAGAGAAGCTGACACCTCCTTCTTCCATATTCACTTGGGTAACAGCCTGACATGAGCTGTTCGAGCTTGTTAATCCTATAACCTTAACATTAGGAAAGTCTCCCATCATATAAGTCATATCGTCTCCGGCACTGACTGTCTCTGCATTTACGAGAAGTATGATCTGTCCGTCATGCCACAGATCTTCTCCGGTATAGGATGATGGCAGTCCCATCTCATAGCGTCCGTCTGTGCCTCTTTTAAAGGTTGCCGTATCTTCATCGATGACCGCACTGTAGTAAGTAAGATGTTCACCTACCGGTGCAAAGAGACACGCCACGCCTTCCACGAAGTAAGGACTTCCTCCTCCGTTTCTTCTCAGATCGAATATCAGATTTTTCACTCCTGCTTTCTTTAAAGCCAGCACCTTTTCTCTGAGTTCATCTGTCATATCCGTATAGTCTGTCCCCTCATAGGTTTCCTGATCATAGATCATTTGACTGATCCTTATCATATATGTATCACTGTTTACTTCCTGCCAGTTGAGGTTTGTTATGTTAACTCCATCATCCAGCTTTTCCATTGTATCGAGCATTCTCGGAGCATATATTCCAAGGTTTGGAGCTGTTACGGTCTCTTCCTTCCCGTTCTCATCAACAAACGTTATGTCAACTGACGGATTCGATGTGATTTCTTTCCCGTTTATATTGTGTGATTTTTCTCCCTGAATAAATGTATCACCGTATTTCATATCCTGTCCGATTCCGGCTGCATATATAGGCAGATAAAACTCTTCATTTTCTCTGACGGGATATTGCATTATGTAATAATTGATTCCGTCGAAATAATCCTCAACAGGTCTTCCGTTCCATTCGGTAATGATAGTACCATTCTTTATTCCGGCATTTTTAAGAGTCAGTCTGTCTGCCTCGGCAGTGTCAGGCATATAATCATCCTTCACCGAGAAGAATCCGAAATCATCGTGATCCGTACTCTGAATCGAGTAGCTGTTATCATATCCCTCAACATTTACGGCTGCATACTCGCCTGTTGAGAGTCTGATAAGTGACAGTCCGTAATCATTTCCGTAGGATTCACTCACAGCCTTTATTGTCTCGCTGTCACTATTAGGCTTATAGCCAACATGTCCGTCATAGAATTCGCCCGTAAACTGCTGCCACACCTTATAGTTCTCCACGCTGTCCTGGCTTCTGTCAACTTCTTTAAACAGCGGCTTATATTTTGCATAAAGTGCGTCCCAGTCTATTCCTTTTTCATCCGTAAGAACATAATGTTCCTTCATAACCGCATAAGCTTCTTCAAAATCTTCCAGGTAAGGCTTTCTCTTATATCCGGACGAAAATGCGATCACCGCCATATTCACTACTATAGCTGCCGCAAGAACCATCGCAGTTATCTGCTTCTGTTTAACTTTCCTGTCTTCGATAAAAAGGCATATCAGTATCAGAAACGCTGCAACATATATACCTAAAAAATATTTATCAAAGCCGATAAACACGAGCCCCGCCACTGCCAGAAAAGCAGGTGCACTATATACCAGTCTCCATTTATTCGACGGTCTCTTAAACGATACCTTCGCCACAACAAAGAGAAGGATCATAAGTCCCAATTCAATTATCGCAAATGATATATCCATATTCGTTCCTTTCAATATTTCTGCCCTAAAATCAAATGTCAGTTCAGTTCGTCACGACGGAAAAGAGCATATCCCATAAAGAGATAAACCGCAGTCATTATGAGCGAAACTACTATCGTTCCTATAACCATCTCGGATGAAACGCTGCTGTTATAAGCATAATACCGCACTATTCCCTTACTCGGATCCAGATTATATATATTCCATCCGTCATAGCTTGTAAGAAGTGACAGATTAAATATGCTTACAAAGAAAGACTTCGAGTGGCTCAGCATTTGTCCGAGTAATACCGAAGAATCACATATCAGGAAAGCTACGCCCATTATGATATACGGATTCTTTACGAGAAATGTAAGTACCGCCAGGAAAGCCGCAAGCCTAAGATACGGGAAGAAGAATAAAAGCTGTCTCACAATTATATCTCCGAGAACCAGTTTATCTCCCCATCCGTCTAAAATTATTCCCGTTATCATCGGAACGAAACTGAGTATAGTTGTTGCTACCGCGCCCACGAGTATTGCCATCAGCCCCCGTGCCATAAATATACTTATACGCGAATGGCCCGAAAGGACTTCATAATTTGCAACCTTATCCTTATAATCTTCTCCGCATATAATAGCAACCATAAATCCCAGTATAAAGATCTGGAGCATATACGTTATACTGGGATTATCCGCCAGCATTCCGCTTGTATGCCCCGGCGTCACAGAATCACCCACATTCAGAAATGCGACGAGTATAAATATTATAAAGAATAGAATATACATCCTTATAAGCATCTTGCTTCGACGTATTTCATACCATATAGATTTAATAATATTCTTCATCAGTCTCTGTCCTTCTTCTTGAAATTTACATACGCTATAGTCAGATACACTGCTGTGAAAACCACTGAATAACAGATTGTCTTCCACACCATATCCGAAGTAACCGCCGTATCATATACCGATACCGTCTTGCCGTTTATAACCTCATACTTTGCATTTTCTGATACAAGTAAAAATCCTGCATTTGTTAAGCCTGTCGGATAGATAACCTCAATTTCCAGAACATCCTGAAATATTGATGTAACTATTCCTACAAGCATAAGCGCTGCGTAACTTAGGGCTATTCCCTTTCCCGCACTTCTGGACACACTCGCAAGCATCATATCGAGGGAACAGATCCTGATGATCGGAAAGATGCAGAGTGCACTTCTTATCAGCACATTTTTCATGTCCGTTTCAGGTCCCCATCCGTAAAGGATATTCAGATATCCGAGAGGAAGAATCAAAAATATAAATGTAAGCACTGCTCCCCAGATATAACCCGATATCATTCTTCCCGCAAATATACGTCCCCTGCCGTGGCCTGCCATCATTTCATAATTGATTGTCTTATCGCTTGCATCCCCCGCCACTGCCTTGCAGGCAAGTATCATTATCCCGACACATAAGAATATAAACATGCCGGCCATCTGCTGAGATGCAAAATATGCACTCGGGGTCATCTTAGTTAATGTGTCACCGCTCAGAATTCCCGACAGATACATTACAAATGCCGGAAGTCCCAGCATGGAGATTACGGTTATCCAGTTCACCGTATCCCGCCGCATCGTATAATTTAATGATCTGATTATATTTATCATTGTTCTGTCCTTTCAGCTTAAATGTCAGTCCTGTCAGCCTGAACCATTCTGAGATAATAATCCTCAAGATTAACTGCATTCTTCGACAATTCCACCGGAATGATCCCGTTTTCATAAAGCGTCTTTGAAATCATATGCATATTATCGAGGCCGTCATAGATTCGTAGGCTTCCGTCCTCCTGAACCTCTATTCTCTCGATACCGCAGCTGTTCATAAGCACTGCACTTGCCTTCTCATTATTATCCGTATCTATGTGACAATACTCACTGCATGCGGCCTTTAACTCATCTGCCGTGAAAATACCCTTTATCTGTCCGTGATTAATGAAGATATAATCCGTACAAAGAAGAGACAGCTCGCTGAGAATATGTGAGGAGATAACCATCGTAATATCATCTTCTTTATTCAGTTTCCTGAAAAGCTCTCTTATTTCCACGATTCCTTCCGGATCGAGACCGTTGATCGGTTCATCAAGGACCATGAATTCAGGCTTACCCAGCAGCGCATTTGCAAGTCCCAGTCGCTGTCTCATACCAAGCGAAAAGTTCTTAACTATCTTCTTTCCGGTATCCTTAAGATTGACTATCTCCAGAACCTCTTCGATTCGTCCCTTATCCGGAATGCCCTTCTGAAGCCTCTGCTTCTCCAGATTCTCACGTGCAGTCATCTTCTCCTTCTCATAAGGCGTCTCTATCATGAAGCTCATTCTCGTTCTCGCGTGATTGAGTCCCTTCTCATCTGATGCGCCGTACATACTTATCTCTCCGCCCGTCGGAAATGCGAGGCCTCCGAGAATCTTCATGATCGTCGTCTTACCCGCACCGTTCGGTCCTATCAGACCGACTATGCTTCCCTTCTTTATACTGAATGACACATTATCCAGTGCCATCTGCTTCCCATACTGTTTGGATAGATTTCTTACATCAATGATCGTATCAGACATATTTCCCAATTCCTTTCTACAGCAATATAATCATTTTCACTGATATAAATATAAAACCAATTCTTAAAGAATTTCTTAAATGAAATTAAAAAATGCATCTTACATCGTAAAAATGCATTTCACCGCCCGATTGCTGGATTAATCCCTGAATTATATAT
Organism: Lachnospiraceae bacterium UBA2864; assembly: GCA_002350525.1. Taxonomy (GTDB): domain Bacteria; phylum Bacillota; class Clostridia; order Lachnospirales; family Lachnospiraceae; genus Eubacterium_Q. Next base: position 3,119 of record DEFA01000029.1, on the reverse strand, counting down.
ATAGTCGGATCAAGCCGAATCAAAAATCATCCGGCTTAGTTACAGTACATCCGGCATAAAACCTCATGCCGATGATCTATAGACAAGGAGACGGACCATGAATAAAATCTATGAAAAGAACAGAGTTACCTTTGCGATAATCTGCATAGTGATCTATGTAGTCGGAACCAGCCTCGCTGAAGCAATGGCTGAGTCCCTTGGAATAGTTAAACTGCCTTCGATGATATTCCATTTGATTTATACGGCAGCTATCTTCCTGTGGCTTAAGAGAAATCGTCTCTTCGATAAGTACGGACTGAAAAATCCGGAATATCCGCTCTCGAAAGCGTGGTTTTTCATACCGCTCATACTTATCGGTTTTTCAAGCATTTACTTCGGAGTCACTTTAAAATACTCCGTACCCGAAACCGCATTTTATATGATCAGCATGATATGCGTAGGCTTTCTGGAAGAGATAATCTTCAGAGGTTTTCTGTTCCTCGGTATGGCCGAGAAGAATATTAAGTCCGCGATACTTGTATCTTCCATCACCTTCGGAATCGGCCATATCGTGAATCTCCTGAACGGAAAGCCTGTTCTCGAAACGCTGCTTCAGATAGTTTTCGCAACTGCTGTCGGCTTCGTGCTTGTTATGCTGTTCCATAAGGGTAAGTGCCTGATACCGTGCATTGTCTTCCACAGCATTAACAATTCTCTCAGTGCGATCAGTAATGATGAAGCTTCTCTCAGGTTTTTCGGAAGCGTTGAGAAAGAACTGTATATATCCGTCGGCTTCTCTCTTATCATATGTCTCATATATCTGGCAGCACTATTACATAATTTCAAAAGCGAATAATAATTAGTTTTTACTGCATTCATGACAATTCAGAACCTTGAATAGAATTGTAATTACACCATCCTCTTGATATACTTGTTTTATAGCTGTATCTGTTATCAGAGAAGCTGTGAGTTAGAATAATCACGAAACGAGATGTAAGGAAAATGCAGTTAAAAGTAAGTCGCATTCCAATCGATGAACCGGAGATTCTTGAGATACGGTGTCATAAAATTACAGATAATGTGCAGGAAATAATCTCCTTCGTAAAGTCACGGCAGGGAGAGATATCCGCCGAGAAGGACGGGCAGCAAACAGAGATTCCGCTTATAGATATATTCTATGCGGAATCCGTGGATAATCATGTATTTATATATACTGCCAATGAAAGCTATGAGGTACGCCTGAAGCTTTACGAGTTGGAGGAACTGACCAGAGGACGTTCCTTCCTCCGCGTACAGAAAAGCATGCTGCTCAATCTTATGAAAATCAGTTCCATACGTCCCGCTCTCAGCGGAAGATATACAGCTCAGCTAAAGAACGGAGAAGAGATCATCATATCCAGAAAGTACGTTCCCGATCTTAAGGACATACTAAAAGGACGGGAATTGAAACCGATGTCTTAACACATCGGCCGATCTGTTCATAAAGCGAATCTCTACGGAGGAAATGAAATATGAAAATAAAAGAAAAACTCGGAGAGGCCTTCAGACTGTACTTTATCCTCGTCACTCTCATATCCGTGCTGCTTATGATACTCGGCCTCGCATTTGACAGTGACAGAGTCCTCGGATACAGCGTATTCCTGTCTCCGCTTATATATGCCGCAATCGGTGTGATCCCCGTATTCTTCTTCAAAAAAGAAAAAGAGATCAGCATGAAGAAGTTGATATGTCAGAATGTGTTCTCTCTTCTCTTCATAGAAGCAATTATACTTATACTTGCATTTAATGCAAAAAGTATTCCTACAGAACGAAAGGGAGTTGTAATAGGAATCGCTGTGGGTATTGCTGTAGTATATATTCTAACTCTTATTGTAGAATATATCTTCGAGCTGACTCAGTCCAAAAAACTGAATGAAGATCTGATCAATTATCAGAACAGAAATGCTTCGATAACCGGAGCAAAAACAGAATGATCCGTAAAACTATGCCGGTAAGACCTTGTTCTTGCCGGCTTTTTTCATTTCAGGGACGCCTCAAAAAAAGTTTAAAAAATTTTTCAAAAGGGGTCTTCTCAAAAACGGTCAATGGAATATAATCAAATTAACCGAGGCGGTCAATGACCGAATAAGTCAATAACCGCCACGGTCAGTGATCACTTAACCGTTAACTTATTTGTATCTGAAAAAGGATGAATATCTATGAAAAATGCAAATGAAAAATATGCTATCGATATCAGAAAGCTTACCAAAACCTACGGTAAGAGCCGAGGCATCAATGAACTTGAGCTTTCCGTACAGGAAGGTGATTTCTTCGGATTCATCGGTCCTAACGGAGCCGGTAAATCCACGACTATAAGAACTCTTCTCGGACTTATCAGTCCGACCTCGGGAAGTGCTACGGTTCTCGGTTACGATATCGTATCGGATAAGAAGCGAATTCTTAAGGAAGTCGGTTATCTACCTTCCGAGATCAATTTCTATAACGGTATGAAGGTTAAGGATGTCATTAAATATTCCGCAGATCTGAGACGTACCGACTGTGCTGCAAAAGCAGCCGGACTTGCAGATCGTCTGGGTCTCGATCTTAACAAGAAGGTTGATGAACTGTCACTCGGAAACAGAAAGAAAGTCGGAATCGTATGTGCCATCCAGCACAGCCCTAAGCTCCTCATCCTCGATGAGCCGACTTCCGGACTCGATCCGCTGATGCAGCGTGAATTCTTCAATATACTGACTGAAGAGAATGAATCGGGTTCCACCATATTCTTCTCATCTCATATACTTTCAGAGGTTCAGAACTACTGCAGAAGTGCCGCATTTATAAAGGACGGACGTATCATTATGTCTGATAAGGTTGAGAATCTCGAGCAGACCGGAACCAAGAAGATTACGGTATCGGGCATTTCTGATATCAGCAGACTTACCTCTCTTAAAGGTATCACTCCTGCCGATTCGGATGCTGCATCGGAAGGCTCACAGAGTTTCTTCTACAACGGAGATATCAATCTACTGCTCAAAGCTCTCTCCGATGAATCTGTTAAAGATATAACCATAACGGAACCGAGTCTTGAAGAGATATTTATGAATTATTATGAGTAGTTTACATAACTTATTTGTTTAACACGCCGTGAGCAAGAAATC
>DEFA01000021.1:187622-189590 GCA_002350525.1 Lachnospiraceae bacterium UBA2864 | reverse complement strand
TCATCTGTATGAGCGATCAGCTCTTTACACCACCGAGTGCAACACCGGCGATGATATATCTCGATAACAGGAAGTATACTACTATAAGCGGAAGAACTGTGAGTGTAAGTCCGAGATAGATTGAACCGAACTCTGTTCTGTAGATATCACCTCTGAGAAGGGATACCATGATAGGCATAGTGTACTTCTCCTGCTTTGTAAGAAGAATGAGCGGTGTGAACAGGTTGTTCCAGCTTCCTACGAAACAGAAGATAGCCTGTGTAGCTATAGCCGGCTTCATGATAGGAAGTACTATCGTATTAAAGATTCGGAACTCTTTTGCTCCGTCTATACGTGCCGCCTCTACAATCTCCATCGAGAGCGTAGGTTCCAGGTACTGCTTCATATAGAAGACTATTGACGGTGCCGCTATCGCAGGAATGATAAGCATGAAGAGCTTATTGGTAAGTCCGAGCTTATATACCATCTGATAGAAACCGATCATTGTTACCTGTGCAGGGATCATCATAACACCTACAATGAAACCGAAGAATGCCTTCTTGAGTTTCCACTGATATGCAACGATCGCATATGCGGTGAGTGATGAAAAGTATACATTAAGTACTGTAGATCCTACGGATATGATTATGGAGTTCATGAATCCTACCATAGGATTGAATGACTTACTTGTAAGTATCTTCATATTGTTCATGAGATACTTTGATGGAATAAGTGATACAGCCATCTGCTGGATCTCTGTCGTGGATCTTGTGGCATTTACCATCATGATCCAGAACGGAAGGATACTCAGTAATGCAAGTACTATACATACCACATGGATGATTATCTTCATTCCGCGGTGATGCTTTGTATTAAATTTCTCCTCAGCGTTCTTTGCAGCGATTAAGTCGTTTTCTGTCTGGTCAGCCTGTGCCGGAGCATCAGTCTTTACCTTCAATGGTTCTGTTGCCATTTAGATACCTCCCTTCGCTGCTTTTTTCATGAGCTTCTGCTGCTGCTTGATCTTCTTTGCATCTGCCTTACCGTATCCTGTCTTGTCAGGATCTCTCATGATAAGGAAGAGGGCTGCTGTACAAACCATGATAACAAGGAACATTATCATACTTGCAGCTGCTGCTCTGTTGTATAAATAGCTTCCACTGAACGCCTGCTCATAGATATATACACTTGTTGTCTTTGTAGCACTGTCCGGTCCACCAAGCAGGAACAGCTTAGGGATATCGAACATGTTAAGACCACCTATGAGTGATGTTACGAGTGTGAAAAGCAATATTGTTCGAATATTAGGCAGAGTGATCTTGAAGAAGGTCTGAACCTTGTCAGCTCCGTCAACCTCTGCTGCATCATATATATCAGGGCTGATACCAAGTATACCTGATATAAGTATTAACATTGTGTAACCATACCACATCCAGAACTGGATGAAGGCTACGATTCCTCTTGCCCAACCCTTACTGAGCGGGAAGTTGAATGGTTGTCCTGCAGGTAAGATACCTATCTTCATAAGGATATCGTTAACAGGACTCTTTGGATAATCAAAGAATGATTTGAAAAGAATAGCTATGGTTGCTGCTGTTATGATGTTTGGCATGTAAAGCAGAACCTTATATACGCCCTGTCCTTTAATCTTCCATCTTCTGTCCGTGAACCATGCTGCAAGTACCAGTGCCAAAAGAATCTGTGGTATAAAGTTCCACAGCCAGATCATTACTGTATTCTTAAAAGCTACCTGGAACGCATTACTCGACAGGACTGTCTTGAAATTGGCAAATATATCATCTTTAAGGAAATGAACTTCGCCCGGCACAACGCCCTTTAAATCAGTAAAGCCGATTACAGCCGTATAAATGATCGGATAAAGCTGGAATATAAGGAAGGCTACAACGAATGGGATGCTGAACAAATATCCGTACTTGTTATATCTGACAACTCCTTTTTTCTTCTTCATATGGAACCTCCGCACATTAA
>DEFA01000021.1:155780-187456 GCA_002350525.1 Lachnospiraceae bacterium UBA2864 | reverse complement strand
TTCAGAATTACTCTGCTTCGATACCAAGCTTATCTGAAACGTCTGTCTTGAAATCAGCAATAGCTGTGTCCTTATCCTTCTCGCCATGAGCATAGAGACCAGCCTGATCCTGCCATGCTGAGTTGATTGTCTCATCATACTGAGTCATTGTCTTACCACTTGCATAGCTGTTTGCTGGGATGAATGCCTCGAACATATCCTGTCCGCCGAGGAAGTCAAGTGTACCATCTGAGATACCAAGAACTGTGTTTGATCCAACAACGTCCTTTGTACCACCTTCGCCGTTAAGAGTTCCGTTAGCCCACATATACTGAAGACCGTCTTCTGTGCAGTTAAGTGTGATCCAATCGATGATCTGTCCTACTGCTTCCTTCTTATCGGAATCCTTGTTAGCTATGAGCCATGTACCACCCCAGAAGAAACCTACTGGAGGCTCACATACTGCCCAGTCACCATATGTACCTTCACCAACCTTCTCACCACCGCAGTTAGGTGCAAGTGTGTAGTTGATGAGCCATGCTGGTCCGAAGAAACCGAATACCGGCTTAGCGCCTTCACCCTTCATATCTGCAAACCAAGCATCGCCCCATGCAGTTGTGTCGTTTGTATAACCGTTGTCGATAAGTGTCTTAGCATAGTCCATGTATGACTCGATCTTTGGATCGATGTGGAGCTTTCCATCATCTGTAAGCCATCCCTGATCAGCGCTGTGCTTGATAACTGTCCAGATATCACCTGTTCCTGAAAGAACTGCAACACCCTTGCCCTTGCAAGTCTCAGCTGCTTCAAAGAACTTATCCCAGCTCTGTGAACCACCACCGATGATTGATGCAATTTCCTTTGGATCATCTGTTCCGAATACGTCCTTAGCTATTGAACGTCTGTAGATGAATGCACCACCTGTTGACTGGTAACCAAGTCCTACAACCTTACCATCCGGATTTGTTCCGATATCAACTGTGTAAGGTGCGATCTGTGCTGCATCGATCTCTGCCTGTACGTCGATACCAAGATCTTCGTAAGGAGCTGCGAATGAAGCCATGTCGCCCTGTGTATACTTAAGAACGAAAGCTTCCTCTGCACAGTAAAAGTCAGGAGCATCTGCGCCACCTGCTGCAAGTGCCTGATCAAGTGCTGGCTGATAAGCACCATCTGTTGTAGCGATGATTGTTGGATTAACTGTGTAAGGGAAATCAGGATTAGCTGCAAGGAACTTGTCAACCATCTTTGGAACTTCGTCTGTGAATGTCCAGAGATTGATAACTTCCTTCTCACCTGATGTTGCCTCTGTAGCTGCCTCTGTAGCTGCTTCTGTAGCTGCTTCTGTAGCTGCCTCTGTTGCTGCTTCTGTTGCTGCTGATGTTGCTGCCTCTGTTGCTGGCTCACTGCCACAACCTGCAAATGCGGATACCATCATACATGCGCTAAGTGATACCGCAGCTGCTCTTCTAAACTTCTTCATTTAGAAATCCTCCTTCATAAAGATAATTCAATCTTCTTCTAACCAAGCATGCTTTATTTGGTCTTGTTCTATTATATGAAAATTGCACAAGCAATACTTACCAGAAATTGCTGTATCTTTAACAAAAATTGCTATTATAGACTAAAACAGGTGATTTTTAGAACAATTTATGTATACTTTAACTAAAATATTTGAAAGGGGCCGCCCAAATGAGAGCTATTTTTGACAAAACAAAAGACGGTATCGATGTGCACATTTTTACCATAAAAAATGCACAAGATATGTCTGTATCTATTATTGAGTATGGTGCAACTGTTACGGGAATCACTGTTCCCGATAAATCAGGCAACCCTGTAGACGTTGTACTCGGTTATGACACTGTAAAAGAATATGAAGACAACACCTTCTACTTCGGATGTATAGTAGGAAGAAATGCAAATCGTATCGCAAAAGCTACCTATACTATAGACGGTGTATCTTATCCTCTTCTTGTAAATGATAATGATAACAATCTTCACAGTGGTCCGATGGGATTTGACAAGGTTGTCTGGAAGGGTGAAGAGATTGATGAGTCTACAGTAAAGTTTACTTACTTCAGCCCTGATATGGAGAACGGATTCCCCGGAAACATGGAAGCCGCTGTAACATATCAGATCACAGAGGACAATTCCCTTAAGATGACATTTGAAGCTACAACCGATAAAGCTACTATCGCAAACTTCGCAAGTCATACATATTACAACCTTAACGGGCATGATCAGGGAAGTATCGAGAAGCATAAGGTTCAGCTGTTCGCTTCGAATATCAATCCTGCAGTTGATGAGCAGGCTATTCCTACAGGCGAAGAGATGGATGTTACCGGAACACCTTTCGATTTCAGAACCGCTAAGACCATCGGTCAGGATATCGACGAAGAAAACGAACAGCTTGTATTTGCAGGCGGTTACGATCACAACTTTGTTATGGACGGAGACCACGGAACACTCAGACCTTTCGGTGTATTTACCGCAGATAAGAGCGGTATAGTTATGAAGGTTTCTTCCAATCAGCAGGGTATGCAGTTCTATACCGGTAACTTCATTACAAAGCATGCAGGAAAAGGCGGAACAGAATACGACTTCAGATATGGCTTCGCAATCGAGCCTCAGTATACACCAAATGCGATCAACGATCCGCATTTTGAATCTCCGATTCTCAGACCGGGTGAGAAGTATCTGTCAGAGACAGTTCTTTCCTTCTCCGCAGAGTAAAGGAGAACATATAAATGAATCAACGTCGTAATCTCTCCGATATGCTTATATTCCGTATACTCGGAGGACTATGTAATCTTATAATGGTAAATCTCCTGTTCATCGCCACATCACTTCCTATAATAACGATCGGCGCTTCACTGACGGGACTTTGCCGTGTAACTCTTAAAATGGTACGCAGGGAAGAGCCTTCTGTAGTAAAGGACTACTTCGATGCATTTAAAAAGCATTTCAAGGAATCAACGCTCACCTGGCTTTTGGTTCTCCTTACCGGTGCTTTCCTGATTACCGACTTATATGTTATTTTCACAAAGATTGATGCTCAGTATAAACTGCTGCAGATTCCGGTATGGATATTCTTATTCATCGTGGCGTCAATATTTATCTATTCATTCCCGATGATATCTGCCTATCCGGACAAAGTGAAGAGGACATGGACAAATGCAATACTGATAAGCATAAGTCATGTTCCGGTAACAATCTATGCAATAGTTATACCGCTCCTTATAGCAAAGCTTGCTGTTAAAAGCGGTGAGTGGCTTGTAGGTGTTTTCAGTATACTGCTCTTCTTCGGATTTGCACTGCTGGCCTACATCAACTGCTTCTTCATCAACCAGATTTTCCTCAAGTTGACCGGAGCCGGTTCGGATGAGGATAATAATGATGAAGAACCGGATAAAGGATCCCAAAACTCATCAAAGAACGAAAACAACAATAGCAGCAAAAACGCCGACAACAAGAGCAAGAACAACAGCAACAATAAAAACAAAAACGGTAAAAAGAAAAAGAAGTAAAACAAAACCAGCCCGGGAATGCGATTCCCGGGCGTTCGTTTTATATAATCATTCAACTCACTATACTTTTACAAGAAAACAAAAATACTGAATACGTTCTCATCCAGCTCTGCCGTTATCTCTCCCCCATATTTCTCCGTAATCTTCTTCGCTATATAAAGTCCCAGTCCGCTTCCTTCTGCTTCTCCCGAAGAGGCACGATGGAAAGGCTTAAATACACTGTCTACATCCTCTTTTCTGATTATCTCGGTATCGTTGCTTACAGAGAGCACTGTCTTGCCAACCTGCGGCCTATCAAGCTCTACATGAAGATAACTCTTTGCATACTTCCTCGCATTTGAATATATATTTTCAAGAAGCCTTATGATATCCACTTCAGATGCACTTATCTCGCAAGGATCATCCGTTATTCCCGCCGAGAACTCGATTCCCCTCTTCTCTATCCATTCATACTGTCCGAGGGTAACTTCCTCAAGTATCTTCTTAAGCGAGACCACATTTCCCTCATCCTCTTCCGGTTTATCGATAAGGGAAAGCGTAAAGAATTCATCTGACAGCTCACGCAGATACTTCATCTTACGAAGAGCGGTATCGACATACTCCGCTTCCTCCTTGGGAAGCTTTCCCGACTGCTGTGCCATCTGAAGATATCCCGTGGCAGCGGTAAGCGGCGTCCTGAAATCATGCGAGATGCCGGCAACCATCATATTGACTGACTGCCGGTCCTCCTCCGCTTTTTCTATTAATCTCTTCTCATCATCCACATAGTGCTGAAGCTCTTTGGAAAGCTCCACATATTCTCTGCTGAAACTGTCCACGCTTATCAGTGTATTCTGATTCTCTGTCCTTATCTCATGGAGCTGATCCTTAAAAGACTCAATCTGTTTCTTGTTCATCTTGATCTGCCCTATCAGGATCATCACCATAAGCGCCAGTATTATAATGACAGTAAGTGATATTACATCCATCTCTTTACCCGTTAATTATATTTCTTCTTTTTCATTCCGCTGTAGATTATAACATACCACAGGACAAACTCACCGATAAACCCGAATACCGTCTGAAAAACGATCGTTGTATCAATAGTTCCGTGAAGCACAAGCCCCATCTTATTCATCATAGCTCTGTATCCGAAAAACATGGCAACCTTAGGAAGTCCCATCTTTCCTGCCAGCCACATAAGGAACGGGATCACCATTGAATCAAAGAGTATAAATCTTATATATGCCAGCACTCCCGCAGCTCCCGGTTTTCTCGCAGCCATCATGATCATTACGCTTACGATACAGGTCTGTGATATAAGTACTATTTCAAGTATGACTCTGCCCGCAGCACATTCTATTCCTCCGAGTCCGTTGGCAAATCCTATATAAATATAAAATGTAAGTACCGCTATCGAAGTAAGTACGGAATATATCAGTCCGTCTGTTAATACTTTGCTTAAAATGATCCTGCTCGGACTGTTGCCTGCCATGATCTCATAGTATCCGATCTTTCCCCTGTTATACAGTTGTCCGGAAAAAACCGCTACGATCGGAGGCAGCACCATAAGCAGCAGCAGTATGGAAGCATCCGCCGCCATCTCACCACCGATCTCTACTCCGTCAATACTTCTTCCGAGTAACACTCCCAGATCCTTATCCAGAAGATCGATGCATGAGAGGAAAGGTATCGCCGCCGCGATCACCATTCCGAATATCACATACCAGAAGTAATGACCTGTATGCCTGAAACGATATAGTTCTGCTCTTATAAGTCTATTCATTTTCGCCACCTACCTTTCCGATATAATATTCCTCAAGACTTTCGCCCTCCGGATTCAGCCTGGTAATGATAAGGCCACTGTCAGTAACTGTTTTGGACAAAGTCTCTATCTCATCCAGCCTTTCATATATCAGAATTTCATTTTCGTAGGTAACCTTATATTCACGGATACCGAGCTTTTCTTCCAGAACCGCCGTAGTTCTGTTTATATCGTTTGTTGCCATCACCACATAGCTTCTTGTCTTAGCCATAAGTTCTTCTGCGGAAAGCTCCTCTAGGAGTCTTCCCTCACGGACTATGGCATAATCTGTACAGAGTGCCGAAAGCTCCTTCAGTATATGACTCGATATAAGTATGGTCATATTCTCTTTTGCGGAAAGCTCTGCCAGCATCTTTCTTATATCCAGGATTCCTTCCGGGTCCAGACCGTTGATGGGTTCATCGAGGACCATGATCTCCGGCTTGGAGAGAAGCGACATGGCAAGTCCGAGTCTCTGTCTCATTCCGAGAGAGAACTTGCCGGCTGTTTTCTTACCTGTCTCGGCCAGTCCTACATATTCCAGAAGTTCATCTATCCTCTTCTCGTCGGCAACGCCTCTCAGATACATGAGATACTTCATGTTTTCCCGTGCAGTCATATTCATTTCCATATAGGGCTCTTCTATGATAAAGCTCATACGACTGCGTTTCTTCTCGACCTGTTCCGAGCCGAAGAATTTCATATTACCGGAATCCGGTTCCGTAAGTCCGGCCATCATTTTCATGATGGTGGTCTTACCCGCACCGTTCGGTCCGATAAGTCCGTAGATATGCCCCTTCTCCATTTTGAGAGAGAAGTTATCTACCGCCTTTTTTCTGCCGAAGGACTTTGTCAGTCCTTCAAGCTCCATAACATATTCCATCTCTTATCCTTCCTTTTCTAAATCTCTTTCGTACCACATTTGTTATACAATTATGTGTCCGCTTCGATCTTCGATAATGCTACTTTAAGATATAAAGGTTTAGAAAAGGTTAAGACTCCCCTTTACGTTTGTAAATTTATATGATCTACTTTGCCAGACGATAGCCCATTCCCCACACGGTCTCTATATATTCTTCACCGCTGTGTTGAGAAAGCTTCTTTCTGAGATTACTCATATGTACCTTCACGGCATTATCGTCATAGACAGCGCTTTCCTCATCCCATATGGCATCGAAGATATTCGCCTTCGAAAATATCTTATCCGGATAAGAGAGAAGCAGTTCAAGTATCGCAAACTCTCTCGATGTCAGTACTATCTCTTCACCTGCTATAAATACTCTGCCGTCACCCTTACTGAGAACAAGGTCCTTCACCGAGAGTCTATCCGCATCCGACATTCTACTCCCCGAGCGGCGCAGAAGGGCTTCGATCCTTACAAGTACTTCGCCCAGATCGAACGGCTTTGTGATATAATCATCCGCTCCCATTCTTATGACATCTATCTTGGTCTGCACCATATCCTTTGCGGATATGATGATCACCGGAATATCAGACTTCTCTCTCAGCTTCTGAAGTATCTGATCTCCACTCATAAGCGGCAGCATGATATCAAGAAGTACGAGACTGAGCGGTTCCGTGCTTCTTCCTCCAAGATATTCCATAAGCTTTCTGTCTGCGGTAAGACCGTTCTCCGCATAATCTATATCATATCCCTGACCTCCGAGATAAGTTCCCAGAAGTTCACGGATTTCCTTATCATCTTCAACTATAAGAATTCTTCTGCTTTCCATATATATCCTCTGAAACGAACTTGATATTCGCGTTATAATCTCCAAATACATAAAAAGCATAACAGTATGTCCGGTATATTTCAACCTTGCATGTCGGAAAAAACATAAGAAAAAAGCCGCCGTGACACGGCAGCTTATCTTAAATAATCTATAATACGGAATATTATTTTTCTTCGTTTTCCTTCTTATCTTTTTTGGTAAGTCCACCATAGATAAGCATTGCGGCAACAGCTGAAATCGTACCGGTTCCTACGGAATTAAGTTCAATTCCGTTCTTGTTGCAGATTATATTTACAACCAGCAGAACAGCCAGAACAAGTACTGTGATTATAAATCCCTTAACTATTTTCATGACTCGGTCTCCTTTCCGATGCCTGCTCACCGCACCGATATGATCGGTGCAGTGTCAAACATCTTACTCTATCAGTGAACTAGCACTGTGATGAGCACTTAAATGATGGACAGAAGCCTGTTGAAAGAGCAACTGTGATAGCAATTGTAGCCTCTGCAAGTGTACCACCATCAGGTGTTTCAGCATCTGCTAACTCCTGAAGTTCTTTCTCATTTACTTCACCTTCAGGTGCATTCATCTGTACATTCTTTGAATCTTCCATGTTTTGTCTCCTTTACAGATTTTTTTCAAATGTGATTAGCTGCAGCAAGCCTGACACTCTTTTGTAAGTGTGCAGTACTTACCCTTGTTTCCAAGGCTGGCGCTTAAGTCAGCATACCATCCTGCACCTGCAAGAGCTTCCATATCCTGCTCTGTAAGTTCTACAGAAACATCTCCGCTTGGGTTTGACATAATTGTCTGTACCTTCTCTCTAAGTACGGGATCCTTGATTTCTGAAAAATCGTTCATTGTGCTACCTCCTTTTTCGATTAGTTTGTTTTTACAAGTATGATTATACCTAAGAAGTGCACATTTCTACGTTTATGTATCAGAATGAAATATTTTAATCTTTTTCGTTATGCCGTGTCCTTCGTTATAACACTTAAGACTAATAAACGTAATTTTACACTTAGCATTAATAAAGCAAAAAAAGAGTGCCGCTATGGCACTCGTATACATGGGCTTACTTATCATATTTATCAGGGAAAAACCTATCTCTTATCACGTCATCAAATCCGCTATAGGAAGTATATCCCTTATCCAGCCATTTTCTTATTTCAGCTGCATTATCTCTATACTCTTCAAGCTCTTTATACTTTTTGTTGTTCATGAGAAATACCTGTCTCTGCAGATCATCCGGCTGAGGTACTTCTCCCTCTTCATATATCGCCCGGATCCGCTCCGCCACCTCCGTAAATTCAGGGCGGAGACTTTCGGTTATCTTCTGCTCCGTCATATAGCTTTCATTATATGTTGCCGCTCCTATCGAACCGAGATTAACTATCCCCAGATAATCCATGAATTTCTTCAGATAATCCGTTACATAATTCAGACCGTTCCCTCCCGAAGCAGCAACTACCGCTCCGATCTTTCCCGCGCATTCCATCGTATGTGTCCAGCTCGACAGTCGGTCCATAAAGGTTTTCATGTTCCCCGAAACCGCATGAAAATACACCGGACTTCCCAGGATTATACAATCTGCCTCCATCATCTTCTGTCGAAGAACCGGCATATCATCCCGAGCGTCCAGTGCACATCTTCCCTGAATAAAACACTGTGTACATCCCACGCATTCTTTAATCAGAGTATTGCTTCCGCTGTAAAAATCCGCAGCTACATCTACCTTTGTGATCTCATCTATAGTACTTACCAGTTGTTCGGCAAGCTTTGCCGTTGTGGAATGAGCATTACAGCTTCCGGTGTACACGAATATCTTAATCTTATTCTTCAATTATTTTATTCCCCTCATCATACGGGAAGAAAGCATACATTCCTCTCCGTTGACCATATAGATCATTCTGTTCTTAAAATCTATCTCCTTAATATTATCCTTATTTACCAGAAAAGAACGATGACACCTATAGAATCTCTCATCTACTTCCTTTTCTATATCCTTGATTTTTCCGAGAAATTCCATCTGGCGATTCTTACAATGAAGGATAATCTTATGAACGTTTGCCGACGTCTCGAAAAACAGAATGTCATCGTAGTCAACCGAATAAACCTTCTCACCGACCTTTATCGAAAAGACCGATTGAACCTTGTTGTGCTCCGATATGAATCTTTTTTGTGCTTCCTGTATGCACTCAAAAACTCTCTTACCCAGATTTTCCGGATCATCCTTCAATATAAAATCAAGAGCCTCGATCTTATAGATAAATGTGATGTAGCTCATCTCGGAATGAGTCGTCACAAAGACTATAAAACCTCTCGGATCATACAAACGGAGTTCCCTTGCGAGATTGATACCGTTCATATCGGTTCCGAGATCTATATCCAGAAAATAAAGACCGACCTCACTGTTTTCCTTTACCTTTTCGAGTACGGTATACGGACTGTCGGTAACACAGCACAGTTCCATATCCATATCTTCCATGAGGACAATATTCTCGATTATTGTCTTCATCTTCTCTCTTTGTTCGCTGTCATCTTCGCATAAATAAATCTTAATCATAGATACCCCCTATGTCTCGTTGAAATCAGTAATGTTATGGGTTCCGACGCTTTCAAGTTTACCATATATCATCACATTATGCTCTCATAAGTTCAAGGAAAGTATCTTCAAGCGTTTCGCATGCTTCATATAGTCCTGTCATTACAACCTTTTTGGATGACAGAAGTCTTGCAATATCTGTCTTCTCCTTGGCTCCTATTCTGACACGTACTTCCACTTCGTTGGCACTTATAACATCATATCCGTGCTCTTTCAGGATTTCCTGTGTGGTTTCCGTATCTAGGCATTCTATGACAAAGGTGATCTGCTTCTTCTTAATGTCATTGCTGAAGTCCATTACGCTTATCACTTCACCTTTTTTGATCATGATCGCCCTGTCACACATTTTCTCAAGTTCACCCAGAAGATGACTGGATATAAGCACTGTTATATTTTTTTCATTTGCTATCTTCTTTATATATTCACGGACCTCGTATATTCCTTCAGGATCGAGTCCGTTTGTCGGTTCATCCAGAACAAGCACATCCGGGTCTTTAAGAAGCGCCTGAGCTATGCCGAGCCTCTGTCTCATTCCGAGAGAATACGTCTTTACATTTCTGTTGGCTGCATCCATAAGGCCGAGCAGGTCCAGAAGCTCATTCACCTTCTTGGACCTTACTCCGTTCAGTCCAGCGAAGTACATAAGGTTCTGGTATCCGGTATTATACGGATAAAAGTTCGGTGTCTCTATCATACTTCCGATATCATTTACACCGTCCATATAGACTTCACCTGTATAATTCCTTGTAAGACCTACAAGGATTTTCATGATACTTGTCTTACCTGCTCCGTTCGGTCCTATAAGTCCTACTATCTCGCCTCTCTTTAACTCGAACGAAACATCCTTAAGTATCTGAAAATCTTTTACTTTTCTGCTGATCCCCTCAGCTTTTAATACATAGCTCATATCCATACCTCGTAAATCATTCCAACATTAGTACTGACGGAACATCCTCTGATATTGCCGAAAGAAGTGCATATCCGATACCGCTTATTCCCAGCATAAATCCATATGACAGAAGCGGCCTCTTTTCGATGTACTCCGGAATCTTCGGAACTATACTTCTGAAAGTATCTTTACATTTCTGACTTAATTCTGCGTCCCCTATCATCCCCGCTATTTTCCGGATCATCTCAAGATTACCGATATCTCCGTGACAGTAACATATGTTATTACCGAGAGCGCGTTCCTTTATATGAGACAGAATTCGGGTAAATTCATCTCCGGTATCCTCTTTAAGTAACCCTCTCTTCATCTGCTTCAGTCGGCTGTATATAATCCCCGGCCCGCCATGGCACCATGCGCATGAATACTGTTCTTTTCCGAAAACAGTTTTCCAGTCGGCTCTGTCCGGGTTGTACATTTTCTTCATAAAACGATGTGATCTGTCCAGTACTTTCCTTATATCTTCTGACGGATATATATCATAAACTTCGGAAAGCGCTTCTTCGATTCCGCTGCTTCCATGCGCATATCCGGTATACATATGATCGTTTATCCCGCTCTGCCAGGAAACTTCACCCTGTGCCGTCTCGGTACACCGTTCGATAAGATGCTTTGTAAGTAACCGCATCAGTTCATCCGCGTTTTCTCTTATTATTCCCTTAAAGTTATTTCTAAGGCTTATACATACTTTGATTGCTCCGGCCGAACCGCTTATAATGTCAAAGCTCGTATCACGACTGTAGATTTTCTTCATCTTATCCAGTCCGTATAATACGGCGTCATACATTTCTTCATCACCCGTTAACAGGTAGAATTTACTGAATACATATATATATCCGCTGAGGCCATTGAACGGACCTGTCAGATAACACGAATCGTCTTCTATCCGGTGCATCCTTCGGATTACAGGACGGATACATCCGTATGCGCCTTCCAGATATTTTTCTTTACCTGAAGCCTTCCACAGATACAGTAAGAACAGACCTATTCCTGTTGTTCCGCTGTAAAGATCACTTTCGACCACACCATACTCATAACGTATACGGTCATGTCCGACCGGCGTGTAGTTGATCCATGCCAGTTCCTTCTTACCGTCTACATAAGACTCCTTTGATTCATACAGAAGCTTATCGCCGATATCCTCTGCTGTCATAAGGCACTGTGCATCTCTTCTTTCTATATCTGTTTTTATATTATTCTCCTCTGCCCACTCTGTTCCTGTAAGCCAGATATCTCTGTAGTCTCTCAGATTTTTTGAAAGAAATGCGTGGCTTATAATGGACTTCTGTCTCTCAAGATCCGCATCGTCCATTACCGCCAGCTTCTCCTCCACCGAATCCAGGGGAGTCTTTTTGAAATAAAGCGGTAAGACCGCTCCTTCCGAATTCTTTAATTTTCCGGAATGGATATCTATCTCGAAGAACGGAACATCTCCGTTCATCATGTCTCTGATCTCCGACCTTACCAGTTCTTCTTCCTGTTTCTTGATCTTATAAGCCATGCGGTGCATAAGAACATATCTATGCACTTTCTCTCTCATAAAATCAGGATGACAGCTTGTAAACATCAGTCTTGTATATATATATGTCGGTCTGTATATAACTCTTGTACAGACCGAATCAAACCATAGTCCGATATTTTCCTTCAGCTCTCTTTTATGATTTTCTACGAAACCGTATGCATCCTCGAAGCCCTTCA
This sequence comes from Lachnospiraceae bacterium UBA2864, assembly GCA_002350525.1. Taxonomy (GTDB): domain Bacteria; phylum Bacillota; class Clostridia; order Lachnospirales; family Lachnospiraceae; genus Eubacterium_Q. Next base: position 175,184 of record DEFA01000021.1, on the reverse strand, counting down.
GGATGAAGCTGCTGTATTCCGCTGCATCAACCGCTTTTCCGCCGAGCCTCACCACATTCTTCTGTGGCTCTATCATATAAGTCGATTTCGCAAGACATATCTTATCGGTATTCCTGTTCTGTATCATAAGTACCTTAAAAGGAGATACCTGTTCGGTGTCTCCTCCGAATCCGCTTATATCTACCGACTCTCCGTCCTTATCAAATGGATTGACCAGTTCCGACGGCAGAAGCCCTATGGAATACACCGAATCATCAATCGCTTCAAGTGCAATTTCATATGCTGATTTTTCAACCTTGACACTCTCATGTTCAAGGTTAGAATGAAACAATGCTTCAAGATCGATCATTACCGGATACTCACCGTGAGCTATAAGATTTTCATGGTGAATATCTTTTGCATTTAAGGAGTAAAGCATGGCCATAAGAATACCTGAGCGATAGAAATAGTTTTCTGTCTGCTTCTTCGTCTTACACTCTGCCTGATCTATAAACTCCATAAATCCGTATTCGCCCAGGTCGAGAAGCTTTGTTTCATACAGAGCCTTCTCACCCAACCGAAGTCCTTCGTTAACAGCCTTGGAATAAAATCTGAATCCTCTTTCGGCTCCGAGACTTCTCGGCTTATATATGATCTTCTTTCCGTTTGTAAACTCAATCTCAGCAACGGATCTTCCGCCTCTGTGAGAATCTCCGAGTCCCTGTCTAATACCCCTTACAAGAACTCTGTTCCCGAAATCAAAAATCTTAAGTATCTTCGGATACGCCTTCTCCAGACGATCGATCATTTCAATACTTGAATCAAGCGTGTTATCAAAGATAACCAGCTGAAGTTCCAAAAGTTCTTTATACTCTGAATAGAACTTTCTCACATAGTCCGCAGAGCACCAGCTTCCGTCAACATAGTCGCAGAATCTGTCATCCGGATTTTCTCCGTTAAGTCTTCCTCCGGCACTTTCCACATGAATCTCCGTTATAAAGGTTCTCAGGGAAACTTCACGAAGTCTCAGGCAGATTTCTTCCATCACTGCCTGTCTTATTCCTGGGCCGTCCTCAAAAATCCGGCTGTTATATATTCTATCCGACAGCTTTTCTATCCCATCCTTTTTATATAGAAAGAGCGGATAGAATATATTGTTTATATGATCTTCCGATATAAAGTTCACCCAGTCTTCCGGATACTCAAAGGTTCCCTTATGATCCGAAAGCCAGTTCATATATTCATGAGTATCTGCCTTATGACTTATCCAGAACACACGAAGCTCCTTCTCGTCAAACCGCTCACATGTGTTTAGTATTCTATTCAGATCACGTTCCTTCTTTACCTCCGGAAACAGAGTTTGCCAATATTTCCAAACATCTGCTTCGGAAACTTTATCGTACAGTAACATCATATCCTCCGGTGTCTTCTACTGTTTTGCCATTTTCTCCTGATCAAGCTTCTTCAGACATTCAGGTCTTTCTACTTCATGAAATGTAAAACAAACACTCTTATATGTACTGTTACCATTTCCTGCCTCTCGGATCATCTTGTCTCCGATAACTTTTACAATTCCTGTTATAACCCTCTTTTTCATTTTTTGCCTCCTCTGCAAAACGAATAATTAACTACAGGTACTATTATATTACAACTTATCCGTTTTTCTTTTTTTTATCCTAAACGTACATTTTTTTATCGTAAATGACATTATTTCATTTATTGAGTATCCTCTCCCTTGTATTTTTAGTCATAATAAAATATAATTGTTTCGTCTTTCATCTACGGTTTTTGCATAAAGGAGCTGGCATGAACATAATATATTTAATGACTATTTCCTCTTTGGGTACAACGCTCATTCATGTTTCTGATATTTATATTCTTGTCAGAAAACTTATCTCAAAAAAGACCTATGTCATCATGTTTTTTTCATTTTTCGCTCTTATGTTTTCAATGGTCATTTTTAATATTCCTGCCTTACTTTTCGTTCTTTTATTAGTTAATTCACTTATACTTGTAAAAGCTTCCTCCAAAGTTTTTACGATATTTCTCTACCCCTTTTTATACATACTGAACTGCTTCCTCTCTTATGTCGTAAGCATTCCGATCGTTCATATAACCGGACGTAGCATTGATGAATTAAACAGACATGTCTCCTATTTATTACTTTGTTTTGCTTTAATATTTCTTATAAGCATACCCATACTTCTTATATTAAGAAAGCTTTTCTATAACAGACTTCTTCTTTTCTTTGACAGGTTAAATCCCAGACTTATCATCATTGCTACCATTACACTTACGGTATGCGCCACTTTGATATATATAGTATGTTCATTACTTGACACAAAAAATATTTCTTATAAAGATTTTATAGTATTGCTTTCATTTATCATATTGTTCTCACTCCTGACTCTCGGAATGATATTTGTTCTTCTCAAGACCGTCAAAAACAATTTCGAAACACAGAAGAAAGTTGAATATCTTGAAAACCTGAATAAATATACGGAAAACCTTGAAGTCATGTATAATAATCTTCGTTCATTTAAACATGATTATGTGAATATAATGGCCTCGATGACCGCATATCTGGATGAAAACAAATACGAAGAATTAAAAGCATATTTTCACGGAAATATAATCCCGATGCAGAAGAACCTGACTCAGAATAATGACACCATAAACAGGCTTCAGAATCTGAAGATTATTGAGATCAAAAGTATACTTTATACTAAGGTTCTTCTCGCTATGAATCAGAATATAAATACCGTTGTAGATATTCCCGATGAGATCACTTCGGTTAATATCGATACGGTCGATCTTACAAGAATCCTCGGAATATATATGGATAATGCTATTGAAGCATCCATGGAAACAGACAGTCCCGTTATAAATGTAAATATCGGAAATATAGACGGCGATATTGTTATAATAATATCGAACAACTTTGTTGATAAGGGACTTTCAATATCCCAGATGCAGAAGAAAAATATTACCACAAAAGGTGAAGGCCACGGTATAGGTCTTGCCAATGTTTCCGAAATACTTAAGAAATATGATAATATATTCCATGATACTTCGATAGATGGCTGCATCTTCACACAGCAGCTCAGAATATCACAATAACAGTTACTATTCACAGTAACCAATAACATATAAGAATTTAAAAAACTCCTGATGGCGATTCGATCACATCCATCAGGAGTTTACTTTTACTCCGTTGTTCTCATTAGTCCCGGCAATATGGAAATTGCTCCGAGCGTTGCTCCCACAGTGAGCCCCTGTCCCCATATTCCTTTTGCCAGGAACAGTACCAGCAGATATATACCTACAAGTATCACAGTCTCTATCTTCCTGATCTTTCTGTACTTTTCGGTAATAGGATTATCCTTTGTCACCTGAGGTGCAAAATAAAGAGATATTAAGAAATCCGTAAGAAGCAGTATCAGGCATAATATAAAAGGTATAGATATCTTAAATATCAAAAATCCTCCCACGACAGCAACCAGACTCGTTGCCAGAATGCACTCTGTTCTTTTCTTAAAATGTATTCCTCCCGCAAAAAAGCGATATACCATACATCCCAAAAAGCATACTATAGCTTCTCTGTGGTACCCGACACATGCACATATAATAAGTACAACGATCATTATCAGAGTCTGATCGAGAATGATCTCCAGAAAATATTCCATCTTCTGCTTATCTTCTTCCGACCTCGGAAATACATCATTCATCTTCTGCACTATCTTATGTGATATTTTCTTCAGCATATACCTGTTGTCCCTTCTTTAAGCACTTTTTTTATCCGCATAATATAACTTCGCATACGTACCGTCACGTTCTATAAGTTCATCATGTTTTCCGATTTCCTTGATCTTGCCCTTATCCAGAACAACTATCTTATCGGCATCTATGATGGTCGACAGACGATGCGCTATAACTATTCTGGTACAATCCTTATCTCCCAGATAATTACTGATCTTTCTCTCATTTTCATAGTCCAGTGCACTGGTTGCTTCATCAAGAACTATGAGATCGTTCTTATGGACAATAGCTCTTGCAAGCGCTATTCTCTGACGCTGTCCTCCTGACAGATTCATACCCATATCGGATATCATAGTATAATACTTCATAGGCATCTGTTCTATCTCGCCGCGTATCTGAGCAATCTCCGCAGCTTCCTTAACCTCATCAAGCCCAAGTTCTTCCCTGTTCATCCTGATATTATCGAATATGCTTTCATTGAAAAGTGTCATATCCTGAGGAACAACTCCGATCTGCTTTCTGAGTTCGCTTTTATTTATACGGCTTATACTTACTCCATCATACAGTATATCACCACAAGTCGGATCATATAATCCCAGAATAAGTTTTGCAAGTGTACTCTTACCCGAACCCGAAGCCCCGACTATCGCAACCTTCTCACCCTTATTCACATGAAGGCTGATATCGGAAAGAACCGGATTTGCTGTCTTCGTATAAGAGAAGCTCACGTGATCCATATCGACATTTCCCGATACATTTATCGCAATCGGCTTATCCGGAATTTTTTCATCTTCCGAATCTATGATATCATGCAGTCTCTCCATATATGCACCTGCAACTACAAAATCGTTCCAGAAGTTGTAAAGGGCTATTCCCGTAGAGAAGAAACTGCCTGCAAGTGAGTAAACAGCCATACTTTCTCCGAGAGTCATCCTGCCTTTCATTGTAGCATATATACCTATTCCAAGCAGAAAAATCGGTGCTATATTCTGGACAAATGCAAGAACGGACGTATATACATTTATAACTCTGTTCTTTCTCTTATATGAATCAAGACATCTGTCATATGCTTTCTTCCAGTTTTTCTTTGTCTCTTCTTCCATTCCGGAAGTCTTGATGGCAAACATTGAATAAATGGTTTCTACCTGCACTGTCTGAAGCATGGTATTCTTCATCATATCATCCTGATTTACTTCAGATATCTTTGTCTTCATGGAAAATATAAATACTCCCGTTAAAACAAAGACAGCTGCCGCAACCGCCGTAATGATCGTTGACTTCATAAACATATAAGCCACTATAAAGACAAGCATTCCGGCCTGCATTACGGTCTGTACGATCTGCTCCGACAGAAGATCTCTGATATTTGTAATACTGCTCATTCTGAAGAGTATATCTCCGGGCGCTCTTCCTTCGAAATATTTATAAGGCAGTCTGAGAAGTTTTGAGAATACGTTCTTTGACAGATTAAAATCCGTATCTATCTGCAGACAGATCATCCTTCTTCCCCTGAGAAAGTTTATAATTCCCAGAAGGAGCATAAGACCGAGTACCGAAAGCCCCTGGTTCTTCAAAGCCTCTGCATCGACAATCTTCTGTATCATTATAGGAACACTCATCTGAAGCGCATAAACTATAAAGGACATTGCCACGATGAGAGCAATAACTTTCCTGTTTTTCTTCATATGCTCCAGCACTACACCCCAGTTATGAGACTTCTCCCTTATAGGCCTGAAGGTTTCCGTCGGCTGAACCGCCATGACTACATCCGTATAGCTTTCCTCCATGGTCTCCCGGTCTACTTTTCTCTTACCGAATGCAGGATCAACAATGTAATAACAGTCACCCTTTATTTTCTCCAGAACCACAAAATGCTCGTTGTTCCAGAATATCACGGCCGGCAGAGGAATCTTACCCAGTGCCTCCATTCCCGCCTTATATATTCTTGTTTCCATTCCCCGCTTTTTAAGATAATCAGCTATATAAGACAGCTTAAGTCCGTCTCTTCCGGCTTCCAACGACTCACGGATCCTGGTGATCTTTTCCTGACTGCCGTAATATCTGAGCAGCATTGTCGCGCAGCACAGACCACATTCTGTCTGCTGCATCTGCTCCACATAAGGTACTGACCTCTTATGCATTATCATATCTCTGTCACCTCCAGACCGAGTACCGAAGGAAGTTTCTCTGCCTTCATCCTGAGCAGGCCGTATCCTATACCGGATAAACCTGTCATGTAAGACATAAGGCCTTTTAACTTCGGATAACCGTACTCTATTCCATCCTTTCTGATTTTTTTGCTCTCTCTGATCATCAGGTTCCGAACTTCCTGACTGAGTATTTCATCTTCCATATTTTCTGCTATTATATTCATGACTTCAAGATTACCGACTCTTCCGTGGCACAGGCTGTCACCCATTCTATCCCAGAAGGTCTCGGAGGTATTCTCTGTCATCTTCTGGAATGCTGGTTTATATTTTTCGTAATAGTCCTGCTTACTCATGTAATAACTTCTTCCCATAAGTATTCCCGGAGATCCGTGACACCAGAAGCATCCGCAGTTACCCCTGTTATCTCTCAGGTCCTTCCAGTTACTCTGCTCCTCGGAGAAGAAGCTGTCTTCCCTCTCTTCAAGAAGCTCCGCCTGATCTTTATATCTGATATCTTCCGTTACTTCGTAAGCCTTTCGAAGCGCATACCCGAATCCCGCATAACCATGGGAGAATCCCGTAAGGAAGACACTGTCCCCGCCAGTCTTTTCACACAGAAAATCACTGTACCTTATTATGAGATCTTTTAAATTCTCATCCTTCTCATATTTATAGATATTTGCACAGACTATTATCGCTCCGCTTACTCCGCCTATGACGTCAAATATTTTTTCTTCCCTTTGGTCATATGCCAGGAGCCGCTCCAATGCACACTCATATCTTTCATAGTATTTTTTATCCCCTACAAGTCTATACAGATTGTAATAAAGATAAATATATCCGCCGAAACCGCTGAATACTCCCGTCGAAAGCACTGCCTTCTCCATAGGAGCTATCTCCTCCATACCGGAAAGCGCAGCCTCCGCAAAGTCCATATCTTCCTGCTGCCCCGTATATACCGCATATGCATAAAGGAAAAGGATGAGGCCCATTCCGTCATATAAGGTATAGGATATGCTTCCGATCACAGGACGCTCCCCGGCTATCGTTACATCAAGAAAAGAACATGCATCCTTCCGACTGTTCCATATCGCAAAATCCCTTAATCTTTCGACGATATCGGATACATCGATTCTGTCCGAACAGTTTTTCAGTATCTTTTCTCTAACCGGAATATCAGTGTCGGTTATATTTTTTGATGCTATCATTATGGAATTTCTTATAAATCCAAGCTGTCTGTTCCTGTCCGTTATACTGAGTTCCGATATATTTCTTTCTACTTTTTCGGCAGCCGTTTCATTAAAGAAATCTTTCTCTACAAGTCCGTCCCCGTCATAAAGATTCCTGTCATTAAACAGGGCCGCGAAGTACGGAACATCGTGTTCCCTCATCTGTCTTACTTCCGAACTTCCCTTAGCCGACTTTTCTTTATTTACCATTTCAAAAAGCTTTTCAGTCTTTTCTTCCGATGCTGTATAATCCGGATGAAGTGCAGCCGTCAGGAATCTTTCATATACGAAGGTTCCTCTCAGCACCTGTCTGAATCTGCCCTTTCGGAGGACTCTGTCTATGATCTTTTTAAGGTCTTCCTTCTCGGCAAGAAAAACGTTATATGCCTCTTTAAAACCTTCCTCTATTTCGTCCGCATAGTCGATATAACTGATCTCTTCTCCGTTCAGTTTGACCACATTACCGAGTTCCTCGGTTTCAAAGAACACTTCATCAAAATGAATCTTTGTCGTTCCTTTATCAACCAGCTTTAAGCATTTAAGCTTATCCGATTTCTGTCCCTTTGATGCTCCGAGACCGCTTATATCTATATCCAGTACGGTATTCTTAAATACAGACGGCAGAAGATTTGTAGTAAACACGGAATGCTCCAGCACTTCTCCCATTTTTGAACTGAGACTGTCCGAATTCTCCTTTACCTTCCTTACCGTTATCAGAGTCTCCAGATCCGTAAATACCGGATACTCTCCGACCGGAATGATATTCTCACCGTGAATATCCGACGTATCAAACAGATGAAAAATCGCCATTGCCTTTCCGACACGACGATAATAGTTTTTTACTTCATCTTCGGAAAAGCATTCACTGTATTCTATGAATTCCTGGAAACCGTAATCTTCTCCCGAAACGACTTCCGGATTAATGAGCTTGTTATCTTTAGTTCTGTCGTTAAGCCAGTCTGAGATATATGAAAATGCAATCTCAGGCTGCATATTTCTCGGCTTATATACAAGCTTTTTATCCTCTTCAAATGTAAGGATCGAAACCGCTCTTCCGTGATTATGCGTATCACCCTGTCCAAAACCGATCCTCGAAAGTTTATCTATATCTATTCCGAACGTATTTCGTATCTCTTCCCTATGTGTTACGGTCCTGCTCAGAAGTTCATAAACATAATCGGCCGTGCATTTAATCTTAAGGTTCATCTTATCTCTCAGAACCGGGTAACACTCGAGCACTTCCTCCGGATTATCTCTTAATCTGTCACAGAATTCTTCATACTCCTCCTGTACCAGATTCATTTCATATATCATGGTTCTTGAAGAGTATTGTATAAGACTGCTCTTTGCGTAGAACAGAATGCTTCTTATAACCTCCTCCGACAAGGGCATCCCGGTACTTATACTCACAGCTTCAAGCCCGTCTTCCAGTTCCGTAAGAAAAGGATCACAGATTTCATCAAAAACACCCTCGTAGCCCAAACTCCATGTCAATCTTATTTTGTTTTCTAATTCCTCTGTCATAGTTTTTTACCTAGAATATAAGACGAAACATTTTCAGTAACGATTTAGTCTCCTTAAGCTTAACATCCGCCTCCGTATCAAATACAAGCTTTGATGTATAGTAACCTGTAGCTGCTATCTTATCTACTTCCTCATATGACATCTCACGGATACCTTCGATCTTATCCAGATCCTCAAATTTAGTATTACGCATATTTTTCATTATCTTCCTCCTTGCTGTGATAAAGCTCCGCGTAGATTCCGTTCTGCTTCATAAGCATGTCATGGGTTCCTTCTTCTACTATCTCACCCTTATCCATTACTATTATTCTGTCTGCATCCTGAATAGTTGACAGACGGTGTGCAACTACAACCTGCGTACATTCATTTCTTGAGAAATAATCCGATACACGGCGTTCATTGATGTTATCAAGTGAACTGGTTGCTTCATCAAGGATCATAAACTTATTCTTTGATACTATGGCTCTTGCGAGAGCTATTCTCTGTCTCTGTCCACCCGATAAGTTCATTCCCATATTTGATACGACCGTATAATAATTCATAGGCATCTTCTCAATCTCATTATGGATCTGCGAAATTTTTGCAGCCTCCTTAACTTCCTCTACGGATATATCCTCATTGTTCATTCTTATATTTTCGAGGATCGACTTATTAAACAGATATATATCCTGAGGTACTATACTTATATTTCTGCGGAAGCTTACCTTCCTTATCTTTTTCAGATTTATACCGTTTACAAAGATATCTCCCTCACTTGGTTCGTACAGTCCGAGCATAAGCTTTATCAGACTGCTCTTTCCCGATCCGGACTTACCTACAACGGCAACTTTCTCTCCCGGTTCGATCTTCAGGTTGATAGACTTAAGCACACTTGGTGTACTTTTTGAATATCCCATTGAAACATTCCTAAATTCTATGCTTCTTACTTCATCAATATCTATCGGTGTCTCCGCATCCTTTTCCTCTTCTGCATGCATGATGTCATTAACTCTGTCCAGATAAGAGGTTGCTATTGCGAAGTCATTCCACATATGGAAGAGAGCTACAGCAGATCCGAAAAATGTATTTGCAAGCGAATAACATCCTATCGTCTGTCCTATAGTCATGATTCCCTTACCGGTAAGTGTAAGTCCGACCCACAGAACAAGAAACGGTCCGAGGATTTGAAACAGTGAAAGTATCGTCGTATAGACATTGAATATCTTGCTCTTTACCTGATAAGCATTCATACCTTTACAGTATTTGCTCAGCCAGTTTGAGAAGAACTGCTGCTCGATTCCGGCTGTCTTGATATTAAAGATTGACTGGACCGTCTCAACCTGCAGCGACTGAAGTTTCGTGTTCTCTATGATCTGTATCTGGTTTGCCTCTATGATCTTCTTTCTCATGAATACGATGAAAAGACCGTTAAGCATGAAGACTCCGAGTGCGGTGATCGTAAGCAGTATCGAGTGAACTGCCATATAGATCAGTATGACTACGATGAAACCGGACTGAATTATACCGTTCATGACGTTATCAGATAACAGATCTCGGATAACAGGAAGACAGTTCAGTCGGAAAAGCAGATCTCCGTTAGTCCTTCGCTCAAAGAACTGATAAGGAAGCTTCATCATCTTATCAAATGTACTTTCGGTAAGATGTCTGTCTATCTCCATCTGCAGTCGTATCTGACTCTGTTTTCGGATAAATGTCGTTACGGAAAAGACGACTCCTACTCCCAGAACGATCGCAAGATAAAGCTCAAGTCCCGAGGTTTTGGACGTTACCAGTTTATTATCAAATATATTCTGCACAACTACAGTCAGTAAGAGCTGTAATCCGTAAGCTATAAAGGTTATCAGCGTTGTTATATAGAAGAGTTTTCTCTTCAGGATAGCGTCACGAAGAACGCTGTTCCATACATGCTTCTTCTCCTTTTTCGCAACGAATTCTTCTGTCGGTACAATGACCATAACGACATTCGAATATCCTTCCGCAAAGTCATCGTAATTCATGGTGACTCTTCCCGTTGCGGGATCGACTACCGTGATCTTATGTTCGGTAATCTTTTCCAGTATTACAAAATGCTGATTATTCCAGAAGATTATCGCCGGCAGCGGAAGCTCTTTCAGTCCGTTGATACCGCAGGAAAAAACCTTCGAAAACATTTTTCTGTTTTTAGCATATGTATATAACTGGGACAGCTTAAGTCCGTCCCTTCCTACATCCAAGTCTTCCCTTATCTCAGCAAGTGTCTCCTGGCTTTTATAATACTGCAGAACCATGGCAAGACAGCACAAACCGCATTCTGTCTGCTGCATTTGCTCTATGTAGGGTACTTTTGAAAGATGTGATTTACTCAAAATTCATCCCCCCTATAAATCCTTTTTTTCAAGTATTCCGATAGCCGCAGCGGAAACGATCATTCCTGTTATAACAAATACAGCAACGTTCTTTACGCTCCAGTCCTGATACATCAGGAACTGATCCGCTATACAGAACACAACGTAATCCAGCACCTTCCCGATAGCGGAAAACTTCTGTCCTATCATCTGGAGCAGTCCCGGTAATACCCAGAACAAACATATAAGAAAGATAAACGGTGTGATCGTCGTATTATGAATAACCGTTATAAGTAATGCGACCGCTCCGATCAGGAAGCCGTATATCATATATATAAGTATTTCCTTGGCTGCTACTACAAGCAGTGAAACCGGAATCCACGGCTGTCCGCATATAACAAGCGCTGCATCATACAGTATTCCGCCGAATAAGCCTATTATCATATTTGCGATAACTATGGACAGGATCTTTGCTATTACGATCTTCGGCCTGCTGCACCGCGAGGTAAACACAAAGGTTATCGTCCTGAGATCAAACTCCTCTCCCAGACTCTTTGCCCCCAGAAACATGATCAGGATACTTGCAAAATTTCCATAAAAGGCTATTACATTATGAACACCGAAACTTTTCGGAAATATATATGCTCCATAGGTCATTCCGCATCCCATAACAAATACGATCAGAAGACCGAATATAAACCCTCTCTTCTTAAGCAGTTTTTTAAGTTCGAGTATCGTAATTCTAACCATCTCTTTCATACGCCGTCTCTCCTTTCGATTCAAGGATAATTATATATGGTTTTTATGCATTCTTTTGTTTTACTCCTAAATGCTTTGTTTTTTGTCGTAAGCGCAAAAAACGCCGCCCCGAAGGGCAGCGCTTGAACTTAAATTGCACTGTATTTTTCCGAAACATTTCTTGTATATATATGGGTTGTTATTACATACAGAGCCATATATACCACCGCATATATAAGAACACTGATACCTATACATCCCACAAAGAGTGTTAGGTTACTCATGTTAAGAATAGCCATAAACTTATATACTATTCTACTTACAAACATGACATTGACTGCGGTGAAGACAACCGGTGCAGCAAATGTGATCACCATCTGTTTTCCGGCGGAACGCTTTATCTCACTATGGGTAAGACCGATCTTTTCCATCATAAGGAAGGCATCTCTATCCTCAAAGCTGTCTGATACCTGCTTGTAGTAAATGATATAACCTGTCATGATGATAAAAAGTATGCTGAGTCCGATTCCTATAAACAGAGCGCCCGCATAAAAGGACAGATAGAAATTAAAGGATTCCCTGTAGCCGTTACAGCTTCCCTTAAACCCCTGCTCATTTATATAATGATTTATCTCATTTACAAGTGCATTCTGAACTGCTTCCTCTTTGGAATCCAGGTAGCAGTTGATATCTATGATACCGAGTCTTTCATCATTTTCATCTGCCATGATCGCACTCTGATAACAACGTCTCTCATCAGCACATACGATTTCAAATGCCGTTGAAATCTGGCCTCCCGAACCTTCGATGGATCTTTCCGGTGGCAGCACCTCAGTAACTTTATACTCGTCTTCGCCTAACAGTATCGTCTCTTTATTATATTTTTTATTCGTGATAAGAAGAACTTCATCCTGTCCGAGAACATAATTCTTTCCCATAACAGCATTATAATCCTCCACATTTACAAATATCACATAAGCAAAATCAGGACTGAGGACATTCGCCGACGCATCACAGTCGATCATATTTTCATCGAACTTTGCCATGCTTGAATAATGCGTAAAAAAGTATAGATTCTCATCAGATATCTCATGCTCTTCTATGATCTCATCCACATATCCCGCAAAGGCCTGTTTATCTTCTTCATTCACATCTATTACAGTCGCCATAACATCTTTCACGAACATTCCGCTTACCTGATCCTGTATCCCCGCGTAAAGAGAAATAGTTGTTGTAAGGATTATTATGACTGCCGTACTGAGAACGCATATGGTTGCGAGCCCCACCGCATTTTTCCTAATCCTGTAGAGAAGATTTGATACACAGATAAAGTTATCGGTCTTATAATATACTCTGTCATTATTCTTCATCTTCTTCAGGATATTGACTGACGTATATTCGAATATCGTATAGATACCGTATATTATAAGTGCCGCCGATAGGATCATCATCGTGAAACTCGATAAAGGCGACCTGGTAAAGAAACATATGGCATAACCTATAAGAAGCACGGCTACACCAAGGATCGAGCGGGTCTTTGCACCGCGCAGTTCTTTATCTCCAACCTGTTTTCCTTTGATAAGCTCTATAGTCTTGGTATTATATATCGTATACGCATTTATTATAAATATCGCGAGGTATAACACCCCGAATACTATAACAGTAAACTTCACAACTCTTTCCGAAAATGTTATGCTGATCGTCTCTTCCACTCCGAGCAGGTCTACCACTCCGTAGGATAATCCGAAAGACACCGCTGTTCCGATCACTTCACCTATGATGATCGTAATGATGCAGAATATAAGCGTTTCCCAAAATGTCACGACTACGATCTGATTCTTGGAAAGCCCGAGAGTGTTCCATATTCCGAAGATTTTTTTCTTATTCTTCAAAAGATATCCGTTCGCCAGATATAAAAAGAAGAATATGATAAGTATCGAAAATGCTGTACCTACCTTCAATATCTTTTCAAATGTAACCGAACTGACAGATTCCAGAACAGACTTATTCATACCGATAAAGGCGATCACATAGAATATAATGCAGGAGACTATTCCCGCAAGAATGAAGGGTCTGTAAATACCTTTATTGGATTTCATATTTCTGTAAGCAAGCTTAATAAGATACATGTCACGCTACCCCTCTATTCCCTGTCCGCTCAGATAATCGAGTATGACCTTCTCAAATTCTTTATCGGACATGTTTTCAGTCTTTATAAGCTTGTCATGCAGATGACCGTCCTTTATAAACAGCAGCTGTCCCGCTCTGCACGCTGCCTTTACACTATGGGTAACCATGAATATAGTCTGTCCCTGCTTATTCAGAATATCAAATATATCAAGGAGATTTTCTGTGGCTCTCGAGTCCAGTGCTCCCGTCGGTTCATCTGCCAGAAGCAGCTTCGGGTCTACGATAACGGCTCTTGCCACAGCCGCTCTCTGCTTCTGTCCGCCAGATACTTCATATGGATACTTATCAAGAAGCTCATCTATTTCAAGCATCTCTGCAATCTTCATCATCTTTTCCACGCTCTTCTTATGGTTTTCACCTCTAAGAACAGTAGGAAGAAGAATATTATCCTTCAATGTGAAGAAATCCAGCAGGCTGAAATCCTGAAATACAAAGCCGAGATTCTCTCTTCTGAACTTCGCCATCTTTGAATCGCCTATATCCTTCAGATCCATGCCTTCAAGCAGAACACTTCCCGATGTAATGTTATCAAGACCTGCGATCATATTAAGAAGAGTTGTTTTTCCCGATCCGGACTCTCCCATTACTGCAATATAATCTCCCTTTTCAACAGTGAAAGAAACATTTTCAAGTGCCTGATACTTATTCTTTCCGTATCTGGACTCGTATATCTTACATAAATCTTTTACTACCAGTGTTGACATTGTGATATTCCTTCTTTTCCGTAATTTATTATAGTATTTCGAATAACCAATATACTCCAAACAGTCTCCGCATATATATTTATATCCTAAACGTATGATATTTTGTCTTGAACGTATACCATTAAATCTTGAACGAAAAAAAAGCCGAGAGCAATCGCTCTCGGCCTTGATAAAAATCTATATTTAGTAAAGTGCTTTTACTGCCGGATAAAGCTTCTTGAAGTACTCATATCTTTCATTGTACTTAGCAACAAGCTCTGCTTCAGGCTCGATGATGTCTGAAAGTTCTACAAGACCTGATGTAGCTTCCACAACATTTGCGAACTTACCGCATCCTACTGCTGCGAGGATTGCTCCGCCGAGTGCAGGACCTTCGTCATTCTTTACTGTCTTAATCGTGATGCCGAGGACGTTAGCAAGTATCTTTTTCCAGAGAGGGCTCTTTGCTCCACCACCGCATACTGTGCTTTCGGTGATTGTGATTCCCTGAGACTTTGCAATCTCAATAGAATCTCTGAGACCGAATGCAACACCTTCAAGAACTGCCTGGATCATATCTTCTCTTGAAGTATCCATGCTCATTCCGAAGAAGCAGGCTCTAACTGCAGGGTTATTCCATGGAGAACGCTCACCCATAAGATATGGAAGGAAGTATACTGAGTTCTCACCAAGCTCTGTGATTCCTGTCTGGCTTCCTGCGTAATCCTTCTCTTTAAGAATCTCATCCATCCACCACTTGTTACATGATGCAGCTGAAAGCATACAAGCCATAAGATGGAAACCACCATCAGCATGAGCGAAGCTGTGAAGTGCGTTGGCACTGTCAACACCGAACTTATCACTTGTGATGAATACTGTACCTGATGTTCCGAGTGAGATATTACACTTGTTAGGACCAACTGTACCTGTACCGCAAGCTGCTGCCGCATTATCTCCGGCACCTGCAACAAACTTAGGAGCTGCAGAAAGACCAAGCTCTGCACATACTTCAGGCTTCATCTCACCTACTACTTCGTAGCTTTCATAAAGCTTTGGAAGCATCTCTTCCGTGATACCGCAGATATCGATCATTTCCTTAGACCAGCACTTATTCTTAACATCAAGAAGAAGCATACCTGATGCATCTGAGTAATCTGTTGAATTAGCACCTGTCATCTTATATACAAGATAATCCTTAGGAAGCATTATCTTCTTAATCTTTGCAAAAAGCTCAGGCTCGTTGTTCTTCATCCAGAGGATCTTCGGAGCTGTGAAACCAGCAAATGCGATATTTCCTGTATGATCTGACAGGAACTGCTTTCCGATCTCGTTGTTGAGATAATCTACTTCAGCAGTAGTTCTTCCGTCATTCCAGAGGATAGCAGGACGGATAACTTCATCGTTCTCATCGAGAACTACAAGACCGTGCATCTGTCCTCCGACACCGATACCTTCTACTACAGGATTATCATATCCCTCAAGGAGCTCCTTGATACCTGCAAGTGACTGTGTATACCAGTCCTCAGGTGACTGCTCTGACCAACCCGGATGCGGGAAGCTGAGTCCGTACTCCTTAGATACTGTCTTCTGAATCTTACCGTTATCATCAGTAATGATAAGCTTAACGGCTGACGTTCCAAGATCTACACCAATAAACATTTATATTGTCCTCCTAATACTTTATTCTGTCTCCGCCAAGCGGAAGACTTCGTTCACGAAAACTAACTTACATTATATATTTTTTTAGACGTATATGCAATGATACATAAGGGTTTTTTGGATTCGTAAGTCACTAAAAAATCACATTATATATTTGATTTTTCCAATCTGCTCTTCTATAATAACTTATTGAAATTTTGAAGGTTAAAAGGAGAAACAAAATGACACAATTTAACACTTATGAAAATGCTTTAGATCTTTTCAGATCCGTCAACTGCGTCGGTTCATTTAACAACATCTTTATCGCTTACAAGAATACCAGCAGCAGTCCGGGCAGCGCTTTCGGTGCTGTCGGCGGAATGGTTCAGGCACTTGCAGATTCACAGTCGCAGAACATTTTCAAAAATACGGACGGGTTTCTTTTCAATCAGACCGATATGGGAATAGGTGTATTTGCACTTAAAGCTACTAAGGCCTTACTCACATACTCACCGGATAAATTTGAGCCGGATATGAGTAAATTCTTCTTCATCAGATACGAAGATATCCAGGCTCTTGAAGTTAAGAACTTCAATATCTTTAACAAGAAGATCCAGGCTATCAATATCTATCTGAAGAACGGTGTTAAGGGAAATCTTATGGCACCTGTTTCCGATAAGAAGCTCCCATATCAGGAGCAGTGTTTTGCAAATTTCTGCGCAAACTATAAGAAGAAGAAATAAGCTGACGTAATATACGAATTCAAAATCAAAAATCCGAACAATAATTTAGGGCTGTCACCTCAAATTGAGGTGGCAGCCCTTTTTAAATCATAGTTTCAGTTTTGCTGATTAAGCAAACGGATTCTCTGACTTGTATAATACTCCTGCCGGATGATTGTAATCGATCTGATCGAAGTTTACTCCGAGGAACTTGAATACATCAAAGAGTGCCTTTCCATTGTGATGGAATGTGATAGCTGCATGATGTGGATAATTTCTCTGAACAAGTACGTGACGATAGAAACGTCCCATTTCAGGAATACCGAAGATACCGATAGCTCCGAAAGATCTTGTTCTTACAGGAAGAATCTCACCTTCTGCAACGTAAGCACGAAGCTTTCCGTCAGATGTTGACTGAAGTCTGAAGATTGTAGCTTCACCCGGAATAAGGTCTCCTTCAAGAGTTCCGTTTGTAACTTCTTCAGGAAGTGTACGAGCCATGATCTTCTGGTTCTTCATCTCGCAGAATGCAAGCTTGTCTGTAGCTGTATTTCCGCAGTGGAATCCCATGAATGTATCTGTAAGCTTATAGTCATAAGCGAACTTACCCTTGATTTCCTCTTCATACATATCCTTAGGAACTGTATTATTGATATCAAGAAGTGTAACTGTATCTTCACTTACAAGCTGTCCGATGTACTCTGAAAGTGCTCCGTAGATATCTACTTCACATGATACAGGGATACCATCCTTAGCAAGACGGCTGTTTACATAGCAAGGTACACACTTGAACTGTGTCTGGAATGCCGGCCAGCACTTTCCGGCAATGATAACATTGCTTCTGCTTCCCTTATGAGCATCGATCCAGTCACGAAGTGTAAGCTCATACTGAGCAAGTCTTGAGAGAATCTCAGGCTTCTTGTTACCTGCGCCGAGTTCCTTAGCCATATCATCAACAACTGCAGGGATTCTCTCATCACCTTCATGCTTGTTGAATGCTTCGAAGAGATCAAGCTCTGAGTTCTCTTCAATCTCAACACCGAGGTTGTAAAGCTGCTTAATAGGAGCGTTACAAGCAAGGAAGTCCTGTGGTCTTGGACCAAAGCTGATAATCTTGAGATCATCAAGAGCAATCTTAACTCTTGCTACAGAGATGAATTCCTTGATCATATCAGCACACTCATCTGCTGTACCTACAGGGTACTCAGGAATGTATGCTCTAACGTTACGAAGCTTTAAGTTGTAGCTTGCATTAAGCATACCACAGTAAGCATCTCCTCTGTCATCAAGAAGTTTGTCACCTGCTTCCTCAGCTGCAGCGATTACCATAGCAGGTCCCTGGAATTCCTTAACGAGAAGGATCTCACTTGACTCAGGACCGAAGTTTCCGAGATATACTACAAGAGCATTAACGCCTGCTGCATTAACATCAGCAAGAGCCTTTCTCATATCAACTTCATTCTCTACTGTTACAGGACACTCATAGATGTCACCATACTTCTCCTTATAAGAAGCAACAACAGCCTTTCTTCTGCTCTCTGAAAGACTCATTGGGAAACAGTCACGGCTAACTGCCACGATTCCCATCTTAACCTCTGGTAAATTTTTCATTTTAAACCCCTCCTGGTAAAAATAAAATTATATAATAACGCCTATAATATTACGTGGGTAATTAACTATAAACGACTATTAATGGATTCATAGATGCCATCTGCATCAAGCTTGTACTTAACAAGAAGCTCCTTAGCAGGTCCCGACTCACCGAATGTATCCATAACACCGAGTCTTGTAACCTTAACAGGTTCCTTCTCAGCAAGCACCTCCGCAACAGCACTTCCGAGACCACCTATTATAGAATGCTCCTCTACAGTAAAGATCCTGCCTGTTTCCTTGGCAGCCTTTACGATAATATCTTCATCAAGAGGCTTAATTGTATGAATATTGATAACTCTTACGCTTATGCCTTCTTCATCGAATCTTTTTGCGACCTCAAGTGCAGGTGCAACAGTAAGTCCCGTTGCAACGATTGTAAGGTCACGGCCGTCCTTAAGCTGAACGCCCTTTCCGATTTCAAACTTGTAGTCATCTCCATCGTTGATGACAGGAACTGCAAGTCTTCCGAATCTCAAATATACAGGTCCCTTATACTCATATGCTGCTCTTACTGCAGCCTTTGCTTCGATATCATCACTAGGATTGATAACAACCATACCCGGAATAGTTCTCATAAGAGCGATATCTTCGTTACACTGATGTGTAGCACCGTCTTCACCTACTGAGATACCTGCATGTGTTGCACCGATCTTAACATTAAGATGCGGATATCCGATTGAGTTTCTTACCTGCTCAAATGCTCTTCCTGCCGCAAACATAGCGAAGCTGCTCATGAATGGTACCTTTCCGCAGGTTGCAAGTCCGGCAGCGATACCTGCCATGTTACACTCTGCGATACCGCAGTCGATATGTCT
>DEFA01000021.1:145783-155732 GCA_002350525.1 Lachnospiraceae bacterium UBA2864 | reverse complement strand
GCGTCAAGAACTATAAGGTCCTCATGCTCTCTTCCCAGCTCGGCGAGCGCTGCTCCATAGCTGTCTCTTGTTGCAACTGCTTTCTTTTCATCTGCCATAATCTCACGCCCTTCCCAGCTCGGCCATAGCCTGCTCATACTCTTCGTCATTAGGTGCCTTTCCATGCCATCCAACGTTGTTCTCCATGAATGACACGCCCTTGCCTTTAACCGTGTGTGCTATGATAGCTGTCGGCATTCCCTTTGTCTCACGAGCTTCCTTGAAAGCTGCGAGGATCTCTTCAATGTTATTACCATCGATTGAGATTACATGGAAGTTGAATGCTTCAAACTTCTTATCAAGCGGGTTAGGTGAACAAACTTCATCAAGCCTTCCGTCTATCTGAAGATTGTTATTATCAACGATAACTACGAGATTATCCAGTTTACGGAAACCTGCAAACATAGCAGCTTCCCATATCTGTCCTTCTTCTGACTCTCCGTCACCAAGAAGTGAATAAACTCTGAAGTCTTTATTATCAAGCTTCGCAGCAAGTGCCATACCTACTGCAGCTGAAAGTCCTTGTCCCAATGAGCCGGAGGACATGTCTACTCCCGGAATATGCTTCATATCCGGATGTCCTTGCAGATATGAACCGGTATGTCTGAGGGTGGTTAGATCATCAACCGGAAAATATCCCCTGTTAGCTAAGGTGGAATATAATGCCGGAGCTACATGTCCTTTTGACAGGACAAATCTGTCTCTGTCCGGGTCATCAGGGTTGGATGGGTTTATATTCATCTCTTCAAAAAAGAGACAAGCCATAATATCTGCTGCCGAGAGTGATCCGCCCGGATGTCCGGACTTAGCACTGTGAACAGCTGTGACGATTCCTCGTCTTATATCTAATGCTTTCTGCTGTAATTCCTGATTTGTCATATTGTTATCCTCTCATATATATCAGACTAATTTACTCTGTGACTTACTCACCGAAAACTGCCTTGTAGTCCTTCTGGAACTTCTCGATACCCTGATCTGTAAGAGGATGCTTTGTCATCTGCTCGATTACAGAATAAGGAACTGTAGCGATGTCTGCACCTGCAAGTGCGCAGTCTGTTACATGAATAGGATTTCTGATGCTGGCAGCTATGATCTCTGTCTCGATACCATAGTTGTCAAAAATCTGAACGATTGACTCGATAAGGTCAATACCAGGTGTGCTTATATCATCAAGTCTTCCGAGGAAAGGTGATACATATGTTGCACCTGCCCTAGCTGCAAGAAGAGCCTGATTAGCTGTGAAGATAAGTGTTACGTTAGTCTTAATTCCTTCCTTGGAAAGAACCTTAACTGCCTTAAGTCCTTCAACTGTCATAGGAATCTTAACAACCATGTTAGGATGAATAGCTGCGATCTCGCGGCCTTCCTTGATCATGCCTTCAGCATCAACAGTAGTTGCCTTAACTTCTCCGCTGATAGGTCCGTCAACTATGGATGTGATTTCCTTAATTACCTCATTAAAATCTCTTCCCTCTTTTGCAATAAGAGATGGGTTAGTTGTTACACCGCATATAACTCCCATATCATTCGCCTTACGAATGTCATCAACATTTGCGGTATCAATAAAAAACTTCATGCTACAACCTCCTAATATTTTTTTTATGTGTAACTTTTATTATTTTAATATCATTTATCTTACTTTGAAAGACAAATTCTTATTAATTATTTATGAATTTTTACGGTTTGTACCGAATTGCCCGTAAGTTCGCGGCTTCTGTCATCCGGCTGCTGGCCTCCGACATAGAGTGTATACTCTCCGCCCGGTGTGAATCTCTCCCCGTCTTCATTAACCAGGGTGAAAGCCTTATCGCTTATCTTAAGAGTAACCGTCTTTGTCTCGCCTGCAGTAAGCGAAATTCTTTCAAAACCGCATAGGCTGTATCTCGGCTGATCTCCGTACTTAGCTGCTTCTTCTGATGAAATATATACTTCCACTATCTCATCGGCATCTACAGAACCTGTATTTGTTACAGCCACCTTTACTTCTCCCGATGCATCATCAAACTCAGGCGCTCCGTAAGAGAAGCTGCTGTAGCTGAGTCCGAATCCGAAAGGATAAAGAGGAACGCTGTCCATATATCTGTAGGTACGGCCTTTCATACTGTAATCGCTAAAGTCCGGTGTTGTTCCATCCTTATAGAATGTAACCGGAAGCTTACCACTCGGGCAGATCTTTCCGAAGAGAATATCTCCGAGTACTCTTCCTCCGTACTGTCCGCTGTACCAGGACTGAAGTACTGCACTGCAGTTCTCATCAGCAAAGGTTACATCCATAGCACTTCCCGTGTTAATAACAAGTATCACAGGTTTACCTGTCTTAACAACAGCTTCAAGTAATCTCTGCTGACAAGCCGGAAGGAACAATGAGTTCTTATCTCCCGCTGCAAATGCATTACCGGTATCTCCTTCTTCTCCTTCGATGGTAGAGTCAAGTCCGAGAGAAAGGATGACTACGTCACTATGTTCAGCAACTATCACGGCTTCGGTAATTCTGTCATCGTCCTTTGCAAGAGGCTGAACCTTGTCTCTGAAAAGGTTGCTTCCCTCCGAATAAAGGATTCTCACACCCTCACCCGCTGCTGCTCTGATTCCGTCAAGATTCGTAATGTACTCATTTGCGGTTCCGTTATAGTTACCGTTAAGTACATTTACAGAAGTTGCTGTCGGTCCTATTATACCGATAGTCTTAACAGAATCTCTGTTTAACGGAAGGATTCCGTCATTCTTAAGCATTACTACAGACTTCGCTCCCGCCTCATAAGCAAGGGCAGCTGATTCCGGCGTACATACATCATCATATCCGATGCTGTCATATTCACAGTCATCTGCGAACATTCCGAGCGCAAGCCTTATCGTCATAGCTCTCTTAGCTGCAGCTCTTATCTGCTCTTCGGTTACAAGTCCTTCCTCATAAGCCTTAAGCATATACAGATATACTACTCCGCAGTTTACATCACAGGTTGCGGATATAGCCATTGCAGCTGATTCGGTCGGTCCCGAAGTAACCATATGGCTCTCATGGAAATCCTTGATAGCCCAGCAGTCTGATACTATGTATCCTTCAAAACCGTACTTCTTTCTGAATATATCTACGAGAAGCTTCTTGCTTCCGTTGCATGGCTCGCCGTTAAGTCTGTTGTAAGCTCCCATAACTCCGGCAACGCCTGCTTCTTTAACTGCCGCTTCAAATGCAGGAAGATAAGTTTCTTCCATATCTTTGGCAGAAGCTATTGCATCAAATGAATGTCTTGTAGCCTCAGGTCCCGAATGAACTGCCGCATGCTTTGCACATGCCGCTGTCTTCAGATATTTTCCGTCACCCTGCAGACCACGAATGAACTCCACACCGAGTCTGGATGTAAGATACGGATCTTCTCCGTAAGTCTCCTGACCTCTTCCCCAGTGAGGATCTCTGAAAAGATTTATATTAGGGGACCAGATTGTAAGACCTTTATATATGTCTCTGTCCCCGCGTTTGGAATTCTCATTATATATAGCTCTTGCCTCTGTTGATACGACTTCGGCTATCTTCTTAAGCATATCCTTGTCAAATGCCGAAGCGAGGGCAATAGCCTGTGGAAAGACCGTAGCTGTACCTGCTCTTGCAAGTCCGTGAAGTCCTTCACTCCACCAGTTATACTCAGGGATACCCAGTCTCTCAATAGCCGGGGCATCATATCTAAGCTGTGATGCTGCTTCTTCAAGCGTCATCTGGTCAACCAATTCCGCTGCCTTTTTTTCAAAATCCTGAAACATGGAACTCGTAATCCCCTTTCTGTGCAATTTGTCGCATATTTGCATTTTTTCCCATAGTCACATAAACAATACTAACAAATTTTCTATTTCATTTCTATTCAAATATTGCTTTAATTTTCACTAATATTGCTATAAACTATAAGGTGTTAAAAGTAGCTCCAAAAAGGAGTATTAGTGAAGGAAAGGGATATTTATTATGATGCTGTTTTTACTTCTACTGGCTATTCTGCCGGTAATTCTTCTTTTGTTTTTTATCTATGCAAAAGACTCTTATGAGAAAGAACCTATCAAGCTTCTTATCGGTCTCGTTGTTCTTGGTATTGTATCTGCCATACCCGCGATCATTCTGGAAGAGGTTCTTCAGTCAATGATCGATCCGATCTTCGGCGTGCCTAAAAAAGCCCCGACCTATGCTTATCATTTTATAATCGCATTCCTCGGTGTAGCTGTTGTTGAAGAGTTTGTTAAGTTCATGGCCGCATTCTTTCCGACCTGGAATCATCCCGCATTCAACTTTAAGTTTGACGGAATTGTTTATTGCTTTTATGCATCTATGGGATTTGCTCTCATCGAGAACATCCTGTACATTTTCGGTGCAAGAGGCGGCGGTCTCGGTATGGCTATAGGAAGAGCGCTTCTTGCTATTCCGGCTCACGGTATGTTCTCCGTATTCATGGGCTATTATTACGGCGAAGCGAAATATAATAAGGTAATAGGAAACAAACAGGAAGTTTCCAGAAATATAATGAAAGGCTTTGGTATTGCAACCGTTCTTCACGGATTCTACGACTTCTGTCTGTTTACTCAGAATATCATGATGATCGTTGTATTCTTCGCCTTTGTAATCGTTGCTGATATCTTTACTATAAGAAAGATTCTTTCTGCATCAAAGAAAAATACTGCTATCTACAACATGCCGATTTATCAGCAGTACTGGGTTAATCCGGTTCCGGCTTACGGACCGCAGGGATTATATAATCCTACATATATGCAGGGTAGTGCTCCGGCTCCTTACGGTCAGGCTCCTGCTTACAATCAGGCTCCTGCAGGTCAGAATCCTTACGCTCAGCCGGTGCAGGGACAGCCTTCTTATGCACAGGCTCCGGCCGGACATTTTCAGGCTCCGCAGAATCAGTCGGCTTACGGTCAGACTCCACAGAATCAGCAGGCTTACAGCCAGGCACCGCAGACACAGCAGGCTTACAGTCAGGTACCACAGACACAGCAGACTTACGGTCAGGCTCCTGCTTACAATCAGGCAGCAAATATGCAGAACTCTTACAATCAAAATGCTCAGCCTGTTATTCCTAAGGCAGAAGAATCAACATCCATACTTCGCCGCGAGGCTCCTCGTATGATCTACTGCCCGACATGTCATAATATATGTGATTTTAATTCATTCTTCTGTGGTAAGTGTGCATCTCCTATACATAGCTACGGACAGGCATAATTACATTTCCTATCCGATGTGAGGCACACCCACATTCAGGAGTATTTATGAATAGACTTTACGTTGCCATAGACCTGAAATCCTTTTATGCTTCAGTCGAATGCTTTGAGAGGGGCCTTAACCCTCTCACGGCAAGACTGGTTGTTGCCGATGAATCAAGAACCGATAAGACCATCTGTCTTGCGGTATCACCGGCACTAAAAGCATACGGGATTCCCGGAAGGGCGCGTCTCTTTGAAGTCAAATCCCGTCTTGCCGAGATAAAAGAAAAGACCGGGGAAGATATCGACTTCATCGTTGCACCTCCCCGTATGGCCAAATACATCGATTTTTCCACAACCATTTATAAGACATATCTTAAATACATAGCCCCGGAAGATATTCATGTTTACAGTATCGACGAGGTTTTTATTGATGTTACTTCATATCTTGCGACTTACAAGATGACGGCTCACGAACTTACCATAAAGATGATCCGGGATGTACTCTCCCGTACGGGAATAACCGCCACTGCGGGGATCGGAACCAATCTCTATCTTGCTAAGATTGCCATGGATATAACAGCAAAGCATATGGAAGCGGATGCCGACGGAGTAAGAATTGCGGAACTTAACGAATATACTTACAGAAAGCTTCTGTGGGATCATAGGCCTATAACCGACTTCTGGCGGATAGGCGGCGGTACCGCAAGACGTCTTGCCAACAACCATATGTACACTATGGGTGATATCGCACGACGCAGCCTGACCGACGAAGAACGTCTCTATCAGATATTCGGTATAGATGCGGAGATACTTATAGATCATGCCTGGGGCATAGAACCGACCACGATGGAAGATATAAAGAACTATAAGCCGAGTACCAACAGTCTTTCCTCCGGCCAGGTTCTCTCAACTCCTTATACGACGGATAAAGCAAAAATAATAGTACGTGAAATGACCGAGCTTCTCGTACTCGATATGGTAAGAAAGCATGTGGTCACTGACAATATCACTCTGGATATAAATTATGATAGGGAAAATGTAGATAACGGTAAATATATGGGCGAGCTGCAGGTAGATCATTACGGCAGACTGGTTCCCATGCATTCCCACGGAACTGCTAATCTGAATAAACATACCAGTTCCACTGCGATTATAGTAAATGCATTGATGGAATTATATGATCGTATAATAGATGAGGAGCTGACGGTAAGGAGAGTTACTCTTTCAGCCAACAACCTCAGGAAAGAAGATGAGATCTTCGAACAATTCGATATATTCACGGATCCCGAAAAGCTGGAGCAGGAAAAACGCCTTCAGAATGCCATGCTCACCATACAGGATAAGTATGGTAAAAATGCAATCCTTAAGGGAACAAATCTGCTTGATGGTGCAACTACTATAGCAAGAAACGGACAGATAGGAGGTCACAAGAGCTGATGGAAGATTATAACGGAGCTTACAAAGATATAATAGACCTTGAACGGCCTAAGCATGTAAATGACGCCTTCTCGGCAAAGCATCCTTCCATGAAGCGTGAAGACAGAGCAAAGATATTTGCTCCCTTTGCAGCTCTTAAGGGCTATGAAGAATCTATAGAAGAAGCGGCGGAGTTAAACAGAAACTCCGGGGAGTAGGAATTTTCTTGCTCATCCGGCGCTTTCATCCTGTGCTTTGGCAACATTTTTCGCTTTTCTGGCTGTTTAAGGCGTTGTCTGAATATCGGGAATGACAATTCTTCCCTTGCCGCCACAGTACTTAACTGTTTCATCAATTATTTTTTGGGCTGTAGCAAGAAGCAGTTCGTCATCTGTTGACTCATTTCCCTGAACGATATAGAACACATTTGTCGTATTCTCATCTACCTTGGTCTTTTCCACCTGACGAATTTCCAAACGACAGAGTACTTCATTGGCATCATCACAATAACTGTATTCATTCGGGTTATTCGGAACCGGGTCACTCTGTCCTATCGGAACAAAACGCTCTGTTCCGTCCGTAAAACGAAGAGTCACATTTCCGTCTACATGATCGATGTCATGTGCCCCCAATGCAAGCTTGCTTTCCATGGAAATGATATTATAAATATCCACAGCCTGATTGATAAAGAATACATCTCCGTGTTTATTCATGAGTCTGATCAGATTTTCGCTCGCGGGAATGTTTTTACGGCGCTTTACGCCGGCACGGTCATGCAGAATATGAAAGCCTTCCAGAATCGGATCGGCATGATAATCTATATCTTTATACTCGTCCAAGAGGCGAGCTATGATTTCCTTTCTTTTCGCCATCCATTCCGGGGATACCAGCGTATTATCCATTCCTTCGATTACGGGAAAAACTATCTTGACTCCTATATCCAGAACTGCCTTCTCTACAGCAAATTTTATCTCGTTTATGTTACTCATATATCATACCTCCTTTTTGCAACGTTTCATTCATGCTTCCCAGCCTGTAGCCTTTCATATCAAGGGTTACATACATGAAGCCGATTTCTCTTAACTTATCGTATATCTTCTCCCTTATTCCGTCGGCAGCAAGTCTTGAAATATCTGCGGGCGGAACTTCGATACGCGCTATATTTCCATGCATTCTGACACGTTCTTCAAAGAATCCGAGCTCGATCAGAAACTGTTCGGCCCGGTCTATCATATGCAGTTTTTCTTCCGCGATTTTCTTCACTTCGGTAAATATACCGTGCTTACAGAAATAACAGCGATCGGGGCTGTTATGCCTATAGCCTTCTTCCTTCAACGGGTCGACTCTGCAAATGATATGACGAATGCCCCTTTCCTTACAGAATCTTTTCGCTTCTTCCACTTCCCTCTCCGGAACAGAAGCATCTGCTCCCGTAACCGCTATCAATCGGTCGCCCAGTACTTCTTGCGCCACAGCGGTAAGAAGGGACGAATCAACCCCTCCGGAGAAACCTACTGCGAGGGACCCAAGTTCTGCTATGTACTGTTTCAGTTTTTCAAGTTTTATATGAAGCTCTTCAGACTCCGACTTCTGTTGTAAGATCATTTACGATTTCTCCCGCTATTATAAGTCCCGCCACTGACGGTACAAATGCCGTCGATCCCGGGATGTCTCTTCTTTCCGTGCATTTTCTGGCCGTTCCCGGAGGACAGATACAGTGTTTCCTGCTCTTTCACCTACTATTTCGATAGGTAAATAGTATACCATGACATACCTTAGTTTTCAATAAGCAGGCATTACAAAATTTTCAATAAGCAGGCACAAAAAAACGGATATCCGTCCGGCAGATATTGCCGACGAAAATCCGCTTATTATGTGTTCCCGATGCGATTCGAACGCACGACCTTCCGCTTAGGAGGCGNNGCTCTATCCTGCTGAGCTACGGAAACATGATCTATTGACTTATTTCAATAGATACTGTCTTTTCAGACACTTATGTAATTTTATCCGAAAGAAGTCTTTTAGTCAAGAAGCATTAATCCCTGAAGCCATATATCTCCACGGAATCTGCGACCTTTTTCCGGCTCACCGATGAGATCCATCTCGTTAATTGCAAGTCGGATCTTATAATCGTTGCAGCTTATATTCATAAGGATAACTCTCTCGCCCGTTATACGATTCTGTACATGTCTTACATCGAGAATAGTTCCTACTATTCTATATAATTCACATTCCACTCCGCACGGGATCACAGAAGTTTCTACCATCGAGAAAAGATCCCCTTCCGACGGCTGTGCTATCGGAAGAAGTATACTTCCTCTGTCCGAAAGAGCTGCCAGCATTACCGCATCAACAGCATCATTCGGACCTATTTTCTTCTTATCTATATCAACTATATTCTGTATGTAGAATATAAGCGATAACTCCGGATCATCCGAGACTCCGGCATAAGACTTGTTTACAAGCCTTTCCTCTACCTCAAGAAATCCGTCATAGACATAGATATCCGGTCTTACATAAGGAAAATAATGCTCCATCAGGAAATTTCCCGCTTCGTCCAGTTCTCCCACCATTGATAAACCTATATCTTCACCAAAATCCTTGTCTATCTGCATATCCGATATATCACTGTCATCGGAACATACAGCAATCCTCTTATCCGGATTCTCTATTATATTCTTAAATAACGGCTCCAGCTGTTTTATATTCGTAATGCTGCTGAAACCTACAGCCCTGAGATACTTATGCATATATGACCAACCTATTTATTCTTTGGTTCAATCTTTTCGATACCACCCATGTATGGACGAAGAACCTCAGGAATATTTACGGAACCATCCTCATTGAGATTATTCTCAAGGAATGCTATAAGCATTCTCGGAGGAGCAACAACCGTATTGTTAAGAGTATGAGCGAGATACTTCTCACCGTCTTCACCCTTAACTCTTATCTGAAGTCTTCTTGCCTGAGCATCACCGAGATTTGAGCAGCTTCCGACCTCAAAATATTTCTTCTGACGAGGTGACCATGCCTCAACGTCATAAGACTTAACTTTAAGATCCGCAAGATCTCCCGAACAGCACTCAAGAGTTCTTACAGGAATATCCATTGAACGGAAAAGTTCAACTGTGAAGCTCCACATCTTATTGAACCAGTCCATTGACTCCTCAGGCTTGCAGATTACGATCATTTCCTGCTTCTCAAACTGATGGATTCTGTATACACCTCTTTCTTCCTTACCGTGTGCACCCTTCTCCTTACGGAAACATGGTGAATAGCTTGTAAGTGTAAGAGGAAGCTCTGC
>DEFA01000021.1:135629-145723 GCA_002350525.1 Lachnospiraceae bacterium UBA2864 | reverse complement strand
AGATCCTCTCCCTCGATCTTGTACATCATTTCATCCATTTCATCAAAGCTCATAACACCTGTTACTACATCGCTTCTTATCATGAATGGAGGGATAACATATGTAAATCCCTTGTTGATCATGAAATCTCTAGCGTACGTAAGAATAGCACTATGAAGTCTTGCAACATCACCTATAAGATAATAGAATCCGTTACCTGCTACACGTGCTGCAGCTTCAAGATCAATTCCGGCAAAGCTCTTCATGATATCTGTGTGATAAGGAACTTCAAAATCCGGAACTACAGGATCTCCGTACTTTGTAACTTCAACATTTTCCGTATCATCTTTTCCGATTGGAACAGAATCATCTATAATATTCGGAATAGTAAGCATGATCTCACGGATTCTTGCCTCGATTTCAGGCTGCGCAGCTTCGAGTTCGGCAAGACGCTTTGCACTTTCGGCAACCTTCGCCTTAACTGCTTCTGCTTCTTCCTTCTTGCCCTGAGCCATAAGTGCACCGATTTCCTTGGAAATCTTATTCTTATTGGCGCGGATCTCATCAGCCTCCGCCTGACCTTCTCTTCTCTGCTTATCAAGCTCTATTACTTCATCTACAAGAGGAAGTTTTCTATCCTGAAACTTCTTCTTAATGTTTTCCTTTACTACTTCCGGGTTTTCTCTAAGAAACTTAATGTCAAGCATCTCTTTTTTCCTCCTAAATCAAAGTATTTTGATTATCTATCTAATTTACTTCTAATATTAATCAATGTCAAATGTTATATCTTCTGCATTTTCAATCATGCCCTTAACCATATCATCTACAGTTTCTGCTTTCTTAAGAGCTTCCTTTTCTTCCTCGGAAAGCACCACATAGGATTCACCCTGAATGATTTCCTTCAGATAAGTATAACAGCCCTGCTTTGTATGAATGGCACTGAGCACAACTCCCGAATTCTCATCATTGAGAAGTGCTATGGAAAAACTGAGTTCTCCGGACATATCACTGAACGCATCGAACTTTACGAGTCCGATCTTATTATAACAAGAATCAAGGTGGGCCTTAAAGGTTCTGTGTTCCTTCGTTATCTTCTTCTCATTTGCCTTAACCTTATCCATCTCCTTAAATCTGGTGAGTATAATGGATTCAAGGTCCATACCTTTCTTTCCACTCATAACCACATAATACTTTCTGGTAATGGACTGAAGCTGTCTTATCGTAAATGCAAGAATTACAGCAAGTATTACTATAAGAACAAAGAACACTATAACGACTATCTCCAGATTGATTCCGAAAACGTTTGTTGTCGTAAGTATCATATCTGCTCCTTCGTGTTAATTAAATGTATGATTCTTTCAAGATCATCCGATGAAAAGTACTCAATCTCGATACGACCCTTATTCTTTCCTCTAGGTTTGATCTTTACCTTTGTACCAAGAGTCGTCTTAAGATTGTTCTCCATCTGTGAAAGGATTGCAAGAAGTGCCGTATTATCTTCCTTCGGAGCTTCTTCCTTCTCCTTCGGCTTAGTTGCAAGAATATTATTTACATCTTTAACAAGCTGTTCCGTATCACGAACACTGAGACCCTGATCAAAGATTGTCATAGCTGTCTCGTACTGAACATCCGGATCTTCTATGGTAATAAGAGCTCTTGCATGACCTGCACTGATCATCTGCTCGATAACCATCTCTTTCACTTTATCACAGAGTTTAAGAAGTCTGAGAGAATTGGTAATAGCAGTTCTGCTCTTGGAAACTCTTTCAGCAACCTCATCCTGTTTTAAATTGAATTCTTCTATAAGACGATTATATGCCAGAGCTTCTTCTATAGGATTAAGATTTTCTCTTTGAATATTTTCTATAAGAGCAATTTCAACTCTTTGCTGCTTTGTATATTTTCTGATGATTACAGGAACTTCCTTTATACCTGCGAGCCTTGCAGCTCTCCATCTTCTCTCACCGGCTATGATCTCATAACCGCGATCCTTCTTATATACTACAATCGGCTCGATAACACCGATTCTCTTTATGGATTCGGCAAGTTCATTAAGAGCGTCTTCATTGAAATTCGTTCTCGGCTGATTTGGATTAGGTTCGATATCAGTAACCTTTACCATCACTTCCGATGATTCATCTTCAACTTTCTTTGGAGCCGGAGCAGGTTTCTCTTTCTCCTTTACAACAGGTGCTTTCTTGGAAACAGCTTTTGCGTCCTTCTTTGCCTGCTTTGCTTCATCCTCACTAACTGACAAAAGATCATTCAGACCTCTGCCAAGTCCTCTCTTAACAGCCATTTGGTCCTCCTTAATGGTTTACATAATATATTTTATGGTAATACTACCATGTTTGTATAATTTACACTTTATCAACAATTGTCTGTCTATAAAAACAGTTTATTGTTGATAACTTCGTCTGCTAATTTACGATATGCCTCTGCACCTGTTGATTTACTATCATATAAATTGATAGGTAAACCAAAACTCGGAGCCTCAGCAAGTCGTACATTTCTTGGAACTACAGTATCATATATGATCTCATCAAGATTGTCTCTGACATTTTGAACAACCTGTTCAGAAAGATTATTTCTTGTATCATACATAGTAAATACGATACCTTCGATTTCCAAAAACTTATTAAGTTTCTTCTTAATTAATTCTATTGTATAGATAAGCTGTGACAAACCGTCAAGAGCATAAAACTCACACTGTATAGGAACTATTACAGTATCCGCTGCAGTCATGGCATTAATTGTAAGAAGTCCAAGTGCCGGTGGACAATCAATGATAATGAAATCAAATTTCTTTCTGACCGACCTTACAATATTTTTCAATACATATTGCTTGTTCTCTTCTTCAATAAAGTCAATCTCTGCACCCGCAAGATTTCTGCTCGATGGAATAAGATTCAGATTATCAAATACATTAATGATCATGGCTTCTCCGAGATTACACTCGCCACACATTACTTCATATATAGTTTTACTGTCTTCAGAAGAATCTATGGATTGTTTATCAACGCCTAATCCACTGGTCATATTTCCCTGCGGATCAAGGTCGATAGCAAGAACTTTTTTACCTTTTTCAGCCAAACATGCTGCCAGGTTGATGGAAGTAGTTGTCTTACCGACTCCACCCTTCTGATTGGCAATAGCAATTATTCTTCCCACTTTATCGTCTCCTATATAATATCATCGTAATCATTTTCCATTCAATACGGATGTTGTCCATTATACCACAAAAGGACTTTGTTCTCTACCACTATATATAGATGTTTCATGTGAAGCATCACTATTTATCCTATTTCGTGTAGCGAAATGTTTCATGTGAAACATTTTGTTTCAAATAATATATTGTTTGAGTCATATGTGTACATTCTTATACTACAAGTAGAAAAAATTTTGATTTAGAACACATAAGTCACATAATATAACAATTAAGTAATGCTATTCCTTTCCGGACAAAATAGAACGTGTTGTACCCGGGACAGATTACTCTCCAGAACTCACATTTTATAGATCTCGTTTAACGTTATATTGATATGAGATGTTTCACATGAAACATCCCATATCATATAAAACATCTCATACTTTATCTCTGAAATTTAATATTTTTTAATTATCTGTATATAAAACGAATTCTTTTTACAGGATATATCATTTTTAATTACAATTTTTTTAAATAGAATTATATACTGATGTATAGATGTTTCACATGAAACATTAAATATAATACATCTAAATTACATTATATTCTTCGATTCGAAAGTAAACACACGAATAAAAACAATTTCTACAGGTAATAAAATCCTACATATTTCTAACATAATGTATTTATGAAACTATAATGTTTCACATGAAACATCACTTATTGTATATTTAAATTTCCTTACACTCTTAGATTTTTGAGTAGAAGTTTCATATTTAAGCGTTATTTAACTGTTATAAATATCTTATATTTTACACTTTATCAATTTACATATATTGATGTTTCACGTGAAACACCAATTATCAAATACAAAAAGAACATTATATNNATTTACGGATAAGGAACAGTCATGCTCTTCAAATTTATTTGAAATAATAAAACATATATCTTGCATATTTCAAATATCGTCATTTTATCAATATACATTGTTTTACATGAAACATTATTTATTCGATTACAGTATTATATACAAATAATTTTATAACAATTACATTTATAATATCTATTGTCAAATAGATGATATAGTACATACAATTTATTTCTGTAGCATACTAAATTCAACTTATGTATATGTTTCACATGAAACATTACTTATTATAAATACATATCATTACTTAAAATATTTTTTCAAATTTCGTATTTAACAATTGAATCAACATAAAATTACTTATATAGTACAACAAAATACGACACTTACGATAAGTTAGACATATAGTAAATATAATTGGATCAATAAAATCATCTACTTATTACAACGAGACATATATTTCAAAGTAACTTTGTTTCATATAAAAACGAACTTTCTTATTAAAACACTTATTCCTATACATAAAAATCTCCCTCACAAAGAGGGAGATTACTTTCACATAATGATAATGTTTCACATGAAACATTTTTACATTTCTTCTACACATCCGATTCCAAGAAGATCCATAGCATCTCTGATAACTTTTCTTGTAAGCGATACAAGTAAAAGTCTTGCATTTTTTATATTTGTTTCTTCAACAAGAACTTTGTTATCATGATAGAACTTATTGAATGCCTGAGCTACAGCAATAGCATATCTTGCTACAATGTGTGGTTCATAGGTTTCGGAAGCACTCTTAACAATATTAGGAAACTCATTTAGAGCCTTAATAAGATCAATTGAAGCCTGATCTGTAAGTATAGAATAGTCAATATCTGTAGAGAATTTATAATCTGAAGCATTTCTAAGAATACTTGAACATCTTGCATAGGTATATTCTACATAAGGACCGGTTTCTCCTTCAGGACTCAGAATATGACTCCAGTTAAAGGAAACATCCTTAATTCTCTGATTATAAAGGTCATTAAAGATTACAGCACCTACACCGACGATACGAGATACCTCATCTTTATCTTTGAGATCAGGATTTTTCTCATCGATTGTACTTCTTATCTTAGCAATTGCTTCTCTTAATATATCCTCAGCATATATAACATTTCCACCTCTGGTAGAAAGTTTCTCACCACCGAGACTTACAAGACCGTAAGGAATATGTACAAGACTGTCTTTTGCCCATTCGTTTCCGAGAAGTTCTACTACCTTAAATACCTGTTTGAAGTGAAGTTTCTGTTCCTGCCCGGTTACATATAAGCATTTAAAGAAGTCAAAAGTTTCTTTTCTGTACTTAATAGCTGCAAGATCTCTTGTTGCATAGATTGTACTTCCGTCTTTCTTAAGGATGAGACATGGAGCCATATCGTATTCTGAAAGATCTACAATTTTTGCACCTTCACTGTCTGTAAGAAGATTTGCATTCTTAAGATCTTCAACAACAGCATCTGTCTTATCGATATAGAAGCTTTCACCCGTATAATGATCGAATTCCATACCGAGAAGAGCATATATTCTCTTGAATTCCTCTAAACTTATATCCAGGAACCATCTCCAGATAGAAAGTGCTTCTTCATCACCGTTCTCCATTTTATTGAACCAGGCTCTTGCTTCATCCTCAAGTGCTGGATCTTTATCGGCTTCCTCATGGAAAAGGACATAGATTCTCATAAGTTCTTCTATACCTTTTTCTTTAACGGCTTCTTCGCTTCCCCATCTCTTATATGCTACAATGAGTTTACCGAACTGAGTACCCCAGTCACCGAGGTGATTAATTCTTTCTACTTTATATCCAAGCTTATCATATATCTTATAAAGTGAATTTCCTATAAATGTAGTTCTGAGATGACCTACATGGAAATTCTTTGCAACGTTAGGAGAGGAGTAGTCTATACATATAGTCTTTCCTTTACCTTCATCGGATGCACCGAAATTCTCCTTGGATATTTTTTCTATCATGCTCTTAAGATAGAAATCCTTATTCATATAGAAATTAAGATATGCACCTGCAACATCTATTCTGTCTATAGCATCGCTTTTAATCTTTTCAGCAAGTTCTCCTGCGATTAAGTTTGGAGCTTTATGCATAACCTTTGCAAGTCTGAAGCAAGGAAAAGCAAAATCTCCAAGCTCAGGTTTTGGAGGATTTTCGATTGATTTTTCGATATCTTCTATTGAAAGCTCCGGTAACTCAGCTGAAATCAGCTCTGCAATTAATTTTTTCATTAAATAATTACTCCTTTAGTTTACATAATTTATATAAAGATATTAGTTGACATAATATTTATCCGTTTATATCATACCTGAATCTGATTGTCGTTCCATTTTCATTGGTTAACATAATATTGCCATCTAACAGATATATAAGTTCTTTTGCACGCTTTAAACCACTGTACCATGGTGATTTACTTTCGTAATTATCGGGGATACCGATTCCATTATCATTCAGGTATACGTCTATTTTTCCGTTGACCTCGCTTACCGATAATCTGACATGACTGGCTTTGGAATGTTTATATATATTATCAAAGAATATATCAAGCAGTTTATACAGAGTAAGAAGTCTTATATATGTAGGCTGTATATTCAGATTATTCAGATCTGTATCAAATACGATTCCGGGATGTTTATCCTGTGCATCCACTACAAAATCCTCTATAAGGCTCCTGATATTTTTCTTATCATCAAAATAATAGAAATTTCTCTTAAGATGATCATCAATTACAAGCATTATATTCTTTGAATTACTTAGAACTTCATCTATAGTAACCTTGGCTCTGTTGGGATCTGTTCTTATAACATCTCTGATCATTTCAAGTTTATGACTGTTCGATGCTATCTCCGAACGGATTCTCTTATCCATCACGGTAGAAGTATAAGTCTTGTCAAATGTACTTATCATCAGAATATTTTTGCCATGCTGACGTATAGTATCAGAAGCCTCCATATAATCATTACTGTCTTCCGATATTTCGGGTTTGTTATCTTCCGAAGATTTTGTAATATATATACCGAGTTCATTCTGAAGATTCTGAACAGAGGCTTTAGACAGATTAAGCTTACTGAGTCTTGTCTCTATAGATTTTATATTTCTGTTTTCAAGTTCTATCTTATCCTCAAGAAGATTTCTTTCCTCCGTAAGATTCTCAATTTCATGACGTATACCCTGTTCCTTTTCATTTTCATTTCCTTCGGAATTTAAAGGACTGAAAAGATTTTTTCTGTAATCAGCATTAAGAGAGTATATGTTTTTTGTTTTTACAAGTTCATCCAGTTTTACATTAATTTCAAAAAGTCTGGATTTTGCACTTTGAAGTTCTGCCAGATGTTCCGAATAAAGTGCATTAAAATATCTGAGCATTTCTTCATTTGCTTCTCTGATGTTTTTAATACTTTTTGTTTTGCTCATAACAGCCTCACTTTTTCTTACTTCCCCTCGTTTTCTTCAATGCAATGAGAAGAATAACAAAAATAGGAATCATCAGACCTATAACTATAAGTATCATATACATTAAAACGGATCTTATTTTCTTATCCGCTGAATCTTTATCTTTATCAGCATCTGTTGCTGTCGATCCGTCACCTTTCAGATAATCTTCAGGATATACACTGGATATGTTTATCTCTATATCTGTCTCGGCTGCTTTACTTCCTTTATAATATATCTCCATCACTCCGGCTTTGCTTCCGGAAGGTTTGGTATACATCACAGGATTTAAAACTATATCAGACGGATCATATCCCGAATCGACATTTATCGCCAGATCCTCATTTACATAGTAATAAGGAAGAGAATGCTCAACTCTGTCGAAATAATTATCGATGATCACGGATTCATCTATATTAACATCAAATGTATATCCTCTTAACGGATAAACTCTTGTATACTGATTAAATACTTTTTCATAAAGTGCTGAAGTGCTTGAATATATCTCTTCCGAAGGTTTACAGC
Source organism: Lachnospiraceae bacterium UBA2864 (assembly GCA_002350525.1). Taxonomy (GTDB): domain Bacteria; phylum Bacillota; class Clostridia; order Lachnospirales; family Lachnospiraceae; genus Eubacterium_Q. The sequence continues at coordinate 137,725 of DEFA01000021.1, read as the reverse complement.
CCATTACTATACAGGCTATAGTCATTCCTCTATTCTCAGCAAATGATAAAAAACATCCTCCGCCGAGTTCCGAATATCCGACCTTACCACCTATATGAAGAGGATTATAAAAATCCGTATTTGCTTTATACTTCATACGGTTATCCTGCCAAAGCTCTCTCGGATCACTTTTGTTTGTTGCAGGTATCGTATATGTATCAGATTCAATAATGGATCTGAAGAGAGGATGCGAATATAATTCTTTTGCAATAATTGCCAGGTCTCCTGCGGTAGTAAGAGTACCATCACCATAATAGTTATTCGGTCCCTTCCACACGCTGCCCGTACATCCTATTTTTTCCGAGAGCTTACTCATTTCATCAGTAAATGAAGATACACTGCCGCTGATATGTTCGGCAAGTGCAAGTGCTGCATCATCACCGGATTTCAGAAAGAGTGCAAAGAGAAGATCTCTGATTGATATTTCTTCACCGGGATGAAGTACTACATCAAGACTTCCCGGTGTTTCGGAAAAAAACTCATTATTTGAAACTTTAACTTTTTCGGTAGATGAAGTCTTTTCTATAGCAACAAGCCCGGTCATAAGTTTCATAAGTCCTGCCGGATAGATCTGCTTGTCTGCATTTTTTTCGTAAAGAATTTTTCCGGTTGATATATCGATAACAACAGCTGATTCAAAGTTTGATGCATCACCTTCTGTCGCAATGTCGTCAGCAAGAACCATGGCTGTCGGAGTAAATATCTGAGTCAGTACTAAAAGTACAGCCAGAAAACAAAAAATATATTTTCTTTTCATGTCAGTCCTCTAACTTAACTGTTTTAAGCCATAGATAGTATGATTATGCTACATTTAAGGAAAAAACTCAAGAGATAACAATAAAGAAGATGCAAAATAATAACAGTTTTGATACAATGGCATAAGCGCTGTATTTAAGATACATATATCATAAAAAGGAGATTAGATATGCGTCTCAGAAATGTAACAGGCTCAAGAGAAGTAATAGCCGAAAACGAATATGTTGTACAAGATGAAAAGGAACTTAAAGGTAAATGGAAAGAATTCTTCGGAAATGATAATCCGATCTTTATAGAAATAGGAATGGGCAAGGGTACATTTATCATGGAATGTGCCAGACAGAATCCGGATATTAATTATATAGGAATTGAAAAATATTCAAGTGTTCTTATCCGTGCAATCGAAAAGAGACAGCTTGAACCTGAACTAAATAATCTCTTCTTTATAAGAATGGATGCAGAAGAGATAGAAGAGGTCTTTGAAAAAGGTGAGGTTGATTATATATATCTTAACTTTTCAGATCCATGGCCTAAAGCCAGAACCGCAAAGAGAAGACTAACATCTGACCGCTTTCTCTCAAGATATATAAACATCCTTGCAGAAGAGGGTGGTATCACCTTTAAGACTGATAACAAGGATCTCTTTGAATATTCCGTAGAAACCGCTGAAGAATGCGGCTGGAGAATAAAGAAGATCACACGTGACCTTCATAACTCAGAATACATGGAAGGAAATATCATGACAGAGTATGAGAAGAAGTTCTCACAGCTTGGCAACAAGATCAATATGATGCAGTACTTCCCACCATTATCAAAATAGCTGAATATAAAACCAATTAGCTTATAATTCAATAATAAAAGTTATTCAAATATTGATTCATAAAAAAGTATAAAATACACAAAAATAGCGCATCTCACCCGTCCAATAAAGTCCTCTGAGATGCGCTTTTTTGTGTATTCTTATAATTATCGATAAAATATTATCTACCGTTTCTCTTGTAATATACAACTACACGTCTGTATGGCTCTTCACCTTCTGACTTTGTAGCTACATACTTCTCACCCTGAAGAGTTGAATGAATGATTCTTCTCTCATATGGGTTCATTGGTTCAAGAGTAAAGGATCTTCTTGACTTCTTAACCTTAAATGCAATGTTCTTGGCAAGAGTCTCAAGTGTTTCCTTACGTCTCTCACGATAATTTTCCGTATCAAGCTTTACACGGATATGTGTGTTACTCTTCTTGTTAACATAGAGATTGATGAGATACTGAAGTGAATCAAGTGTCTGACCACGCTTACC
>DEFA01000021.1:133669-135554 GCA_002350525.1 Lachnospiraceae bacterium UBA2864 | reverse complement strand
ATATCTGCCTCAAGCTCCATAGCATTAAAGAGCTTCTTCAGATATTCCTTAGTATCATCTATGATAGACTCATCGATAACTACAGGCTCTGCATCTTCCTTTGCTTCCTTTTTAGCAGGCTTCTCTGCTTCCTTCTTTACAGGCTTTTCAGCCTTAGGTGCAGACTTTTCTGTTTTAGGAGCTGTATTAACAGGTTTCTCAGAACGTGCAGCAGGTGTTTCACCGAGAATATCATCAATTGAATCAACCTTCTTAGGTCTTGCCTTAATAACTGCAGGCTTAGCACCTATTCCGAGAAATCCCATACTTCCTTTAAATACGACCTCTGTTTCAAGATCGGTTGAAGCAACTCCAAGAGAAGTAGCTGCTTCGATGATAGCATCATCTATGGTTTTCCCTGTAAATTCCTGAAATTCCACTACTTATTCTCCTTTATTGTTGTAATCCCTTACGGAATTAGCTCTGGCCGATATACTTCCGGCCTTATACTTCTTACCTGTATCTGTTCTATCTTCTTTATTTGAAGACTGGTTTTCATTGTTATATGATGTAGGAGATGAATAATTCTTAAGCTTGGTTGAACTATACTTGTTCATTCCGTCAGCATGCTCGGCTTCACCATTCTGGCCATAAGCTGCTTCCATCATCTTATCCATGAAGGATTTTTTATTACCCTTCTTTTCTCTTTCTTTCTCAGCCTTTTCCATCTGCTGCTCAACAAGCTTTTCCATATCAACATGATCATAGTACATGTTGGTAAATACTGTAACAAGAACTCCGACAAGAGCACTTATTGCCCAATACAGACCAAGACCTGCAGGTGCAAATACAGTAAATATAAAAGACATGATCGGCATAAACAGCATAGTTTTCTTCATGGTCTCTGCCATCTGATCCTGCTGCTCATCACCTGTTTTCTGTGAAGGCATAACCTTCATAGAAAGATATTGACATATGAAACAGAATACCGGAATGATGAAGGCTCTTGAAAGATGAAATCCCGGAGCTTCCGTAAGATTGATTCCGAAGAAATCATTTGATCTTACTATAGCTTCTTTGTTTGCATCGATAGCCTGGATAACTTCCGGACTTGCTGAGAATACTTCTCCTAACTTGTCAAAAAGTGTCTCTCCACATTTTGCGAGTACATCGATTATAGCATTTATAATGGATTTCCCTGTTTCCGAAGCCGGATCTGTTGTAGAGGCAAATTCCGAAACAGTAGTGGTTAACCTGTTAAGTGTCTGTTTGTTATCATTAACAAACTGCGTAATGATGCCGTAGCCGTTATTTGCACCGAATATTGCATTTGCAATCGGCTCATACATCATTCTTACCTTACCGACATATGCCGGAACATTTGCGATAACGTTATAAAGTGAAAAGAATATAGGCATCTGGATAAGTGCAGTAAGACATCCTGTTGAAGTCTTGATACCATACTTCTTTCTGAGATCAGCCATTTCCTTATTCTGCTTCATCATGGAATCCTGATCTTTTTTACCCTTATACTTCTTTGTTATCTTATTAAATTCAGGCTGAAGATACTGCTGTATCTTTGAAGACTTTGTAGTCTTAAGGTTAACCGGAAAGAGTAATAATCTTACTATAATTGTAAATACTATAATACTGAAACCAATAGAATAGATATTTAAACCGTAAAACAGATTATAAATAAGACTGAATATCCAGCCCATAAGGCGGGACAACGGACCCATTATAATTCCGGTTGCTTTAGTTAATATCATCTATTACTCCTTTACGGTACAGGATCATATCCGCCTTTTCCCCAAGGATTGCATCTTAAAATGCGCCATACGGTAAGGAGTGTGCCTTTAAAGAAACCATACTTCTCATAGGCCTGTATAGCATATTCCGAACATGT
>DEFA01000021.1:115146-133612 GCA_002350525.1 Lachnospiraceae bacterium UBA2864 | reverse complement strand
TTTATTAAAGAAATGCAAATTTTCTTCATACTTATTACTTCATATTAAATTTGATCATTTAATATCTGCAGTTTTCGGCTTAGGTGCAGAAAGGCACTTTCAATTTCCTGAAAGCTCCTTCCCTTAGCCGCAAATCGAGCTACGATAACAATATCGTAACCTTCTTTAATCTTTTCTTTATTCAATCTGTAACTTTCCCTTATGAGACGCGTAATTCTGTGTCTCACTACACTGTTACCGACCTTCTTACTTACAGAGATTCCGATTCTACTGTACTCCCGGTCGTTACGTAGGATGTACATCACTAAATACTTATTGGCAAACGATTCTTTGTGGGCATATACCCTGCCAAACTCTCTGAAGTTTTTTAAAGTATTGATATTTTTCATATACTTAAATTATGCAGATAATGCTTTTCTGCCTTTTCTTCTTCTAGCTGAAAGAACCTTACGTCCGTTAGCTGTGCTCATTCTCTTTCTGAAACCATGAACCTTTGAATGAGATCTCTTCTTTGGCTGAAATGTCATCTTCATATCGATAATTCCTCCTTTTTCAAAATGATAAAATTTCTTCCTTATTATATAAGAAAATATTACCCACAGAAAAACTCCTTATATTCTCTGAGGACAAATCTTTTCTATTTTATGTGACATACATGTAAAAGTCAAGAAATATTGCGTTTTTTAGGGTATTTTCGGATATAAAATAAAAATATAATATTCCTTTAGTTTACGTAACTTATCAACATTTTGTTTATAAACTGTTGATAACTTATGTATAACTCTGTGAGTTTTATGTTTAAAATACAAAAAATCCCATTAAATAAGGACTCTTATATCAACAAAATTATGTTAAATGTTTGATATCTATTTACATAATTCGGAAATTTAAAGAATTTGAATAACTTGTTAAATATGCTGTTTTGGTGTATTATAGATAAGTGGGTTTTTGCCCTCAAAACTGGAAAAGGATACATTTAGATGAAAGAAAATATTGAAAAAAACTGGGATGAAATACTTAATATTCTTGAAAATCACTACGATGTTTCAAGGATAATTATAGAGACATGGATTAAACCACTCAGTATATATGATGTAAAGGATAACGTTGTTTATCTTTACGTTGATGAGAAGAGAGGTAAGCACGGTGTTGATTACCTCCGTAACAAAGGTTATGACATATTTCTTCTTTCGTCAATAAGAGAATTCTTTGATGATTATAAAATCGATCTTGTTATAGATGAAAAGAATAAGATAGCAGCTACTGTTGACGGTGAAGTACAGGATGAGACTTCTTACGAAGATAAGCCTTACAGTGATGCATATTATGCAGCTATTAAAAGAGGTAATCTTAATCCTAAATATACATTTGAGAATTTCATCGTCGGTGAGAGTAATAAGCATGCACATGCTACATGTACTGCGGTTGCAGATCTTCCGAGCCAGGATAATTTCAATCCGCTTTTCCTGTACGGAGGTTCCGGACTCGGAAAAACTCATCTTATTCAGTCCATAGCTCATTATATTCTGCAGCATGATGAAAATGCAAAGGTTCTCTACGTTACATCTGAAACATTTACCAACGAGATCATAGATGCAATAAAGCAGAATAAGACCGATGAGTTCAGAGCAAAGTACAGACAGGTTGATGTACTTATAATAGATGATATTCAGACTATAATAGGTAAGGAAAGAACTCAGGAAGAGTTCTTCAATACATTTAACTTCTTATATGAAGCAAAAAAACAGATCATCATATCATCAGATAGACCTCCAAGAGAGATAAAGCAGCTCGATGAGAGACTCAGATCCCGTTTCGAGTGGGGAGTTCCTATTGATATTCATGCTCCTGACTATGAAACAAGAATGGCTATTCTTAAGAATAAAGCCGATTCAAACAAGCTTTCCATACCTGATGAAGTACTTCAGTATATTGCGGAAAACATCGTATCTAATGTAAGAGAACTTGAAGGTGCTCTTAATAAGATAAGTGTTTATTCCAAACTCAGTAACGAAAAGGTTACTGTTGATCTTGCCAAGGAAACACTTAAGGATCTTATATCCAAAGATGTAAATGTAACGGTTACTCCTGAGGTTATACTTAATGTTGTTGCTGAGCATATGGGAGTTTCAATCCCGGATATTACTTCTACTAAGAGAAGTAAGGATATTGCTCTTGCAAGACAGACTGTTATGTATCTCAGCCGTGATCTTACAGACAAGAGTCTTCAGGCCATTGGTGAGGTTGTAGGCGGTAAAGACCATGCAACTGTGTATAACGGAATTAAGAGAATTGAAGAGAAAATGAAGAAAGATGATAACTTCGCATCTACCATAAATGTGATTATCAACAAGATAAACCCAGAACAAAAATAGCATATCGGTAACAAATTAACATTTTTGAACACCCGAATGCCTTGATATATAAGGGTTTTAAGAACTTTTCAACATATCAACAGCTCCTAATACTATTACTACTAAATATATAATTATTTATTATAGCATCTGTGATGGCGCCGCCCCACAGTAGAAAGGAACGGTAACATGAATATAAAAATCAGAAAATCAAATCTTCTAGCCGGTATAAATATTGTTTCCAAGGCAGTTGCCGTAAAAACAACCAAACCTATTCTTGAATGTATACTTATAGAGGCTAAACTCGGAAAAATCAAACTTACAGCCAATAATCTTAATCTCGGAATAGAGACTTATGTGGAAGGTGTTATCCTCGAAGAAGGAACAGCTGCAGTAAATGCAAAGCTCTTCTACGATATTGTAAGAAATCTTAATGACAGCGAAGTTGATCTTATAACAAATAATGATTACAAGATGGAGATAAAATGTGAAAAGACGGAATTCTCTATTCCTTTCTGGGATGGAACAGATTTTCCTGAATTTCCATTTGTTGAGAAAGAGCAGAGTATAACAATCTCTCAGCTCGGTCTAAGAGACATAGTAAGACAGACTATATTCTCGGTATCCGATAATGAAAATTCAAGAATGATGACAGGTGAGAATTTCCAGGTTAAAGATAATGTTCTTACCGTAACATCTCTTGACGGAAGCAGAATATCCATGAGAAAGATTCCTCTTAAGGGAGATAATTCGGATATCAGCGCTATCGTTCCGGGAAAAACACTTAAGGATGTTACAAGAATTATTACAGGTGGAGCGGATGATGACGTAGTTATCTATTTTACAAATACCGCAATGCTTTTTGAGTTTGAAAATACAAGAGTTGTCTCAAGACTTATAGAAGGTGAGTATTTCAAGATTACTCATATGCTTTCCATGGATCAGTCTCTTATCGTTAAGGCTAATCGTCAGGAACTTATGGGTTGTATAAGCAGAGCGAGCCTTCTTATTCAGGAGTCTGACAGAAAGCCTATCATCGTTAAAGTTAAGAACAACGATATTATGTATATCCGTATAGATACCAACAGAGGATCTTTCAATGACTACATTGATATCGAAAAAGAAGGAGATGAGATCGTTATCGGTTTCAACCCAAGCTTTATCATGGATACACTTTCGGTTATAGATGATGATAAAGTAAATATCTACATGAAGGATTCAAAGAGTCCTTGTATCATAAAGGATGACGAGGGAACCTTCGTATATATCATACTTCCGATAAATATAAATGTTGATGCTTATTAAAGTGATCGGCTGACGAAGTCATGATTTCTTAAGCGGAAAAAGGAAAAAAGATGAAAATTATTGCTATTAAAGATGAATTTATCAAGCTCGGTCAGGCTATGAAGCTTGCCGGTCTTGTTGATTCGGGTGTCGAAGCCAAAGAAATCATCCAGAACGGAGAGGTTTCCGTAAACGGTGAGGTAGACACCAGAAGAGGTAAAAAGCTTTATCCCGGTGATATCTTCTCATATAACGGAGAAGATGTTGCTGTACAGGAGAAAGAAAAGTAAAAAAACAGAAATAGAGTTGATTATATGTACGTTGATTCTCTGGCATTAAAAAATTACAGAAATATAGAATCTCTGGATATTAATTTCAGTGACGGCATTAATATATTTTACGGTGATAATGCTCAGGGTAAGACTAATATTCTGGAATCTCTGTTTATAGCAGCTACCACCAAATCCCATAAAAATTCGAAGGATAAGGATATAATTGAATTCGGATTTGATGAGGCACACATAAGGCTCGGACTTAAAAAGAGAGATGTGGGCCACAGGATTGATATGCATTTACGAAGAAATGGGAATAAAGGTGTTGCCGTAGACGGAATTCCGATTAAAAGATCAACAGAGCTTTTCGGAATGATAAATATGGTTTTCTTTTCACCGGAGGATCTTTCGATTGTAAAGAACGGTCCGGCTGAAAGAAGAAGATTCATGGATATGGAAATCTGCCAGCTCAGCAGAATATATTACAGTAATCTCTTAAACTATAATAAGGTTTTAAATCAGAGAAACAATCTCCTGAGACAGATATATTTTAATCCTTCACTTAAAGATACGCTTGATATCTGGGATGATCAGCTTTATGAATACGGTAAGGGAGTTATAAGAGAGAGAAAGAATTTTCTGAATCTTATGAATGATATTATTAAAAATATCCATTCCGGACTTACGGGAGATAAAGAGGGGATAGAACTTATCTATGAGCCTAACATTTCCGAAGAAGAATTCAGAGAAGCTTTAAGAAATAAAAGAGATTACGACATTAAAAACAGTGCGACCATGACCGGTCCTCAAAGAGATGATTTTGGAATCTTTATAGACGGAAAAGATGTAAGAGTCTTCGGATCCCAGGGTCAGCAGAGAACAGCAGCTTTATCGCTTAAGCTTGCCGAGATAGAACTGGTCAAAAGAATAATTAACGATGATCCGGTTCTTCTTCTGGATGACGTTATGTCAGAGCTTGATACGGGAAGAAGAAATGCACTGCTTGAAAGTTTAAAGGGTATTCAGACCATCATAACCTGTACGGGATATGATGATTTTATCAGAGAAAGAATCAGTATAGACAGAATTTACAGAGTGGAAAAGGGAACAGTAAGGGAGGTCCGTAATGGAACAGAGTAATTACGATGCTGAACAAATTCAGATACTGGAAGGACTGGAAGCGGTTCGTAAAAGACCGGGAATGTATATCGGTAGTACATCCTCGAGAGGTCTTCATCATCTTGTATATGAGATTGTTGATAATTCGGTTGATGAAGCTCTTGCCGGATTCTGCTCAGAGATTCAGGTATTCATTAACGAAGATAATTCGATAACTGTTATCGATAATGGTAGAGGTATTCCTGTAGGAATCCAGAAGAAGGCAGGACGTCCTGCTGTAGAAGTTGTATTTACGGTACTTCATGCCGGCGGTAAGTTCGGTGGTGGAGGATATAAGGTATCCGGTGGTCTTCACGGTGTTGGTTCCTCTGTTGTTAATGCTCTTTCCGACTGGCTTGAAGTTGAAGTAAGCCGTGAAGGTAAGATATATAAGCAGCGTTATGAGAGAGGAAATATCTGCTACGATCTTAAGGAGATAGGTAAGACCGATAAGACCGGAACAAAGGTTACATTTAAGCCGGACGGAACTATCTTTGATGATACTGTTTATGACTATAATACATTGAGAGTCAGACTTCGTGAGACTGCATTTCTCACAAAGGGTCTTAAGATATCTATAACAGATCTTCGTCATCCTGTTCAGGGAGAGGAAGAAACAGATGAGGAGTTTGCTGAGAGAAGCGAAGGCTGGGAGCCTAAGACAGAGACCTTCCACTATGAAGGTGGTATCAAGGAATTCGTCAAGTATCTCAACAAGCATAAGACTCCTATATACGAGGATGTTATCTATTGCGAAGGCACAAAGGATGATATCTATGTTGAAGTTGCTCTTCAGCATAACAATTCCTATAACGAGACCGTCAGCAGTTTTGTAAATAACATCATTACACCTGAAGGTGGTATGCACCTTACAGGTTTCAGATCTGCGATTACCAAAGTATTCAATGATTATGCAAGAAACAATATGAAGATTCTGAAGGAGAAGGATGACAATCTGTCCGGTGAGGATCTTCGTGAAGGACTTACGGCTATCATAAGTATTAAGATTGCAGATCCTCAGTTTGAAGGTCAGACCAAGCAGAAGCTTGGAAATGCACCGGCAAGAACCGCAGTTGAGTCTATTATGAATGAGCAGCTGGTATATTTCCTTGAGCAGAATCCTGCAGTTGCAAAGGCAATAGTAGAGAAGGCAGTAACTGCACAGAGAGCAAGAATTGCTGCCAGAAAGGCAAGAGATGTTGCAAGAAAGAATAATCTTTCCGAAGGTATGTCTCTTCCGGGTAAGCTGGCTGACTGCTCTGATAAGAATCCAAAGAATTGTGAGATTTATATAGTCGAGGGAGATTCCGCCGGCGGCTCTGCAAAGACAGCACGTAACAGAGCAACCCAGGCTATCCTTCCACTCAGAGGTAAGATACTTAATGTAGAGAAGGCTCGTATCGATCACATCCTTGAGAATAAAGAAATTCAAGCAATGATCACAGCTTTTGGTACGGGTATCCATGAGAATTTTGATATAGAAAAGCTTCGTTATGACAAGATCATAATCATGACGGATGCCGACGTGGACGGTGCCCATATAGCGACACTGCTCCTCACATTTTTCTACAGATTCATGCCGGAGCTTATAAGACAGGGACATGTATACCTTGCTCAGCCACCTCTCTACAGATTGGAGAAGAACAAGAAGATCTGGTATGCATACAGTGATGATGAACTCTCATCGATCATAGAAGAAGTCGGACGTGATCAGAACAACAAAGTTCAGCGATACAAAGGTCTTGGTGAGATGGATGCCGATCAGCTCTGGGATACAACAATGGATCCTGAGAAGAGAATCCTTCTCAAGGTTGCTATCGACGGCGAAGATGAATCGGAAGTAGATGTTACATTTAACATCCTTATGGGCGATAATGTAGAGCCACGTAAGAAGTTCATCGAGGAAAATGCTAAGTTTGTAAAGAATCTGGATATTTAAAACCACGGGATTGCTTGAGCGAAGCGAAAGAGGGACCCGTGGCCGTGAGCTTCGAAGAAGCGAAACGGTGTGCGACTGCGAAGCAGCGCGATTACTCGCTGAAAGCGAGTAATCTAAGACATGATTCGAAGAATCATGGATTAACATTTAAGTGCTCGGCTGACGAAGTCATGGCGAGCATGCGGCAAAGCCGCACGTATTCTGCGAGCAAAGCGAAGCAGAATTCAGATTGCACGAAGTGCAAGATGATTCTTGCACAGCAAGAAAACGCAAAAACCATGGGATTGCTTGTAATTTAAGTGCTCGTCTAAACAGAGATTATTTGAATGAGGTAAAAAAATGGATGACGATAAGATTTACGGCGATGGCCGTGATGATGTAAAAGAAGTCGATCTTAAGAAAACAATGGAGAATTCCTATATAGACTATGCGATGTCGGTTATAGCATCGCGTGCTCTTCCTGATGTAAGAGACGGTCTTAAGCCGGTTCAGAGAAGAATACTTTTCTCCATGATAGAACTGAACAATGGTCCCGACAAGCCACACAGAAAATGTGCCCGTATTGTCGGTGATACAATGGGTAAATATCATCCACACGGTGATTCTTCCATTTATGATGCACTTGTTAAGCTTGCACAGGAATGGAATACCAGATATCCGCTTGTTGACGGCCACGGAAACTTCGGATCTGTGGACGGAGACGGAGCTGCTGCCATGCGATACACAGAGGCCAGACTCTCCAAGATTTCCATGGAAATGCTTGCCGATATCAACAAGAATACGGTTGATTTCATACCTAACTTCGACGAGACAGAGAAGGAGCCGGTAGTACTTCCGGCCCGTTATCCTAATCTTCTTGTAAACGGAACAACAGGTATAGCCGTAGGTATGGCTACAAATATACCACCTCATAACTTAAGAGAAGTTATAGGTGCTGTTGTTAAAATCATAAATAACCGCGTTGAAGAGGGAAGAGATACAGACATCGAGGAAGTAATGGATATCATAAAAGGTCCTGATTTCCCGACAGGTGCTGAGATTCTCGGACGCCGCGGTATAGAAGAGGCATACAGAACAGGCCGCGGAAAGATCAAGGTGCGTGCCGTATCCAATATCGAGCCGATGGCTAAAGGTAAGCAGAGAATAGTAGTTACCGAGCTTCCTTACTATGTTAACAAGTCCCTTCTTATACAGAAGATAGCAGAGCTTGTTAAGACAAAGAGAGTAGACGGAATAACAGATCTTCGCGATGAGTCATCACGTGAAGGTATGAGAATAGTTATAGAACTCAGAGCAGATGTAAATGCAAATCTTCTCCTGAACAACCTTTATAAGCATACACAGCTGGAAGATACATTCGGCGTAAATATGCTTGCCCTTGTTAACAATGAGCCTAAGGTTCTTAACATTCTTGATATGCTTAAGTACTACATCAAGCATCAGGAAAATGTTATCAAGAGAAGAACACAGTTCGATCTTACAAAGGCTGAAGAGAGAGCTCACATTTTGGAAGGTCTCCTTGTAGCCATAGATAATATCGATGAAGTTATCAAGATAATCAGAGGTTCCGAAAATGTAAATGCAGCGGTTGCATCTCTTATCGAACGCTTCGGCCTTACCGAGATTCAGGCAAGAGCTATAGTAGATATGAGACTCCGTGCTCTTACAGGTCTCGAAAGAGAGAAGCTCGAAGCAGAGTATAAGGCTCTTCAGGAGACTATAGCAGAACTGAAGGCTATTCTTGCTGATAAGAATAAGCTTCTTACTGTTATCAGAGATGAGATAGCTCTTATTGCCGAGAAGTACGGCGATGACAGAAGAACTAAGATCGGTATAGATGTTGGAGATTTTACAGAAGATGATCTTATCGATGATGAGCAGGTTGTTATAGCCATGACTCACCTCGGATATATAAAGAGAATGACAATCGACAATTTCCATGCTCAGGGCCGCGGAGGCAAGGGCATCAAAGGAATGCAGACGATTGAAGATGATTATATCGAAGATCTTCTGATGACGACGACACTTAATTATATCCTCTTCTTTACAAACAGAGGAAGAGTATATAAGCTTCGTACATATCAGATTCCGGAAGCCGGAAGAACAGCGAGAGGAACGGCTATAGTTAATCTTCTTCAACTTGAAGGCGGAGAGAAGGTTTCGGCTATCATTCCTATCAGACAGTTCTCTGAGAATAAGTACCTTATCATGTGTACAAAGAAGGGCCTTGTAAAGAAGACTCCTGAGAACGATTATCTGAATATCAGAAAGAACGGTCTTATAGGTATCAATCTCCGTGAAGACGATGAACTTATAGAAGTTAAGACTACGGATAATACAAGAGACGTATTCCTTGTAACCAAGAACGGTATGTGTATACGTTTCAAGGATACAGATGTAAGAAGCACCGGCCGTGCATCCATGGGTGTTATAGGTATGAACCTTGAAGAGGGTGACGAGATCGTCGGAATGCAGATGAATACACAGGGTGATGATCTCCTTATCGTATCAGAAAAGGGTATGGGTAAGAGAACATCCATCAGAGACTTCAAGGTCCAGAAGCGTGGCGGTATGGGTCTTAAGTGTTATAAGCTTACTGAGAAGACAGGTAATATCGTAGGTGTTAAAGCCGTAAATGATGATCATGAGATAATGATGATCACAACCGGCGGAATCATCATTCAGCTTCGCTGCAGTGACATTTCCAGATACGGAAGAATCACATCAGGTGTTAAGCTGATAGATCTTAAGGATGATGTTACTGTCGCAAGTATAGCTAAGGTAAGACAGACAGATAAAAGCTCAGATTCCGAAGAATTGGAAGAGTCGGTAAATACATCTGAAGAAAACGCTGAAGAATAATATATAGTTTATGAGGAAGTACTAATGGGAGACATCGTAGAGCAGGTCGGCGAACTGACTAAAACAGCAGAAATTGAAAATCTTCTTATGGGAATCGCATACTGGCTGGTGGTTATTATCATTATTCTCTTTGTGTTCCTGGTTGCAATTAAGATAAGCAACTTTATCAAAAAACAAAGAGGAACTCTAAAAAAAGAGAAGGATGATTTCTTCCAGTAAGATATCATATTGTATCGGGTGATCAAAAACCGGAAATAGTATAGTGACTGATAAGAGAGGATAAATCTGTTGAGAGAATTAGAAGCAGAAAAGATTACGGAAGCAGTAGCCGAAATCTGTATAGAAGCTAATCTTAAGCTTTCTTCTGAAATGGAAGGTTGCATAAGAGGTGCTGCGAAAACTGAGAAGAGCGAACTCGGGAAAAAAGTTCTGGGTCAGCTTGCTGAAAATATGGATATAGCGGGAGAGGATAGGATTCCGATCTGTCAGGATACGGGAATGGCTGTATTCTTCGTTGAAGTGGGACAAGAGCTTCATATTAACGGAAGCCTTACCGATGCCATTAACGAAGGCGTAAGACGCGGATATACTGAAGGATATCTTAGAAAGTCCGTAGTCGGAGACCCTCTTGAGAGAGTAAATACAAAGGATAATACACCTGCTATAATTCACTACGATATAGTACCGGGTGATAAGTTAAAGATTACGGTTGCACCGAAGGGCTTCGGAAGTGAAAACATGAGTAAGCTTTATATGCTGAAGCCGGCAGACGGAGTTGAGGGTGTTAAGGAAGCTGTTATAGAAACGGTTAAGGCAGCCGGTCCGAATGCATGTCCTCCTTTTGTGGTGGGCGTTGGAATCGGCGGAGACTTCGAGCTTGTGGCTAAGTTATCTAAGAAAGCTCTTACAAGAGAACCGGGAAGTCATAATGAAAAGCCGTATTTTGCCGAGCTCGAGAAGGAACTTCTCGAGAAGATAAACAGTCTGGGAATAGGCCCGGCAGGACTTGGCGGAAGCACCACGGCACTTGCCGTAAATATTGAAACCTACGCAACACATATCGCAGGACTTCCTGTTGCCATAAACATGTGCTGTCATGTGGACAGACACAAGACGGTAATTCTTTAGATATAAAACTTATTAAACTAAATTTTCGGAAGAAATGATTAAGATATAAGGATGTTAATAATGGATAAACATATAAATATACCGGCGTCGGAGGAGGAGATAAAGACTCTTCGTGCCGGTGATTATCTGCTCTTGTCAGGAACTATATATACTGCCAGAGATGCGGCTCATAAAAGAATGATAGAAACATTAGAGCAGGGAGGAGAACTTCCGATAGATGTTAAAGGTAACTTTATATATTATCTGGGACCAACACCTGCCAGACCGGGCACGGTTATAGGATCGGCCGGTCCGACAACATCAAGCCGTATGGATAAGTATACTCCGGAGTTACTCGGAAGAGGCCTTAGCGGTATGATAGGAAAAGGTAAGAGAAGTCAGGCTGTAATAGATGCAATCGTTGAAAACGGTGCTGTATATATGGCTGCAGTAGGAGGAGCGGGAGCACTTCTATCCAAATGTATCAAGAGTTCGGAAGTTATCGCATATGACGATCTCGGAACGGAAGCTATCAGAAAGCTTACGGTAGAGAACCTTCCGGTAATAGTTATAGTAGACAGTGTCGGAAATAATCTGTATGAAAGTGCAGTAGAGGACTTTCTAAAGAGACAGGAATAATCAGAGGTAGGGATTCATGGCAAAGCGAAAAAAGCGCATGAATAAAAAGCTGAAAGAGCTTATATATACGTTACTCGGGTTCCTGGCGGTTGCCAGTATAATAGCCCTGATAATACTTTGGAAGGGTGCACCTACCGCAAAGATGGCGGTGTCAAAATACTATACGGCAGTCGGACAAAAGGATAACAAAAAATATATAGATATATGTTATCCGACAAAATGGCAGAAGAATTATCATCCGGAAGGAACAGATGTAAGTCTGGATGATATAGTAACAAATGCACTTTCCTTCCAGACAGCCGCAACCTTCTCGGATTTAAAAATCATCAAGAAAGAGAAGCTTTCCGACGAGATGGTAGCCGCCTTTAATGAAAGCGTTAAGAAAATTTACAATTTTGATATCAAGGCATCGAAAATGTATCAACTGACTTTCAGTATGGAAATGCATATGGAAGGCTCGGAAGTGGCAAGCCGTAATACAGGCTTCATCACAAGATATGTATATAAAGTTGGCGGAAGATGGTATTTCTTCGCAGATACCCTTGTAGCCGTCGACATGGGACTTGAATAATTAACGAGACTAATCCCCTGTACCGGATATAATATTCGGATACAGGGGATTTTTAATATCGATTAAATTTCGTAATTTGCACAATTATAAGTTTTACAAGTTTAGAGAATCTCTATTACATTTATGTTACATTTCGGCTTATGCACCATACGGAGCTCCGGGAGTAGCTATAGATAATGTTGTAGACGGAAAGCTGGTATACGGAAGTACAGGTTATCTTGATCCGAATGTCGAACTTGATTATCCTGAATCTATAGAAAAAGGTACCTGGTATTGCACTTAATGAACTTAGTTATGAGGATAAGGATTCAATACTGAGTGAACTGAAATAAATATAAGAAAAAGAAAAGAGCATCCGAAATCGGATGCTCTTTTCTTCACACTATTTAATCTATAACCATTGAGAGATTTTTTATGAACACCATCTCTTGGCTTGTGTATATATTACTATAGTCCGGATTTAAAAGGATGAGCGAAATTTTAATTAATTGTAAACAAACTGTTAATTATGTCATTTTTTTATTCTTGAAGTACCTGAAAAACTAAAGTATTATCAGATTGTGGTATGTATTTGGCAGAAGGTATGTAGTCAGAAAGGAATAAATATGGAAACATTTAAGCTCAGTAATGGTATGGAGATACCGGCGATAGGATTTGGATGCTTTAATGCAAAGGGCGGAGAAAGCTATGATTTTATAGCATCGGCAATAGATTCGGGATATACGCTTTTTGACACGGCTTCCATATACGGAACCGAGAAGGATCTGGGAAGAGCTATACGTGATAAGGGTGCAGACAGAAACAAGCTTATAATACAGAGTAAACTCTGGCTCGATGAAATGGGCTACGACAACGCAAAGAGAGCGTTGGAAAGAAGTCTGACACGGCTTCAGACGGATTATCTTGATGTTTATCTTATTCACTGGCCGAAGCAGAGAAGTGACGTATCGGAGTCCGAGTGGAAATCTTTGCAGAAGGAGACCTATAAAGCACTTGAAGAAATGGTTGACGAAGGGACGGTTAAAGCAATAGGACTTTCAAATTTCCTTCCGCATCACCTGGATAATATCTTCGGTTTCTGTAATGTCGGACCGGTGATCGATCAGATAGAATATCATATAGGATATACGCAGGAGCGGGCAAGAAAATATGCCGCAAAAAAAGGCCTGCTTGTGCAGGCCTGGAGTCCTCTCGGAAGAGAGACTGTATTTAAGAATGAGATTCTGCGGGAAATAGCTTCAAAATACGAAGTTACCGCAGCACAGCTGGCACTCAGATTTAATTATCAATCGGGAGTAATGTCTCTTCCGAAAGCATCTTCACCGGAAAGACAGATTCAAAATCTGAGTATCTGGGATTTCGAGATCGAACCCGAGGATTTTGAATTCCTTGCATGCTTACCGAATACTTCATGGGGCGGAGAGCATCCAGACATAGCAATTCCCACAGCTGTAAGTACATTTGAAATATAGTATTTATCTGAAAAGATAGTCTACAATCTCATTAGCGGACATGTTCTGCAGGTTATTTGGATCTGCAAGAGTAGAACTGTTAAATCTGAAGACATCCGCTTTTGTAATATAGGAATAATTGCGGGTACAATTAGGATATCTGTTGTACCATTCAGGAAAATGCGTGCGCATTACCGATTCCGCAAGCCGGACGGCCTGACTTCTGGAACCGTCGGGAAGGAGTGTGCCGCATATGGAACATCCCGGTGGACTGCTGTGAGCAAGGAGTATACTTCCGTCTTCACAGCATCCCAGGGACAGCCATACATGGGATCTGCCCATAACGCATATGTCTCCGGGTTTAGGTGTATTGGTATCTACCGTATAACCGAGGCCTTTTGATATCATGATCTCGTTAGGACGCTGAGATACGTATCCGTCATGTCCGTTTTCTTCATTCAGACTGTTATATACAAGCCATCCTATATAACCCGAACAGTCCAGTCCATCATGAATCTGATATCTGGTTTTTCTGTAATCATAGGAGCTGTTCTGCGCATCTGCATATTCTTTCCATCTTGGGCTAAGCCCTATGGAAACAGCTTCCGGTCCCGCACCGGTATCCGGTTCATTCCAACCACCGCCGTAGATATACATAGTCTGTCCGACAGGCATCATAGCCGTAGTGAGAAGTCTGTCATAAGAATATTTATACTTTGCGATATTCTCTTTGATTATTATATCTTTAGCTTCTGTCTTAAGCCGGTTGTAATCAGTCTTATTGAAGGACTCCTTTGCAGTTCTGCCTTCGTTAATACCGTATTTCACAAAATGATGAAGGACATCAATATCATCTTCACCGAATACACGGGATAGGTCACTGTATTTTCCGATATAGTAGTTATAATCATATATACTCTTAAATTCTACGCCGGCGTATTTGGTAACCGGATTTTGAAGTTTTTTCTCGCCGATGGTACGGCGGTTTTCTTTATATCCGTTCTTTAAATAATGCTCATAATACTTAGGATAGTCATTATGAAATGCAACTCTGAGATCCTGATAAGATCTGTAATAAGATACTACATCAAAATCAGAAGAAGCCTGTCTCTTCTCTTTCATACCGTATGTTATGAAATGATCAAGTGCCGCTATGTCCGGCGCAATCCTGTTCTTCACAGCTTTTTTAATATCCGGATATTTTTGAAGGTAATAATCATAATCATATATTCTGCTGTAATCGGTACCCTTTGAAACGGTTATTGGATTTTTAAGCTCCACTGCATCGGAAGCAGTACGGGCTTCTTTTTTACCGTAACTGATATAGTGCATGTAATAACCCGAAGAGTTCTGACCGTAAGCACGTCTCAGATCGGGATACGCGTTGCTGTAAGATATTACATCAAAGTCTTCCGAAGCCTGACGATTCTCCTTCATGCCGTGATCGATGAAATGTTCGAGGGCGGCTGCATCAGGAGCAAATTTGTTACTGACGTATTTTTTAATATCCGGATAGCGATTTATATAATACTCATAATCGTATACGTCACTGTAATCCCGGCCCTGCATGGAAGTAACCGTACCCTGAGTATACTTTTCACCGACAGGCTTACGGCCTTCATTATATCCGTATGTAATATAATGCATATAATACTTGGACGGATCGTTTATGAAAGCGGCTCGAAGATCTTTATATGAGCGGCTGTATGAATAAACATCAAAATCTCCGCTTGCAGTTCTTCCTTCTTTCATGCCGTGATCAACGAAATGTTTAAGCGTTAATCTCGTATCACCCTTGAAAGCTTTTTTTACATCTGGATTATGATCCAGGTAGTATGAATAGTCATACACTCTTCCATAATCAATCCCGTTGTAAATCGTAGTGACCTGCACCGCAGGCTCATCCACCGATAATATTATTTGCACATCCTGCTGAAAATCTGACTGATCATCCTGCTGGATCTTCAACTGCCTTTCCGGATTTATCTGCAGAATCTCCGACTGCTTCTCCGTATCTTTCGGCAGAATCTCCGACTGCCTTTCCGGATTTTCCGGCAGAATCTCTGACGGCTTCTTCTGAGCTTCCGGTTGAATCTCTGATAGCTTCTCCGTATCCTCCTTCAGAATCGCTTCTTTAGGAATTTCGTCCGTGCTCTGTTGAATGTTATTCTCATTATCCGCATCTGTCTCTGTTGCGATTAATATCTCATCTTGTTCTTCGGCAAATACGATTCTGTAATTACAATTCAGTAAAATCGTAAAAAAGAATAGAAAGACCATATTTTTAAAAAGACGCTTTTTGCTCAATTTTAGTACTGTCCTCCATCAGAAAAAATATACATAGTATTGTACTAAGATAATCATTAAAACAATATACAGTATAATTTGAGCGAAAGAATATGTAAAGAAGATACGGTCGGGACGATTAAAATTGGATTTGATTTCCTTATATAAAAAATATATTCCGGCAAAGTTTACGCCACGCAAAAATATTTCTTGAAGAACATTGGCTAATAAATTATCATCATAATATGGTTGCTTACGGTAAAAGGGGATCATTTTGAGGAGGTTAAAATGAGAAAACTGATAAGTATATTTGTTTCAGTCTGCATAGTAATATGTATGACGCAGATTGGTTCATCACCTGTATATGCAGAAGAATCGGTTACGGAAGAATCGATAATAGAAGAGGGAGATTCGGAGAATGAAATATCCGATGAAGAGTTAAATGATGAAGAAATTTTGAATGAAGAAAAATCGGATGAAGAAAAGTCAAATGGAGAGAAATCTGTAGAAGAGGAAGCTGACGAAGAAAACTCCGAAGAAATGATTTTTATTGAATTACCGGAAGAGGAATTAACAGAGGAGCCGGTAGTTAAAGAAGTTTTACCGGAAGAAGAATTTATAGAAGAAGATCCGGAAGAGGATGCATTTGATAAAGATGCAGTTGATGGGGCTTCGAATATCAAACAACTTCCACAATTTCCGAGTCTTAGCTGGGAAATTCTTGATGAGAAAAAAGATGATGTACATTTTTCAGTATATTCGTATACAAGTTTATATTTAAAAAACTTGGTTGCGGAAGATGCGGATATATATATTGAATTCAAAATATATAAAGATGGAAAACTGATCAAAACGATGACTGAAAAAGTAGATTTAGAAAAAAGTACTGTGACAATTGATTTAACCGATATCATTCCGAGAAACTCTAAATCCGAGTATTATGTAAAGGCTAAGTTTATACCCGGGAAGAATGAAACACGCTATTCTGAAGGAAAAGAAGGTGAGACAGAAAAAATCATCCCGTATGAATGTATTACAAGAACCATTAAGATCAGGCCGATAAATATAATAGAGGGAGATAAAAAGGCGAAAATCTATTATGATTATACGGGAATGCAGGCAGCATATAATTATGGAAAAGCAACTGTAAACGGAAATGATAGTTCGACCTATCAAATGGCAACAAAGGGCGTGACGGGTTCTTTTTACGGAACTGTAGAGAGCGAGGAAGGCTTTAAAGCGGGTGATAAAATAGTATTTACCACGTGGTTGGGAGATACTGAAAACAGAGACATAGTTTATTGTAAAGATACTATTACTGTGATCGTTCAGGAAAAACCCTCCGTTTCTTATTCAACACATGTACAGACGATTGGGTGGCAGGCAGAAGTAAAAAACGGTAGTATTGCGGGAACAGTCGGAGAGAAAAAAAGACTTGAGGCGATAAAGATAAAACTGGATAATAACATCCCCGGAGGGATTCAATACAGAACACATGTGCAAACATATGGATGGCAAGGATGGAAAAATGACGGAGAAATATCAGGAACAAGCGGGGAGGCAAAAAGACTTGAGGCTATCCAGATAAAACTAAAAGGAGAGATGAATGAGCACTTTGATATATATTACCGAACACAGGTAGAATCCTATGGATGGCTCGGATGGGCAAAGAACGGAGAATATTCGGGTTCTGCAGGCTGTGGGAAGAGACTTGAAGCTATTCAGATAGTGCTTGTGAATAAAGAAGATAGTATAGATAAGAAAGCCTTAGATAAACAGGCAGGTATAACTTCAAAAACTGTAGTTACAGATAAAGCATATGTTGTTAAAGCTCCTAATGTTGAATATAAGACACATATTGAAAAAATAGGATGGCAGGAAGCGAAGTATAACGGAGAAATGTCAGGTACGACAGGACAGGCAAAGAGACTTGAAGCTATTTCGATTAAGCTCAGTAAGCCGCCTTACTCAGGAGGAATAGGATATACAACGCATATACAGACCAAAGGATGGACTAAAAACTACTATGACGGTCAAACAGCCGGAACAGTAGGTGAGGCAAAAAGACTCGAAGCTGTTTCAATAGGGCTATATGGAGATATGGCAAGTCATTATGATGTATATTACAGAGTTCATGCGCAGTCCTATGGATGGCTCGGATGGGCAAAGAACTGGGATGTTGCAGGTACTACAGGATATGTAAAACGACTGGAAGGAATCCAGATAGTAATTGTGGAAAAAGGAGGAACTCCTCCGGGTAAAACATATAAAGGGATAACTTCCGTAACCGATAAATCATATATCTCAAAATAGATATACGATAAACGTACGTAAAAATATTCAAAAAAATGAGAAGGCTTGCCCCGTAGAGAATCTTCGGGGCAAGAGTTATTAAAGTTTGAAGTAAAGTTTTGAAGTAAAGAATAACGAAAGTCCTTGACACATGCGGGTCTTTTTGTTAATATAGCTTAGTGTCTTTACCAAATTGGTATGGGTATTCAGCTGGAGATGTACTCAAGTGGCTGAAGAGGCGCCCCTGCTAA
>DEFA01000021.1:99132-115122 GCA_002350525.1 Lachnospiraceae bacterium UBA2864 | reverse complement strand
GCCCCTGCTAAGGGTGTAGGTCGTTTGCGCGGCGCGAGGGTTCAAATCCCTCCATCTCCGTTTGCAGTTATATGATTTGCTTCGCAAATCTTTATATTCCTCGATAGCTCAATGGTAGAGCATTGCGGCGAGTTCCCAAGGCTACTGTTGGTTTGTTGAGATTTATATTATTCCTCGATAGCTCAATGNNAGAGCATTCGGCTGTTAACCGAAGGGTTGTTGGTTCGAGCCCAACTCGGGGAGCTAACATCACGAAAACATCAGTGAAAGCTGTGTGACGCGGTGAACGATTCATTATATATGATCGTAATTTAATATGGCGACTTAGCCAAGTGGTAAGGCGTGGGACTGCAACTCCCTGATCATCGGTTCGAATCCGTTAGTCGCCTCTTTGAGGAAACCTGTATCTGATAAATGTTTGTCGGATACAGGTTTTTTAGGAGGAAGGAGTAGATTTTCGAATAAATATGAGACTGGTACATTTGATTCTTGCACTTTATATCATCGTAAAGATCGGTATATGTTTATTAACAGAATATGCACTCCATGGTGAGGGGATTGTAGGCCGTTTCGGTAAAAAGACGAGGATTCCCAGAATCATTATATATATAATGATAGCGGTGGTTCCGTGTCTGGGAGCATTTCTTTCCAACGGACCGATTAAATTCTTCTGTATGAAATGGGGTAACATCTGGCTCGGATTCTTCATTTATTACGGAGGATTGCTGCTCATCCTCTCGGGAATAGCCTGTCTTTCGGTTTTATTTAAAAAGAAAGTGGAAAGACGTGGAACAAGAAAACTCCTGATAGGCTATGCGTGTATAATCGCAATCTGTGCGGGACTTCTTATCAACGGATATGGGCTTATACATGCGCAGCATCCAAAGATTGTAAATTATTCAATCGATATATCTGAAGACGGTTCAGACAGTGAATCCGCCGTTAAAGAGAGTCTGAGAATAGTGCTTATAGCTGATCTTCATCTCAGCGTGAATTCCTGTCCGGAAACAACCGAAAAGATGGTATCCATGGTAAATGAGTGCGATCCGGATATAATTCTCGTTGGCGGAGATATTTTTACAAGCACCTATGATGGACTAAAAAATCCTGACAGATATGCGGCAGCGCTCAGTTCAATGAAAGCAAAGTACGGTGTTTATGCCGTAGGAGGTAATCATGATGTGGAAGAGGACCTCTTCGGAGGATTTGCGGTATCTTCATATAAAGAAGCGTATCGTACAGAAGAGATGGAGGACTTCTTTGACAGGTCGGGACTAAACATGCTTTATGATGATTCTGTACTTATAGGAGATACGGGAATCAGATTAGTCGGCAGAATTGATGCGGAGAAAGCAGGAGACGGAACAAAGAATCGTCTCGATGCCGGAGAACTGCTTAAGGGTATAGGTATAGAAGAAAAAACAATCATCCTCGAACATGAGCCACTTGACTATAAAGCACTTTCGGAGGCGGGAGCGGATATCGTGCTTTCGGGGCATACACATAACGGACAGATATTTCCGGGTAATTATGTAGTTCCTTTCTTTAACGAGAACGGATACGGTGTTAAAGAATTGTATGGAATGAAAACAGTCGTAACAGGCGGAGTGGGATACTACGGTGCACCTATAAGAGTAGGTACGGATAGTGAGATAACGGTTATAGATCTTACATATTAATGGGGGAAGCAACATTGAAAGAAAAGGAAGCAGGCAGAAAAAAGGAAGCCGAAAAAGAAACAGGAAAAGAAAAAAGAGCACGTAAAAAAGCCGAGAAAGCAGAGCGTAAAAGGGTAGTAAATGACAAATTCCTTGATATGTATAAGGTTTCTTTTAAAACTGTGTTCGGTAAAGGAATCAAGGCTTTTCTTGTAATGGTATTGGTATCGGTTATACTTTCCATGATAAGTTTGGACTATGCTTTCGGATACAGTGTATTCGATCAGGGTGATTCACTTCTCGGAATTACAGGTCGAGCTACTCCGGATAACGAAGCAATATTAAGAGATTATCTTAGCGGTACCAAATTCGGTAAATTTCTGGATGCGCTGGATTCGGCTCCGGAGGATGTCGAGGATGATACTCAGGATGTAATAGAAGATGAACTGTCTAAAATTGAGGATCCGGATGAAAGGTCGGAGGTTGAGTCTTACATAGAGGATGCAAACGAAGAAACGGCAGAGGATCCGGAGGAGGATATCAAGCTTTCGGATATGATAATAAAAGTTATAGCCGAGAAAGCGGGTATCGTAGTACAGATTCTCAGCACAAATAAGGAATATGTGGAACGTAACAAAGGGGAGATATTTGCACTCACGGTTATAGCCATGGTCATTATAATGATCCTCTCGTTCCTGATAAAAAAGGTTTCATCTGTCGGTCAGGGAAGAATGCTTCTTGAAAACAGGTATCAGAGAGTGCCGCGCCTGAGAAGATTTTTTGCTCCGTACGGAAGAGGTCAGTTCTTTCATTTAGTCTGGGTCTATATCCAGTTTGTGTTTATTCTTTTTCTGTGGAGTTTAACCGTAATAGGATATTTTTATAAGGGATATCAATACAGAATGGTGCCGTATCTGTTAGCGGAAAATCCGACACTTTCCTGGAAGCAGGTGAAGAAGATATCTTCACAGATGACAAAAGGATATAAGTTTAAGATGTTTCTGTTTGAGATGACTACTATACCTTTATGGATTTTTGAAATGTTGATCCCTGTAATTGGACCGCTTCTGGGTCTGTCTGTCATCATGCAGCTTGATGCGGAATGGTATGTAAGACTCAGACGCAGAACGGATATTGACAGAAGCGCATTTCTGGAGCCGATATTTGACGGGGATGCATACGTCGTTACTCATACAGAGAAGAAAGAATATAAAGCACTTATAAAAAATGCTGAGACAGAGGACGAGAAGAAGGCTCTTAAGAAGGAACTCAAGGCTCATTTAAAAGAAGAAGGAAAGGAAAATCCGGACTATGTTATGCCGGATATCCTTATAGATATTTCAAATTTTGAAGAGGCAGATAAGTATAAGGTCACGGACTTTATCGTAATGTTCTTTTCTTTCAGTCTGGTCGGATGGTTATGGGAAGTTGCACTTCATATCATCCAGGATCATGCCTTCGTAAACAGAGGTATGATGTACGGACCGTGGATTCCGATATATGGATTCGGAGGAGTATTTATCATATTCTTCCTGAACCGGTTTAAGAACAACAAAGTGAAGCTTGTAATTCTTACAATGATCCTTTGCGGAATACTTGAATATCTTACAAGCTTCGTTCTTGACTTTGCCATGAATGCTTCCTACTGGGATTATAAGGATCTATCCTTCAACCTTAACGGAAGAATCTGTCTAGCGGGACTTGCCGCATTTGCAGCAGGCGGCTTTGCCGGTATCTATCTGATAGGTCCGGCTATAAAGGGTCGTCTGGAAAAGTTCGGAAAAAAGAGAACCGTAATTCTGTGTATGATCCTTGTAGCTGCTTTTCTGATAGACTTTATCTGCTGCAGGATATTCGGTTCCAATTCGGGAGCCGGAGTCGGCGGCACGATATAACTATAGATTGTTACTGTTCAGCAGGTAATAATAAAACCGGATGCATCGTGAAAACTTGTTTTCTAAGGTGCATCCGGTTTTATTATTAACCCTGCGTAGCAGGGTCACATGAAAAGTATGAAATAACGAGTCTCCGAAGGAGACAGAGAAGCGCGAAGCGCTGACGTTATGAATAGTTTTCATGTAACCTGCTGAACATTATTAAAGATCGATCATGACCCGGTGCCGTTATATCTTCTGGCGCCCAGCATCCAGAACTTATAGCTCAGCCAGAAGAAGATGATTCCTATAAACGGTGAAAGCACCGACAGGAGGGGAATCTTATCAGGGCGAAGTATAACGAGCCCCGGGTAATAAGCTATAAATGCAATCGGTATTATAAATGTAAACAGTATCTTAAATATACCGTGAAAGATACTTGCCGGATACTTTGCATAGTCCTTGAAACGGAACATTATGACCATAACGTAGCCTGAGTTCTGTATCCAGAAGCAGGTTGCGGCAGCCGCATTCATAATAGCTATCATAAAGAGCGAAGCGGTTATGAGAAGTATTACGAGCTGTACTATGGTGACAACCGTGACAGGAATTCCTATATGGATCCATGCATAGACCAGTACGCCGATTCCGAAGGCAAGCTGTCCCAGACCCTTGATATCAAAGACTTCCGATATAAAGTAGAAGAAGACATTTATAGGTCTGAAGCAGTACTTTATGAAGTCTCCGGTTCTTACTGCAAATCTGAGATTCCAGTTGTTATCGAACAGGCATTGGAGCGGCGTTAAGGCTATGAGCGAAAAGCCGTATAAGAACAGCATCTCGAAGTAATCCCAGCCGTTGATGGACGGGAAGTTTCTGAAAAGAATATAAAATGATATGAAACCGACGACATTTGTCATGATCATTCCAAAAGTTGAAATGATGAAGTCTGCACGGTAGCTCATCTTACTCTTAAGATCCTGTATAAGGATCTTTTTGTATATATGCATATAAAATCTTATGCCGCGCTTTGGCATAATCATTAGTTCTTTATTCATTATCAGCCTCCGTTAACAGTTATTCTTTTGATCGAGAAGTTCCAGAAGGCACGGGCGCCGAGTCCGAGAACTATGGCCCAGCCCAGCTGCCAGGCGATATTTATCCACATTCCCGAGTCCGGTGTGTAGCCCGGCTTCTCCAGCAGTATGTTAAGCGGCGTATCATAGATACATTTGAAAGGCATATATCCTACTGCTTTTCGGAGAGCTTCCGGGAAAAAGGCCAGCGGAATAGTAGCTCCCGACAGCAGCAGAACTATGCTTTCCTTAACAATATTTATGCCCCAGGTGGACTCGGTATACAGGCAGATCGTTGAGACCAGCATCTCAATGTAGAAATTAACCAGGAGAGCGAGTACTACCGCGACCACGAAGTACAGAAGATTTATTCCGAGATGAATGGCCCCATGGGTAATTATATAGACCACAATGAAAGTTGGAAGGAAGGTCATGAAGAAGGTTACCATGTTGTGACCAAAATAAGAGAAGAATAGGAATCTTCTGTAATTAAGGGGTTTCAGTAAATCAAGTATTATGGATCCGGACTTAATGGATCTCGACATATCCCAGACTATATACATTTCCAGGAAGTTGAAAAGGGCTGTGGCAAGGACCAGATAGATTATGGTATCCGTAAATGTCATGCCGTTTACCACATCCGTTTCCGATGAGGCAAAGATCGCCTTCCACAGATAATATACAAGCGTAAGATATATCAGATTTCCGAATATAGTAACAAAGGTCCCGAGCCTGTACTGCAGCTCCGATATGATGCCGCCACGGCAGAGAGCCATATATTTCTTTAAACTCATTTGGTATCTCCTTCGTATATCTTTTTAATTACTTCTTCTGTCGATATCTCTTCAAGTTTGATATCAAGAATACGGCCTTTCTTCTGATGTTCGGCGATGACAGTCATAACATCAGTCTTAGATTCATCTATGATGGTTTCTTCCCATACATCCCCCGGAAGTCTGAGACGGAGGGTGCGGTAAGAGCCGAAGTAAGTCTTTAGATGTTCGATATCGTTGTCGTAGATCATCTTGCCGTGATCGATGATAACAATCCTCTCACACAGTGCGTCGACATCGCCCATGTCATGGGTTGTAAGGATGACGGTTGTATTCTTTCTCTCATTAAGCCCTTTGATAAGATCTCTGATCTTCGCCTTCATGGATACGTCGAGACCGATAGTCGGCTCATCCAGGAAAACAATCTTAGGATTATGGAGAAATGCAGCCAGGATGTCACTCAGTGTTCTTTGTCCGAGTGACATCTGACGCACCGCCTTATGTAGCAGAGGTTCTATATCAACAAGACTCTTATACAGCTCCATCATTTCCTTATAATCCGTATCAGGTATAAGGTAGATATCCTTTAAGAGCTTGAAGGATTCGATAAGCGGAAGATCCCACCAGAGCTGGCTTCGCTGTCCGAACACGACGCCGATGTTCTCCGCATTTCTCGTGCGGTTCTTATAAGGAACAAGCCCGTTTACCTGTATCTGTCCGCGGGTCGGTTCGAGAACACCGGACATCATTTTAATGGTAGTGGACTTTCCCGCTCCGTTCGGTCCGAGATATCCGACAATCTGTCCGCGCGGGATAGCTATAGATATATCATTTACAGCAGTCACTGTTTTGTAATCTCTGGAGAAAAGATCCATCAGACTTCCCTTGAGACCTTCTCTTCGGTTCAGAACCTTAAAGTCCTTGGAAATGTTATTCATAACAATTGCGTATTCATTTGAGTTATTCTTAACCATTTATCACAATTCTCCTTGTAAAAAATTATGAAACGGATTATACTCTATCTAAATTGCAAAAAATAGATATAAAATTCCAAAAATTTATAACAATTTTAAAAAGGGCGTGGAAAATAGTGATAAAAGAGTATAGAGGCCTTGTAAGAACACGGGAAGACGGTTCGGAAATGATCAATTACGATGATGCGTCATTTCCGTCTTATATATATGACGGATATGTATACAGCGGATGTACCTGGGAGAAGATTCCGCATTTTCATAAGGACGTGGAAATTGTCAGCGTCTACTCTTCCTGTATGGGCTATTCGGTAAACGGAAAGGATATCTTCCTTGAAAGAGGTGATACCATATTCGTTAATTCGGGCCAGCTGCATTATTCTTTTGCAACTCCTCCGAGGGAAGGCCGTTATATAATAGCAATCCTTCATCCGAGGATAATCAGCTCCAATTATGCGGTGGAAGCGAAGGCTGTAATTCCGGTCATATCCAATAAGAAGGTTCCTTTTATACATTTCAAGAACGGTGACAGGGACAGTGCTCGCATCCAGGAACTGATGTTTGAGCTTGAGAAGAAATGTAAGGGCAACGAATTCCTTATTACAAAGACCTTCTTCGAAATATGGGACATCATTCTTAACAGGGTTAACGAGACCGGTGAGTTCAGCACCGATGAGACTCTGAATCAGGATATGCATAATGATATCCTAAAGGCCATGATGAGCTACGTGGATAAGAATTATATGAAGAATATAACGCTGAGTGAGCTTGCGGGAGCGGGCGGAGTATCGAGATCTCTCTGTAATTCCATCTTTAATAAGTATACAAATATGACACCGATAGAATATATCATGCACTACAGGACCCGAAAGGTGGCGGATCTTCTTCAGTCGGGAGATATGTCCATGCCGGAGATAGCGGAGCTTACGGGATTTTCAAATGCAAGCTATATGGCTGAAACTTTCAAGAAATTCTATAAGTTCTCGCCGCGTGAATATAAGAAGGTCATACAGCAGAGGGGACCGATCCAGCTGCCGGAGAAAGGCGGCAGTAAGTGATTCGTTAAATAATTTTATTTAAAAAATTTTATCTAATTGAGATTATAAAACAGTTATGATAAAATACTGCCTGTACCGTTTACAGAAAATAACGAGTAATTATATAAAAGGGGACAAAGATGAAAAATAAACCATATCCATATGAAGAAGTATATGAAATGGCGAACCTGAAGGACATGATAGATGAGAAAGCGCTTACTCAGGCAAGACTGACTGCTTTCGTATATCCATGTGATACAGGAGAAATGAGAAAGACATATTTCGATGTCAGAGAGGATGTTAATGCTTTCGGTGCATGGATGTATTCGAAGAAATATCGCGGCGGTAAGCATTGCGTTGTTCTCGGAGAGAACTCTTACGAGTGGCTGATCGCATTTCTTGCAACAGTTAACGGAGGAAATGTAGCAGTTGCCATCGACAAGGGGCTTCCGGAGAAGGAAATAGTAGACCTGGCACATATGGCAGATGCGGATGTTGCATTTGTAACCAAGGGATATTATGACAAAGTAAGCAAGAAGACGGCACGTAAGATATATGATCTCGGAGAATTCGAAGAAATCCTTGAAGAAGGAAGAAGACTTCTCAGAGATGGAGAGACTGATTACATTAATTATGAGATAGAGCCGGATGATGTTGCGATGATCCTTTTCACATCGGGAACATCAGGTGTCAGCAAGGGCGTTCAGCTTACCAACAGAAATATTGCATTTGAGATCGTACATACCAGTATGCTTTACAGCCCGCAGGGAGGTGTTGTTGCAGCACTTCCGTTCCACCACGCATTTGGACTTGTGGTTGGAGTTCTTATGGTATACAACTACGGTTATCCGGTATATATCAACAAGAGTCTCAAGTATGTTAAGAAGAATATGGCAGACTTCGGACCACAGACAATGTTCCTTGTTCCTATGTTTGTAGAGTTCTTCCACAGACAGATCTGGGCTGAGATAGAGAAGAAGGGTAAGACCACAGCATTTAAGGGACTTATGAAGTCAACAAATCTGCTTCTTAAGACAGGTGTTGATGTAAGAAAGAAGACATATAAGTCAATTCTTGATGCTTTCGGAGGAAATCTTGAATATATCATCTGCGGTGGTGCAGCACTCGATCCTATGTATGTAAAGGAATTCAGAACCTGGGGTATCGAGATCCTTAACGGATACGGTGCTACAGAGTGTTCACCGGTTACAGCCGTAAACAGACCATTCTATCACAGAGACGGTTCTGTAGGTCAGCTTGTTCCGGGTATCGAAGCAAAGACTACCGAAGAAGGAGAGCTTGCATTCCGCGGAGAGCTTGTTATGAAGGGCTACTACAAGAACCCTCAGGCTACCGATGAAGCTCTTGTTGACAGATGGTACATGACCGGAGATCTCGGTTATGTAGATAAGGATAATTTCGTATTCCTTACAGGAAGAAAGAAGAACCTTATCATCCTCAGCAACGGTGAGAATATATCTCCAGAAGAGCTTGAGATGGACTTTGCGAGAGACCCTGCGGTTCAGGAAGTTCTTGTATATGATGAAGACAGCAAGATTATCGCAGAGATCTTCCCTGACGAAGAGCATATGGGCGATGCTACATACTTCGAGAAACTGAAGAACAAGGTCAACAAGGGAAGACCTACATATAAGCAGGTAGTAAGGATCAAGCTTCGTGAGAAGGAGTTTATAAAGAACGCTACCATGAAGATCGTAAGATACCTTAACATTCCGGGAGCGGCAGAGAAGGCTGAAGAAGCAATACGTGCTGCAAAGGAAGTCGGAGAAAACAAATAAAGAATGATTACGAAGGCACCGTCTCCGAAAAGGTTGGAGTCCGGTGCCTTCGATTTAAAGGAAGAAGAATGGATAGAGATAATGTTATATTGATCGGGATGCCGACATCCGGAAAAAGTACCGTAGGAGTAATACTTGCAAAGCTTCTTGAAAAGGACTTTGTTGATACGGACCTTATCATACAGAAGAGAGAGCATAGGAAGCTGTCCCGTATTATAGAAGAGGACGGTCTCGAGAGATTTCTTGATATAGAGAACAGTGTGTGCCGCGAAGTCGATCTTCGGAACACGGTAATTGCCACGGGCGGAAGTGTTGTATACGGCAAAGAAGGAATGGAGCATCTTAAGAGTATCGGACGGATAATCTATCTTGAGATAGACTATAATACTCTTCAGAAAAGACTCCATCATGTAAAGCAGCGCGGTGTGGTTCTGAAGCCGGGACAGACTATAAAAGAGCTGTATGACGAGAGGGTAGTATTATATAAGAAATATGCGGACATTGTCCTGTCGGAAGAAGGTCAGGGAATAGAAGAAACGGTTCAGAAATGCGTGGAAGCGCTTAAATAGAAAGGGGTAAACTTATGGCGGAAACAAAAGCAAAAACTACGTCCGGTACGGCAAAGAAGAAAACCGTAGGTACGGCGAAGAAAACATCAACCACTGCGAAAAAGAAGACGTCGACGACGGCCAGGAAGACTTCGGGAAGCCGCATACAGGTTACGGCAACGGAGAAGAAACTGGTGGAGCTCTACAGAGCAGCCGATTCGGATACAAAGAAGGCGGCACTTGCACTTCTTAAGGGGGAAAAGGCTCAGACCGGCGGAATTCTTTCATCGATTCTGGGAGACAACAATCTCTTGGGAAACTTGAATAATCTTATTCCGGGCATGAATCTTTTGAGGGATAATATCGACGAATAAACAGCTTTATCTCTTGCATAAAACAGCGTAAACGAATATACTTGAATATGATTTATTTATTTTTCAGAGGAGGTTTTAAAATGCAGATTTATTCAGTTTTTGATCCTGAATTCAGTGAATTTGGAAAGGTACTTGAGGGTTACGATACAGCAGAGCTTGTAGAAGCTATGAAGAAGATCGATATGCCTGCAGAAGGCGTAGCATATGAGCCGGGAATTGATTCTCTTGAGGCTTGCGGAATCTTTAAGGAGCTTACAGACAACGCATTCGGTGGAATGCCTATCGAGCTCGGTATGTGCTGGGGATATAACAAGGCTCTTAACTGCCTTGAGTATCACAGAAACAGTGAGATTAACGTAGGAGCTACAGACTTCGTACTTCTTCTTGCAAAGCAGGAGAAGATCATCGACGGAGTACTTGATACAGCAGATGTTAAGGCTTTCCAGGCACCCGCGGGAGCAGTAGTTGAAGTATATGCTACATCACTTCACTATGCACCATGCCGTGACAACGCAGAAGGCTTCAGAGTTGCAGTTGTTCTTCCAAAGGGAACAAATACAGACCTTGATAAGGCTGCTGAGAAGAACCTTGAAGATAAGATGCTTTGGGCAAGAAACAAGTGGCTTCTTGCACATCCTGAATCATCAGAAGCTTCACAGGGCGCTTACATTGGACTTAAGGGCGAGAATCTTTCTATATAGACCACGGGATTGCTCGAGCAGAGCGAGAGAGGGCCCCGTGGCCGTGAGCTTCGAAGAAGCGACACGGAGTGCGACTGCGAAGCAGCGCGATTACTCGCCGAAGGCGAGGAATCCAGGAAGTGCTTCGGAAGAAGCACGGAATGACTTCTTAGACCACGGAATGACTTCCTAAGATCATGGGAAAGTAAGACAGCCGGAAACGTAAGTTTCCGGCTGTTTTTAAGTTTGCTTTTTGATACTATTGTTTAATTATCAGAGATCTCCGGTTCGGGAGTTTCAACTACTGCAGGCGGTCTCTGATATTCGCTCTGCGAACTGATGTCTTCATTGGTTCCGTATATTATTCTGACAAGTTCCGAATCCTTATCGAGCATCAGAACATTTCCGTTATTCTTAAGTGAACCTTTAAGTGCATCAAGACCTCTGAGGTAATTATAGAACTCTGCCTTGTCGGGATCGTTATATGCTTCAGAAAGAATTCTCATATATTCTGCTTCACCCTCTGCAATGATGGTTTCCGCATCCTTTTCTGCCTGCGCCAGTGTAATGGTAACTTCTTTATCGGTTTCATTCTTGATCATCTGGGCATCTGATTCACCTTTTGCCGTATAGCTTGCAGCTATATTCTGTCTTTCTGAGATCATTCTCTCGTAAACGGCAGTCTTATTATCATCAGGAAGATCCAGTGCCTTAATCTCGGCAGTCAATATGGTAATTCCATATCCTGCAATATCTGAATTGGATTCTTTCGTTATAGTTTCTGTAAGGAGTGCTCCTCTGGCTGCAATAACATCATCCTGGCTCATAGATGAGATTGTATTCTTCGTTGCATTATATACCGCAGCATCAATTCTCTCCTCAGCTCTTGCATCCACTGCACCCAGTGTCTGATAATACTTGAGCGGATCTGTTACTTCCCAAAGAACATAATCATCAGCTATCATTGACTTTTTATCCTTAGTGATGACGTCACTGGTAGGAAGATCATAAACTCTGGTTCCGCTGTAAACAAGCTGGATATCTTCTATGAAAGGTGTCTTAAAATGAAGACCCGGAGTATCATCCACTTTTGTAACCTTTCCGAATCGTTTAACAAGGGCAAAATTATTATATGCTACTGTATAAAGTGAATTATAGATTACTATAGCAACAGCAACAAGAATCACTACAAGAGCTATTAACTTAATCGTCTTCTTCATTTCCGGAGCCCTCCTTTGATCCGCCTGACTGAACGTCAGTGCTTGCTGTATTTCCGCTTATATTAACAAAGCTGTCCAGAGGATACATCGTCTGCGTATCACCGTCTGTTATAATTATCTTCATACCCGGAAGCAGATCTTCCATAGTTTCATAGAACATACGTTTCTTTGTAATAAGCGGATATTGCTTATACTGTTCGTAAATCTGCTCAAATCTTGAAGCCTGACCTTCAGCTTCTGCTATACGGGCCTCCTTTTTACCTTCGGCCTCTTTTATGATCTTATCAGCTTTTGCTGTTGCTTCGGGCAGTTCCTGGTTCTGATACTTAAGAGCATTGTTCTTCGCCGTATCAGCACCCTGCTTAGCGGTTTCGACCGATTTGAATGCTGCTATGATATCATCTGTCGGTGGCTCCGAATCCTGTACGGTAATATTTATAACCGTAAGACCAATATCATGATTCGAAAGCTCCTTGATCATCTCTTCCTTAACAGCAGATTGAATCTGTCCTTTACCTGTAGTCATAGCTTCATCAACCGTATAGCTGGAAACAACGGTCCTTATGGAAGAAAGTGCTATATCCTTAAGAATTTCCTCGGGATTGTTGGAATTATACAGATATGCAACAGGATCTGAAACCTTGTACTCAAGATAGAAATCAATATTAAGCAGATTAAAATCGGAAGTTATCATAATTCCGTTGTTATCATCTGTAATATTCTGGCCCTCTCCTGCTATGGAATAACCAACACCTGTACCATGGGTAGTCATGTCAACTTTCTCAACATGCTGGATAAAAGGTATCTTAAAGTAAAGACCTGCCGTATTGGTTCTCACTACCTTTCCAAACATTGTTACTACTGCATTTTCCTGCTCATTAACGTAATAGTAGCTGCCGTTTATAACAAAGAAAAGTATAACAACCGCTATAACTATCTTTGCTATAGTAAAATAAATCTTGTTCGGGCTTTTTTCTATTTTCCCGTTTTTACCGATAACTATATCGGCATCATCATCT
This sequence comes from Lachnospiraceae bacterium UBA2864, assembly GCA_002350525.1. Classification (GTDB taxonomy): domain Bacteria; phylum Bacillota; class Clostridia; order Lachnospirales; family Lachnospiraceae; genus Eubacterium_Q. The sequence continues at coordinate 102,093 of DEFA01000021.1, read as the reverse complement.
TTTTTATCAGCCAATCTTTTTCCCTCCTTGTTGTAATGTATTTATGAAATGCACATATACTGTTTCTTATATCATTTATTTTCTTTATGGTCAAATTAAAGTTTTAATCTAACTTTAATCTTCGTTAAAAGACCATTTAATCTGGAAAATATATTATTAGCACATCAAAAGCAAACAAGCTGATAACAAATGCGTATATAAATGAGAATTAAGCGGAGGAAATAGCAATGGAAGAATTCACAAAGGTTGAGAGATTAGTAACAATTACAGGTGCATCATATGAGGATGCAAGAAATGCACTTAAAAGTTCCGATGGAGATATAGTTGATGCAATGGTATACTTAGAGCAGGTTGGTAAAGTTGCGGTTAAGACAGCAAATGTTGATCCGAGATTTGCACCTATCTCAGAATCGGAAGTTGCAGCAGCAGCTATCAGAAATGAAGAGCGTGAGCGTGCGGCAGCGATTAAGAAGACATCAGGCGGTATCGGCGGTTTTATCGGAAAGCTCTTAAGATTCCTTCTCTGCAACAAGATTGCGATCAGCAAGGATAAGAGAGAGATAATCCGTCTTCCACTTATAGCTCTGATTCTTTTATGCGGAGTATCCTTCGGTACGGCAGTAGTAGCGATCATCATATCAATGTTCTGCGGAATCGAGTATAGATTAGTAAAGGATGAGGGAGTTACTGCAGCATATTAATAGTAATTTAGATAACAGGGGAGGAAAAGTTATGCAGTGTCCAAGATGCGGAGGTATGAACTGCACTATTATCAGTGAAACATCCACAAGCGGTAAAGATTTCAGTGTAGGAAAAGGTCTTTGCGGTTATTGGATCTTAGGTCCGATCGGAGTTCTCTGCGGAGCATGCGGAGAAGGTAAGACAGTAAAAGAGAGTAATTTCTGGGTATGCAATAATTGTGGATATAAATGGAAGGTATAATGACTAAACAGGACAGAATATGGCTTAAACTTATGAAGTTCGGAGAGAAACTGGGCTGTCACCAGATGGAGTCCAGAAGCTTCTCCTTCCGAGGATATCAGTTCCCGGTTTGCGCCAGATGTACGGGCGTGTTTATCGGTCAGCTTTCGGGATTGATAAGTATAATCGCCGGATTCAGACTGCCTATTAGTTTGGTGTTTATCTTTATGGCGGTCATGGCTCTTGATTGGGGAATCCAGTATCTGAAGATCCGTGAGTCGACCAATATAAGAAGGTTTATATCCGGAACACTCTGCGGGTTTGGAATGACGTATTTGTATTTTTACGTAATAAAAACGGTTTATGAATTTTTGATAGGTTAATATAGTATCAGTGAGGTTTGTATGCCCCGGGAAGATAGTTCTTCCCGGGGTTTTAACATTTAATCTAACTTTAATCTTCGATAAAAGACTCTTTAATTTGCAAGTGATAGATTATGTATCGTCATAAGAAGACATCCATTAGTTTAGATAAAAGTATATATGGTTTTAACGAGGAGGAAATATCATGGAAAATCTTGCAAAGGTTGATAAGCTGGCAGAGATGACAGGAGCATCTTTTGATGATGCAAGAAAGGCACTGAGAGTGTGCAACGGAGAGACACTTGATGCGATGGCATATATAGAGATGCATAAAGTAAAAAACGTGCAGAAAAGAGGTTCAGTGGTTGGAGAGTTTAAGAATAAAGTAATGAAGATAATTATTCAGAATAAGCCCGGAAATCAGACGATACAAGTTATATCATAGAGTATATAATAGTCTACAATTGGGTTGGTAAAACAGGGAAGATCCTGTGACTCAAAGCTGTAGGGATATTCGAGCCGGGAGGTACAAGTGTATCTCCCGGCTCGAATATTCATTTTATTAAGTGATAACATGTATTCAGTTTTATAAAAGCCCGAATTCTTCGAAGAGCTTCTTTTGCAACTCAGGATCTTTGGAAGAAGCGGCGAGTTCATCCGTCCGATTAGCTTCCAAAAGTTTAGAGATAAGGATGTTCATACGATCTGTCGCAAGGGCTTGGCCTTGTTCAATTCCTTGCTTAACTCCTTCAGCAATCCAGTCGTCTTTTTTCAGTTCAGCCTGTTCTTTTGCATACTGATCTAAAGTCATAATACGTTTTCTCCATCTTTTATCTTTTCGTATATCTATAACAGCGTCATCAATCTGCTTAGTTAACTCATCTGTTACGGTACCATTATCTATATAATCCAGAAAGAGTTTTAACGGAAGCGGAACATCATTCATGGTTCCCTTTGTGTTAAGAAATATCTTGGTAGTACCATCTTCCAACTTTATTGTATCATCTTGAATACACCGATTTTCAAATGTATAGATATGGCGATCCATCTCATACGGATCAAATGTGCATATGAATATCACTATACTGTTTCGGAGTTGTAAGTAATCCTCACCTTCACCGAGGTCATCAATATCCATAAGAGATTGATAGTACCTGCTGCGCTTTGGAAGGTTCGGACTTGCCCCGTTTTGAAGCTCTATATTATACATAGTATCTTCATCTTCACAATAGATATCAAGTCGTATGCTTTTCGCAGCAATTGACGGTCCGATCCACTTCTCACTGTCCGGAATAGATATATCGGTTATGTTCTTACCCAGTATTCGCTCAAGACACTTTCTACATAATTCTTTTCGCGTCATGACAGTATTAAACATATAGTTATTACTGAAAGTAATCTTATCAAAATCTATCATCATAAACCTCCTACATATATAAAAACTGTAAATAGATTTCTATAAAAATATACCTTTCACAGGGAGGTCCACGATGAATATTCAGTTTTTGTATTTGCATCTAACGCAAAACATAAAGTGGAATCAAGCAAGTAAACTATAGCATATCGAATGGTGATAGACAAGTCTTGGACGTTTATGATATCTGGTTTTAGTTCGTCTTCTGTAAGCCTTGATTCTAATATCATTTATTATGTATAATAGGTATCGATTTTCGAAGAA
>DEFA01000021.1:98885-99027 GCA_002350525.1 Lachnospiraceae bacterium UBA2864 | reverse complement strand
GTATCGATTTTCGAAGAAAATCGGTGCTCCTGAGCGAAGCGAAGGATTCCTGCACGAACGATAGTGAAGTGCAGAACAGACGCGAAGCGGATGAAGAACCGCGAGAGCGGTGCAAGAACATAGGTATCGATTTTCGAAGAAA
>DEFA01000021.1:50678-98792 GCA_002350525.1 Lachnospiraceae bacterium UBA2864 | reverse complement strand
TATCGATTTTCGAAGAAAATCGACATTTCAGAAAAGGAATTATGAAGTTATGGAAAAGCAGAAGAGAGAAGGGTTTAAAAGCAGACTCGGATTCATACTGGTCAGTGCGGGATGTGCTATAGGAATAGGAAATGTATGGAAATTTCCATATGTTGCGGGACAGAACGGTGGTGCGATATTTGTACTGTTTTATCTTCTGTTTCTTGTTTTAATGGGTATACCGGTACTGACTATGGAGATAAGTATAGGTCGTGCCAGTAAGAAGACCATTGTCGAAGGATATAAGGAACTTGAGAAGCCGGGTTCAAAGTGGCATATTCACGGCTGGTTCTGTATCGCAGGATGTTACCTTCTTATGATGTATTACACAACGGTTGCAGGCTGGATGCTTGCATACTTTTGGAAGTTCCTTACGGGAGAGTTTAAGGGAGTGACGGAAGATGCGGTAGGCGGAGTCTTCGGTTCCATGCTGGATAATCCGTTAGAGATGGGGATTTTCATGGCAATCATCGTTATAGTCGGGTTTCTTGTTCTCAGCTTCGGTGTTCAGAATGGTCTTGAGAGAGTTAATAAATTTATGATGATAGGACTTCTTCTGCTTATTATCGTTCTGGTTATCAATAGCTTTACGCTTAAGAATGTGGGAGAAGGAATAAGCTTTTATCTGCTTCCGAATCTGGACAACATAAAGCATGTCGGAATCATAAAGGTGATCACAGCGGCTATGAATCAGGCATTCTTTACCCTGAGTCTCGGAATTGCGTCAATGGAAGTGTTCGGAAGTTACATGTCTGATGAGAATTCTATTACGGGTGAAGCAGTGAAGATATGCGCACTTGATACATTTGTTGCCCTTGCATCGGGACTTATCATATTCCCTGCATGCTTTTCCTTCGGAATACAGCCTTCGGAAGGACCATCGCTTATCTTTATCTCTCTTCCGTGTGTATTTATAAATATGCCGGGTGGAAGGATATGGGGAACGCTTTTCTTCCTCTTTATGACATTTGCAAGTTTCTCGACTGTCACAGCGGTATTTGAGAATCTTGTGGGATCTACCATAGATAACTTCAAGTGGGGCAGGGTGAAGTCTGTTCTTGTAAACTGCATATTTATGCTCTTAGCAAGTATACCTTGTGTACTCGGTTATAACATATTAAAAAATATACACCTGATCGGAAACAGAGATATCCTTGACAGCGAGGATTTCGTTGTAAGTAATATCCTTCTTCCGATAGGTGCACTCGTATTCCTTATGTTCTGTATTACAAAATACGGATGGGGCGCCGATAAGTTTTTTGCGGAAGCAAACAAAGGCAGCGGCATGAAAATGAGCCCAAAGCTTACAGGATATTTTAAGTACGTACTGCCGGTGCTTATATTAGCTATCCTTATCAGTGGTCTTATCGGTTAATCCACAGCATCCGCAGGTAACATATATTATCGGAGGTTTCCACCGCAATACTTACAGATCTTAACTTCTGCTGAGTTTGTGTTTCCGCAAAGAGGGCAAACCTTTGTCATTGCGGACATGACCTCAGCGAGGTCAAGCTTATCGATGGTAGTAAGATTATCGTCATTCGGGGTTATTGATGTAATATCAAAATCATATACCTGAAAATGTTTACCCATCAGCTGATTTACACAAGCCTCGTGTATGGCAGGTATTTCCTCATGCAGTTTCTTGACAGACTTGCCTCTGCTGCTGCAGACCTGAAGCTGCTGTGCGATTTCAAGCTTAATTATATTTCTAACAAATTCCACGGCTCTTTCATCACTGCCCCAATCGGATGAGGCCACTTTGGCCTGACCGGTTACCGTAAGAAAGATACTCCGATAGATACTGTCAAAGTACGGAACCTGTTCGGAAAAATCTACTGTGATCGGTTGAATAGTATTGTTGTCCATAATTGATTACTCCCCCCTGTTTATAAACCGATTATATCACTTTATGACCGCAAAAAATAGGCAAAACATGGTAAATATATGCTTTTGTTTGCGGAACAAATAAATTATTCTAGAAACATAGAATTATAAATTATATTACGAATGGAGGTAATAATCATGAATGAAACTATAAAAGTTCTTGAATCAAGAAGAAGCTGCAGAAATTTTAAACCTGATATGATAAAGGATGAGGAGCTTAAGGCAATCATCGAGGCAGGTACTTATGCAGCTACGGGAATGGGGAAGCAGAGTCCTATAATCATCGCCGTAACGAATAAGGAGATCAGAGATATGATTTCCGAAGATAACAGATCCATAGGCGGTTGGGATGCGGGTTTTGATCCGTTCTACGGAGCGCCCGTTATCCTTATAGTCCTTGCCAAGAAGGATGTTGCAACTCATGTATATGATGGCTCTCTTGTTATGGGCAATCTCATGAATGCGGCTGAAAGCCTGGGTGTTGCAAGCATCTGGATCCACAGAGCAAAAGAAGAGTTTGAATCCGGATTCGGTAAGGAACTCCTGAAGAGACTCGGAATCGAAGATGAATATGAAGGAATCGGACACTGTGCGCTCGGATATGCGGCAGCACCGCTCGCGGCACCTGCTCCGAGAAAAGAAAATTACGTGTACTATTTATAAATGAGTAATCTTCCGAACAGTTACAAAAGGAGAACGATATGAGTAAAGTAAAATGGGGTGTACTCGGTACGGCAAATGTGGCAGCTTGGGGAACCATACCGGGCATGAAACAGTCGCAGTCCTGCGAGCTCTATGCCATTGCGGGAAGAAGTCTTGAAAAGGCCGAGAGATATAAGGATACGTTTGGATTCGAAAAAGCTTACGGAAGCTACGATGGGCTTTTAGAGGATAAAGAGGTTCAGGCAGTTTATATCCCGCTCCCGAACAATCTGCATCTTCCGTGGGTGGAGAAGGCACTTAAGGCGGGGAAAAACGTTCTGTGTGAGAAGCCGATGGGACTTACAGCGGAAGAAACTAAGAAGATGTTTAAGGTTGCGGAAGAAAGCGGAGTACTTCTTATGGAGGCCTATGCTTATCTTCACAGCCCTTATATCGACAGCCTGAAGAATGATGTACGAAGCGGTGTTATCGGGGAGATTGATTATATAGATACCGCATTTGTGACACAGGGTTATAAGGAAGATATAAGACTGTATAAGGATCTCGGCGGCGGTGCGATGTATGATCTCGGATGCTACTGCTCAACTATGATCCTTACTCTTACTGAAGGTGAGCCGGTATATGTTAAGGCTGATGCGGAGTTTTCGGATAAGGGTGTTGATGTTTTCACCGGCGGGCTCATAAAGTTTGATAATGGTGTAAGAGCTTCTTTCAATGTCGGTATGATGCTGGGCGAGAATACCAACGCAAGATATGACAGACTGTATATCCACGGAACCAAGGGAAGCATCCGATCAGAGGTTGAATATAATCAGGAAGGTGAGGTATCTTATAAAATTTACACCGAAGATGGCGAGACGGAGAGATATATATCCGTTCCGAATAATTACTCACTTGAGATCGAACAGTTCAGCAGATGTGTTATGGGCGAAGAGAAGCATTATATAACACCGGAGTTTTCTGTTAAAAATGCGGCGCTGATCGACAGTGTACTTACGAAGATAGGATATTAAATCATATTAGGAGGTATATTATGGCTAAAGTATTACTTATAAACGGAAGTCCTCATGCGAATGGCTGTACAGCTGAGGCATTAAAAGAGATGATAAAAGTATTTGACGCGGAAGGCGTAGAGACAGAGGTTATTCAGGTGGGAGGAAAAGATATCCGAGGATGTCTCTCCTGCAATAACTGCGGAAAGACAGGGAAATGCGTGATAGATGATCTGGTAAATGAAGTGGCCCCTAAGTTTGAAGAAGCCGATGGTCTTGTTCTGGGAAGCCCGGTATACTACGGATCTCCGAACGGGACACTTCTTGCCTTTGCCGACAGACTGTTCTACAGCACTTCATTTTCTAAGCACATGAAGGTCGGTGCATCGGTTGTAAGCTGCAGAAGAGCAGGAAACACAGCAACCTTCGATGTGCTTAATAAATATTTTTTGATAAGTGGTATGCCGCTTGCACCGAGTACATACTGGAATCAGGTACACGGACATACAGCTGAAGATGTACGTAAGGATCTCGAAGGTCTGCAGACCATGAGAAACCTTGCGAGAAATATGGTATTTATGATCAAAGCTTTTGCAGATGCAAAAGAAGCTTATGATTACCCGATAGTTGAACAGGGAGTATTTACAAGTTTTCCGGACGGAAAGTAGAATATAAGGCTTATGCTTTATATTTCAACTTGCCATCCATATATTCAGTCTGCTGAAACAGATGACATCTGTGAGCAGATGGTGAGCAGTTAATTCCGCAGGTACAGCCGCAAAGCATGTCCTGCGGAGTTTTTTTATAATGCTCCTCCATGGCATCTATTACTTCATGATAAGGAATAAGCGGGTCGATGCCGGATCTTGCAAGATCAGCATAAAGCGGAGCTGTAACGGCGGCTCTTACAGTTCTTGTAATGCACGGAAATTCTTTGCCTCCGGGGATAACATCGCAGACAAGTCCGAGATTTGCCTGAAGCGCCATAGATGCGGCATTTTCCACCTGATCCGGTGTGGCACCGCTCATCTGAGCAACGGCAGCGGCGGCCATTGCATTGCACACTCCGGATTCACCAACACAGCCTCTTTCCCCACTTGGATTGGAGCGGGTATAAGCTATGGCACCGAGCATAGCTGCGACTATCAGTCCTTCGATCATTTTTTCATGACTGTATCCCTTTGCTTCTCTTACAGCATCGAGAGCGCTGAAAAGATAGCCTCCGCCTGTTCCCATGGGACCCGGAACAATCTTTACTCCCGGAACCTTGGCATTAGTTGAAAGGGCGTTTTCTATGATTCGCTGAGTAAGAGGATCGGAAAGAACGCTGTATCGTGCAATCCTTGCCGATCTTGAAGTACCCGCAAATCCTCCGCTGGAACCGGGCTGCATGATGGGACCGAAAACATCGTTAAAAAAATCAGGATAAAAAATCTTTTCTGCCATAATAATACCTCGTTGTAACTTCTTTTACCTATAAAACCACTAGGCAAATACATTTTACTATTATACATGAAATGTGACAAATGTCATATAGTGATTCTTACATTCATCACTACAAGATTTTTCGGGGACTTGATAAGATAGGATCATCAAAACAGATTACGCGGTTATGATTTAGGAGGATCTATAGATGAGCGAAACTGTAGTAAAAATAAGTAACCTGGTAAAGCGATATAAGGAACTGATAGCTCTCGATAATTTCAGCCTTGAGATAAAACAGGGAGAAGTATTCGGACTGCTGGGACCTAACGGATCGGGAAAGACGACAACCATCAATTGTATATTATCGCTTCTCTCATATGATAAGGGAGATATCGAAGTTTTCGGTAAGAAAATGGGTCCGAACAGAAATGACCTGAAAAGACGGATCGGTGTGGTATGCCAGAATGTAGCCGTATTCGAAGAGATGACCGTTCAGGAGAACATAGAATATTTCTGCGGATTATACATTAAGGATAAGGCAACGAGAAAACAATATGTTGAAGAAGCCATACAGTTTGTAGATATCGGGGACTTCAGGAAGTTCTTTCCGAATAAACTATCGGGCGGTCTCCTCAGAAGACTTAATATCGCCTGCGGTATAGCACATAAGCCTGAGCTGATAATACTTGATGAGCCGACAGTTGCGGTAGATCCTCAGTCACGTAATAAGATACTTGAGGGAATCACTCAGCTGAACGAAAACGGAGCGACGATAATATATACTTCACACTATATGGAAGAGGTCGAGCAGATCTGTTCGAGAATCCTCATAATGGATAAAGGTAAGGAAGTTGCTTCCGGTACCGCCGAAGAACTTAAGGGCAAGATCAGGAACACAGAAAATGTGATCGTAGACGTGAAGAAACTTGCAAAAGAGCATGTAGAGACCATCGGTAAGCTTAATCATGTATATGACGTAAGTTACCAGAACGGAAAGCTTACACTTAAGTGCAGCGGCGGAAAGCATAATATCACTCATGTTATAGATTATTTTGCCGAAAATAATCTTGATTATGACAGAATCTATTCGGAGCTTCCTACACTCAACGATGTATTCCTGGAAATCACAGGTAAGGAACTCAGAGACAGCGAGTGAGGCGGCTCGGATACGCAGGCAGTTAACCGAAACAGACAGTGAATATAGAGGATAATGATATGTTTGGACGAGTTTTATTAATGCAGATAAAATCAGGGCTGAGAAGTAAACAGTATCTGTTCTGGACACTTTTCTTCCCGATCGCACTTGGCACGCTTTTCGCATTTGCCTTCAGAACAATATATGACAGTGAGCAGACTAAGACTATTCCGGTTGCGGTAATAGTTGATGATGCCGCTATAGAAGAATATAAGGTTATGCAGGCTTTTTCCTCACTCGGTGAGACTACACTCGAGGAAGATGTTGCTGCATATCAGGAAGCCATAGCTGTGGCTGAGGCAAAGGGTACCGCTCCGGAGATGGATAATCCGATCAGTGAAGAATTTGAAGAGGCTCTTAATTCGGTGGAAACCTTTGATGATCTGAGAAATGTAAGCTTCGATGTCTTTCCCGGGAAATATGTAAGCGATGAAGTGAAAAACATTTCAGAGAAAGATATGCCTTTTATAGAGGTACTGGATGACCTTAAGTATGATGGCGGAAAACCTATGATAGAAAGAGTCGAGGTTAAGTCGCAGGAGGAAGCCGAGTCGCTTCTCGAGAATGGCGATATAAGCGGAATAATAACGGTTTCCGGACTTAATGACATTTCCCTTATGGTATATGATAACGGAACGAGCGAAAGCATTCTCACAAGTATTATCAGCACCTACAGAAGACAGATGGATATGGTCATCACAGTCATGAATGATGACGAACTGTCAGCGGAATATGACAGCATGGACAGTATACTTGATGAGAAGCTGAGTAATGCGGATTTCGTTGAATCATCGGGACTTGCGGGAGAGAATAAAGATCCTTTCGTTGCTTATTTCTATAATCTTATAGCAATGATATGTCTGATGGGTGCAAACGCTTCAATGAGCACGGTGGTTCATAATCAGGCAAATCAGTCAACCGAAGGAATAAGAATAGATGTATCACCGGTCAACAAAGTTGTCTTTGAACTGGCTCAGTTTGTTGCAGTCACCATCACTCAGGTGACCATCCTGATGTTTGCACTGACTTACTATATGAAGGTGCTTAATATCAGATTCGGAGGAGATATCACGGCAATCTATGCAACTACAGCAGTCTCATCGCTGCTCGGTGTATCGATAGGATATATGGTAGGACATCTGGGAACGGCAAAGGAAGAAGTAAAAGAAACCATACTTCTGATAATAACCGTAGGCGGAGGATTCATGTCAGGTCTCATGTATCCGGATATGAAAGCTATTATCGAAGAGAAATTTCCGCTTTTCAACAGGATCAATCCTTCGGCAGTATTAACCGATACATTCCTCTCACTCAATCTTTACGGAGTCGGTGAGAGATATTACAGAACAATGGGTGTTGTTGCAATAATGACTGTAGTATGTATGGCAGTCGGAATTGCATGTTCGAGGAGGAAACAGTATGCAAGTTTATAAGTCATTCTTCAAAGTACTCAGACACTATAAGCTGAGCCTCATAATGTATGTTTCCATAACACTTGTAATGCTGACGGCTCTTGTACTTTCAAAGAATACAGAGCCTAATCAGATAACCATGGATAAATATCCGATAGTTGTTGTAGATAAAGATAATTCCGAGATATCTCAGGCGCTCTATTCATATCTGGACAATGCCCATAACATCAAGAAGGACGAGCTTACCGATGATCAGTTAAAGGATCTTATGTATTACTGGCGTATAGCGGAATATATAGAGATTCCGGAAGGTTTCGGAGACAGCTTCAACAGACTGGTTGAGAATAAGGATGAAATCGAAGTTACGACTCTTCTCAAATGTATCTATGACGAATCTCTTCCGAGAGGAATATTCATCAATATGCAGATGAACGATTTCCTGAACGGTATGAGGGGTTATATGAGCTCGGGCTTCAGCGTGGAAGAAGCCGCAGAAAGAACATCCGTCTCTCTTGACAGCTCACAGTTTGTAACTATGAAGGAAAGAGAGATTCAGCCGGCGATAAGATCATATACCGCATTTATCTTCCTTCCGTTCGGAATTCTGTCGATCATCTTCTCACAGCTGCTTCCGGTCATTATCAGCTTTAATGATAAGGAGAAGCGAGACAGATCGGCAATCTCCGCAACGAGCCTCGCAAAGAGAAATGTGTTCCTGATCATGGGAGCCGCAACGGTCGCTCTTATCGTAGTTACTTTACTTATTGCAATCGCAACAAGCGCAGACGGAACCAGATTTCTGTTCACGAAAATGTGGTGGCTTGCGGTACTGAATGTGGCTGTATATGCAATCTCGATAACTATGCTGCTTTCAATGATTTCAAGCCTGCCTATCGGAATCAACAAAAAGGGTGCTCCTAACACATCAGCGTTTTTAACAAATATAATAGGACTTTCTTTCAGTTTCCTCGGCGGAACTTTTGTGGAACTGGATATAATGGGTGATAAGGTCGCAAAAATAGGCCAGTTCATTCCGAATTACTGGTATTCCATAGCATCAAGACGTATCTGGTATGAAGGAGCGGGATTATCCGATGTTATCGAATGCTACGGACTTCAGCTGTTATTTGGAATTACGTGTCTGGCGATCGGACTTGCATTTACACGTTTCTTCAAGGAAAGAGCAAGAGGATAAAACAAAAAGCGGCAAGACAGCCTGCCGCTTGAAGTTAAAGATTCTTATAATAGAATATCGCAAGATTGGTTCTGTCGCGGAGATCAAGCTTGCTGAGAACGGTACTTATATAATTGCGGACGGTTCCTTCCGAGAGGAAGAGATTGTCCGCGATTTCTTTGTTTGAGAGGCCGTCTGCCACGCATTTTACGATCGCATATTCCTGATCGGAAAGACCGAAATGCTCATAGTCAAAGTGGCCTTCGGTTGAAGTGCCTTGTTCGGTGCGCGAGAGAAGCTTCTCCGTTACTTCACTTCCGAAGACGGTCTGGCCGCCGTAAACGGCTTTGAGTGAAGGAACTATGGAATCAAAGTCCTGCTTTATGATATAGCCCTTGGCACCTATCGAAAGTGCCTTGATTATATATTCATCATCGTTGAAGGTTGTCAGATAGAGTATCTTTGCGTCCGGAAATTCCGAAAGGATCGCCTCGCCTGCGGCAAGTCCGGTCATTCCTTCCATACGGATATCGGTAAGAAGAATATCGGGACGGAGTTCTCTGTAAAGAGAGACTGCTTCTTCACCGCTGCCGGCTACGGCAAGAACTTCCATGCCTTTTTCCGCTTCGATTATGGTCTTAAGTGAAACTGCTACAAGTCTGTCATCATCTACTACGATTATTTTCATCTGTCCATACCTTTCTGTTATCAGTTTATAGGGATAGTAACAAATACCCGGAACCCGTCATCTGTCGTTATGCTGAGTTTACCGCCCAGAGAATCGACTCTGGAACGTATGTTGGATAGTCCGATTCCGTTTGAGGATATTTCCGGAGAGGCGGGTTTTTCCGTGTGTGTGCCGGATTGTGTATCATAATCGTGGATCACAATCTGGTACATGGACGGATGTTCGATAATTTTGATATCAACCTCCGGATTTCTGCTGTGCTTATGAATATTGGTTATACATTCTTTGGTTATACCTAAAATAGCATATTTGATATCGCGGGGCATATCATGTTCGGTATCTATCTCCACATGTACATTAAAGCGTCCGCTGTTACGTAGAAGCTCCGTCATCTGATTTATACCGGCTTTCAGATCAATGGACTCATCATGCAGATCATGCACGCTGCTTCTTATGTTATTCATGGCCGTATCAAGTGTGGAACGAAGATCCGCAAGTTCGGCGGAGACAGGTTCTTCCTTATGGATAGCCAGCATTGCGCCTGTCTGAAGAAGTGCTCTCGAGAGAATATGGCCGACATTATCATGGATCTCTCTGGCGATGCGGTTACGTTCGGAAAGCTGTGCCGTATATATCTCATTGTCTTTTGCCTTTTCCAGACTGAGATTCTGACTCAGAAGACGCTCACTCTTCTCACTGCTGTCGTCTCTGAGACGGTGAAAGTTGTAAGCAAGAACAGCCGTATGTTCGCTATTTATGCATAAATATATGGCAAGAAGACTTATCAGAACCGTAAACAGAAAAAGATATATGTTTACGTTAGGATATAGCAGGATCAGGTTTATGATACCCATACCGAGAGCTATATAATTTCTGCTCTTCATACTGTCATATATAACGTTCGGAACAGTGACTGCCGCTTCGGGAAATATAATGATAACAAGCATGCAGAGTATTTCCAGAATGAATGATACATGTTCTTTTACGCCTGTGAGTTTTACGGCAAAATCCGAACGGTTTTCGGTAAGCAGGTAATAGTTTACCGCAATGACGGCAAGTGACAGATATATCACCGTAAGCCTTGTCATACCGCTCAAAACCTGAAAGATCGAAATCAGCGTAAGAAGGAATATTAAGATTTTATCTATTATTCTACCCATGTGTATATAATAAGGCTTCGAAAGAGTTTAATCAATGTTGCTTTTTTCCGTATTACCTGAGATAAAACTCCGACTCGGCATTGGCTGTTATGATTGCATAGCACAAAAAAATAATGATATAATAGGTGACATATATTTTATTTAGGAGAATCAGATGTTTAAATATGTAATTTTTGATATGGACGGAGTCATCTTTGATTCGGAGAGACTATATATAGACTGCAACAAGGAAGTTGCGAAGAAATACGGTTATAACGACCTGGATAAGATTGAAGAAGTCAGCCATAAGTGTATCGGTGTAACTATGGAACAGACGAAGCTCATAATGAGAGAAAGCTTCGGACCGGATTTCCCGCTGGAAGAACTGTGGGAGGGAGCTGCGGCACTCTTTAAAGAGAAGACCATGGGCGGAAATATTCCGATCAAGACAGGAGTGAGAGAACTGCTGGAATACCTTAAAGCTCAGGGTATTAAAACAGCCATTGCTTCTTCTACAAGAACTGATACGGTTAAAAGAGAACTCGGTGATGCCGGACTGCTTCCATTTTTTGATGAAGTTGTAGGCGGAGATATGATAGAGAGAAGCAAGCCGGAACCGGACAGCTTTCTTAAGGCTATGGAAGTTTTGGGATGTAAACCGGACGAATGCTGTATAATAGAGGATTCGTTTAACGGAATAAGAGCAGCAAAAGCCTCAGGCGGATTTTCCATAATGGTGCCGGATATACTGCAGCCGGATGAGGAGATAAGAGGTCTTGCCGGAAAGGTAATGTCTTCATTGCTTGATGTAAAAGAATATTTCGAGCGAATATAATAAAAGTATTAATGTGTATGGGAGGAGATGGAGATGCAGCTTAAAAGCGATGATAATGATATCAATTCATCAGGTGGACAGGGAAATAACACCTATGGCGGTCCTGCGAATAATAATTACGGCGGTCCTGCGAACAATAGCTATGGAGGCCCCGCAAACAGTAATTACGGAGATCCCGTGAATACTAATTACAGGGAACCTGCGGGACTTAACATGGATTATGATATTCCTTCACCGGTTTCGTATGCAAAATCAGCGGTACAGAACACCACCGGTATGACGAAGGTGATCATATTCATCATGGTCGCTCTGGTTATAGGAGTTGTCATATTTGTAGGACTTGATAAGTATAAGAAGCTTTACGGAAAAGCCGAATATATACCGGGAACCTACAATGATCAGGAATTTAAGAATGAATTTTTCGAAATCAAGATAAGTCTGGGTTCGAACTATGAAGCAAAAAAATATGCATATGATGCCGAAGCTGAGAAGAAGACACTTGAGTCGGGCCAGCTTGTTACGGAACTGCAAGCTGAAAACCAAAAGGATATAGCAATAATCGCCTTTTCGGTACAGCAGACTCCGTACAATGTAGCAGAATCAAGCACAAAATTTGACAAGATGCTCGATACTCTTAAAGAAGAATTTAAAAGGGAAATGGAAAGCCAGGGTATCAGTGTTTCCAGTATAGAAAGAGATACCATAACACTGGCCGGCGAAACCTGTGAAGGTTTCAGGATAACCGGAACCATGGCAGGTGTTCCGCAGAGCCTGAGTCTGGTTCAGTATTATACATTTAAGGCGAACTATATGGGAGTTTACTCTGCATCCGCTACATCGGAGAGTAAAGCCAAGGAGGCACTGACGAGCAGTATTTCGAAATTGGGAAATTAACCCCCAGAATCTCTTTAGATCGAATGGTGGAAACTTCATACAGTGCCGACAGATCATGATATATTTATAAGCTTATCATGCTTTTTAGCTTCGAGATACAGGGTTGTCAGAAGATTTAATCTGAGTGCTTTGTTATGCATGATATCCTGACCTATGAGAATCTTTCGTTTACCGAAATCTCCGTATATGGTAATACATCTGCAGCCGAATAGACCGGTCAGATTCTTTATGCTGCATGAAGAGCGGATGATCTCTATATTTTTGTATTCGATCTCCTTATCACCCAGTTCGATGCCGGTATCATGGAAGATGATACTTGAAGGAATACTCCTGATATTCTTTACGGCGAGTACAGAATAGGCGGATAGCAGAACACCAGATATTACTATGTCCCAGAGATAAAAGGTGCCGGAATTGGTGTATATCATTATGGCGCGTTGGATCGCGAGATAGAAAATGACAGCGCCGATGGTCAGATATATCACATAATTTAATATTATACTTTTCTTTTGAGGGTTAAATACATTCTGATGGAGGTGTTCCTCCGAGTTTGTATCCGCTATGACAAGCATATGCGCTAATTCATTTCTGAAAGATATGCCCTTATAGGTTTTAAAGATCAGCCATGCAGTAATGATGAATAAACCGATAAAAGTAAAGCCCAGAAAAACACCAAGAAGCAGGATGTAAAACATTAAGACTACGAACAGGCTATGTGTCGTATCATCGGCAGGGTTTATATGCAGATCCATCCTTATTACCAACATAACTACTACAAAGTCCAGAACTAGAATAACCGGAATCAGAAGAAGCCATAAAAATGCACGGGCGGGATTTTTTTCTCTTATATACATATGCGGCACCTCACGAACATATTATCAAGATGATAATATCATAACAGAGAGCAGTCCGTTTGTCAAGATGGGGTTTGGACGTGTTTTTAAAAGAATTATGTCATTAATTTCATTTTTATTTTGGAGGATGGACCTATGAGAAGATTTAAGGGAATCTGTGCGATAATATGCCTTATGATGCTTATGGGATGTGGAGATAAAGATAAGAAGGATGAAGGAAGCGGCGGTGGCTTTAATATGCCGGGTATAAAGACCGAGACGGAAGAACCCGTGACGGAAGCCGTGTCGACCACGGAAGAAGTAACCAAAGGGACCACGGAGGAAACAACCGAGTCTGCCACAGAAGCTGCTATAGACGATAATCTCTTTAGTACCGATAAAGCTCTTATCATATCCCGAAAAGATATGAAGGAATATCTGGACGGTACCTGGGAGCTTGTACCGCGTGGACAGGCAATCATGAATCCGGAAGAAACTCCCGATATTCTTACATTTAATTCGGAAATGAGTGAAGTCACCTTCATGCGCGGAAATGACGCAGAATTTATCACGTTTGATTATGAACTGGATGATCTCTTTGAGGAGATACCCGGTACCGGTAATCTGATAAAGCTTACGGGAAGAGATGTGACGTTAGGTTTTTCTGAATACGGGGACAGTATGATAGGAAGCTATGCTACATACCAGATAATTCTCGTAAATAATATGAATTGCGATACGCTTCTTCTTCGTGAGATCGGTAATGGTGAATCACAGTTCAGCTACGAAGGACTGAACTATGAAAGAACGGCAAATGACGGATTCTGGGTTTTCAGAAGTCTGAATGAAGAAGAGCCGAAGATGGACAGAATAAATAATATCAACGAAGAGCTTCGCCTGAAGAACAGTACATTTTATGCTGTTTCATGGTTTGATATGGGAGATCGTGTAACGCTTCAGAGAATTCTTATCAACCCGGAGGTCCTCAATCTCTACGGAGAAGATGAAGAGGTTATCAGTTATACTTATCCGAACAGCGAATATCCTCTGAGTGCGGTTACTTATTACGTAAAAGGCATGGAGGATATGGCTCATTCGGGAAGATATATACCGGGAATATGTAAGGTTACGACAGATGAAAGCGGTGATATTACAGAGATGACGCCGCTCGTATATGATATATTCGGTTATTACTATCCGGCAGGTGTTGATCCGTATGCAGCCGGACCGGGCGGAGATTATCAGGATCCGAGCGGACCGGACGGAACTACAGGTGCTCCTGACGGTGCAGGTCCGGATTCTCGTGACCCGGATTATTACAGAGAAACAGATAACATATATATGGGTGAATGGGTGCTTAAGGGTGATCCTTTAACAACTCTCTCTGTGGCAATGGATAGTCCTCAGGTAGGAGGTTATGAGCTCTGTTTCGATTTTTACAGATTGACATATGCCGATTGTTACGCTAATATTTCCGGAAGTGACCTTTCTACGAATCAGGGAACGATCAATAATGATAGGGATTTTGGCGGGGTGCTGACACAGACGGAAGACGGAGTCAGGTTTACCGTTACCGAATCCGGATTTGAAGCAATTGGAGTGGGAACGGAATATGAATTCATCAGACCTTAAGCTTTTCGTAAGCGATCTGGACGGAACGATCCTTACGAAAGAGAAGAAAATATCACCGAAGACAATGGAGGCTCTGAGGCGATTTGTGGATGCGGGGAACCGGTTTGCCATATGTACGGGAAGAGATATCAACAGCGGAAGAGCCGTATATGACGGACTGGGGCTTAATCTGCCGGGAAGCTTTGTAATGGCTTATAACGGCGGGCAGATCTATGATGTGGATAAAGATGAGACTATCTACAGAGTAGGGATAGAACAGGATCTTATAAGAGAGATCTTTGAGCTGGCAAAGAAACACGATATATATGTGCATACTTATAATGACGAATATATCCTGTCGCCTTTCGGAGGAGAATGCCTGGATTTTTACAGGATAGTCATTAAAACTCCGGTTAAGGACGGAGCGGATGCTCTGGATTATATGGATGTTCCGCCGTGCAAGGTTATATGTATAGAGCTGCATGATCATGAGAAGCAGGAGAGATTTCGAATGGCTGCAGAGGACGCCTTCGGAGACAGACTGAAATTAATGTATTCAAACCCGTATTATCTTGAACTTATACCAAAGCAGTCGGGAAAAGGCGAAGCTATGATACGCCTGTGTGAACATCTTGGAATTCCGGTACGGAATTCGATAGCGGCAGGAGACGGAGATAACGATATCTCTATGATACAAGCTGCCGGCCTCGGTATAGCTATGATCAACGCGCCCGATTCAGTCAAATCCGCTGCAGATGTTATAACCGAATATGATAATGACCATGACGGTCTTGCGGAATATCTTAAGGTATAAAGAGTGATTATAGAAATCATGTAATATAAAAAAGCATCGGTACTGCTTGTGCCGATGCTTTTTTTATATGCGCCAGGAGGCGCATGTTTCTTCTACTGGAAGTTGTTAGGATCCTGACCACCGTTAAGTGTCATACCCGGATCCGTGTTATTCAGGTTAGCGTCCGAAGAAGCGTTCAGGTCTGCACCTGTAGGGTCATATGGAGCGCTTGTATCGACCGGATTATATGCTGTTGTATCAACCGGTGTGTAATCAACATTTGAATAATCAACTGCAGGTGCATTATCAAAGTTCTTAGCCTTCTTGAGAGTAGCAAGAGCTACAAGGATCAAAAGAACTCCGAGACCACAGAAGAGAGCGAATAATCCCCAGAGACTGCTTCTTGAATCAGTACAGTCGATCTCAATCTCTTTAATTGTAAACTGGCTTGTAAGCTCTGACTTCTCTATTCCCATGTATTCGCAGAATTCATCGAAGAAATCATTATAGAAACCGCGGAGTTCACTGTTTGAGATATTCTTAAGCTTACCGGTTGCCTCAAATGATGTTGTTGAGTACCAGTCATCGCTTGCCCATGTCTCATCCACGATCTTGTTGAGAGTTTCGATATCTTTCTTGCTCTTAACTTTAATTGATATGAATGTGTCGTTGTCAAGCCATAATACATAGTACTGATCGGTTCCTGTCGGAATACCGTTAGTTGTGTGTTTTGTTTCAGCGTAATTTCCGAGAAGTGAATGAACGTCCATCTTTACGTACTCACCTACCGGATAGACACCGGATTCAAGATAATCATCCATTTTCAGGCACTCGCCTTTGATCATGTAACTTGAATTAGCGATTAAAGTGATGATGCCGATTGCAACGCATACTATACCGATAAGAAGGTATATAATGCCTGATGCTTTCAGACCACCCTTTGTCTGTCTTCTTGTTGCTGCCATAGTATATCCTCCACTAATTAGAAAAGTATTATGTGCTCTTAGCACACCACTTTTTAAAATATCATACAAATATAATGAATGCAAGATTAAGTTAAATATAGTACAATAGTCCTAATTTAGGAGGTTTGGGCATGATAGAAAAGAAAGCTTATGCTAAAGTTAACCTTGGACTGGATATACTCGGAAGAAGGGATGATGGTTACCATCTTGTAAAGATGATAATGCAGTCGCTTGATATATATGATACGCTTACCTTTGATGTTCAGGAGTCGGGTATAGACATATCTCTTGCAGGAAAAGGTGGACGGAGCCTGTCACTCGGAGAAGATAATCTGATATATAAGGCGGCAAGGTGTATAATGGAAAAGGCCGGCTTTAGTAAAGGTATCAGAATCGTACTTGATAAGAACATCCCCATAGCAGCTGGAATGGCGGGCGGAAGCAGTGATTGTGCCGCTACGCTTAAAGGGGTGAATGAACTTCTTTCTGCAGGCCTTACGGAAGAGGAACTTATGAAGATCGGAGTAAGGCTCGGAGCGGATGTTCCTTATTGTATAATGGGAGGAACGGCACTTTCGGAAGGTATCGGCGAAGAGCTTACAAGACTCAGCTCACTTCCCGAGTGTGTATTCGTTGTTGCGAAACCTTTATGTTCGGTATCTACTGCAGAAGCGTACGGTGGATATGACAGACTTACGGAATCGGGGGAGATAATTCCGCATCCTGATATCGACGGACAGGTTGAAGCTCTGAAAAAGAATGATCTTGAAGGAGTTACATCCCGTTTCGGAAATGTACTGGAATATGTTACCGCGCCGCTCCATCCGGAGATTGCGGAACTTGAGAAGCTTATGAAAGACGGAGGCGCCGTAAATGCCATGATGAGCGGAAGCGGCCCTACAGTATTCGGGGTATTTAAAGAGAGAGCTCTTGCGGAAAAAACCGCGGAGACCATCAGAGAATCGGGACTTGCCGATCAGTTGTTTGTAACGACGGCAGTCTGATAAGAAGAGTTAAGGTTTATATAAGTTACAGGGGTTACGGGGTTATGAATGAAGAGAATGTGAACCGCGCTCTCAGAGATATCGACAAACAACGTCGGATTGAAAGAGAGCGTCGGCGTAAGCATATAAAGAGACAGATAACGGCAGTTATTATAATAATGGTATTATTCTTTTCAATGGCGGGAGTAGCGGGATATATCCTTTTTATAAAGCCGGCATTAAAGGAAAAGAACAAGCTGAAAGCAGAAGCCGTGGTGACGACCGAAGATGCCGGATACATGTCCATTGGTGACAGGGTGTCGGAGGAAGTTAAAGAAGAGGAAACTGAAGAGCTTACCAAAGTTGTCACGGAAGAGGGCAGTGCCTCTGCCGAAAACCCGACCGAGGAGGCTGTTACGGAATCAACTGCCCGGGATTTTGATATAGAGATGACATTTGTGGGAGACTGCTGTATGGCATCCGATCTTGAAAACCGGAGTGAAGGATCCATGTTGTGGAGTGAAGAGAATCTCCCTTCCACATATTTCTTTGAAAAGGTAAATCAGCATTTTACGGATGATGACTTGACGGTTGCAAATTGCGAGAATGTATTCTCCGATAGTCAGGGAATTTTAAGAGATAAGGGAGAAGACGGCGGTTTCTGGTTCAAGTCCCCGGCCAAGTATGCGGGGATTTTTAAGGATGGCGGAATAGATGCGGTGTCTATATGCAATAATCATACGCTTGACTACGGAAGCGATGCGCTTGCCGATACGGGAGAAGCTCTGGATGCTGCAGGAGTAGACTGGGGTCTTCGGGATAAGATAATTTATTATGATAAGGAAGGCTACCGTATAGCGATAGTCTGTGTTGCATATTATAATTTCAACGAAGTGTATGATGCGGTGAAGCATCTGGAAGAAGCCGAAGAGAATTCGGATTTTCAGGTAATATATTTTCACGGCGGACAGGAATATGAGCCGTCGCCCGAAAACTGGAAGGTTTCGGCCTGCAGATATCTTGTGGATGAGGGAGCGGATCTTGTTATCGGTGCACATCCCCACTGCTTACAGCGTATAGAGGAATATAACGGAGCAGAGATAGTCTATTCTCTCGGAAACTTCTGTTTCGGCGGAAACAATTATCCGAAGACAAATAAGACTGTTATATATAAATGTTATCTGACTATTCATGAAGAAGACGGTGAATTTACACTGGTATCAAAAAGCTCGGATATCATACCGTGTTATGTATATACGGGCGATCGCAACAACTGGCAGCCGGCACCGATAGAGGATAAGGCCGAGGCCGAGAGAGTTGTTGCATTTATGAACGGAGAAGCAGACACACCGTAAAGGAGATATATACATATGAAAAAGGGAATCTTTATCACAATGGAAGGACCGGACGGTTCGGGTAAGTCAACTCAGATAGCTCTTCTTAAAGAGTATCTTGAGAAGGAAGGCTATGATGTACTTATAACCCGTGAACCGGGCGGAACAGTAATAAGCGAGGCTATAAGAGAGATAATCCTTAATAAGGATTATACGGAAATGTCTCCCGTAACGGAGATGCTTCTGTATGCAAGTGCCCGCGCACAGCTTATAAGTGAAGTGGTCGGACCGGCACTTGATTCGGGAAAGGCCGTTATCAGTGACAGATTTGTTGACTCTTCTCTGGTATATCAGGGAATGGCAAGAGGTCTCGGCGTAGGAAATGTATATGAAGTTAATTGCCAGGCTATAGGAAAATATATGCCGGACGTTACATTTCTGCTTGATCTTCCGGCAGATGTAGGAATTGCAAGGAAGAAAGACCAGAAGGAGCTGGACAGAATGGAAAGCGAGTCTCTGGAATTCCATAAGGCCGTAGCTCAGGGCTACAGAAGTCTGGCGGAGAGATTCCCGGAACGAATAGAAAAGATAGATGCAACTTTACCTATCGATGATATATGTGGTATTATAAGGGGCAGGATTAAAGAGCTGATAGGGTAATTATGTGATTACTCAGGGGTTTGGAGGTGGTTCGATGGATTTCAGACATGTTGTCGGACATGAAGATATAATCAGCAGATTCAGAAGCAGCATTGAGGCCGGAAAGGTCAGCCATGCTTATATAATATCGGGTGAAGAAGGAAGCGGAAGAAGTTCGCTTGCTTTCTGTTTTGCGAAAACACTTCAGTGTGAGCAGGGAGGCACGGACTCTTGTGATTCCTGTCCGTCCTGTCACCAGATGGATACGGGAAATCATCCGGATGTCATATATGTGACGCATGCAAAGCCGGGCGTCATCACTGTTGACGAGATACGTGAGCAGGTTGTTAACAACATGGATATAAAGCCGTATAAGAGCAGATATAAGATATATATCATCAAGGACGGCGAGAAGATGAATGTTCAGGCAGAGAATGCACTTCTTAAGACCATTGAGGAACCGCCTGAATACGGAATTGTGATTATCATCACATCGAATCCGGACAAGCTTCTTCCTACGATCAGATCCAGATGTATAGAGATAAGTACGAAGCCGGTAAGAGAGAAGGATATAAAGGATTATCTGATAAACACTCTCGGTATCAGCAGCGAGAAGGCGAATTTTGCCATTGAATATGCACAAGGTAATCTCGGTAAGGCCATAAGCCTTGCAACAAACGAAGATTATCAGGGACTTATTAATTCTGTCATAGATCTCGAGACCAAGATCTACAACATGGATATGGAAGATATTGCCGATGCCATAACAGGCGCCGAGCATTATAAGATGAGCATAGGCGAGTACCTGGATCTCATGATGGTATGGTACAGGGATATTCTGGTGCTGAAGGTTACCGGTAATCCGGATAAGATTCTCTTCAAGAACCAGTACTCTGTCATAAGCGAGCAGGCCAAGTACCTGTCATTCAATGAGCTTGAAGATAAGTCCAAAGCCATTGAAAATGCTAAGCTACGAATCCAGGCTAATGCCAGACTGGATGACATTATGCGTCTACTTATTCTGACGCTTAAGGAGATATAAATGAAGGATGTTATAGGTGTTCGTTTCAGGACGAACGGTAAGATTTATTATTTTGACCCGAAGGATTATAACGTTTCGGAGGGATGTTACGTAATAGTTGAGACTGCGAGAGGAGTTGAATACGGTCACGTTGTTTCGGGAAGAAAGTCGGTAGATGAAAGAAGCATTCCTCAGGACCTGAAGCCTATCATAAGACTTGCGACCGAGGAAGACAGTAAGCAGTTTGAAAGCAATAAGGAAAAGTCAAAGAAGGCATATGAGATATGTCTTGAGAAGATAAAGGAGCATGAGCTCGAAATGAAGCTCATAGCTGCAGAGTATACATTTGATAACAGCAAGGTACTTTTCTACTTTACTGCAGATGGGAGAGTTGATTTCCGTGAGCTGGTAAGAGACCTTGCATCTGTATTCAGAACCAGAATAGAGCTTCGTCAGGTCGGTGTCAGAGACGAGACCAAGCTGGCAGGCGGAATCGGTATGTGCGGAAGAGAGCTTTGCTGTCATTCATACCTTTCGGAGTTTATTCCGGTATCTATCAAGATGGCAAAGGAGCAGAATCTTTCTCTTAATCCGACTAAGATATCCGGTTCCTGCGGACGCCTTATGTGCTGTCTCAAGTATGAGCAGGATACTTATGAATATCTTAATTCCAAGCTTCCGAATCCGGGAGATACGGTTACTACCGTGGACGGTATAACCGGTGAGGTTGCTTCGGTAAATGTTCTGAGACAGTCTGTAAGGATACTTGTTGTTGATGAAGAAGGTAACAAAGAGGCTATGGATTATAAGATCGCAGATCTTAAGTTTAAGCCTAAGCGCCGCCGTCGTCCGGATAATGACAAGCATGGTAAGAACAGTAACGAAGATGCGGATCTGAAGGCACTTGAAGCATTGGAGAAGCAGGATGGAAAGTCAAATCTCGATTGAGGAGCTCCTTAAAAGAGCCGAGATCAGGGACAATGAAAGAATAGATGATCTGGATTGCAACGGGTTCTGTATAATACAGAACCCTTCTTGTTTTTGTTTCGGAATGGATGCGGTTCTTCTTGCGAATTTTGCGGCAGGACGTCCGAACATGAAGGTGATCGATCTCGGAACGGGAACGGGAGTTATACCGCTTCTTATGTGCGCCAAGGGAAAGGGCGCTGCATTTACGGGACTGGAGATCCAGGAAGATATGGCTGATATGGCCATGAGAAGCGTACGTCTGAATAATGCGGCCGATCGTATAAATATAGTCGGGGGAGATATAAATAATATACGGAGCCTTTTTTCGCCCGGCTCTTTCGACATGGTGACCTCTAATCCGCCTTATATCAAGGAAACGGGAGGGCTTACTAATCCGAACGGTGCGCTGAATATTGCAAGACATGAGATAAAGGTAAATCTGGAAGGCGTTATAGGAGCTGCGGCGTATCTTCTGAATTCGGGAGGAAGCTTCAATATGGTGCATAAGCCTTTCCGGCTTCCGGAGATATTCGAGGTCATGAAGAGTTTTCGTATGGAGCCGAAGCGTGTTCAGCTTGTCCAGCCTTATGCGGATAAAGAACCCAATATGGTCCTTATAGAGGCTGTAAAGGGTGCAAGACCGTTTTGCAAGATACTTCCGACACTGGTGGTATATGAGAAGAGCGGAGGTTATACGAAGCGGCTTCTCGATTATTACGGTATGAATAAAGAAGTGCGGGATTAGGAGAGATGGTATGTCGGGAA
Source organism: Lachnospiraceae bacterium UBA2864 (assembly GCA_002350525.1). Lineage (GTDB taxonomy): Bacteria > Bacillota > Clostridia > Lachnospirales > Lachnospiraceae > Eubacterium_Q. The sequence continues at coordinate 76,536 of DEFA01000021.1, read as the reverse complement.
TACTGTACTTAGTTGCCACTCCGATAGGCAACCTGGAAGATATGACCTATAGGGCTGTCAGGATTCTTTCGGAGGTGGATATAATAGCAGCGGAAGATACCAGAAACAGTATAAAGCTGCTGAATCATTTTGATATAAAGACCCCTATGACGAGTTATCACGAATTCAATAAATATGATAAAGCGGATAAACTTATAGGGGATCTTTTGATGGGTAAAAATGTCGCGGTCATAACGGATGCGGGTACTCCGGGAATATCAGATCCGGGAGAGGTACTCGTCGATAAGGCTCATGATAACGGGATAACGGTTGTTCCGGTTCCGGGAGCCTGTGCCGCCGTAAATGCACTTATCGCATCGGGCCTTCCTACAAGGCGGTTTGCCTTCGAAGCATTTCTTCCGCAGGATAAAAAGGAGAGGAAGGCGGTTCTGACAGAGCTCAGCTCCGAGAAGCGTACTATCATCATATATGAGGCGCCTCACAGGCTGACTAAGACACTTGCGGAACTCTCGCAGGTATTCGGTGAATCCAGGAGACTCACGATATGTAAAGAGCTTACGAAAAAGCATGAGAGCTTTTCCAGAATGACTTTCGGAGGGGCATTGAAGTTTTTTGAGGAACAGGAGCCGAGGGGAGAATATGTTCTCGTGATTGAAGGAATGCCGGAAGAGGAGCAGACCCGGCTCATACAGGATCAGTGGAAGGATTTATCCGTGGAAGAGCATATCAGACAGAAAATTGCTGAGGGGATGACCAAGAAGGAAGCGGTCAAAGCAGTAGCCGAGGAAAGAGGAATTCCCAAAAGAGATGTTTATAACGTTGGGTTGAAACTTTAGTAAGTTATAACTAAGTAAGATTATATTGTGTAAATAAAATCGCTTATAGTATACTCCAAATGGGTAAAAACGTGACTATTCGAGCCATAGGCCGGAAGTCATACATTTAAGAGGAGGATATAAAAATGGCATATGTAATTAGTGATGCATGTATTTCTTGCGGAACATGTGCAGGTAACTGCCCTGTTAGCGCTATCTCAGAGGGAGACGGACAGTTCGTTATCGATGCTGATTCTTGCATTTCTTGCGGAACATGCGCAGGTGCTTGCCCTGTTGGAGCAATCTCAGAAGAGTAATAAAGTAATTAAGCCTGCCGCTTATGCGGCAGGCTTTTTTCATTTGTACACCTTGCGGCGCACTTTAATGGGTGCCATTAGTCGTTCTTATAACTTGATAAATCAATCTCTGTAATTCCGCGATCCTCATAGATCGTAAGCTGTACGTCGTAATCATAATCATCGTCTTCATATGTATATGACCAGTAATGGAGACTGTCTGAGTAGTAAGAATCATCAGGCTCACCGTAAGCAGCCTTAACATCTTCGAGAGTTGCTCCCCATGTGATTCCCTTTGGTAATACTACTGAAGGATAGTTGGTTGTTTCTGTCCATGTGATATCGAAGTCTACACTGTAAATCGAAGTTTCCTTGATATCCTTTGCTTCACCGGATGTATTTACAAAACCTACATAGAAGTCAAGATCTTCGTCTACGTTAGGATTCTCAAGCTGGATAGTTGATGTGACTTTATCTTCCGGATTCATAACATATCCGCCTTCATAACCGTAATCAGCCATATCGAATGTATACTCATCGCTTATAAGTGAATAGTCAAAAGGAAGGTGATAAACCTTACCATCGATAGATACCTGCTCTGAATACAGATCATCTGAAAGTCCGTCAACAGTTGCTGCCGGAGCAGCCGGAGCGGAGTCCTTTGCTTCCTCTGTAGTAGCGTCAGTTGCGGCTTCTGTAGCAGCTTCAGTTGCAGCTTCAGTTGCAGCTTCTGTAGGAGCCTCAGTCGCAGCTTCTGTTACTTCTTCAGTGACTCTCTCTTCTGTTATATCTTCTGTAACCTCTTCAGTTACGGCTTCTCTTGTGTTTCTTGAAGCGGTCTCTGTAGAAGGCTCTTCATCTTTCTTATTAAGTATAACGATAAGTGCTATAACAAGTCCGATAATGATCACACCTGCGGCAATCGCACCGATTATAATTATATTTTTGTTGTTATTGCCTGATGGTGGTGTCGGAACATTTGGCTGTGGTCTGTTAGGAACCTGTGGATTATAAGGCTGCTGCTGATTGTAGGACATCTGCTGATTGTATGCCTGCTGCTGTCCGTAAGGTGCCTGCTGATTGTAAGGGTTCTGTCCTTGCTGACCGTATGTTGGGGCTCCGGTCTGGTTGTTGTTAAAAGTGTTGTTTTGTGACATTTTCTGTCTCCTCCTAGATTTAAGTGAAATACATATTATCTATGTGATAATATCAACGTGATAATAAGATATCACCTGTTTTTATATTTGTCAACACTTTTTTTAAAATTGTTTTGAAATCCTTTTTTAAATTTTTATTGAAATCTTTTTTGGAAATGCTTTGATTATTCTTTTGGTGATATTTTTTACTTATCTTATGGGAATTACATTTTAAAAAAATAGGGCAGGAAGCTTATACTTCCTGCCCAAGATGTCTTGCAGAGTCAGTTGTTTATGTGTTTATCATCCTCCTTTAGGCTGTATCCCGGCGATATCCTTATAAAGGAATGTGCTTTCTGTGATATATTTGTCTGCCTGAGATATGTCCTGTTTGGTAATCCTTCGGTCCTCGGCGATTTCGGGCAGCCGATTTCAGAACCTTCGGATTTCGGTCGGATGTTCTTCTTCATTATAGAAGAAACATATATGAAAAACAAGTATTGAAAAATCAGAATTTAATCTAACTTTAATGTTCATTAAAAGACCATTTAATCTAACGACGGTATTATATACCCATCAAAAGGAAACAAGCCCGACGGAGAGGGGCAGAGATTAAATCAGATTATAAGAGGAGGAATAAGTCATGGAAGAATTTGCAAAGGTTGAGAAATTAGTAGAGATTACAGGAGCATCATATGAGGATGCAAGAAATGCTCTCAGAGCATGTGATGGTGAGATGGTAGATTCAATGGTATATCTTGAGAAGCTCGGAAAGGTTACAAAATATAGTAACGGTACAAAGGTTGATCCGAGATTCGCACCTATCTCTGCAGAAGAGATTGCTGCAGCAGAAGCAAGACGCGAAGCGAGGAGAGCGGAAGTTAAGGCAAGATGTGAGAAGACAACAAGTGCTTTCGGTGAGTTCGTAAGAAAGGCTGTGAGATTCCTTACACATAACAAGATCACCATTACCAAGGATGGAAAGGAGTTTGCAAGTGTACCGCTTATCGTTGCACTTATCATCGCAAGTGTATCATTCGGGTTTGCAATCGTATGTGTATTCGTATCAATGATGTTCGGATATGAGTATTCATTTACAGGAGAGACAAATCTTGATGCAGCAAATCGTATTCTTGCACAGGCAGGCGGAGCAGCTGAGCATGTAAAGAAAGAGTACGACAGATTATAAACAGGTACCTACCCTCCCCAAGGTTAGATATAAATTGGAAGCCCTCTGTTCGGAGGGCTTTCTTCATTATTTTTTCACACACTTGTTTTTGACCTTTGTGTATGATTATGTTATAGTAGTGTAACTTTAAAAATATCAGGGTGAAACGTATGAAATTTGAACGTTTGGATGAAAATAAAATAAGATGCACTCTTACCAAAGCAGAGCTTGCCGAAAAGCATATTAATCTTACGGAGCTGGCATACGGAACCGATAAGGCCAAGGCGCTTTTCAAGGATCTGATGGATAAGGCTAAAGAAGAACTTGGCTTTGAAGTAGATGATATGCCGCTTATGATAGAGGCGATTCCGGTTAAGCCGGATTCTCTGATGCTCATTATCACCAAGGTTTCCAACCCGGATGAGATGAACTCAAGATTCTCCAAGTTTGCGGGACTCAGTCCGAATGAGGTTGCTGATAATATGCTGGATACAGAGCAGGGTGCTCCCGAAGCAGCAGAACAGACTGCGGCTTATGATGCCTGGAAGGAGGAAGCTTCTGATATAAATGTAAAGGATGCCGCTTATGTGGTATTTGCATTTGAAAGTATCAGGGATGTGATCAGCGTGGCTCATATCGTAACAGGCTACTATAAGAGTGATAACAGTCTTTACAGCAATCCGCATGATAACAGGCTGTATCTTCTCATGTACAGAAATCACAACACAGAAGATGAGATGAAACGTGTGGGACTTAAAGCCAGCGAATATGGGTTCTATATCAAGACCATATACAGCAGCAGAGAGTTCTTCGACGAACATTTCCAGCTCATAATAAAGGACGATGCATTACAGCGATTAGCCGAGATATAATAATAGATCAAATACAAAACCAATATAAGCTAAATATTTTAATCAAATAATAGAACTGATATATGAACTACAAAAGCCCGAACTCACAGTGCGTGTTCGGGCTTTAATAATTTTATAAGTTAATGTTTTATATTCAGCTCGTAATATATTGAGTCTCTTACAGCTTCGAATACATAGATATTCTTCTTATATGACGTTCGTCATTCGAGAAAGGTGTATCCACAAACTTATCAGCTATCATGCAGGCAAGTCCCGCACCGATAACTCTAGCTCCCATGCAGAGAACATTGGCGTTGTTATGGCTTCTTGTTGCTTCTGCCGAGAAAACATCATGGCAGAGAGCTGCACGGATCCCGTCAACCTTGTTGGCTGCCATGGACATTCCGATTCCCGTTCCGCATATCAGAATTCCGAGATCAGCTTCACCGGCCTTTAAAATATCTGTGAGCTTCTTTGCATATACCGGATAATCACAAGATGCGGGACTGTCGGTTCCGACGTCAACAATCTCGAATCCACGGGATTTAAAATGCTCTATTATCTCCTGCTTCATGGTATATCCGCCATGATCGGATCCTATTACAAGTTTCATGATATATGTAACCTCCTTAATAATGTACTACCCCAAAAGTGACAGTGGGTTTTGTCCTAAACTTCTATAACTCTGTGACCTGCCGCCTTAAGCAGCCGGTTCATGATACTGAAGCCCAGTTCATCTCTGTCAAAGCTTTCGCTGAAGATAACCTCAGCTCCTATTCTATCACATTCACGTAGCGCCGCATACAGTCTTGCGGCAACTGTTGTTCCCGATCCGGATTCTCCGAGAGTGATAATGTTCTTACATTTATATCTGTCAGCCATATCACTCGTTGTAAGTACGGCTGTTACGAGTCCTTCCGATTCGGCCTTTTCGGTCTCAAGATTTATCCTGTCGATGACTGCCTGAGATACCGGACCGCCGAAATCGTCACGGCTTTCAGTGTCATCACTGTCAAAGTTTCCGTCACCGTATGATCTGCCGGAGGTCTCTATTATAGTGAGCTTTCCCGAAGGAGCATAGTGAGTATACTTCATTCCAGGAGCCTTAGGTCTTAAATTCGGATCAGGTTCGATAATGGCCTTATCGATCTTTACCTCCCCGAGAACTCCTTCAAGCATATGCTTTGTTATATATCCGGGTCTCAGGATAACCGGAGTGTCACCGGTCATATCCACGATGGTAGATTCTATTCCGATACCTACCGGTCCGCCGTCAAGGATCATGTCGATCTTGTCGTTCATATCATCGATAACATGCTCCGCCAGAGTCGGTGAAGGGCGTCCTGAGGTGTTTGCGGACGGTGCGGCTATAAGCACTCCGCTTTCTCTTATGAGACGAGCGGCATCCGGGTGGGATGGCATACGTATGGCGACCGTATCAAGACCACCTGTGGTAGTATCCGGAACCTCGGGCTTCTTTTTCAGAATTACGGTGAGAGGACCCGGCCAGAAAGCTTCCATAAGAGTACGGGCTTTATCGGGAATCTCCCTTGCGAGACGTTCAACATCGGCCATATCTGCGATGTGGATGATAAGAGGATTATCCGAAGGACGTCCCTTTGCGGCATAAATCTTTTCAGATGACTCGGCACGAAGGCCGTCACCGCCCAATCCGTATACGGTTTCTGTCGGAAATGCAACGAGTCCGCCTTCCTTAAGGATGCGGCATGCTATGTCAAATGCATCGCTGTCCGAAACATTTCTTACTATTGTCTTTATCTTTTTATCTTCATTATTCATATGAATCAGTCTCCGCTCATCTGGTCCGCGAGAACCTTTTCAAGAACGGTGTCGTGAGCCGCTGTTTCGAAATTATCTTTAAGTGCCGGCATGATGGCCGTTCCGTATTTACGTTTCAATGCCGTTTCAAGAAGCAGGTCGGCAAATTCCGGATTCTTCGGAAGAACCGGACCGTGGCTGTAGGTTCCGAAAACATTCTTATAATGAACACCTTCCGTACCGTCTTCGCCGTTATTACCGAAGCCCTTAAGTATAGTACCGAGTGGCTCTACGCCCTTTCCGAGGTAAGTCTTTCCGCTGTGATTCTCAAATCCGACAACGCTGCTTCCTCCGATATCGTTTCCGAGTTTAAATGCGTAATTGCCGATCATGCGGGTTTCGCTTCCCTTGGTGTAAAGATCGACAGCACCGAGGAATTCGCATTTCTTACCGTCATAGGTTTCGTAATAATGACCCATCATCTGATAACCTCCGCAGATGCAGAGGAAGGTTTTACCGTCTTCAATGGCAGCCTTGATATCGGCTCCCTTGCCGTTTGCAAGATCTTCGAGGAGAACTCCCTGTTCAAAATCCTGTCCGCCGCCTACGAAGAAGATATCGCAGTCGGTGATAGACATTTTTTCACCAAGATGAAGTTCGACAACCTCGGCATTGATTCCGCGCCACAGAAGCCGCTGCTTCAGACAGAGGGTATTGCCTCTGTCACCATATAGATTAAGTACCTCCGGATAGAGGTGGCATATTTTAAGTGATTGTTCCGACATTGCTCTATCCTTTCCAGAATTCAGATTTGCCTGACAGTTCGCCGAGAACATGTCTCAGTGACAGCATCGAGGTATAGTTCGGAAGTACGAAGACAGGAAGACCTGTCTCGGTAAATGCATCTATAAGTGAATTGTCATCCGGCTTAAGGACAATTCTTTCTTCAGGAACATCCGCGTATTTAAGACGAAGCTGCATATCCTCGCCTCTTGTACCGGTGACATAAATCTTTTTACAGTTCTCATCATGACAGACTTTTTCGTAATCGGCATCCCATATCCAAGAGATATCATGTCCGTCGGCAGTTTTATCATTCAGACAGAAAACCGCCACATAGTCCTGGTTCAGTGAGGCAAGATAGGACAGCGCCTGATTACAGCCTGCCGGATTCTTTACAAGGATCATCTGAATATCGGTATTCTTGTAATTAAAGGTTTCCATTCTTCCGAAGCTGGAGTTTACTTTGGTAAGCGAACGGAGAATGTACTTTATATTAAAGCCTGCTGTCTTAAAGGCACTTATGGCTGCCAGTGCGTTATATACATTATAAAGAGCGGGAAGTCCGATACGTACATCCTTCTCAACATCCGTGCCCTTGTTATCCTTATATCGGAGGCTGACGGAAGTTCCCTTTGCCGTGAGAGACTTGACAGCGGTTACTGCAATATCGGGAGTCACTCTCTTATAGCCGCACTCAGGGCAGTAAAAATCTCCGAGATGTGCATAAGTATGGAAGTTATATTTATATTCGGTGCCGCATTTAATGCAGTACTTCGCGTCGGAAAGCTTATCCGCGGACTCGTCACCGGTTGCGGTATCTATTCCGTAATAAACAGTCTTGTTCGGAACATCACCCGCAAGTGATGAAGTGAGTGAGCAATCCGCATTCAGACACAGGATGCTTTCGGGAACGAGACTTACGCCTTCGCGGATAGCCGAAAGAGTGTGCATAACTTCACCGTAGCGGTCAAGCTGATCGCGGAAAAGATTGGTTACAAGTATAACCTTCGGATGTATGAGAGGAACAACCCTTTTCAAAGCGCCTTCATCACATTCTATTATGGCATAATGCTTCTTTGCATGTCCGAGAGGGCCTGCATTGCAGGTGAACTCGGCAGTTATTCCCGTAAGGAGATTGGCACCGCTTCGGTTAGAGAGGACATCGATCCCCGCAGAGTGAAGTGCCTGACGCAGCAGCCCGCAGGTGGTAGTTTTGCCGTTGGTACCGGTAACTACGATGATCTCCATATCGGAAGATACAACCTCCAGAATCTTTTTATCAAAAAATAGGGCTGCACGTCCGGGCAGGGTTGTTCCGCCGCGCTTCAAGACACGAAGGGCGGTCCTGCAGAGCTTACATGCAGCAACTGATAGAAATGTTGTTATTACATTATGACGAGACATAAACATTTTTCCTTTGATATACATAGAAACTTCTGAATAAACATCGTATCACAAACGTAAATTCTTTTCAATTGCAGATATATGAGCCGGATGGGTGACATAAAAATGTAGCAAAAAAAACATGAGATTTACATAATTGTTCGTTGACAAATATGTTACGTGTTGTTATAATCCTTTTGTAACAGATTTGTAACAAATCAAGTCTAAAATGTAAAAAAAATGTAACAAACCACAAGATTTTGTGGTAAATAGAATACCAGGAGGTTACATAATGTGGTTTAAACCAAAGGCTGTTATTGCAGCCGGACTTGCGGCCTGCCTTTTATTTCCGGGAACGGGCGATATGGTAAGGGCTGACGATTCGGTTGATCTTTCAACAGTCAGTATCATTTCAAAGGTTGATGAATTTATAGAAAAGGGCGGAGATGAGGCAGTTGCCTCACTTACAGGTAAAATAATAGAAGTTGCGGAGGAGCCGGTGGTTCCGGAAGAACCCGAAGAGCCGGTTGTCGAGGAAGCGACCGAGACGGATGCGGTTAAATACGCACAGTTTGACGGAAAAGCAATAGCTGCGGTGGAAACAGAACTTAATATCCGTACAGAACAGGAACAGGAAGCCGAGATCATCGGAGTTCTCTATAGATGCGGATTATGCGATGTTATTGAAAAGGGCGATGAATGGACGCTTGTCGAATCCGGTGAGTGTAAAGGTTACGTAAGAACAAAGTACCTTAGATTCGGTGATGACGCAGCAGCATGGAGTATTGAAAACGGATATTCGGAGGTCGCTACGGTCGATGCGGACGGACTGAATGTAAGAGAGCAGCCGGACGAAGAGAGCGAGAGCCTTAAGGTAGCTTATAACGGAGAATATTTCCCTATCCTTGAAAAGGGAGATGAGTGGACAAAGATAAAGCTTAGCGATTCGGAAGAAGGCTATGTCAGCACGGAATACGTAACCGTGGGATTCAGGACTTCGGCTGCGGTAACTATGGAAGAGATACTTGCGGCACGTAAAGCCGAAGAAGAGAAAAAGGCGGCGGAGGAAGCTGAGAAGGCAGAACAGGCTAAAGCCGAGGAGAATAAAGAAGATGCCGGGGATGCGGAAGCAAAAGATGCGGCACCGGATGTAAAAGAAGAGAAGAAATCCGAGACAGTTACGGAAGAAGCAACAGAGGCGATAACAGAAGCAGCTACCGAAGCGGTAACAGAAGAACCTCAGAAGACTTATGCCGAGCCTGCGGGAAGTGCGGGACAGGATATAGCGGATTATGCGGTTCAGTTTGTGGGTAATCCTTACGTATACGGAGGAACAAGCCTTACAAACGGAGCGGATTGCTCGGGATTTGTTATGAGCGTTTATGCAGCCTTCGGATACAGTCTTCCGAGAGTAGCCTGCGATCAGGTTAACAGAGGAGTCGAGGTTGATATGTCGGATCTTCAGCCGGGAGATATAATCGGCTACGGAGGAGGCTATATAGGACATGTCGGCATTTATATAGGAGGCGGCCAGATAGTTCACGCCGCATCATCAACGCAGGGAATCATAACTCAGAATTATGATTATCATACACCTACGAAAGCCGTAAGAATTGTGAATAACTAAGTTTCTGTAACTGACTGTAAACAATCTCTTAACCAACCAACAGCTGTTCGAAAGTTTCGAATCAGCACAAAAAATATCAAAATAAATAGTCAGAAAATTCATTTTTAACGGTTTGTTGTGCAACATGCACAACAAAGTTCGCAAACGGTTAACAATAATGCACGGAAACCCTCCTTTTTAGGTGTTGATAACTCACATTAGAAACGCGTAGATTTTAGGTTATTCACAAAGTTATCAACATTATCAACAAAATCGTGCTTTACATAATGCGAAACTACTGTTGAAAAAGAGTGAAAAAAATTTGTTAATTCTTACGAAAATAAAAACGGGACTTGATTTTTTCAAAGTCCCGTTTTTTCAATAAAACCGTTTTTGGGGTTTAAATTGTCTGACAAAAATAATACAAATCAATCATTGAACGGACTATTAGGCTATGGTATAATTATCTTACCATTTAAGGTGACCGTAAGGTACTTTGGATGGATTAACGGCGAGAAGGAGTGAGCAGAATGAATTACATTATAAGCGGTAAAAACATTGACGTAACAGAGGGGTTAAGACAGGCTGTATTTGACAAGCTTGGAAGACTGGAGAAGTTCTTTAATGAAGACACCAAAGCACAGGTAACTTTTTCTGTAGAAAAGGAGAGACAGAAGATAGAGGTTACCATCCCTATGAAGGGACACATTATCAGAGCTGAGCAGACAAGCGATGACATGTATGTATCTATCGATATGGTTGTTGAGACCATAGAGAGACAGGTAGTAAGATACAAGAAAAAGATCATTGATCAGAATCAGGATGCTGCATTTTTCCAGAATGCATTTATCGAAGATGACGAGTATGATGAGGATGATGAGATCCAGATCATCAGAAGCAAGAGATTCGCTGTAAAGCCTATGTATCCGGAAGATGCATGCGTACAGATGGAACTCCTCGGACATAACTTCTATGTATTCAGAAATGCTGAAACTGATGAAGTGAATGTTGTATATAAGAGAAAGGGAAATACATACGGTCTTATAGAGCCGGAATTCTAAACCACGGGATTGCTTGAGCGAAGCGAAAGAGGGCCCCGTGGCCGTGAGCTTCGAAGAAGCGAAACGGTGTGCGACTGCGGAGCAGCGCGATTACTCGCCAAAGGCGAGGAATTCAAGACGTGCTTCAAAGAAGCACGGATTGACATTAAAAAACCACGGGATTAAAGTGCTCGGCTGACGAAGTCACGGCGAGCATCCCGAGCAAAGCGAGGGATAAACCGAAGGTTTACGCTTGAGCGAAGCGAAAGCAATCATACTATAAAACAGAATATAATCCAGTGTCCCCGGGGGCCTTTCGTTATCGGAGGGTTTCCGGGGATCTTTATTTTAAACCACGGATTGACATTAAAAAGACCACGGGATTGCTTGAGAACAATCATAAGCACACTGCCTATGAATATATACAACTGTGAATAGTAACACTGCTTTTCACAAAATACTTGATACAGGGCGAAAGTAATGATATAGTAGTTGAATGGTTTATTAGGTGCACATTTTATCCGATATAATATAGATAGATTTTTTGGAGGAACAGGATGCAATTATTTGATAAGATATTCGGAACTCACAGCGATAGAGAGCTGAAGAAGATCAAGCCGCTGGTTGATGCCATTATGGATCTTGATGAGAAGATGCAGGCTCTGTCTGATGAAGAGCTCTTCGGAATGACTGCAAAATTTAAGGAAAGACTTGCAAATGGAGAAACACTGGATGATATTCTGGTTGATGCCTTTGCCGTAGTCAGAGAGGCTGATTACAGAGTTCTCGGCCTTAAGCCGTTCCGCGTACAGGTTACAGGTGGTATCATTCTTCATCAGGGAAGACTTGCCGAGATGAAGACAGGTGAAGGTAAAACTCTTGTATCAACCATGCCTGCATATCTGAATGCTCTTGAAGGAAAGGGATGTCATGTCGTTACGGTTAACGACTATCTGGCAAACCGTGATGCTTCCGAGATGGGACAGGTTCACAGAGCGCTCGGCCTTACAGTCGGATGTATCCTTAACTCCAGCACACCGGATGAAAGAAGAGAAGCATATAATTGCGACATTACATATATTACCAATAACGAACTCGGTTTTGATTACCTCCGTGATAACATGGTTGTTTATAAGAAGAACCTTGTTCAGAGAGGGCTTCATTTCGCGATCATCGATGAGATCGACTCAATCCTTATCGATGAGGCCCGTACACCACTTATTATTTCGGGACAGAGCGGAAAATCTACAGATATATATAAGAGATGCGATTACCTTGCACGTCAGATGACAAGAGGTACGGCATCAACAGAGATAAGCAAGAGAGATATCCTTATGGGAGAGGCTCCTAAGGAAGACGGAGATTACCTTGTTAACGAGAAGGATAAGTATGTTGTCTTCACCGAGCAAGGTATTCATCAGATCGAGCAGTTCTTCGGATTCGATAATTTCTCAGACAGCTCACACCTTGAGTATCAGCATACCATGCTTCAGGCAGTTAAGGCTCATGCACTTATGCATAAGGATCAGGACTATATCGTTAAAGACGGTGAGATCCTTATCGTAGATGAGTTCACAGGTCGTGTTATGCCGGGTAGACGTTTCAGCGACGGACTTCATCAGTGTATCGAGGCAAAGGAGCATGTTGATGTAAAGCGTGAGAGCAGAACTCTTGCTACTATCACATTCCAGAACTTCTTTAATAAATATGATAAGAAATGCGGTATGACCGGTACAGCTCTCACAGAGGAGAACGAGTTCCGTGAGATTTACGGAATGGACGTTGTAGTTGTTCCTACAAATCTTCCTGTTCAGAGAATAGATCATAACGATGCTATATATAAGACAAAGAAAGAAAAGCTCAATGCTATCGTAGACGAAATACTTGCAAGCTACGAGAAGGGTCAGCCTGTACTTGTGGGTACGGTTAACATTGATTCTTCCGAAGAGATCAGTGCTATGCTGAATAAGCGCGGACTTAAAGGAAAGCATCAGGTTCTGAATGCCAAGTTCCATGAGATGGAGGCTCAGATCGTTGCTCAGGCCGGACAACCGCACGCAGTTACAATAGCAACCAACATGGCAGGTCGTGGTACCGATATCAAGCTTGGTGAAGGAGTTGCCGAACTCGGCGGACTTAAGATCATCGGTACAGAGCGTCATGAATCAAGACGTATAGATAACCAGCTCCGTGGACGTTCAGGACGTCAGGGAGATCCGGGTGAATCAAAGTTCTACATTTCACTTGAAGATGATCTGATGAGACTCTTTGGATCAGACAGAATGATGGGCGTTTTCGACGCCTTAAAGGTTCCTGAAGGACAGGAGATCCAGCATTCGGCACTTACCAAGGCCGTTGAGAGAGCTCAGCAGAAGATAGAGGGTAACAACTTCGCTATCAGAAAGAGCCTTCTTGAATACGATCAGGTTAACAACGAACAGCGTGAAGTTATCTATGCAGAGCGCCGCCGTGTTCTTGATAACGATGACATGCATGAGACCATACTTGACATGGCTCATGACACAATAGACAGATACGTTGATATGTCCGTATCTCCGGACGTAAATGTTGAAGAGTGGGATATGCAGGAGCTCAGTGATATGCTCTGCAGGATCATCACATATCCTAAGAAGATAGAGCTTACCGAGGATGAGAAGAACAGTGCCGATGTTGAGCACCTCAGACAGAGACTTAAGGATGAGGCTGACGCGATCCTCGAGAAGCAGCTCGGAGAGTTCCCTGAAGAGGAAATGCGCCGCGAGGTTGAGCGTAGATCCGTCCTCAGAGGTGTAGACGTTAAGTGGATGGAGCATATCGATGATATGGAACAGCTGAGACAGGGTATCGGCCTTCAGTCTATGGGCGGTAAGGATCCTATCGTTGAATATAAGCTTGCTGCTTACGATATGTTTAATGACATGCTTGATTCCATCAAGGAAACAACCACACAGCTCGTATTCCATACAAGATATGTACCGAATACAGAGGTTGAACGTGAGCAGGTTGCCAAGGCTACAGGAACAAACAAGGATGATACAGCCAAGAAGAAGGCTGTCGTAAAGTCCAAGAAGATATATCCGAATGATCCGTGCCCATGCGGCTCCGGAAAGAAATATAAGGAATGCTGCGGTAAGTTTAAGTAAGACCACGGGATTAAGGTGCTCGGCTGACGAAGTCACGGCGAGCATCCCGAGCGAAGCGAGGGATAAACCGAAGGTTTACGCTTGAGCGAAGCGAAAGAGGGCCCCGTGGTTGTGCTCGGCTCACGAAGTGACGGCGAGCACCGTGAAGCAGCGCGATTACTCGCCGGAGGCGAGGAATCCAGGACGTGCTTCAAAGAAGCACGGAATGACATCAAGTAAGACCACGGAATGACATCAAAAAGACCACGCGATTGAGGAACTAATATTGTTAGAATTAGACGAATATAAATTTGAATACAGCAAGTTTGCCACACCCCTTGAAGAGGTCGGGCAGTCTCTGGATATCGAAGGGAAGAAAGAGCGTATTGCCACCCTTGAAAAATCCATGGAGGAACCGGGCTTCTGGGATGATATCGAAGGCAGCGGCAAAGTCATGAAGGAGCTGAAGAACTTAAAGGATAACATCGAAGAGTTCAAGACCATCAGTTCCGAATATGATGATATCGGGGCTATGATAGAGATGGCAGAGGATGAGCAGGGAGACGAAGAGCTGGTTACAGAAGCCGGTGAGATGCTCGAAGCATTTAAGAAGAAGTTTGAAGCATTCAGAGTTCAGACGCTTCTTTCGGGCGAATTTGACGAGTGCAATGCCGTTGTTTCGCTTCATGCAGGTGCCGGAGGAACCGAATCCTGTGACTGGGCAAGCATGCTCTACAGAATGTATACCAGATGGGCAGACAAACATGGATTCTCTGTAGAAGAGCTGGACTTCCTTGACGGAGATGAGGCCGGAATCAAGACCGTAACCTTCCAGGTTAACGGATATCATGCATACGGATATCTGAAGTCAGAGGCGGGAGTTCACAGACTTGTACGAATCAGTCCGTTCAATGCGGCGGGAAAAAGACAGACATCCTTTGTATCCTGTGATGTTATGCCGGATATAGATAAAAATATAGAGATTGAGATCAACGATGATGATCTTCGTATAGACACCTATCGTGCCAGCGGAGCAGGCGGACAGCATATCAACAAGACATCTTCCGCAATCCGTATAACACATATTCCTACAGGAATAGTTGTTCAGTGCCAGAACGAGAGATCTCAGCATCAGAACAAGGACAAAGCTATGCAGATGCTGAAGTCCAAACTGTATCTGATGAAACAGGCAGAACAGCAGGCACAGCTTTCCGACATCAGAGGAGAGGTCAGTGAGAACGGCTTCGGAAGTCAGATCCGTTCATATGTTCTTCAGCCATATACAATGGTTAAGGACCTTCGGACCGGTTGTGAGATGGGTGATGCGGGAAGAGTTCTTGACGGAGATATCGATCCGTTCATCAATGCATATCTTAAGTGGATTAATGTTAAGCCTACAGAGGAATAACACGCAGTAAGTAAGAGAGGAAAAAGCTATGATAAATGTCGCTATACTTGGATACGGAGTTGTAGGTTCCGGTGTATATAAGGTAATAAATGATAATAACAGTCACGTTTCGAGACGCGCCGGAGATGATGTCAGAGTTAAGTATGTTCTTGACCTCAGAGAGTTTCCGGGAGATCCTGCAGAGGATGTACTCGTTCATGATTTCGATGTAATACTGAATGACGATGAAGTAGATATAATCGTAGAGACTATGGGAGGCGTTGAGCCGGCTCATACATTTGAAGTTAAGGCTCTTAAGGCAGGAAAGAGCGTATGTACATCCAACAAGGAAGTAGTTGCAAAGTGGGGCTTCGAGCTTCTTCAGCTTGCAAGAGAGAATAACTGTAACTTCTTCTTTGAGGCTTCTGTAGGCGGCGGAATACCTGTTATACGTCCGCTTATCAACTGCATTACAGCAGATCATGTAAAGAGCATATCAGGTATCCTTAACGGTACAACAAACTATATACTTACAAAGATGGCAGAAGAAGGTCTTGCTTTTGAGGATGTTCTTAAAGATGCCCAGAAAAAGGGTTATGCTGAGAAGAATCCCGAAGCGGATATCGAAGGATACGATGCATGCCGTAAGATAGCTATCCTTGCATCTCTTGCTTATGAGAGACAGGTTGATTATGAAGACATATATACAGAAGGTATCACAAAGATTACCGGAATTGATTTCTGGTACGCAAACCAGCTTGATGCATCCATTAAGCTTCTCGGACTCGCGAAGAGACAGAACGGCGTGGTTTATGCAATGGTTGCACCTTTTATCGTAAAGCAGGATAATCCTCTCTACGGTGTATGTGATGTATTCAATGCAATCCTTCTTGACGGCGACATGCTCGGAGATGTTATGTTCTACGGAAAGGGTGCGGGATCACTTCCTACAGCCAGTGCCGTAGTTTCAGATGTTATAGAAGCTGCTAAGAATAAGGGCAGAAATATCCCTATTCTCTGGAGACCTGAGAAGAGACAGCTCGGAAGTGTTGATGTATTTGAAACATCTTATCTTGTACGTGTTTCGGGTCTTAAGGCAGTTGACAGACTTAAGGAGACTTTCGGAAATCCTTCAGACGAATTAAGATATGAGAGAAACAAAGAGGAGATCCTTACTAACGAAGTAAAGAAAGTCTTCGGAAATGTTAAGTTCCTGATGGGGCAGGACGGAGAAGAGGTTGCATTTGTTACTAAGCCTATGTCCGGTGCAGAATTTGAAAAAGCTGCAGAGGACTTTGTGGTAGAGAACCGTATCCGTATTGCGGATCTATAAATAAAAGCCGTTCATGGTTTATCTTGGAGGAAAGATACAATGCTAATCGTTAAAAAGTTTGGTGGTACATCTGTCGGCAACAGAGACAGGATCTTCAACGTTGCCAATCGTTGTATCGAAGATTACAAAAAGGGAAATGATGTGGTAGTGGTTCTTTCGGCTATGGGTAAGTATACAGACGTACTTATCGATATGGCTAAGGAGATCAATGAGAATCCACCTAAGAGAGAGATGGATATGCTTCTTACCACAGGAGAGCAGCAGTCGGTTGCTCTTATGTCTATGGCTATGGCATCCCTCGGAGTACCTGCAGTTTCTCTCAATGCCTATCAGGTTGCTATGCATACTACATCAACTTACAGTAATGCGAGACTTAAGAGAATCGATACAGAAAGAATCAGAAATGAATTAGAGCAGCATAAGATAGTAATAGTTACCGGTTTCCAGGGAGTTAATAAGTATGACGATTATACAACTCTCGGAAGAGGAGGAAGCGATACAACAGCTGTAGCTCTTGCCGCTGCCCTTCATGCCGATCTTTGCGAGATTTATACAGATGTTGACGGCGTATATACAGCCGATCCGAGAAAAGTTAAAAGTGCACGTAAACTGCCGATGGTTACCTACGATGAGATGCTGGAGCTCGCAACTCTTGGAGCGGGAGTGCTTCATAACAGATCAGTTGAGCTTGCCAAGAAGTATGGTGTACAGATGGTTGTACGTTCAAGTCTTAATAATCACGAAGGAACTATCGTTAAGGAGGGAAATAAGATGGAGAAGATGATAGTCAGCGGTGTTGCCGCAGATGCAGATGCTGCGAGAGTTGCAGTAATAGGTCTTAAGGATGAGCCGGGCGTTGCATTTAAGCTTTTCAATGAGCTTGCAAAGCACAACATTAACATAGATATGATACTTCAGTCAGTAGGTCGTCACGGAACAAAGGATATCTCGTTTACATGCAGCGTAGATGATGCCGATGAAGCAGCTGAGCTGATCAAGGGTAAGATGGATTTCGAGTCTATTGATGTTAACAAGAAGGTTGCAAAGGTTTCAATCGTTGGTGCAGGTATGCAGTCTAACGCAGGTGTTGCAGCTAAGATGTTCGAAGCTCTTTACGATGCTAACATCAACATCAGAATGATATCTACTTCAGAGATAAGAGTTACAGTACTTATCAATGATTCCGAAACAGAGAGAGCAATGAATGCGATCCATGACAAGTTTGATCTTGGAAGTGATAAGTAAGAAATTTTATTCCCCGTATGATACATTCTGTATTATACGGGGTTTGTTTGAAACTAGACGCATCCTTCATGAGGGGCGTGAGTTAATGGGGGAGGTAATATAAAATGAGCGAGAAGAGGAAAGACTATATAAGCTGGGATCAGTATTTTATGGGGATTGCTATGATGTCGGCTTACAGAAGTAAGGATCCGAATACTCAGGTAGGTGCCTGCATAGTAGGAGAGGATAACAGAATTCTTTCGGTAGGTTATAACGGAATGCCTGAGGGCTGCGAGGATGACGATATGCCTTGGGGAAGAGACGGTTCGGCACTCGATTCGAAATATATGTTTGTCTGCCATGCAGAGCTTAATGCGATACTTAATTATCGCGGAACGGGAAGTATGAAGGGAGCTAAGTGCTATGTAACACTTTTCCCTTGTAACGAGTGTGCAAAGGCTATTATCCAGAGCGGCATCAAAGAAATCATATATATGTCTGATAAATATGCGGATTCGGAAAGCACTATCGCTTCAAAGCGTATGTTTGAGAAGACCGGTGTTAAGTATCGTCAGTATGAGCCGGCACACAGACTTATTTCGGTAGAGATATGATAATGGCTGACCTGTCAGCCGGATAGAGAAGAGAATATGTCAGAGATTAAAGATATAAAAGAATATGAGAGCCATTCCCGCGAAGAGACATTTCAGTTTGCGAAGGCACTTGCAGAGCAGGCACTTCCCGGACAGGTCATATGCCTGAAAGGCGATCTGGGTGTGGGTAAGACTGTATTTGCACAGGGCTTCGGTGCGGGACTCGGAATTACCGAGCCTATGGCCAGCCCCACATTTACCATACTCAGAGAATATCATGAAGGAAATCTTCCGTTATACCATTTTGACGTTTACAGGGTTTCAGATCCGGATGAGATGGAAGAGACAGGCTTTTTTGACTTCGTAAGCGGTGACGGCGTAACTCTTATAGAGTGGGCAGAGCTGATAGAGGATGTTATTCCAAAGGACGCGATGTGGGTTACCATTGAGAAGGATAATGAGAAGGGCTTTGACTATAGAAAAATCACAGTTCGATAATACAGAACTTGGAAGAAGGCAGAGGTATGAAAGTACTTGGAATAGACAGTTCGGGCATGACCGCGACTGTAGCTGTAATTGAAGATGATAAACTTATAGCCGAGTATTCGGTAAATCATAAGAGGACTCATTCGGAGACCCTTATGCCTATGATAGATGAGATTATGAAAGCTTCCGAGATATCACCGGAAGATCTGGATGTGATAGCGATTGCGGCGGGGCCGGGTTCTTTCACGGGACTCAGGATCGGAGCAGCAACGGTTAAGGGATTCGGACTTGCTCTGGACATTCCGGTTGCGGCAGTACCGACACTTGAAGGACTTGCCATGAATCTCTGGGGAACGGACAGACTTGTCTGCCCTATCATGGATGCCAGACGTAATCAGGTTTATACGGGACTCTATCGTGTCAACACGGAGGCAGAGCTTCCGGAGGCAGTTCTCAATCAGACAGCCTGCGACATAGAAGAGATCATAGAAAAGGTAAATGCACTGGGTGAGCCGGTTATCTTCCTGGGAGACGGCGTGGCTCAGTTCAGAGATATCATAGAAGAAAAGATAAAAGTCGGTGTGAGCTTTGCACCGGCCATGTCCGGACTTCAGAGAGCTGCATCGGTTGCCGCTCTTGGGCTCAGATATCAGAGAGCAGGAAAAACAGTGAGTGCGGATGATTTTACACCTGTATATCTCAGACCATCTCAGGCGGAGAGAGTCAGAGATGAAAAACAGGCAGAACGAAGTGAATGATCGATCAAAAAAGAGGATTATCATAAGATGAGTATAATCAGTGAAATTGCCAGAATAGAAAAGGCGTACTTTAGTGACGCCTGGAGTGAGGCATCTTTGGAAGAGACATTTAAGCATGAACATAACCATCTGGTGGCAGTTTTTGATGATGGAAGTACGGCGGATGATTTTGTATTTCAGGGAAGAGAAAAATTAGCCGGATACCTTATATTTTCGGAGAATTCGGGAGATGCGGAGCTGCTCAGGATAGCAGTCGACCCGGATATGAGAAGACAGGGCTATGGCGGAAAGCTTATGGAACACTTTATCACAAGCCTTGAGTTTATGAACACAGATAAAGTAACTCTTGAAGTAAGAGAGGGAAATGAAGCGGCCATAAACCTGTACACGATATACGGATTTGAGAAGATTGCGGTAAGAAAGGATTATTATTTTAATCCCGATGAGGATGCTGTTATCATGCAGCGCCCTATTGCTAAAAATGCCGATCAATTGGATTTAATATAAGAATTTTGAAATTAGTTTTAGGACGGTAAGAACATGATAGATATAACGCTGCTCGGTACAGGAGGGATGATGCCGCTTCCGTACAGGGCGCTTACTTCTTTAATGGTGAGATATAATGGAAGAAGCATGCTTATAGATACGGGTGAAGCGACACAGATTTCCATTCGAAGGAGAGGCTGGAGCTTTAATCCGATAGATACGATACTTATCACGCATTTTCATGCGGATCATATAAGCGGGCTTCCGGGGCTGCTTCTTGCAATGGGCAATGCCGATCGCACGGAGCCGGTTACGATTATCGGACCGGAAGGACTTGAGAAGGTAGTGAGAGGACTTCTTGTCATAGCACCGAGACTTCCGTTCAAAGTAAACTGTGTAGAACTTAAGGAAAATGATGAATACTTTGAAGCTATAGGCCTGAAGATTCATGCATTTAAGCTTGATCACAGTCTTACTTGTTACGGCTACAGCCTGTCACTTTCCCGTGCCGGCAAGTTTAACCCGGATGCAGCAAGGGAGCTGGAAATACCGCTTCAGTACTGGAAGAAATTGCAGCAGGGTGAGACGGTCATTTTAGACGGAAAGACTTTTACAAGTGATATGGTCATGGGTGAGTCAAGGAAAGGTCTTAAGGTGACTTATGCTACGGATTCCAGACCGATACATTCGATAGCGGATGCTGCGGCAGGTTCGGACATATTCATATGCGAAGGAATGTACGGTGAGCCGGACGGAGATGAGAAGGCGCGGGACAAGAAACATATGACAATGTATGATGCAGCTCGTCTTGCAAAAGAAGCCGGCGTAGGAGAACTGTGGCTCACCCATTATTCACCGTCGATGGTGAATCCGTTTGAATTTTCGGATAAGGTTAAAGAGATATTTGCGGATGCACATATCTGTAAAGACAGAAGGTCTGTGACACTTAACTTTGAGGATGAAGAAGAATAGATATGGATCGATTAAAGATTAACAAAGAAGTAACAAAGGGTATATTTGAGAAGGTAAAAGCTGAGGCCGAGAAGATGAAGGCCGAATCCGAACAGAAGGTTAAGGATGAGAAGGGCTCTGAGAAAAAGCCGGAGACGCTTATTCTGGGGATAGAGTCTTCCTGTGATGAGACTGCTGCAGCAGTTGTTGCAGACGGAAGAAAAGTTCTCTCCAATGTCATCTATTCTCAGGTGCCGGTACATACGCTTTACGGCGGTGTGGTTCCGGAGATTGCTTCAAGAGCTCATGTTGAAAAGATAAATCAGGTTATCAGAAAAGCACTTTCGGATGCGGGAAAAACCATAGATGATATGGATGCAATCGCGGTCACATACGGCCCAGGACTTGTAGGTCCGCTGCTTGTAGGTGTAAATGCAGCAAAGGCCCTTGCCTATGCAAAGAAGAAGCCTCTTGTGGCAGTAAATCATATTGAGGGACATATCTCCGCGAATTATATAGATAACGATGAACTTAAGCCTCCGTTTATATGCCTTGTGGCATCGGGAGGTCATTCACATATAGTAAGAGTTGATGATTACGGCAGCTATACGATCATCGGAAGAACGCATGATGATGCGGCGGGAGAAGCTTTTGATAAAGTTGCCCGAGCTATAGGTCTCGGTTATCCGGGAGGACCGAAGGTGGACAGTCTTGCCAAAGAAGGTAATCCGTATGCAATCGAATTCCCGAGAGCGTCAGTCGGAGATTCGCCATATGATTTTTCCTTCAGTGGTCTCAAATCTGCGGTTCTGAATTATCTGAACAGCTGTGAGATGAAGGGGATTGAAGTAAATAAAGCGGATGTTGCGGCATCTTTCCAGCAGGCTGTCATCGATGTGCTGACAGAGCACACCATGAGAGCTGCGAGAGAATATAGATGTGACAGAGTCGCATTGGCAGGCGGTGTTGCGGCGAATTCGGGACTCAGAAACTCTGTTAAGAAGGCAGCGGAGGAAGCCGGTATGAATTTCTACATGCCGGAACTTATATACTGTACGGACAATGGAGCAATGATAGGAGCTGCCGGTTATTATGACTTTATAGCCGGAAAGAGAGCGGATATGAGTCTTAATGCAATACCGAATCTGAAAGTCGGAGAGAATAAAGGTAACAGTATCACACCGTAAAGGAGACACTATGGTATCAGCTATAGTTCTTGCGGCCGGAAGCGGAAGCCGCATGAACCAGAAAAAAGAAAAGCAGTTCCTTCTTCTGGACGGTAAGCCGGTCCTGTACTACAGTCTGAGAACATTTGAAGCCAGTATCGTTGATGAGATCATTCTGGTGACAAAGGATAAGGATATTGATTATTGCAGACAGGAGATCGTTGAGAAGTACGGTTTTACGAAAGTAAGAAGAATAGTTGCGGGCGGCAGGGAGAGATATGATTCCGTGCAGAGAGGCTTAAAGGCTGCGGACAGAAGGAATAATATCGTCATGATCCATGATGCGGCAAGGCCTTTTATAACCAACAGAATGATACTTGACAGTATATCCGCAGCAAGAAGATATAAGGCTTGTACGGTTGCCGTTCCGGTAAAGGATACTATAAAAGTGGTGGATGAGTATGAGTTCGGAGTGGAGACTCCGGACAGAAGTACTCTGTATATCATACAGACACCTCAGACATTTGACAGGGGATTACTTCTGGAGGCTTATGACAGATTACGTGCAAGCGGCGATAAAGATATAACCGATGATACCATGATAGTCGAAAGATACCTCGATCAGAGGGTGAAAATGGTAGAAGGTTCTTATAAAAATATTAAGATTACGACACCGGAGGACATGCCGGTTGCAGAGGCACTTCTTTCTAGTTTATAATACTCGGGTAAAATATTTAGATTTTAACAAGTGTAGTAAATGTAATATAGGAGAATGTAAAGATGAAAAGATTCAGAAGGACTGTAGCGGGAGTTCTTGTGGGAACCATGCTTTTATCAGTGGCGGGCTGCGGAACGCCGGATCCTGATGATTACGAATACGGACAAAGTCTTGAGCAGTTAACAGAGGAAGATGTAGTAATAGCCGGTGGCGGTTCGGGAAGCGGTTCGGGCGGTATACTTAATCCGGGAAATCTCGGAGGCGGAGAAGAAAAACAATTTGAAGGTGATTTTGAACCTGTAGAGTATGCCGATACCGAGAATAAAGAGTTCGAAGAATATATCATGCAGGAATTCAGAGACTATGTAACTTCGGATACACTGAGTTATAATTTTACGGTTCTTGACGGAAAGAAATACGGAATTGAAGCTCCGAGTCCGGCAACACTCGGTGATGCGGATATGTCGGAACAGGCTATTCTTGACGATATTCAGGAAACCAAGGATGATTATCAGAAGCTCCTGAAATTTGAAGGTCAGCCTATGACAGAGGAGGAGTATTTCACTTATATCATTCTTAAAGATGATTATGAGCGTACAATGTTCCAGAACGATAACTACTTGTTCTATGAACCTTTCTCACCGATGAGAGGTTTTCAGGCAAATATAGGAACCAACTTTGCAGAGTACAGATTTGATGATAAGTCCGACGTAGAGGACTATATTGATATGATGAATCAGCTTCCGGAGTATGTGGAGAAGGTCTGCGAGTACGAAAATTACAGAGCGGAAAAAGGCTTTTTCATGCAGGATGCGGCATGTGATGATGTTATCGATCAGTGTAAAACTTTTGTTGAGGATCCGGAGAACAATTTCCTCATAAAAGAATTCAATTCAAAGATAGATGAACTAGGGTTCCTTACGGAAGAGGAAAAAGAACATTACAAAGACCTTGATAAGGAAGCTGTACTGAACGGTATCATTCCATGTATGAATATGATCAGTGATTGTGTTGCGGCCAATAAAGGAAAGGCAACCGTGGACGGTGGATTATGTGAGTATGAAAACGGGAAGGAATATTATCAGAAATATATCTTACCGCATTTTGCGGGAACTTCGAGAGATGTTGATGAGATAATCGAGATGTTTGAGACAAGATATACCGATTCATTTACACAGATGTCCATGGTGTATCTTTCAAATCCCGATGCTTATAATTTTATGACCGAAAATATGGATACGCTTTTCGAAAATACAGACAGTATGAAGGTCGAAGACGTCATAAATACTCTCATGAAAGAGGATATGGGTGAGTATCCGAAGCTTGAAAACATTCCTTATAAAGCTGATTATCTGTCACCGGCCATGGAATCAATCCTTGACAGCACACTTGCTTATTACATGTCACCTGCTATTGATGATGAGGAACATAACATTATCAGGGTTAACGGGTCTCATACGGACGGAATGTGGGTAACACTTGCGCATGAGGGATGTCCGGGACATATGTATCAGAACGCGTACTTCCAGTCGACAAATCCGAATCCGATCAGAGCTACGGCAGACTTTATGGGATATCAGGAAGGCTGGGCTGTATATACAAGTTTTAATACTCTTAAGGATTATGACTTTGAAGGAACCGAGGACGATGAGGTAGTCGGACAGCTTTACAGACTTAACGAAGAACTTGGCTATATGCTTTACGGAAGAATCGATATAGGAGTAAATTACGAAGGCTGGTCAATAGAGGACGTTTCCGATTATATGAATGAAAGCGGATTCAACGGCGAATATGCTGAGGAGCTGTATAATACCGTTGTCGGAGATCCGGGAGTATATCTCAGTTATTCTCTCAGTGAATATCTTATGGAAGAACTCAGGGAGAAAACCGAAAATGCACTTGGTGATAAATTCGATCCGGTTGAGTTCCACAAAGTTATACTTACTGCAGGTCCTTGTCAGTTCGAACAGCTGGAGTTTAAACTTAGAGAATATATAAATGAACAGCAGTAATTATTCAAACAAAACAGTTAATCTAATCTAACATTTACGGTTGATTTTATTTCAGTTTATTGTATAATTAATAACGGTTTGTTTTAGAACCGCACGCTTAATAAGTTAATTAAACGTGACAGTCCGGTGAGTTATGTACAATTCTCCGACAGTTGCAAATCAATTATAAAAGAAAGAGGTAAGAGGTAATGGCAAACATTGATTTAACAAAGTATGGCATCACAGGTACAACTGAGATCGTTTATAATCCTTCTTATGAACAGCTTTTCGAAGAAGAGATGAAGCCTGAGCTTACAGGTTTTGACAAGGGACAGAATACAGAACTTGACGCTGTTAACGTTATGACAGGTGTTTACACAGGTCGTTCTCCTAAAGACAAGTTCATCGTTCTTGATGAGAATTCTAAGGATACAGTATGGTGGACAAGCGATGAGTATCCAAACGATAACCACGTAGCTACTCAGGAAGCTTGGGAAGCTGTTAAGGAGATCGCTAAGAAGGAGCTCTCAAACAAGAGACTCTTCGTAGTAGATGCATTCTGTGGAGCTAACAAGGATTCAAGAATGGCAGTTCGTTTCATCGTTGAGGTTGCTTGGCAGGCACATTTCATCAAGAACATGTTCATCCAGCCAACAGCTGAGGAACTTGAAACATTCGAGCCTAACTTCGTAGTATATAACGCTTCTAAGGCAAAGGTTGAGAATTACAAGGAGCTTGGTCTTAACTCAGAGACAGCTGTTGTATTCAACATCACAAGCCGTGAGC
>DEFA01000021.1:49851-50600 GCA_002350525.1 Lachnospiraceae bacterium UBA2864 | reverse complement strand
TTCTCTATGATGAACTACTATCTTCCACTTCAGGGCATGGCTTCTATGCACTGCTCAGCTAACACAGATATGGACGGAAAGAACACAGCTATCTTCTTCGGTCTTTCAGGAACAGGTAAGACAACTCTTTCAACAGATCCTAAGCGTCTTCTCATCGGTGATGATGAGCACGGCTGGGATGATAACGGAGTATTCAACTTCGAAGGTGGATGCTACGCTAAGGTTATCAACCTTGATAAGGAATCAGAGCCTGACATCTACAACGCTATCAGAAGAGATGCTCTTCTTGAGAACGTTACAGTTGATGAAGCAGGAAAGATTGATTTCGCAGATAAGTCAGTTACAGAGAATACTCGTGTATCATATCCTATCGAGCATATCGAGAATATCGCTAAGAAGGTAAATGGTATCTCAGCAGGTCCTGATGCTAAGGATGTTATCTTCCTTTCAGCAGATGCATTCGGAGTACTTCCTCCTGTATCAATCCTTACACCGGAGCAGACAAAGTACTACTTCCTTTCAGGATTCACAGCTAAGCTTGCCGGTACAGAGAGAGGTATCACAGAGCCTACACCTACATTCTCAGCTTGCTTCGGACAGGCATTCCTTGAGCTTCATCCTACAAAGTATGCTGAAGAGCTTGTTAAGAAGATGGAGAAGGTCGGAGCTAAGGCTTATCTTGTAAATACAGGATGGAACGGAACAGGTAAGAGAATCACAATCAAGGATACACGTGGTATCATCGATGC
>DEFA01000021.1:0-49713 GCA_002350525.1 Lachnospiraceae bacterium UBA2864 | reverse complement strand
AAATGAAGCTGGTAAGGCACTTGTTGCTGCAGGTCCTCAGCTGTAAGTCATACCCACACATATATAATACTTGAATTTCAGGCCGGCGGAGATATCCGCCGGCTTTTCTCATTTAAAATTCAATAAATATTCGGAAGTATTCTTAATTTTTTTAATTAAAAATAACCATTTTTGTAATTATATTTGACATTTATAGGTTTTTTGATTATATTCATTATGATTTATAAGTTGAAATATGAATTGAGAGGAGATTTGATGATGAAAGCTTATTCAGAAATGAGTAGGGAAGAGATGAAGCAGGAGCTGGCATCTCTTAAAGAACAGTATAAGAAATATCAGGAGCTGGATCTTTCACTTGATATGAGCAGAGGAAAGCCTTGTCGTGAGCAGCTTGACCTGTCTATGGGAATGATGGATGCACTGAATTCAGAGGCTGATCTTATCTGCGAAGACGGTACAGACTGCCGTAATTACGGTGTTCTCACAGGTATCCATGAGGCAAAGGTTCTTATCGGAGATATGATGGAGAACAATCCTGATAACATTATCATCTATGGCAATTCTTCTCTTAATGTTATGTATGATACAGTAAGCCGTGCCATGACACACGGTATCCTCGGAAATACTCCTTGGTGTAAGCTGGATAAGGTTAAGTTCTTATGCCCTGTTCCGGGTTATGACAGACATTTTGCGATCACAGAGTTCTTCGGAATCGAGATGATCCCTGTACCTATGTCACCGGAAGGACCGGACATGGATATGGTAGAGAAGCTTGTATCAGAGGATGAAGCTATCAAGGGTATCTGGTGCTGTCCTAAGTATTCAAATCCGCAGGGTTATTCATATTCTGACGAGACAGTAAGAAGATTTGCCCGTCTTAAGCCCGCAGCTAAAGATTTCCGTATCTTTTGGGATAATGCATACGGAATCCATCATCTCTATGATGACGATCAGGATTATCTCATCGAGATTCTTGCAGAGTGTAAGAGAGCAGGGAACCCTGATCTTGTATATAAGTTTGCTTCAACATCCAAGATATCCTTCCCGGGAAGCGGTATAGCAGCACTTGCTACATCACCTAACAACCTTGAGGATATCATGAACCAGATGAAGAACCAGACAATCGGACATGATAAGGTTAATCAGCTCCGTCATGTAAGATTCTTCAAGGATATTCACGGTATGGTAGAGCATATGCGTAAGCATGCCGAGATTATAAGACCAAAGTTTGAAGCGGTTCTTGAGATTTTTGATGAGAATCTCAAGGGACTCGGAGTCGGTGAGTGGACAACCCCGAAGGGAGGATACTTTATCAGTTTCGACAGCCTTCCGGGCTGTGCAAAGGCTATCGTTAATAAGGCTAAGAAAGCCGGAGTTACCATGACAGGTGCCGGTGCAACATGGCCATACGGAAAGGACCCACAGGATTCAAACATCCGCGTGGCTCCGACATATCCGACACTTGAGGATCTTAAGACAGCAGCTAAGCTTTTCACTCTCTGTGTAAGGATCGTAAGTCTTGAGAAGCTCATCAGCGAGGATGAATAATTCCACATATAGTTGCATATAAGATAACGCATACATTTCCCTCTTTACCGGACGGACAGGCTCGGTAAGGAGGGTTTTTTACGTTGAAATGCCCGACAAAAAGCATTATGATGGTTTTGCCGGGTAAGGCAGGTACATTTCTGCAGATAACCTGACTGTGTGATATAGAGGAGAGGAATGAAATATGGCAAAAGCTGGTAAACTTGATATTATATTTGAAGATGAATATATGATAGCCTGTGTGAAGCCTTACGGGGTTTCTTCACAGCCGGATAACGGCAGCGGCGAGGATATGATGACGACGGTGAAGAACTACCTGTATGAAGAAGGACTTAAAAACGGTGTGGATGAAGAACCTTATCTTGCCGTGATAAACAGACTGGACAGGCCGGTATCGGGAATAGTTCTCTATGCCAAGACCGAAGAGATGGCAGCTTCTCTTTCGGACCTTCTGCAGTCGGACGGGGTATCCAAGTATTATCAGGCTGTCGTAACGGGATTTATGGATGAGCCCGAGGGAACGCTTACAGACTGGATACTTTTCGATAAAAAGACAAATGTTTCGAAGATTGTATCTCCCGACACTAAGGGAGCCAAGAAAGCGGAACTGAATTACGAAGTGCTGGACGAACTGGATACGGACGAAGGGCCGATCAGCTATCTTCTGATCGAACTTCTTACAGGACGCCATCATCAGATCAGATGCCAGCTGGCTCATGCGGGTTGTGGAATCTGGGGAGACATTAAGTATAACAATAAGTTCAAGGCTAAAGCCGGGAGGGCAGCTAAATCGCCGGCTAAAGCAGGTAAGGAAAAAGGAAAAGTAAAGGCCGGGAAAGGTATCGGACTTTTCTCCACTATGCTGGAGTTTACACATCCTGTAACCGGTGAGGAGATATCACTTCACAGAGAACCTGAAGGCGAAGCATTTGAGATAATAGATCAGATGGATTGGTAAGAGGAACATGTTGGAGTTTATCAAGCATTTCATAATACTTACATGGACAGAACTGGTGGATTGGATCTATCAGAATAACGATTCGGTTAAGGTATACGTATTAAAGGTCTTTATAGCCTTTTTCCTGTATATAATCGTGAGCGATTACATCAGGAAAATATTTAAAAAGATACAGAAGAGTATGGAAAACCGGAACATGAGTAAAGCCCTTACCAAGGTGGGGATTTTTATTCCGATGTATATGATACTGTCCTGTATCATTATTTCGATGTTTGATTACCTGAATAAAATCGAGGTATCACCGCTTGTTACCATTGTTGTCTTTCTGTTTGTATTTCTCTTGCTCGTAGTGAAGGGCTTTTTTACGAAGCTTATAACAAGGGCTATCCGGAATATGAAGATAGTTCTTCGCGGGGATGATGAGGATATTTACGGAAGCCTTACACAAGTAACCGTTCCGAGAGTCATAAGATCGAAGACAATGAGGTTCTTCCTCAGCATTGTCGTAAAAATGATCGGAGTTACAATCGCGGCCTTTATCATTTATTTCTGTTATCAGGGAATAATCTATATGGTCGAAACGGGCGGTGAAGAAATATCATATATTATGAGCATGTCCGATGAGTATATAGCCAAAGAGCTCGGTACTTCCTTCAAGGAGGATGCGTCGATGCTCGAGAAGATCCCGATATTCACAAGCGGAAAGGTTACAGTTAAAACGGACGGAGAACTGAATATCATATATCTTGATAATCAGAGGATCGGATTCAATACAACAAGCAGGAAATATAATATTTACGGAGTGTCCATAAATCAGGCGGAGATAGGACTGAAGAAAAGAACCACATTTCTGTACGATCAGACGCTTCATACTATCGAAAATATGTACGGAGGAAGATCCAACGTGACTTACCTTCTCAATCGGGAGACCAAAGAATGTATGGTCGTGATAGTAAATAACGCTTCCAACAGAGTTGTGAGCATCTCATATTTCACGGATTTTGATAAGGTGACCGAAGAGCTTATGCTTACTACGGATGATTGATTTTAGGAGAAGAGTATATGAACACGAATTATTTATTTGAAGTAACGGATGATAAAAAGATAAGAGTGATAATAGATACGGATGCAGCCTGTGAAGCGGATGACCCCTTTGCCATAGTGCAGGGACTGCTCAGCCCGAAGCTCATGGTTAAGGCAATCGTTGCCGAGCATTTCGTCGAAGAAGGTTCGATGGAGAGAAGTCTCGAAGAGATTAAGACTATACTGGACCTTATGGATATTAAGGATATCCCGGCTCTCGCCGGAAATGCGGGGCCGCTCGGAGAGGCCGGCAGCACTGAGGCTGAGACATCCGAAGGAGTTGAATTCATAATAAAAGAAGCTTTGTCCGATGATCCGCATCCTCTTTACATCCTCTGTCAGGGAGCGATAACCAATGTGGCAGCGGCATTTAAAAAGTGTCCCGAGATTATAAAAAGAGTTACCGTCATCTGGATCGGTACCCACGGAGCGGGAAATGTCGAGGCTCCGTTCAGAGAGTTCAATGCGGGAAATGATATAACGGCGGCGAATCTCGTGCTCAGATCGGGAACAAACCTGTGGCTAGTTCCGTCGGATGTTTATACGACCATCACTATCGGACTTGCCGAGATACAGCGGCGTATTATGCCGTGTGGAAAGATAGGAAGGCATCTTTTCGAAAATATGGATACCTATAACAGGTCGCCTATTGCGGGATGGACCAAGGGAGAGAGTTGGTCGCTGGGAGACTCTCCGGCAATAGCGCTTGCACTTAATCCGGACTGCGGTAAGTATAAGGAAGAAACGGCACCGGACGTAATGGAAGACACATCCAGTCGTGAGAATCCGGATAATCCGGTTATAAGAGTATATAAGTCGGCAGATTCAAGATATATTCTCGAGGATCTTATAGCAAAACTGGAGTTGACATATCCGGCAGAAAAAGGGTGAAATCCCGATAAAACTTCGGTAAAACAGAGACTTTAATATCAAAACAACATATGTTAGAATATAGATTGCTGAGCAAAACTCAGCATAGTTTCAGTAACTAAAAAATATATTGAGAGGAAAGTATTATGGCAGACAAGAAGGTAGAAGCAATTACCTCCATGGAGGAGGATTTCGCCCAGTGGTATACTGACGTAGTTGTTAAGGCAGACCTTACAGGCTACACAAGTGTTAAGGGATTCATGGTTCTGAAGCCCGCAGGCTATGCCATCTGGGAGCTTATCCAGAAGCAGCTGGATGCCAAGTTTAAGGAAACCGGAGTAGAAAATGTATATCTTCCGATGCTTATCCCTGAAGGACTTCTTCAGAAGGAAAAGGATCATGTCGAGGGCTTCGCACCCGAGGTTGCATGGGTAACTCACGGCGGACTTAACGAGCTTCAGGAGAAGCTCTGCGTAAGACCTACATCCGAGACACTGTTCTGCGATTTCTATCAGAAAGATATCACATCTTACAGAGATCTGCCTAAGGTATATAATCAGTGGTGTTCTGTTGTTCGTTGGGAGAAGGAGACAAGACCTTTCCTTCGTTCAAGAGAATTCCTGTGGCAGGAGGGACATACAGCTCATGCTACAGCTGAAGAAGCAGAAGAAAGAACTATTCAGATGTTAAATGTTTATGCTGACTTCTGTGAGCAGGTTCTTGCTATTCCTGTTGTTAAGGGACAGAAGACAGAGAAGGAGAAGTTCGCAGGTGCGGTTGCAACTTACACGATCGAAGCACTTATGCATGACGGAAAGGCACTTCAGTCAGGTACAAGCCACAACTTCGGTGACGGTTTTGCAAAGGCCTTCGGAGTTCAGTACGCAGATAAAGATAATCAGTTAAAGTATGTACATCAGACATCATGGGGAGTAACAACAAGACTCATCGGTGCCATCATCATGGTTCACGGAGATGATAACGGACTTAAGCTTCCTCCGATGGTAGCTCCAACACAGGTTATGATAGTTCCTATCCAGCAGAAGAAGGAAGGAGTTCTCGAGAAGGCTGAGGAACTTCGTGAGAGACTTGCAAAGGTTTCCCGTGTTAAGGTTGATGCTACTGATAAGTCACCTGGATTTAAGTTCGCAGAGTGTGAGATGAGAGGTATTCCGCTCAGAGTAGAGATCGGACCTCGTGATATAGAGAACAACCAGTGTGTACTCGTAAGACGTGATAACGGTGAGAAGATCACTGTAAGTCTTGATGAGCTTGAGACAAAGGTTGATGAGCTTCTTAAGACTATCCAGAAGGATATGCTTGAGGCAGCCAGAGCTCACAGAGATGCTCATACATATGAGGCACGTAACTGGGAAGAGTTCGTTGATACCATCAACAACAGACCGGGATTCATCAAGGCTATGTGGTGCGGCGATACTGAGTGTGAAGAGCATATCAAGGCCGAGACCGGTGCATCGACAAGATGTATGCCATTTGAGCAGGAGCAGCTCAGTGATGTATGTGTATGCTGCGGAAAGCCGGCAAAGAAGATGGTATACTTCGGAAGAGCTTACTAAGATTTATTTATGCTGCGTTGAGGTTTTCTTGACGCAGCATTTTTACTTTTTATATGATGAGAACATAAAGAACTCCGGAGATTGGCTCAGGCATACTATAGTGTTCTCAGATGAAAGTATGTGAGGAACCAAGATGGATAGAAGTATTAAGATAGAGCTTCCCGAAAATGTGAAATACATAATAGATACGCTGGGGGAGGCCGGATATGAGGCCTATGCCGTGGGCGGCTGTGTCAGAGATTCGGTATTGGGCAGAGCTCCGAAGGATTGGGATATAACCACATCTGCAGAGCCCGAGGAAGTAAAGAATCTTTTCAGAAGAACCATTGATACCGGTATAAAACATGGCACCGTAACAGTCATGATAAGGAGTGAAGGATACGAGGTTACTACCTACCGTATTGACGGAAAGTACAGCGATCACAGACGTCCCGAGTCAGTATCCTTTACAAGGGAACTCTCCGAAGATCTTCTGAGAAGAGACTTCACCATAAATGCAATGGCCTATAATGACGAAGCTGGGCTTGTGGATCTTTACGACGGACTGGGTGATATAGAGAGGCGTATTATCAGATGCGTCGGAAATCCGGATGAAAGATTTGATGAAGATGCACTTCGCATCATGCGTGCCGTAAGATTTGCGGCGGAGCTTGACTTTGATATAGATGAAGCTACGAAGACTGCGGCTGCGAGTCATGCACCGGAGCTTTCAGCAGTCAGTGCCGAGCGTATAGAGACAGAGCTTACCAAGCTTCTTATGTCGGATCATCCGGAGAAGCTGATGGATGCATATAAGCTTGGGATCACCAAGGTTATTCTTCCGGAGTTTGACCTTATGACAGAGACTCCACAGAATACACCATATCATCTCTATGATGTGGCAGGTCACACCATAGAGGTAATAAAGAATATTCCGAAGACGAAGGTGCTGAGATATACGGCACTTCTCCATGACAGCGGTAAGCCTGAGGCAAGAACAACCGACGAAAGAGGAGTGGATCATTTCAAGGGACATGCGGTGATCAGTGAGGGAATAGCCGAAAAGGTTATGAGACGCCTCAAGATGGATAATGATACCATAAGAGATGTGAAGAAGCTGGTCTACTGGCATGATGTCTGGATCAAGGGTGATGTCCGCATATCCACCTTCCGTAAGGGACTCAGCAATATGGGTATAGAATATTTTGACGATCTTATAGCCGTGAAGAGAGCGGATATAGAAGGTCAGAGTGATTACGGCCGTGAAGCAAGTTTGGAAAATGTCGAGAAGCTGATAGCGATGAAGAACAAGATCGTGGAAGACGGCGACTGCCTTACCATAAAGGAGCTTGCGGTTAACGGCGGCGACCTGAAAGAACTCGGTATCATGCCGGGACCCGAGATGGGAGAGATACTAAAAACCCTTCTCGGAGAGGTTCTCGGAACCCCGTCACTTAACACCAAAGAGCAGCTTTTACGCCGCGCGGCGCAGCTTAAGGAGCACTAAGATATAAGCGGGATTAGAAGTTAGTTAAGAATAGATTAACGGTATTATTTTCACTTGTTTGAAGGCATGATAAATGGTACACTTTAACTTGTGGATCTCGGTACACGGGTGAA
Organism: Lachnospiraceae bacterium UBA2864; assembly: GCA_002350525.1. Lineage (GTDB taxonomy): Bacteria > Bacillota > Clostridia > Lachnospirales > Lachnospiraceae > Eubacterium_Q. The sequence continues at coordinate 42,078 of DEFA01000021.1, read as the reverse complement.
ATCCCGTTGTAATAGTGTATCCTACTTACGAACAGGAAGGATATTAGTATAAATGGTTAATTATGAGATAAGAAGCCAGGTTGATGCATCACTCAGACTGGCTGAAAGAATAGGGGAATCAGACGAGAAGCTTTCAAAAAGCCGCATGAATCTAAGAGATATGCTGAGATATGATTATCTTATGTTTCTTGGATTTCTCTTTGAGTCAGACGGTACAACGGCTCTTGAAGAGGTGAAATTTGTTAATGACTATCTCGGCTTCAACATGGATGTGGTAAAGTTCATAGGTTTCGTATATGACAGATGCAGAGATAAGGAGTTTATAAATACACCTCCGAAGTCTCTTATGTATATTATGAAGAGCGACCTGACAGACGGAAATATCAAGACTATGGACGGACGTCCGGTTTCAAAGTTCGTTGTGGAGACCTTCAATAATCTTGGTGCGGAGTTCGTATCCATCAACGGTTCTACGACTACAGAGCTTGCAAATCTTTCAAACTATACTATCATGCTGAACGATTTCCTTAAGGAATACGGCCTCTACTATAAGGACGGTAATGTTCCTAACGTTAACAGCGGAATGTATACCAACAAGAATAAGCCTGCGACAGGCGGAGCGGGAAATGTTGCACGTGCAAATGCGGGACAGGGCTCTTCATCGACAAAGAAGAAGGCAGATACCGATTCGAAGAAGAAGGATAAAGAGAAATCCCTTGAGGAGCTTTACGAAGAGCTTAACTCTCTTGTGGGTCTTAAGTCGGTTAAACAGGATCTTACAAATCTTATTAATCTTATAAAGGTTAAGAAGATACGTGAAGAGAGAGGCATGAAGCAGCCGGACATAAATCTTCATCTTGTATTTTCGGGTAATCCGGGTACAGGTAAGACAACGGTTGCAAGACTTCTTGCTAAGATATATAAGCAGCTCGGTGTCGTATCCGAGGGCCAGCTTATAGAGGTTGACCGTTCTAATCTCGTTGCGGGTTATGTCGGACAGACAGCAACCAAGACCATGGAAGTAATAGACAGTGCCATGGGCGGAATCCTCTTTATAGATGAGGCATATACACTCATCAAGGAAGGAGACGAGAAGGACTTCGGACAGGAAGCGGTAGATACTCTTCTTAAGAGAATGGAAGATGACAGAGATAACTTCATCGTAATCGTTGCGGGTTATACAGAGAAGATGGAGAAGTTTGTTAATTCCAATCCGGGACTCAAGTCCAGATTCAATAAGTATATATTCTTCAAGGATTATACGGGCAAAGAGCTTTATAAGATATTCGAGTCTATGTGTTCCAAGCAGGAGTACGAGCCGGATGAAGAAGCAGCCGAGTATATCAAGGAATACCTTACAAGACGAGCAGAGGCACATGAAGAGAACTTCGCAAATGCAAGAGAAGTAAGAAATTACATCGAGAGATGTATCTCAAGACAGGCTACAAGAATCGTAAATATGGATAAGCCTGATGACAAAGCTGTAAGAACCTTCACCATAGAAGATGTACAGGAGTCACAGCTTCCGGCAGATGAGATAATGAAGTCATCTGCAGTTGAGGAGGAGACTTCCGACGAGGAAGAAATAAGGATTGAAGCCGAGACGCCTGCAGAGTCTGAAGCACCGGTTAAGGAGCCTGAGGAAGATAAAGCCGAAGAAAAAGCATCATCTGAAGAGAAGAAGGAAGATACAGATCCGACGGATCCGCCGAAGAAGATTGTTGCCAATGAAGATATAACAGAGATTCTTAAAGGAACGGACAATCAGAATGCATAAAGCATTTTGATCACGGATATAAAAGCATTTTGAATGCGGATATAAAGTGTTGACACGAGGAGTATAATGTTTTTTAGGAGACATTATGCTCCTTTTCTTAGCGCTTGGCGTGAGTTTTTATCTGAAAGGCAGGTGACACCGAATGAAAAAAGCAGCAGCATTACTTTTGGCACTCTTTGTGGCAGTGGCTGTGTTTATATCTTGTATATATATCGGTGAAAACCTGAATCATCATTGTTACGGCGAAGACTGTACTATATGTATGGAACTGAGAACCGCCGAAGCAATCATCTCAAATACGGGAATGATAATTGCTGTTATGACATCCGTAATATCATTCCTGATATTCAAAGTCTGTAAGCCTGTCCAAAAACAGACAAAGCTTGTAGGAAGATCCCTTATATCATTAAAGGTAGAATTATTGGTTTAGCCACATCCTGCTTAATTATGGCGGGTCTTTTTGTGATGCCATAGATGACGAAGTATCCCATTGATCATCGATTGCATTTACGGAAAGATACCTGATACGGCGATAATTATGTGAGAGGAATATATTATGGCAGACAATCGTGAAATGTATATAGAATGTAAGAATTTAAAGCTCGGATACGGAACAAATGTTGTAGCGGGTGACATCAATTTTCGCGTGGATAAAGGTGATTATCTGTGTATAGTCGGAGAGAACGGAGCAGGTAAGAGTACCCTTATGAAAACTATCCTGAAGCTGAATAAACCGTTGGGCGGCGAGATACGTTACGGCGGGGGTCTGGGGACGGGGGGTATAGGATTTTTGCCTCAGCAGACTCCGATACAGAAGGATTTTCCGGCATCGGTATATGAGGTTGTTATGTCCGGTAATCTGTCACATCTCGGTAGAAGATTCTTTTACGGAAAAGAGGATAAAAAGAGAACCAGAACGAATATGGAACGTATGGGAATCTGGGACTATCGCTTCAGAAGCTACAGAGAGCTATCGGGCGGACAGCAGCAGAGAGTCATGCTGGCAAGAGCACTCTGTGCTACGGAAAAGATACTTCTTCTCGATGAGCCGGTAAGCGGCCTGGATCCTGTTGTTACGGCTGATATGTACGGTCTGATAGAAAAGCTTAACAAAGACGGGATCACGATTATAATGATATCTCACGATATACAAAGCGCGATACGTTATGCCAGTCATATCCTTCATATCGGCAAAAATGTGGGTTTTTTCGGAACCAAGGAGGATTATCTGGATAGCGAGGCCAGAAAGAGTTTTGAGAGGGGGAACGACAATGCTTGACAGATTAATGCTTTATCTCAGTTATTCCTTTGTCAGATATGCGCTTATCGTAGGCGTTCTGATAGCGCTGTGCTCATCTCTTCTGGGAGTAACACTGGTACTTAAAAGATATTCTTTTATAGGAGACGGACTGTCTCATGTTGCCTTTGGTGCAATGTCGGTGGCGACAGTCATGAAGCTTTCCAGCAATACCATTCTGGTACTTCCGGTTACCGTACTTACTGCGATAATCCTGCTCCGTGCAGGACAGAAGGCAACTCTTAAGGGTGATGCTGCGATAGCTATGCTTTCTGTCAGTTCCCTCGCGGTCGGATATATGCTCATGAATATTTTTTCCGGCTCCTCGAATGTATCGGGAGATGTATGCAGCACCCTGTTCGGTGCGATGTCCATTCTGACCCTTTCTGTGGAACAGGTCTGGATAAGCCTTATTTTATCTGTGGCTGTCGTCACTATATTTATTCTGATGTACAACAGACTATTTGCCGTTACATTTGACGAAAACTTTGTAAGGGCTTCGGGAATGGAAGCTGACAGATACAACACGATAATTGCCGTGGTCATCGCATTTATAATAGTTCTCGGAATGAATCTTGTAGGCTCCCTGCTGATATCGGCACTGGTTATCCTGCCTACCCTTTCGGCTATGAGAGTTATGAAGAATTTTAGGAGCGTGGTATATTTTTCGGCTATATCGTCGGTTATTGCTGCTCTGTTTGGAATGTTGATATCGATTTTTACGAATACACCGGTAGGCTCGACTATAGTTATTGTGGATATGGCGGTTTTTATAGTATGTTCGATAATAGGACGCGTTCTCAACAGGTAAAGGAGGTGTCTATGAAAAAGGAGTTTAAATACAGACGGATTGTAATCGTGATGTTAACTGCTTTGATGGTACTTTCGGGATGTGGAGAAAGCGGGACGGCCGACAGAAGAGGCGGGACCAATGTTGTGGAAAATGCCATAGAGCAGCAGATGAAGGCAGAGGATGAGAAGAAGACGGAAGAGGCATCTTCGGCAGAAGAGTATGTTCCGCTCAGAGAGCCGACGACCGAAGCAACTACTGAGGTGACGACCGAAGAAGCGACCTACGAAGCACTTGTGATCGATGACAGTACGGCCGAACCGGCGACGGAAGAATATCTGGGAGAGCCTGATCCGAATGTGGATGTGGATCTTACCGTAATGGGTAAAGATATGGTCTATGCGACGGTTTACCAGATGATGTGTTATCCGGAGGATTTCATAGGAAAAAAGATAAAAACCAAAGGAACATATACAGCCTGCTGGTATGAAGAAACACAGAAATGGTATACCTACTGTATAATTAAGGATGCACTTGCCTGCTGTCAGCAGGGGCTGGAATTTACCTGGGAAGACGGAAATCATGACATGAGTGAATATCCGGAAGAAGGAACCGATATTGAGATCGTAGGAACCTTCAGGGTGTACAAAGACTTTGAGGATGATGTGTACCAGTACTGTGAATTGGAGAATGCAACCATGACAGTATTAAACGAAAATAGTAATTAATCGTCCTTTCTTTCTGCTTTCATCTTAACTTTCATTTCATACATTCTCTCATCTGAGATTCGAACCTGCTCTTCGATATCGTCTTTTTCGGGATCGAACTCGGCAGCACCGTATGCAACATTAAGAGGTATACTGCATGGAGGATTCTCGTTGAATTCTTCCATGAGGCTTTCGAGACGAGCTATACCGTCAGCATATCTCTGATCGGATTCCGAATATTCTGCCATAACGAAGAATTCGTCTCCGCCTATACGGAAGCATCTTTCACCGTTAGAGAAAGCTTTGCTGATATATTCCGCAGTTGTTTTTATATACAGATCGCCGAGGTTGTGACCGAATTCGTCGTTTACTTTCTTCAGATAGTTAAGGTCTATCATGATAAGTGTGTACCGGGATGAACCTACGGAAGCTTCTTCTATGGCCTTGTTGAAACCTGTACGGTTAGTGAGTCCGGTAAGACCATCGTTATAAGCGAGTCTCTCCATGATCTCCGCATAACGTGCGCGGCGGGACATTTCCGATATGTTATAGAATTCATATATTCCGCTCAGAATGATGAAGAGGAAGATAGAATACTTAAATAGTGATGTAACCGTATATTGTGCCGGGTAAGTAAGATATCTGATAATATCCGCAACTCCGGCGGCTACGGAAACCGAAAGCGATATGACCAGAACCAGAACAAGATGTCTGGGAAGAGTCTTTCGGATTATACTTCTTACAAGCAGGAACAATATCAGGGCGCCTATCAGGGCAAGCTCAATATGAGTCAGCCACAGGAGCTGGTGATAATCGTGCTCACCTGACAGTGTGGAATAAATCTGGTAGGAGACGTTTAAAAGTGTAGCCAGGGTTCCTGTCAGTATGATAAATTTGTTCTTGTGGTTTGTCGCATAGGCGGCAAACAGAAGTCCCGGGAGTCCCAGAAGGGCAAGTGATATATAATCAACAAAATGAACGGCAATCGGTGCACTTGTCAGTATGGCAAACATCGGAGTTTCAGTCATGATCCAAAGGGATGACATCATTGCAAAGGTACCCATACTGATTATCTCAAATCTTTTTTCACCGAAATATTTTCCAATGATACCTATACCCATCAGACCAACTCCGAAGGTAAAGCTGATGATGCAAAGTATGAATTCCAAAGATGTAGACTGGAGTTCGGAAATGATGAAGTGGTTACTGTTGTCAAGATGCATACCGCCTATAAAACCGTCATTGTCCGTATAAATGTTTTCTATCTCTATATAGAGATTTCCATCGTGAAAAAGAACAGGTATCGCAACGGAATGAGGAAGTATTCCATGGGCCTTTCCGAAAAGCTTCGGAGGTTCCGGATGGAAATCATATATTACGGTATCATCAAGATATATGGTGAAATGAAGATTCTTCGTATAGAAGCAAAGATCCATGTTATTAATCTCTGCACCGTTGGTTCTTTTGTGAATATATATGCGTTCATCTTTTTTCAGGTTGTCAAAATCCACCAGTTCACCCGTTTCGTATGTCCACATATCGGAATAATCTACGGTCTCCTGACCCGAAAGCATATATGAATGATTGTGAAATGATAAAACCGTACATAAAAGGAAGCTGATTATAAGCACGACAACAATGCAGTACATGAGCCTGCTGGCAAACAGAATTTTGCTTTTTGTCACACGGTTAATCATAACTCCCCCACGGTTTACGTTCGTTTAGTCATACAGAGCTAGTATATTACAGAAATTGACTAATATCAAAGGTTTTATCGTGGTTTAGGCGGTTTTTTTACAAGCGTAATATCAGTTTTAAGGTTTACTAATACTAACTTACAGATTATAATGTCATAAGTTGAACTAAGCGGAATACGAATGTCCGCTTTACGGTATAATGAAAAGCAACGTATATAAATATGAAACGGAGAATCATAATGATATATGAAAATATTCTTGCGGCTGTGGGAAACACGCCGCTGATAAAACTGAGACATATGACCGGACCGGAAGATGCGGATGTTCTCGTAAAATACGAGGGTATGAATATAGGAGGATCCATAAAAACACGTACGGCACTTCAGATGATCGAAGCAGCCGAGAAGAACGGATTATTAAAGCCGGACTCGGTAATAGTCGAGCCGACAAGCGGTAATCAGGGAATAGGGCTTTCACTTGTGGGAGCGGTAAAGGGTTATAAAGTCATAATAATCATGCCGGACTCGGTAAGCGAAGAAAGACGTCTTCTTATAAAACAGTATGGTGCGGAACTTGTACTTATTCATGACGATGATAATATCGGTGAATGTATAGAGAGATGTATCGAGACAGCCAAAAAACTTGTTACGGAAAATGAGAATTATTATATGCCGGACCAGTTTTCAAATACGGAAAACATAAACGCACATCTCCTGAATACGGGACGAGAGATCTTAAGAGATGTAGATGGTCCTATTCACGGTTTTTGTTCCGGTATCGGTACGGGAGGAACCATTACCGGTATCGGTAAGGTTCTTAAGGAGAAGAATCCGGATATGCTTGTATGGGCGGCAGAACCTGAGCATGCCGCAATTCTTTCGGGCGGATCCATAGGTTCACATCTGCAGATGGGAATAGGTGATGGGGTAATCCCTCCGATTCTTGATCAGAGCATTATAAATCAGATAGAAATAGTTACCGATGAGGAGGCTATAGAGACAACCAAGAAGTTGACTAAGAAAGAGGGAATCCTCTGCGGTATATCCAGCGGAACCAATGTCTGTGTCGCACTTCGTATGGCACGTCTTCTCGGAAAGGGACATACCGTAGTTACGGTTCTTCCGGATACAGGAGAGAGATATTTCAGTACGGAACTTTTTGAACGAATATAAGCAATCCCCGCCTCTAAGTCTATGAGACGTAGGAGGGGTGCGAATGTCCGCTTTATAGATAGAGAAGCGACCGAGTATGTGAAAGACGATAATACCGTATGGATAAAGCAGAGATAAAAGCCGCTAAGTCGGATTTGAGAAAAAGAATAATAGCTAAGAGAAGCAGTCTCTCCGATGAAGAAGTGAGAGATATGTCAGCGGCGATATGCAGGAACATTATACAGCTGCCGGAATATAAATGTGCCGACGTAATACTCGGATATTACAGTACCAGGAAGGAGCCGATTCTCTTTGAACTTTTTGATGAGGCTATTAAGGGAGGCAAGAAGGTATATCTTCCTAAGGTAATTAGTAAAGAAGACATGGAATTCTTCAGATATGAATCCCCAAAGGATGTGGCTCCGGGAAGCTTCGGTATCATGGAGCCTGTGACGGAGGAGAAGTTTTCCGGTGTATCCTCTTTATGCTGTCACAGTGTTAAGGAAGAGTTATCGGTCCTTATGATCATGCCGGGAGTTGCATTCGATGAAGAAGGAAACCGTCTGGGATACGGCGGAGGATATTATGACAGGTATCTTGAGAAGCTTTCTGATATGTCTGGCAGGAATGAAAAGCTAAACTTCAGTACGGTCATGGTGGCATACAGTATGCAGAAGGTGCCGTATATAACAGTCGAAGCGACGGATATCAGACCGGGCAGGATCATTACCGAAAAGTCACGGTGAGTCAGGATATTTTAAAAATAAGAATACATATAATGAAGCAGTTTTTCTAAATATTAGGAAGGCTGCTTTTTTTGTCACTTTAATGTCACTTTGGAAAATTATACTAGGCTCAAGATAAAAACAACATGCTAAGAAAGGACATAATTATGGAAATTTTAAAAGTAGAAAACCTGTGTAAAACCTATGGTTCCGGAGAGAACATGGTGAAGGCGGTAGATAACATATCATTTTCCGTGGAAAAGGGGGAATACCTGGCTATCATAGGAGCCAGCGGAAGCGGAAAGTCAACGCTGCTGCATCTTATCGGCGGCGTTGACAGACCAACCAGCGGTAAAGTATATATCGACGGAGAAGATATATATGAGATGAGTGATGAGAGTCTCGCCATATTCCGACGCAGACAGGTAGGACTTATATATCAGTTTTATAATCTGCTTCCGGTACTGACGGCAGAGGAAAATATAACACTTCCCTGTGATCTGGACGGACAGAAGGTGGATAAGGCAAGAGTAAAGGCTATTATAAAAATGCTCGGCCTTGAGGGACGAGAGGATCATCTTCCGAATCAGATGTCCGGAGGACAGCAGCAGAGAGTTGCTATAGGAAGAGCTATTATTAATAATCCGGCAATCCTGTTAGCCGATGAGCTGACAGGTAATCTGGATAAGAAGACAAGTGATGAGATAGTCGAACTTCTTAAGATTGCGAATAAGAAGAACGGACAGACAATAATACTTATCACACATGATCTTGAGATAGCTAAGCAGGCAGACAGAGTTATAACTATTCAGGACGGACGGATACTCAGTGATAAGTAAGACATAATACAGGTTGCTTGAAAGGATAATAAAATGGATGTAATCAGCAGATTCACTTCAAAGAATCTAAAAGAAAACAAAAGAAGAACTATAGTGACCATAATAGCGGTCCTTCTGTCTACGGCACTTATTACCGCCGTGATAGGTATGGCATCTACGCTGTATGGTTCGATGATCAAGTTTTACATAAATACAGAAGGTTCATATCATGCGGTTATCGATGGAGTACCGATCAGTGATATAGGCCTTGTAAAAGACAATGCTCATGTAAAGCGTGTAGGCATTACGGAAGAATTGGGTTATTCCGAATTGAAAGACAGCGGATATGCCTATAAGAAATATATAAGGGTCACTGCATTTGATGATACAGCTCTGAAGGATGTGGCACTTAATCTTAAAGAAGGAAGACTTCCGAATAATGATAAAGAAATAGTTATAGCAGAACATGCTTTAACCAGAGGCGGAGCACATATAAAGGTAGGTGATACGCTTCAAATGAGGATCGGTGACAGAATATGGAACGGACAGCCGATAGAAGATGAGTTATCATATTACATTTCGGAAGACGAAGCAAAACATATTATAGAGGACTGGAAGGAAGAAGGACGTCCCGGAGCGGATACGCTTGCAGCTGAGGAGGAGCATCTGGATATTCGTACGGAAAAGGTATATACGGTAGTCGGAATCATTGAGAGACCTCCGATGGCAGTCGAGGAATATTTCAGTCCGGGATTTTCGGGAATCACAAAGCTTTCCGAGCTTGGAGAGAGCAGTAAAGCGAAGGTATATGTGAGTTTCGATTCACCTAAGAATGCCGGCGAATATGCGAATAATATTAACAATACGCTTCTTAATAATGCTCCGGGATATAGTGGAAGCTTTGAGACTAATGAGCTTTGCAGACTGTATGGAGGCGTGGGTGACGATATTCTTCTGGCAATCTACCTTATGGCAGGAGTTGTAGTACTGATAATTATTGCGACAAGTGCTTTTGTAATAGGGAACAGTTTCAATATATCCGTATCAGAGAAGAAGATCCAGTACGGAATGCTTGCATCAGTCGGGGCAACGAAAAAGCAGATCAAGAAGACAGTTCTCAGAGAAGGTGCTTTCATAGGGGGAATAGGCATAGTTTTAGGTCTGATACTCGGAACTGTAGTAGTTGAAATACTATGTGTGATCATTACTTTCCTTTTAGGTGAAGCACTCAATATGAGCATAAGCTTTTATATGCCGATATGGATATTTTTTGCAGCTGCATTTTTTGGCGGAGTTACATCATATCTATCCTGCATAATTCCCGCACATAGAGCGATGAAGGTATCGCCTATTGAATCCATAAGAGGAAACGGAGAGATAAAGCTTAGCCGTAAAAAACTTAAGACAAGCAGACTTACAAGGAAGCTCTTCGGAATCGGCGGAGTGATCTCATCCAAGAATCTTAAGAGAAACAGGAGACAGTACAGAACCACGGTCATATCTCTGGTATTGGCGATTGCTGTATTTATAAGTCTTTCGACATTTTTGAATCAGGCGAAGAGAGTTATCGTACTTCAGTTCGCGGATTACGGTTATGATCTCGAAGTATATTACGGAGAAATGGAAAACGAGGAAATACAGGGATTATACTCGGAAATCGATAAACTTGAAGGTATAGATGTAGGTTTCCATACAAGTTATATGATAGCCGGTGTAAATGTTGAAAAGTACGGAACGGATTATGCAAAAGAGTATATAAAAAATGAATGGGCGGGAATAAAAACTTCCGACGGGCATAAAGAGATGCCTCTTATGATAGTTGAGATGGAACCGGAAAAGTTTAAGGCATTTGCCAAGGAGTGCGGTGTTACAAGCGGCGACTACTCCAAGGTGGCTATTCTTGAGGATGACACCATAAAGCGCGAGGAAGATGGTGCAAATGTTGTGGACAAGTTCTACACGGTTAAAGAAGGCGATAGTCTTGATGTGGCCGTATGCCTGAGTGATGCTGAAGCCGATAATCCGGAGTTTGATAATTATTCTGTCAAGATATCCAAGATTACGGACAACAGGCCTGTAGGCTACAGAAAAACATATACAGACGGAGGATATCTCTTTGTCAGTGAGGATTATTTTAAAAACTGTACTGCCGAACGAAGAATGTCACATATGTATATTAAGACAGAGACTCCGGATGAAGTTGAGGATGATATAACGGATATTATAAAGAACAATCCTGATTACGCCGGAAGTATAGTTCTTAATGAGGCAGAGGATATGGCAAACAGCCGCAATCTTCTTACAGTAGTTGAAATATTCCTGTACGGATTTATAACAGTTATCTCTCTTATCGGAGTAACAAATGTATTTAACACTATAACAACCAATATGAATCTCAGAAGCCGTGAGTTTGCCATGCTGAGATCCATAGGAATGACAAAGAAGGAGTTTGATCATATGATAAGACTTGAAAGTTTAATGTACGGTGCAAAGTCATTACTCCTTGGAGTGCCGATCGGACTTGTGCTGTCAAGACTCATATATGCTTCATTAAAATCAGCATTTGATTTCGGATATTCGATACCGGTTATTCCTATTATCATATCCATAGCCTTTGTTGCGATTATAGTAGGCTTTACAATGAGGTTTTCTATTGGTAAGATTAACAAGCAGAACATTATAGAAACCATAAGAAAGCAGACATATTAATTCCGAAAGGACAACAAGATGAAGATAAAGGTCTTACTGGTAGAAGATAATGAAATGATATTAAAGGGTCTCACATATACTCTTGAGACAGAGGGATTTGAGGTTATGACCGCGAAGAATTACCGCGAAGCGCAGGGAAAAATATTCGGAGTCGACGGAAACGTCGACTTCGATATTGCGGTTCTTGATGTAACCCTTCCGGACGGAGACGGATTCAGACTGTGTACGGAGATTAAGGAAGATATCGGAACACCGGTTATATTCCTTACGGCAAAGGATGAGGAAAAGGACGTTGTACACGGCTTTGATCTGGGAGCGGATGACTATATCATTAAGCCTTTCAGGAACAGAGAACTGATATCCCGTATAAATGCGGTGCTGAGACGCAGCGGTAATACGCGGGACTGCATCACCATCGGCCGCATAACAGTTGATCCGGACAGTGATAAGGTTCTTATAGACGGAAAGGATGCGGATTTTACGGCGTTGGAGTATAAGATACTTCTGCTGCTGTTCAGAAATGCGGGGCAGACCGTAACAAGAGAAATGATCCTCAGTAAGATCTGGGATATTGCAGGCAACTACGTGAATGACAATACACTTACTGTATATATTAAGCGCATCAGAACCAGACTCGGAGATGCGGATGTGATAAAAACAGTAAAGGGAATAGGATACAGGGTCGAAGGATGAAAAAACGGAACTATATCAGACAGCTGCTTCCGGTATTCATGATTGCATTACTGGCGGTGGTACTGATTCTGATCAATGCATATGCCCTGGGAAAGCGCGAGGCACACGAACAGCTCCGTGAGTATTACGGAATGGTCGGAATAATAAAAGAAAAATATCCGGATGTAAGCGAAGCGGAAATTGTTCATAATCTTAAGGAATGGTCTCGGGAATCGGAGAATCTGAAGGCAGATGAGGTTATGAAACTGGGCAGAACGGTTTTGGATAAGTATGGTTATAAGGATGGTTTTCTGTCTCTTGCCCAGAAGAGGAATCTTAGATTCTCAGGACTTATAGGTGCGGCCATAGTGCTGTGTGCGGGTATTCTTACCTGCTTATATATGATGGTAGTCAGCGCAAAAAGGAAAAAGGATGTTGAAGAGCTTACGGATTACCTGAGTATGCTGACCAATCGTGTATACAATCTGGAGCTGAAAGATAATTCCGAAGACGAGCTGTCACTTCTCAGAAATGAGATATATAAAACCACAGTCAGTCTCAGAGAAACATCAGAGCTGTCAAAGAAGGAAAGTGCGGCACTGTCAAGATCGCTGGAGGATATATCCCATCAGCTGAAGACTCCGCTGACTTCCATAAGAGTCATGCTGGATAATATAATCGAGGATGAGGATATGCCGGCAGAGATAAGGCAGGATTTCCTTGATTCTATCAGCAGACAGATGGAATGGATACAGAGCCTTGTTATATCGCTTCTGAAACTTGCAAGGATAGATGCGGGACAGGTAAAGCTTAAGAAAGAAGACATGGATCTTCAGAACCTTGTAAAGGATTCGGTAGATAAGCTTGCGGTCATTATGGATCTGAAAAATGTAAGTGTTGAGATAGAACCGGTTAAGAAGGTAAATGATAAAGGAATTCCGATTCCGGATCCGATCGTAAAGGGGGACTATAACTGGCAGCTGGAAGCGGTGACCAATATAATCAAAAACAGTATAGAGCACAGTCCGAACGGCGGGAAGGTATATGTATCGATAGAACCGACAAGTGTATATAACAGAATAGTTATAAGAGATGAAGGAGAAGGAATATCAGAGAAAGATATCAAGCATATCTTCGATAGATTTTATAAGGCAGAGAATTCGGGACCTGACAGTGTCGGTATAGGACTGTCTCTGTCAAAGTCCATTATCGAAGCGGGCGGCGGATATATAACCGTGGATTCGAAGAAGGGCAAAGGAACAAGTTTTTCCGTTACCTACGTCAGAGAATGATAATATATCATCAACCGGGACATTCAAAAAGCTCCGTGAGGAATTATTCCTCCGGAGCTTTTTCTGTGTTTTCTTCCGAGCCGTTCTCCGTCTTGGAGGTCGTCTCGTTAACACGGTCTATCTTAAGTTTGGTGACTGCCTTTGACAGGAAATAGGTAACAACAAGTATGCCTATTGATATAAGAATGAACCATGGATTGTGGATGGCGCTTACGGCACTCTGTCCGACAGCTGCGAGAAGGCTTATCATTATAAGCTTCGCACCGTAAATAGTAAGAAGATATTTACGTCTGGAAAATTCGGATACACCGAAAGCGAAATTCACGAAGGCTGACGGAGTAAAAGGAAAGAGCACAAGCATAAAGAGTGTGGCAACGCTTGTCTTCTCAACCCATTTACGGGCCTTAAGTACCTTCGGATGTCTGTCCGAAAACTTCATGAATCTGTCTCTGAAAAGATGCCTGAATACCAGAAAGACCACCGTGCATCCGGCGCAGGTACCTATCCAACTGTACAGGAATCCCAGAAAGACTCCGTGAGCCGCTACATTTACCAGGACTATGGCTACCAGAGGCAGCGGCGGTATGAAGGACTCAAGGGCTGTGAGAAGAATCGGGGCCAGCGGACCGAGATGTTTAAAGCTGTTCAGAAGCTCCAGCCAGAATTCCAGAGATGATATACTTTTCCATATTTCATGTAACATGAGAAATTCTCCAAATCATTTTGTTCTTCAGATATTTTAGCACGATTTTTTTGATAATAAAGATATATATTCTTATGATTGCATTAATAACCGGAATGATTCAGACTGACTAACTTCATTATTCACATTGAGAAGAAAAATGGTATAATTAAAATTGTTACCTTCGTTAATAGGGTATTCGGAGGGCTTATGGATATAGCAGGTATCAAAAGATTAACTTATATGGTGAACACGGCCATTCTCATTATGGTTTTCGGCCTGATGGGCTTTTTTATGGTCGCAAAGGCCGGATTTCTGGTGTATTTCAGTATTCCGACAGCACTTGTATATATTTTGGGATACATACTTATAAGCAGAGAGAAACTCTTCGGATATGTAGTTATGGTATATGTCTGGCTTACCATCTATATGAGTATTTGTACGGTCTGTCTCGGCTATGATTACGGCTTTCATCTGTACGGAATGTCTATGATACCGATCATATTCTATACAGAGTATATGGCATATAAGCTGAACAAAAAAACTATTCGGGGAATAAGGCTCAGCATATTCATAGTCGGCTGTTATCTCGTAAGTACACTAAGTCCTTCGATATTCGGACCGATATATGCTCCGAATATGGCGATTGCCAGGGTGTTCTGGGTGGTAAATTCCATTATAGTTTTCAGTTTTCTTATCTTTTATACAAGGGTACTTATCAAAGCAACCATTAATTCCGAGGAAACCCTTAAAGATATGGCACTTAAAGACAATCTGACAAAGCTTTACAACCGTCATTATATGATGACAAAGCTTGAAGAAGTCGAGGACGGATTACAGAATATCTATGTTTCCATGGTGGACATAGATAAGTTTAAAAATATAAATGATGTCTACGGCCATAACGCGGGAGATATGGTTCTTAAAAAGATTGCCGGGATAATGGAGAATGTCTGTGATAAATCGATCATCTCCAGGTGGGGAGGAGAGGAATTCCTTCTGCTTTCCAGAGCTTTATCGGGAGAAAGACTTACAGATAAGAAAATGTTTGAATACATGGAAACTTTGAGGAAGGCAGTTGAAGCAGCAGACTTCACATATGAGGATCAACAGATCCGAGTTACCGTAACGATAGGAGTTGCGGTAAGGCAGAACGGAACCAAGGTTGAAAAATGGGTTGATGACGCTGATGAAAAGCTATATATCGGTAAGAACAGCGGAAGAAACAGGGTAGAAATGTAAGGTATCTATCGTCGGAGATTGAAAAAATCCGCCGAATCACATATACTGATATGATATATAAAAAACTGTGAAGGGGTCAGTTAATATGGAGACAAAGAAAACAGCACTTGTAATTATGGCAGCGGGGATCGGATCGCGTTTCGGCGGAGGCATCAAGCAGCTTGAGCCGGTTGACGACTTCGGACATATCATTATGGACTATTCGGTTCATGATGCTATAGAAGCGGGATTTAACAAGATCATATTCATCATAAGACATGATATTGAGGAGGATTTTAAAAATATAATCGGCAATAGAATAGAAGAAATCTGTACAGCCGCTGAAGTAGAGGTGGCTTATGCATTTCAGGCTATAGATGCGATCCCGGAAGGATTCGAGGTTCCGGCAGGCCGTACAAAGCCGTGGGGTACGGGGCAGGCCGTGCTGGCAGCAAAGGATGTGATAGATATGCCTTTTGCGGTTATCAATGCCGATGACTATTACGGAAGAAGCGCATTTCAGCTTCTTCATAACTGGCTTATCGAGGAACATAAGCCGAACGAATTCTCCATTGCGGGATTCATACTGAAGAATACCCTATCGGATAACGGCGCGGTTACAAGAGGAATCTGCAAGGTCAATTCGGAAATGATGCTTACGGATATAGATGAAACTCATGATATCATTAAGACGGTCGGGGAAGACGGAAAGGTCGGCGCGGAGACAAACGGCAGATCGATCGACCCGGATTCCTATGTATCCATGAATATGTGGGGTCTCAGCCCTGAGTTTACAGATACTCTGGAAAAGGGATTCAGAGAATTCTTTGAAGAGAAGGTTCCGGCAAATCCCGAGAAAGCGGAATACCTTCTTCCTATATATATCGGGGAACTTCTTCAGAAGGGGGAGGTTTCGGTAGAAGTGCTTGAAACCAAGGATGCCTGGTTTGGAGTAACATATAAGGAAGATAAAGAATCGGTAACGGACAGCTTCCGCGAGCTTATAGCAAAGGGAGTTTATGACAGCGAATTAACTATACAGATTATTTAAGGGGGAGAAATATGAAAGTAGGTTGCGTAAAAGAGATTAAGAATAACGAGTTCCGAGTAGGTCTTACACCGGACAACGTTAAAGCATATATTGCGGCAGGACATCATGTTTATATCGAGAAGGGCGCGGGCGTAGGATCCGGTTTCGCAGACAGTGAGTATGTTGAAGCGGGCGCATCCGTAATCGATAATCCATCCGATATATGGAATCTTGTAGATATGATGGTAAAGGTTAAGGAACCTCTTGAGTCGGAATATCCTTTGTTCCATGATGGACTGATCCTCTACACATATCTTCATCTTGCCGCAGATAAGGAGCAGACTGATGCACTTCTTAAAGGAAATGTAAAGTCGGTTGCTTATGAGACACTTCAGGAGACTGATAACTCACTTCCGCTTCTCGCTCCTATGAGCCAGATAGCAGGACGTTTGTCCATACAGGAAGGGGCAAAGTATCTGGAGAAGAAGTTCGGAGGAGAAGGAATCCTTCTTGCCGGAGTTCCGGGAACGCCTAAGGCAAATGTAGTTATACTCGGCGGTGGTACTGTTGGTATGAACGCCTGCAAGATTGCCGTAGGTATGGGCGCAAATGTAACTATTCTTGATGTGAATCTTAAGAGACTCGAGCAGCTGGATAATATGTTCGGGGCACATATACAGACACTTTACTCGGTAGACAGTAATGTTGAGAAAGCGGTTAAGGATGCTGACCTTGTAATAGGTTCGGTTCTTATTCCGGGAGGCTCGACTCCGAAGCTCTTTAAGGCTAAGTATCTTCCGGAGATGAAGGATGGAGCGGTATTTGTGGATGTTGCCATCGATCAGGGCGGATGCGGTGAGACATCTCATGTTACAACTCATGATGACCCGGTTTATACAAAGGACGGAGTTGTGCACTACTGTGTAGGAAATATGCCGGGTGCCGTACCTCGTACAAGTACCATAGCTCTTACAAATGCTACTCTTAAGTATGGTCTTCAGATAGCTGAGGCAGGTCTTGAGGAAGCGTGCAGAAAGAGTGATGTTATATGTTCGGGTGTTAATACTTATGATGGAAAGCTTACAAATAAAAATGTAGCGCTTGCTCATGATTATGAATATACGGAATTAAAAACATTGATATAAGGAACAGAAACAGGTAATGAAGAAGTTTAGATATACAGCAGCCGTAGTCGCGGCCGCTGTTTTGATGACGGCTGCAGGCTGCGGCTCTGATAAAGAAGAGCAGGTGACGCCGTCGGGAATAACAGATCAGATTGAAGAGGACGGTTTATCCGGAAAAGAAGAAAATGTAAGCAGTTCGGAAGAAACTTCCGATATAACGGAGGAAGCGGTTGCGGGATCGAATGCAACCGAAGGGGACGCGGAACGCGTAAACCGTGTTGCGGACGGAACGGCAACGGATGCAGCAGACAGTGCCGGAGTTGATGTCAGCATTATCATGGTAGGAGATCTTCTGATGCATGATAATATATCGGCATCCGGATATATGCCGGACGGATCGATCAACTACGACCACATATTTGCTCATGTAAAAGATGATGTGGAAGCCGCAGATGTGGCGGTTATCAATAATGAAGTAATATACGGAGGAGACGATCGCGGATATCAGAACTATCCGATGTTCAATGTTGTTACACCGCTCGGAGACTCGGTAGTGGACGCAGGGTTTGATGTAGTTCTTCATGCATCCAATCACGTACTCGATCAGGGTGTAAAAGGTGTTGAGAACTGTCTGGACTTCTGGAATGAAAAACATCCGGAGATTGCAGTTCTCGGAATTCATGAATCAAGTGAAGACGCGGCGGAGATATATGTATATGAGAAGGATGGTTTTAAGATAGCCATGCTCAATTATACTTACGGAATGAACGGAATGGCTCTTCCGGATGATAAGGACTATCTCGTCGATCTCATGACAGAGGAAACAAAGAATAAAGTAATATACGATATCAGACGTGCTCACGATCTGGCGGATGCGGTTGTTGTTTTCCCTCACTGGGGCACGGAATACAATCTCGGATCGGATGATTTTCAGCATGAATGGGCACAGCTTTTTGCGGACGAGGGAGTAAACCTTGCAATAGGAGATCACCCTCATGTTGTGGAACCGGTTGAGTGGTATACGGGAAAGAACGGAAATGAGATGCTCTGCTATTATTCGGTAGGAAACTTCATCTCATCTCAGACGGGAGCGGATTCCATGCTGGGAATCATGTCTGAAACAACCCTGCATAAGAATTCCGACGGATCGGTGGTTGTTAAGGATTATGGACTTGAACCTCTGGTAACACACAGACGTTCGGGAACGGGAAATTTCACAACATACAGATTGTCGGATTATACACCTGAACTTGTATCACAGAATTCGATACTTAATTATGACGGAAGATTCTCGATATCGTATCTTGAAGATCTCTGCGCGAGAGAATTCGGAGATCTGTATAAAAAGGATGAGTAGATTTTAATAGGTGATAACAGGTCGATTCAGACGCAAAAAAAGATCATGCGGATCTCGCATGATCTTAAGTGCCGGCAACCGGGGTCGAACCGGTACGGGTATCACTACCCACGGGATTTTAAGTCCCGGGCGTCTGCCAATTCCGCCATGCCGGCGTTTGACACTTAGGATATTATAATAGCAAAGACATGAAGTGTCAAGAAATTAAGAGTATCAAAGAGGTTTTTTATATAGGATTTTTATTATTTCAGAGGAGGTAAACAGGTATGGAAACAAAAGCTGCGGTAATTGCAATTATCGTAAATGACATTAAGGCATCAACAGAGGTTAATGCCGTGCTTCATGAGTATAATGACTGCATAATAGGAAGAATGGGAATACCTTATCGCAAGAAGAACATCAGTATCATAAGCATAGCTGTGGATGCCGATCAGGATACCATTAACACGCTGGCAGGAAAAATCGGACGCATAGAAGGTGTAACAGCTAAGACGGTTTGCTAATAACAGAAGGAACAGGTAAAAAGATGAGTAAGACACTTATAGTTATAGATATGCAGAAGGACTTCGTAGACGGAAGTCTCGGAACGGCCGAAGCGGTTGCCATTCTCGAAAATGTTAAGAAGAAGATTGAGGAATATAAGCAGCGCGGTGATGAGATAATCTTTACAAGAGATACTCATGGTGAAGATTATATGAATTCTAATGAAGGAAAACATCTTCCGGTTGTTCATTGTGTGGAAGGCACACCGGGATGGGAGATATATGGAGGGCTTTATACGGAAGGCTCCGACATAATCAACAAACCGTCTTTCGGATATACAGGCTGGGGAGATTACAGCTTTGAAGAAGTTGAGCTTATCGGACTCTGCACGGATATATGTGTTATATCAAATGCTCTTATAATCAAGGCTCTTTTCCCGGAAATCCGTGTAAGTGTTGATTCGAGCTGTTGTGCGGGAGTGACACCTGCTAAACACGAGGCTGCACTCGAAACCATGAGAAGCTGTCAGGTAGAGGTGCTGTAAGAATTAAACAGGCAATGTGAGAAAAGTGCTTGCCCGAATCAAGTATATGAGATATAATCAAATCCGCGGTCGTTTTATGGCCGCGGTTATCCGGAGTCGTATCGAAGTGGTCATAACGGGGCTGACTCGAAATCAGTTTGGCGGGCAACTGCCACGAGGGTTCGAATCCCTCCGACTCCGCTTTTATATATGACAACGGGCAAATTTGGCCTTGTTGTCATTTTTTTTGGTATATGCTTGAAATCCCAATAATTTTTTGTTAGAATTGGGCATTAGTAAATATTATTTTAGACCGGCACTGGGCCGGAAGTGAAAGAAGGAGTTGCTATGTACAAGATTGTGACAAAAAAAGCACTCAATCCTACAGTTACACTGATGGAGATTGATGCACCGCTCGTAGCGCGTAAAGCTGAGCCGGGACAGTTTATAATATTCCGCGCGACAGAAGACGGAGAAAGAGTACCGCTTACCATTGCGGGTTATGATCGTGAGAAGGGAACAGTTACGATTATCTTCCAGATAGTCGGTGGAGCTACAGAGATGCTCAATTCTTTCGAAGAGGGAGATTATATACATGACTTTGTAGGACCGCTTGGTAAGGCTACAGAGACTGATGGTCTTAAGAAGGTTGCGGTCGTTGGTGGTGGTGTCGGATGTGCCATCGCTTATCCTGTTGCAAAGAAGCTTCATGATATAGGATGTAAAGTTACATCTATCGTAGGTTTCCGTAACAAGGATCTTGTTATCCTAGAGGATGAGTTCAGAGCTGCAAGCGACAACTATATTCTTATGACAGACGACGGCTCCGCAGGTGAGAAGGGTGTTGTAACAGCACCGCTTGAGAAGCTCATTCAGGACGGAGAAGAGTTCGATGAAGTTATCGCTATCGGACCGCTGATCATGATGAAGTTTGTAGTTCTTACTACAAAGAAATATAATGTAAAGACTGTTGTCAGCATGAATCCTATCATGGTTGACGGAACAGGAATGTGCGGATGCTGCAGACTTACTGTCGGCGGCGAGACAAAGTTCGCATGCGTTGACGGACCTGACTTCGACGGTTTCCTTGTAGACTTTGATGAAGCTATGGCTCGTGGCGGAATATATAAGGAATTTGAGAAGAAGGCCAGAGAAGAGACCTGTAACCTTCTGAACAAGGAGGTGCAGTAATATGCCTAATATGAGAATGGATAAGAATCCGATGCCTTCACAGGAGCCGGATGTAAGAAATAAGAACTTTAAGGAAGTTGCTCTCGGATATACAGAGGAGCAGGCTATAGATGAAGCACAGCGTTGTCTTAACTGTCCTACACGTCCATGTACAACAGGATGTCCTGTAGCTATCGCAATCCCTGACTTCATAGCTAAGGTAGCAGAGGGAGATTTCGAAGGTGCATACAAGGTTATCACAGAGTCTTCTTCACTTCCTGCAGTCTGCGGACGTGTATGTCCACAGGAGTCACAGTGTGAATCAAAGTGTGTACGTGGTGTAAAGGGTGAGCCTGTTGCCATCGGACGTCTTGAGAGATTCGTTGCTGACTATCATAATGCTAACAGTACTGAGAAGGCTGAGCCTGCAGCACCTAACGGACATAAATGTGCCGTTATCGGATCGGGTCCTTCGGGACTTGCCTGTGCATCAGATCTTGCCAAGCTCGGTTATGATGTAACTATATTTGAAGCACTTCATACAGCAGGTGGTGTTCTTGCTTACGGAATTCCTGAGTTCCGTCTTCCTAAGTCGATTGTTGAGAAGGAAGTTAACGGTCTTAAGGATATGGGTGTTAAGATTGAGACTAATGTCGTTATCGGCAGAACAATTACTATAGATGAACTTTTCGATGATTACGGCTTTGAGGCTGTATTTATCGGATCGGGCGCAGGTCTTCCTAGATTCATGAGAATTCCCGGAGAGAACCTTAACGGAGTTTACTCAGCTAACGAGTTCCTTACCAGAATAAACCTTATGAAGGCTTATAAAGAGGATTCAAAGACGCCTATCGTCCGTCCTAAGAAGGCAGTTATCGTCGGCGGTGGAAATGTAGCTATGGA
This sequence comes from Lachnospiraceae bacterium UBA2864, assembly GCA_002350525.1. Lineage (GTDB taxonomy): Bacteria > Bacillota > Clostridia > Lachnospirales > Lachnospiraceae > Eubacterium_Q. The sequence continues at coordinate 19,950 of DEFA01000021.1, read as the reverse complement.
CGCAGCACGTTCTGCAAAGCGTCTCGGCGCCGATGTTACTATCGTATACAGACGTTCAATGGAAGAACTTCCTGCTCGTAAGGAAGAGGTTGAACATGCTATGGAAGAAGGCATCGTATTTGCGCTTCTTAACAATCCTGTTGAAGTTATCGGAGATGATAAGGGATACGTTAAGGGTGTTAAGGTAGAGAAGATGGAGCTTTCAGAGCCTGATGAGTCAGGACGTCGTAAGCCTGTTTCTACCGGAGAGTTCAGCGAGATAGAAGCTGATGCGTTCATCGTATCTATCGGTACATCACCTAATCCGCTTATCAAGTCCACAACAGAGGGACTTGAGACACAGAAGTTCGGCGGAATCGTTGCTGATGAAGACGGAGCTACATCAAGACCGGGAGTATTTGCCGGTGGTGATGCCGTTACAGGTGCCGCAACAGTTATCCTTGCGATGGGAGCAGGTAAGAAAGCTGCCGCAGCTATGGATAAGTATATTAAGAGTTTATAAGACATATGCTGATACAGGCCCCTGCACCATAATGGTGCAGGGGTTTTTATATGCATAGTGAATTGCCCCTGAGTAACCTAAAAAACTCTTTCAGGATTTTATATTTATGGTATAATGAACTTTACGGTTGATTATGATGGCCGAAGTATAATCTTATAAGGTATATTTATGTCAGAAAGCAGAAATAAAACTACAGAAGGTGTCATGAAGGCGGCTAGTATACTTATGATAATGAACTTTATCGCAAGTATGCTCGGATATGCCAGACAGATTATCATAGCGCATTACTTTGGTGCGAATGGAATTACCGATGCGTATTATGCCGCATTTAAGATTCCGGATCTTATCTATAATGTACTGGTAGGAGGCGGACTGAGTTCGGCATTTATTCCGGTATTCAGTTCATACCTTGCGGATAATGATGATGATAACGGCTTCAGAATGGCCAGCACTATACTTAATATAGTGGCTATCGTGGCAGGTATCGTGTCTCTTATAGGTATAATATTTGCTCCGAAGATCATTCCTTTTATTGTGGATCCGACAAAGGGCATAGACGTTGTTCTTACGATAAAGCTTACAAGGATAATGCTTTTCCAGAGTTTCTTCATGTGCCTTACCGGTATATGTATGGGTATTCTGCAGTCCTATAAGAACTTCGCTCCTCCGTCGATAGGATCTGTTGTATACAACATGGTAATGATCGTATTCGGACTTATTCTGATGAAGGCAGGACTTGGTATCACAAGTTTTTCCATCAGTGTAGTTCTCGGAGCTATGGCGCATTTCGCCATTCAGATCATATATATTAGGAAGAAGAACTTTATCTATTATAAGATGATAGATCTGGAACATGCGGGAGTTGCCAAATTTTTCCGACTGTTCTGGCCGATGCTTCTCGGAATATCGGTTGGCCAGGTAAATCTTCTGGTAAATAATTATTTCGGTTCAAGAGTAGGCGAGAGTATCGTAACTACCATGCAGAATGCCATAAGTATTCAGCAGCTTCCGATCAATATGTTCGGATTCTCGATAGCACTTTCGGTGTTTCCGACTATGGTAGAGCATTACAGTCAGGGAAAGATCAAGCATTACAAGAAGGATCTTTCGATGGCAGTGAGAAATATGGTGTTCATCACACTTCCGGCTACATTCGGACTGATAGCCGTAAGAGAGCCGCTTGTAAGAACGATGTTTTTACACGGAGAGTTCAATAACGATAATGTTAGAACTCTTTCCATGCTTATCATATTCTACTGTGCGGGAATATCGGCATACTGTGTCAGACAGGTTCTCCTGCAGGCATTTTATTCGATACAGATTACATCTATTCCCGTAGCGATTAATATTACGGTGCTTTTACTGAACATATTATTCTCATTTATATTCGTAAATATACTCGGAGCAAACGGGCTGGGACTCGCTTATTCACTGGCAGGTTTTACAAGCGTAACACTTCTCGTGATAATGCTACGGACCAAGGTCGGAAATATAAGAGGCAGGGAAATACTCAATTCGATAGTAAGGATTGCGGCTGCATGCGTTATCATGTATATCGTGATATTCATCGGAAAAAAGGTTCTTGAGGGAATGCTTCCGATGGAAAGAAAGCTGGCTCAGCTTGTGGAACTTGTGCTTCTTATAGGTATCGGAGGACTGGCATATCTTATAGCCGCATATATTCTCAGGATCAGGGAGCTTAAGAGTGCTATGTCGCTTGTGCTGAGGAAATTCAGCAAGCGAATTAAGGTTGCCACTGTTGAAGAGGAGGATGAAGAGGAAGACTGATGTTTAAAGATTTATCAAGACTTGTAATGTACCGTGAACTCGGGCAGGATAGTATAATTACAAAACTCGGTGAGATCATCCGTGAATTTGATTCACGTGAATATGATAAAGAGAATCTTGTCAGCAGGATATATGAAGAAATCCATAAGCTGCTTAAGGTTGCGACAAGCTACGGCTTTGACAGGAATCTCTGGCAGGACTATGTGACATTTGTCCTTATGACCAACGAGAATCCTTTCTCGCTTACCTGTGAGAGAAAGGTAGCTGAGGATGGAAGCGTTAGTAGCTTTGTTCTTCATGATATGGAGATCTTCAACAGACTGTTTAACTATGATTTTTCGAGACTGGAGAAAACGCTTGCCATAAACTGTTTCTCTGTTGTTATGAATTACAATTCCATAGAGAAGAGACAGCAGATGTTTAATAAGGGCGTAAGTCAAAGGATCAGGGATCTCAGTGATAAGATCCGTGAGGGAATCGAGAGCAGCAAGGATGAGAAAGCTGCGGCCGAGAATACATTTAAACTTATCCTGGACTTTTACAGAGATTACGGAGTCGGAATGATAGGCCTTAACAAAGCGTTCAGAACCATCTCCGGGCCGAATCTGAGAAATGAAGATAATTTCTCAAGGAGCGGACTCAGTTCATCCTGGAACACATATTACGGTGAGGATATTCAGTTTATCCCGATCAACAACACAGATGATGTAAAGCTTTCGGATCTTATCGGATATGATATCCAGAAGAAGAAGCTGAGAGATAATACGGAAGCTTTCCTTGCGGGCAAGCCGGCAAGCAATGTGCTCCTCTTCGGTGATGCGGGTACGGGAAAGTCGACAAGCATAAAGGCTCTTATAACGGAGTATTATGATCAGGGACTCAGAATGATCGAGCTTTATAAGCATCAGATGAGAGACCTTTCAACAATCATATCAAGCGTGAAAAGCCGAAACTATAAATTTATCATATATATGGATGATCTGTCATTTGAAGAGAATGAGACAGAGTATAAATATCTTAAAGCTGTTATAGAAGGCGGACTTGAGACAAGACCGGATAATGTACTTATATATGCAACCTCCAACAGACGAAATCTTATCAGGGAAACATGGAATGATATTAATGACATAGAACTTGATAAGCATCACTCGGATACTGTTCAGGAGAAACTGTCTCTGGTAAGCAGATTCGGAATCACGATAGGCTATATCAGACCTGACAAGAAAGCTTTCGAGGCTATCGTAAGCGGAATTGCCGCGAGACATCCGGAGATTAAGATGAGCAGGGAAGAACTTCTTAAGGAAGCTACAAAATGGGAAGTCTCTCACGGCGGAATGTCAGGCCGTGTCGCCCAACAGTTTATCGATTATATAGTTTCTATTCACAGTTAGCAAGCAGAACGGAAAAGCTGCTTATTAATAAGCAAGCTTTTCCGGGGTGATTGCGCAACTGCGAAGCAGGAACTCAAACGGCATGAGGGATGAGCCTCTGAAAGAGGCGGAAAGCAGCGAAGCTGCGACATCCCGAATAAAGGTTGAGTTACTGTGAATAGAAACGTAGAGTTCCGGGGTGATTGCGCAACTGCGAAGCAGGAACGAGAGTCGCATGAGGGATCATTTTATGACTAAAAAGCAACTGGCCGATAAGGTCTGTGATATTTTGAATGACGAATACGGAACAAATCTCAGATGCTATCTGGATTACGATCACAAGAAACCCTGGCAGCTTCTTGTTGCAACGATTCTTTCGGCACAGTGTACAGATGAACGTGTCAATATAGTGACAAAAGATCTGTTTAAAAAATATAAAACGTTGCAGGATATCGCAGAAGCTGATATAAAGGAATTTGAGAAAGACATTTTCTCAACAGGCTTCTATCACAACAAGGCAAAGAATATAATAGCATGTGCAGCAGCACTGCTTGACAGATATAACGGAGAAGTCCCTTCGGATATAGATGAGCTGACAAGTCTTCCGGGTGTCGGAAGAAAAACAGCGAATGTTATACGGGGGAATGTATACGGTATACAGTCCATTGTCGTAGACACTCACGTAAAAAGAGTATCGAAACTCCTGGGACTGACCAAGGAGGATGATCCGGTTAAGGTCGAGGCAGACCTTATGAAGATTCTTCCGAAGGATCAGTGGATAATGTATAATTTTCAGGTTATAGCACATGGAAGAAAAGTATGTATCTCGGGAAGACCAAGATGCAGTGAATGTGTGCTGAGCGATGTATGCCGTGGTAAAAAAAGATAATCATTTTAAATTTATATTGGAGGATGGAAAAATGATCGATTTCAGTAAGAAGAAAACAAAGAAGGCAAGAATAGTTCTTGCGGTTGTCTGCATACTTATCGTATTCGGTATGGTTGCAGGACTTCTTTTTGCATCATTGTAATATTTTTACCCAAGGAACACTGTGGTAAGAATATCGGAAAAGAAAGGATAGCATATGAAGATATTTAAGAAAGCCGGAGTATTGGCACTGGCCGGGATGATATGTATTAACAGCGTTGTTCTTCCGGTAAGAGCGGATGCGACAAATACCGATGCTGTTTCCGATAAATTAAAGATACAGAATAATATAACCATAGACGGAAGAGATGTTTCGGGACTTACCTACGATGAGGCGCTGAATCTTGTAGGAGATGTATCCGAAGCGGATGATACAACCGTCCTGCTTACAAGCTCATACGGAGATGTAACGACAGACCTTAAGTCACTGGGATTTAAGAGTGATGCGGCTGAGGTTGTTGCGGATGCGGTTAAGTACGGCAATTCCGGAAATATCCTTAAGAGATATCAGGAGCAGAAGCTTCTTGATAAGGAAACGCTGAAGTTTAATACAACAAAGAGTATTGACGAGAGAAGGCTTGATTCGGTTATTCAGTCTTCAATCGGGTCGACACTTGCCCAGGATGCCGATTATAATCTTATAAAGCATGATGACGGTACCGTGTCTGTCACAATGGGTGGCGGAAATGTTATGGTCAATGCGGAAGGCACGGCCGATGCGATAGAAGATATTATCAGAAACGGCTGGGACGGTGGCGAGATAAAAACCGATATCCTGCTTGGCGGAGAGAATACCGAGAAGCAGAATCAGGTTGCCGAGATAAAAGATCTTCTCGGTACTTACACCACAAACTATAACGGCCCTCAGGGACGTATGGCCAATATCGAAAGAGCGACTTACTTTATTAACGGCAAGGTGCTTTTCCCGGGAGATCAGCTTTCGGTTCACAGTACCATATCACCGATCACAACCGAGAATGGATATTATAATGCACACGTTTATTCGGGCAATCAGGTCCTCGAAGGTGTAGGAGGCGGTGTATGTCAGGTTGCGACAACACTTTACAATGCTTCCCTCAGAGCCGAGATTGAGATTGTTCAGAGAAATAACCACAGCCTTACGGTTTCTTATGTTCCGGTATCATTTGATGCGGCTATAGCCGGCGGCGTTCTTGATATGAAGATAAGAAACAATCAGGACACACCGATATATATCGAAGGAATCTGTTCCGGTGGTGAACTTACTTATAATATCTGGGGTAAGGAAACAAGACCTTCAAACAGAACACTTAAGTTTGAATCCTATGTAACAGATGCATGGGGACCGGGTGAGCCGGAATATGTTGAGAATTCATCTCTTGAACCGGGAGAAGAGAGACAGATATCCAAGGGATCTGACGGTATGTGTGCAGAGCTTTGGAAATATGTATATGTTGACGGAGTTGAAGTTGAGAGATCATGTATCAATTCCAGTACCTATCTTCCTGTAAAGGCTAAAGTAGAGAGAAATTCTGCCGAACCGGAACCTGAATCGGAACCGGAGTCCGAACCGGAATCGGAGCCTGAACCGGAACCGGAGCCTGAACCGGAACCCGAACCGGAACCGGAGCCTGAACCGGAACCGGCACCTGAACCCGCACCTGAAGAGCCGGCAGGAGAGTAGAACGGGTTACGATAGGAGATTAAAGTCTATGAAGGGTACAATCCCTGCAAATCTTCTTAGCAGAAGTATAACGAGACACCTGACCAAGAAGTCCGGGTCCGTCTGTCAAGGACCGGGCCGCGACGGTGCTGTATTTTCATGTGAGAATACGATGGTATCGGCAGCGGGCTTTGCGGCGGATGAGTTTTCTGATATGAGTGCGGGAGAGACGGCACTCATTATAGCCGAAAACAATATGACGGCATCACGGGCGTTACCGGAATATATGAATATATATATCACTGCGGAAGAAGAATGCAGTGAAGAAAAGTTAAGACAGGAAATGATCAGACTCCCTTCTCTTGCAAAAGAGAAGGGATTTCGGATAATAGGAGGAAATACGGCCTATTTCGGACAGGGAGACGGTTATTCCGTGACGGTCAATCTGCTCGGTAGACTTGCGGAAAAGGACAGTAAAGCCGAAGATATGTCAGGCGGGGCGGATATGAAGATTTCTCCTCAGGTGGGCGACCTTGTAGTAATATGGGGACCTGCGGGGCATTTCGGCGTAAGCCGTCTTATACATAAAAAGTGGGATGTACTTAGAGAACGCTTTTCCGAAAGATTTCTTCGGGAATGTATGATGGACCCTGAGGATTCACTCGCACATTCTATTCCGGGAGCGTATCTTATGCATGACGTAAGCTATGGCGGCGTATACAGAGCACTGTATGATCTGTCGGAATGGAGTGGTTTCGGAATAGAACTTACTCATGAAAATATTCCGATAAGGCAGGATACCATAGAGATTGCCGAGTTCTTCAATATAAATCCGTATTGCCTTATGGGAGTCGGTATCATGACGGGACTATGCCGCCCGGAAAGTGCTGAAATACTGAAGAACAGCCCGGAATATGGGGCAGGGCTTATCGGTATAGCGGGAGTGCTTACCGAAAAGAAAGAAAAGGTTGTAAGATCGGAGAAATTTGCCATGCAGAGGTTTTTGACTCCGTATACACAGGACGAGATATTTAAGAGGTTGTAGAGAGTATGAAAGAAGAAATAATAAGAATACTTCAGAAGAATTCGAGACTGTCAAATGCCGACATTGCCGCTATGACGGGAATGGAGGAGGAAGACGTTAAGCGTGAGATAGAAGAGCTTGAGGCGCGTAAGATAATAAGCGGATATCAGGCAGTGATCAACTGGGATAATGTTGATGATGACAGAGTAACAGCACTTATCGGTGTCAAGATATCTCCGGTAAGAGGACAGGGATTTGACAGAATAGCCGAGAGGATAAGCCGTTTTGAAGAGGTCAGCTCGGTCATGTTGATGTCGGGATCTTCCGCAGATCTTATACTTACCATAGAGGGTAACTCCATGAAGGAGGTATCACAGTTTGTATATGACAAGATTGCACCGATGGAATCCGTAGTGTCCACAGCTACTTATTTCGTCATGAAGAAATATAAGGATCACGGAATTCTCTTAACCGAAGAACAGGGAGTGGACGAGAGAATCCAGATAATGCCGTAACATATGTGGGCGAAAACGCATTTAGCAGAATTATGAGAGGATGACTTAGATATGAAGTCGTATAACAAAATTGCTGAGGCCATTAAACCGTCCGGCATCAGAAAGTTTTTTGATATAGTCAGCGAGATGCCTGATGCAATATCGCTTGGTGTAGGTGAACCGGATTTCGATACTCCGTGGCATGTGAGAGATGAAGGCATCTATGCACTTGAGAAGGGCCGAACATTTTATACCTCGAATTCAGGACTTGCGGAGCTTAGAGCTGAGATCTGCAGCTGGTATAAGAGATATGAAGTGAATTATAATCCGCGCACCCAATGTCTTGTAACAGTCGGAGGAAGCGAGGGAATAGACCTGGCGCTCAGAGCACTTCTTAATCAGGGAGATGAGGTTATCATTCCGGAACCGTGCTATGTATCTTATGTTCCGTGTGTAAGTCTTACCGGCGGTGTGCCTGTGATAATAAATCTGAAAAATGAGAATCAGTTTAAACTTACCGAAGAAGAGCTTCGCAGTGCCATAACGGATAAGACGAAGATACTTGTGCTTTCTTATCCAAACAATCCTACGGGTGCTATAATGACAAAAGAAGATCTGATCCCTATAGCAAAGCTTTGTGTAGAGAAAGATCTCTATGTGATATCCGATGAGATATATTCGGAACTGACTTACGGTGATGAACCGCATGCAACCATTGCGGCACTTCCGGGTATGGCTGAAAGAACCATAATTGTAAACGGATTTTCTAAGGCCTATGCAATGACCGGATGGAGACTCGGATATACTCTTGCACCTGAAAAGATCACGGGACTTATGACAAAGATACATCAGTTTGCCATAATGTGTGCACCTACTACCAGTCAGTATGCGGCAGTGGAAGCAATCAGAAACGGTGATAAGGATATAGCTGAAATGAGACTCTCTTATGATGAGAGAAGAAGATTTCTTCTTAAACAGCTTGAAGAAATGGATATGCCGGCATTTGAACCTAAAGGAGCTTTCTATGTTTTTCCGTGTATAAAGAAGTACGGAATGAGCTCCGAGGAATTTGCCACACAGCTCCTCAGGAAAGAGAAGCTGGCGGTGGTTCCCGGCAGTGCCTTCGGCGAATGTGGTGAAGGCTTTATAAGAATCTCATATGCATACTCTATAGAACAGCTCAGAGAAGCTATGAGAAGGATAAGGCATTTTATTGAGACGATGGCTTGTTAGAGATAAGAATCTCTGTCTGACCTGTATGTGAAGGCTGATCCTGCTTAGCCTTAGTAAGCGTAAATACAAATTTAGAACCCTGGCCCTCAACGGAGGAAACCTCTATGGTTTCGTTGTGGGCCTTTATTATTTCCTTGGTAATGGCAAGGCCGAGTCCGGTGCCCTGCTTATCTTTTCCTCTTGATGAATCGCCCTTATAGAATCTGGTCCAGATTCTTCTCTGGGTATCTTCATTCATTCCTATACCTTCATCCTGAACAGCGACATAGAGTTTATCGTTGGTCTCATATATGGATACATGTATTCTTTTTCCCGAAGGAGTAAACTTAATAGCATTATCGATAAGGTTATATATAACCTGCTGTATCTTGGTCTGATCGGCTGTAACGATGGTGTTCTCGGCATGGTTGTTAAGATATATGGCAAGACCCTTGTCGATACATTTGATCTCGAAAGTATTAAGAGTGGACTTAACGACCTCGATGAAATCAAAATCGCTCATTTTAAGGTAAGGACCGTAGATTTCAAGGTGGTTGAGATCCAGAAGTCCCTGAGTCAGCTTGGTAAGACGCTGAGTTTCTTCAAGCACGATATTGAGATAACGCTCCTGCTTTTCCGGGGGGATGGTTCCGTCCAGAATGGCCTGCACATAACCCTTAATGGATGTAAGCGGAGATCTGAAGTCGTGGGATATGTTTGACACGAAGTCGTGTCTGTATTGCTCAAGTTTGGAAAGCTCGCCTGCCATATACTCCATGGAATCGGCGAGCTGACCGATTTCGTTCTTTGACTTGATGCCCGTCTCAACATCGAAGTTACCTTCCGAATAGTCACGCGCAACATTTGAAAGATGCTTGATAGGACGAATGATCTTTCTGGAAATGATGGCTATGAAGCTGAAGGCTATAACTATGATGACAAGACATGGAATAAGGCTGAAACTTAAGATGTCGTTCATGGCATCGTTGATCTGAGTTGTGGAAGCGTGAAGTATCAAAGCTCCCGCTTCGATCGACGGAGAGTTAACGTCTTCAAAGTAATTAACAGGCATATTTACCGTTATAACATCAGTGTTGAAGATTCCATAGAAATTTCCCACGAGCGAAAAGTTATCGTTAAGCTTGTAAGAACCGTTGATCATGTATATGTTTCGCGGAATATCTGAGTTGATATCGGCATATGCGTTCTCGGAAGCCTCTTCCGTAAGCTCTGTAGAAGTACTTGTGGCGGGCTTTTCTACAACCTTTCTGTTGGACTTGGCTATGATAGTACCGTTATTATCGACATACCATATATCGGCTTTAAGCATGTTGGAATAATAATCCATGAAATCCGCCATGGTATTCTCGTCAATCTTACCCTCCAGATAACTGGTAAGAGACTGCTTCGCTATGAGCTGTGCTTCGTTAGACAGAGTATCTATCCTTTCGGAAATGAGTGACCGTCTGGCAAAGTACGATATAAACATTATAAGAAATCCGAAGGATATGATAAGTATGGCAAGAAATGCCAGATATATCCTGTCAAATAAGGAGTGCTGCATATTGTTACCTCACTGAAGACATCCTTGTTACTTAACTTCAAATTTGTAACCGATGCGCCATACGGTTGATATGCACCAGTTATAGTTTCCGTTTAATTTTTCTCTGAGACGCTTGACATGAACGTCTACCGTACGGGTATCACCCATGAAGTCATAACCCCAAAGCTGGTTGAGAAGCTGATCTCTGGTAAATACCTGATTCGGCTTTGAAGCAAGGAAGTACAGAAGCTCGAGTTCCTTAGGAGGCATCTCTACGTTTCGGCCATCAAGAGTAACCGTATAGTTTGAAATGTTAACTATAAGATGCGGATACTCTATATAATTGCCGGTATGTTCGAAATCCTTCGGTTCCTGAGATTCTTCCTGTACAGGCTCCTCTGATTTTGAAGATCCCGCACGACGTAATACAGCGTGAACCCTGGCTACAAGTTCATTTGAATCAAAAGGCTTGATGATATAGTCATCGGCACCCATCTTCAGTCCCAGAACTTTATCAAAAACCTCACCCTTAGCCGAAAGGATGATGATAGGAGTATCACGGGTCTTTCTTATCTGCTGACATACTTCATATCCGTCTATGCCCGGAAGCATAAGATCCAGAAGTATGAGGTCGGGATTATATACGTCTATAAGAGTAAGAGCGGCTTCACCGTTTTCGGCGGTTTCCGTATCAAAGCACTCTTTCTCGAGATAGAGAGATATAAGCTCGGATATGTTTTCATCGTCATCTACTATAAGTATCTTTGGTCTGTTCATCTTATCCCCCTTTCCGTTTTAAAACTCAACAATAGTTACACCGGCATCGCCTTCGCCGAATTCTCCTGCCCTGAATGAGGAAACGGCCGGATGCCTCTTTAAATATTCATGAATACCACGTCGAAGGGCTCCTGTGCCCTTGCCGTGAATAATTGTTACACTTGTTGCATGTGAGAGAAGCGCATCATCAAGGAACTTATCTATATTCGATACGGCTTCATCTACTGTCTGTCCGAGAACATTCAGCTCCGGACGGAAATTGGAAGCTTTGGATATTCCTCTGGAAGAAGAATTAACAAATGTTTTTTCTTCTTTCTCAGGCTTTTTTTCCTGCCATATAAGATCCGTTGATGGAACTCTGGACTGTATAGCACCGATCTGAACGGATATCCTGCCTTTGGAATCGGCTTTGGCAAGGACGGTTCCTTCGCTGTCAAAGCTGATAACATATACGCTGTCGCCGGGAGCAAAGTCTTCCGGTTTCTGATTGGAAGAACGTTTCTTCGTCGGACGGTTCTTGTTGAGAGCATCACGCTTCTCTCGGATATTGGTCCTGTGTTTCTCCATGGAGCTCATGTCCGCAGCGGCCGGATTCTGTTTCCACTTGTTGATATCGCGGATAGCCTGATCTGCCGTCTCCTTGGCATCTTCCAAAATCTTTGCAGCGTCTTCTCTTGCTCTTTTTAGGATATCATCCTTCTTCTGAGTAAGATTCTCTTCCTTGGAGGACAGGGACTTTTTCAGAGACTCGATCTCGGCCGTATAGGCTGCAATCCTTTCCTTATCCTGTTCGATCTCTCGCTGGCTGCTTTCAAGAGTATGGATGATCTGCTCCATTCTGAGAGATTCGGAATCTATACTGTCGCGGGCACCGTTTATGATGCTTTCATCCAGACCGAGACGCTTGGCTATGGCAAATGCATTTGAACTTCCCGGGATACCTATCATAAGTTTATATGTAGGGCGGAGAGTCGCCATATCGAATTCACAGGATGCGTTTTCAACTCCGTCTGTACCGATGGCATAGGTCTTAAGCTCGGTGTAGTGGGTTGTGGCCATTACATAAGCACCCATGTTTTTCAGGAAGTTCAGTATTCCGATCGCAAGAGCGGCACCCTCGGCAGGATCGGTTCCGCCTCCCGGTTCATCGAAGAGACACAGAGACCTGTCATCTGCGTGATCTACTATATATACTATATTGCTCATATGGGATGAGAAGGTGGACAGATTCTGTTCGATACTCTGCTCATCACCGATATCAGCATAGACATTATCAAAGATTTTCATGGTACTGCCCTCGGCAGCCGGTATATGAAGTCCGGACTGAGCCATAAGGGTAAGCAGTCCGAGAGTTTTGAGCGATACGGTCTTACCGCCCGTATTCGGACCTGTTATTATAAGAAGCTTGTAGTCTTCACCAAGCCGGATATCTATAGGGACCGCTGCCTTCTGATCAAGCAGAGGATGTACGGCGCGCTTCAGGTTGATAACACCTTTATCGTCAAATACAGGTTCGCTGGCACGATAAGCCTTGGCAAAACGGGCCTTTGCGAAGATGAAGTCCAGTTCTGTGAGAAGTTTCAGGTCTTCGGCAATATCATTTGCGGCACTTCCTGCCATAAGGGACAGGTTGGCGAGAATCTTCTCTATCTCGACTCTCTCGTCGCTTTCGAGTTCCTGAATCTCGTTATTCATATTAACTGCTTCCATAGGTTCGATGAAGAAAGTGGAACCTGTGGAGGAGCGGTCGTGGATCATTCCCGGAAATGCATTTCTGTGTTCTACTTTTACAGGTATGCAGTACCTTCCGTTACGCATGGTAACAAGAGAATCCATGAGGAGTCCCTTGTTGGATTCAGACTTTACTATCTTGTCGAGAAGACTGTGAAGTCTCTGATTGAGATCTGTCTTCTTGCGTCGGATGGACTTAAGGGCAGAAGAGGCATCGTCCGCAACATCTGTTGCCGAGAGGATACATCTTCTTATCTCACTTGAGATATCTCTGAGAGGGATCAGATCCTCGAACATTCCCGAAAGTGAATCACGGGAGCTGCCTGACTCATCCGAGGATTTATCGGAAGCACCGTAGCTTCTTACGGAGTCGGCAGTCTCAAGGAGAGAAGCTATATCGAGTAGTTCCTCCTGAGAGAGTGCGGATTTGATTTCAAGAAGCTTTAGAGATCCTCTTATATCACGTATTCCCGAAAAACTGCAGGAACCGTGCTTCTCAAGTCGAAGATATGCATCACGTGTGTTCTGCTGAAGCACTTCAATCTCCGGACGGTTGGTCAGAGGCTTGAGCTTCAGGCACATACGCTTTGCGCCCATAGATACAGCATAGGAGGCAAGCATATCAAGTATTTTGTTGTATTCAAGTACGCGAAGCGTTCGTTTGTTCATAGTGAAACTCCTTCTAAATTCTGCTATTCGCCTGGAATGCGAATAACAATGGCATATCCAAAATATTATAACATAATAATCAGCGAATGTGATATAATAGGTAGCGATTTTTCATTTTTATTTCATGTAGAAAGGATCCGATATGAGATATATCAATACATTTCAGGAAGGCGAACAGATTTCGGACATATATTTCTGTAAGCAGAAGACTCAGGCTACCACAAAGGCGGGAAAAACTTATTACAGCCTTATACTTCAGGATAAGACCGGAAGTGTGGATGCAAAGGTCTGGGAACTTAATAATGCCATAGAGCATTTTGAGGTAAAGGACTTTATAAAGATCGATGCGAGAGTAACCTCGTTCAACAATTCCCTTCAGTTAAATGTAGCCCGTATCAGACGCGCCGAAGTAAGCGAATATGTTCTGTCGGATTATATGCCATGTTCGGAATATAACATAGATGAAATGATGCGTGACCTGGATATTATAATAGAGTCAGTCCGGAATAAAGCGCTTAAGGAACTGCTATGTGCATTCTTTAAGGATGCTGATTTTGCTGCCAGATTTAAGGTTCACAGTGCTGCCAAATCTATTCACCATGGTTTTGTCGGCGGACTGCTCCAGCATACACTTGCAGTAACAAAGATGTGCGATTGGATGGCATCTGCTTATCCGATCCTTAACAGAGATCTTCTCGTTACGTCAGCTATATGCCATGATATCGGAAAGGTTGAAGAACTTGCGGATTTCCCGGTAAATGATTATACGGACGAAGGAAATCTCATGGGTCATATCGTTATAGGCGCCATGATGGTCAGAGATAAGATAAGAAAACTACGGGAACGAGGCGAGAGCTTCCCTGACACACTTGAACAGGAGCTGATCCACTGTATACTCGCTCATCACGGAGAACTGGAGTTCGGCTCACCTAAGAAGCCTGCCCTTATAGAAGCAGTTGCACTCTCCATGGCAGATAACATGGATGCAAAGCTGGAGTCCTTTACGGAGACACTTAAGGACGCAGGAGACAACTCAGACTGGCTCGGTTTCAACCGCCAGTTCGATGCAAATATCAGAAAGACATTATCGTAAGACACGGCCGCTGTATCGGAGTAGAAGATACAGCGGCTGATTTTTTTGTTTTCAGGGTTTTTTCAGGTTGACATTTATCCTTAAGAAGTGCATAATACAATTTAGTGCAATAAAGCATTAAAGTGTTAATGTGAAAAAGGAGCAAATCAAAATGGCAATCAAGATCATAATGCTGGTTTTATTCTTTGCTATCATGCTTGGAGTAGGTATTTATTCCAGAAGCAAGGCTAAGAATGTCAACGATTATGTACTTGGAGGAAGAACGGTAGGGCCATGGATATCAGCCTTCGCCTTCGGTACATCTTACTTTTCATCGGTTGTATTCATAGGTTATGCCGGACAGTTCGGATGGAAGTACGGACTTTCATCAACATGGATCGGTATAGGAAATGCACTTATCGGAAGCCTTCTTGCATGGCTCATACTCGGAAGAAGAACCAGAGTTATGACACAGAAGCTTGATGCAAAGACCATGCCTGAGTATTTCGGAAAGAGATTTGATTCACAGTCTCTTAGAGTAGTTGGATCGATAATCGCATTTATCTTCCTGGTACCTTATACAGCAGGTGTTTATAACGGTCTTTCAAGATTGTTTGGTATGGCTTTCAATATAGATTATCGTATCTGTGTAATCGTTATGGCGCTTCTTACGGGAGCTTATGTTGTTATCGGTGGATATATGGCTACAGCACTGAATGACTTCATTCAGGGTATCATCATGCTGATCGGTATCTGTGCTGTAATCGGTTCTGTTCTTTCAGGTCAGGGCGGATTCTTAAAGGCCATCCAGTCTCTTTCGGTTATCCCGACAGATCCTTCGGTTACCACACCGGCACTTGCTGACAGTCAGGGACTGTTTGCAAGTTTCTTCGGACCTGATCCGCTTAACCTTCTCGGAGTTGTAATACTTACATCTCTCGGAACATGGGGACTTCCTCAGATGGTTCATAAGTTCTATGCAATTAAAGATGAGAAGGCTGTAAAGACAGGTACGGTTGTATCTACATTCTTTGCATTTATCATCGCAGGCGGATGCTACTTCCTCGGAGGTTTCGGACGTCTCTTCGGAGGTTTCTCGGAAATCTATAAGCCGGATGGATCGGTAGCATACGATTCAATCGTTCCGACCATGCTTTCAACACTTCCGGATCTTCTTATCGGAATCGTTGTAGTACTTGTATTTTCGGCATCTATGTCAACCCTTTCTTCACTGGTTCTTACATCAAGTTCAACACTTACACTTGACCTGATTAAGCCGGTACTGAAGAAGGATATGAAGGAGAAGACACAGCTCAGACTCATGCAGGTTCTGGTTATGTGCTTCATAGTATTATCGGTAGTTATAGCATTTAACCCACCAACATTCATAGCTCAGCTCATGGGTATATCATGGGGAGCTCTTGCAGGTGCATTCCTTGCTCCGTTCATGTATGGACTTTACAGCAGGAATATTACAAAGGCTGCAGTATGGGCAAGCTACATCGTGGGAGTTGGCTTCACAATTCTCAACCTTTTCATTCCGATGATCAAGTCACCTATCAATGCGGGTGCCGCAACAATGATCGCGGGACTTATAATCGTTCCGATCGTAAGCCTTATCACACCAAAGCCTGATAAGGAAAAGATAGACGAGATATTTAAATGTTATGATGAGACCGTTGTTGTTCATAAGACACAGAGTCTCGAAGAAGATTAATATATATTATCCGGCGGGCCGTATGGCCCGCCTTTTTAGATCACTTGGAGTATGCCGCAAGCAACATGCTTTTTTCTATACTATGGGTTTATGCTTTTTACTATACTTTGAGTTTAATGACAAAAGGACGTGATTGTGTTATTCTTGTCTCAGTGGCAGCTAGATGTATTTACTTCTTAGAAGACTGTTAATCTTATATAAAATGCATCGATATCGTCACCGCCTGAAAGCTAGCCGGATTTACTTCTTCGGTCATGATTAATCCGGCAATATCTTCAGAATTAAAGGAGAATATGAGATGAACGATGTTTACAAAAAGTATCTTTTTGCTAAGCACATTTTCGTGTCGGAAAAATCGGCGGGTGAAGAGAAGAATCAGTTAGCGGTTCTTTTTTCGCTCGCCAATCTTTTTAACATTAAAATAGTGAAAGGCAGAAAGCTTGTTCGTGAAGAGATGATAAGGTTTGCTTCCGAGTGTCTCGGTGAAAATGTACCGGAGCCGTTCTATAAAGGGTTTCCGCAGAGCGTGCTAAAGCTGACAAAGGAAAAACTGCTCTTAGATCAGTTAATCCATTATGTGACCACATACGGATTCGGAAATTTCTCGGAAGCAGGTCATTCACTTTTTGAAGAAATCTTTGAGAGAGCTGCATTTAATGAAAATTCGGATATCAGGGAATTCTCTGTTGTGACGGAAGAAGAAGCGGCAGAGATACTCGGAGAGATGGTGAATAATCTTCTTGCGGGAACAAGACCTCTCAGTGAAGAGCAGTATACACTTGTCAGAGAAGCTATATCGGACTATGACATTTCCGTTCGAAATGTGGCTTCAAAGAATACCTGTGTTAAGCTCTTGATAGATATGCGAGATCTGAGATTCACGGATTTTCTGGTCATGTCAGATGTGATAAAGCTGATCGATGAGATGAATTACGGGCTTTACGAAAATACCGATATAAAAAAGCTTAATTTCAGAAATCAGGACAGACGATTTATCACAGCCGTGATAGATAAGCTCTTTACCGAAGGAAAGTGTGATATCCGGAACTGTTTCGAGAAGAAGAAAATCTGGAACGGACTTCTTCATCACATTCACTATAAGGCTAAATCCGAAGAGGCTCAAAGCTTTGTAAATGCTATGCGCGGTAAAGGAAACCGGTCGGTCTTCTCTGATTTTGAGAGAGCTATGACCGAGAGAAATATAAGGTCTGCGGTTCAGATCCTAAAAAGCGGAAAAGGTTCTGCATCGGTGCTCAGAAATCTTAACTACATAATAAGCAGATGCACATCAGAAGAAGAGCTTCAGTTCGTACTTGACTGTATCGATACCAAGAATAATATCGTCCTGATCCAGCTTCTTCTTCAGTATGCCCGTTATAAGGAAGGAAGAGGTCCGAGAACCTTCGGATTTACAAAGTACAATATGATGAAGTTCCATACCGAGACAGAGAAGGAACTCGCCCACAGAAAGTCGGATATAACCGCAAAACAGGCTGAATATATAGCCGAAAAGATAGGAATTATCCTTAAGAAAAATCTTAGCGGAAAACTCGGAAAGGTTTATATCGATCCGGATATGAAGAATTATGCCCTTCCTATTCAGGAGACGGCATCCCAGGGCGGATTGGGAGTTCTTACAAGGGGCTCGAGGATCCGTATACCGGAGACTAAAAAGATCCGTGCATTTACATACTGGGAAAAGGTCGATGATATAGATCTGTCGTGCTTCGGTCTTGAGGAAAGCGGAAACAGACGTGAATTCTCATGGAGAACCATGGCAGAGAATCAGTCCGAGGCCATAACCTATTCAGGTGATGAGACTAGCGGATATAAAGGCGGTTCGGAGTATTTCGATATTGATATCGAAGAGTTTAGAAAGCTTTATCCGGAAGCGAGATATATAGTTCTTTGCGATAACGTATTTTCAGGCACTGCATTTGGAAAATGCTTCTGCAAGGCCGGCTATATGACAAGAGATATTAATGACAGCGGTGCGATATATGAGCCGAAGACGGTTAAGTCAGCATTCATGATCAACTGTGACAGTACATTTGCATATCTTTACGGAATAGATCTGGATAAGAATGAACTGGTATGGCTTAACATGGCAAGAAACGGAAGTATGGCAGTTGCAGGCGATACCGATATGAGCTTCCTTATTGATTATTTCCACGTGACGGATACCATAAATATGCATTCATTCTTTGAAATGATGGCGACGGAAGTTGTGGATGATATATCCGCTGCCGACGTTGTTGTTACCGATAAGAACACGGAATGTGCTGAAAATGTTGAGATTATCAGAGAATACGACATAGAGAAAATAACGGCTTTAATGAATAATTAGATTTAATCTACTTTTAATCTTCCTTAAAAGACGGTTTAACCTTCGAATGATAAATTATACCCATCGAAAGCGAAAACAGCTTCGAAGTAAGAGTATATAGATTTTAAATATTTATCAAACGGAGGATAAGAACTATGGAAGAATTCGAAAAGGTTGAACAGCTTGTAAAGGTAACAGGAGTTTCATTTGAGGATGCAAAGAATGCGATCAGAGCTTGTGACGGTAATATTGTAGATGCAATGGTATATCTTGAGAAGCTCGGAAAAATCAATAAGAACAACGCAGAAAGCCGCAGCATGTCAGCAGAAGAGAAGTGCAGAAAGGCTTTCGAGGATGTTAAGAAGCCTGCAGGAAAGTTCGTTGATTATATGACCAAGAACAAGCTCAGCATCAAGAAGGGTGAAGATGAGGTAGTTAAGGTTCCTGTCGGAGCAGCAGCTATTCTCGGATGTATGGCAGCATCTGTTGCAGTACCTGCAGCATTCATTTCAATGATGTGCGGTTATGAGTATTCATTATCAGGTGAGACAGGCGTAGAAGGAACAAACAAGGTAATGGGTAAGGTTGGTGATGTAGCTGTTAAGGTTAAGGAAGAGTGTCAGAAGATCGCACAGAGCGTACAGAACGCAGCAGCTGAGGCAAAGACTGAGAGTGATGCACCTGCAGCTTCAGAAGAGCCTAAGGCAGATACGGATGCAGAGACACAGGCTGACGCAGATCAGGATGATAACATCTA
Source organism: Lachnospiraceae bacterium UBA2864 (assembly GCA_002350525.1). Lineage (GTDB taxonomy): Bacteria > Bacillota > Clostridia > Lachnospirales > Lachnospiraceae > Eubacterium_Q. Next base: position 398 of record DEFA01000021.1, on the reverse strand, counting down.
AGGATAAAAAGAGTACTGAAAAATTTTTAAAAAAGTGCTTGCATTTTGTATATCAATATAATATAATTCAGTTTGCGCTGTGAAAAACAGCCAAGCTGAATAATGGGGTATCGCCAAATGGTAAGGCAACGNNCGGACTCTGACTCCGTCATTTTCTAGGTTCGAATCCTAGTACCCCAGTCTGAGACCTCGGTAAGTGTACCGAGGTCTTTTTTCGTTCAAAGCCCATGAAATAAGGGCTTTTCAGGACTTATCAGAACTCATTTCAGAGTATTTATCTCCACCTTTAACAAGAAATAATCAGTAATTTATTTCGTTAAAAAACGGCTGAAATCGTCTTTTTTCGATACAAATTAGTATACAAATTAGTATACGTTACCATGATCGAAAAGGCCTAT
>DEFA01000033.1:2699-6882 GCA_002350525.1 Lachnospiraceae bacterium UBA2864 | reverse complement strand
CCGAATAAAACTTTACGCTAGCTTAACTGACGTTAACCCAGATAACTGCATGCGGCAAGTGCTGCAACCGCACCGTCCGAAGTCGCCGTTGTGAGCTGTCTTACATTCTTGGTTCTGCAGTCACCTGCTACAAATATTCCCGGAATTTTAGTGGTACAGCTTTCATCCGCAATAATGTATCCCTTTTCGTCAAGGGCTGCCACATCGGAAAATGCACCGTTATCCGGCTCCTGTCCGATTGCAATAAAAAGTCCCGATACAGGTATCTCTCGAAGTTCACCCGTATTCTTATTCTTCACAACAACCGCCTCAAGGTTTCTGTCGCCTTTAAGTTCGGTTATCGTAGAATCCAGCACGAATTCGATATTTGGCTTATCCTTAATGGCTTCCAGATTCTGAGGTTCCCCTCTGAATTCACTTCTTCTGTGGATCAGATAAACTTTACTGCAATAGTTTAAAAGAAAAAGTGCATCTTCAAGGGCCGTATTGCCACCGCCGTTCACAGCTACATCCTTCCCTCTGAAAAATGCGCCGTCGCATGTAGCACAGTAAGACACGCCTCTGCCGGTAAGTGTTTCCTCTTTATCTATTCCGAGAAGTCTGTTCTTTGCTCCCGTTGCTATAATAACCGCTCCGGCTTCAAACTCTTTTCCTGATTCGGTCAGAACGGTAAAGAATTTCTGTCCTTCGTCCGATGATTCTCTTATCTTCACAGCCTTCTCGTATATTACGTCCGCTCCAAGCTCGGTAGCCTGTTCATATAACCCCATTGAGAATTCAAAACCACTGATCTTCTTAATTCCCGGATAGTTGGCTATATCCGGGGTATTTACTATCTGTCCTCCCACAGTCATCGCTTCCAGACATACTGCGTGTTTTCCGGCACGCTCTACATATATTGCCGCAGAAAGTCCTGCCGGACCCGCACCTATTATAAGTACATCTATCATTTACTCTTCTCCTACCCCTTAGATCAACCGATAATCTATCCGTTGATAGTATCGATTATCTTCTGTTTCTGTGTTCTTCCTACTATTCTGTCTGTTTCTTCTCCGTTCTTGAAAAGAATCATACAAGGAATGTTTGATATTCCGTAAGTAATTGCGAGCCCCTCTGCCGCATCAACATCTATTCCGACAATCTTTGCTCCTGTGATTTCTTCCGAAACCTGATTAAGGATCGGCTCCATCATCTTACATGGTCCGCACCACTCGGCAAAAAAGTCTACCAATACCGGAACATCACTCTTTAAAACAACTTCATCAAATTCTGCTTGTGTTATATGTTGTACTGCCATTTTTTCATCCTCCTTAAAAAAATCGGGCATAACCAATATACTCATATATCAATTATGCCCGATTTACATCAACTCTTCAAGCTTAACTTTAAGCTGTTGATTTCTTCTGTTTTGCTTTTATATATTCTTTGTTTATGTACAGTTTATCGTCCGCACGCTGCATGCATTTCTGGAAAGTATCCTCCTCACCCAACATCTCATCATATCCTATACCGATTGTCAAAAGATACGGTTTATTCTCGCTCTTACACATTGAACATATATTATCTCTGACATGGTCAAGAAGTTCCGTGAGCTCTTCTTCCTTTACCGGATGGGCGATAAGGACAAATTCATCTCCGCCGTACCTTCCCAGAAAGAGAGGTATGGTTCTGCTCTTTACCGCTTTCAGAAGTGCCTTGGCTATTATAACCAGTGCGGAATCACCTTCGGCATGACCGTAGGTATCATTTACGTTCTTAAAATCATTAACATCGATCATCACTACATATGTAGCGCGTCCCTCGATCATAAGATTGCTTTTCTGTGATACATATCTTGCAAGCTGCCCTCTGTTGTTCAGATTCGTAAGCGGATCCTTCGATATCTGAGTATCTATGGACTTAATATAGAAAATGACCATAAGGATCGTAGAACTGAAACAGAATATCGGAAGCGCAGGCATAAGGATCATCTGAAGCAGTCCGCCTATCACAGTCATTATAGGGAACAGTCCGATATAGATATGTTTCTTCTTCTCGATTATATTCTCTTCACTGCGTGCTTTTTTTATCGTATAAACTATTATCGCTATAAGATAAATGTATGGCACTGCCACAAGAAAAGCATCAAAAGCCGCAGTATTCTTCAAGTTTTCATCTATCAGAAGCCTCGGTGATATAAGGTAAGTCAGAATCAGTCCCACCATAGACAGGATCAGCGGCAAAGCCAGTATTATCCGCATGGTCATACTGTTCCTGTTCGGAATCTGCTCGACCGCCAGAACGTAACACAGCCAGGTATATATGATAAGCGTCATTATCACAAAATTTAAAAATGTTGTTGTGATGACCGTAAACTGATTTACAGGGAAAACGCCCGCATCAACCCCTGCCCAGATCGCATCCGACAAAAAGTATAAAATGAATGCTATCAGTGCATGGTCATACTTCAGCTGCTTCTCTTGTCTGTCTAACCCTATGTAGTCATTTGCAAGCATTATTCCGAATATAACAGCCCCGACTAAATTGATAGAGGCATAGTATATAAAATACTCAGACATATCCATTCCCCTCAAAACGAAAAACTGCTTATGTCTGTATTATATCATGAAACAACGCTTATAGGAAACGCTCGTTTACAGGATGTCTATATACTCTCCCGCAAGTGCCTTATTCATGCTTCTTACGGCACAGAACTTTCCGCACATACTGCAGGCTTCACTGTGATCATCCTCAGGACGTCTGCTGTCTCTGATAGCTTTTGCGGTTTCCGGATCAAGCGCACATTCAAACTGCGCATCCCAATCAAGAACTCGTCTTGCATCAGCCATTTTATCGTCTATATCTCTTGCTCCCGGAATACCCTTTGCTATATCGGCAGCATGGGCAGCTATCTTGGAAGCGATAATTCCTTGCTTTACATCGTCTACGTTAGGAAGTGCGAGATGTTCCGCAGGAGTAACGTAGCAAAGGAATGCGGCACCGTTCATGGCAGCAACAGCTCCTCCGATAGCAGATGTAATGTGATCGTAACCCGGAGCAATATCCGTAACGATAGGTCCGAGTACATAGAAAGGAGCTCCCATACAGATAGTATTCTGAACCTGCATATTAGCCGCAACCTGATTGAGCGGAACATGTCCCGGTCCCTCAACCAAAACCTGAACATTATGTTCCCATGCACGCTTTGTCAGTTCTCCGAGACGTACAAGTTCCTCAATCTGACATACATCCGTAGCATCGGCCAGACATCCCGGTCTGCAGGCATCTCCGAGTGATATTGTAACATCATGCTCCTCACAGATATCCAGGATCTCATCATAATATTCGTAGAAAGGATTCTCTTCTCCCGTCATGCTCATCCATGCGAAAACAAGACTTCCTCCACGGCTTACTATATTCATCTTTCTCTTATGCTTCTTGATCTGCTCTATGGTCTTTCTTGTGATACCGCAGTGCAGTGTAACGAAGTCAACTCCGTCCTCCGCATGAAGTCGTACCACATCGATGAAGTCTTTTGCGGTAAGAGTTGCAAGATCTCTCTGGTAATGAATAACACTGTCATAAACCGGAACCGTTCCTATCATGGCAGGGCAGTCCGTTGTAAGCTTTCTTCTGAACGGTTGTGTATTACCGTGACTGGAAAGATCCATGATGGCTTCAGCGCCCATATTCACGGCACTCATCACCTTCTCCATCTCGATATCGTAATCCTTTACGTCTCTTGAAACACCAAGATTTACATTTATCTTGGTACGGAGCATGCTTCCGATTCCCTCTGCGTTAAGTGACTTATGATGCTTATTGGCAGGGATTGCAACCTTACCCTCTGCCACGAGCTTCATCAGTCTGTCAACATCCATTTTTTCTTTTTCTGCTACCAACTGAATCTCCGGAGTTATAATTCCTTTTCTTGCAGCATCCATCTGCGTTGTATAATTCTTTGATTCAGCGCCTGCGTTTTTTTCGTTCGTCATTTTTTAATCCTCCTGTTTGATTTTTACCACGAGTTTTCTCATGGCATATATGACGTTTTATAAAGCGACAGAAAGTGGTGCTCCCGATCTGCCGCAGAAAAAAGCATTTCTTTTTATGGGAAATGCAGTTTCCTATAAACAAAACAACGGATATGCCACGTAGTGACATATCCGTTACCTGTAACTTTATATCCCTACGTTGGCATTAT
>DEFA01000033.1:0-2678 GCA_002350525.1 Lachnospiraceae bacterium UBA2864 | reverse complement strand
ATCCAAATCAGGTTATGGGTCGAGACTTACGGTCTCCTCTCAGCCGCCATTAGCAACTCCCCTATTGTCGAACCGTTACCGGTTCATATTATATATACGGTTTAATTACTTAAGACCTGTCCACTTCCACTCAGCAACTTCAGGCATATCGATACCTACATCGTGGATGTATGTCTTATGCTCAACAAGCTTATCCTTCATCTTCTGTACAAGGAATGCTCCCTTGTTTCCGAGTGACGGAATGTTGTTGATCATAGCGATTACAAGATTGAAACGGTCTATCTTGTTCTGAACTCTCATATCGAATGGAGTTGTGATAGTACCTTCTTCATGATAACCATGAACATGAATGTTGTGGTTATGTCTTGTATATGTAAGCTCATGAATAAGTGTCGGATATCCGTGGAATGCGAATATGATCGGCTTATCCTTTGTGAAGATTGTATCATAATCAACGTCTGAAAGTCCGTGAGGATGTCTGTCCTTAGGCTCAAGTCTCATAAGGTCAACAACATTTACGAAACGAACCTTAACATCAGGCATTTCCTTATGCATGATATCAACTGCAGCAAGTGCCTCAAGTGTAGGTGTATCACCGCAGCATGCAAGTACAACATCAGGATCATCACCATTATCTGATGAAGCCCAATCCCAGATACCGATACCCTGTGTACAATGCTTAACAGCCTGCTCCATTGTGAGCCACTGTGGTCTTGGATGCTTACTTGCAACGATAGCATTTACGTAGTTCTTACTCTTCAGGCAGTGATCCATTGTTGAGAGTAAGCAGTTAGCATCTGGTGGAAGATAGATTCTTACTACATCTGCCTTCTTGTTAGAGATATGATCAAGGAATCCCGGATCCTGATGTGTAAATCCGTTGTGATCCTGCTGCCATACGTTAGATGTAAGAAGGAGGTTAAGTGATGAAATAGGTCTTCTCCAAGGAAGTCCGTTACATACCTTAAGCCACTTAGCATGCTGAGCTGCCATTGAATCTATAATACGGATGAATGCTTCGTAACTTGCGAAGAAACCATGTCTACCTGTAAGGATATATCCTTCAAGCCATCCTTCGCACATATGCTCTGAAAGCATTGAGTCCATAACACGTCCGTCTGCTGCAAGGAACTGATCTGTTCCTTCTTCGATCGGATTGTTCCAATCACGGTTTGTAACCTCGAATACCTTGTTGAGACGGTTTGACATTGTCTCATCAGGTCCGAAGATACGGAAGTTCTTCTGATCGTCGTTAAGCTTGAATACGTCTCTTATATATCCGCCGAGCTCGATCATATCCTGCTTCTCAACTGTACCAGGCTGTGGTACGTCTACAGCGTAATCACGGAAATCAGGAAGTCTTAAGTCATGAAGAAGCTTACCACCGTTAGCATGTGGGTTAGAAGCGATTCTTCTGTCTCCCTTAGGAGCAAGCTCCTGAAGTTCAGGAATAAGAGCACCGTTCTCGTCGAAGAGCTCTTCTGCATGATAGCTCTCAAGCCAATCCTGAAGGATCTGAAGATGCTCAGGCTTATCCATCATTACAGGTACCTGATGTGCCTGGAATGAACCTTCGATCTTATTTCCGTCAACTACCTTTGGTCCTGTCCATCCCTTCGGTGTACGAAGAACGATCATTGGCCATACAGGTCTTGTTGAATCATTGTTCTCTCTTGCATTCTTCTGAATAGCCTTGATCTCATCAACTACGATGTCAAGAGTTTCAGCCATCTTCTTATGCATTTCCTTTGGATCAGAACCTTCTACAAAGTAAGGCTTCCATCCGTTACCCTTGAAGAATGCTTCAAGCTCTTCATGTGAAAGACGAGCAAGAATTGTAGGGTTAGAAATCTTAAATCCGTTAAGGTGAAGAATAGGAAGTACTGCACCGTCTGATACCGGATTAAGGAATTTATTTGACTGCCATGATGTTGCAAGAGGACCTGTCTCTGCCTCACCATCACCAACTACACAAGCTGCTATAAGATCAGGATTATCAAATACAGCACCGAAAGCATGTGCTATTGAATAACCAAGCTCTCCACCCTCATGGATAGAACCAGGTGTCTCAGGAGCAACGTGGCTTGAGATACCGCCTGGGAATGAGAACTGCTTGCAAAGCTTCTGGAGACCATCAATATCTCTGCTGATGTTCGGATATACTTCGCTATATGACCCTTCAAGGTAAGCATTAGCTACGAAGAAGTTTCCGCCATGACCCGGTCCTGAAAGAAGGATCATGTCCTGATCGTACTTATTAATTACACGGTTAAGATGAACATAGATAAAGTTCTGTCCAGGTACTGTTCCCCAGTGACCTACTATCTTCTTCTTGATGTGTTTCTTCTGAAGTGGCTCGCGGAGGAGTGGATTATCAAGAAGATACAGCTGAGCTGCAGCAAGATAATTAGTCGCACGCCAGTACGCGTCCATTTTAGCAAGGTACTCGTCTGTGATTACACTGTGATCCATAATTAAACCTCTCTTTATATATTTAGATAAACTACTATACCGAGAAAAGATTATACACAAAAAATCTGCTTTTGTGAGCATTTTTTTTAATTTCGTTAATTTATACCTATATATTCTAAAAACGAGATTTTTTTAGTTAATTTTTCACTACGGATTTTTGATATCACATTGTTAAGTGACATTCTCCCACCACTTTCGCTTCGCTA
>DEFA01000047.1:46906-47263 GCA_002350525.1 Lachnospiraceae bacterium UBA2864 | reverse complement strand
CTTCATGAGTTCGTTCCTCATGAGGAAGCTGAGCAGCAGAAGCTTGCTGATGCAACAGGTAAGACACTTGACGAAGTTAAGGCTATTGTTGAGTCTCTCAAGGAGTTCAACCCTATGATGGGTCANNCGTCTTGCAGTTACATATCCTGAAATTGCAAAGATGCAGACAAAGGCTGTTATCAGAGCAGCTCTTGAAGTTCAGGCAGCACATCCTGATTGGAATGTTAAGCCTGAGATCATGATCCCACTTACATGTGAGGTTAAGGAGCTTAAGTTCGTTAAGAATGTTGTAGTTGAGACAGCTGATGCTGAGATCGCTGCAGCAGGCGCTAAACTTGAGTACGAAGTTGGTACAAT
>DEFA01000047.1:8411-46816 GCA_002350525.1 Lachnospiraceae bacterium UBA2864 | reverse complement strand
TTCGGTACAAACGACCTTACACAGATGACATTCGGTTTCTCAAGAGATGATGCAGGTAAGTTCCTTAATGCTTACTATGATACAAAGATCTTCGAGAACGATCCGTTCGCTAAGCTCGATCAGAAAGGTGTTGGAAAGCTTATGGAGACAGCTATCAAGCTCGGTAAGCCGGTTAACCCATCACTTCACTGCGGTATCTGCGGTGAGCACGGTGGAGATCCTTCATCAGTTGAGTTCTGCCACAAGATTGGTCTTGATTATGTATCATGTTCACCATTCCGTGTACCTGTTGCAAGACTTGCAGCAGCACAGGCAGCTATCGCTGAGAAGAATGCGTAAATCTTATTAAGTTTTTTAATCACCTACACATATCATCTGATATGTGTAGGTGATTTTTTTTTCTATTGTACTTTTAAGTAATTATGATATTATGAATAAAATGAAAGCGAAACGTTTCACTTTTCGGAGGAGGTATTATGATGTTACAAGCAGCTGAAACCAGATATAATTCCATGCCGTATATAAGATGCGGTAACAGTGGGTTAAAGTTACCGGGAGTATCACTCGGATTATGGCATAATTTCGGAGTTAATGCGGATTCCGAGAATATGAAAAAACTTATATTTACCGCATTTGATAATGGTATCACTCATTTTGACCTGGCGAATAATTACGGTCCGGAACCGGGACGTGCCGAGATAAATTTTGGAAAGATATTAAGGGAACATCTGTCGGAATACAGAGATGAAATGATAATCAGTACCAAAGCCGGATATGATATGTGGAAAGGCCCTTACGGGAACTGGGGAAGCCGTAAGTATCTTCTTGCAAGTCTGGATCAGAGTCTTAAGAGAATGGGGCTTGAATATGTTGATATATTCTATCATCACCGTATGGATCCGGAAACTCCGCTTGAAGAAACTATGGGGGCACTTGCACAGGCTGTTAAAAGCGGAAAAGCTCTTTATGTGGGTATTTCCAATTATGATGGAGAAACTCTGGAGAAAGCTGCGGCATTATTAAATGATTATAAATGTCCGTTTATCATTAATCAGAACCGTTACAATATATTCGACAGGACTATCGAGAATAACGGATTAAAGGATACGGCTGGAAAACTCGGTAAAGGAATTATAGCTTTCAGTCCTTTGGCACAGGGACTTCTGACTGACAGGTATCTCGACGGTATTCCGGAAGACAGCCGTATCAAGACTGATTCGAGATTTTTGAAGGAAAGTGCTTTAACGGCTGAAAAAATGGATCAGATAAAACAGTTAAACGAGCTTGCCGAAAAGAGGGGACAGACTCTTGCGGAAATGGCTCTTGCATGGATACTGAAAGACGGAATCGTAACAAGTGTTCTTATCGGTGCATCAAGACCGGAACAGATACTCGATAATATAAAAGCTTTGGAGAATACTTCATTTACCAAAGAAGAACTGAATCTTATAGATAAGATAGTGCTTTAATGATTTGTAAACATAAAGGGAGAAGTATATATGTATACAATCGTATTTGCCGATGATGAGGAAGAGGTTCGTCAGGCAATCATCAAAAAAGTGAATTGGGAAGAAATCGGATATGAGTTTGTGGGGGAAGCAGGTAACGGAGCCGAAGCGCTTGAACTTGTGGAGAAACTTAGGCCGGATGTTCTGCTTACTGATATACAGATGCCTTTTGTATCGGGAATCGAGCTCGCAAGACAGGTACGTGAGATACATCCTTCGACTCAGATCGTATTCTTAAGCGGGCATGATGATTTCACTTACGCACAGAAGGCTATTCAGTATAACATCATAAGTTATCTCCTGAAACCTATATCAGCTACGGAACTTACCGAAGAGCTCGGTAAGATAAAGATTAAGATTGATGATGAATTCAGAAGATTTACTGACGGTGTATCCGATCCGAACAGAGAGACTGTAATGCCTTTCTTTATGTCGCTTCTTCTGGATGAATTTCAGGTGGAAAATGATGCCCAAAGGGATGAAGAGCTTTCTCAAAAGCTTGTGGATCTCGGGTTTACCGACAGGATAGACAGCGGGCTTCTGTATACTGTCATGACCGTAAGTATCTTAAATGAAGCCGAAGATAATGTTACTACGGAAGAAAACGTTAATTCGATCCATTCGATCCTCAGAAAGTATTTTAAAGTAGTAAGTTTTTATATCAACGGGAAGATAACATCCGTTCTTCTGGCCGGTAAAAGAGGTTTTGAAAAATATCTTCATATAGCTGTTGAGGAAATTTCCGAGAAAGTTAAGAGAATCATGGGTAAGGACTCAGGTATCGGAATCGGAAGGATAGAGGAAGGTCTGTCCTCTATTCATAAATGCTATGTCGAGTCCGTAAAAGCAATCGGATATTCCACAAAACAGAAGAGGGGCATATTCTTTATCGAAGATATGGAGAAAAATAAAAACAGTGCGGAACTGATCAGCGAAAAGGCTATGGAAATCATAAACAGCAGTTATATGAATCCTGAAATATCACTGGTTTCGGTAAGTAAGGAAATAGCTGTAAGTCCGAATTATCTGAGCGCTTTGATAAAGAGATTCACCGGTCAGACCTTTATAGATATTCTGACCCGGAAAAGAATAGATGTTGCGAGAGATATGCTTCTTCATTCGGATTATAGGATTCGTGAAATAGCCGAACAGTGCGGATACAGCGATCAGCATTATTTCAGCTACAGTTTCAAAAAAGTAACGGGAATTTCTCCTAATGCATGTAGGCGTGGTGAATCAGAAGGCTGAGGATCTGATGAAAAGCAGGAAAAACAGTAAAGAAAAAAGAATAAAAAGAAATCTTTCTCTTTCGGCAGTCATGACCTATGTCGTTGTCTGCCTTGTTTTGGTGGCATGTATCATAGGTGTTGCCGTATTCGCAAGGATGTACCGTAATTCCGTGGAACAGAATGCGATAACAAACAGTAATCAGGTAGTGTCGCAGGTTAAGAATATGATCACCAATTATATCGATGATATGAGCGAGATAATGGAGATGGTCAGGGTTAATATGGATGAATCAGAGGAAGTACGTAATGATTTTTTCAAAAACCTTCTCCATATCAGAAAGGATGTAGAAGCAATCACGGTTCACTCGATGAACGGTGAACTTGTTGCCTGCTGGTCAAGAGGTAATACTCTTAAGGATCATATTAAGAATAATCTGTCCTATACAAGACTTGAAAATGACGAACTGTTCATATCGGCACCTCATGTTCAGAATATTTTTAAGGATTACTATCCGTGGGTTGTTACATTTTCGGAAAAGGTCGAAGGTAACGGAAACGAGGATAAACAGGTTTCGATGGATATCCGTTTTGCGAATATGGCAAGCTATGTGGATACTGTCGGTATAGGTACGCACGGATATTGTTATATAGCCGATAAGGAAGGAAATATAGTATATCATCCTCAGCAGCAGCTTATATATGCCGGATTAAAGGAAGAACAGAGCGAAAATATAAGGAACTTTGAAGACGGAACACATACCGAAAACGGTATTATATATACGATCCTTTCTCTGGATAACTGTGACTGGAGGATAATCGGTGTAAGTTATGTGGATGAGCTTATAGAGTCGAAAGTAGCAGGGATGATAAGAGCCGTTCTTTTTGTAGCTATCATGGTTATACTTGCTACGGCATTGTCGGGTTCTATACTTGCAAAAAGTTTCTCAAAGCCCGCAAAACAGCTGGCAGCCGCAATGAGAAGATTTGTGAGAGAAGCTGAGAGCTTTGAATTCTATCCTGTCAAAGGAACTGAAGAAATAGTTGCTCTTTCCGATTCCTTCGGGCAGATGGTTCTTCAGATCCAGGAACTTATGGAAAAGGTCCGTAACGAAGAGATAACTCTCCGAAAGACCGAGCTCAGTGCTCTTCAGGCACAGATAAATCCGCACTTCCTGTATAATACGCTTGATTCGATTGCCTGGATGTGTGAGGTGGGCAGAACAAGCGAAGCAATCGAAATGGTAAATGCTCTTGCCAGACTGTTCAGGATAAGTATCAGTAAAGGCCATGAGCTTATTACGGTGGATCAGGAGCTTCAGCATGCGGAATGCTATCTTAAGATTCAGAAATTCCGTTATAAGAATCAGTTTAATTATACCTTTAAAGTTGATGAAAGATGCCGGGGGTATCTCTGCAATAAGATTACTCTTCAGCCTCTCATAGAAAACTGCCTGGTACACGGTCTCGATGTAAGCGAAGAAGGAGAGATACTTATTGAAGTATATGAGAAGGATGATGAGATAGTAATGGCCGTATCCGATAACGGAGTCGGTATGACAGATGAACAGTGCAAAGAAATACTTAATAAGGACGTTCATAAGAAGGGCGGAATAGGTATTAAAAACGTTAATGACAGAGTGAAGATATATTTCGGTGAACGTTACGGTGTTACGATAACCAGCGAACTGGATGAAGGAACAAGGATGGAATTACATATGCCTAAGATTATGGAGGATGATTATGAAATGTAGCACGAAAAAGAGAATATCTCTTATTGCCGCACTGTGTCTTATCCTCTGCATATTCGGTTCGTGTAGAGCGGCTGACGGCGATTTAAGGACTGACAGATCAAAAACCTATGTTGCGGTCATCACGAAATCAACAACCTCTCAGTATTGGAAAACAACTTTTGCGGGGGCTAATGCAGCAAGTGCCGAATATAATCTAGAGGTGACCTTCGACGGACCGGAGAATGAGGAAGATTACGAAACCCAGAACAGTATGATAAGATCGGCTGTGGATAAAGGGGCAAATGCAATCGTTTTCTCGGCAGTCGATTATAATGCGAACGCTTCGGCTATCGATGAAGCAGTCGAAGCCGGAGTTAAGGTTGTCGTGATAGACAGTGATGTAAACAGTAATCTTGTAAGCTGCAGGATCAGTACCGATAACTATAAAGCGGGGCAGATGGTCGGCGAGGCTGTACTTAACGGAGATGAAGAAAGATTCAAAGTGGGTATAGTAAATTTTGATAAGAATTCAGAAAACGGACAGCAGCGTGAAAAGGGATTCAGAGATGCAGTGAAAGGTAATTCCCGTGTTGAGATTATTTCTTCGATAAATGTTAATTCCACGACCGAAGAGGCAAAATCCGCAACCGAGAAAATGCTTGAGGATCATCCCGATATCAATATTATCGTGACCTTTAACGAATGGACCAGTCTCGGAGTCGGATATGCGGTTCAGGATCTTGGTATGGCTTCGGATATAAGAGTTGTTGCCTTCGACAGTAATGTAGTATCCGTAGGCATGCTTGAAACTGGAGAAGTGGATGCTCTCATCGTGCAGAACCCTTATGCGATGGGCTATCTGGGTGTCGAATATGCCTGTATGCTTATTAACGGAGAGAAGATTAAGGAGACCGATATAGATACGACGACTACACTTATAACCCGCGAAAACATGTACGAACCGGATAATCAAAAGGTTCTTTTCCCGTTCGAACAGATAAAATATTAAACAAAACTGAGTAAGATATCTCATTCTTTCAAAAACCTTCTGATGATAGAATTTATTCGTAATTTACCGAAGACGGTAAGTGTGAATAACATTTTATTTAAGGAGGGTTTTTTGTTATGAGAAAGAAACTTGTTTCGTCGATGCTTTGTATGGCAATGGCAGCTACCATGCTTGCGGGCTGTGGAGGCTCCGGTAATGCCGAAAATACACAGGCAGCTACAACGGCCGCAACAGAGGCAGCTACAGAAGCCGCAACAGAAGCTGCAACGGAGGCAGCTACAGAAGCCGCACAGGATACCGCTGCAGCAAGCGATATCAAGGCTACGGTATTCTGGTACGAGGAAAGTGATGTTTATTTAAGCTCTGTTCGTACGGCGCTTAACAAGGAATTGGACGGACTCGGAATTGAGTATGATAACCAGTTTGCAGCAAACGATCAGGCTAAGCAGATCGACCAGATCAAGACTGCCATAGCAAGTGGATCAAATCTGCTCATCGTAAACATTGTTACATCAGGTGCTCCTGATACTGCAGAGGATATTATCAGTGCAGCAGGTGACATTCCTGTAATCTTCTTCAACCGTGCGATCGGAACCGACGGAAGTGATGTAACAGTTCTTGAAGGACATGACAGTGCATGCTTCATCGGAACAGATGCTCCGGAAGCAGGACATATGCAGGGAAAGATGATCGGTGACTATGTTGTTGCCAACTATGATGATATCGATATTAACGGTGACGGAGTTATCTCTTATGCGATGATGAAAGGTGACGAAGCAAATATTGAAGCTATCTATCGTACACAGTACGGTGTAGAAGATGCTGATGCTGTTCTTACAGCTGCAGGAAAGCCTGCACTTAAGTACTTCGATGAGAATAATACTGATAAATACCAGGTAGACCTTGGCGGTGCATGGTCAGCACAGGCAGCTAAGGATTATATGGATACAAACCTTGTTTCCTTCAATGAAGGCAACGGAAACATGATAGAGCTTGTTATCTGCAATAACGATGGTATGGCAGAAGGTGTAGTAGCTTCACTTCAGGGTAAGGGTTACAACAAGGAAGGCGGACATGTAGTTCCTGTATTCGGTGTTGATGCAACAGAGAATGCCAAGGCACTCATCGCTGACGGCGCCATGACAGGTACTGTAAAGCAGGATGCTGAAGGTATGGCTTCCGCTATAGCTCAGTCTGTAAAGGGCATTTCCGAAGGAAAGTCTCCTAAGGATGCTCTCGGCGGATTAAGCGATTCACGTTTCAGCATTGCTTCGGACTGCTCAAAGAAGCTTTTCGTAGCTTATGCTCCTTACACAGGACAGTAAAACTTCGCTCTATGTTTTTTAAAAGCAGCTGTCATAAAAAGGCAGCTGCTTTTTCCTAAATGCAGAACCTTGAAACATAATTGATAGAAAAGGAGGAACAGATGAATGGGTAAGGATGTTCTTCTGAAAATGGAAGGCATTTCCAAAGCATTTCCGGGTGTAAAAGCACTTGATAATGTTTCTTTGGAGGTAAAAGCGGGTACCGTTCATGCTCTGATGGGAGAAAACGGAGCAGGTAAATCCACATTGATGAAATGTCTGTTTGGAATATATGCAAAAGACAGTGGACATATATATCTTGAAGGTAACGAAATTGATTTTAAAAGCAGCCGGGAAGCTCTGGATAACGGAGTTGCAATGGTTCATCAGGAACTCAATCAGGCGCTTAAAAGAAATGTAATGGATAACATCTGGCTCGGTCGATATCCGAAGATTGCCGGAATAGCGGTAAATGAGAAGAAAATGAAGAAAGATACCGAAGCCATATTCGAAGAGCTCGGTATCAATGTAGATGTTTATCGAGTCATGAGTACCATGCCTGTGTCACAGAGACAGATGGTGGAGATTGCAAAGGCTGTTTCATATAATTCGAAGATCATAGTATTTGATGAGCCTACATCCTCACTTACGGAAGAAGAAGTAGAGCATCTTTTTAAGATAATCAATATGCTCAGAGACAGAGGAGTCGGAATCATATACATATCTCATAAGATGGCTGAGATAAAGCGTATATCCGACGAGATTACGATAATGAGAGACGGCCAGTGGGTGGCTACGGAAGATGCAGATAAGTTAGAAATGAATGATATCATCCGTCTTATGGTAGGACGAGAACTTACGAATCAGTTTCCGCCTAAGACGAATAAGCCTAAAGAGGTATCTCTCAGGGTTGAGAATCTGTCAGGTCAGTACAGCATTCTTAAGGATGTAAGCTTTGAGGCGCATAAGGGAGAAGTTCTCGGAATAGCCGGACTTGACAGTTCGGGACGTACAGAGACTCTCGAAAGTATATTCGGTATACGTACCCGTAAGAGTGGTAAGATAACGCTTGACGGTAAAAAATGTCTGAACCGTAATGCAGGCGAGTCCATCAAAAACGGCTTCGCATTACTCACTGAGGAAAGAAGAGCAACGGGTATATTCGGAGTATTAAGTGTTAAGGATAATACTGTCATATCAAGCTTAAAGAGGCATAAGAAGTTTGGACTTTTTCTGAGTGAAAAGTCTCAGAGAGAGGATACACAGAACTATATAGATGCCATGCGTACCAAGACTCCTTCGATCGAAACAAAGATAAGGAATCTCTCGGGAGGTAATCAGCAGAAGGTCATCATAGGACGGTGGCTGCTCACCGAGCCGGAAGTACTGCTGCTTGATGAACCTACCAGAGGTATAGACGTAGGTGCTAAATATGAGATATATCAGCTTATCCTGGATCTGGCAAATAAAGGAAAGACCGTAATTATGGTTTCATCCGAAATGCCTGAGCTGCTGGGGGTCTGCGACAGGATCCTTGTAATGTCCGGAGGTAGACTTGCGGGAGAAGTGGATGCGGCAAAAACAACCCAGGAAGAGATAATGACCCTGGCTGCGAAATATGTATGAGGAGGCAGATACTAATGATAAAAACAGTAAAAAGAATAAAACAGGTCCGGGCAGATTATAAACTGTTAACTTCAAAGGATAAGAGAAGATTCTGGATGGACGGAATATTAAACAATGCGCTGTATATTCTTATGGCACTCTTTGTAATATATACAGCAAGTGTACGACCGAATTTCCTATCACTCGGTTCGTTTGCGAATCTTATTACACAGGTTGCTGCATTTCTTCCTATGGCACTCGGTATAGCGGGATGTATAGTTTTGACGGGAACCGATCTTTCAGCAGGACGTGTATCCGGACTTACTGCGGCAGTAGCGGCAGTACTGCTTCAGAAGTCGGATTTTACGAATAAGATGTTTCCGAATCTTCCGCCTGCATCCGGCCTTTGGATACTAGTAACGCTGCTTACGGCTATTGCAATCGGCGCATTTGTCGGATTGGTGAACGGCTTCTTCGTAGCAAAGTTCAGTCTACATCCGTTCATAGTAACTCTTTCCACACAGCTTATAACATATGGTGTGATACTCTGGTTCTTCGGCCTCAACGGAAACAACGGTCAGCCGATATCAGGTCTCAGTAACGAATATAAGGAATTTGTCGGAGGAGAACTGTTCCGTCTGGGAAATGTAGCGGTTCCGAGATATGTTCTTTATGCGGCTCTTCTTGTAGCGGTTATGTGGTTTATCTGGAACAAGACAGCATTCGGTAAGAATATGTTTGCAGTAGGATCCAATGCCGAAGCAGCAAGGGTTTCGGGTGTAAATGTATTTATGACGATCGTATTTGTTCATGCACTTGCCGGAATAATGTACGGATACGCCGGATTTGTAGAGGGTGTACGAAGCGGATCGGTTGCCGCAAGTACAGGCCTTAATGCCGAATGTGATGCCATAGCTGCCTGTGTAATCGGCGGTGTATCATTTGTCGGTGGTACAGGTTCCATATCCGGAATCATACTCGGAGTATTCGTGTTACGTATAATCTTCGTCGCGCTTACCGTACTCGGTGTGGATTCCTCATCACTTTATATTATAAAAGGTGCAATAATCCTCTGTGCATGTGCGCTTGATATGCGTAAATATCTGGTTAAGAAGTAAGGAATGGTTGTATGGAAGAAAAGATTGATAATGGTAGAAAACCGAGAGAATTCCGTGGTCTCTATAAGCATGTAAAAATCTCGGTAAAAACACTGGATATAATAATTGCTTCATGTATTGCGGTTATTATACTTGTGCTTATCATAAATCTTAAAAATCCGGGCTTTACAGTGACATTTGATTCAAGAGGAGGTACTGATGTATCTCCTCAGAAGCAGATGTACGGTGAACTTCTAGTGGTCCCGGAAGACCCTGAAAGAGAGGGCTATACATTTACGGGATGGTATACGGATCCGGCCTGTGATGTAGAGTGGGAGACCGGTAAGAATACGATCAAAGGAGAGATAACTCTTTACGCCGGTTGGAATAAGAGAAATAATGAATAAATTAGTTGAAATAGTGTATATACCTTCTTTAAAAGCAGTGTTAGAATGGCCATTGTCAGAAGTTCGTTATGGACTCGGTCTTATTAAGAAGAGAGGTGGACAAATATGGAACTAAGAACTGCTGCATCTCCAAGAGATGTAAAGAACTATACTACCGAAAGACTCAGAGAGGAGTTTCTCATAGAAAAGGTATTCTTTGAAGATGAGATTCGCCTTGTATACAGTCATATAGACAGAATTATTACCGGTGCGGCAACTCCGGTCAGTAAAGTACTTAAGCTTGAAGCCGGTGACGAACTGAGAGCAGAGTATTTCCTTCAGAGAAGAGAAATGGGCGTTATCAATATCGGTGGAGACGGAATCATAACCATCGATGGCAAGAGATATGAAGTTGCTCACAGAAACGGAATGTATATAGGAATGGGCAAGAAGGATATATCCTTTGAAGCAGTTGATCCTTCGAATCCTCCTAAATTTTATATAAACAGTGCTCCTGCTCATGCTGAGTATCCTACAAAGCTCATTAAAGTTAATGGTGAGCCGGGTGAGGATGTTGTCATCATCAAAGACGAAAACAAGAAAGAACTCGGTTCCTTAGAGCAGTCCAATCACAGAACCATATGTAAATATATTCTTCCGGGACAGGTAGAGAGCTGCCAGCTTGAAATGGGCATGACACATCTTGAACCGGGAAGTGTATGGAATACAATGCCTTGTCATACACATGACAGAAGAATGGAAGTTTATCTTTATTTTGAGATTCCTGAAGATGCATTTGTAATGCATTTCATGGGAGAGCCTCAGGAAACCAGACATATTGTTATGAGAAATGAACAGGCTGTTATATCTCCGAGCTGGTCGATCCATTCAGGATGCGGATCTCAGAATTACACATTTATATGGGGAATGGTCGGTGAAAATCAGGATTTCGATGATATGGATGATGTGAGAAATCAGGATCTGTTATAAATTAGAGGAGGAATAACCATGTACGATTTTCTTCAGAAATTTGCACTTACGGATAAGGTTGCCTGGGTAACGGGTGCGTCTTACGGACTTGGATTTGCATATGCCAAGGCTTTTGCTGCAGTCGGTGCAAAGGTTGTATTCAATGATATTAACCAGGAGCTGGTTGACAGAGGCCTTGAAAGCTATAAGGAACTCGGAATAGATGTTTACGGCGCTGTTTGTGACGTAACAAAAGAAGATCAGGTAGAGAAGTTTGTTGCAGATGTTGCCGAGAAGGTAGGACCTATTGATATACTTGTAAATAATGCTGGTATTATCAGAAGAATCCCTATGCATGAAATGTCGGTAAAGGACTGGAATCTTGTAATAGATATAGATCTTACGGGACCTTTTATCTGTGCAAAGGCTGTTATTCCAAGCATGATGGAAAGAGGCGGCGGTAAGATCATAAATGCATGTTCCATGATGAGTGAACTCGGACGTGAGACCGTATCTGCTTATGCGGCTGCAAAGGGCGGACTTAAAATGCTTACCAGAAATATCTGCTCGGAATACGGTCAGTATAACATTCAGTGTAATGCTATAGGACCGGGATACATAGCAACACCGCAGACTGCACCGCTCAGAGCTAAGCAGGATGACGGTTCCATGAATCCTTTCGATCGTTTTATACGTTCTAAGACACCTGCTCAGAGATGGGGACGTACCGAAGACCTTGAAGGACTTGCAGTATTCCTTGCATCAGAAGCATCCGATTTTATAAACGGTCAGGTGATCTATATCGACGGTGGTATCCTTGCCTATATAGGACAGGATCCTAACAATCTTGATGAAAGCAAGTTTGCTGATGAGATTGAAGCCGATACAGACGTTAAAACAAAAGATCAGTAATATTTTTGCTATTATTTTTATTATAAAATGTGGATTACAGATCTGTTATCCGTAACAGAGATAAGAGTTCTGTAAATCTCATGCTTCCAACAGATACTTAGTCGGGAATCCGTAATAGGTATCGTTTCGGTATCTATGAGCTTTACCCCTTCAATAAAAAGCGAACCGAGATTCCCGATTTTAAGTAGAAGATTACTGTTTACCTCTGAGACCGTCACAGGTTCATAGGTCATAAGACTTAGGATCACATCCGATTTATCGGGATCTGAAAAGAGGTAGGAGTCTTCGATAATAATTTCTTTGTCTTTACAGAGCCGGGCACTTCTAAAAAAAGAAGTCAGCCCGGCTTCTGTAGGATATGCGGAAGAAAGTTCCATACTTATCTTACTTTCGGATGTACCGAAAGAATAATCTACATTTTGGGCGCAGAAATCCGCTCCGTCCTTCTGCATGTAACCGTTTACGGTAGGCAGATTGTGATAGGCAGACTGCATGGTCCAGATATCATATCGTTCCGGAGAAAATGTCTTCTTGGTATAATTCTCGACTCCGACATCTATAAGAAGTGGTTTCCCGTTCTTATAAACCGTAATACTTCCCGTGTCATTATGATTATGACTGTCATCGTTATCACCGGCTTTTGCCGCAAGATAAAGACTATTGTCACGTGTTATGAATAAACCTACACTCGGATAGAATATATCACGGTAGGATTTTTCAGATTGCTCGTTTTTACTGTATTCTGAAATTTCGGAAGCTGTAAAGGCGTTCTGAAGCCTGTAATAGAGATTGCTCTCTTTCGGAAGCAGAAGAGTCTCGTCTTTACCTGCTATAAAGTCTTCTGCTGCATACTGCATCATTTCACTGTTACAGGTCCTCTTGGCAAATAGGTATTCTCTTACACCTGAACGGCCTGCAACAGGAGAGCAGTCCGCAAAATTCACATAGTACTCCCCATCGACATGGACATTCATGATATAGGAAGCTATATTTTTAACTTTATCTTCATCATATAAAGAACCGAAATGACCGTCTGTCACGGCATTCAAAACTTCAATTGCTCCAAAGAGACAGAGTCCGGCATGGCGGTAGTACTGTGCACCTTCGTCACAGCATCCGTCGTCACCGTATTCGTTCAGAAAGTAATCGGCACTTTTGCAGGCTTTTCTGAAGGCCTTCTTCAGATATTCCTTATCTTTACTTATCAGAAATGAAGAAAGCAGAACGTTCTGAGTGCACCAGATAGTCCAGTTATTCATCGGTTCTGTGCCGTTTCCCATCCACCAGAAATGCTCATTTATATATGGGATATATATCCTTCTTTCGAGCTCGTACTCGACCCTTTTTGTGATAAAAGGACTTATCTCATTCAGTCTCTCTGAAAGAAGATAGGATGCGGTAGCAAGAACAGCACCGGTCTCGCACGCAAAAAGATCCAGTACCGGATGTGTAATATCCGGAAGTGGAAGCTGAGGAGTGTCTCTTATATATGAGTTATGAGGCGGGAGAAGCCATCCGCTTTCCTCGCATATGGAGAAAATGCCGTTAACTATCCCGTCCGTAAAACGTCCCTTATCCTCGACACATTCCGCGAGAACGAGGGCAGCAAGGGCATACCTTTTTTCAAAATATAGATTTTCATAACGTATCCTGTTTCCGGTTCTAATAAAGTCCATAAAGTCCGTAGCGGAAAGTTCCGGGAACTTATAATCAAGATAAGACTCGGCTAAAGCTATGGTCTTCTGTTTCCAGACTTCGGACACGGATGCCCAGGCTTCTCGATCGGCTATTGTAGGATAGGGACGAAAGTCCTTAAAATCGTTATTAAAACTTTCTGATAATTCGGTAAGCATGTGAACCCTCCCGTGGGCAATTGTTATTTTACGATTGAATTACCGGTAACGTAATTTCTCGGAGATACTCCGGTAATCTTTTTAAATACACGGCTGAAGTAAAATGCGCTTTCAAAGCCGAGCGTATCGGATATTTCATATATCTTATAATCACCTTCGAGAAGCATCTTCTCGGCAACTTCAATCTTACACTGATTAATATAATCGGTAAAGCCTACATCGTTATATTTTGAGAAGAGCACGCTGAGATAATTCGGACTTATATTAAAGATTTCAGAAACAGAGTTTAAAGACAGCTTCTCGTGAATATGCTCTTTAATATATTTCTTTACATTTTCAACTATATGGTTTTTATGATTCTTATTCTGAGATTCGAGAGTCATACATAAACCGTCCCTCAGAACTTTGAGCCACTGAAGTATCTGTTCTACGGTTGTCAGCTCATACAGGGATCTGTATCCGTTAGGACTGTCGGAGAAGATGGAAGTAACTATCTGTTCTCCATTATTCAGCAGTGAAAGCGACATATAGAGGATACTGCTTGCGGCATCAAGTGCCTGTATGAAATGCGGTGTCTGACCTTCAAACTGCTCTATGATCGAATTAAAGATATCTCCAAGCGCATCTTTATCATATTCTATATAAGCCTTACGGATATCCTCTTTAAAGAGAGACATGTTGAATACATTTGTAAATTCTTTCTGATCAGTAATATCCTCAAAGAAAAGAATCTTATTGCCCTTATCAAGCTGGGTGGATATCTGTTTTGCATCCTGATATGAAGAGGATATCTGCAGCGGAGAATTAACGAAGGACCCTACGGCAACGGATATACTTACGTTGTAGTAGTTATATAACATTACTGAAACATGATTAAGTGCATTTTCAATTATGCTTTTGTAATTCTCGGGTTCGATATCCTTCAGGAAGAATATGATATTTAGACAATTTATATCCTTTGCCAGAACATGACAGGGGACATACTTTGATATAAGCTCCGTAACGACCTGCATGCTGCTGGTATAAAGATTAAGACTCTTTTCGGAATCCATGGTATTGAGTTTTTCACTGCCTATTGTAAGATATCCGACGGCAAAAGCATCATAGTCAAAGTCTATCTTAAGATTATCTCTCTGTGCCTCAAACTGAACATTGGATTCGAAGAGGTTGAGAAGAAGCCTTGTGTAAAACTGGTCCCTCATAAGATAGAGGCTGTCAACAACCGGACTTTCGGATATATTATTTTTTTTCTGAATTTCCTGAAGTCTCGATACGGCAAGATTCAGGCTTTCGGTCAAGGCCTCGGGAGTCAGTTCGAGTTTTATAAGATAATCGTTTACCCGATAAGTCATTGCTTCCTTAACAAACTGAAAATCTTCGTAACTTGTAAGAAAGATGAATATCGGAAGCTCGCGTTTTTCCTCATGACATTTTTTTGCCAGTTCAAGACCACTCATAACCGGCATCTTGATATCGGATATGATTATATCGGGACAAAGTTCGTCTATCATATTATAGGCAATGGAACCGTTTGAAGCGGTTCCGACGATGGTCATATCGAGTTCTGCCCAATTTATCATTGATTTAATTCCTGCCTGAACGAGCGGTTCGTCATCTGCAATTAAAATTTTGATCATAGTTCATCCTCGCATTTGATATTAGGTAACAATACGGTTATGGTCGTATATTCGCCTACTTCGCTTTTAATAAACAGACCGTATTTATCACCGTAATTATACTGGAGTCTCTTGTTAACGTTACTGATGCCGATTTCCTTAAAGAATACGGCAGAATCGCCTGGTTCGTTAAGAACTTTAAACATTGTTTCGTCATCCATTCCGATTCCGTCATCGGTAATGTCTATATGGACATCTTTTGCTTCATCGGAATATATATGTATGGTAATGGTTCCGGCGGTACCTTTTGGTTCGATACCGTGGAATATTGCATTTTCAACTATCGGCTGAAGTGAAAATTTAAGGATTTCACATGACAAAAGTTCGGGCTCGTCGTTTATGATATTCAGAGTGATGATTCCACCGTAACGGTATTTCTGAATAGTGAAATAATCTTTTACAAGTTCAAGTTCTCTCTTGATTGAGATCGTGTTTTTTGTGCCCTTCGAAACACTCTTCATAAGACGTGAAAGGGCAGTGGTCATTTCCGCTATACCCGGGGCATTCTGAATGGTAGCCATCCATTTGATGGAATTCAGTGTGTTATACAGGAAATGCGGATTTATCTGGCTTTGCAGCATTTTATACTCATATTCGTTTTTCTTTTTTTCGTCTTCGACACGCTGAACAACCATATCCTGAACGGTTTCCGAAAGATTGTTAATGGTTCTTCCGATATCTCCGAGTTCGTGGTTCCATTCGGTGGAAGGATCTCTTGAAAAATCTCCGTTTTCGATCTTCTTGATACGTTTCTGAAGTTTTGAAACAGGAACGGTTACGGTTTTATACAAAAACAGATACAAAGTAATCGTAATTATAACTCCTGCGGCCAGAATAAGGATAAGCATGTTCTTGAAGGATTTCTGTACGCTGTGTAAAAAGATATCGGTACTGACACATTCAGTGATATACCAGCCGCTTATCTCAAGAGGTCTGGATATCAAAAATACTATTTCCGATGTTTCGTTGTTGAACATGCGTCTTATCTCGGTCTTGTTATCCAATGCATACGCATCCATGTTATCTATCAAAGTGAATGAATCTCTGCAAGGCTCAAGAGCATTGTTATTATACTTATATAGATGACTGTCAATCCTGAAATAGAGATCTGTATTCGGCTCATGTATATTTTCCCGTATGGGATCTGTAATAGCATTTGTAGATAATTCTGTAAAGACATAACCGATCACCTTATCTTCAAAAGGATGATATATGGATTCAGCCATAGGTATCATGGATACTTTTTTTGTGGTGAAAAAAGGATCAGACAGGATTCCGACTGATTCTTTGTTTTGCGTCAGCTTATCGAAATACGGGAGAGAAGTTATGCTTTCAGCGGATACGGAGGTTGAAGAATTGGTAGCTTCAACTATCTGAATGATATCGTCCCTTTCGGTTCCGAGAATGACAACTCTGACAAGATTCTGTGATATGCCTTTGTTGGCTTTATAGTTTTCAAATACAATATCATGAGCATCTCTTTTTACCCTGCTTGAGTTTGTCAGATTCTCCATGGCAAAAGACATGATCTTACGGTTGGCTTTACAGGTATTAATGAAGGTTTTCACATTTGAGATATTGGAATTGATTGAATTGCACAAAAAAGAAACCTTGGTCTCAGAGGTCTGAATAAGGTTGATCAGTAGATTTTTTGAAACTGTCTGGTAGCCTGCAAAGAGGATGGCGATACTTATACAGACAACTGTGGATATTGTAATAATGAGTATTCTTAAACGAATACCGGATAACTTGAAACGCGGTTTATCCATTTTATAATTCCAATCAATAAATTTCTATAAAAACAATCGATTCTTTTGTGCATCTTTATATGTAATTTTATCACAGAAATTGAAATATAAAAGACTTGAAAATGTATAAAATGTATAAATAGTGCATAAATCATAAAATAATGCATTATTTTTTTGGTGAATATTTACATTTGAATAAATAGTGAATAAAAAAGAAATAAATTTCATTTATAACATTTCCATAAAAAACTATACTAAAATCACTTATTAATAGGCCGTTTACTATTAATTATTAACAAATGGGAGGTATAAAAGATGAGGAAAAAGATTTTAAGTTCCTTATTGGCTGTAACTATGGTTACGGGGTTACTTGCAGGATGTGGAAATTCAGGCTCTGGTGATTCCGGAAAGGACACAACAGCACCGGCAACTACTGAAGCTGCTACGCAGGGGGGTGGAGATGCTACAGAGGCACCTACAGAAGCAGCAGGTGAAGATGTAACTCTCAAATGGGCTATCTGGGATAAAGATGCAACACCTTATTGGGTTGCTCTTCAGGAAGCTTATGAGGAATCTCATCCGAACGTAAAAATCGAGATGGTTGATCTTGGTTCCACAGATTATATGACAGTCCTTGCAACGGAGCTTTCAGGAAGCGGATCTGAGTTCGATGTTGTAACTGTTAAGGATGTTCCGGGATATGCAACACTTGTATCCAAGAACACACTTGAGCCGCTTGACGACTATATCAGCAAAGCAGGTATAGATTTAAGTCAGTACGGTGGTGTAGACAGCCAGATTTCTGTTAACGGAAGCCTTTATGAACTTCCATTCAGAAATGACTTCTGGGTAATTTTCTACAACAAGGATATCTTTGATGCAGCAGGTGTCAGCTATCCTACAAACGATATGACATTTGAACAGTATGATGAGCTCGCAAGACAGGTTGCCGATGATACATTCGGACAGCAGGTTTACGGTACTCATTATCACACATGGAGAAGTGCAGTTCAGCTCTTCGGTGTTCTTGACGGAAAGCACAATATCCTTAGTGGAAATTATGAATTCTTCAAGCCTTATTACGAAATGGTATTAAAGCAGGAAGATGATCATATCTGCAGAAACTATGCAGATCTCAGTGCTGAAGGTCTTCACTATTCAGCAGCTTTCTCAGGCGGCGATGTGGCAATGCTTAACATGGGTTCATGGTTCATATCAACTTTGATTTCCAATATCAAGAGTGGTGAGTATGATGCAAGTCTTTGCGGTAATTGGGGAATGGTTAAATATCCTCATGCTGAAGGAGTTGAGCCCGGTTCAACACTCGGTACTATCACAGGTCTCGCTGTAACAAGCGTATCTACAAAGAAAGATGCAGCTTTCGATTTCGTACAGTGGGTATCAGGTGAAGAGGGAGCAAAGGTTATGGCAGGTACAGGAAACTTCCCTGCACTTATGACTGATGAAGCTCTCGATATCATCTGCGGACTTGATGGATTCCCAACAGATGCAGAAAGTAAGGAAGCTTTAAAGGTTTCAAATCTTTATCTTGAAGTTCCTTATGCAGAGAACGTTTCAGAGATCAACGATGTACTTGATACATATCATAAGGCAATCATGAACAGAGAAATGACTGTCGATGAAGGTATCCAGGCAATGAACGACGAGGTCGGTAAGATCCTCGGTCAGTAAAAATAAAATAATAATCTTTTATGAGGTCGGGACCGGGTCATACCGGTCCCCGATCATCAGATGAAAGGTCAGGGTGTATTATGGATGAGAAAAAGTTAGCGAAAATAAACGCGCTTGAAAGAGAGTTGGCGGAAGTTAATAAGTTGATCGCTTCCGAAAAGCAGGAAGTTGACTTGCAAAAACTGCTGAAACGACAGAATAAGTTGAACATCAAGATAAATATGATAAAGAATAATAAAATATTAAGCCGTGCAGGAAAAAGAAATCTGATTGCTTATTCATTCATAGCACCGAATTTTATAGGCTTTTGCGTTTTTACTCTTATTCCGATTGTATTTGCTTTTGCACTTGCTTTCATGAAATGGGACGGCAACAATGAAGCAACATTTAACGGAATCAATAATTTCACAAAGCTGGCAACAGATACATTCTTTTGGGCGGCATTAAAGAATACACTTATATATGTTATCGGTACTGTACCGCTTACCATGGCAGCTTCTCTCGGACTTGCCATAGTTCTTAATCAGAGAGTTGTTGCAAGAGGATTCTTCAGAACGGTTGCGTTCTTCCCTTATGTAGCATCACTTGTAGCCATTACATCGGTTTGGAGTATGATATTCCATCCGTCAAAGGGACCTGTTAACTACTTACTTCTTACAGTATTTGGTGTAGATCAGAACAATCTTCCGAAATGGTTCAGCGGAAGCCTCGTACTTCTTACATTCATACTTTTCAGTGTATGGAAGTATATGGGATATTACATGCTGATATATCTTGCAGGTCTTCAGGGTATATCTCCTGAACTGTACGAAGCTGCTAATCTGGATGGGGCAAATGCATGGCAGAGATTTATATATATTACTTTGCCACAGCTTCGTGCAACTTCATTCTTCGTACTTGTAATGCTGACGATCAACTGCTTCAAGGTTTACGATATTGCAGTAATGCTCGCCGGTGGTGGAGACGGAAAACTCAGTACATCGGCAACGGTTCTTGTATATTACATTTACCAGAACGCATTCAATTATTGGGATCTTGGATATTCAAGTGCGATAGCAATGGTACTGTTCGTAATAGTTCTCACTGTTACACTTATACAGTTCAAATATGAGAAGAAGGTAGACGAATAAAGAGGAAAGGAGAAGAGATATGCGTAAGAAAAAAGACAGTTCTATCAGGAACAATTACATTATAACTAAAGTCATAGTATATGTGATTCTTATAATTATGACAGCTATCATGATCCTTCCCTTCTTATGGATGTTATCTGCTTCGATAAAATCAGACAGAGAAGTTTTCATGATGAATCCGTTCAGATGGATTCCTGAAAAACCAAGATGGAGTAACTATGTAGATATCTGGACAAAGATACCGATGTTAAAGTTTGTATCGAATACAGTTATTCTTACTATCATAGTTACATTATTCCAGCTTGTAACATCGAGTTTTGCAGCATATTCTTTTGCAAAGATCGAATTTAAATACAAGAGAGCATTATTCCTTGCATATATTGCAACAATCGCATTACCATGGCAGGTATACATGGTACCTCAGTTTATCATGATGCGTAAGATGGGACTTAACGATAAGCTCCTTGCCATGATATGTTTACAGGCATTTTCGGCATTCGGTGTGTTCCTTATGAAACAGTTCTATGAAGGAATACCAAGTGATCTGTGTGAGGCGGCGCGAATCGACGGAATGAGCGAGTATAATATCTATCTGAAGATCATGCTTCCTCTTTCCAAACCGGCATTATCAACACTTATTATCATTACGTTCGTAAATACCTGGAACGATTATCTTGGACCACTCATTTACTTAAAGTCAGAAGAGAAGAAAACTATTCAGCTCGGACTTAAAATGTTTATAGGACAGTATTCATCTGAATATGGCCTGATAATGGCAGGATCGATGATATCACTTGTTCCGGTCATAATAATGTTCGTATTTATGCAGAAGTATTTCGTAACCGGTGTTACCACAGCGGGATTAAAAGGATAATTTTTACGGGGGCTGTTTTATAACAGCCCCTTTACCTTATTCGGAGGAATGATATGTTTGATAATATGTCGGTTATAAAGACTGAAGAGATTAAGGATGCGTTGGAATTTTCCAAGAATCAGGTTGTAAGGAATCTTGATGAGTTTACCTATAAGTTTCAGAAGGCTTACAGTGAGAACGGATTTTATAAGCCTATAGATAACAATTACTGGACAACAGGTTTCTGGACAGGAGAAATATGGCTTTCATATGAATGGGCAAAGGAACATGGCGACCCTGATGCCGATAAGCTTATGAAGGCTGCTATGGTACAGGTAGACAGTTTTCTCGGAAGAATAGTGAATAAGATAGAAGTCGACCATCATGATATGGGATTTTTATATTCACCTTCATGTGTTGCGGCATATAAACTGACGGGAAGCGATAAGGCACGTAAAGCTGCAATTCTTGCGGCTGATCAGCTTATTACCAGATATCATCCTGTCGGAGAGTTTATTCAGGCATGGGGACCTATGAATGAACCGGAAAACTACAGACTTATTATTGATTGTCTGCTTAATCTGCCACTCCTATACTGGGCATCGGAAGAAACCGGTGATTCAAAGTACAGGGAGATAGCCGAAAAGCATATTCATACGGCTGTTAAAAATGTAATAAGAGAAGATTTTTCAACCTGGCATACATTTTTCTTTAATATGGAGACGGGTGAACCTGATCATGGTGCTACATGTCAGGGATACAGAGACGGTTCCGCATGGGCAAGAGGACAGGCCTGGGGAATATACGGAATGGCTCTTGCTTATAAATATACGAAGAGAAAAGAATATATAGATCTTTTCAGGGGCGTTACGGAATATTTCATGACACATCTGCCGAGCGATATGGTACCATTCTGGGATCTTGAATTTACAGACGGGGACGATCAGCCGAGAGACTCATCCTCAGGTTCGATTGCGGCCTGCGGCATGCTTGAGATGATAAAGAATATGTCCGAAGAGGACGGAGCGGTATATAAGAAATACGCAATGCAGATCATGAAATCTTTATATGATAATTATGCGGTGAAAGATTCCGATAGCTCCAACGGACTTGTGCTTCACAGTACTTATTCCAATCATTCTCCTTATAATACCTGCAATCATTATGGAGTGGATGAATGCAATTCCTGGGGTGATTATTTTTACATGGAAGCACTGACGAGATTATATAAGAATTGGGAATTATATTGGTAAACTGCGAGGTTAAGGCTTATGAAGACAGATTGGGATAGATGTTTAAACAGTAAAGACGATTTCAGAAAGCTGATGCTCTGTATTCTGGAACCGCTTATAGATCATTTTACGGATGCAAAAGCAGGGATCAATCTTGGGGTAACGGCAACAACTTATCCGCAGAATGTCATCAGATTTGAAGCGTTCTCGAGACCTTTATGGGCGCTGGTTCCTTTCTGGGCAGGCGGAGGACATCATGAAATATTTGAAGACTATTACAGAAAAGGCTTCATAGCAGGTTCCGATCCCGAAAACAGGGAATACTGGGGTGAGTGCCATGCATTTGACCAGAGATTCGTTGAAATGGCAGCTATGGCATACGGTCTTATCCTTACACCGGAAATCCTGTGGGATCCGCTTTCGGATAAGGAAAAAGATGATCTGGCCGAGTGGCTGTATGAGATAAATAAATACGAACTTCCGGTATGCAACTGGGTAATGTTCGCTGTCCTTGTTAATGTTGCTCTGATGAAGCTCGGAAGAAAATATGACGAAGATAAAATGGAGAAGTACCTTGACGGAGTGGATTCGTTTTATCTCGGTGACGGATGGTATCAGGACGGAGATTCCGGCCAGAAGGATTATTATATATCTTTTGCCATTCATTTCTACAGCCTGTTCTATTCCAAGGTAATGGAAGATAAGGATCCCGAAAGATGCAGGATTTATAAGGAAAGAGCCATGCTCTTTGCAAAGGAGTTCATATACTGGTTTGATGAGAGCGGTGCATCGCTTCCGTACGGAAGGTCGCTCACATACAGATTTTCACAGGTCAGCTTCTTCTCGGCATGTCTTATGGCAGGCATAGAACCATTTTCCGTAGGCGTTATGAAAGGCCTTATAGTAAGGCATATCTGTGACTGGTTCAGACGTCCTATCTTTGACAGAGATGATATTCTGACTATCGGTTACGGCTATCCGAATCTCGTGATGGGAGAGCGTTATAACGGTCCGGGTTCGCCTTATTGGGCAATGAAGACCTTTGCCATACTTGCACTTCCGGATGATCATCCTTTCTGGAATGCCGAGCCTGAACCGCTTCCTGAACTTGATGAACAGAAGGCCCTTGTTAAAGCGGATATGCTGATCCACAGATATCCGGGACATGTTACAGCATTTGTTCCCGGAAAATACAGTCCTGCGGGACACGGACAGACTCCTGCAAAATACGGAAAATTCGCATATGATACATATTTTGCGTTCAGCGTTACAAAGTCTACCTGTGAGATCCATGAGGCGTCCCCCGATTCGATGCTTGCCTTTTATATAAACGGATATGTTTATACAAGGAGAATATGCGAAGAATTTTCTGTAAGCGAGACGGAAGTGGATTCAACCTGGGTACCTTTCGAGGGGATAACCGTTACTTCGAGGATAATTCCGACGGATACCGGCCATATAAGAGAACATAAGATCATAAGTGACAGAGATTCTATAGCTTATGACTGCGGATTTGCCGTTGAAATTGATGTTGACGGCGAGAAGCAGATTACGAATCCGTTCGGCGCAAGAGTTGAGAACAGTTTTGCATACTGTGAAGTTACTTCCGAAGATGAGACAGGTGAAGGAATCGTGATAAATGCGGATCCGAACACAAATTTACTTTATCCGATGACAAGAATACCGGCTGTGTGTTACCATATTAAGAAGGGTGAAAATGTGTTAAGGACCATTGTCACAGCAGAATGCGTTTCATGAAACGGGGTAAAATGAATGTCTAAATTATTTGCATATGATAATCCTATATGGGTATTTATGGGGAAGGTTGCTGATGTTATGATCCTTTCTTTTTTCTGGTTCATATTCAGTCTTCCCATAATAACGATAGGGGCATCCACAAGTGCACTTTTTTATACGACGCTTAAACTTGTGGAAAATCGAGAAGGATATCTCTTTAAAACTTTTCTGAAAGGATTTAAGGAAAGCTTCGGTCAGTCGACCGTAATATGGATAATGCTCGGAATAATCGGCGGTATTATATCCTATTCACTGTACCAGTATCAGAGAATAGGTTCTCAGATGGCACTTACGCTTACCTGGTCGCTGATCGTGATAGCATTTATATATCTGCTCTTTTTTTCCGTTATATTTGCTCTGGTTGCGAGACTTTCAACAGGTATACCAAATCTCTTCATGATGACCTTTATGGTATGCATGAAGCATTTCTCATGGGTCCTTTTCATGGCGGTTGCTTTGGTATGCATGATCGCAGCGGCTGTTTTTGTTTTCTGGCCGCTGCTTATAATAACTCCGGGAGCTGTTGCTTATCTAAACAGCGCAATACTTGTTAAATTTGTATTTCCGAAGTATGGATGGAATCTTAAGACCCTTGACAAACCGGATGAGTATGCTTCGGAAGACGAGACTCCTGATGATAGTTCATCTGAGATATCGGAAGCCTCAGGTGAAAATGATACTGTCGAAGAATGATTATGAAAGTGAGATATGATATGGATATGCTTACACTAAAGGTTCTTGATAAAAATGATAAAACTATATGTGTCAGCCACGGTGAAGATTTTGTTAATCTGGTATGTACAGCTGAATATAAGGAAGGCGACAGAATAGTTCTCGAAACCGCGGGAGAAAACTTATATGTATTTCTTCAGGTGGATGACGCACTCGGAGAAGCATTCTGCTATGTTACGGGAAATGTATCCTATTATGTTCCGTTCGGTGAGAAGAGAATCTGTTATTCACCGAAGGTTTTCTCGGGTAACAGACATTATCTCTATGCCCGTGTTGCAAGAGAGGATGAGATAAAGGCTTACCGTAATCTCGCTCTTAATGTGTGCGATCAGCATGGTGACACGAATTGTTATCCTCATGCCTCAGCTAATGTTGAAACAAGAGGAGAGTCTGTATTTGCGGCAAGAAATGCCATAGACGGAGTATGTGCTAATCTTTCACATGGCGAATGGCCTTACGAATCATGGGGCATCAATCGTAATCCGGATGCGGAAATGAAACTGGATTTCGGAAGAGAAGTTGAGATTGATAAGATTGTTTTATATACAAGAGCCGACTTCCCACATGACAGCTGGTGGAAGCAGGTAACGATCACATTTTCAGACGGTACCGAACTGGTACAGGAGCTGGAAAAGAGTGTAAAACCTCATGTTATAGAGATAGAGAAGAAGCGGATAAGCTGGCTTACACTCAGTAAGCTCATTAAAGCAGATGATCCGTCACCGTTCCCTGCACTTACACAGATAGAAGTGTACGGAAGAGGTTAGCTTAAATATATAAAGAATATAACATTGATATAAAAGTAAACATACGTTAAAATATCACATGTTGGCGCCTGTTCGTACGCGAATGGGCGCTTATTTGCAAAGTGTCGGGGACAGATATGCGAAATGCAGATCCCGGACTCAGGGTAGATATAACTTTTTGTGATAAATTATAAAGTATTTGTATTTAAACATTATAATGTTATAAAATATACTAATAATCTATTATATAATAAAGGGGTAAATGTAATGGGTAAGAAGATAATGATTGTAGGTGCTAATTTTGGAGATAAAGGCTCTCAGGCAAGGCTTTATATTGTTATCGATGAGTTAAGGAAGCGATTTAGTGATTGTCAGGTTTATTATGCACATAATGACGAGCAGCTGGACGGAGCTTTGTACAGATTCGGTAAGATCTCATTTACAAAAAGAACCCAGTCCCAGGTGTTAAAGTCAAATCCTTTGAGAAGCATAACAAAAATGTTTCATAAGAAGGATGACAGTGCAGCTGCGGATAAGGATGTTGCCGACCTTGTTTCGGAGATGGACCTGATAGTAGATGTAAGCGAGCACGTCCTTTCTGACAAAAGCAGCATAGCCGATATTGAATATTATTTGAATAATATCAAGATTGCTAAAAAGTTTAAAATACCTATGATCATTATGCCTCAGTCATTCGGACCTTTTAATTTCAGCGTAGATAATATGTATATTATGGGACCTATGCAGGAACTGCTGTTTTATCCGAAGGCTATATACTGCCGTGAACAATTCGGTTACGATGAGATGATCGGATACTTTGGTCTTGATAATCTGAGACGTTCCAGAGATATGCTTCTGGTAGATAATAATTTTGATGTATCCAATGTTTGTTCCAGATTTTACAGATCTGATATTCCGGAGATACCGGAAGGGAATAATGTTGCTGTAATCCCTAACTCACAGTATTTCAGTAAAAAGGATTTTGAAAACAGACTGGATCTGTATAAGATGATTTTTGAAGCACTTAAGGATGCAAAAAAGAATGCATATATCGTATGCCAGGCTTCTGCTGATATGGATATATGCAAGGACCTCGCTGATCACTTCAGACATATTGAAAACGTTCATTTAATAGAGCGTGAGCTTGATTGTATCGAATTTAATACGCTTCTGACAAAGTTTGATTTTATCATTAGTTCTCATTTTGAAGCATGTGTAGAGGCTTATAGACACTTTATACCGGTTATCAGTGTGGGAACGGGAGAGTGTTTTAAGGAACTCATGGAGCCTCTGGGTCAGGAAAATCTGTTCTTTGATGTTTCTCTTGAGAATTACAATAATTTTGATGTTATTGATGCTCTGAATGGTATGATCAAGGATCCTGATATTTCAAAGACAAGAATTCTTACACGTACGATGAATATTCAGACCGAAAATAGTTTTGATGTATTCGATGAACTCAAATGGTAGGAAGGCCATAAGGAATATAATATATATCACCATAAGAATTTAATAAATTTCTCCTTGCATTTGATAAAAGGTTATGTTAATATATCTGAGTTGCTTAAGACGGTCCGCTGCAATTGTCAGGAACTAAGCCCTTAGAGGCATTATTATATAAGCTGATGTAAGTGATTGCAAGAACGTCCGAATTTTTAATAGACGGAGGTTTGTAACATGAGTAAGAGTTACGAAGAAATCATCAAGGGCATCGAGGATGCTCAGCTCAGAGAAACACCACTTGAGTTTAATGTAGGTGATACTGTTAAGGTATCAGCTCTCATCAAGGAAGGTGAGAAGTCAAGAATTCAGGTATTCGAAGGAACAGTTATCAAGATCCAGGGTACAGGAGCAAGACAGACATTTACAGTTAGAAAGAATTCTAACGGCGTAGGCGTTGAGAAGACATGGCCGGTAAATTCTCCACTTGTAGAGAAGGTTGCTGTTGTAAGACGTGGTAAAGCAAGACGTGCTAAGCTCTACTATCTTCGTGATAGAGTTGGTAAGGCAGCAAAGGTTAAGGAAATTATTAAATAATTTATTAACTAAAGAACCGGAGCATTCGCTCCGGTTTTTTTGCTAATAAGGAGTAAAACTGACTTGGCTAAGAAGAACAAGAATTCAATAGAATATCTTCTTCGCGGGGAACTCGGAGAAAAGAAGAAAACTTCACGTAAGAAAAGAAAGATCCTGAATTATGCGATCCTGCTTCTGGCAGCCGCCGTTCTGGGATATGCTTTCTATGCATTTTTCTTCTGCACGGTATTCATGTCCGGACCCTCAATGGAAGGAACTCTTCATAATGAAGATGAACTTATACTGAGCAGGTTTTCGTATCTTGTCGGAGATATAGAAAGATATGATATAGTTGCCATTAAAAGGTTCGGCTCAAATGAATATTATGACATAAAACGCGTTATAGGACTTCCGGGAGACACGGTTTCTCTTGTCGGCGGTATACTTGTCGTAAACGGAGAGCAGGTGGATGACAGTATTCCGTGTAAATACGTTGATGTTGAAGGAAGGCTTAACAGCCCGGTAAAACTCGGAGATGACGAATACTTCGTTCTCGGAGATAATCCGGCAAACAGCGAAGATTCTCGTTTTATAAATTTTGGAAATATCCAGAAGAACGAGATAAAGGGTAAAATCGTATACAGACTTCTTCCGAGAGAAGAAGCCGGTAAGATTCAGTGACAGGATTGAGGTAATTATGGATATAAACTGGTATCCGGGACATATGACCGGAGCAAAGAGAAAGATGCAGGAAGAGCTTAAGCTTGTTGACTGCATAATAGAGATTCTTGATGCGAGAGTTCCGCTTTCTAGCAGAAATCCCGATATTACTCCTTTGTGTAACGGTAAGGGGCGGGTACTTCTTCTTAATAAGATCGATCTTGCAGATCCGGTTGAAACGAAAAAATGGCTTGAATACTTTAAGGGTGAGGGCTATCAGGTTGTTACACTTGATTCCCGTAACCGTAAGGAAGCGCTTAAAGTAAATACGGCCGTACGGGAGGCTTGTAAAGAAAAGATAGAACGTGACAGACGTAAGGGAATCATGAACAGGCCTGTTAAAGCCATGGTCTGCGGTATTCCGAATGTCGGAAAATCCACATTTATTAACTCCTTTGTGGGCAAGGCTTCCGCAAAAACCGGTAACAAACCCGGTGTTACGAAAGGAAATCAGTGGATCAGAATATCGAGTGATCTGAATCTTCTGGATACTCCAGGTATTCTCTGGCCGAAATTTGAAGACCAGTCGGTAGGATATAAGCTTGCATTTATAGGCTCAATAAACGATAATATACTGGATATCAATGATATCGCATTTGAACTTCTGAAGTATCTTCAGAAATACTATTGCAATCATCTTGCAGAGAGGTATAAACTTACAGATGTTGATATAACTCCGGATACGGATACGCTTAGTATCCTGGACGGAATTGCAATAGACAGAAAATGTCTGAAGAAGGGCGGAGAACCGGATTATCTTAGAGCATCCAAACTAATCCTGGATGACTTACGAAGCGGCAGACTTGGCAGGATAACTTTGGATAGAGCTGAATAATTGATTGAGGGGTTAAGAAAATTGTTGTTTGATGATGAAAAGACAGATTTTGATGATATAATCGCTTCCGGGACGGATAAAGAGATATCCCGTGCTGAGAAGAAAGCTGCAAAGAAAGCTCTTAAGGAAGATAAGAAGAGAGAGAAGATGCTCCGTGAAGCCGAGAAACTCGGATTTACAGCAGATATGCTGGGTGAGGATTTCGGACGCGAACAGTCTCTCGATGAGATCCTTAAGGGATATGACGAAAAGAATAAGTCGGATAAATCCGAGGAGAAGAAGGAAGAAACTTCCGGATCCGAAAAAAAGGAAGATACGGAGAAGACTGAAGCTGCTAAATCCGAAACAGTATCGGATAGCAGTAAATCCGAAACAGTTCCTGGCAGCAGTGATTCAAAAGAATCCGATGAAGCGAAAGAAGCTGAAGAGTCGGAAAAGAAGAATAAGAAAAGAAGGCATAAAAAGGGAGAACGTGATCCTCAGTTCAATGTTGTAAGAGAACTTCTCAATATAATCATATATATGGGAGTTGTCATACTTCTTGTATTCTTCATAATCACATTTATCGGACAGAAGGTTGTGGTTTCGGGTCAGTCGATGGAGACCACTCTTCAGGATAAGGATGCACTCTGGGTTGATAAACTTGCTTACAGATTCGGAGATCCGGAAAGATTCGATATAATTGTTTTTCCGTATAAAGGCAGCGATGTTCTCTTTGTTAAAAGAGTAATAGGACTTCCGGGTGAGACCGTTCAGATTCAGGATGGAAATATATATATTAACGGTGAACTCCTTGAAGAAAGTTACGGACGTGCCCCTATCAATGATCCGGGAATAGCAAGCAGTAAGATAACGCTTGCTCATAATGAATACTTTGTTATGGGAGATAATCGTAACAACAGTAACGACAGCCGCAGGTCGGATGTCGGAAATATTAAAAAGGAAAACATTATAGGTAAGGCGGTATTCAGATTAGCGCCTGCAAGTAAATTCGGAACAATAGATTGATTAAAGACCGCATCATTAAGCAGATGGTGAACCTGCCTGATGATGCGGTTTGACTGCAGGGATTATTAAGGGGGCTTTATGGAATCTATCAGTGAGATCAGAAGTAAGCTGGACGAGATAAAAGGTTATAATCTGTATAATGAAGGCGGCCTTGATTATGTGATCAATTTATACAGTGATTTCAGCAGGGATTATACGGAAGATGTAAGAGCCGGTGTCATTAAGCTTGTTAAAAGTGCGGAGACACAGAAGACGAAACTTATCCGCGAAAAAGAACGTCTTTCAGCAATGATCGAATTCGAGCAGAAGTTTTATGACAAAGGATATATAGCCGGTATAGACGAAGTAGGAAGGGGACCGCTTGCGGGACCTATAGTTACGGCTGCAGTTGTACTTCCGCACGGACTTATGATCCCTTATGTGAACGATTCCAAACAGCTTTCCGAAGAAAAAAGAGAAGAGCTTTTTGATATTATTATGGATAAAGCCATATCTGTCGCATGCGGTATGCATTCCGAACAGGATATAGACGATATGGGTATAGCGCTGGCAGACAGTGATGCGATGAAAATGGCGGCACTTAAATTATCGGTAAAACCGGATTTTATACTCGTAGATGCATTTCCCATAAAGGAACTGGACATAGAACAGTATCCGATCATAAAAGGTGATACAAAGTCCATATCTATAGCAGCCGCAAGTATAGTTGCAAAGGTCACAAGGGACAGACTCATGGTTAAACTTGATGAGATGTATCCGGGATATGGATTTGCAAAGAATAAAGGCTACGGTTCTGCTGAACATATAGAGGCCATTAAGACTCTGGGACCGTGTCCGGCACACAGAAGAAGCTTCATAAAGAATTTTGTATAGATTCACTTGGGGGACTGTCTTTGGATAAAAACAAAAGAAAAACCGGAAACCTGTATGAGGAAATGGCGGTCCGGTATCTGACAGACAAAGGATATACCATACTTGACAGGAATTTCCGTGACAGAGCCGGAGAAATCGATATAATAGCACTTTCCCGGGAAGCTCTTATATTTGTTGAGGTGAAGTACAGAAGCTCGGGAAAGACCGGAGATCCGCTCGAAGCCGTAGATATAAGAAAACAGAACAGGATAAGGCGTACGGCACTGAAATATATGTATTTTAACGGCTACAATCCCGAATGTACGTCCGTCAGATTCGACTGTATCGGCATATCTGATGCAGGGATTAATCATGTTGAAAATGCCTTTTAATTAAGGTAGAATAGAAATGTTTTGGAGGAATTTGGAATGGCTAAGAAAATGGTAGCCATAGTCGGCAGACCGAATGTCGGTAAGTCTACTCTTTTTAATACTTTGGCAGGCGAACGCATAGCCATTGTAAAAGACACTCCGGGTGTTACAAGAGACAGGATCTACGCTGACTGCGAATGGCTTAATCATAAGTTTACAATTGTAGATACAGGCGGAATCGATAAAGAGAGCGATGATATAATCATGCGTTCTATGAGAGAACAGGCCGAGATAGCAATCGAAACGGCAGATGTTATAATCTTTGTTACGGATGTAAGATCGGGTGTTACGGCTGCTGATATGCAGGTTGCGGATATGCTCAGAAAATCGCGTAAACCTGTTGTTCTTTGCGTTAATAAGGTGGACAGCTATGAGAAGTTCGAGCCTTATGTATATGAATTCTATAATCTCGGAATAGGCGACCCGTATCCGGTTTCGGCATCGGGTATGACAGGTCTCGGAGATATGCTTGATGCTGTTCTCGAACAACTTGAAGCTACGGGTGATGTTGATGATGAAGAAGATGATACACCTAGAGTTGCCGTTATCGGTAAGCCGAATGTAGGTAAGTCATCCATTATCAATAAGCTTCTCGGTGCTGACAGACTTATCGTATCGGATATAGCGGGAACTACCAGAGATGCTATAGATACAAGAGTTAAGAGAAACGGTAACGAATATGTATTTATCGATACCGCGGGTCTAAGACGTAAAAGCAAGATTAAAGATGATATAGAAAGATACAGTATCATAAGAACGGTTGCGGCAGTTGAAAGATGTGACGTTGCGGTTCTTGTTATAGATGCTGAAGAAGGCGTAACCGAGCAGGATACGAAGATTGCAGGAATAGCTCATGAACGCGGCAAGGGTATGATCATTGTGGTAAACAAATGGGATCTTATCGAAAAAGATACCAATACAATGAACAGGATGAAGAAAGAAATACAGACAAAGCTTGCTTTCATGCCATATGCAAAGATGCTCTTTGTATCGGCTGTTACAGGTCAGCGTCTTCCAAAACTCTTTGATACTATAGATACTGTTATTCAGTACTCCTGTATGAGAGTACAGACAGGTGTATTAAACGAGATACTCGCCGAAGCGGTTGCAACTGCAGATCCTCCTTCGGATAAAGGTAAGAGGCTGAAGCTTTACTATATTACACAGGTTTCGGTAAAGCCTCCTACATTTGTTATATTTGTAAATGATAAAGAGCTTTCACACTTTTCTTACGTCAGATATATCGAAAATAAGCTCAGAGAAGCATTCCTGTTTGAAGGAACGCCTATCAAAATAATTATAAGAGAGAGGACTAAGAAAAGTGACAGTCTTATATAGGATACTATGTCTCTTTATCGGATATATATGCGGCCTGTTGGAAACAGGAGTTATCTACGGGAAGCTTAAAGGTGTGGATATCAGAAATTACGGAAGCAAGAATCTCGGAACGACGAATGCACTCAGGGTTCTCGGACCGAGGGCCGGGATTGTGGTATTGATAGGTGATTTCTGTAAGTCGTTTATTCCGTGTATTATAGCGAGACTGATCTTTAAAGATGCATTTCCGGATACCTATCTTATATATGTTTTATATACGGGATTCGGAGCTGTACTCGGACACATTTTTCCGTTCTACCTTCATTTTAAAGGCGGAAAGGGTGTAGCCACTATCGGAGGTATGATAGTTGGTCTTCTCAGCGGATGGATGATACTTATTCTGCTTATTCTTTTTGTTTCGACTGTTGCAATATCAAAGTATCTTTCTCTCGGTTCGATATGTCTTATGGTAGAGTTTGCTGTGATATATGTGATTTTCGCGTTTTACGGGCTTCTGTGTTTTGATAAGTCCGATCCGGAATCTTTCAGGGTCATGCTTGAAAGTTTTGTCATAGTATTCCTGTTCGCGGGTCTTTCCGTATACAGGCATAAGGAAAATATTAAACGTCTGCTAAACAATGAGGAAAACAGATTCAGTTTTCATAAATCCGAAGATATAAAAATAGATGAAAAATGAGGTAA
Source organism: Lachnospiraceae bacterium UBA2864 (assembly GCA_002350525.1). Lineage (GTDB taxonomy): Bacteria > Bacillota > Clostridia > Lachnospirales > Lachnospiraceae > Eubacterium_Q. Next base: position 13,727 of record DEFA01000047.1, on the reverse strand, counting down.
ATCAAGATGAAAATATGCGTACTCGGAGCCGGCAGCTGGGGCATTGCCCTGACAAAGCTTCTGACATGCAATAATCATGAACTCGCCGTGTGGTCCATAGATCCCGAAGAGGTATCTATGCTTAAGGCCGGATGCGAGCATAAGACGAAACTTCCGGGAGTCATACTTCCGGGAACGGTTGATTTTACAACAGATATCGGACTTGCTCTTAAAGGGGCTTCTCTTGTGGTACTTGCAGTGCCTTCGCCTTTCGTAAGAAGCACGGCAGCGGCTGCGTTTCCTTTTATAGAAGACGGTACACCNNGTATAGAAGAGAGTTCTCTTATGAGACTGTCCGAGGTCATAGAACAGGAGATTCCACAGGCAAGAGTAGCGGTTCTTTCAGGACCGAGTCATGCTGAAGAGGTCGGAAAGCTTATGCCTACTACCGTTGTAGTCGGTGCTAAGGAAAAGTCTCTTGCTGAGATGATCCAGGATACCTTCATGACGGATTTTTTCAGAGTATATGTAAGCCCTGATATGATAGGTATAGAGCTTGGAGGAGCCATAAAGAATGTTATCGCACTTGCTGCGGGTATTGCCGACGGACTCGGATGCGGAGACAACGCTAAGGCGGCTCTTATTACAAGAGGTATTGTAGAAATTGCCGCACTCGGAACCAAGATGGGCGGATATACCGAAACCTTTGCGGGGCTTTCCGGTATAGGAGATCTTATAGTTACCTGTGCTTCTGTTCACAGCCGTAACAGAAGAGCTGGTATCCTCATCGGTCAGGGCATGAAGTATCAGCAGGCCATGGATGAAGTAAAGATGATAGTCGAGGGCGTATATTCGGCAAAAGCTGCGCTGAGACTTGCTGAGAAATACGAAGTTGACATGCCTATAGTCGAAGGCGTAAACAAGATACTTTTCGAAGATTATCCGGCAAAGGATGCCATGCATGATCTTCTTACGAGAGATAAAAAAGCTGAGGTAACAAGCCTTTCCTGGTAGGTAGAGTGATGAGTGAGCAGGTTGATATAAAGCTGGAAAACTACGAGGGACCCCTCGAGTTACTTCTCAGTCTTATAGAAAAGAATAAATATAATATATTTGATATACCTATAGTTGAGATAACCGAGCAATACATGGATTATCTCGATAAGATGGAAGAGAGCGATATGAATATCATGAGTGAATTTCTCGTGATGGCTGCGACGCTCATATCCATTAAAGCCAAGATGCTTCTTCCTAAGGAAGAGACCGAAGAGGAAGAAGAGGAGGATCCGAGAGCTGAACTCGTAAGAAGTCTCCTCGAATATAAGATGTACAAGTATGCGGCCATAGAACTTAAGGATATGGAGTTTGATGCCGCAAATGCATACTTCAAAGGAGAATCCATTCCGAAGGAAGTTAAGGAGATACATGAGGATATCGATCCGGCAGAGCTTATAGGCGATCTTACAATGGCGAAGCTGAATGAGATATTCCAGACCCTTCTCAGACGTGAGGTGGACAGAGTCGATCCTGTCAGAAGCCGTTTCGGAACCATAACGCGAGAAGAGATAAGGCTTGAGGACCGAATGATCGAGATAAGAGAAGAAATTAAAGGTCTCAAGAGTATAAATTTTAAAACTCTTCTCGGAAAAAGAAGAGGAAAGCTCAATATAATAGTTTCTTTCATGGCTATTCTTGAGCTTATGAAGAGCGGAGCTATCCTGATACGTCAGGAAGAAATGTTTGGCGAGATAATGATAGATTCGCTTGAGTAGGAGAAGTTGAAATGAGTGACGTAAGTACAGTAAATATAAAAGCTGCAGTTGAAGCCGTACTTTTCGCAACAGGTTCGGCTGTGGAAAAAGATAAACTCTGTAAAGCACTGGGTACTGAGGAAAAGCCTTATAACAAAAAGGAACTCGAACTGCTTGTTAAAGAGATGATGGCTGAATATGATGCTGAGGACAGAGGCATCAGACTTATCGAAGTCGGTGATAAATATCAGCTCTGCACAAAGAATGAGTATTATGATATTCTTTCAAGTATTGTAAATATGCCTAAAAAGCATGTGCTTACGGATGTTCTTCTCGAAACGCTTTCGATAATAGCTTATAAACAGCCTGTTACCAGAGCTGAGATTGAGAAGATAAGAGGTGTTTCCTGCAGTCACGCAGTTAACAGACTTATGGAATATAATCTTGTTGATGAAGTCGGAAGGCTTGACGCTCCCGGACATCCTATTCTGTTCGGAACGACCGATGATTTCCTCAGAAGTTTCGGAATAGCTTCAATGGACGAGCTTCCGAGCATTTCACCGGATAAGATAGCCGACTTTAAAAAACAGGCTGAGGAAGAGGCAGGTATAGAGGTAACTACATGAGAGTAGCCCTTACGGCAGTTGTTCTGATAATAACGATTTTTGTTATTCTCATGATTCTGCTTATAATTGAATCACGTAGAGAACTTAATAAGATAAGACTTACGGAATATGTTTATGAAGGAACGAAAGTTGATCCATCCATGTCCGGTAAGTCTTTTATATTTCTTTCGGATTTTCATGAAGCGCAGAACGGACGTCTTAATGACCGGATAATAGGTCTTGTTAAGGAGACTGATCCTGCGTTTATATTGATAGGCGGAGATATGATAAACGGAACTCATGAGAATGAAGATATAACTCCGTCTGTCAGTCTTATCGGCAGACTCTCAGAGATTGCTCCCGTTTACATGGCTTCGGGTAATCATGAGATGAAAGTCAGAGAAGGATATTACGGATATAAATCATTATGGGAACGGTTCTATGACGCGATAAAGGATAAAGTGATTTATATTGATAATAAGACAGTTGTTCCGGAAGGATTTCCGGTTAAGATATCGGGACTTGATCTGGATTACGAATACTATAAGAGATTTTCCGATAAGAAACTTACCGGTGACGGAGTTAAGGAATATCTGGGTGAATGCGACAGGGATATGTTAAATATTCTTTTGGCACATAATCCGGAATATTTTAAAGCCTACAGCGAATGGGGGACGGATATTGTATTATCCGGACATTATCACGGAGGAATACTGAGATTCCCGGGACTCGGAGGCTTCATATCACCGAAACTCAGACTTTTTCCGGATTATTCGTACGGAATGTATAAGAATGATAAATCGGTTCTTTATGTAACCTGTGGGATCGGACAGCATACTTTTAAACTCAGACTTAATAATATACCTGAAATTGTTAATATAAGATTTGCCGAAAAGAACTGATCGTTCCGCTCTTTTGTCGGAAGGAAGGTTGTTTCGGATATCAAAAGGGGGAGAATTATGGGAAATTACGATCTTGAAAAAGCATATAGAAGTATACGGGACAGAGTTCCTTTTACGCCTGATATGGGAATAGTTCTCGGTTCGGGGCTCGGTGGATTTGCCGACGGTCTTGATATTATCGAAAAGATTCCTTATAAGACAATCGAAGGATTTCCTGTTTCTACTGTCGAAGGACATGCCGGAAACTTCCTTTTTGCGGAATATGCGGGAGTAAAGCTTATTCTGATGCAGGGAAGAGTTCATTACTATGAAGGCTATGAGATGAAAGATGTAGTTATTCCGGTAAGGCTTATGGCAAAACTGGGAATTAAGACTCTGCTTTTGTCAAATGCTGCGGGAGGAATAGGTGATGAGCTTGATCCGGGTTCCATAATGATGATCACGGATCATATCAAATCCTTTGTACCGTCTCCGTTTATACATACGGATGCATCTGAGTTTAACGGTGTAAGATTTTATGATATGTCTTTTGTATATGACAGGGATCTTCAGGAAAAGCTGAGACAGGCTGCTGCGGAAGAAAGTATCGATCTTAAAGAGGGAGTATATCTTCAGACAACCGGTCCGGAATATGAAACCCCTGCTGAGATAAGAGCATACAGACTTCTCGGAGCCGATGCGGTAGGCATGAGTACTGCAGTCGAAGCTGCCGCAGCAAATGCACTCGGTGTAAAAATTGCCGGTATATCCTGTATAACCAACAAGGCTGCGGGACTTGGCGGAAAACTTAATCATGAAGAGGTTCAACAGACAGCTGACAAAGTCGGCGACAGTATAAGCAGGCTCGTGCTTAACTTTATCAAAAGAGTGTAAATCAGAACAAAATTTTAAGTGAAAAGCCATGTTTTATTAAGAATTTATTGTTTGTTGACATATAAGGCTTTGATTGTTAAAATATTAATGTCGTTTTCAAACAGATTATTGTTTGATAAGCGGAAAATATGATATACGAAGGGTTGTGAGAATATGAAGACTAAGATTTTTTCGTTACTTGTAGATAATACATCTGGTGTTCTCAGCCGAGTTTCCGGAATGTTCAGCCGCAGAGGCTATAATATAGATAGTCTTTCGGTCGGTGTTACTCAGGATCCGAAGTATTCGAGAATGACCGTTGCTGTAAGCGGTGATGACAAGATCCTTTCACAGATCAAGAGTCAGCTGAATAAGCTTGAAGATGTGGTTGATGTGATAGAACTTAAAGACGGTGAGTCCGTTGTCAGAGAACTTGTTCTTGTCAAAGTCAAGGTTGATATTAAGGAGAGGCAGGAGATCATCTCAATGGCTAACGTATTCCGTGCCAATATTGTAGATGTGAGCCCTGATTCACTTATGATAGAACTTACCGGTAATAACGGAAAGATTCAGGCGTTTATAAATCTTCTTGAGGGATTCCACATTGAGGAACTTGTAAGAACAGGTCTTACAGGACTTACAAGAGGCATTAACTAAAGATATGTATTCTGCATGCGCAGTGTATATAAAATTATAATTTTATGGGAGGCATACTAATATGTCAGATTTAAAGATTTTCTATGAGCAGGATTGCAATTTATCACTTCTCGAGGGAAAGACTATCGCTATTATTGGTTACGGTAGCCAGGGACACGCACACGCACTTAACCTTACCGATTCAGGCTGCAATGTAATCATTGGATTATATGAAGGCAGCAAGTCATGGAAGAGAGCTGAAGAGCAGGGATTCAAGGTTTATACAGCTGCTGAAGCTGCAAAGCAGGCAGATATCATCATGATCCTTATCAATGATGAGAAGCAGGCTGCTCTTTACAAGAATGATATCGAGCCAAATCTTGAGCCTGGTAACATGCTTATGTTCGCTCATGGTTTCAATATTCACTTCGGACAGATCGTTCCACCTGCAGATGTAGATGTAACAATGATCGCTCCTAAGGCACCTGGCCACACAGTACGTTCAGAGTATCAGGCAGGTAAGGGTACACCTTGTCTTATCGCTGTATATCAGGATGCTACAGGTCATGCTCAGGATCTTGCACTTGCTTA
>DEFA01000047.1:5166-8361 GCA_002350525.1 Lachnospiraceae bacterium UBA2864 | reverse complement strand
GAGACAGAGACAGACCTCTTCGGTGAGCAGGCAGTCCTCTGCGGTGGTGTTTGTGCACTTATGCAGGCAGGTTTCGAGACTCTTACAGAGGCAGGTTACGATCCTAGAAATGCATACTTCGAGTGTATCCATGAGATGAAGCTTATCGTAGACCTTATCTACCAGAGTGGATTTGCAGGAATGAGATATTCTATTTCAAATACAGCTGAGTACGGTGATTATATCACAGGACCTAAGATCATTACAGAAGATACAAAGAAGGCTATGAAGAAGGTTCTTGCCGACATTCAGGACGGAACATTTGCAAAGGACTTCCTTCTCGATATGTCATCAGCTTCAGGACAGGCTCACTTTAAGGCTCTTCGTAAGCTTAAGGCAGAGCACCCGTCAGAGAAGGTTGGCGAGGAAATCCGTTCACTTTACAGCTGGTCAAATGAAGACAAGCTTATCAACAACTAATTCTGACATATTATTTAACGATATTAAGTGCAGGTTTTACGACCTGCACTTTTTTTTTGAAGTTATTTGGAGTATAATAAAATTGTTGTGTGGCTTATGTAAAGCCGTAAATGTCATGGGGTGATTATGAGGAGGTTATTATGCAGATTAATAATGTTTTTGACAACAAGAATATGATATGTATCGCAAACAGTGGTGCGTTCTATGTATATGAGCATCAGAAAGATCTTTCGGTTATGCCGTGGGATTCTTCCAGAGCATATTTTATGAAGGAAATGAATGTTAAGAGAAGACAGGTTCTTGCGAGTCTTAACGGAAATGCTATTAAGATCCAGGCCGGATCCATGCAGTGGATAGCCGGAAATGTTCAGGCAACATCAGGTGTAAAGGGTGTCGGGGATTTTGTCGGAAAAATGTTAAAAGGCGCTGTTACGGGTGAAAGCGCAGCAAAGCCTGTATATACCGGTCAGGGATATGTAATGCTTGAACCTACTTACAGATTCCTTCTTATAGAGGATGTTGGATCCTGGGGACAGGGAATGGTTCTTGATGACGGACTTTTCCTTGCATGTGATGCACAGATTCAGGAAAATTTAGTCAGAAGAAAGAGTGTTTCTTCGGCACTTCTCGGTGGTGAAGGGCTTTTCAATCTTTGTCTTTCAGGTCAGGGCTATGCGGTTCTTGAATCACCGGTTCCTAGAGAAGAGCTTTTCGAGTTTGTTCTTAATAACGAAGAACTCAGAATTGATGGGAATATGGCTATTGCATGGTCAAGTTCACTTCAGTTTACTGTTGAGACACTTACGGGAAGTGCTATGGGATCGGCTGTATCGAAGGAAGGCTTTGTAAATGTATACAGAGGTACGGGTAAGATCCTTATGGCTCCTACTTTACCGGGAGTGCTTCCGGACAGTAACGGACCTGAGAGAACACAGACTTCTTCACACGGACTTGCCGGTTCTATAGCAAGCAGTGTATTTAACGGTTAATTAATATGAATCATCTTGAAGCACAATCTTATATTATGCCATTTATAAATGGACAGATTCCTCCTGAAAAACAGGAGGAATTTGTCATGCATATGAAAAACTGCCCGAAATGTCATGAAGAGCTTGAAGTTTATTATATACTTCTCAGCGGTATGAAACATCTTGACAGTAACGAGAAGCTTTCGAATAATCTTTCAGATGAGCTTGATACAAAACTTAACAAGATGTACAGAGGTGTAAAGGGAAGACAGGGCGTTAAGGTTTCAGCCTTCGGTATGTTCATGGCGGCTGCGATACTTGTAGTTGCTGTTATATACGCGACTTGTATAAACAGCGTTTATACCTATGAACAACGGGCAAAACTCAGTGCACAAGGTGATGAATACTTCGCTACAAGACTCGGGACAGTCCTTTTATATCCGGATGAAGATCCCATTACCAGAGGCGAACGATATACCTATGTTGAAGAAATCAGTAATTTCGAAAGAATTCATGATTATAATCTGCTTAGAGACCAGCTTTTACACATACTTAAGATCGGAGAGGAGATAGCTCATGAAACTCCTGTTAATTGACGGAAACAGTATTATGAATCGCGGATATTTCGCACTTCCGAAAGAACTTACAAACAGCCGTGGCGTACATACGAATGCGCTCCTCGGCTTTCTTAATATCTTTTATAAAATTTTTGATGAAGAAAAACCGACGCATGTTGCGGTTGCTTTTGACGTACATGAACCAACATTCCGACATAAGATGTTTGCGGAATATAAGGGTACGAGAAAAGGAATGGATGATGAATTAAGGGAGCAGTTCCCTATCATCAAAGAGCTTCTTCATCTTATGGGTATAAAAACTCTTGAAAGAGGCGGTTATGAGGCTGATGATATCATAGGAACTCTGTCCGTAGAGGCTGATAAAGAGGGCTACAGTGTTACCGTTCTTTCGGGTGACAGAGATCTTCTTCAGCTTGCAACAGACAGGGTCCTTATAAGAATTCCGAAGACCAAAGCGGGAAAGACCACGGTTGAAGACTATTATGCTTCCGGAGTAAAAGAGCTTTACGGTGTAACTCCGGAAGAATTTATAGAGATGAAAGGTCTTATGGGAGATACTTCCGATAATATTCCGGGTGTTCCCGGAATAGGACCGAAGACTGCCGAAAAGATCATAAGCGAGTATCACAGTGTCGAAGAGGCTATAGCTCATATAGATGAGATTAAGCCGGATAAAGCCCGTCAGAATCTTTCGGATAACCGTGATTCGGCTATAATGAGCCGTGACCTTGCCAGAATCAAACTGGACTGTGAACTTGATATAAATATTGCCGACACCGAGATAGGTGATATAGCAAATGCGGATTATAAAGCAAAGCTTGCCGAACTTGAACTTAACAGTATCCTGAAGAGGCTCGGTGACAGCCCTGTGGCTCCCGTAAAGAAGGCATCAGAAGAACTGGAGATTTCCGAATCGGAAGATATAGCTCTGATTACCGACAGCCTTTCGGATGAAAAGAAAGTTATAGGCTTATATCCTGTAAGGATCAACGGCTTTATAAGAGGTGGCGCCGTAAGTGCGGGCAGCAAAGTTTATATAACGAGGACTCTGGACAGTGATGGTTGGATAAGTCTTATAGACAGCTTTGAAGCGAAAGGTAAGAAGACTGCATTACTTTCCGTAAAGGAATATATAGATGAGTTTAAACTTACACCTGATAAGGGGGTGATAGATATAAGTCTTGCGGCTT
>DEFA01000047.1:588-5145 GCA_002350525.1 Lachnospiraceae bacterium UBA2864 | reverse complement strand
CGAATTATGATGAACCTTATATATCACTTAAATACCTGGATACGGAGATTCCTTCGGTAAAAGATGTTCTCGGAAAGACTGTTGTTTCGGATTTTTCCTATGATGAGCAGGAGTTCAGATCTCTTATAACGAAGAATGCATATACCGTAAGTGCTTCCTGTGAAGATATTTTCCGTGAATTAAAGAATCTGAATGAGGATAAGTTATATTCGGATATCGAATATCCGCTTATGTTCGTTCTCAGAGCTATGGAGAAGGACGGAGTCGGAATAGACAGAGAAGCCCTTATAAGATACGGTGAAGATATTTCGGGAAGAATAGATGAACTGTCCAAGAAGATTTATGAACTTGCCGGAGAAGAGTTTAATATCAATTCTCCGAAACAGCTTGGTGTGATCCTTTTCGAAAAGCTCGGACTTCCGAGCGGTAAGAAGAATAAGAACGGTTATTCCACAAGTGTTGAAGTACTTGAAAAGCTGAAATCCGAGCACGAGATCGTCGCTGCCATTCTGGATTACAGAGCGCTTTCTAAGCTTAAATCAACTTATGTTGATGGACTTCTCTCGTGTATAGCCGATGACGGAAGGATACACAGTACATTTAATCAGAAGGTTACAGCAACGGGAAGGATTAGTTCTACAGAGCCTAATCTTCAGAATATTCCTACCAGATCTGAACTCGGAAGAGAATTAAGAAGAGTATTTGTTCCGAGAAGCGGATATACTTATGTGGATGCGGATTATTCTCAGATCGAGCTGAGGGTTATGGCTTCCATGTCCGGAGATGAAAATCTTATAGAAGCTTTTAAGGAAGAGAAGGATATCCATGCGATAACAGCATCTCAGGTATTCGGCGTTCCTCTTTCGGAGGTAGACAGTTCTCTGAGACGTAAGGCCAAAGCTGTAAACTTCGGAATCATATATGGTATAAGTTCGTTCGGCCTTGGTCAGGATCTTGATATATCGAGATCCGAGGCTAAGGAATATATAGAGAAATATTTCGATACCTATAAAGAGGTTAAAAATTTCCTGGATAAACAAGTGAGCGATGCCAAGACAAAAGGCTATGTAAAAACAATGTTCAACAGGATAAGACCTATTCCGGAACTCAAATCCTCCAATTTTATGCAGAGAAGTTTCGGAGAGAGAGTTGCCATGAATTCACCGGTTCAGGGTACTGCTGCGGATATCATCAAGAAAGCTATGATCGATGTGTATGAGGAACTTAAGAGAAGAGGTCTTAAATCGAGACTGATACTTCAGATACACGATGAGCTTCTTATCGAGGCAGCTGATGATGAGGTGGAAGAGGTAACAAAGCTTCTTGCAGATAAAATGATGGATGCGGTTACAATTGCGGTTCCGCTTGTAACGGATGTACATACCGGAAGCAGCCTTTACGAGGCTAAGTAAACAGCTGAAGGATAGTAATATCAGTATTTCGGAGGGGCTTATGAAGATAATAGGTATTACCGGCGGTGTGGGGGCAGGTAAATCCAGAGTTCTTTACCTGTTGGAGAAGGAGTTTGGCGCCTATATAGTTGAAGCCGATCTCCTGGCCAAGAATCTTATGAAGTCGGGAAAACGTGTATATAACAAGGTGGTGGAAAAATTTCCGGAGGTTATTCCGTCGGAAGGTGCTGAGATAGACAGAATGAAACTTGCGAGTCTTGTTTATGCGGATAAGAGTAAGCTTAAAATGCTGAACGGTCTTGTTCATCCGGAGGTTAAGGAGTGGATAAGAGAAGATATCGAAAAGCACAGACTCGATAAGAAATGTAAACTCTATATCATAGAAGCCGCACTTCTTATACAGGACGGTTATAAGGAAATATGTGATGAAATCTGGTATATAAGGGCTGAAACCGAGACTCGGGTAAAGCGTCTTATGGAAAGCAGAAATTATTCCGAAGAGAAAGCTTATTCTATAATCAAGAATCAGCCGGCAGATGATTATTTCATAGATAATTCGGACAGAGTCATAGATAACAGCGGTGATTTTTTACAGACGAATGAACAGATTATAAATATTTTAAGTATGCTTGAATGATAATACCCTGTGTGATAAAATATCCCTCGGTATGACTACAAATATGGGTTGAGGGTTCGGTAGATGCTTATTGAATTTAAACGTGAGCTTTTAAAGTCAATATGCAAATTTCACAGAGGCTTATATGCTATTCTGATCATTACTGTTTTACTTTCCGGATTTTCGGGAACGGTTATCAGTCAGAAATTTATGGTATATAACCTTTGTTTGGTTGCGTCTGCTTTCTTTATAGATGAGCTGCTCATGCATTTTGTCGATAAGACGACAATGTTTTACTATACCGTCAGAAGTTTTCTGTTTGTATTCGGAATAGCGATTTCCATCGGATTTATCCGGGAGATGCCAAGATACATGCTCTGTATATATATGATATGGGGACTTTCTGTTGTATCTGAGGATTCGTTCCTGTCGAATATCCTGGATGAATACGGAATCATTCCGAGAAGACTTGCTCTAACAATCATTATATCAATCGGAGTCGTTCTTAATTTCTGGGATGAACTTGAGGGAACCTGGGCAGTGGGATTTTTCTTCTTTGTGGCTGCCATGGTCGTTACATCATTTATAGATTACATTCTTATATCAAGATCCATTAAAGTTTACGATGAAAAGCTTACAGGTCAGACACTTAGAAATGATGATCTTATAAAAGAGAACGAAGATCTCAAAACTCTTCAGGAAAGAGTTGAGCAGGTTAATAATGAGATAAATCTTCAGAAGATCGAGCTTACGAAGGCCAATAAGGATCTTGAGGCTTTGAACAGGGAAACTCGTTCACTTATAGATGTCATGAAGTTTTTTTCCGACAGCTATGATGTTGAGATGAATGCAAATATGATGGTCAGTAATATAATGAATATCAAGGATCCGGATATATGTACCATGTTTATCGACAGGAATGTATACGGAAATGAAGAACCTCACAGGGAGATTCTTGTAAGTGATCCGTCTTTTACAAAGGTTGCCGCCGATGATACAAAAGAGATATTCGATTATATTAAGTTACGTAATATCATAGATCCGCTGTTTCTCTGTAAGGACAACAATTTTATGTTTCCGTATTTTATAAATATCGGAATATGTAATGCAGTTGCGATTCCGGCAATCGAAAACGGAAAGGTTTACGGTGTTCTGATAGTTGCTTCTATGGAAGAGAGATTCTTTGATAACGGACTTGCCTTTTATGAGTCGTCCGTAACAGATTTTACGGCCGATCTTATAAGTGACAGACTGTATCTCAAAACAGTGGATATGGCCAAGAAAGACGGTCTGACACAGATTTACAACAGATATTACTTTAATGAATTCTATAACAAGCTGATAGAGGATAAGGGACATAGTAAGAACGGCTCCCTTACTGTTGCAATGTTTGATATAGATTTCTTTAAAAACATAAATGATACTTACGGCCATCTGGCCGGCGACGAAGTGCTTAAAAACATTGCCGGAATATGTGCCGAGTATGCTGAAAGACACGGTGGAAGTGCCGTAAGATACGGTGGTGAAGAGTTTGCCATCGTATTCAGCGATAAAAATATAGATGAATCCTATGCTATCCTTCGTGATCTGCATAAGGATATAAAAAACAGCGTCATTAATTTTAATGGAACATATATAAGAATAAATGTCAGTATAGGACTTGCTTCTTATCCGGAAACAAATTCCGATATCCACGATGTTCTGGACAGTGCGGATAGAGCGCTTTATTACAGTAAAGAAAACGGAAGAGGCATGATCGTAATATACGGCAGAGAAGAGGAGGCACTAAATGAAAATTTTAGTTATTAACTGCGGTTCCACAACACTTAAGTATCAGCTTATCGATTCTGAGACTGAGAAGGTTTATGCAAAGGGCCTTTGCGAGAGGATCGGTATCGCGGATGCCGATATTGCTTATACAAGCAGTACAACAGGTGAAAAGAAAGAAAAGAAGATCGATATGCCTGATCACAGCGTTGCATTTAAGGCTGTTATCGATGTACTTCTTGATCCGGTTGACGGAGCAGTTAAGAGTCTTGACGAAATTGATGCTGTAGGACACAGAGTTGTTCACGGAGGAGAGTTCTTCGATTCATCGGTTATCATAAATGATGAAGTTATCGAGAAGATCAAAGAGTGTTCTGATCTTGCACCGCTTCACAATCCTGCAAACCTTCTTGGTATTGATGCTTGTTCAAAACTTATGCCGGGAACACCGCAGTGTGCTGTATTTGATACGGCTTTCCATCAGACAATGCCTGAAGAGGCTTATATCTATGGTATCCCGTTCTCATACTATGAGAAGTACAAGATCAGAAGATACGGATTCCACGGAACATCCCATAAGTATGTTGCCGAGAGAGCTGCTGTTATGCTTGGAAAGGGTCTCGCTGACCTCAAGCTCATAACCTGCCACCTCGGAAACGGCGCTTCCGTAACAGCCATCAAGAACGGCAAGGTTGTTGATACATCCATGGGATTCACACCGCTCGAGGGACTCGTAATGGGAACAAGATCAGGCGACATCGA
>DEFA01000047.1:0-214 GCA_002350525.1 Lachnospiraceae bacterium UBA2864 | reverse complement strand
GTTGTAAAGAACAGAGTAAGAGGCAAGGAGACAATCATTTCAAGAGAAGACTCACGCGTCAAGCTCATCCTCATCCCGACTAATGAGGAACTGATGATCGCCAGAGATACTCTGGGCATCGTAACGGGAAAAATAAAATAAACAGAAAGAGGTAGCAGTAACAGTAAATGAAAAGAAAACCAAACATAGCAGTAGTAGGAGCAACGGGAGTCGT
>DEFA01000040.1 GCA_002350525.1 Lachnospiraceae bacterium UBA2864 | reverse complement strand
TCTCGCCAAGGATTAGATAAAACATCTCCGATTTCTCATTAGAATACTCCAAATCGGAGAAATATCCAATAGCAAATCGGAGATTGTATCACATCAGGCATTCTCAACCAAGATGCATTACATATATCTGGCATGGATTTGCCTTATCCCAATGATCCGGCAGGACCTCAAACTCCTTAAAACCGCAGCCTATATAGAACAGATTCGTCCTGTCGTAGTCATCATACATTCCCATCTTGACTGTCTTTACCTGCATAAATTCATATCCGGCTTCCTTCGCTGCTTCCTTTGCCTTTTCGACAAGCTGCCGTCCTAAACCGTGTCTATGATAATTCTTTAAGACTCCCATTACAGCAAGCTCTACTGTCTGACGTCCTGTTTCCTTTAAACACAAGAAGCCTACCGGTTCACCGTCCGCCTCTGCTTCAAGGAATATCCAGTGAGCGCATTCCGAGATATATTCTTCTCTGCTTGATTCAACTTCAAACCATTCCGGAAGTGCTTCAAGCACAAGTCTTGCAATTCTTTGTTTTTCTTTTGTATCTGATATCTGTTTGATCATTTGTATCTCCTTTTGTTTTACGTTTCTTTATACATTCACGATATGTTTTTAATCTGCTCCTGTATAAGCAGTATCTCTTCATCGGTATATTTCTTTGATGTCAAAACAGTATGCTTATCCGGAAATACTTCCCTGCATATCCGAAGCTCAAGTTCCTGTCTGTGAATAAAATGTTGTACCAGGTCTTCTTCCGAGCCAAGTCCCATCTTTTTTGAGTAAGGGCAATCCTTAAAGTAGCTCATCATAAGAGGAAACCAAAGCTCATTCCCGTCATCATCGGATCTTTCCTTTCGTATGACCATAAGATTGCCTCTCACATTCTCGGCTTTCAGATAGAAAATGTGATACTCCTTTTTCTTTTTTTGATCCGTAATATCATCTGAATCTCCATCAAGTGCAGCTCTGACATCTTTATAAAATTCTACTATCTCATCATCCGATGCGCATCTGAAAAGGATCATATCCTCGACGATATTCTGAAAAAGCGAACATTCGAATATCATATCCCTCTCGGAATCCACCGCAGTTCCTGCTTTCCCGCTCGGAGCAATACTCCGGCTCCAATCATTATAACGTTTAAAAATTATTGATTTAAAATCCTCATAAGAAACTCTGTTGTTATATATCTCATACTGCTCAAGGTCTTTATGAAATCCCGGAATATCGGTTATGATCTGAGTATAACATACAATTCTTTTATCGCCTTCGGAATGTGTTTTTCCCTCTATTTCAGATCTGATGGCAGAATACTTATCGAGTATCTCCTTAATCTCTGCTTTATCCATATAAGCGCACCAGGCCAGTTCGACCGGGGAATAATCGCCTTCCCTGATGGCCGTGCAGTCCGGATTCAGTTCCGACAGTTTCTGAACCAATGTACTCTTTCCGCTGCCCTGGAGTCCTTCAACAAAATAATTCATATAAACCTCCTATCACTCTTCGTCATATTCGAGCGTGCCATCCACAAACTTACGGCTCATCTGATGTCTCATCTTTCTTTTCTCAACAGAATCGAAAACGATTGAAAAGTCATAATCTTCGGGATATAGCGCCTCGGCTCTTACATGAAGCTTCACTCTCTTATGATTGATCCATATCTTTCTTCCCGCAATCTGAACACGGAGTACACCCTTTTCATTTACCGGTTCACATACGATTCCAATCTTCTTGTCGGGCATGACCATGACACTGTCACCAATCTTAAATGTACTGCTCATATTCTTCTGTGATGAAATCTTCTTCATCTTCTTTATTCGTTCTGCCGGTTCCTTTTTCGGCTGCTTTTTTCCTGCTATCGAAGTTTCACCTGTATCCTCGAAACCTGCAGTATTTACGATTTTTTCAAAGTCCGCACTTGCCGCACCGGATTTACTTCTGCCGAGTGCATTGCTTCCGTATGCCGCTTCGACTGCAGCCCGTAACATTTCTCCCGGCATTCCGAGCCTCTCCGCTATATAGAATGCACAGCTTTCTCCTGCCTCTCCTATCACCATTCTATAGGTCGGCCTGAGTGTTTCTTTATCAAAGGTCATTCTTGCGTTTACTATATTCTCAGTCTTCTCTGCATATTCCTTTACTTCCGGGTAATGAGTAGTAACAAGGAAGTTTGCTCCGCTCTTCCTCAGTTCTTCAAGGATTGCTACTGCAATACCCATTCCTTCTGTCGGATCCGTTCCCGAACCCAGCTCATCCATTATTACGAAGCTGTCACTGTTAACTCTTTCGAGAATTCCGAGTACATTTTTGATGTGAGCAGAAAAGGTCGAAAGATTCTCCGAAAGATTCTGACCGTCTCCTATATCCGAAAGGTAATTACTGTTCATGCAGATATCCGCACTCCTGCAGGTCACATGCAGTCCGCACTGAGCCATATAGCAGTTCAGCATGACTGTCTTTATAGATACGGTTTTTCCGCCCGTATTAGGACCTGTTATCACGACACCTCTTATCTCATCATCTCCGAGCGTAAAGTCGAGTGGTACATTTACTTCCCTATCCATCAGCGGATGTCTTGCACCCGTTAAGTGTATCCGCCTCTCAAGATTAATACGCGGCTCAATGCAGTCGAGATCCATACTCAGCTTACCTTTTGAAAAGATAAAATCCAGCTTTTCGAGCATATGCATATTTTCTTCAAGTATGTAAGCCGCATCCGAAACCATCACTGTAAGAGTATAAAGAATTCTTGCGACTTCATTTTCCTCATCGATCTTCAGCATTTCAATCTCATCATAAAGCTTCGCAACTCCTGCCGGCTCGATGAAAAGTGTGCTTCCGGTGGCCGACTTATCGATCACACTTCCCGAAATCTTATATTTATAATCCTTTTTTACCGGAACGCATACTCTTCCGCTTCGCATCACATAGAAGCTGTCTGCCATACATTCCTTATTGCTTCGTATTATCTGCTCGGCCTTCTGCTTCATCATATCCTCGGCGCGGTCGATACTTGTTCTGATATCAAAAAGCTCTTTGGTTGCTCTGTCATCTACCGCTTCATTTCTTATCTGTCTTTCTATTTCGGACTTAAGTTCCGGAAGCGGATTCAGGTTCTCATCATAGTAAGCAAGCGGATTTCCAAACTGTTTTCCCCTTGCAAGATAAGCTGCAAGCCTGTCAACAACTGCAAGTACTGTCTCGACTCTTTCGAGCTGGTACGGTGTCAGACAGTCACCTCTTCGTGCAACTATCAGTACCTCTTCAATCTCATTTACATTCTGGACCGGCGGAGTTCCCAATTTTTCAATCATCTCACGGCTGTCGGTCGTATCCCGGAGCTGCTTTCTAAGCTCCTTTTCATCAAGTATAACACTTGCTCCGTCAATAAGTCTCTTTGCATGATCGGTTGCTGCAAGACCTGCCCATTTTTCCTTAACTTTACAGAATTCAATCTGAATCTCCGTATTAGTACATCTGCTTTTTTCTGTAGTTATATTTTTTTCTGTAGTTATGTTTTTTTCTGTTTCTATAATTTTGTCTGTATACATTTTTGTCTCCATGTCATTCCAATAAATTCTTAAAAACCTTTGTGATCCTTGAACCTGCTTCATCCTTATGGTTCCATATAAACTGCACGTCGCTTCCGACCTCAGGTATGACCGTCAGATCATCCGACAGCCTGGCCGGTAAATATCCCGAAAAATAAAGGGACCATAATATCCGGCAAAAGATATTATGGTCCCGTAATAACCAAAAAAATAAACGAGGGATATTATGCCAAAATAAAGCTACAGACGTCAATCTCTTCTGACATCTCATACTTCATCGACATTCATAATATATTTAGCGCGAAAATAACAGGTCGGCATATGACAAATGCCAACCCTATGCAATCATCGATCCACCGCTCCGAAATTCTAAAGAACCCGACCATGAAAACATAAACCCGCGATCAGATCATCATCCCGGAATACTAATCTCAGCATTGCATTATCTAATTGGTCAGTTAATTACCACGCTAAACATAAAATCCTCGTTTCAAAAAATATGGATGTGTACTCTCGCACACATCCAAAATATATTACATCGTTTTTACTTTGTCAAACAATTTATAAAATTTCTGTTTATCTATATAATTACTGTTTATTTATAAATCTATTGATACATTTTGATCATATCTTATCCTGCCCTTTCTTTGCAGAACCGACAATCTTTCCTACTATCAGCATCAACACAAAGGTTATAGCCATATCCGGAAATGTATTTCCGCACGGTATATCAACCTTCATAAGTAATCTGTATGCTATGAAGCCGATCACCCATATTACAAATCTTACGATATCAAGCTTCTTCTCGGAAGAATCATTTTTGAGTACGAAGAAATCTGCTATCTGAATAGCTATCATCGGTGCAAATACAGAACCTATAAGGTAAAGGAAGTCTGTTATATCGTCCATCGGAAGCGTTATCGCTCCGATTGTTCCAAGCACGGTAACTCCGACCGCAACCCATTTACCCTTGATCTTCGAAATGATAGATTCCGATGAAACACCTGCGGAATATGCATCAAGGAAAGTTGTTGTAACAGTCGAGAAAACTATGATAAGGAGTCCGACTATACCGAGTCCTGCCTTAACCATGATGGATGCGATATCGCCTTCACCCGTAAAGATAGCTGCTCCCATTCCGATTATATACATCCAGCAGCTTGTAACGAAATATACCAATGTGCTGACTCCTGTTGCCTGTACAGGCTTTTCGGCTTCTCTTGTATAATCGCTTATAAGCGGAAGCCATGAAAGCGGCATTGCCACAGCAAGCTCTACCGCTGCGCCGAAGCTCATACCTTCGGCTGCTTCTGCACCGAGCTTTGACTTATCCTTAAATATGATCACACACAGTACTATCGTAAGTATAAAAAGAGCTGTCATGGCACAGGTACTTACCTTTCCGAGATTGGATAATCCGATAAGTATCCATACTATGATAAGAGCACCTATAACAAGGCACCATACCCATTTACCCGTGTGAAGAGCTGTATCTGCGGATAAAGCTCCGTCATAAATCATGATTCCCGTCCAGCCTATAAGCTGTATAACATTTAATAATGCAAAGAACTTACATCCGAATTTTCCGAAGGATATTGCGACCGTCTCCATGGCGCTTTTTCCTGTCTTTCCTCCGATAAGTCCGGCAAGATAGAACAGCACACATCCGATCACATGTCCTATTAAGATTGCAAGGATTCCTTTCTTAAAACCAAGCTCTCCGAAGTATGTTCCTGTAATAATCTCAGCAATTGACACTCCCGCTCCGAACCATATGAGTCCGTTGCTGAAGGTACTTGTCTTCTTTTTTTCCATCTCTTACGTTTCCCCTTATCAGTGTCTCTCGAGAAATGCTCTCGCCTTTTTGCACCATTTGAGATAGGCTTCGTATGTATCTATCCCAAAAGTAACTGTCAAATAATAATACTTATGATCCGCTTTGTCCAGAACCTTTTCCAGATTCTCCTTATATATTCGGAGTATCGCCAGATTCTCTTTAACCTGTTCTTCAAAGATCTCAATATTTCTTACAGCTACTTCACTTGTCTCGGCTCCGCCGAAATATAACTTAAGGAGAGTTTCGTATTTCAGTTCGTTACCCGCTTTTTCGTCATTCAGCCATTTTTTAAGAAATGTACGGCCCGCGCTCGTTATATGATATATTATCTTCTCGCGCCCGCCGCTCACACCGGATGATTTCTTCTGAACCAGGCCCTGCTTCTCCATATCTCCCAGGGACGGATATATACTTCCGAAGCTGCCCTTCCAGAAGAAGCCTATAGCTGTGTCTATACGTTTCTTTATATCATATCCGGTCAGATCTTCATGTGCCAGAAGTCCGAGGATAACAACATCTATCTTTCTGTCTTTTCCCATATTCTCACCTTTTTACAGCTTTGATCAGCAGAAAATCCACATTATTTGCATTTGCTTCATTTTCTCTTATCTTCTTATAGCCTTCAAAAAATGTTTCATTATCGTAAATGTTCTGCTTTGCCATTTCTCCCTCCTTTTACCGACACATACTTTAGGGTTATCCCCTCTTTGTAAATCTCATCCTGTAACTCAAAACTTTCTTCGGGCAATCGTCCACGCATGCCCCGCACTGTATACACTCCGTGGTTTTAATGGCTCCGTCTTTATCTTCGGAAACCAGCTTTCTCACGTCAAGTCCCATGGGACATGCCGTACTGCATTTTCCACAGCCAACACATTGATCTGTTTCAATTTCTATATGAAACTGTGGCAGATGCAGCCATCTTCCGACCGTACTTCCGATTATCATAAAAGGTGCCATCCAACACACGTAATGACAAAAGGCTCTTTTTCCGTGTATAAGGGCCGGTGCAACCACGAAAAACACCACTCCGTAGTATACCACATAGTGATTGATTTCTGAAATCGAAATTCCGTGTTTTGTCATATAGAACGGATTGATAGTTACCTTATTCTTTCCGAGGATAAATGTAACCACAACTGCGGTCATCCAAAGTATCCAGATTACGAATTTAATCCTGTCTCTCTTCCCCTGCTTTGCCGATTTTACATTTATCCTCTGAACGCATTCCTGAAGTCCGCCGGTCGGACATAAATATCCGCACCACGCTCTTCCGAAAAACATTGATAGTAAAAACATCAGCACAAATACAAAGAAGCTTCCGTTCATAACATGTTCCGAAAATCCCTGAATTATAAGGTACGGTGAAAAATACCATATCGTTATCGGAAACAGTAAAAACGATATAAGTAACGTAAGTCTTCTGATCTTCTGTCTCATTTTCATCCTCCTTTTTATGTATCACTTTGATATATATCATTTTGATACATTATGTGATTAAAAGCTTTATTTGTCAAGCAGATATTTTCCGATTCTATGACGGTAAATATATTCCGCCTATATGACACCTGCAGGATTTTAAATGCAACATAAACATCCACGATTGCAACTTATGCAGATTTTCGTACACGTCCGTAAATCATCTGCTATAGTTGCCTCATCAAACAAAAAGGGAGCAGAGAAAATGAAAAAAAGCAGATTAAAAAAAGGAATTATCATAACACTTATAGTAGTTTTTATCCTTGGAGCCGGCGGTTCATTTGCCATGGGCGGTTACGTTGCCGATAAGATACTTCATCAGAATGAAAGTAAAGACACTCAAGACAACAGCATAAAGCAGCTCGGTGTATGGGAATATGATATAGATGCATTTAACGAAACATATAAGGGAACAGAGATCTCAGCAACAGCCGAGGACGGAAATACGGTTCCCGCAACTTACTTCGGTTCGGACAGCGATACCTGTGTAATCCTGGTACATGGTGCCGGTGGAGACAGAGTAAGTACTTATCCTCTTGCAGAGGGTTATCTAAAGAGAGGTTATGACGTGATCGCCATCGATCAGAGAGGCTGCGGCACAAATGCGGATGACAGAGTTACCTTCGGAATAAACGAATCTCTTGATGTAAAGGCAATGGTTGAATATGCAAGACAGACCCTCGGCAAAAAGACAGTATATGTACACGGTCAGTCAATGGGAGCCCAGACTACCGCATTATACGCTTCAAACGTTACACCGGGTGCGGTAAATGCAGCAGATGCCGTTATCTGCGACAGCCCTGTTCCGGGAATGGAACTCATGCTTAAAGAAATGTTCGGTGACGGAGATACGGAAAGCTTTATGGCAAGGTATCTCACAGGCACAAGTAAATTCTATATGGGACTTGTTAACGGAATCGATTATGATGATGCGGATACGATAAATGTTGTAAAGAATGATAATATTCCGACACTCATCATCTGCTCAGATAGGGACAGTGTATGTCTTCCTAACCAGGTTGAAATGGTATATAATAACGTGGCATGTGAAAATAAGGCTATCGTACATTTCGACAGCGCACATATTGAAGGAATCATTGACTACCCTGAGGAATATATGGACAGCGTAGAGGAATTCCTGAATAAATAAACATAGGATGGAAATATGAAACTGAATCTTTTCGAAGATAAAAATCTGACAAACGAACATGTCGATATATATTATACGAATATGCGTCCTGTCATCAAACAGCTGATCGATACCGTAAATTCCGAGCGGCCGACTCTGAGCGGCCGTCCGGCGGATGAAGATGATGATGACGGGGAAGAGATAATTCTCGATGCAAAGGAAATATACTATCTCGATCATGTTGACCGAAAACTCTTTGCGTATACTAAAAACGGAGTATTCCGTATCATGAATACTCTGGCGAACTGCGAAGAATTGTTATGGAATTACGGATTTGTCAGAGTATCAAAATCTAATCTTATCAACATCTATAAGATCAGACAGTTAAAGCCCGACGTAAATATGAAGGTATATGCCTCTTTCGATAACGGTGACAGAATATGCATCAACAGAAGCTATAACAAAAGTTTCAAGGAATACCTTCAGAGAATGAGGAGGATGAGCTGATGAAAGAAAAGATTAAAGAATATCTCCTGGAGCTATGCTGCGCTTATACTTTTGTATCGGTTACCGGTGCAATAGTGAATATAATAGCCGGCACCGAAACGAATAATATAAATGTTCTGGTCATGTTTGCATGCTGTGCCATAGCAACCTTCGTTCTTTTCCTTCATAAGCTTTTCGACAGGATCAGCCCACTCGCAATGATGATAATCCAGTATCTCATCGCAAGCGGCCTGATTGCCGTAATGCTGCTTCTTATAGATAAATTCGTAGATCCTATAACGCCGCGCGGATGGTTTGAATTCTATCGTTCTTTCACGATACCTTATATTATTCTCGCAGGTTTCTATTACTACAGAGTTTTCTCCGAGACAAAAGCGCAGAACGCTCTTCTCAGAGAAATACAGGATCAGAGTGAAGAATAACCCATCAGGTCTTTATCCACCTGACTTGCGGCCTTTCGGCCTTCCGAAATAGCCCACACAACAAGAGACTGTCCGCGGTGCATATCTCCTGCGGTATAGATCTTACATTTATCCGGAGCACCGACAGATTTACCGTCCTTCGATCCCTTCTCAGCCGAAAATGCGGCGAAGGAATCAGGGGCGGTTTTTACGTTGGTTCTTGCATCAATTTCCACGCCGAAGCCTTCCGTAACATAGCTCTCACTGCCCAGGAATCCGGCAGCTATAAGAACCAGCTCGGCGGGAACCGTTCTCTCGCTTCCTTCAACGGGAACCATCATCATACGTCCGGTCTTCTCATCACGCTTTGATTCGAGCGAAACAAGTACAACCTCCTTAAGACGTTTTTCCTGCTTACCATCAGGAGTTTTCACTTCCCCCGATATAAACTCTTTCACGGTAGTCTGATAGATTCTCGGATCACTTCCGAACTTATATATAGCCTCTTCCTGACCATAGTCGGTCTTCAGAACCTTAGGCCATTCCGGCCATGGGTTTGAAGCCGGTCTCTCCGACGGAGGGCAAGGCATCATTTCAAGCTGAAGGACACTCTTTGCACCGAGTCTTATACTTGTACCGACGCAGTCGTTACCCGTATCTCCGCCACCGATCACGATGACATTCCTACCTTGTACCTCAGATACAATATCACTTCCCGTTTTTTCTTTGTCAGTTTTCTTTTCAACCGGCAGCTTTAAATTGCCGTCAAGAAGGCTCTTGGTTACACGCCCCAGGAAATCCACCGCAAAGTATATTCCCTTGGTATCTCTTCCCGGAGCCTTTATATCTCTCGGATTTGAAGCACCGCAGGCAAGGATCACGGCATCATAGTCCTCTTTCAGTTTATCTGCCGAAATATACTTCACTTTGTCCGTGAACTTAGCCGCAGCTGTCTTCTTACTTCCGCATACATCCACACCGGTTTGAAACTCTATTCCGGCTTCTTCCATAAGCTTAATTCTTCTGTCTATTACAGACTTATCCAGCTTCATATTCGGAATACCGTAGCGAAGAAGGCCGCCGACGCGGTCGCTTCTCTCAAAGACGGTAACTGAGTGTCCGCGGCTGCTAAGGAGCTGAGCCGCTGCAAGACCCGCAGGTCCGCTTCCCACCACAGCCACTCTTTTACCGGTTCTGCTTTTAGGTGCAGTCTCCTTAACGAGTCCCTCTTCGTAGGCAAACTCTATTATCGCCTTTTCATTTTCCTTGGTCGATACCGCTTCCTGATGGTATCCGCAGGTACATGCTTTCTCACAGAGTGCGGGACATACCCTTGAGGTAAACTCAGGGAAGCTGTGGGTGATAGAAAGCCTGCGGTATGCAAGAGTCATGTTTCCGCCTTCTACCAGTTCGTTCAATTCGGGAACGAGATTGTGCAGAGGACATCCCGAAGCCATCCCCGCAATGAGCATACCTGCCTGACAGAAAGGCACGCCGCAGTTCATACATCTGGCAGCCTGACGCTGCTGCTCTTCCTCACTGAGTCTTCCGTGAAACTCCTCAAATCCGCAGATTCTGTCCTTCTCGGGAACAACAGGTGCATCGACTCTGTCATATTCCAAAAATCCTTTTATATTTCCCATACACTAAACCTTTCTATCCTACCAGTTCTGTGAAGGCTTCAATCTGAGCCTGTTCATGATCCATGCCCTGTTCCTCGAACTGAGCTGTGAGATGCAGCATTTCCTTATAATCACTCGGAATGATCTTCTTAAACTTACCTACATATTCGTCGAAGTTATCTAGTACACGCTGACCCTTTTCCGAGCCTGTATATTTAACATGCTTTTCTATCATGTCGCGCAGCTTTTCTTTATCGTTCTTAGACTCGATTTTCTCCATAAGTACCAGCTGCTTGTTAAGGTTCTTATAGAGGGTGTTCTCTTCATCAAGTACATATGCAACACCGCCGCTCATTCCGGCTGCAAAGTTCTTTCCTGTAGGTCCCAAGATTACCGCACATCCGCCTGTCATATATTCGCATCCGTGCTCGCCCACACCTTCTACTACTGCAGAAGCGCCGGAATTTCTAACGCAGAATCTCTCACCCGCAACCCCGGCTATATATGCCTCGCCGCCGGTTGCACCGTAAAGCGCTACATTTCCGATAATGATATTCTCTTCTGCGTTGTAGCCTGCATTCTCAGGAGCATGAACTATAAGCTTTCCGCCCGAAAGACCCTTTCCGAAGTAATCGTTGCTGTCACCTATAAGGTTGAGAGTAAGTCCTGCCGGTATAAATGCACCGAAGCTCTGTCCGCCCGCACCTGTACAGTTGATAACATATGTATCTTCTTTCAGTTCATCCTGACATTCTCTGGTTATCTCGGCACCAAGAAGAGTTCCGAAGGCTCTGTCCGTATTGGAAAGCTCTATATCAATCTTCTTACCCCTTCCGCCGGCCTTAATATCCTTCAGAAGTTTAGATATAAGCACCTTCTCATCCTTTGTCTCTTCGAGCTTAAAGTTATAAGCCTTCTCGCTGTGGAAGGTCTGAAGATTTCTGTCCACACCCGACATATCGGCAAGGATCCTGCTGAGATCTATCTCTTCCTCTGCTCCCTTAAGTCCTTCCTTAACTCTGAGAAGATCCGTTCTTCCCACAAGTTCCGCGATGGTTCTTACGCCGAGTTTTGCCATATATTCACGAAGCTCTCTTGCTATGAAATACATGAAGTTTTCAACATACTCGGGCTTTCCCTTGAAACGCTTTCTGAGTTCCGGATTCTGAGTTGCGACACCCATAGGACAGGTATCATTCTGGCAGACTCTCATCATCACACAGCCCATTGTTACAAGCGGTGCGGTTGCGAAACCGTATTCCTCAGCTCCGAGAATGGCTGCTATTGCCACATCTCTTCCGCTCATCAGCTTACCGTCTGTCTCTATTACAACCTGGTCTCTTAGCCCGTTCAGGAGAAGTGTCTGATGTGTTTCGGCAAGACCCATTTCCCAAGGAAGGCCCGCATTATGGATGGATGAAAGCGGAGCCGCTCCCGTTCCTCCGTCATAGCCCGATACAAGTATTACCTGAGCACCGGCCTTCGCAACACCTGCGGCAACCGTTCCGACTCCCGCCTCTGATACCAGCTTTACGGATATACGGGCATGTTTGTTAGAACATTTAAGATCATATATAAGCTGAGCCAGATCCTCGATGGAATATATGTCATGATGTGGCGGTGGAGATATAAGGCTTACACCCGGTGTTGAATGACGGGTCTTTGCTATCCACGGATATACCTTCTTGCCCGGAAGGTGTCCTCCCTCACCCGGCTTGGCTCCCTGTGCCATCTTAATCTGAATCTCTCTTGCACTTACAAGATACTTGCTTGTTACTCCGAATCTTCCGCTTGCTACCTGCTTGATAGCCGAACTTCTGTCGTTATCGGTTCCTGCCGATGCGATTCTCTCATCGCTCTCACCGCCTTCACCGCTGTTTGACTTACCGTGAATATGATTCATGGCTATGGCAAGAGTCTGATGTGCTTCTTCCGAGATTGAACCGTAGCTCATGGCACCTGTCTTAAATCTCATCATTATGGATTCTTCCGACTCGACCTCATCAAGAGGGATACCCTGCTCAGGGAAGTTGAATTCCATAAGACTTCTGAGGTAACCTGTCTTCTCGGCATCCACCATTTCCGTATATTCCTTAAACTTCTCATAGCTTCCCTCTCTTGTGGAGAGCTGGAGCATATGAATGGTCTTCGGGTTATATCTGTGATTTTCTCCCTGTGCACGGAACTTATGTCTGCCTACTGCAGTAAGTTCAAGATTCACAGGAAGCCCCAGTGGATCAAATGCTTTGCTGTGCTGCTTATCTACGGCCTTCTCTATGTCGCTGAGTGTTATTCCTCCTACACGGCTTACCGTTCCCGTGAAATACTCATCTATAACTTCTTCCGATATGCCGATGGCTTCAAACATCTTGCTTCCCTGATATGACTTAATGGTCGATATACCCATCTTCGAAGCGATCTTAACGATTCCCGAAAGTATAGCTCTGTCGTAATCTTCAACGGCCGCATAATAATCCTTATCAAGAAGTCCGTCTTCTATAAGTTCCCTTATGGTTGCATGAGCAAGATACGGATTGACTGCCGATGCACCGTATCCGAGGAGAGTTGCAAAGTGATGTACTTCCCTCGGCTCACCGGATTCGAGAATAAGACTCATAGCCGTACATTTCTTTGTCTCAACAAGATGCTTATGAACTGCCGAAACCGCGAGGAGCGAAGGAATAGCTACATGATTCTCGTCCACACCTCTGTCTGAGAGAATAAGTATGCTGGCTCCCTCACGATATGCTTTATCGACCTCAACAAAAAGGTGTGACAGAACTCTCTTCATAGGAGTGCTCTTGTAATAAAGGATTGATACAGTAGCTGCTTTGATTCCGTCCTTATTAAGATGTTTTATCTTAAGCATATCCAGATCTGTAAGAATCGGATTATGTATCTTCAGAACATGACAGTTCTCCGGACGTTCCTCCAGAAGATTACCGTTCTTTCCCACATAAACGCTTCTCGAAGTTACTATCTTCTCCCTCTCCGCATCGATAGGGGGATTGGTAACCTGTGCAAAGAGCTGCTTGAAATAATAGAACAGCGGCTGGTAGGTTTCGGATAAAGCTGCAATAGGTGTATCAACACCCATGGAACCGATCTGCTCTGTAGCATTAAGTGCCATATTCCTTATACCTTCATGATAATTCTCATAGGTATAACCGAAAGCCTTCTGCAGTTTCTGTCTTGTCTCGCCTGAGATATCAGGGACCTTCTCATTAGGAATCTTTATATCTTTAAGTTCAAGGAGACTCATATCAAGCCACTCACCGAAAGGATTTCTGTGAGCATACTTTTCCTTGATCTCCTGATCTGTATATACCTTACCTTCTCTTGTATCGACCAGGAGCATCTTTCCGGGATAAAGTCTGTCCTTCTTGATGATATGACTCTCATCCAGCGGAAGCACTCCGACTTCGGAAGCAAGGATAAGACGACGGTCATCCATTATAACATAACGTGACGGTCTGAGTCCGTTTCTGTCAAGGATGGCTCCCATAACATCACCGTCCGAGAAAACAATGGATGCCGGTCCGTCCCATGGTTCCATCATTGTTGCGTAATATTGATAGAAGTCTCTCTCTTCCTGACTCAGAGTCTCGTTGTGAGCCCATGGTTCAGGTATCAGAACGCTTGCGGCAAGCGGAAGATCCATACCGCTCATCATAAGAAACTCAAGGGTGTTATCCAGCATTGCGGAATCTGAACCGCTGGATGATATGACAGGAAGAACCTTGGTCATATCTTCTTCGCTGAAGGTATCAGTATGCATAGTCTCTTCGCGGGCAAGCATCTTATCCGCATTCCCCTTAATGGTATTGATCTCACCGTTATGTACCATAAGGCGGTTTGGATGAGCTCTGTTCCAGCTCGGATTTGTATTTGTTGAAAATCTGCTGTGTACCATAGCTATTGCCGATTCAAAATCCTCATCACAAAGATCGAGGAAGAAGGTTCTCAGCTGTCCCACAAGGAACATTCCCTTATATACTATGGTTCTGCAGGAAAGTGACGGAACATATGTGCTTATGCTGCACTGTTCAAACTCTCTTCTGATGATGTATAAGCTTCGATCGAACTCAAGATCTGTAAGTCCTTCGGGCCTTGCGATAAATACCTGTTCTATGACCGGCATACATTCAAGGGCTTTGCTTCCGAGAACTTCCGGGCTGATACTTACATTTCTCCAGCCAAGGATAGTCGCTCCGCTTTTTGAGGCTATGGTCTCGAACATTTTGACAGCCTGTCTTCTGTCCAGATCATCCTGCGGGAAGAAGAACATTCCCACACCGTAGCTTCGCTTCTCACCGAGCTCCACTCCCTGTGCTGCCATGACCTTTTTAAAGAACTTATGCGGTATCTGAGTCAGGATTCCGACACCGTCACCGGTCTTTCCCTCTGCGTCCTTACCCGCTCTGTGTTCCAGATTTTCCACTATGCTGAGCGCATCCGCAACCAGTGCATGACTCGGCTTTCCGTCCATCTCAACTATGGCACCGATTCCGCAGTTATCATGTTCGAATCTTGCGTCATATAATCCTTTTTTTCTTAATTCTTCCAATGCTCTGTCCATCAGAATTTCCTCCTAAATACAAAAAGGCGCTTTGGTACTATGTCCAAAGCGCCTTTGCTTCTCATGTGTATTATTTTCAAAACTATAAACAGTATATTACTTTATTTTTAAAAGTCAAGCATAAATTTAACTTTATTTTATTCCGGTATAAATATGCTTTTTTCAGTCATTTCAGACCGGATATTCGTTCGTGAAGCATGCCGTACATAGCGGCAGCTCTCCTACCATAGAAGCAAAATCTTCTATTGCGAGATACTCCAGAGAATCTGCTCCGATATTCTTACATACCTCGTCACAGGAATGATGCGATGCTATAAGCTGCTTTGATGTCGGAACATCCGTACCGTAATAACACGGATAGAGAAACGGCGGCGAACTGATCCTTACGTGAACAGCCTTTGCTCCTGCCCTGCGGAGCATTTCTATAAGCTGTTTCATGGTGGTTCCTCTGACTATGGAGTCATCTATGATCACTATATTCTTATCCTTCACAACATTGTTCAGAACGCTGAGCTTCATATGCACCGCAGTCTGTCTCTCCTTATCGGTAGGCTTGATAAAGCTGCGGCCTATGTAGCTGTTCTTATGAAATGCAAGTGCAAACGGAATTCCCGATTCCATCGCATAGCCTTCGGCTGCCGCAAGTCCCGAATCAGGAACGCCCACAACTATATCCGCATCAACCTTCTTCTTTCTTGCAAGTGCACGGCCCGCATTTACTCTTGCATCATGAATCTCGATACCATCCATAACCGAATCATTTCGAGCAAAATAAATATACTCAAAGATACAATGAGCATGTTTTTCCTGACACAGACTCTTATCCGAGAAATTACCCTCCTGTGTAATGGAGATAATCTCGCCGGGCTCTATATCTCTTATTATCTCACCGCCCACGGATGTAATGGCGGCACTTTCCGAAGCAAGGATATAAGACTCCCCTTTTCGTCCGAGTATAAGCGGTTTGATTCCGAACGGATCGCGGATTCCCACCAGTTTTCGAGGACTCATAACAACAACCGCATATCCGCCTCTCAGCTTTGCCGCGGCAGCCTTTATGGCCTCCTCTATGCTTCCGGTCTTAACCCTCTCTCCTATGATCTCATAGGCCAGCACTTCCGTATCCGAGGTTGTATAGTGTGCAAGGCCTCTGAACATCTGTTCCTCTTTGAGCTGTTCGGCATTGACTATATTTCCGTTATGAACAAGCGCGAGACTTCCCTTGATATAGTTCATCGCGATAGGCTGCGCATTTTCCGGCCTGCTTCCGCCCGTAGTGGAATATCTGACATGACCCACACCGATATTACCGTTCAGATTCTGAAGATCCTTCTCATTAAAAACCTCGTTTACCAGTCCCATGTCCTTCTTCAGTTTGAGATTACCCATCTCTCCGTCAGTATCGGAAACTGCGATTCCGGCCGACTCCTGACCTCTATGCTGAAGAGCAATGAGACCGTAATATATATCACCCGCCACTTCCCGCTTATCCAGAGAATAGATTCCGAAGACTCCGCATTCCTCATGCAGTTTATCGGATAACGTTGTATCAGCTTCCATGATGTTCCCTTTCTGTCTACGATTCGTACGCATAAAAAAGAGGCACTTTGAGCCGTAAAACTCAAAGCGCCTTTGCTTCTAATTCCTTATTAACGAAATTATTCTACTCTCACCATGTATAAAGTGTCAATAATTTTTTCCGAAAATCAAAATACATATATTGTTTCCGGAATTCAAAATACATTATTATTTTTCGAAATCAAGACATACTCTTGCTTTGGTAAATGGTCTTACCTTACCGTCGGCAACTGCCACATGTGCCGGATGAACCGCATAGCCCTTCAGAGAATCCTCATCCTCAAAGCTTGAATCAAGCATAAGATCTGCATTTGAAGATGCGAGTCCTTCGGTCTCCACATGAATCTCAAGAAGTCCCGGAATCTTTCCGTCAAGCCCCTCAAGTCCGGACTTGATATCAGCCTTTACCTTTATCTTCTCCTCTTCCGATAACTCATCCTTTAACTGCCACAGAATAATATGCTTTACCATTTTGAAACCTCCTCATATAAAACAATTCTTATTAATCGCCGATTTTTCAAAAATCAATAATTTATTATCGCATATATGACTCATTATTTCCACATAACATATCCTTAAACGACACCGCCTATACCATGTCCTTAACCTACACCGCCCGCCTTATAATTATATACGGGCTTTATGATCTTATCGATCCTGACCGTATCTCCTATAACATCCGCAATATCGTCGATTCCTCTGTAAGCAAAAGGGCTCTCATCCAGTGTATCCTTGTTGATGCATATGGAATATATTCCGTCCATAGCCTTCTTAAATTCGGACACGGTATGATGTTCGGCCACTTCACTTCTTCTGTAGATCCTGCCCGCGCCGTGCGGTGCCGAAAAGTTCCAGTCCGGATTACCGAGCCCGGTCCCGAGTATAATACCGTCCCTCATGTTGATAGGGATGATGACTCTCTCTCCTTCACGTGCACTTATGGCACCCTTTCTCATAATCGGTCTTTCCTCGCTTCCGTCCTTTATGCCGGTAAAATCAACGTAATTATGAATACAGGTGAAGGATTCTTCTATCTTCCACTTCATACCGTTTGTAATGGAATCTATTATCGCCTCCCTGTTGAGACGGGCAAATTCCTGAATTATCTCTATATCATGCAGATAGTCTTCCATAAGCTGTCCCGTGAGGCAGGTCATCTCATAAGACGCATATCCCTGCTTCAACATCTGCATTTCCTTCTGTCCGGTTCTCAGATAATAATCGGCAACCTCCATTCCGAGATGTCTGCTTCCCGAGTGGACCACCAGATATACCTGTCCGTCCTCATCCTTATCAACCTCTATAAAATGATTGCCTCCTCCAAGGGTTCCGATACTTCTGTTCGCCTTACCCGGATCTATCCCTTTATAGCATCTGAGAACTGACAGATCTATTCTGTCCGCATACTTATGCTCCTTCTTACGTATCCTCGGTCCTACCGGAACTTCATCCCTTATCACGCTGTCAAGCTGCTTAAACTGAAGTCCCTTCGTCTTAACCTTTGCGATGGTCATTCCGCAACCGATATCTACTCCCACGAGACTGGGCAGGATAGAATCTCCGACTGTCATAGTGAGTCCTATCGTTCCGACCTTACCCGGATGTACGTCCGGCATAATCCTTATCTTACTTCCCTCCGCAGACGGATGATTACATATCATCTGAAGCTGCTTTCTTGCATAATCCTCCAATGCATACAGTTCATTTTCAACCGTATAAACCGCAGCATTTGCATATTTTCCGTATATCGTTAACATACATATCCCCTTCTTCAATAATTCTTCCACTGATCGTACCTGTCCTTATCTTTCTGCCTCCTCGCTTTTACGGATTCTTTCTTTACCGAACTCTTCCTCGGCTGATACTTAGGACAGTTTTTACACTTCTTTAAATCTACTTTTACATATCCTTTTTTACAGTCTGCATCCTTACATACGTAATAAATGCATGGTGCTGTTCTGTCTTTCATATTTATTATCCTTTCTCTCGCGGTGCGTTGTCGCTATCAATCTCTCGCGGTGCGCATTCGCATTCCGCTTCGCTTCATGCTCATGTCGCGCTGTCGCGCCATCGTCTGTTCGCAATTTGTGCCTCTTTGTGAGCATGCTCCCATCAGCCCAATTGCGAACAGACGGCACCGCTTGTAGACACGCAAAAACACCTCTTTGGAGCTGCTCACAGTGCAGCACCAAAAGAGGTGTCGGTTATCCTGTATATTTAGTTAAAGTAATCTGTTACTTCCGCAAAATACAAGGGACAACTGCCGCCTCTATGTTGATTATTAAATTGATTTTACTAATAGTCTGCATATTGTCCTCCTTTCATCCCGGGTTAACAGTTACTGAAGTTCTTCACTTCGAGAGATTCGTGCTATCTCTGTTCACGCAGTATATATCTCTCTTTGTATAATGTCAATATACTCGTAGTTTAATTCCGGTTCCTTAAATTCGTAATTTGGTTTCCGGATTCTATTCATATTGTATTTTCAGATTCACGCCTCCGTCCATTGTCTGAGACTTAAGCACAATTGAATCTCCTGCATTTATGGTTATTTTCTCTACAGGATCCTTTCTCAGGTTAATTGTACCGTCCGAATTCGGTTCTACCATAGCTCCGTCCACATCAAGAACGATTTTCTCATCACTTACGGAATTTACTTTAATTTTCGCATAGGTTGTATCATAGACCACATCCCCTTTACTGAGAGAAGTAAATACTTCCGGATCTGCCGCATCCGATCCCTTTTCGTGCCAATGATGTTCTTCTACAGAAAGCTTTCCTTCAGCCTTTTTTTCTTCTGTTTTCGTTTCCGTAGTCCCCCTGCTGCCGGAATTATCACATCCGTTTAAAAACAGCATTACAAAACACGATAAAATAAGTATACATATAAATCTTTTTTTACCCATATTAAAACTCCACTTACTGAACTTTGACCAAAAATGTCTCTTTCTGTTTATTCTTGTTTCCATCATATTTTACTATTGTTATCCTCATATCACCGCCATGCTCTACACCTATACACGACTCGGCCTTAATGGTCTCTCCGACCGCCAAAGGCTTTGGATAATTTTTTATATCACCCGGATACTGATATCCCATCATTCCCTCACTGTCAACGACCATATCATCGACTGTTATATACAGACCATCAGTATATTCATCTTCATAACCGAGATTACTGTATGTATATTCAACCATATATACTTTCTCCGGATTCTTTTCCGTGTACTTGTTTCTTCTGTCAGTCTCTCTTACTCCCGTAACGGTGATCGACCACTGTCCGTCAACCGTCCAGGTCTCTCCGATCGAAAGTGCAGGAATTTCAGCAACCTCAGGTTTCTGAATGCTTATATCATAAGCCTCTTTATCCGGATCGATTACAAATGCTGCTTTATGCACATTTGCATTGTCATCATACTTAGACATGCTTATCTTAAATGTTCCGTCATGATCAAGTCCTATACAAGCCTGCGCTCTGCATGTTGCTCCGAGTGGCGCCGTCTGTGCATAACTCGTTACATTTCCCAGATATGAATATCCGTTCCTGCCCTTGCTGTCAACTATCGTATCGTCCAATGAGAAGAATACTCCATCCATAATGTCATCTTCATAGCCGATATTTGTATATATATAATCTACTATATATACTGCCTCAGGCTCCTTATCACTGTATTCATTACGTTCGTCAGTTTTTTTAGCACCGAGTATTGTCAGTGACCATTGTCCGTCAACTGTCCAGGTTTCTCCGATATTAAAAACCTCGTAATCATCTCCTATAGAACTGTATGAAGATACACTGTCTTCTTCCTCTGTAATATCAGAACCGATATTTCCGAATGCCGATTCGGTAGTATCATTTGCTGCAGTTTTCGTACCCCTGTCTTTTCCTGTCAAAAGAACTATCACGGTTACAAGAAGAGCAACGATAACCAAAGCACCTGCTCCGATGGCAATAGGAATGATAGGAAGCTTTTTCTTCTGCTCCTTTTTCTTCTCTATAACTTCAGCATTCCTCTGTGCAGCAGTCTGAACAAGCGGGCTGACGGGCTCATTATAGGTCATGGCCGGCCCCTTCGCTCCAAGATAAGGCTGCGACTGTGATGACTGCATCGGCTTATATGCAGGTTGTATTGCTGTCTTACATGTATTACACATTGTTGCTGTATCCGGTAAAAATGCTCTGCATCTTGGACAATACATAAGTTGATCCTCCTAAATATTATCTGTATCATCTATAAAGCTACTCACTCACATACTTATTATCATTTTGATATTATCATATCATCGCATTAAAAATCTGTCAAGAGTTTTTACACTCATGACAGAGCAAAAGAAAAGTGTCCCGATAAAGCTGAAAATGCTTCATCGGGACAGGGACATATGGGTTTTATATATGGTTTTGCATACAGTATAAATATCTTCTGTCCGAATTACTTCTCGTTTTTTGACTTTTTATATATCAATTTTTGTCTATAAGTTTTTCCACATTTTTACTCAGTTTTTGACATGCAAAACTGTTTCGACAACGGCCTCTTTTAAATCCTCCTCTGCCGACATCTGGAAGTACGGAGTGCCGTCTTGTCGGAAATGCACTCTCCTGATTCCATCACAACGAAGATTACTTTTTATATCCGTTTCTCCGTGGAAGGCAATCATCATCTCACCGTCTTCATTTATAAAAAATGAATTATGTCCCGGACCGAATTCACCCTTAACAGAATAGAAACTAAGGACCGGAACCCTTCCCTTGGTCCAGTTCGAAATATTTAAAAGATCCTTATCCTCATCGGCGGTAAAGAGTCCCAGAACATAGGTATAAGCATTGGCTGAACCGCCCGAATAAGTCACATATACTTTTCCGTCCTTTATAAAGGAATAAGGTCCTTCGTTATTAATGGTTCCCGCTACATTTTCCCAGCCGTAAAGCGGTCTTGTAAGAAGAACAGGTTCGCTTGTCAGCTTCCAGGGTTCTTTATCATCTACAGTCGCGATATACAGCATTGAGCCTGTATCAAACTCTGTTCCCATCTTCTCACGATAAGACCAGATTACATACGAGCCGCTCTTTGCACTTATATATGTCATATCAAGCGTTATAGCACCTTCCTTTTCCGTAAGATAGGAACCGTCCGCTCTGCATACTCTGATCGGATTTTCCCAGCTGTTCTCATCGATTATGCTTCCGCCCTTTTTAAATTTCATCATGTGGCACTGAGGTCCCCAGACATGTCCGCTGACCGCAAAAAGAATATATAATTCTCCGCCTATCACGTGGAACTCGGGAGCCCAGAAGGTCTGTTCAAACCCTCTCTCCGGATCAAACGGAAGTATAAGATGCTGCTCTACACCTTCCCTGAACAGCCCTTCAACATTATCCGCTTCTCTCACATATATTCCGATATCATTAAGGTTATCGTTTGTGGATAAAAAGTACCATTTTCCTTCCCATGGAAATATAACGGGATCGCCATATCCTTTGGCAAGCGGAAAACGTAGTCTCTGCTGGGATACCTTTCCTGTCAGACTGTATTCCCCGGATACATCAAATCTGATACCTGTTTTATCCCAGTCTATCCTCTTCTCTCTGTGAGACCCGTCACTGTATGAAACATCTGCAGTGACCGCATCCAGTTCCTGCTCCGAACGAACTGTGATCTCTCCGGGAACCGAAATTCCCATATATGTTATAGGATTCCAGTAAAGTCTTGCTTTCTCTACGATATCGCTGTCTAATCCCAGAAAATCCGACGGACCATACTTTTCAATATCCATCACAGGAACCATCTCTTCATCACAGAAATTTATAAGATCCTTTGTTCTCCACAGAATTACTTTTCCTGCAGCACGTTCGTCGGTTTCACCATACTCATATACCCTTTCCGCGGATATACCTACTACTCCGTCTTCCATCATAAAAATCTTTGGATTTCGTACTCCCAGCGGCAGGATAGTATTCTTCTCCGTAATTTCTCCCTTTGCAAAAAGAATACCGTAGTTTCTGTTCAGTACCTGTCTTTCTCCTTCATCCGTCTCATATGCCATATGCACGCTTCTTGCAAGTCCGTCCGGATATTCATCATTATTAACTTCCCTTGTATATACGTAAACCCTCATACATTCCTCCTGAATATTCAAAAGTATAATACTGATTCATTATAAGCGATTCTTCTATGTGTAACAACAGTTCTTATCTTTCAAGATATCGTAAACGCAGTAAATAATGTCGTAAACGTTACGATTTATGTCGTAAACGCAGCTTAACATACGATTACATATTTGGTAAAATCAAAATAATCGCATCATGGGGGATTACGGAATTCACACCGTAGTGTTTTTTCAGAGGGACATACAATTGCAGCTTAAGAAGACCTACCGTATAGCAGTATCAGCAATTCTTTTTATCTCGGTCATATTATTGATCATCTTTTCCTATGCTCAATATAATATCCGGACCAAAAATATCATTGAC
The DNA here is from genome assembly GCA_002350525.1 of Lachnospiraceae bacterium UBA2864. Lineage (GTDB taxonomy): Bacteria > Bacillota > Clostridia > Lachnospirales > Lachnospiraceae > Eubacterium_Q. The sequence goes on along the minus strand of DEFA01000040.1, from coordinate 36,338 downwards.
GGCTATCTGGATCTGTCAGACGCTGTCTTTAATAATTCTGTTTATTCTCTGGACGGAACGTGGAATATCGTCCCGGATTCTTTTGTTGACCCATCCCTTAATATATCGAAACATCCGGACGTTTTGCCTGCCAAGGTTCCGGGTTATCTGTACCAACTGCCTTCCTCGGAAGCAGGGACCGTAAAGTACGGAACTTACGAGCTGCACATAGCTCTTCCTTCTCCCGGATCATACTGTCTTAAAACTTCACTTATATCAGGAGCCTGCCGCTTATACTGCAACGGAAATTTTATAGATGAAATCGGAAGTATCGGTACTTCCGGTGACACGGAAAAAAGCGTGTGGCAGCCCGGCATATATCTTCTTAACACAGATACCTGCAATCTTACTATCACCATACAGGTATCGAATTTCAATCTGCATCAGGGCGGTCTTGTAAAAAGTCTGTACTTCGGAACCGTAGATAATATTTACTTCTTTCAGTCCATGCAGACTATTAAGAGCGCCGTTATTATCGGTATATTTCTCGGAATAGGGATATATCTTCTGCTGCTCACCTGTATGAACAGGCATAGACGTATGGGACTGTGTCTCTCCATCTTCTGCCTTGGCAGTGCGTTCCTGGAAACTTTACTGGATGAAAATATCTTCTTCTATTTCTTCAGGAATCTGCCACTGATAATCCCCATGAAGCTTCAATATGTTATATATGCAATTCTTATCACAAGCATATTTTATTTCTTTAAATATATCGATCCGTTTAAGAAAGCACCTGCTGTAATATCCATTGTCGGAATTCTGAATATAATTTATCTCATCCTTATGATATTCGTAAATTCCTATCCCGTTGCATCCGCCTTGGGTGGCTTCGGTATAGTAATACTTGTCATAAATATACTGATTCATCTTTGCCGGATCATTCAGGCTATACGGGTCGAAAAGAAATATGCCTGCCTTTCCCTTGTAAGCATAGTCGTTCTTTTCCTCTTGTCTTTCCTGCAGTTTTTCGCTATTGAAACAGGACGAGCCCTGCGGATCTTCCCTCAGGAGAATCTGTTCATCGTCGGTATCCTGTTCTTCCTTCTGTGTCAGATCAACATTCTTCTGGCAGATGTAGACGATGCATATCTTAATGCAAAGCAGGCCGACGCCATGGAAATAGCTTATCTACAGGCACAGATATCGCCGCACTTTATGTTCAACACCCTGAATAATGTGTCCTATCTTATGGAGAACGATATCCCGAAAGCTCAGGAACTTCTCCTCAGATTTTGTGATTATCTGAGGACAAAGTATAAGTTCGATTACAGAAATCAGGTTGAATATTCACTTGAAGAAGAACTTAACTTTCTATCATCCTATATATACATAGAAAATATTCGGTTCCATAACCTCATTACTCTGGTCGTAAATGTACCGGACGAACTTAAAAGTATACGCATCATGCCGCTGATACTTCAGCCACTGGTGGAAAATGCCATAAAACACGGTTTTTCTTCGAAACCTCTTACGATTGAAATATCTGCAGAAGAAAGTCCCGACCACTATCTTTTTAGGGTTAAGGACAACGGAAAAGGCATGAATTCCATGCAGCTTCTTGATGTTACGAAAAACCGGGGTTCCGGAATCGGAATAGCAAATATCAATTACCGACTCGGAAAACGATGTGGCGAAGCTCTGCATTTTGAAAGCACACCAAGCATCGGAACAACCATAACATTTAATTACGCTAAGGAGGCATAACATACATGAAAGTCGTAATCGTTGATGACGAATATAATTCAGTGGAAAACCTTAAGACTCATCTTAAAGATTATACGGAGCTGGAGATCGTAAATACCTTTACCGATCCTGTGGAAGCACTGGCCTATCTCATCAGGAACAGTATCGATCTTCTCTTTCTGGATGTCGAGATGCCCAATATCAGCGGACTCTATATTGCAGAGCAGATAACTCTTCTGCATCCCGATACCAAGATATGTTTTATCACAGCCCACACGGAGGGAGCCGTAAAAGCTTTTGAGCTTAATGCACTTGACTACATTCAGAAGCCTTTCTCTCCGAATCGTCTGAAGCAGTGTATAGATAAAATACGTAAGGCCTCAGTCATTCAAAAACCTGATTATGATTCTATATCCCATAATATCGAGTATCCGCTGAATATCATATGCGGATATAACAACGAAGATATAGCTCTTATAAATACAGAGGATATCTTCTACTTCGAAACTATCCAGAGTAATGTATATATTCATACCAAAGACAGTATATATCGGGGCAACAAATCTCTCGGATTTTACGAAGAGAAGCTGAAGCCGCTTTATTTCTTTAAAACTCATAAATGCTATCTGGTGAACCTGTCCAAAGTAGATCATTTCAGTCCGCGGATAAGCTATACGTATGACATTTTCTTTAAAGGAATAAAAGACGTAATACCACTAAGCAGAAACAATGTGAAAGCACTTAAAAATCAATTACAGTAAGGAGGTTTTAACATGGCTGACACAATCAAATTAAACGAACTGAAACCCGGAGACCTTATCTTATATGAAGCAGATTACTCTGACTTTATATCAAGCACCATCGCATATCTCACGCATTCAACCGTGACTCATACTGCGTTGTCGGATTTTAATCCCGCTTATATCATGGAAGAAGGAAACAAATTTGCTTCCAGGATTCCCATCGATCCGCCGGGATCAAGAGTAATGCATATTCTCAGATTAAAGAACGCTCCGGATACATCCAAGGTTGATGATATTGCCATGAAGTACGTCGAGGCAAAGCTTCCGTATCCGGATGCCAATCTCGTTCTGCTTGGGCTCTATATCATTATCGGAGATTTTATTCCGGATACCATAACAGGTGATATCATAAAGAATATCCTGAGGCTCATTACCTATGAACTCATCAAATTCTGTAATAAGATCAAATCACCCGACTCAGATGTTCCTCCGATGGTATGCTCAGAGTTTGCCACCTTCTGCTATGATGAAGCAGCAGTTAGTTACGGCCCTGAGTATAAGATCCACTACAATGAGAAAGTTAATACCATATCCTCTCTTATTAAGAGAATAATAGATCAGCTTATCGCCGATCCGGATAAAACTTTTAAGTCACATCACATTCTCGGTGCTGAAGCTCCGGAAAACGACTCTGCCGAAGCTTCATCCGATAAACTGAAAATGTACTGCGAACAGCTTATAGCGCATAAGTCTGAGAGCCATCCTGAGATAGGCTCTGCAAAAGAAATATCCGATGATATCATCATGGCAATCTATAATTTTGCAAAATGGTTCCTGAAGGCTTTTGACAAAGATACATCTTCCGAGAAATCTGTTGAAACCAGTCCGATAGTAACTGCCGAGGAGGTACGCACTCTGTTAGAGAAATTCCTTCGCTTCCAGGAAGCGTTTGTTACACCGGAAGACATATATTCAAATTCTACCAATCTTGATAATCTTGGTGTACTCACTTACTCAGAAGAAGATATAGCCGAATACAACACAACCGAATAATCCTACCTTTCAGGGCAAATATTTACCTGATAGCGTTTTCTTAACTCAAAAGCTGCCGCTGCTGATATACTCCGTATAACAGTTAGCCGGCAGCTTTTAATTTGCAGATAAATAATAGAAAGGAGGACATCATGTTAACAAAAGGATGGGATACGATAAGTATCATAAAACAGGATCGAATCAATGCAGAACTTGCAGCTTCATGGGACAAAGTAGATCCGACCTTTTATTATGAATTCGAAGAAGAAGGACGATATATAAAAGGTGAATTCGACCCATGGAAAATTATAGACGGCGGCGGAGGCAAGCTTCTCAGAATGGAGCTTCCGATACGAAGCGGAGAACTGAATCTTAACGGCACAATCTATAATCTTGAGGGTGTCAGTGCAATTGTATCTTTTACTCTGTCGCTTATTCCGAAGCCGGACAAAACATATTTAAAAACCGCTTATATCCATCTGGCTAAAGATTCGAGTCAGATAACCGATGAAGAAGGATGGATACTTCCGATAACCATTATAGACGAAAAAGGAACTCTCGGTGTTCTTGGAAGCGTTGTATTGGACGGCATATGTAATTATCTGATAGATCATTCGGATCAGCTGGTTCTGTTCTTTGCGGAAGTAGACTTTACCAAAGAGGGTTGCCCTGACTGGCTTCTTCCACACAAAGCAAAATATTCTTATCTGGATAGCGGATATCTCTGTATCCTCGCTGTATGTGATGACAGAGATATATCCAGTCTTCCGCTGGATATCGATGTCTCGGGTCTTTCCTTTGAAGGAGATTCCTATTTCATCATATCATCGAAAAAAGTTTTAACGAATATGATCCTGCCGGGTGTTTACCCAATGTATCAGGATGCAGACGAATCTGATTTTACTATTACCGATACAGGCTTCAAAAACAATCGCGAACTGGAAATGGACGAGATAAAGTCAGGCGCCATCTATTATACTCCGGTAGTATATTCCGACGGGAACGAAGGCAGTATTGAAGGCAGCCGTCTAAATGTCAAATATAACGGTTACTGCGATATGTATGCAGGTATTGATATGTATTGGAACGGCAATGTATCAATGTCTGTATACCTGAAAGACAACCATATCATTTCTTTCAAAAAGGAAAGTTCGGATTTTGATCATGACGAAGATATACCTTGGTATCTGGCATTCCTCATCCCGATTGTTGGAATAATCGTAAATATAGTGGTTCTGATCATTTCCGACGATCTTATAGATGAAATCGAGGATAACAGTGCATCTCTGGATGCAGCCGAACTTAATACTACTGACTGGTTCGGTAAGACAGGTGTACTGAACGCCGCATATTTAAGCGAAGCATTAGTTTTACAATATTCATAAGGAGGACAAACATATGGAAAATAATAACAATGAGGGTAAGGTTCTTTTATCCGGTTTTAATAATGTAGTGGAGTTTAAGATTCCTGACTGGAATCAGGATGCAATAAAGAATATGAAGAAGACACCGCTTTATAAAAATGCGGCAAAGCCATCAAATCTTCTTAAGAGCACAAACAAGATCATGCTTGATCAGTCCATTTCGACAAATGGGTGGGACACCGTTTCTATCTGTCGTGTATCTGCACTTAACGCTCAGATAAAGGTTGCTAAAACTTATCCTGAATCAATGGATATAACCGAGCCCGGATCAACCATATCAGTAAACGGTGAATTCGATGCATGGCAGGTAGTTACCGGCGGTGACGGAAAAAATGTAAAGATCAATGTACCTTTTAAAAACGGTGTCTACAGAGGAATTCAGTTTAACGGTCAGGATACCTTTGATCTTGCCGGAAGTTCCGTTGATATTCTGGTAAAACTTCAGTACTTCCCTCTTCCCGAACCATCCATAGCCGATGGTGAATATAATCTCTATATCAATGCAGAGGGAGCAACTCCTACAGAACCGATAGCTGCTGTTATAAATCTCCATGTTGAGAACGAATACATGGATGACATTAATAAGAGCATCCTCAAGGGCGAAGTTGAAAAGTGGCTGAATATACCTGAAAACCTGAAGAAATTCGATACTTTATTCTCAACCATTAATATCAATAACATGGGTGAAGGTTCCGAGCAGTTCAGCTGGCTCAGAGCCACCTCGATCAGTTATGCATATACCGATATCGGTACGGAAGATACAAGTACTTTCGGCATATTATGTATGACAAACCACCGCTCATACGCAGGTCTTCCTAACCAGCTTCCGGCTGTATCACTCAAGGAAGATAATAATGCCCTGTTTGTAATAAGTCGTGAAATCTTTGTAAGATATCAGCTTTTCCCGTCTCTTCCGTATATATTCCCGGGATCATCACAGGCGGACTATACGATTGACAAAACCGGATTAACCATCAATGCAAAAAAGCTTAAGCTTGATGACGTTAAGGTAGGAGCCATCTACTATCATCCTGTTGCGGATGACTTTGAGATTACTTTCGATGAAACCTATATAAGAACAACCACAAAAGTCAGCTGTGAGATTTCTCCGGGAATCGTATCTCATACGGTCATCGTTACAAAACAGACTCTGATCATGGATGTAAACAGCAATGGCGAAAAGATAATGTCCTATGAAATGGTCGGCGATCCGGAGATCAGCAACAGTGTAGAAACCTCACCGGGAATCATTGTTACCGAGGTAATCCTTGGCCTGATCGGTGCGGTAGTTACAGCTATTGCAGCCTGTGTTGCAGGACCTATCGTAGCTCTGGTTATCGGAATAATTGCCGCACTTGTTGTTGCAATTGTCAGCATAACCATCCATGTGATCATAGAAAAGGTCATAGCGGAAGGTATTCAGGACGCCGTTCCTTCCATCGAGCCTATGGTTAAGATTGCGAGCAGTCAGATTAAGTGGCCATTCTGCTGTGAAGGCGGACTTGATCTCACAAATATCGACTACCTTGGAGCTCTTATCTTTGAAGGAAATCTTGCGATTGATGAATCTTTCCAGCTTAAAGAAGGAAGACTGATAAGCGCTTAAAACTTTAAGGAAGCTGCCGGTCGGATCAGATCCGATACGGCAGCTCTTCTTCTATTTACACTTCTCTATGATATTTACAGTTTGTTAACAATTATTTAAAAAACTGCTCATCACTTCATATATTGATTGTTGTAATATATACACAAGCCAAGAGATGGTATTCAAGTAAATCTCTCTCAAAGGTTTATAGATTAAATAGTGTGAAGAAAAAAGCATCCACCCGGATGCTTTTTTCTTTTTCATATATCTTTAAAGTTTCGTTGTCCACTTGGTGCAGTCCCATATCACCGGTGTGAGTCTCTCATAAAACTCAGGTTCATGACATACCATAAGGATACTTCCCTTATACTCTTTAAGGGCACGAAGCAGTTCTTCCTTTGCATCCGCATCAAGATGGTTTGTCGGCTCATCAAGGACCAACAGATTTGATTCCCTGTTAATCAATTTACATAATCTAACCTTTGCCTGTTCTCCTCCCGAGAGAACCTTGCATTTACTTTCGATATGTTTTGTTGTAAGACCACATTTCGCAAGAGCCGATCTTACTTCATACTGCGTAAATCCCGGAAACTCATTCCATATTTCCTGAAGACAGGTTGTCTCTATATCCTGCGACATTTCCTGCTCGAAATAACCTATCTCAAGATTTTCTCCCAACTCCACGCTGCCTTTAAGAGGCTTGATAAGACCGAGAATACTCTTAAGGAGCGTAGTCTTTCCTATACCGTTAGCACCCGTAAGAACTACGCAGTAACCTCTCTCCATAGATATATTAAGCGGTGAAGAAAGCGGTTCATCATAACCTATCACAAGATCCTTTGTCTCAAAAAGAATCTTACTCGGTGTTTTGGCCACTCTGAAATTAAACTCAGGCTTCGGCTTATCATATATCTTCTCGATAATATCCATATTATCAAGTTTCTTCTGGCGAGACATAGCCATATTTCTCGTTGAAACTCTGGCCTTGTTACGTGCCACAAAGTCCTTCAGCTTGGCTATCTCCTGCTGCTGCTTGTTGTAGGCGGCCTCTCGCTGTGACTTCTTCATCTCATATACTTCTTGAAATTTATCATAATCACCCACATATCTTTCCAGACTGTGTGTGTTTCCGTCCATGTGATAGATTATATTTATAACACTGTTCAGAAATGGGATATCATGGGATATGAGGATAAATGCATTCTCATAATCCTGAAGATACTTTGTAAGCCAGGATATATGCTCCGCATCCAGATAGTTTGTCGGCTCGTCAAGAAGCAGAATATCGGGTTTCTCGAGAAGAAGCTTTCCCAAAAGTATCTTTGTTCTCTGTCCTCCGGATAATTCCGTAACATCTCTGTCGAGTCCGAGATCAAGCAGGCCTAAAGCTCTCGCTACTTCTTCAACTTTAGCATCGATCATATAGAAATCCCTGTTTGTAAGGATATCCTGAATTGTACCGGTCTCTTCCATGTAGAGAGCCATCTCTTCTTCCGTGGCATCGCCCATTTTCTCGTAAAGCTCATTCATATGGGCTTCCATTTCAAAAAGGGAGTCAAAGGCACTCGCCAGGGCATCCTTTATAGACATGCCTTCCTTAAGTACCGCATGCTGATCGAGATAACCGACCTTTACATTTTTTGCCCACTCGATTGTTCCCTCATCAGGCATGAGTTTTCCGGTTATGATATTCATAAAAGTGGACTTACCTTCGCCATTGGCTCCGATAAGTCCAATATGTTCACCTTTAAGGAGTCTGAAGGATACATCATCAAATATCGCTCTGTCTCCGAATCCATGTGTTAAGTGTTCTACATTTAATATGCTCATAAGATTTCCTTTTTCTTCAGCAAAGTTTTTCTCTCTACACCAAAGATTCCTTTGAAGCAGATTTTCTACGGAAGAAGTATAACATAATTTTTCCGAGGATACCAATAAAGCATAAAACAGCCCCCATAAAAAACAGTGTGTCACCGACACGCATATTTACCGTATAATTGATCTGCAGATTAAGAGGTGCATCCTGATATGGGATTCCCCCAACAACTACCCAGTAAAATAATCCGATAAAAACGTTTATCAAACCGGCTGTAAGAATACCGCTGAAAATATTTTTTATTCTTTGTTTCATGTTTACCTCCTATGGCTGAATACATATTATCAATTTGATAATATGTTACCATCGGTATAAACTTTAGTCAAGAATATTTTTTATCAGCTCTCTCTTTTCAAAAAGAACACATCCGCCTTTATGGTCATCACTCAAAAGCCCTTCTTCTATCAGCGATCTGAAAAACTTTGATTTCATAGCTTCACGTAAAGAAGTTTCTCTGACATTAGTATCCGAATACGGCGAGAACGGACAAGGTTCTTCGTCACCGGGAGCAAGATGTGTTCTCTCATCCAAGAAACTTATATAATAATCTATATAGTTCCTTTGCTTCTTTTTCCGAAAGTGGTGTTCCTTTTTCTGCCAATCTGATAGGAATGTCCTTACACTCTTCCTTCAAAGCCTTACCTTTATCGGTAATGCTTACAATAGTTATTCTCTCGTCCTTCTCGGAACGCTTTCTTGTTACGTAACCCTCTTTTTCAAGGCGCTTAAGAAGCGGGGTCAGCGTTCCCGCATCAAGAGACAGTATTTCTCCGAGCTGTCCCACATTTATACTTTCCTTATCCCAAAGAACCATAAACACTATATACTGCGTATAAGTCAGCCCGAGCGGCTTAAGGTACGGATTATAGCTGTTTACTATTTTTCTGGAACACGCATAAAGCGGGAAGCATAACTGATTTTCCAATTTTAATTGTTCATATTCCTGTGCCATTTTGATTCTCCTTATCATATCTTAGGTAAAAAGCCCTCCGTACAGAGGGCTTCTATCTTTATATAAACGCTGCTCATTTACAGAAGCTCTTTAATACATTTCTCAACATCTGTTCCGGGTGCCTGTCCACCGAACTGATTGCATGGAATATCAAGAATCTCAAGTCCCTTATCTTATGTATTAACCTCTTTGTTATCTTTGGTCATATTATATTGTGTCAAATATATTTTGTCAAGGCATTTTTCTTCAAAAATCCATATTAGATTTGTCAAGATTCGGTATTTCTATTTCTTTGAAAAATCGTTTATAACTTCACCTGCTATTATAAGTCCCACTACCGACGGAACAAATGCAGTCGAGCCCGGAATATCCCTTCGCTCGGTACATTTTCTGGCAGTTCCCGGAGGACAGATACAATGCTTCCTACAGCTTATGGACATATCTTCGAGTGGTCTTATAGGCTTCTCCTTTGAATATACTACTTTAAGGGACTCAATCCCCCTCTTCCTGCACTCATGTCTCATTACTTTCGCCAGAGGACATACGGAAGTTTTATATATGTCTGAAACTTCAAACATTGAAGCATTGACTTTATTTCCAGCTCCCATAGAGGATATGACAGGCACATTCTCGTTCTTTGCCTTTTCTATTATGGACAGCTTTCCCGTAACCGTATCTATAGCATCTATAACATAATCATATTCGCGAAAATCAAACAGGTCCTGTGTATCAGGAAGGAAGAAAGTTTTAAATGTTCTGACCTCGCAGTCGGGATTGATATCGTGCACTCTCTCTTCGGCAACATCGACCTTATATTTTCCGACTGTTTTTCTTGTGGCAAGTATCTGGCGATTGATATTGGTAAGGCAGACCCTGTCATCATCTATAAGATCCAGCGCTCCGACACCGCTTCTTGCAAGAGCTTCAACAGCATAGCCGCCCACACCGCCGATCCCGAAAACGGCAACACGGGAAGCGGCCAATCTTTCCATCATCTCGGCTCCGTATAATAATTGTGTTCTTGAAAACTGATTTAACATTTTAACTATCCTCCAAAGAGTCTGATATAACCCTGTAATCTTTCTTTCCGAAATCACATAACTATATGAATAAGCTCATATCGGATTCTTCACCCGAACCCAGGAATGTAGCTACTCCCCCGAGCTCTACTCCGTCTATCAGCTCTTCTTTCCTGATTCCCATGATATCCATTGACATCTGACAGGCAACCAGTCTTACACCATGATCTTTCGCACTTTCTATCAGCTCTTCAAGGGAACTGATTCCCTTCTTCTTCATAATACCGCGAATCATCTTAGCACCCGCACCACCCATATTCATTCTGGAAAGTCCAAGCTTCGTGGTTCCTCTCGGCATCATAAAAGAAAACATTTTTTCTATAAAATTCTTTGCCACTCTCACCTTACGCGGTTTTCTCAATATATTAAGTCCCCAGAAGGTAAAGAACATAGTAACTTTTCTGCCCATGGCAGCAGCGCCGTTTGCGATTATGAAGAATGCGATGGTCTTATCAAGGTCTCCCGAAAAAACCACAAAGGTTTTATCATTCTTTTCCTTTACTGAATTCTCTTCCCGCTTTATCGCTCTGGTTATGGCAGCTCGTATTACTCCGTTGCTTTTTGTCAGCTCATCAAGATGATTACCTGTCCTGTCACACCAGACACTTATATCCGACGCAAAAGCATCCTCTGTCGCTTCAACCACTATCTTCTCACCAACAGGCTTATCTTTCAGATAATCCGCTACCTTCACTATAGGTCCCGGGCATTTAAGTCCCTTCGCATCTATCAAAACCGCGGTTCCATATCCGACAGGGGTACTTATCTCTTTCGTGTCAGCCGCACAACTTATCTCTTTCACGTCAGCCGTACAACTTATCTCTTTCGCGTCAACGCCGTCGGTCGGAACATTGTCTTCCTTCAACGCTCTAAATGCACTGTAGCCGCCGTCAAGCGAGTATGCGTCATAGCCTCTGTCAGAGAGGATTTCCGCCACTTCTTCGCTCCAGCTGCCCATCCGGCAGAATACTACCACCGGCTTATCCGCAGGAATCGAATCGAGCCTGCCGAAGCCCTCGGAAAAAGGCATATTTATCGCTTCTTCTATACCGCTCACCAATACCTCATCCGGTTCTCTTAGATCGATGAGTGTATACTTATCATATTCAAGCTTTGAAAACTCTTCAGCCGATATATGCTTAAAACTATCCTGATTATTCATTATGCAAGCTCTCCTTAAACATTTTTCCCTGAAGATATATCACAGGTCGATTGTTCGTAATCTATCAGTTCCGTGATAGTCGGATGATCGGAACATATCTGGCAATCCTCTCTTCTCTTCGAGAAAGGAACCGTTCTGAAATTCATTGATAACGCATCAAACGTAAGCATTTTTCCGGTCAGTAGTTCTCCCGCTCCGGTTATATATTTAACCGCTTCAAGCGCCTGCAAAGATCCTACAACTCCGGCCATGGCACCTATGACACCCGCTTCACGACAGGTCGGAACTTCCCCCTTCTTAGGCGGATTTTCGAATACACATCTGTAGCATGGACTTTCATAAGGAATAACTGTCATGATCTGCCCGGTAAATCGGAGTATTCCCGCATGTGTAAACGGCTTATTCGCCATCACACAGGCATCATTTATCAGAAACTTGGCAGGAAAGTTATCCGTTCCGTCGAGTATGAAATCATAGTCCTCTATAATGCCAAGAATGTTCTCACTGCAGATAAGTTCATTATAAGTTTTTACATTCACATTGGGATTTATGGCTCTCATTGTCTCAGCCGCGGATTCTGCTTTCGGAAGTCCTATATCCTCTGTCGTATGTATCACCTGTCTTTGCAGATTCGACAGATCCACCACATCCGAATCCGCTATACCAATCGTACCGACTCCCGCTGCCGCAAGGTACATGGCTGCGGGCGCACCAAGTCCTCCCGCACCTATGATAAGAACCTTCGCCTCAGAGAGTTTCTTTTGCCCTTTATATCCTATTTCTTTCAAAATAAGATGGCGTGAATATCTTTCGAGTTCTTCATTTGACAGAGCCATCTTTTACCTCCAAAAAGTAAAAATCCGGAAGACTCAATCGAATCTTCCGGAAGTTTGATCACTTATATTATCGACTTTACAGTTTTGTATTCACCTACTTATTCGATAGGTTTTTATGTTATCACGTTTCTATTTTGTTTTCAAGATATTTTAGATTCGGTTCTTTCTCATATTTTAGATTCGGTTCTTTCTCAAACCCAGATCTGTAAAAAAAACTTTATCAGTCAGCTTTCTTAAAACTACGGTGATTATAATTGTGATGATCATATTAGGGATCGTATATCCGACTAAAAAATCGTGCTTCATGAGAATTCTGTATATAATAAATCCCAAAATCCATGCTGTACTTGCAACGGCATCAATCTTTACTTCTTTCTTTCCGTGCTTAACGATAAAATGATCCGCAATCTGAACTGATATCATAGGTGCAAATACCGATCCTATAAAGTACAAAAACTCAGTTATGTTTTCCATAGGAAAGAGAATGGCTCCGGCCGTTCCGATCACGGTATCTATTATTCCCGGAAGATTTACTTCTATGTTGTGAAGGATTCCCTCCGATTCCTGAGGAAGATTATCTTTCGGAAACAGCGCGAAGGTTGACTGATTGCAGGAAAATGCATCGATAAAATTTGTCGTAACGCATGAGAATACTATAATGAACAGTCCCGCAACTCCAAGACCTGCCTTAAGCATTATCTGATCTATTCTTGTCTCATGTGTGATAACCGCAGCACCGAGGCCTATTATATACATCCATGAGCTAGCCAATGTATATGTCAGGCATGCCGAAAATGTTGTTTTAACAGGTTTCTTTGCCTTATAGGTATAGTCGGCGATCATAGGGATCCAGGATATCGGCATTGCTATAGAAAGCTCCAGCCCCTGTCCGAAAGAAAGTATCTCTCCAGCTCCCTGAGAAGCAGTTTCCCCGCTTTTTACTCCCGAGAAAATGATAAAGGATAATATAATCGTAAGAAGCAGAAGCAGTGCCATAACTATGATATTTAATCTGTCTCTGTTTTTGATTCCCAGCATGATCCATGCTATCGTCAAAATTCCGATTATGAGGCACCACCATGTATGCCCGAGCTTCAGGATTCCCTGAGCGGAAAGAGAAGCATCGAAGATCATTATCCCCTGCCATCCTATAAGCTGAACGATATTCAGTGCCGCAAAGAAGAAACTTCCGTATATCCCGAAGGAGCGGGCGGATGACCTCATGGATCCTTCTCTATTCTTGACACCGATTATTCCCGCAAGAACCAGAAGCAGAAATCCGATCAGATGTCCTAAAACTATAACAACAAGACCACGTATAAGTCCCAGACTTTCAAGGCTGGCTCCGGTCAGAATTTCGGCGATCGAAATAGCTGCGCCAAACCAGATCAGCGATATGCGAGACATTTATTTGCCCTCCTTATAAGTAAAATAATCTTACGATCTTTATAAGTCGGCATTATATTTTAAAACAGACCTTTTTGAAATATCCAAAACAAGAAAATCCGATAAGGTCAGTTTAGGCATGGTCAATTGTTTTGCTTAAAGGCACTTTCCTATAATATAAAAAGCATCCGCAACTCACCAGTCCACCTCAATGCCTACGCGATAGAAAAAAGTGCTGTGAGTTATGCAATCTGCAGTCTGCAGAAAGCACTCTCCCGAACGGATGCATATATAATATTATATTACTATCAAATCATTATCTCTACAACAAAGAATTTATCCCCATCTGTTTCTTCTGCGGAAACTTCCATGACTCCGTCGTATTTCTCAACAGCCATCTGCATATTCATCATTCTGAAGCAGTGATATTTAAATGTATGCGAAATATTGTTGTGACGCCTTGAAATGTTGTTGTGACGTTATACTTCAACTATATCGACAACATTATCGCCGATCTTAATCCCGTTTCTCAGAAGGAAATCCGTGAAACCCTTAATATGCTCCGGCTGACGGATTATCTCGGGTGTATGGGCATCACAGCCGATCAGAAATTTCGGATTGTATTCGGCAGCCATTTTAAAGAATCTGTCGCAAGGATACCAGCGGCCGTCCACGAAGCCGTAAACATTTATCTCAAGCGGAATATTTAAATCTATCGCTGCCTCAACAAGTCTTCTCATATGGCGATAATAGATATCATCCGGTCCCGTATAATTTATAAGATCAGGGTGGGCAAGATAGGTGAAAAGCCCGGACTTCATACCTTCTATGGTAAAATCAACGTATGCTCTAAGCCTCTCCTCACTGTCTGTTGCAGAGCCGACATAGAATCCGTCTACTTCATCTTCAACAAAATGCTGTCCCTGAATAATGTAGTCCAGTGGATATTTCTTCAGTTCCCGTATAAGCGGTTCAAAATACTTTCTTGTATATTCAACCTCGTAACCTATCATGATCCGGATATCATTCTTATATTCATCCCTCAGTTTTACAAGCGTATCCGTATAATCCTCAAGTTCCGACATATCCATTCTGATGCCCGATACAAAGCCATCCGGATAAGGCTGAGGTGTATGATCCGAAAAACCGAGAATTTTAAAACCTTCCGAAATGGCCGCCTCTATATATTCACGTTCCGTTCCGACAGCATGTTTGCACCGGGTAGTATGTGTATGATAATTTGCCGATATCATATTTTATGTCCTTTCCTGTCTGATTACCGATCTTTAAATACTTTAATTACCTATCTTTAAATACTTTAATTACCTATCTTTAAAAATATCATCAGCATGACAAGTGCAAAACCAATAGCAAATGCGAGTGCTCCCTTGTCATTATCTTTTTCGAGCGCTATCTGTGGTATTTCCTCTATCGTAGTATATATCAGGGCTCCGCCGGCAACTGCCATAACATACGGGAGTACACTGGGGAATAAAACAACCAGCACAACAGTGATTATCCCGAGCAACGGTATCGGAACCCCGGATACCGATCCCATAAGGAAAGCCTTTCCTGTCTTTGATACCACATCTCTCAGAGGAAGCGATGCGCACAGAGCCTCCGGAATATTCTGGAGTGCGATTGCTATAGCCAGAACCAGTGCAACGGATGACGATATCCACTCGGTCTTCATGAAATGCGCCGCATAGATTGCCCCCAGTGCTATACCTTCCGGAATATGATGTATCACTTCTTTCAGTATTATCTTTATCTCCGAATCGAGTTTACTCTCCGGTCCTTCGGTCAGATTGGAATATACGTGTGTATGCGGAACGAGTTTATCAAGCACAACCTGTATGACAACACCCAGGCAGAAGCAGATTGTCACCCGGATAATACCATATTTATTCTCCTGATTTAATCCTTCGATGGCAGGTTCTATCATTCCCCATACAGCGATCGAAAGCATTATTCCCGAACTGCATCCCACCAGAACCGCTCTCATCTTATCAGACAGCTGATTCTTCTTTGCATATATAACGGCCGAACCGAGAAGCGTTCCCAACAGCGGAATAAGCATTCCGAAGATTGTCTCATTATCGGACAGGCTGTGTGAACTGTCGAGATATGTTATAAGGGCTCTGAAACCTATAAAGAGAAGTATTGTACCGCCCATAATCTCGGCTCCCGACTTGAAACGGTCTCCGAAGACGCTTCCGATTTTTACTCCTATCATCGATATGATAAATGTGATAACTCCGATCACCATAACGGCAAAGAGCACATTTAAAATCCGGCTCGTATTAAAGACTTCAACAGGAACGGCAACGAAGGTTATTCCGACCGCCAGAGCATCGATGCTGGTAGCAACAGCCATCATAAACATCGTTTTAACATCGAATCCCGGAGATGTTTCTTCATCCGAAGAAAGAGCCTCTTTGATCATATTTCCGCCGATCAGAGAAAGTAGTCCGAAAGCCACCCACGGAGCCACCATGGTGATAAGTTTCTCAAATCTTGATCCGACAAGATAGCCTATAAAGGGCATCATTCCCTGGAAAAATCCGAACCAGATACCGCAGAGCAGGAATTCCTTCTTTGTGACCTTGCCCGCCGCAAGCCCTTTACAGACAGACACGGCAAAAGCATCCATGGCAAGTCCGACTGCCAACAGAAGTAATTCGATCAATCCCATATTAATTTACTCCTTTGATAAAAAAATCCCAAGTACAGAAAAACTATACTTGGGAATATAAACAATATATAAACTTCATGCATAGTTTTTCATTATTAACTACACATGAGTCTCGCAATTTAAAACAAGCCAGACCAAAGGGTCAGTATGTTGACTTGCTACGTAACACGCATGCTACTCCCCCATGGGAAAATACCAAAGAAGTGTATCATTTAATTATATCCGTGTCAAATTATATTTTCTTAAATCCGGGAACTAAGCAAGCGGAATCATGAGCCGCACTTCAAATCCTTCTTTATCGTTGATGCATATGAGACTCCCCTGCATCTTCTTCATAAGTTCACTTGATATATAGAGTCCCAATCCGCTGCCGTCTTTGCCGGCAGTATTCTTCTTTCCTCTGTAAAACTTATTTGTCAGAAGCTCCACCTCTTCGGGATCAACCCCTTCACCGTAATCTCTTATTCTCATCTCCAGGAAATTTCCGCTGAAAGCGTAGCTTACATCAATCTTAGTGCCTGCATATTTGTATGAGTTGTTGATTATATTTCCGATAACCTGAGACATACGGTTTCTGTCCAGTTTTATTATACAGTCCGGGATATCTTCTGAATCCACCTTTCCGTATATATCATGCTCATCTACAATAGACTTCAATATATCCGACGTTTCTTCCATGAGATTCACATTCATCTCACCGAGATCATCCAGCGCCGAAGCGAGAAGATCATTTAGCAGAGTGCTTATCTCCTGAGTCTTTTGTTCTATATTATCAACCTTTGTCTTCAGGTATTCATCCTGAAGTTTTACAGACAAAACTCCGCATATGGCCTTAATTCCGGTAACCGGAGTTTTGAGGTCATGACTGAGCGACGCAACCAGTTCCTTCTCTTTCATCTTGAGGCTCTGTTCCCTTTGCCTTGCTGCCTTCAGTTCTTCCCTCATAATATCGAAGCTTTCGGTAAATGCTCCGAATATGTTTTTCCTGTCCATTTTAAGCGGCTCATCGAGTCTTCCCTGTGCCACCAGTCCCGCAAATTCCTTCATACGATTAAAGGGCCTCACCACATTTTTATTTATAAAATATAAAAATGTTAAATATGAGATTATCAGAGCCGCCACTATAATTGTTATCGTTACAGCAAGTCTTTTAATGGTCCTTTGAAATCCCACCTTTGCCTGATTCGGAATAACTACCGTACCGAGAAATATTTCACCATCATTTACAGGCATTGCGGACATGCCTTCTCTTGCGGCATCAAGCGGTACATTTATCCCGGAAAATGCTTTCTCCGAAGTGGTAAAAAGCTTTTCATTATTTCTTCCGAAGATTATAAAATCGATATCAAACTGCGTCTTATCTATAGCATCAGGATTCTGCCAATTCTCTTTTGCAGTCTGAACTATGGCATTCAGCATTATGCCGTCATTCTCAGCATAACGAGTCGATCCCGCCACCAATATCAGCAGCGCGATCGACACTATAAGCAGTATTGTTAAATATATAAAGAATTTTCTGAATCCCTTAATCATTCAACTATATACCCCACTCCCCAGACAGTTTTAAGTATCTTCGGATTATCCGGATCGTCCTCCAGCTTCATCCTGATACGCCTTGCATGAACGGGAAGAGTTCCTTCACCGATAAACTCATCCTCCCAGGCTTCCTTCAGGAGTTCATCCTTCGTAACAACCCTTCCTCTATTCTTCAGAATATATAGAAGCATATTGTATTCTCTTATCTTCAGGTCTTTTACTTCTCCATTCTTTACCAGTTTATGAGACGATGTATCTAAGTATATATCATCGGATATCAGGATTCTTCCGTTCGCCTCAGACGATGGAGCAAATGTATCATTACCGGAACGCTCCGTCGACTGCTCCGACATTTCTCTTGATGCCTTTGCCATGCTGACAGCCTTCTCATAGCGCTGAAGAACTGCCTTCGCTTTAGCCAGAAGGATGCTCATGGTGAAGGGCTTACTGATATAGTCATCGCCGCCTATATTTAGCGCCGTGAGTATATCGTCATCACTCTTCCTCGCACTGATAAAAAGGATCGGCATATCAAATTCCTGTCGGATTTTCTTGCACAGTTCAAATCCGGATCTGTCACCAAGATTGATATCGAGAAGAACAAGCGAAGTTTCGTTTTCTTCGAGAAATTTAACTGCATCCTCATAGCTTGTTACAAATGCTGTCTTAATATCGAAAATATTAAAGTATTCCGCCGTATTTTCAGCGATTGTAAGATCGTCATCTACTACCAGACATTTATAATCCATTGTTTTCCCTTCCGACTTTTACCAAATAATCCTCCGGCATTTTTCTTAGTACTGTCTTCCGTAAACATTTATAGCTTCCTTATCTTCTGATCATCAGCGTCTGTCTTTTGTTCTTCTATCTTCCGATAGTTACGCCGGTTCCGGTTTCTCCTATAAATACTATCATACCATAAGATGGCAGTGGTACGCTATTACCATATCCGACCATATGGTTCGAATAGATCATGTTGCCCTTTTTATCAAAAACATAGCATGACGCATTTTCGGGAATATCGAGACGGATTGTCTCGTTTTCCACTCCGTCGAGCTTAAACCAGGAAGCTTCACCTGTAGTAAGCGAAACCTCTCCTAAGCTGTTGTCATATACAGGTACTGAATCCTCTGAAATATACTTGAAGCTCTGTCCCGGAAGTGTCAGGAATTCCTGTCCGTTTTCTTCTATAATCTCATAATCATTTATATCTCTTGAAGCTGTTCCCGGGATTACCGCAAGCCCCATCGCATGATCTGCGTCCACGATTATATGATTATTTACATATCCCTCTACATCGGGAGATGTAACCGGTACGACCTTATTCATCGTTATATAAGACATATCGCTATATCCTGCATTATATAGATAATAGGACTTTCCGCTTCTTCTATTCCATGCATCGAGCGCTGCCTTATCCGCTTTATTCTCATCAACCTCTGCAAGTACAGCTGCGCCTGATTCATTAGCCATTATTACCTTTCCGGCTCTTTTCTCAATTGTAAGTGTACTCACGGGTCTCACCTGAATCGCATTTCCCGACTCGATATCTCCGGTAACCTCAACATAGTCGCCGTCTTCCGTATATAGGAATTGCACCTCAAAAGGATTTGATGATGTAAGAGACCTCACATTCATATATTTTCCGTCAGGGAAGCTGATACTGCATATCTCAGATCCGTCCGAATAAAATCCTTCATACTGAAGGTCTGATTCCGGAACCCTTTCTTCTGTATTCTTAAGCATCTCTTCCGCATGTTCAACATGGATTCCCTTTTCTTCCAAAGCTATATCCATAAGTTCTTCAGCAAGTTCCTGATTATATTCACTGCTTCCACCGGAACTTATAACTGCAGCACTGATTTTCTCCTCCGGTGCAACCGCGAGATATGCATGTTGAAAATTTGTATCTCCGCCTTTACTGATAACCTTTACTCCTGCAGCCGTATAAACGGGTGATTCAACCATATCCCATCCGAGCCCGAAGCCCTCAGGAGAGATACCGGCATTATTCAATTCTCCCATTTCCTTCTTTGACTCATCACTGAGAAGACTGCCATCCCCATAGAAAAATGCCGAACCGAATCGACTGAGATTCTCTGACGTAGACATCAGGCCACCGGCTCCTATAAGCTGTGTACATTCCGGTTCCATCTGCATTCCCGTACTTGTATAATAAGGAATCTGCCGGTTCATATCAGGGACATTCCACATAGTATAGGTATTATCAAGGCTGAGAGGTTCAAATATATTCTTTTCAAGATATTCTGTGAAGGACATTCCGCTGACTCTCTCAACCAATATCTCAAGAAGTGTAAAACCATCGTTACAATATGAGTTATACTCTCCCGGTTCGGCCTTAAGTCTCTGCTGACTCAGATTTTTCAGAAAGTTGTCATGATAATCAGCGGATGCCTCTATGAATCTGAAGCTGTCAAAGTACTGCGAACCCATTAGTCCAGAAGTATGATTCATGAGCATCCTTACTGTAATCTTCTTATATCTTTCATCTGCCATTTTAAAATCATCTATATACTCCGTTACCGGCTTATCCAGATCTACAAGTCCCTTTTCCTTAAGCTGCATTACTGCTGTAACCGGATACATCTTACTTACAGATCCTATGTTAAGAAAATGCTCTTTCTCTTCAGCATCCTGTTCACCGCTCTCTTCGGAAAGAACAGTCGATGAACTTTGATATTTCTTTATTTTGTCCGCTGAATCCTGATCTATGCTTACTGACATTTCCGGGTATAATCCTGCTGCAGGTCCCGGATACCCCAAACCGTTTATCATCATTGCTGCCGTTAAAGCTATCATTATTCCGAACTTATTATTCTTCATATTAATCTCCATTCCGCCGCCTTCGGTCGGCGGCACAAATAGTAATGAAAGTGTTTCCACCATCACGTTTTCGTGTTACAATAGGCTCAATTAAGGCATCCCGGCATCAATATCAGATGCACCCACCCGTTTGGTTATTGATGTGCAGGTGCGCCTCTTTTATCAGGTGGGAATATCTCAAAATCGGTTCACTATGTGAGCCTTTTTCTTGTGTCTATTGCGCATTTTTGGCTTAATTTGCTTTCTTTCACACTATCATCCTTTATCTTTTACCTATAGGGACAAGCCCCTGTGGTAAATAGTCATATCTATCCTTACACTGCCTGTTATTCCGTCATCAGTTCATAGACTGATATCTTCTTAATCTTTCCGGCTCCTCTGTAGCTGCATAAGAAGCAGAAAAGATTTATTGCTATCGAAACGATTATCACTCCGATGACCGATACTGTTATCTTTACAATAAATACATTTATCACTCCGACTAACAGCATACTGAGCATTGCTCCTATAATTACAGCCACAATCGTGGTCGGGATAATCCTGAATGCCATCTGGAACATAAGCTCACGTGATGTGTAGCCCATCCCTTTCATTATTCCAAGCTCCCTGTACTGTTTTCTTATAGTCGTTTCCATCAGTATTGAAAGCATAAGCATTACTACAATCGCAGCAATTATCATGAGTGCGATTGAAACCAGCGTAAAGCTTGACGAAATCTGCGATAAAATCTCTTTAAACTCTTCTCTCACCTTGGTTTCAGAATTAATCTTCATGGTATTTGTGTTGCCGCTTATTACAGTATCATCTGTCCGGATGCTATATTCCATATAGCTGACACCATGTTCTATCATCGTTTCAGCCATTTTTATTTCAGCCGCACTTCTGACTCTTTCTTCGTATGTATCGCCCGTTACTTCCGCATTTGCTATATCTGCTATCTCTTTTCCGTATCTTGAATGAAGCTTATCAAAGAAAGCATCCTTATCTTCACCCTCATTCAGATATATGTCATATACATCAGGCTCATATGCAGGATTAAGCATCTTAAATCCGCCCTCTGTCACATATCCCGCAAGCGGATTTACCATCGAATTGACAAATCCCGTAATAACATAGTCCTTTTTTACATTTCTATATTCTAAAGGAATTGTTTCTCCGAGCTTCAGACCTTTAGTCGCCTTAACCTGACCTGTAAATGCTATTTCATTTTCATGCATCGGAAGACGTCCTTCAGTTAAAAAAATATTCGTTGTCTCCGCATAATCTTTATATATATCCAAAGTAAGCTTTGTTTCATCCTTTAACGATACGCTTTCTCCCTTGGAGCATCTGATAACCTTATTTACTTCAGGCATTGCCTCAAGTTCAGTCTTAAAATCTTCTGCCTTTATATATCCAACCGTCTCAATTCTTATATCGCACATTTCATGACCGGCAACACTGTTAAGGATTTTGTCGGGATCTGCAAAGAATGAAGTAAGGATATAGCTTATAATAATTGTCATTGAAGTTACCGCTATACATATTACGAGACCGATATCCGACTTCAGATTCTCTATATATTTCTTCATAGCCAGTCTCACGTGGATACTGCCCTTTGTTTTCTCAAGAGGGAAGAAAGATTTTTTAAAGCTATGTGCTTCTATACCCTTTCTAAAGGCAAGTACAGGCGGATATTTACGAACTGACATTGCCTTAAAGAGTGAGATTACTCCAACAAACAGAACTATTCCAATGGCTGATATGATGACAGGATATTTTTCTACATGAAATGTCCCACCGTAGGATATTGATGTTCCAGCCTGAGCTATCAGGAATCTCCCAAGTCCTATTCCCGGTATAATTCCCAATATAACTCCGATCAGACTCACGATCATATATTCGAAAACATATGAAAGAGCTATATGCTTAGAACTGTATCCCAGAGCTTCGAGAACACCGATTGACACTATCTGGTCCTTTATATCTCCCACTATCCTGAGCCTTATCATTACCATTATGGCTATAACCGTAATTCCGGCCATTATTCCGACTACCATTGACAAAAGTGACATATTGGTGTTGTTCATTTCCTCAATATCTTCGTATATAGCTTCTGTAAATCCGTTAGCTATATCCTGAACTGAAGCATCCTGACAATAATCCTTATATTCTTTAAAAAACTCTTTACCGTCTGTTCCTTCCTTAAGGTTTATTCCGACCACTTCATATCTGCTAAGATACTGCTCAAGGTAATTCAGATCTTCCTCTGAGATTACCGCTTTACTTCCCATCAGCCATATTCCGGGCTCATAAGAACCTGCTACGGTAAATGTGTATTCCCTGTCCTTTTTTATAAATGTGATCTCATCCCCGTCATTCACTCCCAGCTTCTTACTAAGCACACCTGTAAGATATATAGGATGTTCGATAAGAGCCAGCTGATCCGATGTAAGGGATGAAGTCGGATTAAATTTCTCAAAGCTTTTCTCACCCTGTATCGATACAAAGCTTAATTCTGCAATATCCTCACCTTCACGATTTCCTATACGTGTTTTAAAATTTATATCTTCTGCTACATTCAGATACCCATAGCTTTCAACTCTCTCATCGTCCTCAAGAAATCCGAGAAAATTCCTGTTATAAATACTCTGATCTATCGTCACCTGATGCTTAAAACATCCACTCTGCTTTGCCATTTCCGGAGTTATCTGTTTGATACCAATAAGTGCGGCGGCACATGCCGTAATAAGTATCATGCATATAGCAGTAAGAACTATAAGGAGAACCGATTCCTTTTTATTCTTTCTTATCTTAGCTTTTGACAATCTTAGAATTTTCATCATAAACCTTACCATCCCTGCTCATTTAAAAATCTCTGAAGCCCTTCTCGTCTTGTCTTCTCATCATCAGCTCCAAACTCAGACATTTTATATTCACCTGTTATATTTCCGTCTTTTAAGTAGATCACGCGATTTCCGCGAAGCGCAGTTCTTAGGTCATGCGTTACCATTACTATGCTTTGTCCACTGCTGTTGAGTCCCGTAAAAACATCCAGAACATCCGTTCCCGCTGATGAATTAAGTGCTCCTGTCGGCTCGTCCGCAAAGAGTATCTCGGGTTCGTTGATCGCAGCCCTGACTATACCCACTCGCTGGCACTCACCACCTGATAGCTGATTTGGATATTTCTTCCACATTTCTTCGCCGATCCCGACCTTCTTCAGAAGCTCCCTGACCTTAGCTATAAGCTCGGGAGTATTCTTCTGAACCAGAAGTGCTCCGGTTAAAATGTTATCAAACACATTCATGCTATCTAATAGATAAATGCTCTGAAATACAAATCCGCAGTGTTCTCTTCTGAACTTCGCCAGCTGATCGTTGCTGTAATCAGAGATATCTACGTCCGAGAAAAAAACCTTACCCATCGACGGCTTATCCATTCCCGAAAGCGCATATAGAAGTGTTGATTTTCCGGAGCCCGAAGCTCCCATTATTACAGTAAAGTCTTTTTCATATATTTCCAGATCAAGATTCTTTATAACATGCTGCTGAAGTCCCGCATTTGAAAATGACTTACTGAGCTTTTCGGTTCTAAGAATAGTATTCATATACATTACTCCTTTATTAATCTTATGCATCTACTATATCATTTGTACTTACGAACATCTTTACACAAATCTTAATAATTCTTACAGATTTCTTACAGGAACGAAAAAAGAGCTTACCACTTGGCAAGCTCCTCCTTAAGAATTATCACTATCGGTCATGGATTAATTATCTAACGTCAACTTAAAAACATAATATAACATATGTCTGTCTAACATATCCTCTCCATAATCCTGCCATTGTTCAAACCTTTCTTCAGAAACATCTTCAACATACATATTGATATCTTCGCCCACTTTGGATTGAAGTCGGGGATTGCTAAGAGTATTTCTTGTTTCCGCAGACTCTATATTATTCATTTCTATTTCATACAGATATAAACCGCTGCTGTCAGGTGCATCTGCCATCACATATATATCCGTACCTTTCCCTTCAGATAAATTTCCGTCTATATATCCCGAAACAGTCAGGTGAAGCATTTCACCCTTTTCAGTCTCATATACCAATAGATATTTACTTGCCACAGGAACCTGATTCTCACTGAAAACATTTTGATAATAATATCCCAAAGCACCGACAAGCTCTGCTCCCTCCAGCTTCTTTACATATTCGGAAAAGAGTGCTTCTGTCATTTCTTTTCTGTCGCCATACGAATTGTCCGTATTATATATAACGTCAAATCGGCTTCTTCCTTCTTCGGTATTATCCTTTTCCGTGAAGAATTCATTATGCAGATAACTATCGATCATCAGGCAGCTATTATTCGAGTTATTCTTTAATTCTACCTGCTCCGACTCATTGAATCCCACAAAAAGATAAGCTTCTACGGGATGTCCACCTTCGGACCTTTTACCCACTCCGCTGATTTCCACATGAATATATCCGGAGGTATCACCTGCATAGACAGAAGTTTTGTCCTCTGCAACCTCCGCAGTCGGTATGTTTGTATCAATTATGAATATCCTTAATTCATAATTACCTCTACACTCCACATCCACCATGTCCGACGCCTCGTATGATATCCCGCCCGGAACATCGAAAATTTTATTCTTCAAAGTGAGTTTCGGTACATTGCTGGTATATCTGTACACTCCTATAAAACAAATAACAGCTATTACAGTAATAACACTTATAACAACCAAAAATACTTTTTTACCCTTCATATCAATCTGCCCCTTCCTGATCACCTGAAACACTTAGTAAATTATACCATAATCTCTTATATCATTATCTTATACTATATATTTTCATGTAAACAGAAACGGTTCATTATAATTGTACATGTCGTTTCAAAGGGGGTTGACAAACAAGAATGTTCAGACTATTATATAAANNTATAAATGCATTTATATAATCATATTTATATAATATTGACTTAGATTACTATGGCGAGGTGACAATCTATGGCACGTAAAGTATCGATTTCAAAAGATGTAATACTTGAAACAGCGCTAAAAATGCTTATAAGAGACGGATACTCAGCAATCAACATCAAAACTCTTGCTGCGGAGATAGGCTGCTCCACCCAGCCTCTTGTATGGCATTTTGAAAATATGGAAGGGCTCCGATATGCACTGGCCCAGAATGCCAGAGATTATGCAAATAAAAAAAATCCAGCTGCGACAAGCTCTAAGACCTCAGCTGACGCTTTTGAATATTTAGGAATGAACTATGTGAAAATGGCGATCAAAGAGCCAAATCTTTTCAAGTTTCTGTATCTTGGTGAAAGCCCGATGGGAAGACCATTTATATTGAAAGATCTCTCAGATGGTGTCGGTGGTGAAAAGATTATATCCGGTATCGCACATGAAACAGGAATGAATGCTGAACAGGCCACCCGAGTAGTTCAGAATACTATTATATATTCTCACGGTATTGCAACCATGCTTGCAACCGGAGTTTTTAAAGCTACCGAAAAACAGGTAATGGCTATGATCAAAAATGTATCTGAAGCTTTTGTAAGAAACGAACTGGAGGGGCGTCATGAATAAAAACCGTATTCCTATATTACTGCCAATACGTTCGATAGTATTCTTTCTTTTCTTTATTATCAGTTCATTTCTAACGGGGAAAAGTTTAAATGAAATCTCAGGATGGTGGTCACCTGTCGACAGTATCATTAACATACTTACAATCCTGCTTCTCATATTTGTCGCTCATAAGGATAATCGATCCTTTGCTGAACTCATCAACTATGAAAAGGGCAAAACCGGAGTAAAGGAAATTGTAGTAGTTTCAATGATCATTCTGGTCATTGGTTTCGGCGTAATGTATCTAGCAGGATATGTATGCTACGGAGTAATCCCATATAACGCTCCGATGATGATTGCTCCTATTCCTAAGCTTCTTGCAATAGTGAACTTCATACTGCTTCCTGTTACAACTGCCTTTGCCGAAGATGGACTCTATCTCGGATACGGCGTAAATCGTATACAAAATAAATATGCTGCAATACTTGTTCCGGCATTTTTCTTCGCATTGCAGCATAGTTTTATTCCGACTCTATTCGATATTAAGTATATGATCTACCGTTTTACATCATTTCTTCCACTCACAATTATTCTTTGCGGATATTATTACAAGAAGAGAAACCCTCTTCCTGTAATGATAGGTCATGCGATAATAGACATCGCTACTGTATCATGGATTCTTATGACATCACTGATACCGGGATTTTAGGATAACCTGAGTGCTATGAGCAAATAGATTAATTCATTATCATAATATATTTTTCTTTTATAGAATATGCATTTATACAAAATGCAAAGGATATGCTCCGTAATTAGCCCTCTACTCTAAGTCTGTCTATAACGCTTCTCTTGCTGAGTCTGTTATAAGCAATTACCGGAATAATAACGATCATTGCTAAAATGAATGGAAGACATACGGCTAAAGGCATAAGTGTAAATCTCCAAACAAACATTCCAAACGCATCTGCAAGGAATCTGATAACCGTAACATTCATGATTGATGAAATAACTACCGATACTACCAAAGTCCAGAGGAAGTATGTAAATCCTTCCTTCATAAGCTTGTGTCTCTGCTGACCGCCTGTCATTCCGACAGCTTCAAGCATGGCAAATTCTCTGCTTCTTACGATAATTGATGTTACCATTGTATTTGCAAAGTTCATAAGTCCGATAAGTCCGAGGATCACCGAAAGAACCACTCCTACAATTCCTATTGTATCGCTGAGGGACTTGTATTCCGCAACCACGCTTTTCTTTGAAATGTAACTTATACTGTCAGCTTCCGTATTAGTATATTCCTTGATCCAGTTCTCAAAAGCTTCTTCCTTATCATCCTCTACATTAACAAGGGTTCTCATAGCGCCCTTTTCGCCTTCCATTTCTAGATATTTACCTTCGGGAAGTATGTAATCAAGTAAAATGAAATCATCTACTCGATATCTCATTGCCAGCGGAATATCTACTATCGCATAAACCTCATATTCATTTACCGGTGCATTATCATAACTTACATAGGTTGTTGTCTGTCCTGATTCCATAGGTTCTTCCGTTGTTTCGGCATACTTCGGATTATGGCTTCTGATCTGTACCTTGTCTCCAGGCTCAACAATGTTCTCAAAATAATGACCATCAGTTGACCATCTTGTTGCTAAAACATAATTTCCGGAATTAAATTTTTCCCAATCAATCTTATCCGATCCATCCAGAGTTTCAACTACAGTAAGCTTACTTAATGCATATTCATCCATTCCGTATGTGCTGCCCATTATAGTCTTTTCTTCTCTGAATCCCTCCATACAAGCATCAAAATCACGGTTTTCATATGTATAATTATTCTTTACACAATCTATAACTGCATCTTTTGTGAAAAATGTATCTTCAACCTTCTTCCAGCTTTCATCGGAAAACTCCTGTCCGAAAGAAGAAATATAGATATTTCCTATCTCATTTACTCCGGGCTGTGCTTCAATCTTATTCAGCATTTCCGCATCAACACCTTCTGTTTCATGATATGCTGCTGCCATGTTATCAAGTGAAGCATCCTGAATACTGAAATCAGCTATAACCGCACCCTTTACATATTCACTTACATCAAATCCGCTGATCAATCCGATTACTCCGTTAAAAATGATCAGGGATAATGATAATGAAAGAATAACTATCATAAGCTTCTTTCCCTTTTTACCGCTCTTATCAGAGACTTCCGAATATCTGAGTGTCTCAATAGGTGATACCTTTGCTGCCTTTCTGCAAGGTCTTCCCGCACTTATACGAACTGTAATGTATGAGAAAAGAGCCGCACCGATAAGAATCCAAATATTGATATGTACACTTCCCTTTCCTACAGTCATTGTATTCATCTGTCCGGATACAAAAGGAAGGATACACGCTCCTACACCGACTCCCAGAAGAAGTCCGATAGGAATACCGATGAGTGAAATAATATTTGCTCTCTTAATAACTATCTTCTTAAGCTGCTTTCCCGTTGTTCCGATAGTTTTAAGAAGTCCGTACTCCTGCATATCGGAAACAATATTGATATCAAAGATATTGTAAATGATAAGATAACCTGCAACGAAAAATGTGATCAGCATTGTGATACATATGACAGCCATTGAAGTATCAATTTCATATCCTGCATATGCAAAGTTTTTACCATAGTCAACATCACTTCTGAGACCTGTTCTGTCGATCAGTGCCTCAACATTTTTTTCTATATTAAAGCTGTTACTGAAATTCAAATATACGCTCATCCAACCTGCCATGCTGTTATCTGTACGTTCAGCATAAGTTGTCATCTTTACAGGAGCATACTTCTCCTGAAACTCCTTGGAAACGAGAGCAGTCTGAGCCATTGCTACTCTGTCACCGGTAAAATAACCGCTAAGCACGAATTCCTGTGAGACTTCCTCACCATCTATAAGAAGTTTAACTGTAAATGTAGTTCCAACCTCTGCCGGCACACCGAGTTTTTCAAGAACAAGATCACTGGTTACAATTTCATTTTCCTTAACAGGAAGGTTACCGACTTCCGGATAACAGAAGCAGTTCTTTGCATTCAGTTCCTCTGAATAATAAACCTCTGTTGTGAGTTTACTCAGCTCGTCATTTGAAAGGTATCCTACCATGATACAATACGAGACATCTTTGATCTTCGGATCATCCTTTACCTGCTCATACTCCGGAAGACTCATATACTTTAATCCGGCATGATATGTAGTACCGATCTGTCTCATTGTCGAAATCTGTGCCTCTCCGATCACGCTTCCGCCGACTGTGAAAAGTGAAGCAAAGAGAAGTGTTGTAAGAATCACTGCTCCGATCATAACTATGAATTTCTTTATATTTGACTTGATTCCGCTTGTGGCAAGTTTTGATATTGCTTTTTTGTTATTTACACTCTGCATTTTTCCGTTTCCTTTATGTCAATTTTGATTTTACTTTTTAAATGTCTATATGATATGTCCATCTTCTATTCTGATCGTTCTGTCAGCCTTCTGAGCTATCTCATCACTATGTGTGATCATCACAATCGTCTGATTGAACTTCTTTCCTGTTTCCTTGAGAAGCCCAAGTACATCATGGCTTGTCTTGCTGTCCAGGTTTCCTGTCGGCTCATCGGCAAGTATGATTGCCGGCTTTGATGCAAGTGCTCTTGCTATTGCTACCCTCTGCTGCTGTCCTCCTGAAAGTTTTGAAGGAATTCTATCAAGTTTATTACTTAATCCAAGTACATCCACTACCTTATTTACAAATTCCTTATCGACTTTCTTTCCGTCCAGCTGAAGCGGAAGAATTATATTGTCATAAACCGTTATCGATGGAACCAGATTAAAACTTTGGAAGATAAATCCGATCTTTCTTCTTCTGAAGATGCATAGTTCATCGCCCTTCATCTTAGATATATCCGTACCGTCTATAACTACATTTCCTGAAGAAGGATTATCAAGTCCGCCCAACATATGGAGCAGAGTTGACTTACCGCTTCCGCTTGTTCCTATAATGCTGACAAATTCGCCTTTTTCAACACTGAGGCTCACATCATCCAAAGCCTTCACAAGTGTTTCACCTTCGCCGTAATATTTCTTTAAATTTTCTGCAACTAATATACTCATTTTTTTCCTCCATTCGCGAGATTATATCGCGTTTCTTTTTTTAACTGTGCCTATAGTAACATGTATTTCTTTCCAGAATATTTCTCAAATCTTTCATTTATGAAATAATCAAAAAAGAGCCTGCACAGAATCCGAAGACTCTGTGCAGGCCGGCACAAGCCGATATTTAATTACAATTAAGATTTTGCCTTCTATACTCAAGCGGTGTTAACCCATATATTTTCTTAAAAACCGTTCCGAATTTACCCTGATTCTCATATCCTGATGCGGCTGCTATCTCTGCAATACTGCTCCTGGTTGTACGAAGAGCCTTAGCAGCAATTTCCATTCGATACTTCTGAATATACTTATGTATGGTATTCCCATGCATTATACTAAAATACTTATTCAGCGACACAACACTGATTCCATATTTTTTTGAAAAGCTCTCAACCGTTAATAAAGCTTCGGGATGGTTATCAATCTCGTTTCGTATTTCATTAACAATTTCCCGCTGTCCCTTGGTAAGATAAAACTTCTTTTCGTCGAAGGCCACATGCCCTGTTCTGATAAGATTATTAATTCTAAGAATCATGAGTAGAAGCGATGTATTGTCTACTGTCTCTGCCCTCATCAGGCCGGCAAGTTCTTCTTCTGCTGCCTTAAGCGTGTCAGATACATTTCCTATCGAAAAGTCGGCATCATCAACATACCTTTTCTCCATCAAATCTATATCCAGTCCAAGTCCGGCCAGATAACTCTTTTCTTCATCTCCAATCTCATCCAACCTAAATGCAATCTCTACACATTCATACTCTTCACCATGAAAATCGAAATTCTTTTTCTTATACTTACGACTTTCCTGACATAGTACTCCCGGATGTGAAAATGCATATCGTCCATCATTTGTGTATAGCTCGCATCTGCCCTTTCTGCAATAATGGAGCACTGAGACTCTCATTTCCTCATCTCTTCCGGACATGTTGTCCAGCTTCTCCAGTCCTTTTATTCTCCCGCATATTACACTGATACCGGGATACGGCTCCGCAAATGAATATAGCCACTCTTCATCTTCTGACTCAGTTGCTTTCTTGAGCCTGATATCAAATACGGTATCAGCTCTGCTGATAATATCAAAGTTTGATTCAAAGTAACCAAGAAACGAATCTACAAATTCCGGAGGCAGATTCGTAACATAATTATATAGTCTTGGAATCTCCCGTATCTTATCTAATACTTTCTGAATATTTTTTTCCTTTTCAAATATATCCATATAAGCACTATCCTTCCGACATTCTGTGCATCTTCAGACTATAATCCAAAATATAACATACACTGCTGCCAAAAATGCTCTTCACTGTTAAAAGAGTATCTCTGAATAAACCCAGGAAAGAATTGCAGCTAAGATTGGATATAAGATAATTGTACCTGCCCATTTCCTTATACACGCGGATTTAGGAATGTATGGCATCAGATCTTCGGTTCCCGGAATAAGCCACGCCTTTGTATGACCAACCCAGTACCAGTCTATAAAGACACGATCAAATACACCACCTATCAAAAAGATGATTGTCAGCTGTATAAATCCTTCTAAAAACGAAGCAGCTCCATTTATCAAAAACACAGCAAGCGGAAATAAAAAAATCAAAAAAAGCCATAATACAGTTCCTGATAACATCAGATTTTTCTTGATTTTTTCTCTGGTTATCAGTCCCAGTTCCACTACTCTGTCCTTTACATCCTGTTCATAAAAATGAACGCCTCCCACAGGACCATTTTGAATATCGACAACACACACAAGCAGAAAAACAAACGAGAAAATAATTCCCTCAAAAATTGGTAATATCATATTCAAACTCCTTTTTACGTATTATTGTTTGTTGTACAACAATTACAATATGACATACCTAATTTTATATTTCTTCTCCGTTCCTAAACTCTTGCTCCATTATTAAATTAAATTATCACCTCAGTGCTTCCGTAAATAATGCTGACTGTAATTCAGACAATAATGTATCCCTCTGCAGACAGTGCACTTAAAGCCCTCTCAAAGTTTTCTGCCTTTACAAGAATATAATCCGTGTTGAAAGTTGATACTGCAAATATTCCAATACTCCTCTCAGCAAGGATTCCCGATATTTTCGATAAGATTCCTATCAAGGAAAAATCAAGAACCCCTTGAATACGGAATCCTTCCCATCCATCATCACGTTCTGTCGTTTTATCCGGTACGTCAATAGTTTTACAAACTAAAGATATTTCTTCATCTGTTTTGCCTATGAATAAAAAGTCTGCCGTCATATCAATATCCGTGATTTTCTCAACCTTACATACGGAGAAATCATATTCAAGTTTCTTTAATTCCATATCAAGCCTCTCTCTTTCGCGTTTTTTCTTATTATCTTTCATCAAAACATGTTCTTTTATGTCACTAGGTTCTTCACCCTTTACCAGTTCATCTAAGGACGCCTCAAAAAATCAACTTCCCGACTCATAGTTTCTCCACGGTTCAATAAACTGAATATAAATCAAATAACTTACATATAATCTGAAAACCATTATATCATAAAACTAAACTCCGGAATAAACTATAAAAAGAGCCTACAGGAGCAATCATTTTATCAATCCCATAGGCTGGCACAATCCTTACAGTTCTGTAATGTTACAAACTCACTTTTCTGAAAAAATATTTTTGTCGCATTTTCGCATTCACCATCGTTATAATTATTGAGAGTATAAATGATGGAGTTATTTCAAAGCCTATGAACAACAGAGAACCATACTGTTCATAGTTTTCTATATTCCATTCAATCCATCGCCGTGTTCGTGCTTCATCAAAAGGGGTCTTTCTGTCTCTAACATGTTTAAATCCTCATTAGTACGAAACTATAATATATATTCCAGCTGTACGTCAAATGGCTCCTTCTCAGTTAGGATCTCATTAATCTCCTCTGCATGCTTACATCCAAGTGCTTGGTACGCTGCCTGTGATTCTTTCGAGGAATGACCGGATATGTACAGTTTATTCGCCCCAAGCCGCATGGCCTCTTCACAGATCATTGTAAAGAGTTTCTTTCCAATGCCCTGGTGGCGATAATCCTCTGAAACTTGAAAACAGACCAGTTCCACATAATTTGCTGTTTCTCCAAATATGTCGTGTGATACGGTTGCGAAGCCAATGATACGTTCGCCATCAAATGCACCAAAACCTGTTTGGTCATGGTTCATATGTTGCACTATATCCTCTGCGATTGCACAGCACTGTTCTATTGTCCAGTTTTCAACAAAAGGATTAGGCACAAGTACCCATTTATTATCCACTTTTGTCCAGCACTCGGTCACAGTCTGATGCCGGACAAAAGAATCCAGCGAATGAGCGTTAAAACAGTCCGTATCTAATCTTTTATACTGTATTTTCCTCATCTGTATAATCTCCCAGTTTTTTAACATCGCAGCCCTTACCCGCATAATACGCAAACATTTCATCCAGTTTTTTCAGGTCATAGCTCGTTACGCAATCAGATATCACGTGCACTTTGTATCCTGCCTTTACCAGATTATAGCTTGTTGACTTGACGCAGGCCGTTGCATCTGCACCCGTGATGTAAAACTCTTCTATA
Source organism: Lachnospiraceae bacterium UBA2864 (assembly GCA_002350525.1). Classification (GTDB taxonomy): domain Bacteria; phylum Bacillota; class Clostridia; order Lachnospirales; family Lachnospiraceae; genus Eubacterium_Q. Next base: position 2,195 of record DEFA01000040.1, on the reverse strand, counting down.
TCATTTTTCTATATAAACCCGGCAAACGATTCACTTGTCAGCGCACTGGCTTTTGATTTTTCAAAAACATTATCTGTCACGACCTTAAGCTCAGGAACCAGCTCGGCACCTTTGGTATCCGGCTTAAATGTTCTGGTCTTTTCGGACAGGTTGTAGTGCTTGATATAGATGATATGCATTTCACTTGCCACTGCCCAATCGATTGCTTTGTTAACCTGTCCTATGATCTTTTTATAATTCTTTGTAATGTCATTCTGAAGGTCTATTACGACCAACGCTTTATTTTTCATTTCCAATCTCCTTCACCAAATACTAATTTATTCCTCGACAATTACAGCCCTTGCATCAACACTGTCTATACGTTCATGCATAATCTGCCTGTATTCATCCGAAGCAAAGCAGGCATCCAGCATTTCCCTTGACGGGAATTTTATGATTATTACCCGATCCGGCTTTCGGAGCGGAGAAAGAGAGGTAACATTCTCCGTTCGTGCTATGTATTCTCCACCATACTTTTCTACAATAGGTTTCACCTTCTCGATATAATCATCATAGGATCCACGCCCTTTGCTTTTGTCAATATAAACATCAATAATAAAGAAGCATGCCATCTTCCTTAAGCCTCCTGTCGTAAACACTCTATAGTCCTGCTAAAAAGCGGGTTACTTTTCAGCATAGGCATTTTTAATCTGTCGCAGACCCTATCCACCAATACAGGCAGCTCACCCCCATCATCTGATTCTGAAACCGTCTTCTTCAGAAGATCTATCAGCTCACCGGCTTCGTTCAGCTTATGCTCCATCATTTCAGCTATATATGTCTGATCCCACGCAGGATAGTACGTTTTTACTCCTTTGGTATCTTTCAGAATATGCAGCGTTTCTCTCATTTCCCGCTCATCAATAAATATCGGGATATCGCCTTTTACAGGAACAGAATCACCGATAAACATATTGTCACAGACAAGATAAGAAACTTCATCGCACGAATGTCCTGCGGTTCGTATAACGCTCACCGTAAGGCCTTCCTCCAGTTTGATCACATCTCCGTCTTTCACCACAACATCAACCCTTGACGATTTTCCAGCAAGCTTATAGAAATTCGGAATCGGTCTTTCCTTAAACTGAAGATCAATATCCTCGATCCAGCTTTTCTCACCTTCACTCGCATAGATCCTGCATCCGGTATGCTCCTGAAACCACGCCGCAGAACCGATATGATCCGGATGCGCATGTGTAAGGAAGATGCCTTTAATCTCATCTTTGTTTCTGCCAATGGTATACAGATAATCCATGATCTGCTTTTCACACCCATACACACCGGAATCTATGAGGTATAACGAATCCGCCTCAAGTATATAGACGTAAACAAATCGGCTAATCTGCTCCGTTACATTAAAATCTATTTTTATCTGATGAACTTTCATCTCCATCATCCTTTCCTGCCATACTGCAGTATTAAGTGTCTGCAGAGATCCAGGCATCGATCCTTTTGCTGTAAAAATAGCCCAGTCACTTGCCGGGAAAGAATATAATTCTAATCCCTCAGGTACATCGCCGCCCTTATACAGTCCTGCAATCCAATAAAAGTCATCTCTCACTCTTTCATGTATACCTTGCAAAAATGCCGCATATGCTTTTCGATGTATTCCATGCATTCTTCCTCATATTGCGGCTGCCTGTCTGACCTTGCAATCTGCAGAACAGCAGGCGCAGTAAGTTCTACCGCAAGCAACTCCGGATCATCATCTATTACTATACCTTCATCCATCATGCCTTTGAAAATCTTTGCAAACATCCTCTGTATCCCGTCCAGCTGATGCCTGGTAGTAACCTCGGAAATCCTTTCATTCCTGAACTGTTCCTGGACAAGAAGCATCCTTATCTTGCGAATCATGGGATCCCGCATTGTGAACGAGATTCTTTCCATCGTCACCTTGATGAACTCTTCCTGGTCCTTTGGTATCTTTCCGATATTTTTTTCAGACCCAAACATTTCCTCATACCGCGCTTCAGCTGAGTCGATCAGAGCATTCAGGATATCCTCTTTTCCTTTGAAATGTTTATAAAGAGATGGCGCCTTTATTCCGACAATATTCGCAATCTGCTCAACGCTTGTTCCATCGTATCCATTCTCGGCAAACAAGCTTAATGCCGCTTCCAGTATTTTCTTTTTGGTAGACATATTTTCCTCCA
>DEFA01000045.1 GCA_002350525.1 Lachnospiraceae bacterium UBA2864 | reverse complement strand
GCTCCGAATGGTGGCTGCTGTGGGCCTCCCTGTGGTCTGAATCCTGGCTGTGGCTGTCCCTGTGCTACCTGTGGACCAGGCTGTCCCTGTGGCTGTCCGCCAAACTGCCCGGGCTGTCCCTGTGGTGCTCCGAACGGTGGCTGCTGTGGACCTCCCTGAGGTCTGAATCCAGGCTGTGGCTGTCCCTGTGCTACCTGTGGACCAGGCTGTCCCTGTGGCTGTCCGCCAAACTGTCCAGGTCCTACCTGTGGCTTCGGAGCCTCTGCTTTATCATTATTCTCTTCTGCTTTTTCTTCTATCTTCTCTTCCGGCTTATCCTCAAGCTTCTTCTCTTCTTCCTTCGGCTCTTCCGGCTTTACTTCTTCTGCCTTTGGTTCCTCAGGCTTTACTTCTTCTGCCTTTGGTTCCTCAGGCTTTACTTCTTCTGCCTTCGGCTCTTCAGGCTTTGCTTCTTCTGTCTTTGGCTCTTCCGGCTTTACTTCCTCTGCCTTTGGTTCCTCAGGCTTTTCTTCTGCCTTTGGCTCTTCCGGCTTTACTTCTTCTGCCTTTGGCTCTTCAGACTTAACTTCATCTATCTTAGGTTCTTCAACCTTTGTCTCTTCAGGCTTCTTCTCTTCTTCTGTCTTAGGTGCTTCAACCGGTTTCGGTCCTCCTACAGGCACCTGACCCGGTGCTCCCTGCGGTGCTCCGAATGGTGGTTGCTGTGGACCACCCTGTGGTCTGAATCCAGACTGTGGCTGTCCAGGTCCTGCCTGTGGACCAGACTGTCCCTGTGGTGCTCCGAACGGTGGCTGCTGTGGACCGCCCTGTGGTGCTCCGAACGGTGGCTGCTGTGGACCGCCCTGTGGTGCTCCGAATGGTGGCTGCTGTGGACTGCCCTGTGGTGCTCCGAATGGTGGCTGCTGTGGACCACCCTGTGACTTAAATCCAGGCTGTGGCTGTCCAGGTGCTCCCTGTGGACCCGGCTGTCCCTGTGGCTGTCCACCAAACTGTCCCGGTGCTCCCTGCGGTGCTCCGAATGGTGGCTGCTGTGGACCGCCCTGCGGTCTGAATCCAGGCGCTCCCTGCGGACCAGGCTGTCCCTGTGGCTGTCCGCCAAACTGTCCCGGTATTCCCTGCGGTGCTCCGAACTGCCCCTGCGGTCTGAATCCCGGTGCTCCCTGCGGACCAGGCTGTCCCTGTGGCTGTCCGCCGAACTGCCCCGGTGCTCCCTGCGGTGCTCCGAACTGCCCCTGTGGCATGCCCTGTGCTCTGTTTCTCATAAGAGCCATTCTATCTATCTTCTGTGCAGGTCCTCCCATGCCACCGACAGGTGCTACTGTGGTAAGCATATCTGCTACCAGCACATTTAAATCCTGTGTGCTGAAACGATCTGAATTAATCTGGGTAAGTATGCGTGCAACATAGTTATCCTTATCAGCCTCGTCAAATTTCATTCCCGCAACAATATCTCTGAAGAAATCAGCTATATCCGTAACTGTTGCTGTCGCTTCCTGAACAGGAACAAGGAATACATTCACTGTAAGAGTGTTTTCAGCAATAAATATGTTATCCCAATCTTTTACGATATAATTGACCGGAATACCGTTCTTTCCGATTTCGAAAGGAATAAGAAGATTTCTCAACAGAGTAAGCACTTCTGACTTCTTCAGCGTTCTCTTAAGAAACATACTGAGAGCTGTTCCGTCAGGAATGTTGGAGATAATCGACTTTCTTCCGCCCATGTCCGTAACCTGAACCGGTGCTACCCCATCAAGCATCGTGGATCTGATCCTGTCCATGGCCCTTTCATCAATAACATCTGATGGAAGCAGGTCATACCTGAATGTTATACCGCTCACACTCCTGGTTAAATTGATATTTTCCTTGTTCATTACCGCACCCCCTTGCAAGTGTATAAAATGTATTACCTAAGTTTAAATATAAAGTCCTCGTCACCAAATGTGATTCTGCAGTTATCGGTAAGCATAAGCTCCTGATCGTCCTCAAGCTGTACATTGTTTACATATGTATGATTCGTAGACTTGTTATCCTTTATGTAATAAGCGTTGTCCTTCAGCATGATAATAGCGTGAACTCTGCTTATTGCACCGTTACCCTGAATCTTGTAATCAACACCCCTGTTTGCCTTACCGATCTTAAATGTATCCTTATTGATTATGACCTTCTCTTCTGTCGTTTCTCTTATAAGATAAGGATTAATCTTAATTGTTCCGCCTGATGCAGCCTGAATGATATTTGCTGCTGCATTTGCGTTAGCTGCAGGTTCTGCCGAAACTTCAACAGTCTCGTCAGCTTCATTATTTTTCTTTCTCTCTTTATTCTTGGACTTACTTGAGATTTCACTTGCTTTGGCAGCCTTATCAACAGCTTCCTGCTCATCTTCCGTAAGAGTCTCTGTCTCTGACTCAGCCTGGGCATTCTTCTGAATAAGTGCGGCTCTGTTAACCTTAACGCTCTTCTGAGCAGCTCTGATGTCAGCAATTGTAACCGTCTCAGGAGCATCATCGTCATCATCTTCGTCTGCTGAAGCATCTTCTGCTTCTTCAGCTTCTGTCTCTTCGATTTCCTCTACTTCGTCCTCTTCTTCATCGTCACCAATTTCAGGAAGGTCGTCTTCAGCATCAGGAAGCTCTTCCATATAGCTGCTTACTCCGCCTTCTTCCTTAGGTGTGTCAACGCTTACAATAACGTCGCCGTCTGCTGTTGCGATATCCGATGAAGTTCCGTCGAAGTTGATTCCCGAATCCTTCATGAGCGCTTCAACAAGGCCTATAAGGCCTCTTAAATTGAACGAATCACCGTTTATATATGTGAGAAGCTGTCCTACATAGCCAAGTTCCTCATCCACATTGAAAACAAGGTTGGCTATAAACTGTCTTACAAATCCTTTAAATTCCGCAGCCACGCTGCCTTCGCTCTCTATAGGAACACAGAGATACTGGATGTTTAAAGTGTCCGGATTTACATACATATACTTTCTGTTAAGCAAAATATATGCAAGCGGAATACCCTGTTCCTTGATATCTATTATACCCATCGCCACATTTCTGATAAGAGTGAAAACCTTGCTCTTATCCATAGGTCCCTGAGTAAAGCTGTCCAATGTCATCTTACCTGAAATGTCATAAGTAAGATAATCAAAGTCATCATCTTCCTCATAGATGATGTCGACAAGCCCCGGTACGCCCTCTTCGCAAATATCAAGCGTATCTTCGTCAAGTTCACAGCCCTCTCCCATTGTGTAGGTAAGGTATCTCTCCTCCCCCATGTTCTTCGCTGTAAAGCCAAAGCTTCTCATCTACGTCTCCTCCTCGAAATAATTATGTCTGTATAGGTTAGTTATTCTCCCCCATATCACTCATAATACTTTTAACCCAAAAATTTACTCGTCACCCGAACCATCGCCGTCTTCGCCCATTGTTGCCTCATGTTCTTCCATGGTTTCGGTAAAAATATGCTTACCTGTTTCCTCATCGATTACATGATAGTACAGGTAATTATGCTCTTCCGGTTCAAGAACCGCATTGATGCAGGAAAGTCCCGGATTGCATATAGGTCCGACAGGAAGTCCCTTGTACAAATATGTATTATACGGGGAATCAATCTCAAGATCCTCGTATAATACTTCCGTCTTATCATACATTCCCTCTGTAAGAGGATACAGTACTGTCGAATCGATCTGAAGAAGCATATCCGCATTCAAACGATTATTGATAACTCCCGCTATAGTAGGGCGTTCCTCAGCGATCTTAGCTTCTCTCTCTATCATGGATGCACGCTTCAGTACATCATAAGAATTCATCCCCAGCTCTTCGGCTCTGGTCTGCATGTCTTCTGTATAGTAATTCTTAAATGCCTGCAGCATCATATTCACAATATCTTCTGCCGTTGTGTCCTTATAGATGTCATATGTTGCCGGGAAGAGATATCCTTCCAGCTTGTATCTGACATTTGCTCCTGTTGGTACATCCTGAAGGAATTCGAAATCCGAAGCAGTAACAGAATTAACCGCCCTGAGGAAATCCTCCTTAGAACATATCTCTTCTTTCGAACATCTTGCAGCTATCTGGTCTACCGAGAAGCCCTCCGGTATGACAAGTTTCTTAATGATGCCCGATTCGTCTATTACAGGACACATGATCTCGATCATCTCGAGAGTATTCATACCTGTGTTCAGCTTATAAGTTCCGGCCTTAAGTTCTCCGGAAAACTTAGATTCCTGGTATCTGTCAACAAAGGCTCCTTTATACTTGATAAGACCTTTGTCGTAGAGAATGGTTGCGGCTTCCTTGATGCTCGATCCCTCCGGAATCGTTACTTCAACATCCGTTCCTTCTCTGTGATACGTACCTGTATACTCTTCGTTATACGCTGCTTTGTAATCCTTATAGTAGTTCTTGCATATCATACACAGCATAGCCGCTGCGACCACTACTATAAGCGCTTTTATAAACTTTATCAGCTTGTCCAATGATGTCTACCTCAGTTCCATTCTTTTTCATTTGGGCGCACTACACCTAATGATAATTTAACTATTATAGTCTACCATTTTCATAGATACATTTCAAGCAAAAAGGGCTGTATCAGCCTCAATTATGTCTACCGATCTTCTGATGCCTTCCGATATGTCAACAGATGCCTTCCAGCCAAGTCCGTAAAGAGCTGTTCCGTCCAGTATCTCCCTTGCCATAGAGGTCGGTTCAGCCGTATCTTCGGGCTTTTCGAACGCCAGAGAGAGGTTTCTCTCCGGAAATGTCTCAACCGCCGTCTTTGCAAAATCCCTGATGGACACATTTCCTATCTCGGAAGCTATATCATATGCCTTGCAAGGCTCGCCCTTAAGCAGGATTGTAAGAAGTCCCGCCGCTGTATCTGTAACATAGCAGAAGGATCTGTAAACCGCTCCGCTGCTTTTCAGAAGGATGTCCTCCTTCTTAACCACATTTGCGATAAACTGAGCCCATACTCTGTCATCTCTGAGCGATGCCGCACCGAAGATATAGCTCGGTCTCGCAATCCTCACATCCACACCAAACTGTTTCGAATAGCTTACAGCCAGTGTTTCGCTTGCACGTTTTCCGATTGCATAGCAGCTCTTATAGGAATCTATATCCACATCGCCATATACCTTAAGACTGGACACTATAAGCACACGGCTGTCAAGTTTGCGGGCAGTCTCAAGTACATTGTCGGTTCCGATGGTGTTCGCACGCATGGTTCCTACCGGATCATTTTCAAAATGCCATGCAGACGCCTGGCTTGCGGCATGGATTATATAATCAACGCCCGAATTCCAGGATTCTTCATCCGGTGCCGTACCCATATTTCTCTTAGTATATGCGAAGATGACGTTTCCAAGCTCCGGATCGCAGACATCCACTTCAAAGAGAACCAGATCCTCTCTTTCGGTCATCACACCGAACTTTGCAAATGCCTTGTCGATATTTCTTACAATACCCAGCACGCGGATACCCGCATTATACAGATCGTTTCTCAGAAGAAGCGCCGCCGTAAGATAATAACCTATAAAACCGGCTGCACCTGTGATAAGAACGGTCTTTCCCGTAAGCTCATCCCATGGTACAGCCGGATTTTCAGTCACTTCAAGTATATCGGCATATTGCTCCTTGGTCATAAAATCAGATAGTTTCACCATAATCATCTCTCACTTTCCCGGTGATCACACCATGCATTTAATATTTCCAGGTCTTCATGTGTCGTAACCTTGATATTTATTCTCTCACCCTCAAAGAGCCTCACCTTCTCACCGAGCTCGATAAAAAGCTCGCTTGAAGATACAGGGTTGGTTATTCCACGGCGTTCAGCCTCGCTGTGTGCCCAGAGGATCTTCTCCATGGTATAACCCTGAGGTGCCTGAGTAATATACATACTGCTTCTCTCGTAGCTCTTTTCGCAGAACTTTCCGTCCTCACTGAAAAGAAGCGAATCTATGCTCGGAGTCACGGGAACGGATGTACCGTACTCACGTGCGAATTTAACAGAATCCGATATGAGTCTTTCTGACAGCATCGGACGCACTCCGTCACAGATAAGTATTATATCCTCCGGATTCTTCATAAACTTTGCGGTTTCCAAAACCCCATTATGAATAGAGGCATATCCCGTGGCTCCTCCGGGAACCACAGAATGTACCTTTGTAATCTTATATTCCTCTATCAGAGCATTCAGATGATCTATCCAGTCCTCCTTACAGGCCACGACTATATAGTCAACCTCCGGATGCTTTTCGAAATGCTCCATCGTTCTTACTATGATCGGCTTATCACCTATTTTCATAAACTGCTTCGGAAGGTCATCGGAATTCATACGTCTTCCAACACCGCCCGCAAAAAGCATAGCTGTTACCATTCTAGTTCCTCTGTCTGTACGTCATCAGGAATTCGCCCATAGCATCCATAGCTTCGGAGAGCACATCGATTTCCGGAAGATATACTATTCTGAAATGATCCGGAGTCTCCCAATGGAATCCGCCGCCGTGTGTAAAGAGAATCTTCTTGGCCTTTAAAACATCCAGTGCAAATCTTTCATCATCGGTAATGTTGAACAGTTCTCTGTCAACCTTAGGGAAAATGTAAAATGCAGCCTCAGGCTTTGTGGCACTCATTCCCGGAATATTCTTTATCGCATTATATATATACTCTCTTTGCTCATACACTCTTCCGCCCGGTTCGACAAGAGCCTTGGTTTCATCAAGCATATCCAGTGCCGGCGCAATACAGGACTGAGCCGGTACATTTGAACAGAGTCTCATAGTCGACAGAAGATTGATACCTTCCATATATCCCTTGGCATTACTCTTATCACCCGATATGGACATCCATCCTACCCTGTAGCCCGCTATAAGATGAGACTTGGAAAGTCCGTTAAATGTTATGCAGAGCTTGTCTGTAAGACTCGCTATGGATGTATGTGTCTTTCCGTCCATTACGAGGCGGTCATATATCTCATCCGCGAAAATGATAAGATCATGAAGTTCCGCAAGACGCACGATCTCTTTAAGAACATCTTCCGGGTAAAGCGCACCTGTCGGGTTATTAGGATTGATAACTACAATGCCCTTTGTTCTGGGTGTGATCTTTCTCTCGATATCCTTGATATCCGGATACCAGTTTGAACTTTCGTCACAAAGATAGTGAACCGCAGTTCCTCCTGCAAGTGTCACGGAGGCTGTCCAAAGCGGGTAATCCGGCGAAGGAACAAGTATCTCGTCACCGTAATCCAGAAGTCCCTGCATGGAAAGAGTTATAAGCTCACTCACGCCGTTACCTGTATATACATCACCTACTGTAACGCCTCTTATACCTTTCTTCTCATCATACTTTACGATAGCTTCCCTGGCCGAGATAAGTCCTCTTGAATCCGAATAACCTTCAGTATTCGTAAGGTTTCCCGACAGGATCTCTATCAGCTTGTCCGGTGCTCTGAAACCGAAAGGTGCGGGATTACCGATATTAAGCTTAAGTATCTTTTCACCCGCCGCTTCCATACGATTTGCTTCGTCCATGACCGGACCTCTTATATCATAACAAACATTATTGAGCTTTACTGATTTTTCAAACTTTCTCATAACTGATCATCTCCTGATTTTCTCGCACTTCGTGCAATATCCATTCTGCTTCGCGAACGCCGAGCACAATTATAGCACCATTTATGAATATGTAACATATTTTTTTCCTTGACGTGGACAGAATAATCGATTATTATCTTTTTGAGTTAGATATAACTAACATGGAAGGTATATAATATGAATATTCCAACCCTCATAGCTCTTATTATAATAATTCTCCTACTTGTTCCGGCGATTCTGTATATAAAAAAGACCGGAACCTGCGGAAGCTGTCCCGACAGAGGTGCCTGTCACGGCCACTGCGATACGAAGGCAGTTAAGAAGACACCCGGTTACAAGGAAAAATCCGAAAAAATAGACGAAATAATTAAAAAACACGGTTTCTGAATGATTACTCAAAAACCGTGTTTTTTCGTCTCAAGTCTTATCTCTATCGGTCGTTCTTCGGATTACTTCTTGCAATATTTTGAGATAAAGAAATCAATATGTTTTTCTACAAGTTCAAGTGCTTCCTCTTTTCTGTCAGGTTCTCTGTCGCAGAGCTGGATCAAAACCGATGTAGGAGAAGTAAACTCCAGCGCCAGAATTTCCGGATCGTACGGATCAACCGCACCGTTATCGATCATACATTTAAAAATTCTGGTAAAAAGGTTCAAAATATTATCCAACTGATGTCTGGAAGCTTCCTTGGCAAGACGTGCATTTCTGTACTGCTCAATCGAACTCATTCTTCGAAGTTTGACAACTGTTTCGTTGCTGATGGTGTAGTTGATCTGATGCAGAGAAAACTCCTTCAGCTCGGCTCCGTTATGAATCCATATCGGAACTGCTGTCTCCATCATCATCTCCTGTCTGTAGTTGCTGTCTGTAATATTGACCAGACTGTACAGAAGATCTTCCTTACCCTTGAAATATTTGTAAATAATAGGTCCTTTCATACCGACGGATTCGGCAATCTCATCCACGCTTGTGGCCGCGTATCCCTTCTTCGCAAAAAGGTCCAGCGCTGCATACTGCAGTTTTTCCTTTGTTGACATCTCAGCCATTCCTCTAACCTTCTTTCATAATACTAACGTCACACATTATAGTGTAACGCATGTTAAATGTCAAAATGTCAATTCAACCAAAAAAACCGCGTAAAAATAACTAAAACTCCCAATTCAATATTCCGAACCGAGAGTTTTCATACAAAAATTACTTTTTAGTTTTACAATCCTTTGCACAAGTGTCACAATTTTCCTGAAGGACTCCACAACTGTTAACAAAATTGCATAACTTCTCGAAGGACTCAGAACTGATATCATGTTCGATACCGCATGCATCTTCACTTGCAACTTCCGGATCAACTCCGAGCTTTATAAAGAAATCCGTAAGCACTTTGTGTCTGGTATAGATTTTCTCGGCAACTTCCATACCGGAATCGGTCAGATTGATCATACCATCCTCATTAAAAGATATATATCCGTTCTCACGAAGGCGCTTTGTAGCATAACTTACACTTGGTTTTGACACTCCAAGCTGGTTCGCAACGTCAATTGAACGGACATAACCCTTCTTCTCCTTGATCATAAGAATCGCCTCAAGGTAATCCTCTGCTGACTGATGTAATTCCATTGCACTATACTCCTATAATTAACAAATGCTTGATTACTCTATAATTGAACTAATGTTAACACAAGTTAACTGAATAATCAAGCATTTTCCTTTTGTTTTATGCAATTTACTCGAGCCCGACTCCCGTATAAAGCTGATAATATTTACCCTTTGCAGCAAGAAGTTCGTCGTGTGTACCCTTCTCTATAACCCGTCCTGCCTCAAGTACCATGATGCAGTCACTGTTCTTAACCGTCGAGAGTCTGTGAGCTATGACAAATGTGGTCCTGCCGGCCATCAGTTTATCCATACCGTCCTGAACCTGACGCTCGGTTCTTGTATCGATGGAGCTTGTTGCCTCATCAAGAATAAGAGCCGGAGGGTTGGCAACTGCCGCACGAGCTATGGCAAGCAGCTGGCGCTGACCCTGACTGAGATTTCCTCCGTCACCGGTAAGCCTGGTGTTATATCCGTCAGGAAGCTGTCTGATAAAGGTATCCGCATTTGCAAGCTTTGCAGCTTCGATACATTCTTCATCCGTAGCATCCAATCTTCCGTAACGTATATTTTCCATAACCGTATCGGTAAAAAGATGTGTTTCCTGAAGAACAAGGCCAAGAGAACGTCTCAGATCTCCCTTTTTGATCTTATTGACATTTATTCCGTCATATCTTATCTTTCCGTCCTGAATATCATAGAAACGGTTGATAAGATTGGTGATAGTGGTTTTACCTGCACCTGTCGAACCAACGAAAGCTATCTTCTGGCCCGGCTGTGCATCTATCGAAACATTATGCAGGACCATCTTCTCCGGAACATAACCGAAGTCCACGTCATCCATAACGATATGTCCCTGAAGAGGAATATAATCAACCGATCCGTCAGCCTGATGTTCATGTCTCCATGCCCATTTTCCGGTACGTTTTGTTGACTCGGTAAAGCTTCCGTCCGAGTTCTCGATCACATTTACAAGACCTACATAGCCATCATCCTCTTCCGGTTTCTCATCCAGAAGTTTAAATACTCTGTCTGCTCCGGCAAGTGCCATGATGATAGAGTTAAACTGCATGGACACCTGATTTATCGGCATGTTAAAGCTCTTATTAAACTGAAGAAATGCAAAGAGACCACCGACTGTAAGCGGCGCGATTCCCGGGAATGCTGAGCCCTTTACACCAACAGCGGTCATAATAAGTACAGCTCCCATAACTACACAGATAACATAGCTCAAGTTCCCCATCTGAGCCATGGTCGGCATCAGTATATTTGCATACTTATTGGCATTATATGCACTATCAAAGAGCTGATCGTTCAGCTCATCAAACTTCTTTATACTTTCATTCTCATGACAGAAAACCTTAACGACCTTCTGTCCGGTCATCATCTCTTCAATGTAACCGTTAACCTTACCGATATCTTTCTGTTGAGCCATAAAGTAAGTACCGCTCTTACCTGATATCTTCATGGTAGCCTTAAGCATAAAGCCGACCATGATAAAGGTAACTATGGTAAGAGGTACGCTTCTGATGACCATACATACTATTACACCAACCAGCGTTATCACACTCTGAAACAATGAGGGAATACTCTGACTGATCATCTGTCTCATGGTATCGATATCATTGGTGTATATTGACATGATATCCCCTCGGGAATTACTGTCAAAATAACGTATAGGGAGCGTCTCCATATGATTGAAGAGTTCACCTCTGAGACGCAGAAGCGTTCCCTGTGTTACATTTACCATGATTCTGTTAAAACCATATGTGGCAAATATTCCGCAAGCATAGAATATCGCTATCTTGGTTATCGCACCTATCAGCGGGGTAAAATCCCTGCTGCCCGATTCCACCATCGGTATGATGTAGTCATCTATAAGAACCTGCATGAACATGGTTCCCTGAAGATTAGCAAGAACCGATATGATGATGCAGATAAAAACCACGATCATCTCTTTGCCATATATACTGAACAGATATTTTACTAATCTTTTAAATACTGCGCCCGGGTTCTCAATCTGAGGTTTCATTCCCCGGGGAACTCGTCTTCCACCTGGAGCCGGCATATCTTAGTTCCTTTCTCTAGAGCTCGTCGAAATCACCCGAACCGCCCTGCTGTGATTCATAAACATCGCTGTATATCTCATTAGATTTCAGAAGTTCCTCATGAGTACCAAAACCCATAAGGCGTCCGTTATCAAGCACGATTATCTTATCCGCATCCATTACACTGGATATTCTCTGAGCTATTATGATCTTTGTTGTCTCAGGTATGAACTGCCTGAAGGACTGCCTAATACGCGCATCCGTTGCCGTATCAACAGCACTTGTACTGTCATCGAGGATGAGCACCTTCGGTTTCTTAAGAAGTGCTCTCGCTATACAGAGTCTCTGCTTCTGTCCTCCTGATACGTTGGTACCGCCCTGAGATATCATTGTTTCGTATTTGTCAGGGAAGCCCTCTATGAAGTCATCCGCACAGGCAAGTCTGCATGCCTCACGGCATTCCTCCTCGGTTGCATCCTTGTTACCCCAACGCAGATTATCAAGTATTGTCCCCGAGAAAAGCTCGTTCTTCTGAAGAACAACAGCAACGTTGTTCCTGAGAGTCTCAAGATCATAAGTTCTTACGTCTTTACCGCCCACTTTAACAACTCCTCCACTTACATCATAGAGTCTGCTGATAAGATTGATAAGACTTGTCTTACTCGAACCCGTTCCTCCGATGATACCGATAGTCTCACCGGATTTGATATCTATATTAATATTATCGAGTACCGGCTGCTCCGATGTCTCATTATATCTGAAGGTGACATTTTCAAAGCTGATGCTTCCGTCAGGAATCTCATAGTCCGGATTCTCGGGATTTACAAGTGTGCTGTCTTCGGTGAGAACCTCAGCGATACGGTTTGCGCTTGCTGCAGACATAGTGATCATGACAACAACCATTGAAAGCATCATAAGACTCATGAGGATATGCATGCAGTAAGACAGGAGTGCTGTGAGGTCACCCGTTGTAAGAGCATCCGGAGAACCGCCTCCCATAACTATAAGCTTCGCACCCACCCAGCTTACAAGAAGCATGGTTGTGTAGATAGTGGTCTGCATGATAGGACTGACAAGCGCCATTATGCTCTCAGCCTTCTTGAAAAGCTTGTAGATCATTCCGCTGGCACTATTAAACTTCTCAATCTCGTGATTCTCGCGAACGAAGCCCTTAACTACTCTGATGGAGGTAACATTTTCTCTTACGCTCTCATTCATCTCGTCATACTTCGGAAATGCGGCCGCAAAATACTTTGTAACTCTTGATATAACCAGGATGGCAAGTACTGCGAGCACCGCAACCGATTCAAGATAGATAAGCGCTATTCTCGGGCTGATCATAAATGCGGCGATAAGCGAGATGATAAGACTTGATGGTGCTCTTGTCAGCATTCTCAGGATCATCTGATAGGCGTTCTGCACATTGGTTACGTCTGTTGTCATTCTTGTAACAAGACTGGCCGGTGAGAACTTATCAATATTTGCAAAAGAGAAGGTCTGAATTCTTCTATACATGCTCCTTCTGAGGTTACGTCCCAAACCTGTGGACGCTCTGGATCCGTACTTGCCGCCCATGATACCGGAATAGAGTCCGCCTGCGGCAAGCAGGAGCATGATGAAACCGTACAGCAGGATGTGCTTCATCTCTGCCGCACCTATACTGTCTCCTTCGGAAATGTTTAAGATCTTACCCATAAAGACAGGGATAAGTGTTTCGAATATTACTTCAAATATCATAAAAATCGGGGTAAGTATCGAGTCCTTCCAGAACCCTTCAACTTCCCGTCCAATTATTTTAACAGTTTTCATAAATATACCCACGCAAAACTCTTAATTATCTAAAAATTCAGTACCGTACTATGATAGCACAGGACATGAAAAAATAATAGTTTTTTTCGTGATAATCCCTTATAATAGGGAGTAGCCTGCTGAGCAGGTATCAAATAATTTTGTATTGAGGAGACTATCATGATCACATTTAAAGTCGGAATACTCGGAGCCGGAGCCATAGCAGCCAGAATAGCTGACTGTCTGAATGAGCTCAGCGGCTTTACACCATATGCCATAGCTTCCAGAGACGAAGCTAAGGCTGCAGCATTCGCTGTAACACATCAGATTGAAAAAAGTTACGGTTCATATGATGAACTTATCGCAGACCCGAAGGTAGAACTGGTATACATAGCAACAGTTACCTCCACACATGCAGAGCTCGCAAAGCGCTGTCTTGAAGCAGGAAAGCCTTGTCTCGTTGAGAAGCCTTTCTCTTTCAACTCAGCTACAACAAGAGAAGTACTCGAGCTCGCCAAGGAGAAAGACCTCTTCTGTGGAGAAGCTCTCTGGACAAGATATATGCCGCTCACACATACAGTTGTCAAACTTGCCAACGAAAGCCTTCTCGGACCTGTTCGTCATGTAACCGCAGCTATCGGCTACGATCTTCACGAAGTAGAGCGTCTTACATCTCCTGAACTTGCCGGTGGAGCCCTTCTTGATATCGGAATCTACCCTCTTTCGTTCGTGGTTTCCATAATGGGTCAGCTTCCTGCAAATTTCGCACCTTCTATCATAAAGTGGAAAACAAATGTAGATGCCATCGACGCCATTCAGCTTAACTTTGCAAAAGCCCGTTCGGCATCTGTCTTTGCAACCATGACCTATAATACGGAGAATAAGGCAACTATCTACTGTACCGGCGGAAGAATCGAAGTTGACAACGTAAACTGCCCTGAGAAAGTTACCGTATACGGAACCAACGGACAGCCTGTTCAGATTTTACAGAAGCCGGAAAAGCAGAAATCCGGTTATGAATTCGAATTTATGGCAGCAAGAGAGGCCGTTATGACCGGAAAGATTGAAACTCCCGAGCATACACATCAGGATATCATCCACCTCTCATCCTTCCTGGAAACAATACGTCGTTCGGCCGGAATCGTGTTCCCACTTCCGGGAGAGCCGTCAATCGAAGAACTTTCAAAACAGTTCAAGAAAGTATAGTTACTGTCGGCAGATAAAGAGTCAAAAAAAGCATCTTGAAAACTCGTTTTCAAAGATGCTTTTTTTGACTCTTTAATCCTGCGAAGCAGGGTCACATGAAACTTTTTTCTACGCCAGTTTCTTAAATATCTCTCCCAGCTCAACCTGACCCGGAGCAGATTCTTCACCAACATAAGCGAATGTAAATAATGATCCTTTTTCTCCCAGACAGAATCGGGACTTTTTACCCATGTCTCCCATGGATATGATAACAACTGGTTTTGTTATCCTATAATCCTTATATCCTCCCTCTTTAAGCTTGTCCAGAAGTTCAAGAACTCTTCTAACGTCAAACTCTTTATTCGGAGTTACCGCAATTTTCAGAACATCTCCCCCGAGAGTCTCCATAGATTCCATCATATCAAGTATCTTCTCATCACGAGGCGTCATCTCGAAGTTATGGTACGATATAACTGTCTTAAGTCCCGCATCATGAGCCTTTGCCGCATAACGCGCCACTCTGTAATTACCGGACATAAGCTCTATATCCACCATGTCAACCAGTTTGGAATTAATAACCCAATCATAGATATCGGGAAGCATGAATCCCGCACGGTCATGTCTGAACTCGCCGCCCTCCTCTTCACTTCGATATGTAAAAAGGAGCTGTCTGTCACCTATGATACGTCTCACTTCACCCAAAAGCTCGATAAGTTCTGTTTTCTCGGTAACTTTCTCATAGTAATCAGCACGGAACTCGAGTATGCCGACCTTAAGATCGGAATCCTTATATTCCGTCTCTATCTCAACTACCCTGCCCATGATCCGAGTTATATGTTCAATTATCTCTCCGTAGGTTCTGCCTACGATGGAAACAGCAATATTTCGCATATTATGATACTTCTAACCCCTTTATATTTTCATGTCCGCCGGACACGATTTACTAGTACTCAAGAGCTCTTTCTTCACCGTTCATAACTCTGAGTGCACCTTCAGCAAGTGCAAGAAGTTCATCCTCACCCGGATATACGGTAACCGGAGCGATAAACTGAACTCTCTTTTTAATCTCATTTACAACATACTCACCGTATGCGATTCCGCCGGTAAGAATGATCTGATCAACATTTCCCGAAAGGACCGCAGCCTGCGCTCCGATATCCTTACTTACCTGATATATGAAAGCGTCCAGTACTGTCTTTGCATATTCATCGGTGAGAGACTTCTGATAAACCTCTCTTGCATCATTTGTATGGAGGTAAGCATTGAAGCCACCGTTACCGATCAGCATCTTCTTAACCTCTTTCTGAGTATACTTCCCTGAGAAGCAAAGGTCAACCAGTGCTCCCGGAGGAACCGCACCCGCTCTTTCAGGTGAAAATGCACCGTCGCCCGAAAGTGCATTGAATACATCAACAACTTTTCCGCCTGTATGTGCACCTACAGACACACCGCCGCCCATATGAACAACTATGAGATTAAGAAGATCATATCTCTTACCGATCTCCTTGGCATATCTCTTGGCAACAGCCTTCTGGTTAAGTGCATGGAAGATGCTGACACGAGGAAGTTCCGGAACACCGGAAAGACGTGCAACATCAGAAAGTTCATCTACTACTACAGGATCCACGATGTATGAAGGTACGCCGATCTCGTCCGCAATCTCCTTCGCAAGGATACCGCCGAGGTTGGATGCATGCTCGCCGCCCACCGCATTCTTAAGATCCTCTACAAGCTTATCCGTAACAGCGTATGTACCGCTTGGGATAGGCTTAAGAAGTCCGCCTCTTCCTACGATCACATCAAAGCTCTTTATATCTATATCTTTCTCCTTAAGGAAATTGAGGATAACTTCCTTACGGAAATCTATCTGATCAACGATCTTGTCATACTTTGCGATCTCTTCTGTTGTATGACGAAGTGTCTCGTCGAAAAGAAGACTCTCGTCTTCGAAAACACCGATCTTTGTCGATGTTGAACCCGGATTTATAATAAGTGATCTGATTGCCATATCTGCCCGCCTCTCTTACTTATTCTTCTTTAAACTGTCAGCAACAAGTGCCGCAAGTGCAAGTGAATTAACCTTTACTTCAAAGGAATCCGAACGTGATGTAAGGATAACCGGTGCTGCAGTACCTGTTATCATATTTCCGTTGATAACATCAGCATAGTGAACAAGTGCCTTGTAAGTAATATTTCCAGCATGGATATCCGGGAACAGAACTACATCAGCATCGCCCACGATCTTTCTTCCGGTAGCGCCCTTATGCTGCGCAGCCTCAGGACATGTTGCAAGATCGAATGAAAGAGGTCCGTCAACGATACAATTCTGAATCTTTCCTTCCTCGTTCATCTTTGTAAGCTCTGCCGCTTCCTCTGTCTCAGGCATCTTAGGATTTACAACTTCTACAGCTGCAAGAGGTGCAACCTTAGGACAGTCGATTCCGACTGCACGGCAGATCTCAACTGTATTCTCAATTATGCTCACCTTATCCTCAAGTGTAGGATATGGTACAAATGCAACATCTGTCAGGAAGAGGAGCTTATCATAGCCCTTCATCTCAAATACACATACGTGTGAAAGCGGTCTTCCGGAACGGAGTCCTACTTCTTTATCAAGTACGGATCTAAGAAAATCCTTTGTCTCGATAAGGCCCTTCATATACATATCGGCATTGCCGTCATGTACATACTTAACAGCTTCATGTGCTGCCTCGATCGGATCCTTGATATCAACTACTTTATAATCATCGATATTCATACCGATCTCTGCTGCGATCTCAGCAATCTTCTCGGCATCGCCGAAAAGTACCGAATTTGCTATCCCCTGTTCCTTTGCAGCCTTAACTGCCATAAGCACTTCACTGTCCTGTGCTACAGCTACGGAAACCGTCTTCTTAGGAAGTGCCTTTACCTTCTCAAGAATCTCCTTAAAATTCTTACTCATTGTTCTCTATATTCCTTTCAAAATTTATATTATGGTTCACGAATCGCTCCGTTTCTTGCAAACAAGAAAACAGTTTGACTTTTGACACTTGAACCAATATTAGCTACTCTTCATCCTTATCTATGAAAAATACCTGAAGGATAACCGAGACAAATGCAAGAAGTACCGCTATGATCGAAAGTGTTCTCTCAGGGCTCTCTTTTCTGAGTGCCTTGGTATAAACCTTCTTCATGGTCTTAAGATCCTTCTTAGCCTGCTTCTTCTCAAGCTTCTTGGCTTTCTTTGCCTCTTTAATATTAGCATTAACTGCTGATACAGCCTTTTTTACAGCTTTAGTTTTTTTTGCTCCGCTAACCGAATTCTTCTCCATACTCTTCTCCTTCCTCAAGTCCTGCCTACCAAAGTGCCTGCCCCGCCCGAACAGCCGGAATGACTGATCTTTGATCAATATCAGCCTGCCAGATGCGCGATAAAGGTTATAACGGCACATATAACTATAAGTACCAGAAGCGGCAGTGTGCCGATAAGCGTTTCCTTACGCCCCTTTTTATCCACTCTGTCATTACCGAGAAAACGGTGAACCCCATTCATTTCCATAAGATCGACTTCTTCACCCACCTCATATATACAGAAGCTGTCCAGTTTTGAATAGACTGTTCTTCCTTCAGGCGCAGCGATGGTCAACTCGACATATGACTTTCTCGATATCTCATCGACCTTTTTTTCAATTGCAGTGATGGTTCCCTTTACAGGATTCCAACCCTTAAGAATCTTCTTCTTTCTATGTCTGTTCCCCGCAGTGCAGAAATACATCTCGACTCCGAGAAAACATATGACAAATAATTCCAAAAATACTTTAAGCATGATCTTATTCCTATCTTTGCTCAGGAAGTTTTCCCCCATAATATGTCAGCGCCCTTGACTTTATCGCGTTAAAGTGATATAGTCTCTTTGTTGTATTTTTAAGGGCAGAAAAACTACGCCCTTGATTATACTTCAATACAGAATAATATTTCAAGAGGAAGAATAAGTGATAACAGTAAAAACAGTGGGAATCGCCGGACTTGGTCTCATCGGAGGTTCTTTCGCAAAGGCTTATAAAGAGAACTCGGACGTTAAGGTTCTGGGCGTAGACCTGAACAATTCCATAACGCATCTCGCAACCGTGGAAGGTGCGATAGACGGAGTTCTCGACAAGGACAATATCGGAGAATGCGATCTCATCATCCCGGCATTATACCCTGATACAGTGATCGAGTGGATGGAGGATATGGCTCCTCATATCAAAAAGGATGCGGTTGTTCTTGATACCGCAGGTCTTAAAAGAGAGATCTGTGAGAAATGTTTTCCTCTCGCTCACAAATACGGCTTTACCTTCGTAGGTGGTCACCCGATGGCCGGAAAGAAATATTCGGGATTCAAATACAGTTCCGGAAAGCTCTTCAGAGATGCATCGATGATAGTTGTTCCCGAAAACGGTGAAGACCAGCTTCTTCTTTCCAACATAAGGGCAGCACTCGCACCATGTGACTTCGGACGCATAACCGTATGTTCTCCGGAAAAGCACGATGAAATGATAGCCTTCACCTCAGAGCTTGCACATATCGTATCAAACGCCTACATAAAGAGCCCATCGGCTATGGAGCACCGCGGATATTCCGCAGGAAGCTACAGAGACCTTACAAGGGTTGCCTGGCTTAACGAAGATATGTGGACCGGAATCTTTATGAAGAACAGAGACAATCTTATCAAGGAACTTGACTATATAATCAACTTTCTCGGAGAATATAGAGATGCCCTCGATAAAGAGGACAGCGACCGCTTGTGGAAACTTCTCCATGACGGAAAGATGGCAAAAGAAAACGTGGACGGTAAATAATCCGCCCACGTTTTATTCTTCTCTGCATCTCACGGTAAGTCTCTCTCTACCGCTGTAAGTGCATGTATAAAGAGATAAATCCCAACCGGATTCATTCATTCCCTTGATATCATCTTCTTTTAAAACTTCTCGTTCCCTGACAACATAATGTCTTATATTTCCGTCCATCTCCGTAAGGATTACTTCATCCCCCTCCGACAGACTGTTCAGCTCACCGAATCCATGCCTGTAATTATGCCCCGCTATAACCAGATTCCCCTCATCAGCGGATCCATAATATCTGCACGGCATCTGTTTCAATGTCTCCTCGTTATAATCCGAAGTTACAGGCACTTCAACTCCCACCGCCGGTATGGTGATTATTCCGATATATGCATCATCGATATTACCTGTCTTCCCGGAATCTTTCTCCTCTTTCGGTTCACCTTCGGATGCATCTTTACTTTGTTCTTTAGATTGTCCGTTTATTTCCGATCTCAGACGTTCAACCTCTTCTCTTGAACGTTTTTCTGCCTGTCTGCTCTCATACTCGTTGTGGATTAAAATCCCCAGACTCGCAAGAACCAGAAACACACCTATAACTATAAGAATCAGACCCACACGTTTCTTAGTCTGCATCTTTTCTCTTCCTCTCGGTCCCCCCTATAAGGCATCCGACTAAAATGCACGTAAGACCCGTAATCGCAAGAACAGGAATAATCCATTTAAGCTGTCCTGTCTGAATAAGTTTCTTAGATGTATTGGTTTTTACCGTCACCTTAGTAGATGTTTTATTGGTCCCGTCAGTTTCGGACGGTCTCGCTATCTTGGGAGAAGCTTTTACACTGAGAATCTCTTCTCCGTTAATCTTTTCCGGAATCGATACCAGAAATGGATTAAATGTCTTTTCTCTCAGATCGGCCTCAGTATCGAAGACAAGATATACTCCCAATTCCAGTCCGTCAAATTCCGCCTTTCCAAAAGGATCCGTCTCTTTGATATTCACATCATATCCGGTCTCTTTGATATATGTATAAAGCTTCACCGCCAGTTCGGAATTTGTAACATCGACCATTCCCGAACCGACATCACCGAATACGTTCAGAAGTTCACCGTCGGCTTTCGCAACATATACTACTCCGACTTTAACGCCTTCCTTCACCAGTGTATCGGAATCCGAACTTACATCTACCGTAATTTGCCCTTTACTGTCAGAAGACGTATCCGCATAAACATTTGACGGTACAGATAATATGAAGTTGAAAACAATGATCAAAGCAATAATAACTTTACTTTTCAAATCACTCTCTCCTCTTCTTATCAAACAAAAATATGATCAGATATGCTAAAACAAGCAGCGGAATCAGAATTATCGATGCGACTATAACCGGATCAACCTTTACCGCCTCATTTATAACTCTGATGTCAACATTCTCCGGAGTATCAACCCTTACACCTCTGACCAGAAGTCTGTGTGAATTAACACCGTAGGGTGTACATGTAAGAAGTGTACAGTAATCCTTTCCGTTCTCTATTCTCAGATCGTCTGTTTCCGTAGGAAGAACGATCTTAATCTGATCAACCTGATAGGTGAGTACCTTATCATGAATGATAATGCAAAATGTATCACCTATTTCCATTTTATCAAGATCACTGAAAAGCTTGGAACTTGGCAATCCTCTGTGTCCCGACAAAACCGAATGCGTGGAATTGCCACCAACAGGCAGGCTGGTTCCGGGTAAATGTCCGGCCCCCACCTGAAGCACCTCTTTTTCGACTCCATGATAGATGGGCAGTTCCACACCGATTTTTTCAATCTCGACATAACCCATAATTCCTGTTCCTGTTATGTCGAGAGTACTGTTATAACCACTTATGATTTCCGGTTTGAAGAAGGCTTCGGGCTTTTTAGCAAGCTCCTTGTTATAAGCCTCTGCAGCTTCGAAGGATTTCTCCAAGCCGTCCGGGTCGGCATTATCAACAGTCTCACGATAGCTTTTTATAACTCTCGAAGCATGCTTACTGTTGATATAATTACTGACCGACGGATAAAGCAATATAATCAGCCCCGTCACAAATATGACAGTTATAATTATATTTAAAACCTTACTTTTCTTTCGCATCTACTCTCTTCTTTGTTACAAAAAGAACTACTGCTGCTGCAACTAATATACCACCGATGATATAGAAGATAGTTGTTCCGATACCACCCGTACCAGGAAGCTCGGTTCCCTTACTGTTCCCTATTACAATAGTCACCTTATTTCCATTAATGTTAGCGCCTTCTCCCGTTACTGCAAATTGGCAATCCATAGTAGTTTCTTGATTTGTATATGTTGCCGAAATAGTTACCTTTACAGGATTTTTCAATTTATTATATCCTTTAGGTGCTTCCAGCTCTGTTATAGTGTATTCTCCTGCAGCTAATCCCTTGATTATAGCTTTACCATTTGCATTCGTATAGAATATTTTATTTACGTTTGCACTTGCTGTTCCTTGGGTTACCTTATCTACCAACTTATACTTCTTATCAGATCCGCGATGCTCTTCGTCAGGCTCTGTTTCTGAAAATGTACCATCCTTAAGCATATACCACGAGCCATTTGTATCTTCTACGTATACTTTATCATTTATTACTACAGCTTTAACACCATTTCCTTCAATAATGAATTTAGCTCCCGAAAGAGGTGTTTCTTTTCCTTCATCCTGATCCTTAGCATCCAGCTTAAGTATCTCAATTTCTGTTACATATGTCTTTGTCTTACTTTCAGGTGTTTTACCTGTATAATCATTATTACCGGGTTTGTTTGGATTATCAGGATCTCCTGTAGATGTAGCATTCGGATTATTGGAATATACAAGTTTTACTGTATTAGGATTACCTTCTGTTGTAAGATCTGCATTTTCATTTAAAGTCGCAGAATATTCAATGACAATTTCAGCACCTTTTTTGTCTTTATAATTATTGTAAAAATTATTAAAGATTATCTCAAATTTTTGTCCATTTGTAGCTACTGTATAATCAACGCCCTTTTGAAGATTATTCTCACCAACCTTAATAGTTACATCATTATTAAATGTGAGTCCGGTGCCAAGTTCATCCTCTACTACAAAGAAATACTTAGTATATCCTGTCATATCCGGAACTGCTGATGTAACCTTATATGGAACCTTATCTCCTATACTTGCATTATTTGCAACTACTCCATTTCCTTCAGCTATGACTTTTTTGATAGAAGGAACTTCATCTTTTAATTCTATTTCTACATCTCCTACAATTTTAAGGAGGTAATCTGTATAAGCAACTGACTCCTTATTCTTTAACGGATCATTTGCATCAACTTCCTTAACAATATAGTAACCTGCTCCTGTAACATTAATTGCCCTTGTACCGCTTCCCGATGAAGTGCCCAAATGTTCGGCAGCAATCTCCGCAAATCTATTAGGGTCAAACTTGCTGTTAGTCAATGCTTCCGCAACGCTATAAGCATCCGTACATGCTCCAAAAATCGTATTATTTTCCGTTTTTAATGCATCAAGAAACTCAGCACTTTTTATACCACTTCCCCATTCGATATTGTTAAGTGCGGCATTGTTTCCTTCGCCTGATATATCACCCTTAAATATCTGATAAGCCTCATAAGTATGATTATCATCCGAAACAGCATTTCCGTCTCTGGTTATTGTTATAGTATACACATTTGTATCAGCAGCCTTTACCGGATTTCCGAAAGATAATAAAACAAACAATGTAAGCACAAGACTTAAAATCATTTTAACTGTTTTCTTCATATTTTCTCTCCTTAAGTCATTATATAGATTATTGTGATTCGTATTATCTCTTACTCTAACAGTTTTTCCTTCATCCGCTCCCCCTCCTTCTTGTTAAAATCAGCAGGAGTAATGAAGCTCCGCAAAGAATTATTCCCAGTATTATATAAGGATATATTCCGATACCTCCCGTGCTCGGAAGTGTATATTTAACGTAGTTGGTGAATTCTGGGATTTTACCATCAGCATACGTAATACTATAAATGTATAAGTCTTGAGTATCTGGATCTCTCACTACTTCAACAGCAACATTTCTATCTGGAGATGTATCATATACAATGGACTGTTGGTTTTGATCATACACCTCTCTAATCGTATATCTATATGTTCCCGGTTCAGAAAACTCAATCTGTGGAAAATTAATATTCCCAACTTCATCATTTACTGCGGTTACTACCACATTTTCTTGATTATCTAAAACTTGAAAACTGAACATTCCTGCTTCAAGTTTTCCTCCAACCAGTTCTTTTTTGGATCTTAGTTCGCACGAAGCCCTACTATACTTTATATTAAAATCCATTCCATTATGCGCCGGACACTTATTCAAAGCATCTAGCACACTCTGCTTATTCATTAGAAACTCTATATTTGCAAGACTAAATTTTTCATACTGCGAATCCGAAGAAATATTCTCCTCCGTTTTTTTACTTCCATTGATGAACACAGTTTTTATTCGTGGAACAAATTCCAAATCGATCAAAAAAGATACATGATCCACATCCTCTAAGTCATATTTAGGAGTTGTGCCATTGTTTCCCTTCCATGCTGATGTAATTTCATACTGTCCACCATTACCAGAATTATTGTACTCTTCATAATCATCTTCAACAAAATAACTAGGTTTTGAAAGATCACTTTCCCTATGTGTTATCTCTTGATTAGATTCATTAAAAATATGACTTTCATGCACTTTTACAACTCTTGTCTGATATGAAATTATGGTACATATTTCATTTCCATCATTGTCATATGTTACAACCGTCTTATTAAAATAGCCTCCATCTTCAATCTCTATATCTGAATGATGTCCTTCATCACCGTCACCCTTCACTTCAATATAAAACACTTCATTACCGTAATGAATTTCAACTTTACCTCGGTCTATAGCTGTATACGTCTTAGTCAGTTTTTTATTACCGTTTCCCAAATCTTCTACAATTGTATTTCCCGGTGTAATGATATTATCTATCGACAAATTATATTTTTCTGTACAATAAGACCACATAGAATCTGATGTTCCAACACCAATCAAAGTAATCTCATCACCAATATGCATTATATACGGTCTCTCAGGTAAGTTGCGTACATATTGTGCATTGGGGTCATCTGGATCATTAAAAAAATCATATCCTTTTAATGATTCGTGTATCTTGTCTTTATCCTTTGGTCCCAGATTCGTCATTACATATATCGAAAACGACTCTGTGGTGAAGACAACTTCTTCATCCTCAACCTTGGCATCTTCTATATGTTCAACCGTTTCTTCATCTACCTGATGGAGAAGGCACAGGTTATCATTATCTATCTCGGATTCTTCCGGGAGCAGAATAGATACATCCACGCTGCTGCCTTCGACAGGCTCTATCTCTTTGCCTTCCGGTGAGATAAATGTTATATCAACTCCGACTGCACTATGTATCTCAACTTCCTGTTCTAAAGTCTCTGCTTCAACCGCTTCCGCGTCACCGATTGTACTTATCTCTGCGGCTTCATCTGTTTCTGTCTCATCTTCGACTGCTGCGACATCGATTCCCTTTATCTCGGCCACACCCGCTTCGGCTATTTCCATTGCCATGTCTTCGGGAACATCCTCAACCCTTACATCTGTTCCTTCCGGAAACGCATCGGTTGATGCACTTATCCTTACTCTGATTCCCGATTCACTCTCTGATTCATATTCTACCTTCTCAGGCTCTTCCGATTCTTCTTCCGAAGCTTCTTCAATTTCCTCAGATGATGTCTCTTTTGTATTCAGTTTTTCGTCCTCGAGTATATCATCTGCCTTATCCGATGTCTTAGAATCAATCTTTTCATCATTTATATTCCGACCTGTCTCATTTTCCTTATCTTTTTCTGCCGTAACAGTTCCTGATTCCCGAATATCTTCCGGCTCACCATGTATTTCCTTCTTTTCAGCATCCGTAGAGGTTGCAACTCCGGCCGAATCACGAAGAAGCGCTATTCCCGTTCCTCTAAGCTGCCAAAAAACCAGTAAAAAAACAACACAAGAAAGAATCGTCATATATAGACGAATCCTTCTGTGTTGTTTCTTATTCTCTTTTATACGTCTTACGACTTCCTGTAACTTATTCTCCGAATTATTCATTTCTGACTTGCCCCTGACCATACTTTGAATAGCACTTTCCCAATTATTTGATCTTTTGATATACAGCCTATCGTCGTAGAACGGCTGTCTACTGATTTATCTCTCTTATCCCCCAATACAAATATAGTTCCTTCAGGTACCTGATATGGAAACGTAATGTCACATATTCCCAGGCTCTTATCAGTTACATACGGTTCATCTATAGGTATATTGTTTACGGATACATTTCCATACTCATCTATATCTATATAGTCGCCTTCTTTTCCGATGACTCTCTTTAAAAGCAGTTTATTCTGCCAGGAAAAACAACATAACTCACCTGTTTCAAATTTACCGGTTTTAACAAGCACAAGTATGTCACCGTCACATAGCGTAGGTTCCATACTACTGCCCGACACCTGAATAACCGGAAGAAATAAAACAGAAATGAGCACTGCCACAGCGGCTACAACTATAAGAACCGCAAAAGTGCTCTTTAATGTTTTTATATATTTCCCCTGTTTTTTAATTCTCTGCTGTTCAGCCTTCAACTCCTCAACAG
The DNA here is from genome assembly GCA_002350525.1 of Lachnospiraceae bacterium UBA2864. GTDB lineage: Bacteria > Bacillota > Clostridia > Lachnospirales > Lachnospiraceae > Eubacterium_Q. The sequence continues at coordinate 64,579 of DEFA01000045.1, read as the reverse complement.
AGATATCAGAACTTCCGTCTCCCTCGTCCTCAACAAGTTCATAGACAAGATCGACCAGTTCCTTCCTGTTCATACTACTGATATCTTTTCTTTTCATACTACTCTGCCCGCATCGTAGTTTCACATTTCTGTTCTATATATATCAAATATCTTTCCATATCTCAAGAAATTTCCTCAAATCAAGTAAAAAATCACATAATTTTCATTAAAAATCCAACTATTTATATTTCCTCGTACATAAAACAGACCTGTCGATATATGTTTCCGAAATCAACCTTGCATCTCCCTCCCCATATCGAAACCGGAACTTCATCATCAAATGAATATTTCACAAAATTATCCGCCTTCAGAAAATCATACACAAGAACACTTTTATCCTCCGGCATAACGATCCAATATTCCCTAACTCCGGCAGTTTTATACTTATGGTACTTTATACTCATATCCATGTACCAATTATTCGGAGACAAAACTTCAACTATAAGATCCGGGGCGCCCACAACCCTCCGTTTATTGATCTTATCCCGATTACAGATCACAAAAATATCCGGTTGAACCACGGTGTCATCATCACCGTTAAGCTGAACATCTGTAGGAGCTTCGAACGGCATGCATTTTCCTTCATTGGTATTTATATATTGCCTGAATTCATAAGCTATAAGTGAAATGATCTGCTGATGTATAGTTGTCGGACTTGCCATGTCATAGAATACACCATCTATCATCTCTACTCTTGCTCCCTCGGGCAATGCTTCATAATCTTCCAATGTCTTCCCTATTCTTTTTTCCGGTGTCAGATCGGTCTTTTTCTTAGGAGACGTCCCATACATATAAGTACCCGATTCTTTAACCATTTTATCCTGCACCTCAAATAACGCTTCTTCGCTGCCTCTCCCTTGCATTCCTTCAAAGAATGCACTGAGAGCCTGCAACGTCTTATACCTTGGCGTTTCGGTATTCTTCCCAAATATCTTTTGAACGGTTCCGAATGGTACACCTGACTTTTCAGAAATATCTCTGCAGGAAAGCCCGTTTTCTATCTTAATTCTTATCATGTCTTCAATTCTCATCAAACCCCTCCATTATCACTCCCTTGAATATGTTTAATACTATATACTTGCCGACATATTAACCCATATTTTATCCATTCGTCAACCGTATTTGTTCCATTTACGGAAACAGTGTGTCGAGACGAATTCTTATCGGAGCGATTTTGCTTTGCAGGAACCGCCGTTTCCCATAAAAAAATCGACGTCCGAGTCAGCATCACCTGCCTCGAACGTCAATATATAGCATATTGCAAAATCTTTTGACACTTATGTCATATCATTAAATCAGTCTTCATTCAATGTATCAAGTACAAAATTAAAGCAGAACGCCCCGAAATAGAATATAACTCCTGCGATTACCATAAGAAGTCCAAATCCCGTATGTATCTCCGCAACCATGTCAGTTTCCATGTTCATCATCTTGTACTGTGTTATAATGGACTGCCAGCTTGAGACAAGCTCTGTTGTTGCGTTATATGCTTCCTTATATTCCCGTGTATGATATAAGCCAATATATATAAGAACCACAAGTATTCCGGGAATTATACGTGCCAGATATCTGTGTCTGTCCTCAAATCTGAAGAACACTCCGATCGGTCCGCCCATCTGAAGACGTCTTCTTCTTGCCATAGCCTTCTTCTGTTCCGGAGTTACTTCCTTGATCTCAAAAGGCTTATCCTCAAGTTCATCCTTATCTTCCGAAGCAGTTTCCTTATCTACTGCCCCATCGGCTGTTTCTGCAGATCCTTCCGATTTTTCCACAGGCTCTTCATGTTTTTCCGCAACATCTCCCGGCTTCCCCGTTATATCAGCAAGAATAGCATCTTCCTCTTCGCCAAAAACCGTACTCACCACTGTTCCTTTCGGAATAGGTTTCTCTTCACTTGCAAGCTTATCCAGTCTGTGAAAGTTCTCATTCAGGAAGTTATCCTTTATAACGAAGTAAAGCATAATGATCAGAACCACAAAAAGCGCTATTGCAAGTAAAAGCGGAAAGAACCTTGATATCTTGAAACCGTACTTCAGATCTTTGAGTGCGCCTACAATGGAATCATATACCGACATTCCGTCCGTATTCCGCTCATCTATATCTATAACGGTGGAAACACTGTTGATAAAGATTGCAAGGCCGAGATATATGACCCCTACCAGTCCTATCAATCCACAGATAAGATATGATTTACTGTTCTTATAGAAAGGTTCATTCATACGATTCTCCCTTTTTGTAATACTATTCATCGGATACCATATGAGAAAATTCAGCAAAACATCCTGCAAGCAGGACGTTTTGCTGAATTTCTCATAGGCTGCGAATAGTAATCCTACTGATTCATATGTTCATTAATCTCTTCCTGGCTGATAGAACCATCGCCAAGCACTTTCTGGATAAGCTCTTTACCGAAAGAAACATCACTTTCATATGGGTACATTACATATCCTACAGCACCCAGTGAACTGCAGACATCCTCTCCGTCCGAACCACTTACGCTGTATGAATAGATATTCCAGCTCTTCATATCTTCAAGCATCTGCTGTACGATTTCACCGACCTCATCCTTCGTCATATCTGTCTGGAATGTTCCGGCAAGAGAATCCATAACGCTTGAATAGTTTTTAAGCATATCCGACGACTCAACCTTCTCTACGATTGCTTTGATAACAGCCATCTGGTTGTTACCTCTCTGTCTGTCTCCGCTGAGGAAGGCCATTCTCTCTCGGGCAAATGTAAGCGCATGCTTACCATCAAGATGATTGTATCCCTGCTGGAACTCATCATCAGTAATAGCTGTAAAGCCAACTTCGGAATATACATCTATTCCTCCAAGTTCATCTACAATCTCTTCAAAACCCGAGAAATTCATTCTGAGGTAATAGTTAAGGTCAACATCATAAAGCCTCTCAAGAGTAGCCATTGATGCATCTATACCAAAGACGCCCGCATGCGTAAGTTTATCCTTCTGGTTGCTTATACATGGCATCTCTACATAATAATCTCTCGGTGTGGAAACAAGAAGCATCGTTCTTGTCTCTGTATTTACAACAGCTATGATATTAACATCGCTACGGCTCTTCTGATTTACGGAACCATAAGTATCGATACCGCTTATATACATGCAGAAACGGTTCTTATCGAAAGCAGGCTTTTCCTCTACAACCTCTTCAATCTGGGTTTCAATCTCTTTCTCCATGATAACCTTAAGAGTTTCCGAATAATTCTCATAATTATCCGAGCTCTCGAGAACCGCAAGCATTCCCGAATTGATGATAAAAGACTGAATATTATCAAGTTCAAATGCAACGGCAAGATCATATACGGAATCATATTCCTTAACACCTATCTCTGTGCCGAAATCACTGTTGATCTGATTTATGATAGAATTTACATTTTCAGAATCACTGTTTTTTATGATACCGAATTTGTATCCTGAATCAACCGCCATATTAATAGAATCAACAGGATCTTCTGCGCTTACATATACATTTACCTGTTCAACCTCTGTCTTACTGTCAGTAACTGTGTCAAGTGTTCTGTTGGTTGAATTAACAAGAAAAACTCCATAACAGAGAATACCGCTCATTATTACAGAAAGAACAATTCCGACGTACGAACTTTTCTTTCCCTTCATCATCATTACTATAATTATAGGAAGCAGCAGCATTATAACCGCTATGATCACCATCCACTTGAATGGTATAAGCTTTGTAACATATAAAAGGTAAACAAACAAAACAGATAATACAAATTGCAGAGCCGCCAAAATACAGCCCACGACCTTAATTGCCTTCATGAACTCTTATCCCTTCACAAAAATTTGAAATACTATAACAAAGTGATGATATCATTTTTACACTTTTTGTCAAACCTTTTTTATTGAAAAATACTTAAGATTATCTTATTATTATCGCATGGAAAATCTTAGTACAATTTTAGAAAAACTGAATATACCGTCAAATGATACAGCCGAAACACGTCTGGACAAGTATTATCATATGGTTGTCGAAAAGAACAAAGTCATGAATCTCACCGCCATAACGGAGGAACATGAATTTCTGATAAAACACTTTGCGGACAGTCTCTCGGTGTACAGTGCCGTACCTCTTTTTAAAGAAAAGCTTTCTTCCGGAAAATGCACTCTCATAGATGTAGGTACCGGTGCGGGCTTCCCCGGCATTCCTCTTAAAATCATGTTTCCGGAGATAAAAGTAACTCTTCTGGATTCTCTTCAGAAAAGAGTCAACTTCCTGAATGAAGTTATCGCCGAGCTCGGACTTGAAGGGATAACCGCCATACATAATCGTGCCGAAGACGGTGCACGCGATCCAAAGCTTCGCGACGGTTTCGACCTGGTTGTCTCAAGAGCGGTCGCATCACTTCCCGTTCTGTCGGAATACTGTCTTCCGTATGTTAAACCGGGAGGACTTCTCATAGCTTATAAATCAGGTGATATTAAAGAAGAACTGGAAGGTGCCTCACATGCACTTAAAGTTCTCGGCGGAAAGCTTTGCGATTCACCTATCTTCATGCTTCCGGATTCGGATATATCCAGAAGCTTCGTAGTGGTCAAAAAATCAAAACCTACTCCGAAAGCTTATCCCCGTAAAGCGGGTGCCATAAAAAAAGAGCCTCTCTAGGCTCTTTTTTTACGTTCTTTTTCTTTTTTCTTCTCGTAAACCTGACGTTCCTTTACTTTAATCTCTTCAAACTCTTTTCGAGATATAGGAATCGTCTTTTTGATGATAAATACGTTGTCTGTACTGTCTCCAACAGACTTGCATTTAATGGATCCCGACATATATCCGTGGTAGAGACATTTACCTACGGCCACTTCCGTACTTGTGGTTGCAGGGAACCATTTCAATTTCTTACCGGTCTTCCTTCCGCATCTTACACACCTTATCATCGAAAGCTCTTTATCTTCCATTGCGGCTCTCTTGGAAGGAAATTCTTCGGAAATCTCATCGAGCCTTCCGTCGTGGAAGGCTTCAACCCTTTCTTCCCTCTTCTTAGGATGCCTGTATATATCGAAACTGTATTTATCGAGTATATCTCCGAGTCCCGCTTTTTCCAGAACCTTTGCCGTATATCTGGCATCATTCACTGCAGCATGGAAAGGTTCTTCTTCAGCGAGTCCAAGCATTTCCACAGCTTTTTCCAGTTTCCATATGTTTCCGTCCGGATCGTATTTATCCGCGAATATCTGCTGGATATTGTAGAACTTGAGTGGAAACGGAAACTTATCCATATAATAGAAATCCATATTGTTCTGCAGGTAGTATAAATCCGAAGGTCCCCATGTGCAGAATACTGAATCCTCACCGCACCATTTCAGGAACTCCGAGCAGGCCTGTTTGAAAGGTACCCCGTCCCGTTTCAGATCCTTTTCGTCATATGAAAGCATCTGTTTTATGATCTTATGAAGTTTTGTATAGATCCTCGGTTTCACAAGTCTGGAGAATTCATCCACAATGCTGTAGTCTTCATCCAGCTTAACTGCGCCGATCTCAATTATCTCGAACGGCATTCTGGGATGCTCACCAGCCTGTCCTATCGGGCTCTGGTTCCATTCCAGGTCAAATACTATGTAGTTCATTTTATGTCCTCTGTTTTTTCTTATCCATCGGATCACATAAAGATATTACGCGTTATTTCGGTTCTCATAATCCGATGAACAGTTACATTTTTAGATAGATCATCAGCATAGATATATCAGCCGGTGATACTCCGGATATTCTGGATGCCTGACCGATTGAAACCGGTCTTATCTCTTCGAGCTTCTGACGAGCCTCGATGCGGAGATTCTTAACATCGGCATAGTTTATGTCGGATGGAATCTTCTTCTGTTCCATCTTTCTGAAATGCTCCACCTGGGATTTCTGTCTCTCTATATATCCTTCGTACTTTATCTGTATCTCTATCTGTCTGGTAATCTCGGTCTTATCAAGTCCCGCAGCTTCAGCCGCTTCTTCGGCATATACAGGTTTCACGCTTTCTTCTGCGGTTTCATCCTGCTTTCCGTATACTTCTTCGGCAAGTTCTCCGAGACGCACCACATCATTATAACTCATTTCAGGTCGTTTTAAAATATCCGCAAGCGTAACTCTTGTTGCGATCGGCATGGACCCTCTTGAATCAAGGAATTCCTGAAGTTTTTTGTTGGCTCCGACATAAGTACTCTTAAGTCTCTCGATCTCGGATTCTATGATCTCACGTTTCTTGCAGAATCTGTCATATCTTTCATCATCTATAAGTCCCACCTCGTGACCGATATCGGTAAGACGAAGATCCGCATTATCCTGACGGAGAAGCAGTCTGTATTCTGCACGGCTTGTCATCATTCTGTATGGCTCTCTTGTCTCCTTTGTTACAAGGTCGTCTATAAGAACCCCGATATATCCGTCAGATCTCGAAAGTACGATTGGTTCCTTACCCGCCAGTTTACGTGCTGCATTTATACCTGCTATAAGTCCCTGAGCGCCCGCTTCTTCATAACCGCTGCTTCCATTCATCTGTCCGGCGGAGAAGAGTCCGTCCACGGCTTTGGATTCAAGCGACGGTTTAAGAGTTGTCGCGGATATGCAGTCATACTCTATGGCATAGGCCGGTCTTACGATCTTTGCATTTTCAAGTCCCGGAACCGAATGAACCATTCTGTACTGAACATCTTCCGGCATGGATGATGACAGTCCGTCGAGATACATTTCATCAGTAAACTCGCCTTCCGGTTCAAGGAACAGCTGATGTCTCGTCTTATCCGGGAATTTCATGACTTTATCTTCGATGGATGGGCAGTATCTCGGTCCCGTACCGTGAATAACTCCCGAATAAAGCGGAGAACGGTCTATGTTCTCTCTTATCACATCATGTGTTTCTTCATTTGTATATGTAAGCCAGCAGGATATCTGGTCTCTCATAATATCCTCTTCTCTGTTTGTAAAAGAGAAAGGCTGGATATGCTCGTCGCCTTTCTGCTCCGACATTTTTGAGAAATCAACCGACTTTCTGTCAATTCTCGGTGGAGTTCCGGTCTTAAATCTTCTGAGCCCGACTCCGGATGCTTCAAGAGACGCCGAAAGCCCCGTTGCAGCCATAAGTCCGTTAGGTCCCGTCTCATAGATCGTATCGCCGTATATGCATCTTGCTTTCAGATATACGCCCGTACAAAGAACCACCGCCCTTGCATGATATATTGCTCCCGAAAATGTCCTTACGCCTGTGACACGTCTCTTTGGCGATGTATTCGAATCCGTGTTCGGAGCACCTTCGATTTCCTCTGTAAGAAGCTCCGTAACTTCAGCCTGTCTTACCGTAAGATGAGGCTCTCTCATAAGAGTCATTCTCATCTGCTTGGTATATTCGCCTTTATCAGCCTGTGCACGAAGAGAATGCACCGCAGGACCCTTGGATACATTCAACATCTTGGACTGGATGAATGTCTTGTCGATATTCTTACCCATCTCTCCGCCGAGTGCATCTATCTCGCGGACCAAATGTCCCTTGGAACTTCCGCCGATATTGGGATTACATGGCATAAGTGCCACACTGTCCATGCTGACGGTAAACATAATGGTTTCAAATCCAAGTCTTGCAGACGCCAGTGCTGCTTCGCAGCCCGCATGTCCCGCACCGATTATTACAATGTCATAGGTTTCTTCTACGTTCATAATTATAACCAATGGTCGCCCTTTCAAAGAAAGGGCGATGCGATCACTTTCTTGTACTAAAAAACTTCGCTTTGCTTGTTTTTTCATACGCTTCGCGTATGTTCCCTGCTTCGCAGGGGTATCCTTCACTTCGTTCAGGATGATTGCCCTTTCAAAGAAAGGGCAATCACTTTCCCATACAAAATTCTCTAAATATTTTATCGGCCAGATCATCCTCCAGAGTTTCTCCGATGATCTCGCCCAGCGATTCATAGGCCGCCATCATATCTATGGTGAAGAAATCTTCGCCGACTCCCGCACCGATACTCTCTCTGACTCGTCCGAGGCTTTCCGCCGCGCGCACCAGGGCTGCCCTGTGCCTTGCATTTGTTATATATAACTGATTGTTAAAATCAATCTCGTTCTTAAAGAACATTTCTCTTACGGTATTTCTGATATCGTCAAGTCCCTGCCCGCTCTTTGCCGAAATGAGGAGCACGTTACTTAGCTCGTTCAGCTCAGACATATCAATCTTCGGCTCAAGGTCGCTTTTATTGATAAGGATTATATACTTCCTGTTATGAAGTCTACGTATCAGTTCTTTGTCATTATCGGTAAGAGACTCGGAACTGTCAAGTACAAGCATGATGAGATCCGCCGCTTCCATAGATTCTATGGCTCTGTCTACGCCGATCTTCTCAACCACATCCTCCGTATCCCTGATGCCTGCCGTATCTATAAGTTTAAGGGTTATACCACCGAGATTTATATATTCTTCAAGAGTATCTCTCGTGGTTCCTTCTATATCCGTCACTATAGCTCTGTCTGTTCCCGTCAGCATATTCATGATGGAGGATTTTCCAACGTTCGGTCTTCCGACTATGGCAGTTCTGATTCCTTCGCGGATGATACGTCCTTCATCACCTGTACTGATAAGAGCATTTATTTCCTCATACAGACCTTCTATTATCTCATCCAGTTTCTCACTATAGCCGTCCAGACTGTAATTCTCCGGATCATCTATAGCGGACTCTATAAATGCGGTCTCATGAAGGATTCTGTCCCTCAGACTGACTGTTTTATCTCTGAGACTTCCGGAAAGCTGTTCAAGTGAAGATGCGAGTGCCATATCATTTTCAGCACTTATCACATCCATAACCGCTTCCGCTTCTGTCATATCTATTCTTCCACCGAGGAATGCTCTCTTCGTAAACTCACCCGGTTCGGCCGGACGGATACCTTCCTTTATCAGAAGCTCTACGACCCTTCTCATGACAAGAGGACCGCCGTGGCAGTCCAACTCAACAGTATCTTCTGTTGTATAGGTATGAGGTCCGCGCATAACAAGAGCTATGACTTCATCCATTTTTCTGTTACCGTCATAAATGCTGCCGAAAGCCGCAGTAAAGCTGTCCATTTCAGACAGTTTACGCTTTCCGCGGAATATTCTGTCAGCCTTTTCTATAGCCTCATCACCGCTGATTCGTATGATTCCTATAGCCGACTGCCCCATTCCCGTGGCTATGGCACATATGGTATCGCTGTCCTTCATACATTTCCTCGCAAAAGCGCCATACCCTTAAGAGTATGGCGCCGTAATGTTTATCCTTAAGTTATACTATTATGCATAGTAATCCTGCTTGTTGATGTACTTGATAACTGCCTCTGCTGTTATTCCGCCGACTCCGAGAAGTGCCAGGAACCATGATACGCTGAAGCTGACCTTTGCAAATCCGGAATAATCTCCGCCTACTGCTCTCATTATAGCAATAGATATTATGATAAAGAAGAAAAGCAGAACACCAGGTACATAGAATGTACTGTTTGGAAGGCTCTTGAACTTTTCAAGGAATCCAATGTTAAGTATTCTGAATCTGAGAGCAACAACACAAAGAGGAAGTATCAGATACAATAACGCCATTATTACATAGAAGAAACCGAGTGACCAAAGGCCGACAGTTTCTTTAAATCCAAGCACGCTGACAGATGCCCATGCCGGAATTATAGCTGAAAGAAATACAAGTGCCGCACCGCCAAGAGTAAGATATGACATCTTATCTGCCGCAAGTGTGCTTGTGAGTCCCGTCACATCAAAGCTTGCACCTGCAGGGAACTGTGCCGGAGCTTTCGGAGCCGTCGGCTGACCGAACTGCTGTGGCTGTGTAAACTGCTGCTGTGGCTGAGCAAACTGCTGTGGCTGTGCACTGAATGTCTGATCGGGATCATACTGAGACCCTGCCTGTGGCTGAGGTGCCTGTGGTCCCTGTGGACCGATTGGACCCTGTGGTCCCTGCGGACCCTGAGGTCCCTGAGGCTGACTGTAATTCATTTGTGGGATCTGAGCTCCGCAAACGTTACAGAACGCCGAACCGTCTGCTACCTGATTTCCGCAATTGTTACAAAACACGATAAATACCTCCTTCTTTTTAAAACCCCCGTGTTACTTTTTTAAAAAAATAAAGAGCCAAAAACCTTGTCTACACAAAGTCCTCAGCCCTCCTGGAGTGGGCCGCCGGGGGCTCGAACCCCGCACACCCTGATTAAGAGTCAGGTGCTCTACCAAATGAGCTAGCGGCCCGTAATATTTACGAGGTGCTTTTCAAAAGCACTCCGTTAGTATATTACAAGCTTCTGTATTATGCAACAAGTTTTTTAAAGTTTTTTTAATTTTGGAACTTTTGACCAATTTTTAAGAATTCATTAAGTTTTTTTTGATATTATTGACTGTGATTTTCAGGATTTCAGTCTTATATTTTTAGTTATCGTCGGATTTACCTCCGAAAATCATTCTTAAAAGATCTATATCATCCGCTGTCAGTCTGAGATTTGTAACATAGTCCTGACCCTCAACCGACGTAATCTTCACTTCCATTATTGCGCCTTCCGCAACAGCCTCTTTGCCGACCTTCTTAATAAACGCCGGAAAGCGCGGATGCTGTTCCTTAAATGTCTGTACTTTCGCACCAAGCTGCAGCATATCAATCGGATTCATACATTTCCCCTTTTTATACTTATTCTTCTCTTCAAGAAGTCAATCACTATTTATGATTTTACAACTATATATACTGCAATTGCAATTATTTCTTTAAATAGGTATACTTAAGCTGATATTTGCCGAAGGATGTTGTCCTATGGTAGTAAGTATTGGGGAGGTTATTATGAAGGTTATATGTCAACATTGTGGTAACAAATTCGATTATCATATGTATGTAGGTTTATGTCCGAAATGCGGCAAGATTTACAGAACCCGTTCGGAAACGGTAGAACATAATACGGGAATCGTTCTTAATGCAACTTACTCAACGGAAGACATCCATCCCGAACAGGAAGAATACTGGAATCACAGTCATACACCGCAGGGCGGTTATGTACCGGGGCATGTAACCCGTACAGAAACCGTATATCCGGAGAAAATGTATCAGCAGACCCAGCTTAACAAAGCATACCGTCCGCCGCAGTCTGTGATCAGAACCACCGCCCGTGCGCCGCAGAAACAAAGCAATGCCTCAGTCGTAGCAGTTGTTGTGATATTTATCATCATAACAATGCTCATGATAATGGGGTATGCACTAAGTAGTTTTTAATCGAAGATGAGAAGGGCCGCTCAGCCGTTGAGCGGTCTTTTTTTGTATAGTTCAGAGCATTTCATGATCATATAAAAACTGTTCAAAACATTTTACAAGTATGTTACATTTGTAGTGTATCATAAATTTGGTTCTTAATGAGCAGACCATACACTCATAAGGAGAAATATAATGGATGTACTAATAATTGAAGATGACAGATCTATTGCAGAGCTTATAAAGACAACTCTTTCAGGATACGGTTATCACTGCGAGAACGCCTATGACGGTCAGGAAGGCGAGGATATGCTTGATACACAGAAATGGGATATCATCCTTCTCGACCTCATGCTTCCGAAGATAAGCGGATATGAACTTCTCGAATACATTTCCACCGATCTGAAATACCCGGTTATCATCATGTCAGCCATGAATCAGGTAAGCGATAAGATAAGAGGCCTCAGGATGGGCGCCGATGATTATCTTGCCAAACCTTTCCAGATAGGTGAACTTATAGCACGTGTTGAAGCGGTTATACGACGCACCTCTCCCGCAGGAGAAGTATTCTCTTACCGCGGAGTCGAAGTGGATCCCGCTTCACGCAGAGTTCTGAAAGACGGAGAAGAAGTTCAGCTTACCGCAAAAGAGTTCGAGCTTCTAAGTCTTCTTATAATGAATAAAAATGTAGCCATGAGCCGCGAAGCTCTGTATGAAGGCGTCTGGAAAGAAGAATACTTCGGCGAGACCAGAACACTTGATAATCACATAAAGCGTCTCAGACAGAAGCTCGGATATGAAGATGTGATCCAGACCGTTTTCAGAATCGGCTACCGTATGGACATAAAAGAAGTAAGCGAATAAACCTAAGGGGAAGCGACATCCTATGAAAATATTTATGAAACTCTATCTGGGTATGATAACCCTTCTGGTTTTTGCGCTCCTTACGTCTTCCTTCTTCGTGGTTAAAACTACCCTTGAACAAAATCTGCGGCATGAGACCGACAGTGGAATGGAACGTCACAACATGATGATCAATTCCTTTCACACCAATCTCCTGCTTGCAACAAGAGATAAAGCTCCGACTAAAAATCTTATAGAAAAGGTAGTACGCCTTACAAAGGGTACCAGCAATATTCCTTGTATAGTAGCTATGGACGATGAGGTCATGTACTCTGATACGGCGACCGACTATGAGCCGGGAAAAGCCGAAAGAGAATATGTAACCTACAAAAGTAAAACCGTCGGAGAAGCAACTTACATAGTCTATTACAGCTACTTTTCTTTAGGTAATATAAAATATACCTTTGTTACCGAGTCCGATATCTCGGCCATACTTGATGAGAATAACCTGCTCCGTGACAGATTTCTCATCATATATTTTCTCGTTCTTCTATCAGGAACGGTAATCGCTCTTATATATTCCATCCGTCTCACAAGGCCCGTACGGCGTCTTCGAAACGCAACGGAAAAAATGGTTAAGGGTGATTATTCGGCACGAATTACCAAAATTCCCAAGGATGAGTTCGGACAGCTTTCCGAAGCCTATAACGAAATGGCTGAAACTATACAGGATAAGGTTGATGAGCTTAATCATTCAGTTAAACAGAAGGAAGACTTCATCGCTGCATTTGCACATGAGACCAAAACTCCTATGACCAGCATTATCGGCTATGCCGATCTTCTGTATCAGGACAGGCTTCCCGAGGAGAAGAAAAAAGAAGCCGCATTTGTCATGCTTAACGAAGGACTTCGTCTGCAGGCCCTGTCACGTAAGCTTCTGGATATAGTGGCTCTCGAAAAAAACAAGATATTTAAAGAAGAGACAAGTCTGACCGAAATGGTGGATGATATCGAAAAAACACTGCAGGTTAAAGCTGAAGAAAAACATGTGGATATTCAATACGATATGCCTGATGACTATCTGTACCTCGATTACGATCTTTTCAAAACAGTAATCGTAAATCTCATCGATAACTCCATTAAAGCCGGAGCAACAAAGATAAGCCTTTCCGGACAACGACTGAAGAATCAGTTTATCTTCGCTGTATCGGATAACGGAATGGGAATTCCCGAAGAGGAGCTCGGTCGTGTAAAGGATGCCTTCTACATGGTTGATAAGTCTAGAAGCCGTGCCGAACACGGTGCAGGCCTCGGCCTCGCCCTCAGCGATAAGATAATCCGGCTTCATAACGGAAAGATGGATATAGACAGCATTTACGGGGAAGGTACCACTATCAGAATTATTCTCGAAACCGAAGAGGAATAGAATATGAAACGTATAAATACCATAATCGGCATAGGAGCTGCCACAATTATATCCATAACCGCAGCCATACCCGTCTTTCGAAATGTGCACGGCAGGGAACTTGATCTGAACGGTAAAGAGTCCTGTTCGATATATGCATATAATGAAACCAATATCGCCGACATCGTAACCGACGAAACCGCACAGAGCACAACTGCCACTGCTGCTGCGACCGAAGAACCCAAAGCCGAAAAATATCCTTATATGTCATACATACCGGATGTATATGACCCCGATATGAGCTATGAAGAAGTCGAAAAGCATTTAACAAATGAATCTATCGACGCCTTCGATGATCCTTACATCAGAGAAGAGGCTGAACATTATTCGGAATACAAGCTGATCAACGCAGAATATGCCGTAAAGTATTACGGTCAGGGATTCGGCTTCGGAGATTACGCCTTCACAAACGGATTTTCCTTCAAAGATAATCCTGATGATACATGGTTTGTCTTCGATATCGTAAAATCAACACAGGAAGATTTCGACGCTTTCATGGAAGAGTTTACGAAGGATAATATTATTGAGGAATATAATGAAACCGACGAATATATATCATTCTGCACCGACTCATCCCAAGGTACTTACTATGAGATAACCTTTTATAAAGACAAAGAACTGTTATGCAGGGAAACATACTTCTTTTAAAAAACATACCCTCCTTACCAGGTAAGGAGGGTATGTTTAAATCTACTTTATAACATGATTCATCTTAGCTCTTGTAAGACGATATTCAACCGATCTTCTCAGATAATCAAGGAAGTCTTCGTTGCGGCACATTGATTTGCCCGGTGAATCCGAAAGCTTGGCAACAGGACGTCCGTTAACGTACTGAAGCTTGATAACGATATTAAGAGCCTCTTCGTAAGTATCATTTGATACAAATGTACCTATACCGAAAGATACCTTTGTCTTATCCTTGAAATAATCATAGAGCTGCTGAGCCTTATCGAAATCGAGGCTGTCGCTGAAGAGAAGAAGCTTAGTCTTCGGATCAACTCCATAGCTCTTATAATGAGCGATGATCTTCTCGCCCCACTCATACGGATCTCCGCTGTCATGACGAACACCTGTGTAGTTGTTGACCATTGAACGGTCGAAATCGAGAAGGAACAGATCTGTTGTTACCGTATCTGTAAGAGCAGTTCCGTTATCACCCTGATACTCGTTATACCAGTCTCTCATGGCGTAATGATTTGTATATGCAAGAGGAATGGAATCGATTCCCTGATACATCTGTACAAACTCATGAGCATAGGTTCCGATAGGAGTTACATTGTACTTCATGGCAAGATATACATTTGAAGTACCTACGCAGTTCTTTGTCTCCTGACAGAATCTTCTTACGACAACATCTTCCCACTCACGTGAAAGTCTTCTTCTGCATCCGAACTCGGCAAACTTAAAGGTATACGTTCCGTCGTTCATGGCCTTGATCTTCTCATCGAGACGCTTCTCGGCATCAGCTCTGAGCTTATCATAGTCAAATGCCATGCGGAAATATACTTCGTTGATGATCTCAAGAAGATATATCTCAAACTGCATAGCCGAGAAAAGAGGACCGTCAACTATAACAGTAAGACCGCCGTCTTCCTTGGATCTGATCGTTACATAATCTCTGATAGGATGCCACAGTCTGAGAAACTCAACGTAGTCGTCCTTTATGAATCTTATGGATCTCAGATACTCAAGCTCTTCCTTGGTAAAGCTGAGCGAGCAGAGATGATCGACCTGCTCTGTTATCTCCTGTACCATCTCCGGTGTAAAAACGATTCCCTCGTTTCTGCATTTAAAATAATACTGACCGCAGAGGTCGGTGTGCTTATGAAAGATAACCTGATCCATATTGAATTTATACAGATCGGTATCCAGTAATGACTGTACAATCGGTTCGAGTTTCATGATTTTTCTCCTTTTAATTCACTGTAAACCTTCCCACAGTGCCGTCATATACGGCGCGTATGAGGCTATTATAAACATTTTTTGTTCAATCTTTCAAGTAGGAATGAATTTTCATGCTTTTGATATGTACGACTTAAAAAAATTCGTCTGATCCGTGTTAGCCTCATCACTGAATTCATCCCTCATATTCACATGGAAGACGTGGCCCGTCTTTTCGTTGCCGTATATCTTATATTCGCACTTTACATCCCGGCTTTCCAGAAGTTCAGCCATAGGTATGCATTCGTCCAGAAGTATATCGCCCTTGGAGCTGAAAAGATAAACCGGCGGATACTTATCGGTTATATGCTCTGTAATATCCAGCTTTTCTCCGAAGGAATAAGGTTTTTCGGTAAGGTAATCCTTTACGATTCCGGCCGGTCCTTCCTTGGATATCATTGATTTAAGATTATACATGCCGCAGCAGAAACCGAGCGCACGTATATTTATCTTGGGTTTTCTGAATCCCATTATCTTTCTGTATTCCCTGTCGGAATAGATAACTCCGTACTGGCATGCAATCTGCGCCCCTGCTGAATCACCCACCAGAAATACATTTTCCGTATCAAAAGGATAGATATCACTGTTCTTCATCATCCATACAATGACCGCATTCAGGTCTTCGATCGGAGCCGGGAACTTATATTTCGGTGCCAGCCTGTAATTGAAATTAATTACCGCAAAGCCCTTCTCGGCAAGGCTTGCACTGTAGAACTGATACACTTCTTTGCTGCCGTAGACATAGCCGCCGCCATGAATACTTATGATCACAGGAAGTTTGGCGGATGACTCCGCTCCTTCTTCGAGAGCTTTCTTTGGCCAGCAGATATCCAGAATATTATACATCTTATTCTTTCCGTACCGGAGATCTCTTATATATTCAATATCTTCGGGAATCTCAAGTCCCGCATCCCTTTTTGCATCAGATTTTGTACATTTACTTACGAAAATACGACTTGCCAATGACATATCACGTCCCCCTCTCTCCACCCATTCTTCCTCCCGGCGGCATAATACTTCTCCCCCTCAGCAGTTACCCGTGTATACAAACTTCAGTCTTTCCCTTGCAATCTCCGCAAGTCTGTATACCTTCTTCACATCTGTTGCATCTCTGTCTGTCATATGGAATCTCGGGAAGAATCTGGATATATGCAGCGGTATATCTCCGCCGATCACATTTCCGTCCTTATCTTTCAGCCCCGCTATCCATTCAGCCATCCTTCTTATCTCATCCTCGCTGTCATTCTCTCCAGGAATGATAAGAGTTGTAAGTTCCACATGGCAGTCCTTCACTGCCCTCTCTATGAAGTCCATGACCATCTTTCTGTTACCGCCCAGAATCTCCGAATAGTATTCATCCGTAAAGCCCTTGAGGTCGATATTCATGGCATCTATATAGGGCAGAAGTTCTTCTAAGATAGGCACCTCCGCGGTTCCGTTCGAGACAAGCACATTGAGCATTCCCGCTTCATGAACCAGCCTTGCCGTATCCGTTACAAATTCATAACCGATAAGCGGTTCATTATAAGTAAAGGCCACTCCGATATTGCCTCTGTCTTTATAGAACAGTGCCGTATCCGCCAGTTCCTGCGGCGTTATCTCTTTGGCCTCTTTCTCCCGTCTTCCGACCGCTTCTCCCCAGGATATATCATAGTTCTGACAGAAAGGGCATCTGAGATTACACCCATAGCTTCCCACAGACAGTATCCGGCTTCCCGGATGAAATCTTGAAAGAGGCTTCTTCTCTATCGGATCCAGCATAATAGCCGTTATCTTTCCGTAATTCAGTGGGATCACCCGCCCGTCCCGGCAGGTTCTTACTCCGCAGAACCCTCTTCCGCCTTCCGGAATATTACAATGTCTGAAGCAGACATCACATACCGCCATAACCTTCTCCTTCTTGTAAAGCGGACATTCGTATTCCGCTTCGCTACATACTCATGAACGCCCGGTTCAGGCGAGATCATGTGTGCCTGATAACTTCGAATCTCTGAAGACTGTAATCCTCGTCTTCGGATATCCTTCCCTTTCGCATGGCTATCTCAACCTGCTGCTCCACCGTATCAACCCCATCAAGATCGGGAAGCAGAAGTCCCCTCTTATAACCCGATGTAACTATCACTCCATAGCGCTTTACGTCCAGCTCTTCCATGGAAGCTATATCCTCAGGTTCCCCAAGAACATCTACATTTATTTCCAGAAAGGGCAGTTCTCCCGGTTCGATCGGATCAAATCTCGGGTCTCTTGTAGATGCACTGATCGCATTATTTATTATCTCCAGAGCAAGACTGGAAGCTGTAGGTGCGATCGTTCCTATACAGCCCCTCAGCTGTCCGCCTTTATGGATGGATACAAATGCTCCGGCTCTCGTATCATTCATCTCCTGCGGTACCCAGTCCGGCACCTTGATCCGCTTATGTTCGCCTATAAAGCTTTCAATGGTCAGCCTTGCAAGTCTGACATATTCATCCGACTTTCCGCGGGCTTCCTCAAGCTTTGCCAGATATTTATCCAGAAAGTGACGGCCAGTGTCCTCTCCCGTCGGATAAAATGCGCATATTCCATAGCCCACACCTGTAACGTCCTGATGAGACAGTCTTTCTGCCTTAACACCTGTTCCGTCCAGCGCTCCTGCCATGATAACAAAGGATCTGTGGCCGCATTCCGCAGCCTTATCACAGAAATCCTCCGTGAAGTCCAGCATTTCTCCAAATGCAGCTCTTCCCGCCACATCCATTATCCGCTCATCATACACCGGTCCTTCCGGTGCAAAGCCATACGGTCCATAGTCCTGCAGCTTATGAGAGAGATCTCCGCTGGCTACAAAGACCGCCCTGCGTCCGGTATCCTCAACCGCACGGCGGATCATCATTCCAAACCTGTAATGATCCGTAAGAGGCAGTCCCGAAAGGCCGATACGGACTATCCTGCCCTTCTTATATTTCCTTCGGATAAACCATAGCGGCACCATGGTTCCATGATCAAGACTCTTCTTTTTCTCACCTTCTATACCTGCCGGAAACTTCTCGACCATAGCTATCTCATCTATTGCCCGAACCAGCTCCTCATCATAGGTTTCATCGAAGGTGACTCCCTTCGCTCTGAAGTCCCCGAAATCGCCTTTGGCGCCTCGCCCTGGTGAAATATGAAAGTAATTGGAATACATAGTGGCATGCGGGCTCGTAATAATGATTGTCTCCGGCTCCAGCTCCGCTATACGCTCTGCCACACTTTCATATGCATCGATAGTTTCTCTTATTCTTTCCTCACTGCCTCGTCCCACTTCAGGAACTATCATCGGCGGGTGCGGAACCATAAATGCTGCTACAATCGACATAGGCATTTCCCCCGTTTCCCCATAACTAAATACCTTGATCGTTCAGTTACATTTTATATAAACTTATATTCGATACTTATATCATTGCCGGATGCTTCTATCTCTCCGACGCTTCCGTTAATAATCGGCATCATCGGAGGAAGATGTCCGATATCAAGGTCCATTACAATCGGAACTCCGAGCCCTCCGATAATATCGGTTATTGCATTATACATATCAACACCCATGGCTTCTTCGCCGAAATGTCTCGGTCTTCCGATCATAAATCCCTTTACATACTTGAACCAATCGGCTTCTCTCATCTGCCAGAAAGCGCGTCTTGACGAAAGCGGATCCAGGTCACAACATTCCAGATACCATATGAATCCGTCATCCTTATATTTCTCAAGAAATTCACTTACCTTGTCACGTACCGTACCCACATGGAGAACAAGTATATCAACACAGCCTCCCAGCAGGCGGCCTCTCATCTCTAACTTTTCTTTATAGTCATTTCCGGACACGACTCCCTCAGTCTTTCCCGGAATAAAATACTGATAAACCGATGGTTCATTAACTTCATACGGAGTAAGCGGATCCGGTTCTTCCATCCATTCATCTTCACCTTCAACATGCTCTGCCGGTTTCTCCCAAAGATCATAGCCCTTTACTCCCGAAGCTTTTCCGGTCAGGATATCCAGTGCGTCCTGCACCGACTTATGCCACGGGATTCTTCCGAAGGTCGGAGCACACGGTCCGTAAATAGCAGCCGTATCCGCAAGTATCGCAGATAAAAACGTAAAGTTCGAGTTATCCGAGTAACCCATGTACCACTTCGGTTCTGCCTCTCTGATCCTGTCAAAATCTATAAAAGGAACCACCTCGCACATCAGCTCTCCACCGCCGCAGGTTATAATGGCATCGGAGTTTGTATCTGTCATCGCATCATTCAGCTCCTCCGCGCAGAGCTCCGGCTTATTGCTGATTCCCAGTCCGCATTCCTTGTCGCAGTTTGGACCGATCCACAGATTGTAGCCCATCTCTTTAAATATCCGCTGTGCCTCTTCAAATCTTGTCTTATAAGGCTCAATGGTGCAGGCAAAGGACGGTGCTATAAATCCGATAGTTCCGCCTTCTTTAAGTGGTTTTGGATATCTCATACTTACTCCTTTTTAATCTTATACTGTATATTTACCTGTCTACTCTACGTAAAACTCTTCATCGTTTTCCAGACATATAGCCGCAAGCCTTCCTCCCTTGAAGCAGGCACCACAATCTATGGCTATATGATTCTTATATCTGTATATGTATCCCGGATTCGGATTTTCCTCTATCAACATAGTAGGTGTATGTCCGGTGATCACATAGAAATTCTTTCTTCTCGGATAATATGCGACATTATAATCAGCTCTTTCCCATACAAGATCATACAGGGAATAATCTTCCATCTTCTTTCTCGGAGAATAATTCCCCAGTCCCGCATGTACGAGAAGATACTTTACACTCTCTCCGTCTTTGATCTTATCGTTTTTGTTTCTGTCTGCTTTATCTTTACGCTGTCTTATAACCTCAACTTCTTCGAAGATTGAAAAATCCTTTATGAACTCAGATACTTCCTCACGAGTCTCCGCATCAAGTCTTCTGAATCCCGCCAGAGTTGTTCCGCAGCCGTTATAATGCCAGTTGATCAGATTATCTATCTTCTCGGGACTCATATTCATGAGAGCGTCTTCGGTAATCTCCTGCACCAGAAAATCCATACATTCCATAGCCATCAGCTCGTGATTACCAACGATGGGGATAACATTCGGCATCTCCATAATCTTCAGCAGGATCTTCACAGGCTCCGGGCCTCTGTCCACCACATCGCCCAAAATATATAACGTATCAGTGTCGCTGAAATTTATCTTATCAAGCAGCTTTATGAACTTATCATATTCTCCGTGAATATCGGAAGTTACATATGTCGCCACAGCATTAATCTCCCTACAATCCTTCGCGTATCTTCTACAGCTTTACGCAGGAATCCTTCGCTCTGCCCGAAGACCTTCATGTTCTCAGAAAACCAACAATCTAATTATATCATTATCATAATAAAACATCGATTTAAAAAATCCTTAAGAACGCTTTCGGATACGCTATTTTTAACGGAGTATTATCATTTACATTTTGTCCCCTCATACGTGCATTTTGTAATTTTTTTAAATCTTTTTGTAAAATATAGTTGACATACTGTAAGATGAGTGTTATATTATGACCATAGCCGGCAGACATACACAGATTCACACAATAAAGAAAAACGAAACAGATAATAAATCATATTTTTAAAAGAAAGCAGAGGTAAATATTATGTCAAAACTTTTTAAATTCAGAAATTTCAAGAAGGTTCCAAAAAAGGTTTTTGTTGCTTATATTCTCAATGTTATTCTTGCTCTTACCGGTTGTGCATTACTTATATCGGATATTTTCGAAATTCAATTTCCGTTTAATGCATATATTCCTGCAATGATCTGCATCATAATAGCTAACCTTATCAATATCTTTGTACTCAGAAAATACAGAGATGTTCTCAGAGGATAACGGACGGAGAAAAGTTGAATGAAACATAAAAACTGCATGAACACGCAAAAAAAGATACTGTACTGACGAGGGTGCCTCGTTAGTACAGTATCATCTGCACCGCAGACTTATACTCCGATAAATGGGTGGCTTTATGAATAGCTTTCAGCTGCTTTTTATCAATGTCCAGACCCATGGAAAGATAAGTCCACAGTTCCTTCATCTTCATAACGACCTGCTTCTCGCCTGCCATTTCCACAAGATATCCTTCGGTAATATCCTTCAGAAATGCCTTAAGGCGCATACGGTCGATCCTATTATCAATCCCTGTCGATTCCCCACTGTAATTCTTTATATTCCCCGGAAGTTCAGGATTCATGATCACCCCACGGCCTATCATAAACGCATCACAGCTGCTGCCCTGTTCAACAGCCGGTTTAAATCCGATCTCCTCCGACTTATCAAGATACGATCTCACACTCGTGATATCTCCGTTATAGCAGATAGGGAAACTATCCCCGAGCACCTCACGGGCATGGTTATAAGCCGCCATCCTTACTCGCCCCGAATAAAAATCACTTCTAAGGCGCGGATGTATGATCAGCTCCGATATAGGATATTTCTTATATATCTCAAGTATATCTTCCCACTCGGATTCAAACTCCATACCGATACGGGTTTTCACGGATATTTTAAGACCGGAATGTTCATTCTTTTTGCTGCTCACCTTAGTCTTTCCCACGAGCTTATCATATATCTCATAAAGAAATCCATCCAGTTCCTCGGTCCTGTCCAGGAATCCCGCTCCGCGCCCCTTTGATACAACCGTTCCCGAAGGGCATCCGAGATTCAGATTCACTTCTCTGTATCCGAGCTCAACCAGCTGCTCTGTTATCGTTATAAAAAGCTCCGGATCATTTGTCAGAATCTGCGGGACTACCTTCAGTCCCTCATTATTGTCGGGATGAACTTCTCTCAGTTCCCTTCCCTTAAGATGACTTGCTGTGAGAAAAGGCGTGAAATATTTATCTATTCCTCCGTAATGCTTTTCCAACGCATTTCTGTATACATATGTGGTTATGCCTTCCATAGGCGCAAGATATAAACTCATGTATTCCGATACTCCAAAGATTTTTTTATCCCATAAAAGCCGACGAACATACGGTTATCATAAAGTCATATACTCCGTGACATATGATAATCGACAGAAGCGAACAATTCTTGATCTTCAGTCTGAAATAACAGAACAGTGCTCCAAGAAGAGCTGTAAGCGTAACCTGTATCATGTTTCCGCCGAGCAGATGCATGAATCCGAACAGTATGGATGATATTATAACAGCCATACTATTCGTGCCGCTGAGTCTTCTGACCTTCTCATATATGAAACCTCGGAATACATACTCTTCCGAAAGTCCGATAGCCATGCAGTATATAAATTCATGCATAAACTGCCATGCATAAACATATCTTCTTCCGTTATCCACTATTATCCCTTTACCTGCAAGAATCGGTATAAAGGTAAGCATTAATGATACCGCAAATCCGAGAATAAATCCCAGTCCGATCTGTACTCCCAATTTATCCTTTGTGAATCCGTAATCTCTTAATCTGTCCCGGCTTATGAGCATTATTATAAACGGTATCAGCATAAGGGCTCCGCGCATCAGGATTATCAAAACCATCCTCATACCCAGAGAAAGTGACATAAGCACAAAATTATTAAATGCTGCCATTCCGACCAGACCGGCCATTGCTCCGATCCAGCCTATTATAAGTCCGATCAATTCTTTTTTCTTAGTGAGTTCTTTTTCTTTACTTTTCTCTATAATCTTATCGATCTCATTATCCTCACTGTTCATGGGTTTTATATTCTTTTCTTTACTTCTTTCTTTGCTCATTTCACATTCACCGTAAATAGTTATATTTTCCATCAGTCCTTACTGTATTCCAGTATATCTCCCGGCTGACAATCCAGTGCCTCACATATAGCTTCCAATGTCGAAAATCTTATCGCCGATATCTTACCGTTCTTCATCTTAGACAGATTAACATTTGAAACACCAACCTTTTCCGAAAGATCATTCAGCGACATCTTCCGGTCTGCCATAACTCTGTCGAGTCTGAGTATTATATGTCCCATATCCCGCCTCCTGTCTACAGTGTCTCATCCGACTGGATCTGAAGTGTTTTACCATAATCCATGATCGTATGTACAATCCATGTCGAAACCAGTCCCAATATTCCGAACACCGTTCCGGGGCTGAAGAACATCACAATACTTGCGACTATCATTACTGTCATAACTCTGTGAATAACCTTATCCGTAAAAGGACTGTCTTCTTCTCTTATGAGCCTGAAGGCGCCTCCGACCAACTTCATCATCACGGCCATTACTATAAATATCACGCATCCTGCTGTGCCGTAAATAATAAATACAAGTGAATACGGTCTATCTGTCAGAACATCCTTCACCGCCTGCACGTCGGAATGTATATTTTCAGGATTCATGATAGTAATATTTACAGCTTTCGCACTCCCGATTCCGCTTTCAAATGTTATGTATCCGGAATCAATCCCCTTCTGTATGAAAGACTCAAAATCATTTCCAAAATATACTATCATTGTAATCATTATCAGGCAACAGATTCCGAGTATAACAGATATCACGAAAAAGACTTTTGTTACTTTCTCCCCTACTTTACAGCTTTCCTTTATTTTTTCCAACTTTACGTTCTCTTCCATAGTACTCTCCTTTCATATTTTCGCCGTCCGGATCCTTATGACTTTTACCGTATATTAGCATTTGCATTTATCTTTGTCAACAAAAAATTAACGTTTATCATTAAATTATATACATTTAATGATAAACGTTAGTTATGTATTATTTATGTGCTATTGCTCGGTTACTTATATTCTTCGGCTGAACTTTCTGCCATATACGCCGATATATTAAATTGTCTCAAGCTTCTGTTTTCATAGAAATATCTGCATCTTCTGAAATACGCTTCCTTAACCTCTTCTTCAAATGTATCGTCTGTAAACAGGAAGTCGGTCTCGGCTATTACAGGGGCCGCATCTGTGGAAAGAGTCTTCAAGTACTCATAATCACTGACTAAACCGGACGTTTCCACCGAATTCATCTGATCCAGATTATACCTTGCTATCATATAATCCGGGCGGGCATATCCTATAATGATATAAAGCACACTTACAACTACAATGCTGTATCTGAATAACGGAAAATCCTGCTTATATATCGATACTATAACTGCGGCAAACAAAAGTGTCAGAACCGTAAGTCCCCAGATAACCCATATTCTTAATTCTGTAAGATAGTAAACATCTATATACATTTTTATTCTCAATGCACTGGATGCAATCATTATATATGTGCAAAGAGAGATTATCGTGAGAAGCACCTTCAGCACACGGTTCTCTCTGAACCTGTTATTGATAAAGATGACCATAACAAAGTTTATAAGACTGACTACAAGGAGCTGAAAGAAACCTTCCCTTGCATACTGCGCATATGTGTAACCTTCAGGCGGATTCCCCTGTCCCATGAAAAGATATACGATCTGGATCACTGAGAATAACAGATATATCACCGAAACAATCGAAAGTACAGTTATAGCTACAAGAGGTTCAAGATCCCTTTTAACATCATATTCCTCTTTGATTGTTTTCTTCGAAAAGCATCTTATCATACAATATCCCGCAAAGAATGCAGTGCAGAATGTCAGGGTGATAACTATGCCGCTTCTGATGTCTATATCAAAACTGAGATACTTAAAAAGCAGCTCGCCGAATACTCTGTCAGCCTGTGAAAGAAGGAGGATCAGGATTGAAACCAGCGGAACAGCGATCAAGAGTCCCAACAGGATATATTTTATATAATTCTTCTTAATATTCTTTCCGTACCCCTCCATACTCCTCTGCTTCAAAATTCTCATATCCAGCGCAAAATCCGCCAGGGCAGCTATCGACCATACAAATGCTTCGAATATGGCACTTAACGTTTTTGTAAAATTCCAGCAGCTGTCATCATATACATTATGGAGCATGAACAGGAAGATCATAAAGATTATCCCGACATTGTTGAAAAAAAGGATCGTCGAATTTCCGGTCATGAAGTTACAGACCGCGAGTGCCATTATAACATATCCTATAAACCAGCTTGTTCTCTTAAGCTTCACATCATACTGTCTGAGTCCGTAGATCATATATATAAGCGTTGCGATTCCAAAGAACGGCATAGTCACACCCGAAAGATTCTTATACAGGCAAAATGTGGCAAATGCCGCATAGATAAGCGATGCCGCACCAAGATGCGTAGCCATCCTTAATCTGAAATATCGCATCTCGGGCGTATTTTCCTCATCGATCACCTGCATATTTTGAAAATTATTGTTATCAGTCATATACGTATTCATCTGTAAACTCCATTAAAATGTCAAATTAACCTATCACTAACATCCGCCAACGCTCTTTCTGATAATACAGATATCACTTTAACGGATTTCTGTTGTCTGGATTTATGCATATAGTCTGTCATTGTGTCTGCAAGCTTTAAGCCGAATACAGCTATAATCGAGGTAATCACCAGTATGCTTATCGTTTTGGCAATCGGTATCCTTACCTTTCTTCCCCATGCTATATCCGTATTATCCACATAATCCGCTGTATTTCCCTGTCTGAAGAGGATCACCGCAAATATAAGAAAGAAGAGATGCATTATCATAAACAGCACAAAGAAGAATGTAAAATCCTCTTCTACCGCAACCCATTTAACCTGATAAAATATATCAAGTGTCACAAAGACAGCATATACTGCCAGAGATATCAGACCGCCTAATCTGCTGTCGCCGGCGTATTTATTCTCTACCGCTTCCGTTCTGGGAAGCTTTGACAGATCATTATCATAAGCTCTTTTGTTATCCGGAACTTCGAAATTGTTTTTTTCAAGACGTTTAAGGTATATACATATATTTAACAATGCCAATACCGATATTACGAATACGGGAACGGAAAAATACATTGCCGTAAAAAGAATCGCTATCACACCTGAATGCATATGGTCAATAATATCCTTCGAAAATCGTTCCGCAAAAATCAACACCCAGCCCGATAATATTATTACCAAAGATATGATCAACCTTATGATCCACTGCCTCTTTGTTTTTTTGTCATATCTGATAGGTGTAAATGATATCACTCCTAATCCCCTTCCTGATATTCAAGTATATCTCCCGGCTGACATTCCAAAACCTCGCATATCTTATCAAGCGTTTCAAATCTGACCGCTTTAGCTTTCCCGTTTTTTAAAATTGAAATGTTCGCAAGCGTTATCCCGACTCTGTCTGCCAGATCGGAAACCTTCATCTTACGCTTTGCCAGCATAACATCAAGATTAACTATTATCATGCCGACACCTCCTATATTGTGAGCTCGTTTTCCTGTTTGATCTCGTAAGCATGATTCACAAGCTTCGACATCGCATAGCACAGGACAACAAACAGTATGAAAAATACAATCTTCAGCAATGTATAGGACAGCGGGATCAGCTCCACTTCGCCGTTCACAAGCCATATCACGATGACTGCGATATATTCGATTATCGCTGCCACTCCGCAGCCTGCCATACAATTAAAGTTTTTTACATTCTCAAGTGAAAATGAATTATCTTTACCGATTTCACTGACTATTCTCCAGAAGAAGAAAAGAATGGTATAGCAGATTACAGCCGATATCCAAAAGGAAACTATATTCTGTCTCAGATATTCCGGTACCGGTTCGTTGTAATCGGGTCTGTAAAAAAATGCATACGCGGTTGCACCTCCGAAGAATGCCAGGCCAAGAAGTCCGATGGAGATTGCTACAGCTTTCAGCCAGTAAGTTATAGCCTTTTGTTTCATAACATATACCTCATTTCCGTTTTGATGGTCTGATTATATATCCGTGTGAAATGTTTGTCAACATAAATTTATCGTTTTACGATATATTTTAATTGTATATCACTATATATTTGTTGTTTTGTGTCCTGAAAGAGTTTTTACTCATTGCTGCGTCTACGGTTTAGGACAGTCTTTTTCCATCGCTGCGTCTACGGCTCAGGACACAAAAAGCCCTCCATACCATATCAGGTAAAGAGGGCTCCTATCAATCATTGAAACAGACTGTATACTTCTTAGAAATTACTTCCGTTCCATCCCCAGTCTTTTGTTGTCTGATACTCAACATAGATATTCTTTCCCGGTATTCCGAGTTCCTTCTCATATATCTCACATATCTTTGCAGTCATCTTCTCAAATGCTGCGGAATTCGGAGATCCGAGCAGGTCTACTGATACGAAAGCACCTTTCTCAAGTTTGTTTCCCGCGAAGTACAGGCAGTACTCATCTTCGAAGCCGACCATAAGAAAGCTCTCGGGTTTTCCGATAATCGCAGCTGCCTTACCCAGTTCAGACTTAAGAACCTCTTTCTTCTCATCACTTACTTTCACTGTAATCTTTGAATTAATAAATGGCATCTCTGTTCCCTCCTTAAATTACTTCATACACCTTCCGGCGTCTATATTCATACTGATTTATCATAACATATTTTTATCTGTTTTTCTCGACAAGTACATCTACTTATCCTGACAGGTGCAGTCCACCTATCTTGACAAGTACAACACAAATTGTCAGGACGAATCTTGACTATATCTTGACCTTTTCTTGTCCGGTTTCTTGACTATCCTATAGTATCCTTATCTCAGACAAGGGGAAAACATAAAACTTCCGGACAACACGGAACACCCCAAAAGAAAAAACAATAATATAATCCACGGAGGAAAACAACATGAATACATTTACAAAGGATATGAACTCATCAAAGAAGAATCTTATAGCAATGGCAGAGCACACCATATCTGCTATAGTCGGAATCATGGTCATACTCGGTCAGTTCTTTAAATCCCTTGATAATGACTTCTGGGTATATATGCTCATTTTCGTAGCACTTTTCTCAACCGAATTTGCATTCAACTCAGAAGAAGAGAAAAAACGTATAGGAAGAAGATCTGTTATAATCGCTATAATCGCAACACTTGCTTCAATCGCATTTTACGCCGCCTTCAAGGGTATATGGATACTCAATGCACACAACTGGTACCTGTTCATCGGAACAGCAATTGCAACTCTTAATATTGCGATGATTGTTCAGTTCCTTAAGTATGGCAGAGCTTAATAAAATATTCTGATAACCCTATATATTAATAGCCCGGGCTTCCCCTATATAAATACTTTTGGTATTTGCCTGTTTATATATTAATCAAGTTCATCAAAATACGTTTCAACCATATCGATAAACTCTTTTCTGTAATCATCGTCAGAATGATCTACCGAATTTGCAAGTCTAAGAATCAATTTCCTGCTTGTATCTCCCATATACTCACTATCCTTAAGATACATTCCGAATGCTGCAACAGCTGCTGCCCATCTGATATTGTCACTACCCTCTTTAGAATAACTGTCTGTCTTGCATGCGAAGTCGAGAAGCTTACTCTTATCGCCATCCGGCTCCTTATATCTTACCCTGAGAGTAAAAAGCTCGTCGTTATATTCACCGTCACCGTAAATATCATTCTCTTCCTTGTTGCCCGAATACTTCATATCAACTGAAGGAATATCCATATCAGAATCGGTTCTTACTATCTCATAGATAGCCGTTACACTGTGTCCGGCACCCATTTCACCGCCGTCCTTCTTATCATCGTTGAAGTCCTCGGCTGCCATGGTTCTGTTCTCATAACCTATAAGTCTGTAACCCTTTACAAGAGCAGGATTAAATTCAACCTGAAGCTTAACATCTTTAGCTACCGTCAGCATAGTTGCTCCGAGATCGGTAACAAGCGCCTTCTTAGCCTCGAATATAGAATCAATATATGAATAGTTGCCGTTACCCTTGTCTGCAAGAGTCTCAAGCTTGTTGTCCTTGTAGTTACCGTATCCTACACCTATAACACTGAGAAATACTCCTGTTTCCTTCTCCTCGGTTATAAGCTTCTCAAGCTCTGTCTCGCTTGTAACACCGACATTAAGGTCACCATCTGTAGCGAGGATGACTCTGTTATTTCCGCCCTTTATAAAATACTTCTCTGCCAGTTCATATGCTGTCTTGATACCGGCTGAACCATTGGTTGAACCATAAGCTTCAAGGCCTTCGATCTTCTCACATATTTCGTTATAATCAGCTCCGCTTGCTCCTTCGAGAACAACCTCGTCACTGCCGGCATAAGTTACGATCGATACTCTGTCCTTCTCTGTAAGATTTTCTGCCAGCATGCACATAGACTTCTGTACCAGAGGAAGCTTATCGTCATCAAACATAGAACCTGACGTATCAATAAGAAATACTATATTGGATTCAGGTGCATCACTGAAATCTATCTTCTCTGTATTAAGCGATACGAGTGCAAGCTGTGTATCCTCATTCCATGGGCAGTCTGTAAATTCGGTATGAACCGCAAACTTGTCATCGCCGGTCGGTGTCTCATAATCATACTGGAAATAATTGATCATTTCTTCGATCCTTACCTGACCCGGATCGACACCGTAACCGTTCATAATACCGCTCCTGATCTGTGAATATGCCGCCGTATCGACATCAGCGCCAAATGTTGACAGAGGCGCCGACTTTACACTCTGCCAGGAGTTCTCGGCCAGATCGTTATATTCATTGGTATTCCAATCTATCTCCAGATCCGGATAATACTCCTCTTCCCATACTTCACCATCAGATACATATTCCTCTGCGGCGTATGTAGCCCTCATGCTGTTTTTGGTTGCACCCGAACTCATACTGTAATCTTCCGATTCTGTCACAGCCGCCGGACTCTCATATACCTGCTCAGTTGTCGTAGATTCTTCCCTATGTGCAGAAGCTGTTGTTGCAGCCTCTGTATTCGCCGCAGTATCATTATTGTTACTTCCGCATCCTGCCATACCCATCATCATAGTTCCTGCAAGTGAAGCAGCTATTGCCTTTTTAAACCATCCTTTTCTCATACTAATACCCTCCTGAAAAATATATATGGTAAAACCGTCACTTCGTGTTGTTATACTATATATACTTTTCGGGAGGGTATATTTATGGAATATTTTTTTAATTTTTTTCAACCGGCTTTTTTGATTTATAAACAACCGCTTTTACTTATAAAATGCCTCGAGATTTCTCTTGAAAAGCTTGGCCGGTCTGTGGCCTGCTCCGCCTGTCATTTCACTGGTTTCTATAACGAAAGGAGCTATCTTTCTTCTGAAGTTCGGAGTAGTAAGCTTCTCGCCCAAAACGATCTCATAGGCTTCCTGAAGACTGTAAAGAGTAAACTTCTCAGGCATGAGGTCGAAAATAATCCTGCCCGCATCATCGGCACTTTCATGAAGTGACTTGAATGCTCTGGTTATGATCTCAGCGTGATCGAACGCCAGACTGCCGCCTTCTATAATATCATAGCTGATTGTCTCGTGATGATCGCTGTAGGTCTTGGTCTCTTCAACTACTGCCTCGATTCTTTCGTTCAGTTCCTTATTCTCAAACACAAGCTCATATCTTGTTTTTATTTCTGCCGTTTTAGCCTTAACATGCTTATTCATCTCACTGATGTTAATGTCAATGGTAAACCATGCGGCATCTCCGGCATCTGTTCCCGCACTTACCTTAACTTTCTCCGAATCCACAAGAGCGAGATACCCCTGAGATACTATCCATCCTCTCGGATCTCTGTCAGGTGCGCTGAAAAGTCCGAATGGCTCTATAAACGCACTGTCTACGGAAGTTTCTTCTCCAAGCTCACGAAGCGCCGTATCTCTGAGTTCCTCACCCTGCTGTGCGAATCCTCCCGGAAGAGCCCAGTAATCTTTATATGGGAAACCTCCTCTTTTTATAAGAAGTATTCCGAGCTTCTGTTCAGGATCTTTTCTGTATTCATCGCTTTCCTCTTCCTGCAGAATCGCAAATACTGCAATATCCGCAGTGAGCGATGGTCTGTTAAATGCAGACATATCATACGATTTAAGAAATTCTTTTTCCTCTTTTGACATTACATACTTTCTCATCTTGATTCTCCTTTTAACCCTTCTTGTTCTCTTCTGTCTCTTCCCGAGTCTTCTCTTTTTCCACTTTTATCTTGTCCAGCTTAGCCGCAACCGCCCAGTGTATGATCCATCCAACAGCTCCGATAGCCGCTCCGCCCAATCCGTATACCGCTTCTATAACCGTACCGTCCATAACTCCGAGTACAAGTGCCGTCGGAAGCAGCATAAGCACCAGCGCCAGGATCATTCTCTTATATTGACCCGCTATCAGCGTATATACAAATATGATAATTGCCAGCTGAAATGGGATTATACCGAAATATAGTGCCATGGCTGTTTCGCCCATGTCATGACCCATTTTTTTACTGTCATAGAAATAATATATCGGAAGTACATATAACGTCATTGCTATGCAGATGATGTATCCTATAAAACATAATTTTTTCTGTAAACTCTTATTCAGATAATAATCCGCATTGAATGCCATTAAACCATACCTCTGCTTCATTTGTCATATAATCATTATTATACTAACAAAATTTGAAATATCCAGTAGTATTTATTATTATTTGCTTAAAATCCGTAACTTATCTTTTCTGCATATCCGAAATTATTCTGCTTCAAACCAGTAATACTCGGCTGCATTCATATTTGCTACATCAAGAACCTGCTTACCGTCTTCTGTGATCAGGCATCCGAAATATGGTGTATCGACCGTTCCACCTTCCATTGTATCCACGCCATCGATAATTTTCTTTTCGTTATGAAGTACGAAGCATATAAGATTATCTTTGGTATACTCATCATTCATAGCAATGATATTATCGATTTCCTCTTTAGTAACACCATATTTACTCAGATCCTCGGTTACATATTTATATGCATCATCTCCCATGTAGAACTCGTAATGTCCTTCATAGTAATAGTCGCTCAGATCATCCTTGCTTCTGTAATATCTGTATGTACCGTCCGCTTTCGGAACAAGATATGAATCCTCATGCGTCTCAACCCACTTTTGTCCGTAAAACTTAGATGCATCTGTACCGGCCGAACCGCCTCTGTTCTTTAACATTATTGCCACTCCACCCAGAATGATAAGGAGCGCTACCGAAATAATGATTCCTGATATAAGCCCCGTTTTTCTTCTTGGAGCCGGGTAATTCGGTCTCTGCGGCTGATATCCGGGATAGCCTCCCTGCTGCACATAGCCCTGCGGTGGTACCTGACCCGGCTGTACGTATCCCTGTGGCGGTATCTGGCCAGGTTGCGGGTAACCCTGCGGCGGAATCGGCTGGCCCTGTACGTATCCCTGTGGCGGTACCTGACCCGGCTGTACGTATCCCTGCGGTGGTACCTGACCCGGTTGCGGGTAACCCTGTGGCGGTATCTGACCATACGAATTGTAATTCTGATTATTATCCATATCTTCCTATCCTTTCCTCATATCCTTCAACACATATATAAATCCGACCGTTTCAGGTCATTAACTATTCTATATTCTTGCTCAGCGTCTGTTACTTTTTATCATTCTGATAATATCATTATAGATAAGCACACCTCCTATGTCAAGCACATATTAATAAATAGTTATTATAAAAGCGCTTCCGATATTTAGAAGCGCTTAAACGGTCACATATTCTGTGTAAGATCTATTCTATGCCCGGCACTCTCAGCCTCCGTAACCAGTTTCTCATAGGACTGCCTATCGGTTATAAATACGCAGTAGCTGTCACTGTCTATATCCATATCGGCCAGAACATATCCGGCAGCATTCCATTTCTCATTCAGTATCGCCGCCCACTGAGTGATATCGCCTTCATCATTAAACCAGGTCTCCTCAATAGGAAGTGACTTATCTCCGATAATACTTTTAATGCAGTATACGAAGTCTTCCAACTCAACTTTCCAGTCCATTTCAACCAGAAGACCGTTATCCTGAAATGCATCTACCATTCCTATCCAGATTATCGTATCGTTATCTTCATCTTCGTCCATACATCTGTCGTCATAATTATCCCGATACTCATTAAAATACGCCTTCGGATCATTAAAGCACTTATTCAGTCTCTCACCGACAACGTCTTTTGTATCGATCAGCTTTACGATATTTCTGTAGGCTTCAATCTTTTCGGAATCATTATCCGCATTATCCTTATCGTTATTCTGTCCGCCAAACATATTAAAAAGACCCATTTTCATCTCTCCTTATATCTATCTTCCTCCTGCCATCCATTATGCCTTTATACAGCGGATTTTTTCTCTCGTTTCTCCGTCTGATATATAGTCGGCTTCTTTGTTGAGAAGGCAGTCATATTCATTTAAATGTGTAAGCGCAATACTCATATGCGCCTCACATTCTTCCGGGAATCTCTCACTGTCGAAGTCTTCTCTTACCCTTCTGAGAAGCGCCCTTTCTTCCAGTTTCCCGTATCTTATAGTACCCTGATATGGGTTCGGTACATTTGTAAGATCTACCATATCCGGATTAATATCGGCCTTGTCACATTCCTCATCAAACCTGCCCGCGCCGTGTCTTGTGAGATAAGTTCTTGTCACATAACAAACTTCAACATCCATTATATCACGACTGCCGTGACGAGTCTCTGCTGCATCTCTTCTCACATGCATATATTCTCTTATCAGCTCTGCAGGATTGCGGATGCCCGTATTACTCGGTGTGGTATTGCATCCGTATTCCTTCCTGCATCTGTCGAGCAGAAGACCCTGACCGTTTTCAAAGATTATCCGATCATAATAATTCATAACAGATATATCGGCTATCTCACACAGATTTACCATGAGACGAAAATCCTGAATATAGTTTCTTGCCAGTCCTTCGTCCTCTATTATATCTCTCCACTCCTTCGGGATATCTTCAACCCCGAGAGCACGGAGCCTGTCATACATATATTCTTTACATGTACAGGTAAGATACTTAATAAGTTCTGCATCAGTCAGGTCACACATTTCTCCGAGAGTTTTTCCGTTTCGGATAAGAGTCTCCCATATGCCGACACCGCAGCTTCCATGCCTTGCATCTCCACGCTGCTGCTCGATTATCTGATTAACTATCATATCGTACGGCGTTGTAACAGGGCTGTCAGGATCGAGATAAACCCTGATTCCTTCAGCCCCTCTTTTAAGAGCATAGCCCGCTCTTGTTTCTATTCTTATGAGTTCTTCATACTCATCCATAAACATTATGGGATTCAGGATGTAGTACCTTGGGAGCCACGTGTCGGCTCCTGCAAGAGTACCAGATCCGAAATGGTGAAAGACGTGTCTCTCACCACGAGGAGTTACGACAGTATGACCACGCTGCGCTCCGCCGTTACTGCAAACAACCAAGGCCTTCACCCCTTGGGCAACGGCTTCTGCGGCAAAATAATCAGACATCAGGCCTTTCCCTTCATCGCCAAAATTTGCACCTATTATAACCTTCACTTCAGCCATGCCGTCTCCTCCTCTCTGCTGCATACCCGCCTTCCCCAAGGCGGATATGCGTTTCACTTTTAACTTTTAACCTTTAATCTTTTACCAGGCTATGCCTGCGGCGACTTTCGGGACTTCAACCTGTCCTCTTTTGAGGAACTTGCTGCCGGCCTGTTTTGTAATAATCTTTACAATTTCATCTGCGATGTTATCTATCTTGACCACCTTGAAATGATCCTTATCAAGATAATCATCCCAGCTATCTATATATCTCTTGTAAATAGCGAAATTAGCATGCTTTACAAATATATGGAATATTTCATACTTTTCCTTAACCTGTTCGTAGAGCGCTTTTGTCTCTACATCCTCAGCCATCTCTCTTCCTGTTACTCTCTCTATAGCTTCGGCAGGAAGATATGGGTTTATGCCCTCATCACCCATAGTTATGATGATTCCTTTTCTCCCTCTGTCCCAGGCATCGAGCTTAATGTGATTAAGCCCGAAGTACCAGGCTGCAGTATAAGATTCATATCCGTTTCCGCCGCCGCCAAACTCGAAGTACACCTTATCCAGCTGCTCAGCTATCCTTATATCAGATTCAAACTGTGAAACCTGAAGCGGACATTTATCATATACAAAATCTCCTATTCCCATGATCATGAACTCAACATCCTTCACCTTTCTGTAAAGTTCTGTCATTATCACATTAAGTTCCTTGGCAACCTCTACAGCCGCCTGTCCCATAGAACCTGTAACATCCAGAGCGAGTATTACGGGAATTGTATTCGGATGTTCCTCCGTATCACAGCACTCTCTCATAACATCTTTAGGATTCAGTATGGGATCAAGATTCCTTGCTGCAAACATTTCCTGATTGCTGTAATCTCCGGCTACTCTTCCACTCTTATCAACCACTCTTCCTACTCTGGTTGAATACTGTCTGAAAGTATCTTCTCTCCATAATCCGCTACCCATAATCGTCCTCCTTTCATATGAGTTAACCTGTCCCTATTCGAAATCTTCATGAACTTCTGTTTCGTTCATTATCTGCGTTCCTAAACTTCTATATCAGTTCTTCGTCTTCCTCTTCGTCTTCTTCCTCAAAGGCATCTCCCATATCCATGAAACCGTCAAAGATATCCGTTCCGCCTTTACCGAGAAGCATAAGCGGTATCAGACTGTTCATCATTCCTCCGTTAGATGTTCCGTCCGAACCCTTCATCATCTCCGAAAGCATCATGTACTTCATGATTTTTCCCGGGCCCTTGCCCTTCTTCAGATTGCTTCCGAACATAGATACTATCTTTCCGTAGAAATATACATTTCCCATAAAGATATGTCTTTCAGGAAGAATCTGCTCTATGGTCGAATCCTCATAATTGATTGCAGTGATCCTGTCTTTTGTGGCTTCAATAACACACTTAGGTTTTCCGTTGGATAAAATGATATCTCCTGCTTTAACCTTGTTGGTCGGAACTACAAAGAAGAATTCCTCGCCGATGTTAAAGACGAAGTTATCGCAGTTTGTCAGACGGCCATTTCCTGCCTCGTAGGTCTTATAACCGTTGGAGGTCTTAATGGCTATGCCTCCGTTCATCGACAGCCTGCACATACCCGGTGCAATCTTTCCAAACATTCCGTTAAATAATCCATTCATCCTGCCATCTACCTCCTTTTATTAATTCGTCAAAGATCAAATATCATCAGCGCTTCCCACTTATTATCTATGTGATATTATCTCTTTGCAGTCACATCTTATTATATTTCTGATAATATGTCAAGTACTTTTTATCATTTTTATTATAAGTGTTGAGAGACGGGTATTGAGTGAAGCGAAAATCAAGCAGCAAAACAAAAAAGCCTCTACCTATATTTCTATAGATAGAGGCTTCTTATTGCTTATAACTTTTCAAAAACCATGGTAGCCTGAAGCAAATCACCGGCTTCCAGTCCCGATACATGAACAAGTGCTGTTGTTATCGTATGAAGTCGATATCCTTTTCCTGCCTGCTCATTGATGATCTTCTCAAGTTCCGGAAGATTACTGAGTTCCTGATTCTTAATCTTCTCTTTAAGTGCTACCTGTAATACTACATACTGTGGCATAATACACCCCCTTTTAACCACACCTTTCCGGCATAACCAATACATGCCTGTTTACTTGTTATCTCCGGCTTAATTCCCCAATTCAGCCGCATATATGTATTATACACTCAGATTACTCATAATCCAAGCAAAAGTCTGTAAACATCCGCTTCTGCGGAAACCGTCATCCTATCCCCAATAAACGATCTTGCCGCCGCAGATAGTATAGTGAACCTTTCCCGGAAGAATCCAGCCGGTAAACGGACTGTTTACAGCCTTGGATGCATACTCCTCTTCCTTAACTTCCCATTCCTCGTTCTCGCCGAAGATTACTATATCCGCAGGTTCATCTTCACTTATGCTTCCCGGGATCATTCTGTAAAGCTTTGCCGGATTTGTACTCATAAGCTCCATCAGCTTGATCAGTGATATATATCCGGGCTGAACAAGAGACTTGATACCGAGACCGAGTGAAGTCTCAAGACCTGTTATTCCGCTCGGTGCCTTATCCATCGGTCTATCCTTCTCTTCCTTGGAGTGAGGAGCATGATCCGTAACTATCATATCGATGGTTCCATCAACTATTCCCTTGATGATTGCCTGTCTGTCCTCTTCTGTTCTGAGAGGCGGATTCATTCTGGCATACGTTCCGTATTTAAGAACAGCATCTTCTGTAAGTGTGAAATGATGCGGCGTTGCTTCGGCATGAACATCTGCTCCCTGCTTCTTCGCCTGTCTGACATATTCAACACTCTCCTTTGCACTTATATGCTGTATGCAAAGAGCAGCGCCCGTACGAACCGCAAGTTCACAGTCACGCTTTACCATTGAGTATTCTGCCTCAGAAGAAGCCCCTCCGTAACCCAGCTGCTCCGACACCTTACCCATATTTACGCCCGGCTGCTTTATATACTGCGGATCCTCTTCATGAAGACTTACAGGAAGGTCAAGTTCCTTCGCTCTCTCCAGAGCATGCAGGAGAACCTCTTCCTTCATGATAGGAAGACCATCATCGGTAAAACCTGCCGCCCCTGCCTCCGCAAGAGCTTCCATATCCACAAGTTCATCGCCTGCCATACCCTTTGTGACCGTTGCAGTCTGAATAACATGTATTCCCGTTGCCTCGCCCTTCTTCTGGATGTATTCCAGCGTCTCAAGGTTATCTACAACCGGCTTTGTGTTAGCCATGCATACAACCGTCGTAAAACCGCCTCTGGCTGCAGCAGCGGCACCGGTCTCTATATCTTCTTTATATTCAAAACCCGGATCACGGAAATGCACATGTGTATCCACAAGACCCGGAGCAACCACAAGACCTGTGGCATCGATAACAGCCACATCCTTATCTGCCAGCCAGGTGCCTTCCCCTGTCTTAATATCCTTTTCAACCTGAATGATCCTGCTTTCATCTATCAGAACATCCATAATATCATCTTTACCTGTCACAGGACATAAAACACGCCCATTCTTTATAAGTATCATTTCGGGTTCCTCCAGTTTTTACTCTTCATTAAAAATGGCCACAGACGCACGCGTCTGTGACCATTCTACATCATTTGAATATACCATGCAATGTATGTGGTGTTCATCCTGTTGTCACGTCTTAAGCAAGTCTGTCCCGTTGTCTCGTCTTCGCAAGTCTTCCCCGTTGTCACGTCTAAGCAAGTCTTCCCATGTTGTCTTTTCTAATCTAGTTCTCCACCACTTCAAGTTCAATTCCCAGGTCGTCTCTTGCTTGTATATTCAATTGATGATCAGCAATGTCATCTGAGTCATCCTCTTCACGGATGCTCTCCATTCTGCTTAAAGCAGATACTTCCGAACCGGCAGGCTGTGAAACTCCTTCAGTCGCCACCGGATCTTCCTGTTTATCATATTCTTCTGAACTTTCCTCCGGTTCGGAAGCCTCAAGTGCATCATAAGATTTTTCATATATATCTTCAGATCCGTCCTCAGTATCCTCAGATGCTTCACCAGATTCATCCTCGGCATCCTCATATGGATCTTCCGGCTCTTCCTCGTCGTCATCGTAATTTTCAGGTTCCGGATGTTTTATACGATTCTTTACCGCCCCTGCAAACTCTCCGAGAAAATCAACTATCTTCTCTTTGTTCCTGCTGTTAAAAACGACGCCTCTCTTGGTATAAAGCCATATGATCGTTCCGATCACCGTAACTATCGGCAGGATTAAAAGTATACAGCACAGGATTAATACGCGGCTTGCGCGTTCAACTTCGAATCTCGCAACATTTTCCCAGTAAGGATATGTAACCGAGTCTGTTCTCATGGTCATATATTTCTTGCTTTTTATATATTTATAAAGAGCAGGAATCGAAAATCTGTTCGTATTATCCAGAATTTCCGTATCTCCGAAGAAAAGTGACGATCTCTGATTCTCTTTTTCGGCATCGGTCATTTCCACTACATCACATGCCTCTGCCAATGTATTAAAAGCATAATTAGGTATAGGATTCGGCATAACCGCCTCATAACAGGTAATCGGATAATCTTCTACTCCCATCTTGCTAAATGCAGCATAAGGAACATATACAGCGTCATAATTACCGTATGCCATTTCTTCGGTCTTTGTTTCAGCTGCTGAAACGACACCCATTACCGTAAAGACTCTTCCGCCCATCCATACCTTCATACCGGCAACATCATTACCACCGAAAATATTCCAGGCTACATTCTCATCCAATATTATCTGATACGGATCTTCTCCGTCAGATTCCTCAGTCATAGTCTTAACAGGATTCAGGTATCCGCCGCTCTTAAGCGGAATCGGATGAATCTGAAAGAAGTCATCACTTACGCCGTAAACATTTGCCAGAAGACTTCTGTCATTACGTGAAACCTCAAATTGATTTACGGCACTGTACGCATCTATCCAGCTTCTATGGGTAACGCCCTCCCGCTCATCTATATATGTATCATCATAAAGTTTCTTCATGATATCATTACGAATACCGCTGATCTCTTCCACGGTCGTTTTTTTGGACTCAGCGAAGAAAGCACTTACCTCGGCGCATTCTACATCTTCTGTCCCCCAGCGTTCACCCGCCTGCTGCGAATACATTCGTTCTTCTCTTTCGGACTGGAAGAATCTTATCAGAAGAACTGACACTATCAGAAGGACATCCAGTATAACAAGTATTAAAATTTTTGATTTAGATACTGTCTTCAATTCATACTCTCCGGTGTGTCTTTACTGTTTTTCCGATAATCTTACCTGCTGACCGTTATCTATTGACTTTGATGCGTTGGTTACCACATTATCGTACTCCGTTACATCTCCTTCAATCGCTGACTTAGATGTATCGGATGCTCTGACCGTTACTTCAACTTTCTTAATTATGTATCGGTTTCCCAGAGGTGTTGACTTGACCGTTACGACAAGGACATAATGACCACCATTATCTTCTTTAACGGCATTATTCGGGACAACACAATCATATCTTTGACTCTTCTCTCCGACCGCAAACTGAAGTGTCTGCCCTATACTGATATCTTCACCCTTAACCTCGAATACGACAACCATGCTTTTATTCGGATCATCGGGATCTGCTTTGATACTCTTTACTTCGGCGGATGTATCATTTCCCCAGACATTCTCGATAGTTGCTTCATCACCGACCTTAATGAGACGGGCATCATTCTTGGTAATCTTACAGGAAACTTCATATCCGCTGTCCTCAAGCTGAAGAGATGCAAGGGCTGCTTCATTTGATACCTTGTCACCCTCCTTAAGATTAATGTTAGTGATAATTCCGTCCTCCGGTGCAACTACACAGGCCGTATCATCGGCTTCCTTGAGCTTTTCAACCTCTTTACGCTGCTTATCCATAGCTTCCTGAGCCTTCTCGGCATCTATGGCATCCTTCTGTGCCTGAAGGCTGTCTTCCTTCTTGGTTTTTGCATACTCTCTGTTTGATTTATCAAGCGTCTGTCTTGCTTCTTTAAGACCGTCTTCAGCCTGCTTTACAGATGTCTTTGATTCAAGATCTGTGATAGTTGTACTTGTTGCTTCAATCTGTGCATATATTTCATCTGTCTCAGCTTTTGCCGCAGCAAGATTATCAGCTTTCTCCTGAACGTCCTTTATAACAAGCTCAAGCTCGCTTTTCTGTCCGTTAAGTCCCTGTATAGCTGTTTCATCAACCGAAATCTGTTCCAGAACAGCCGGATCTTCCGCATTTTCACCTGATTTAAGCGAATCAATCTCTGTCTGTAATTCAGCAATCTGACCATCAAGCTCGTTTATCTTTGAAACTGTTTCCTGATAATTCACCAATTCCGCGTACTGATTAAACTGTTCCTCTAATTTATAAACCTCAGCTATTTTAGTATCATAAGATGCCTTCAGATTTTCATACGTCCTCTTCGCCTCATTCAGCGCAGCTTCATCCTTTCTTGCCTGAGAGAGCGCATCCTGAGCATCCTCCACCTTATCCTTATCATTCTCGATTCCGATAAGTGTATCTGTATAATCCTTATCCATTGTGAGCGCATCCTTTGCCTGATTACGCTCCATATCCTTCAGGTCTTCCTCAGCCTTGATAAGATCAGCATTCTCTTCCTCATCGAAGGTTACGAGTACATCACCCTTCTTTACATGATCTCCGTTCTCCACGAGAACTTCCTTAACGGTTCTCGCACCACTGACTGTAATCTCTTTATCTTTACAAGCCTGTACTTCTCCCTGGCAGCGGATCTTCTGCTGTACGGTCGCACCGGAGACAGTTGTTGTCGAAACCTCCGGAAGCGAATAATTCATGATAGTATTTGAGAAAAATGTAAGTAACAGAAGAATCACTGTAAAAATTACTGCAAATCTCTTTACGGCTTTTTTTCTCGGACTTTGACCATTCTTTTCTTTTTCTTCCATCTCTGTTCTCCTCATTTATCCCTTTACTGAACCTGAATAAGCTATTCCGTCTACAAGATACTCTTCTCCATACAGGAAGATAAGTATCGGCGGAACCATATATATTGTCGCTATCGCGAAGGCAAGACCGATCTCACCCTGATTGATCTGCGACAGGAATACAGACAGCGGATGAAATGCAGAATCACTCAGCATGATAAGCGGCTGTTCAACCATATTCCAATAATCTATAAATACAAGTATAGCAACCGATGCTATAGGTCCCTTACACATCGGTATTGCGATTTTTCTGAATATCTGCCATTCGTTGGCACCGTCAAGCTTCGCGGCTTCTATAACCGATTCCGGAATTCTTCGCATATACTTTGTAAGAAGATATACGCTGAACGGAGCGAATATTCCCGGAAGTATGATCGACCATCTGGTATCCAGGAGGTCAAGTTTGTTTGCAACCAGATAGTTCGGTACCAGCGTAACCTGATACGGCATAAGCATGAGGACCAGATACAGGAAGAATATCATCTCCCTAAGTCTTCCTCTGAACCTCGCAAAACAATACGCCGCTCCAAGTGCTATAAGGATCTGGAATATCATGATCGGGAGCGTAAGCAGTACCGAATTCCAAAACTTCATGAGATAATCCGGACTCTTTAACAAAACCGTCTCATACTGTGTACCCACAACCTTATCGGGGATCAGCTTTAAGTTAACGGTTTCCGATCTGTAAGACGTTGTCTTCTTTTCACCGTTACTTGAAGAAGAATAATCATTAAAGATCACACCGTAGTTACTGCTTATCTCCTGCTCCGTCATAAATGAATTCGCAAATGTAAGTATTGTCGGCAGCAGAAAAGATACCGCAAAGATCATCGCAATAAGAAATAGGATGGTAGTTTTTATGAAATTTTTAGGTCTTCTCTTTTTCATGTGATTTCTCTTTTCTTCTTGGATGTTAATCCTATGCTCGCCGAGCACTATCTGATGTCATTCCATGCTTCTTCGAAGCATGTTATGGATTCCTCGCCTTCGGCGAGTAATCGCGTCGCTTCGCGATCGCACACCGTTTCGCTTTTTCAAAGCTCACGGCCACGGGGCCCTCCTTCGCTTCGCTCAGGCAATCCCATGGTCTAACCTTCAACATCTTTTCCTATTTTATCTTCAAAGATGAAAAGGATTCCTATAACTACCGTCATTACAGCTGCCATGATGATTGCAGCAGCCGAAAGTTTCTGATAATCCAAAGATCTGAATGTATTATTCATAAAATGCTGCAACATATACAGCGAATCGAAAGGATAATCTCCGGTAAGAAGATATACCTCTCGGAATACCTTAAATGAATTTATAAGTGACATAATTCCCACAAAGAAGATTGTAGGAGTTATAAATCTGAGTTTGATATAGAAGAACTGCTTCCATGCGGATGCTCCGTCCAGAAGCGACACCTCTATGACATCCTTCGGAATCGCCGCAAGGGCTGCCATAAAGAGGATCATGTTGTATCCAAGGTTCTTCCATAAGAAAAGAATTACGACCACGACCTGCCCGTATTCCGACTTAAGCCAGTCAATAGGACTTCCTCCGAACAGCGTTATGGCGTCATTAATAACACCGTGATAATCAAACAGAACCTGCCATATAAGCACGACCGATGCAACCGGTACCATGAGAGGACTGAGGAAAAAAGTTCTGAACTGACTCTTCATCGGTATATTTCCCTCAAGTATCATCGCCATAACAAGCGACAGCACGATTGCAAGCGGTACGGCAAGAAGCGAGAAAGTCGCTGTGTTCTTTGCCGCAAGTTTAAAGGCTCCGTTCGAAAGAACATTCTGAAAATTCTGCGTTCCTACCATTTCCTGATTTATCAGGTTATCTATATTTGCATAATAAATGACAACAAAAAAAGGAAGTACGAAGAATATCATAACTCCAATAAAACTTGGGGATAAGAAGGCGGCCGCAGCCACCTTCTCCTTTAATGTTTCCTTACGCTTATGGTATTTGATTTCAACTTCTCCTTCAGCAGTATTAACTGTCTGAACTTCCTTTTTAAATAATTTCATCTCTACTCTTCCTTAAGAAGTTAAATTTTTATTTGCTTTCTTTAATGTAGGTTGAGGCCCTGTTCTGTATGATCTTGCAAGTCTCATCTACTGTTTTATCGCCCGCAAAATAGGCTTTTGCTTCCTCCG
Organism: Lachnospiraceae bacterium UBA2864; assembly: GCA_002350525.1. GTDB lineage: Bacteria > Bacillota > Clostridia > Lachnospirales > Lachnospiraceae > Eubacterium_Q. The sequence goes on along the minus strand of DEFA01000045.1, from coordinate 20,531 downwards.
TTATGATCTCATTCAGACTTGAATCATAGTCCCAGGTATCACTTACCTTATCTATGATAGTTCTGAATTCCGTTACCTGTTCATCACTGAGTGGTTTCATTTCAACTATCAGATCATCCCATCCCCACTCACCGGAAATAGGATATACTTTATTTCCATACTCATCTGTATATTCCTGCGTTGCCTGCTTTGCCTTAAAATACGATTCCAGAACATCCAGTCTTGTAGGGCAGCCTCTTCCGTTGTTGTAATTCTGTCCCTGATACTCCTTTGTCATAAACGTTCTGATAAAACTCCAGGCAGCATCCTTGTCAGAACACTTTGTTGACATTGCCATACCGCCTTCTACCTCTACATAGATTCCCTCTCTTTTTTCATTCGGATAACCTATAACAGCCAGATCGTCTTTATAAAGTGCTTTATACATCTGAAGCTCATCAGGTGATATGTAACCTATCATAAAAAGCTGCTTGCCCTGGCGAAGATCCTCGGTCATTTTCATATTTTCCCAATCCATTTCCTGATCATCGCCTCTGTTGCAAAGTTCAAGAAGGCTCTTAAATCCCGGGCTGTCAAAATAGCATTCGCCTTTATCCCAGTCTATAAAGTCCGATCCGCAGCTATAGAGAAATGTATCCAGAATGTCTTGCTTCTTGGTAGACTCAAATATTCTCGCATCAGGCTTTGAATCGGCATATGCCTTCATCTCTTCAAATGTCCATCCGTCTTTATCTCCGACATCAGAGCCCTTCGCCAAAAGTGCATTTATATTAAAGCTTGAACCGAAGTAATATAGCTTTCCGTCCTTCTTCATTGCATTCATCACTGAAGGAACAAAATCATCCATGGCTATATCAGGATCACTGTCGATATACGGCGTCAGATCCTCAAACATTCCTTTGGATATCGCCTGATCGACAGACATACCGCCTATTCCGCCTGTGATATAAAAAATATCAGGTATATTTCCGGCCGCAATATCCGCACTGATCTTTTCCTCAGGATTTTCCTGATCGCCATAATCAACCAGATTTATCCTTATATCACTGTGTGCCTTATTAAAGTTTATAACTTCCTGTCTGAGTTCGGAACTTGTCCACGTACACATAAGCGTGAGCTCTTTCTTGTTCTGAACCTGAGACGGATCGACTTTTACATATTTTTCAACAACAGGAACCTGTTTATCCCAGTTGTATCCTATGGACAGAATCGTCGATTCATCCAGCATAACACAGCTGTTCATGTAGGTTGTATCTATATCCGAAACCGTGAAATCGCATATGGTTGTCTGCTTTTTGTCAGCCAGATTATATCCGTAAAATGCGCTTTCCGATCTGTAGAAGAAGTCGTAATCTCCTTCTCCAGTATATATCCATTCGGGACTTGCCAGATAACCGGCACCCATGTCATATTCTTCCTTAAAGCCTCCGGCTTCCGGATCCATTACTTTGGCGACCATCCCGCCGCCTTTATTGTCGGTAATGACCAGTATACTTCCGTCTTTTGTTATACAGCTTCCCATGATCCAGCCATCGGATTTGGCACTTACTTTCTCTTTGCCGGTGGCATCGTATATCTTGATATCCTGATCATAAAATGCGACTATATCACCGGTCTTCATAATACTGATGGAGCTGAGATACGAATCTCCGGTAGTATTATAAAGGTAAGATATATCTCTGGAAGCAGCCTGCTTACCGTTCGCATCGAATTCCAAAAGCTCAACCTCAGGCTTTTCATAATCATTGTTCTTATATGTTGTAACTATAACATCAAGCTTATCGCCATTGGTTAGAATCCTATCAATATATTTACTTTCTTTAGCATCGGCTTCGACTGTAATTTTATATATCTCTTCCGCATTTCCACCTTCCAGGGGGGCAATATATACTCTGAAGATTGTTGTGCCGCTGTATTCCAGATCATCGGCATCCTGATTGGATGCGAGCGTCTGTTCAGTCTCGTCTTCAACCCATTCATATGTATTGAGCACGATCTTATCCGAAAAACGGACAGCCTGTTCTATATCTCCTTCTATTCCTTCATATTGAATATCGTCATCGGATATCATGAAAGTAACATCCTTGGGATCGGCCTTTACCGTCGAAACAGCAGAACCTTTACCGGTGTCTGTTTTCTGATCCTCTCCCTCTTTTTTTCCACAGGCTCCAAAACTCAGAGTCATAGCTGCAGCAAGAATAACTGCCAAAAATTTTTTTCTCATTCCCTTAAGATATCCTCCTGACTAACCCAAATATTTCATAGTTTCCCTAAAGCCGAGAATCATTATATACATACTTATTTAAGATACCAATAGAGAATATCTTAAGGTTTAATTAATCTTATTTGCTCTCGTTCAGATAAGTTGATGCTCTGTTCTGAATAGTCTTAGCTGTCTCATCTGCACTCTTATCACCTGCGAAGAAAGCTTTGGACTCTTCCTCAATGATATTGAATATACTCTCATCTGTTTCCCATGATCTAGATACGCTATCTGTAAGATCGCGGAACTGCTGAGCCTCTGCTTCTGTGATCGGTTTAAGATCTACTGATATATTACCCACTCCGATTCCACCACTGACAGGTTCAATATTATTACCAAACTCATCTGTATAGCTTTCTGTTGTCATATAAGCTTTAAGATATAACTCAAACATATCCTTTCTTGTAGGCATTCCACCGGTCATACCCTTTGAATAGCTCTTGCCCATCTGCTCTCTTGAAGCATTAAACTTTATAAACTCCCATGCAAGATCCTTGTCAGAGCAGGCCTGTGACATACCAATCGATCCCAAAAACTGTGCATATGTACCCTTTCTTTCAGGATCAGGGAAACCTATGCATGCTGCATCACCATTATAAATGCTATCATAGATTGCCCAAAAATCAGGTGATATGGTGCCGACTATGAATAACTGCTTTCCATTCTGGATATCCTCTGTCCAGCCCATTTCCGTGTCCATCTGTGCCTCATCGTTTACGCCTCTGTTAGCGAGTTCAAGTAAGCTCTTAAAATCATCACTGTCAAAATTACACTCGTTCTTTTCAAAATCTACAAACTGAGGCAGACATGTATATGTAAGGTACATAAGGATAGTGCTCTTACTGTTATCTTCAAAAAGACGTACATCTTCAGGCTTTGAATCAATATACTGCTTCATCTCGTCAAAGGTCCAGCCTGTTTTATCTCCGACATCCTTCTTACTTGCCAACATGGTCATAATAGCAAATTGTGCAGGTATATAGTAAAGCTTACCATCAATCTTGGCTGCATTTATAACACTATCGATAAAATCATCTTCACTGATATCCGGGTCATTTTCAATATATGGTGTCAGGTCTTCAAGAAGCCCTTTCTGAGCCGCCTGCGTAAGAGACATATTTCCGATTCCGTATGAAGTATCATAAAGATCAGGAATATTACCTGCAGCTATGTCCGCACTCATCTTTTCCATCGGATTTTCTTCGTTCATGTATTCAATGATTTCGATTCTTATATCCGAGTGTGTTTTGTTGAAATCCATAACAGCCTGCCTAAGATCGTTATTAGCATAAAGCGATGCAAGCTTAATAACCTTCTTCTCTGTTACATTTGCAGGATCTACTTTTCTGTATGCCTTGATACTCGATACACCCGTACTATAGTCATAACTCATAGTCAAAAAATGTTCTTCGTCAGGTACAATGAGCTTATTGATATATGAAGCATCTACAAAAGAAGCATTGAAGTCACAAAGCTTTACATTTTCCTGACTGTCTTTCTTAAAACCATAAAGTCCGCCATCTCCGGCATAGAAGAAATCATAATCTCCCGAACCGCGTTCCCCTATTGTATTGTAAGCTAAAGAACCTTTTATCTTATATTCCTCTCCAAAACTGCCTGCAGCAACATCTAACTTCTTTGCCACTATACTGGCTGTTTCCTGTCCATAGGTAAATATGAGGATATCTTCACTCTGCGATATAACTCCTCCCATTATATAATCCTGGGTTTCAATAGTTTTCTTTTCTTTTCCGTCCTTATCAAGGACAACGACCTTCTGACTACAAATTGCTAACAGATCCCCGTCTTTTGTAATTTTGATATCGGACACATAATCATTTTCGGAAATCTTATCAAGTTCGGAGAGATCAACTGTTGATACCTCTTTGCCTTCCGTATCAATCGTTGTAAGCATAGATTTATTATTCTCATCCGTCATCTGAAATGCAATGTTGCCGTTAGACTCAGCCACATTTCTTATATACTGTCCCGGTTCCGTCTCATATATGACCTTATCACTTCCATCCGCACTGTGGAAATGAACCTTGGCATTACCCATCGGAATATCTGCCATATCAGCATCCATAGCACTTGCATCATCTGCTGTATCTTCTGTCTTGTCATCCGTTGCTGCATCTTCGGCTGCTGCGTCTTCTGTCTTGTCATCTGTTACTGTATCTTCAGCTGCCGCGTCTGCTGTCTTATCATCCGCTGCTGCGTCCTCGGCTTTTTCATCTGTTGCCGCATCATCTGCTGACACATCTTCTGAGTCTTCTTCAGCAACTTCATCTCCGACCATCATTTCCTCTCCCAGATCATCAGGGATATCGGGATATTCGTCTACCACATATGCAATACCATCACCTACTGCCACGATTCCGCCTATTTCACCTTCACCTAATTCAACAGAAAAATCAGGATCTTCCTCGAAAGTACAGTTCTTAACGTCAACAGCTGCCTCTGTTCCTTTGCCCGTTCCTGCCTTTCCCGATCCGGATTCTGCCTCTTTGCTCTTACCGCAGCCTGCTGTTCCAAGCATCATGGCCATAGCAAGAGTGCCGGCAATAAGCCTTTTCTTAGCTATAATGTTTTCCCTTTTCTTCATTCTCTTAACCATCCTTTTTTACAGTTTAATAATAGGGTTTCCTTACTTCCCGTATTGTATCATTCAATCTATGTATTCTTTATATAGCAATACTTAATATTATCTTAAGAAGAACAGAAGAATATGTGATTATACATATTGCTTCTGTTCATTCAACTCCGGAAAGGGCTTTAAGCGGTTTTATCCCCGCAACCCATCTTGCCGGAACAGCTCCCGCAAGTACCGATATTATTATTGCACCGGCTATAGCCGATACTGCCAACCATACCGGCATATTAAACAGCTTCGTTCCTTCCGCAAAGCCGAGAAGTGCAGTAAATCTCTTATTTAAGATAATATCTGCAGCATATGACAACGCGACTCCCATAACTCCTCCGGTCCCGCCGAGAAGTGCCGATTCAAACAGAAACATCGCTACAACATCATCTTTATCCGCTCCAAGCATTTTAAGAAGACCTATCTCTGTAATTCTGTCATAAACCGCTGTTGTCATAGTATTAATGATTCCGATAACTGCCACAACGGCAGCAACAGAACCTATGACTGTAAGGACAAGCTGTATGATGGCTGTCATCCGATTAATCTGCTCCAGCATCTCGATATTATTCTCCGCCTGAAAGCCTCTGTCACTTATTATTTCCGAGATTTTCTCAACGCGGTCTGTGTTTTCTGCCACTACTATAATCTCTGAATATGCCCATACATTATAGATATTACCGGTTTTATCCGTCGGCTGTCCCGGAACACGCCCATCCTCGGCTTTATATCTTGCCGCAAAAAGCTTCAATGTATCGATATCCGCATAGATATGGTAATCATAGGTGTTATCAGTCTCTCCTGTTACGGAAAGCTTTACTCTGAAGTCCACTCTGGGTTCAAAACAGGTAAAATCCAGCTTCTTCCCAGTGAAGCCTTTGCTTCCTTCAGCAGTATCTTTATAAGCGAGTCCGGTTGTATCATTAAAGAATAACTCCTTTGCACCGCCCCCCACTATCAGTTCCGGTCGTCTCGTTCCATACGAGGGATATTCACCGGATGACAGTTTCAGGTTCTCAAGATACTGCCTGGGATATCCCGATATTTCAAAGAAGGTCTCATATCCCGCGATACTCTCTTTTCCTATAAGCGAGAACACCGGATAAACAGCTTCAACCCCTTGAATCTTTGAGAGATTTTCACACAATTCATCCGTAAGGAGTCTGTCCCTTCGTTCCATAGTCGGAGTATAAACTCTTATCTCCCGTGTGCTGCCCATCATTTCAACCTGATCAAGCATAGCTTTCTTTGCGCCTATACCCGCCGTCACCATTATAACCATAGACATGGTACCGATAGTGATCCCGAGCACCGTAAGCCAGGTTCTGAACCATTTCTTTCTTAAGTTGGATAAACTAAGTTTTATGACATATCCCATATAGTTTATTCCTTTATACTTTTGCTGCGTTCCTTACACGCAACAGTCTTATCAGTCAAACTCTTTCTCCAGTTTCCGAAGTTTTATCCTGCGTCGGATAATCAGGATCACAATGATAAGAATTATCGTACCGATTACCGCTGCCAGTTTCATATTATCGGTAAAAAACGGTTTGGATGTATCTTCCTTCACTTCGATAAGATCTGCATAGACCTGAGGTTTTACATCGAGCTGTCCGAGAGAGATTGTCTGACTGAACTCCTCACCGTCCAGACTTTCATATGATACTATCAGGTTGTTCTTCACGCCGGAGTCTTTAAGAGCTTTCGTCTTTACAACTATATCCACATTTCCGCTCTTACCCGGTTCTATATTTCCTATATAACCTGTGCCCGTATCTATATGGTCGCCCTCAGCCTTTGCCATTACTTTATATAGCTTTCCCGCACCCGTATTATTTACGGTCGCAAGAATCTCTATGTTGTCGCCGAGATGGATATTCTCTTCAGCAATATATATATCCGAAACAACCATATCCGTAGTCAGCTTTATCGGAACGTAAATTATATCCTCTACGTTATAGCTTCCGTTCCAATCTTCATATTCAGTCTTAACCGTAAGCTTATAGGCTTTCTCTTCAAGATTCTTCAGAGCTTCAAGATCAAAGGACATTTGAACAGTCTCGCCTCCCTTGATCTTTTCAACATAGCTTGTACACGCACTGTTTACCGGAAGAAACTCACCCGCCTCCGAAATAAGAGTGCATTTCAGATTTCTTATCTCATATTTATAAGTATTCTTAAGTGTAAAGCTAAGAGTAAAGCTGTCGCCTGCATATATATCATCCTTACTGAAGGAGTATTCGGTCAGCATAACACGGGGCGTATCCGCATAAACCTTCTCCCCTCCCGGTATCGCCCCAAGTATGAAGAGGACTATCAATATACGGACCATATTCCTGTAAAACTTTTTATATCTATTCATAACATCCTCCCGTTCCGTAATGCACTTCTTCCCTGTATCACTCCTTAATCTCACCGTCTTTTATGGTGATTATCCTGTCTGCCTCACGAGCGATATCCATGTTGTGAGTTATTATCACAAGGGTCTGTCCCAGATCATGAACTGACTTCATCAGAAGATCCATTACCTCACGTCCGTTCTTCGAGTCAAGTGCTCCCGTAGGCTCATCCGCCAGGATAAGAGTCGGATTATTGGCAAGAGCTCTTGCAATAGCCGTTCTCTGCTGCTGTCCGCCCGATAACTGATTCGGAAGATGCCTCCTTCTCTCTGTCAGTCCCAGAAGCTCTATGATGTGATCAATATACTGCTTATCGGGTTTTCTGTGATCCAGGAGAACCGGCATCTTTATATTCTCTTCAACCGTAAGAACCGGAATAAGATGATAAGCCTGAAATATAAAACCCACCTTGCGGCGCCTGAATATCGAAAGCTCATCATCGCTGAGCTTGGTTATCTCTTTACCATCAACATAGATAACCCCGTCGGACGGAGTATCCACGCCTCCCATGATATTCAGAAGCGTTGACTTGCCGCTTCCGCTGGCTCCGACAACCGAAACCACGCTTCCTTTCTCTATACTGAGATTTACGTTATGAAGTGCAAGAACCTTATTCTCCTTATCGCCGTAAATCTTGGTTACATTTTCCATCTTTACAAGTTCCATAAATTACTCCTCTTTTCCTCACGGAATTTATAACAGTTTCGGGGTTATATCATTCACCGCTACGCATCAGTTCTTCCGCAACATCAAGCTTCATCCTCTTCATCGGGAAGTAGTACGCACCCACAAGCACTATAAAGGATAAAACAAGTGCCACCGCTATGATCGGCCAGTATATACTGAATTCCGCATATACGAGATACTGTAACATATATTTGTAGATCATATATTCTAGCGCTATACCTGCCGCCATTCCCAGAATACATGCTGTTATCCACATGATCACGCCTTCCAGGATAACTCCCTTAAAAAGACTGCTCTTCGTCATTCCGATTGCCCTAAGCTGAGCGAACTCATTACGTCTGAGTGCGATATTACTCATAGTGACATTAAATATATTGAGGCAGTTGACCAGGACTATAACCAGTATCACGACTCCCGCATACACGATCGGTTTAAAGAAATCGATTGTCATGGTTGTTGTTGCATATGTTGAATATAAAGGATATATCTGTTGGTCGTGGTAAATTATCTTTCCGGTTTCATCATATTCTGTATATCTATCATATAATTCATCATCACTCATAATCTCGATATATTTTTCGGAAGAAAGATCATTTAAAAATGCATTTCCAATATGAAACTGAAAACCCGTGAAATCTTCTGCGGTACTATTCGTAGCGGCAAAATACTTATCAAGAGGCATTATGAAGACCGGTCCTTCATTAAAATGATTTACATCCTGATCGACTATCCCCTCTATCGTATATGTCTTACAACGTCCCTCACTTATAAGCTTCTCTCTTGCCGCTTCCACTATCCAGCCGCGGCCGTTTTCATTTTTCGTAAGCTGCTGGTAGTCTACATGAGCCTTATATTCCTCCGGATGAGCCTCTTCCCATTCTCCGTCATGTTCCTCATGCCACTTTGCATCTTCAGCCACATGTACCTTGTCATATTCCGCAGCCCTCTTCATTTCAGACTGTACAAGGTTATAGAGTTCTGTCGGGTCCACAAATGTCACCTCATCTCCGACCTTATAATCCGTATAAATATACTTTGTCGGTGCGAAGCGTATCGCATCTACACTCCACAGAGAATCCAGATTATAAGCATAACCTCCGTTGACCAGCACTATCCCGTGATCGGATATATCAAGAGTTCCTTCAATCAGGTGATCTCTGTATCTCTCCCAGTCCTCTCCTTCATAGCCGTAGAGACTGACTGAAGCGCTCTCTGTTATCGCCGCAGGTGTATATGATACATATCTCCCCTCTCCTCCGGGGAAGCACAGTTCATCATAATCCAGAAGCTGTCCCTCTTTGTTATAACACCTGCTCGTATCTGACCTAAAAGCTTCCGATGTCTCTTCGGCTCTCTTTTTAATTCTTTCCCGATATTGCTCGTAAGCATCCTCCGATTCGAATATTTCTTTATCAAATTCATCGAGTTCATCATATGTTACCTGATATCTTATATCATCATCTATCCTCTCCCCCAGAACATCTGTTCTTGGATCGTCATACATGTAATCCCTTGTTATCTTTTCGTATATCTCAGTATTTCCCTCTGTATAGAGAATGGTCTTATATACATAACTTACATCTTCAACACCCCTTATATTCTGTAATGCTCTAACCTGATCCGGCTTCCACAGTGTTGCTCTTACCTCATCTTTTGTATAGAACGGATATACCGCTCCCTCTCTATACTCCTGATAATATCCATATTCCTCATTACTTAATCTGACATATTCCAGAAGATATCCGATAATACCTCCGATAAGCACAACCGTTGCGATCCCGAAAGCAATTGCCGCCACACTCTTTATAAATCTCAGACGGTTACGTTTTACATTTTTATAAGCATAAGCACCTTCGACTCCGAAGATAAGCCCCCAGATGCTTCGTCCGGTAGGTCTCGTCCTCCCGAGGCGTATCCTGTAATTTCCTCTTACCGCATCCACCGGCTGAACGCTTGTGATCTTCTTTGTATTTTCATTTATCACAAAGTAGAGATCGAACATAAAGCATACAGCCACCATGACTGCCGGCAGAATATGAAACCCGATCGGCAGGGCGTATCTTATGCAGAAGATAAGACTGATAAGATATCCCACTGTTATTCCCGCGGCAACTCCGATTCCTTCCTGTATGATCGATTCGCGGAATACGATAGCCCGGATCTGCCGCTTTGTTGCTCCTATGCAGCGCATTTCACCATAATCCTTAAGTCTCTCGATAGCCGATATCGATACAGTATTCCTGATAATACCGATTCCTATGATTGCAAAAATATAGGATATAAAGATACCCATGATAAATGCCAGCCATGCACTGCCTGTTCTGTTAACAAGATAGGTATCCAGAAGTTCCTCGTTATAGTCTATCCGAACGCTGTATTTATCCTGAAGATACGTACCGTATTTTTTTACCTTATAGATATTCCTCACATTCAGATATACGGAATTCACCGTCACATCTTCATTCTTAGAATAGCCCTCGGAACTGTATGCACTTCCCATCATGGCCGAACGGACAAAATCCTCATTTACTATAGACTCCGCGGTATCCTTATCGTCGTTATATACGAGAATCTCCCAATCCGCACGCTCTCTTATACCGGTTCTCCAACTGATCCACCAGTTATTAAAGGAATTGAGGATTGCAAAAAGGATCGCTGCTACAAGTGCGCAGCCGACGATCGTATATAAACTCCTCTTCCTGTTCTTCATCAGATATTTTTTTGAAATGTCTGTATAGTTCTCCATATATCTTCCTTTCGGGAATAATCGGTCTGATTTGCATAGTTTTATAAATATCACTATATCATCCGCTTCTTACAATCCCGTGACAAAATAAAAGAGCCTGTCTTACATTTTTGTAAGACAGACCCTGATCATCATTACTCAGCCAGAATAAGTGCTGAAAGAAGCGGTGAATAAAGGTGCATATGCGCCTCTGCTCTTCCCGGGAACAGCTCATTCAGATTCTCCAGCGTATCATACTTAGTATTCATAAACATTCCGCTTTCGCCTACAGACTCATCATATGTTTCAAGATAGCCCGTATATGAAAGGTCATCACTCTTTGATGAAGCCGCAAACCAGTTGGTAGCTTCAAAATATATATACTGTATTCCGCTGTTCATATAGAATACGTGATCACTTGCCGGAATAGTTGCAGGTGAGTAACCCCAGTCATTTATAGGTGCCGGGTTCTTTGCAGTCCAAGGATTTGTATAAAAAGTTTTGTTATTTATCTCCGGTCCCGTCTCGTGCTCTGCGAAATATCCGTCAAGTTCCTCAGGTCCCATTACTTCAAATCCCAATGCCTTAGCCGTCTTTGCCGCAAAGTAATATGCATCCGTCATTGGAGGGATCTTATCCGAATCTTCATCCCGGAGATAATCGTCGTTACAGTTATTCAGACCGCCATATATATTCGCGTAATCTCCGAAAGCTATCGCATCCATATTGATCATATAGATTGTATTTGCAATATCTTCTTCGGACATTTCACTGACATTCATTTCACTTCCGAGCATTCCCTCTTCTTCTCCGTCGAAGAAAATGTACTTAGTTGTATAATGAGGTTTCTTACCTTGAAGTCCCACTGCCGTTGCAAGAAGCAGTGCTGTTCCCGATCCGTTGTCACCGACTCCGTCTCCGTCAAAATGCGCTCCTGCTATTATCTGCTTTGAATCATCCTCGCCCGGAACAGTAACAATAATATTGTTAAGCGGAGCTCCGCCCTTCTGACCGATCTGATCGACTATCTGGTCTTCCGTAAAGCCTGCAGCCTTAAGCTCGCTCTTGATCCACTCTATGGTTGCATCATGCTGATTGGTGGCAATGTTTTCTCTCCCTCTATCCTTAAGATTCTCACCGATATAATTCATATATTCCATAGCCTTAGCTGTAAAGTCATATTCTGATTCATTCTCTATAGTTACAGGAGTGGATAGATTTTTTATCATCTTAGAGGCTTCATTACTGACCGGATCCTCCGTATCCCACTCTACTAATTCATCATCAACATATACGTCCTTCTCTGTTTCTTCTTCATCCGTCTCCGTACTCTTTTCTGCCTCTGACTCAGATACAGCTTCAGTACGATTCTCCGTTACGGCTTCTGACTGTGCCTCTGTCACTGCTTCAGCAGCATCATTGCTACCGGCCGCACCACAGCCGCTCACTGCCATCATCATAGCCATAGTTATTCCCAGTATTCTCAATCCTTTCATCTTTTTAAACATACTCTAATCCTCCTCTATCCATCTTGTCGAGAGAAGGATAGCACTCCGACTTCTTTTGTTCAATACAGTTCAGCTAATATAAAGTATATCTTAATGGTATTTAAGATAATCTAAAAATGCAGCTGTCCGTTAGCTTTACTCTGCTGCCGGCAGCTGCACCTGAAACTCTGTTCCTTCACCTACTGTACTGTTTACTCTTATCTGTCCGTCCATTCCTTCTACGATAGACTTTGAAAGTGCAAGGCCTATACCTACACTGTTAGGATTAACCTCGCTTGATACTCTGTAAAATCTCTTAAAGATATTCGGAAGCTCCGACTCCGGAATTCCGATACCGTGATCCCTTATATAGACTCTGGCAAATACACTGTTGGCCTCCACATGAATCTCTATACTGCTTCCTTCATCTGAATAATCGGAGGCATTCTTCACTATATTAATGAGTGCTTCCGTGAGCCACTCCGGGTCAGCCAGCACATATATATCCCTATCACTCTCAGCTATAGAATCACTACCATTTTCCGCTTCAACATCTTTGCCGCTATCGGATTTTCCATCCGCTTCAAACTCTACCGTAAGCTTCTGGTTCTTTGCATCCAGCAGATACCTGACAGCACCTCTCACCTCATCCAGAACCGCACTAACGGAGGCTCTCCTGATATTAAAATCTATAACTCTTGCTTCGATACGGGCAAGCTTCAGCATGGAGAGAACCATCCACTGCATTCTCGTCATCTGATTCTCGGCCTCACGAAGGACCTTCTTCCTCTCTTCTTCGGAATCCAGCTTATCATTCAGCAGAAGATCTATAAAAATGTTAAGCGACGCAAGTGGTGTCTTAAGCTGATGCGATATGTCCGACATTACATCTTTCAGAAATTCCTTCTCTTCAGCTTCTTTACGCTTACCTTCACGGAACATATTTACAAGCTTCTCGAAGTTAGAGTTAAGGATTCCAATGCTTCCCTCATCAAGTTCAGCCACCAGTTCCCTTTCCGAGTCCTGCATCAAGTCCACCATCATGTTGGCAGTCTTCTCAACCGCATAATATGCACGACCGACCTCCCGTGCACACAATTTATAAAGCACAAAAAGAACCGCGACTTCCAGTGCTCCGATAAGAACAAAGTAAATCACCGCTCCTCTTTCAAAATCACCTGCATAAAATAATATTCCAAGCACAAGAAAACTGACAGCAAGAAAGATTGCTGCCACCAGAATATAATTTCTTCTGAATCTTTTTCTCTCATAATCGCTGGTCATATAACGTCCTTATCACAACATATCTCCGCCGGGCATCAGTTTCCACTCACAACCGGTCTCTGCCGGGCATCAGTTTCCACTCACGACCGGTCCTTCACCGGGCATCTTCTCCCGATTGCAAAAATTATCTACTCTTCAGCGAATCTGTAGCCCACACCCTTTATGGTCTGTATATATGCCGCATCATCTCCCAATTTATCACGGAGACGCTTTATATATACCGAAAGTGTATTATCATCTATATAACTGTTCTCTGTATCATACAGTCTCTCGATAAGTTGATTTCTGGTTAATGCTATGCCGCTGTTCCTGAGAAATTCCCTGAGAAGCCTTATCTCGGAAGGCGTACACTCCACAACTTCTCCGTTCCTGTATAACCTGAACTCCGACACATTGAGAAGATGTGAACCGAATGTATATTCCTCGACTACCCCGACATTATTGAAATTTCTGAATTCTTCGGCCTCCCCGGAATTATCGGAAGCTCCGGTTCCGCCCGATACTGATTCAGAACTGTCCTGCGCTGCCTTAACAGCATCTGCCATACGTCTGATCCTCTCTTCACGTCTGAGGATAGCCGAGATTCTTGACAGAAGCTCTTTCACACGATAAGGCTTCGTCACATAATCATCCGCTCCGAGATCGAGTCCGCGGACAATATTTGCCTCATCGCCTACAGCTGTAAGAAAGATAACCGGAATCTCTATATTATTCTCCCTAAGTTCCTCCAGATAGTCAAAGCCCGTTCCGTCCGGGAGCATAACGTCCAGAAGTATGAGTCTGATGACCGAATCTCCGCCTACAATCTCCCGTGCTTCCGCAAGATTCTTCGCATGGCGTATCTCATAGCCCTCTGCTCTCAGAGTATATTCAGTTCCCATTGCAAGTGCATAATCATCCTCAACAAGGAGTATCGTACTCTTCTCCATATTTATCCTCATGCAGCTCTTTAAAGAACTGTACCAATCACCAATTTCTTCAGTGCTGTGCCCAACATCTATTCCTTCACGACCGCACCAACCGGTATTCCATTCAGGACATGATCGTCGAGCTACATCCTCAGTTTATCACAAATCACGCCGGAAAGGACATCTTTATGAGCAGTCTTCCGTCCTTATATTCCGCTCCTATCTCTCCGCCCATCTGCTCCACAAAGGTGCGGGCGATAGAGAGTCCCAGTCCCGTGGAATTACGGCCTGTTTCAACCGTATAAAATCTGTCAAAGAGACGGGCCGCTTCAACGGAAGTCATACCCGAAGCCTTATTTGAGAAGATCATCGTTCCGTCATCCGTAAGCTTTATATCGAAATCACCGTCGCTGTACTTGATAGCATTGCTTATCACATTTGAGATAGCTCTGTCTATATGCGTCTTATCAAGTTTTCTTATAATCTTCTTCTCTGTGATATCGATAGTCGGAGTTATACCTCTCTCGGTAAGAGCCGCATAGTACTCCATGATACAGTCTTCAAGAGTCTTGTTGAGACTGACATCCTGAAGCTCAACCGTCTCCTCGGAATTCATGATAAGCGAATAAGCGAAAAGCTCTTCCGTGAGTTTCTTCATATGCTGAGAACGCTCATCGATGATCTTAATGTAGCGTTTCATCTCATCCGATGAATCTATCTTCTTCATCAGCGCCAGATAACCGCAGATAGCCGTAAGAGGTGTTCTTATATCATGCGAGATATTAGTGATCGCATTCTTCAGTTCCCGGTCGCCCTCATTATATCTGTGATAGGATTTACGGAGCTTCGAAATGGTATGATTCATATCATTTGCGAGAGCGCATATATCCTTGTCCCTCGAAGAAACACCGATAAGTGAATTTGTATCGAGTCCCGTCCTCTCACTAAAATCAGTCCGGATCTCCCGGACTGATTTCTTCATCATAAAAATTTTAATTACCAGTAAGCATATGACTGCTATGCATACCGCCAGCGCTACACCCATTCCCGCGCCCCCTTATTCTGTATTTGTTTATGCCAGATCTCTCTTATCGATTCTGTATGAACCTATCACATAGTAGATTACTGCCATAACAAGTGATACCACAAGTGTTAAAACAATATTTAAATTACATCCCGGATCACAAAGCTGTGAATTCGAAAACCAACGTCCGATAGCAAGTGCATTTCCGATATATGAAAATACTGTACCCATAAATGTTCCGAAGTTTCTTGATGCTACCATAAAGATTACGATGATTGAAGAAAAGCCGCCCTGAACAGCCAGTATACCAAGGGTTGCCGAAGTAACAACCTTCCTGAATCTCATTCCGATAAAGGTCATAAATGATGAATAAGCGATCATGCTGATGAAAAGCTTGACCGTATATGTAATAAGCCATGCATTTACGGAAACTCCCGCTATGATTCCACCGATCAGCCACGAGATTATAATAGCGGCTGCCACAACCAGCATGGTAATATAATGTGCGGCATATATCTCCGACTGCTTCTTACCCATGGCAATCTTGTTTCTGATAACACCGTTCGTATACTCTGTGCTCTGGAATATCGGCGCAAAGATCGATACGAACATGATAACTCCGATACTGATAAGCTGCATAGCACCGGCTTTCTCGTGATAATGCGGTCCGAGTATCGTCTCTGCATTTGTAACAAAATACCATGTAATTGCGGCTGCAAGAAAGCATCCTGCTATAAAAAATCTATTCTTAAAAAGTCTGTTTAAATTTGCCTTTAATACGCTAAACATTTTACCCACCTACTTTAAATCTTTCTTCTCGAATATAAGAAGTCCCACTACTACAGAGATCACCATGAGAACTGAACCTCCGATAACATAAGCATCCCAATTGTATCTCGGAAAACCGAAGAGATGCATGTATGGAACGTATTTATCTAAAATCGTAAAAAGCTGAAGTCTTGTTCCCGTAATGATCACTTCTCCGCTTTCAGGGAAAATATCCTCAAGAACCATCATTCCCACAAACTTCATGACTACAGCCAGAATAGCGCTGACAAAAAGTGATGCACTGTTTCCCGCTAAAATGTACATCAGTGCCGTATCGAATACCGCCAGACTGACTGCAGCGATAGCATAGTATCCGTTGATGATAAGAATGTCCTTCATCGGTGATATGAAACCTGCCGTGAAGAGTTCTCCCGAGATCACTACAGACAGAAGTGCCGAAGCCTGAATGAGCACTGCGGCTATGGCCATTGTAATCACTGATGATAAGAAGATATCGCCTCTCTTTGCTCCCGATGAAAGCTTGTTTCTGATCGAGCCTTCCGAGAACTCTTTCATAAGAAATGCCGTAACAAATACCGCAATCGCAATAGCTGCCGTTCCCGGTTCACTCTTGATGAAGAGATCTGCGGGATCAAGTTCTGTAGGAACAAACAGGCTTATAAACCACATAATGAAAGGAAGCGATGCTGTATACAGGAATGCGTAACCGATTGTTGCGGCATAGAATAATTTCGACCTGAACAACCTGTGCAGATCCGCACGGAGCATTCTATACATTTACCTCACCTCCGAGGAGTGACATATAGAATGATTCAAGACTCTCGTCATGCTCTTCCATTGTCAGGATATCACAGCCTTCGGCTGCAAATGCAGCGGCTATGTCCGAGAATTTCATAGTTGAATATACGTCTGCCGTATCTTCGCTGAGAATAGAATACTCGATTCCCATCTTTTCCATAATACGTGCAAGGACTGCCGTATCACTGACCTTCATGCGGATACTCTTTCTGCATGCGGACTCAAGCTCCTCTGCACTCATTTCCTTTATGATAACACCCTTATCGATGAAGCCGTAATGTGTGGCAAGCTTTCCGAGCTCGTCTAAGATGTGGCTCGAGATAAGAACTGTTATTCCCTGCTCTCTGTTGAGCTTTAATATAAGCTCTCTGATCTCTATGATTCCCTGAGGATCAAGTCCGTTAACCGGCTCGTCAAGGATGATGAAGTCCGGATTGCCGCAAAGCGCAATAGCGATTCCGAGTCTCTGACGCATACCGAGAGAGAAGTTCTTAACCTTCTTTCTTCCCGTATCCGCAAGACCTACAAGCTCGAGAAGCTCATTAAGTCCTTCATAGCTCGGAAGTCCGAGATTGATGTACTGCTGCTTTAAGTTATCCTTTGCAGTCATGTCCTGGAATAGTGCAGGTGACTCAACAACAGCTCCCATGCGGCGGCGTGCCTTATGGATATCACTGCTGTCACTGCTCTTTCCACACAGTTCGAAACTTCCCTTAGTCGGAAGCTGAAGACCGGTAAGGATTCTGATCATAGTTGTCTTACCTGCTCCGTTCTTACCTACGAAACCGTAGATAGATCCTTTCGGGATATTCATTGTCACACCATTCAGTGCCTTAAATCCCTTATAGTATTTGCAAATTTCATTTGTTCTAACAATATATTCCATAATTTCCTCCTGCACGGTGTCTGCTGTACCGCGTCTCATTTATCTTACACGGATAATCTACCATACAATAGTCAAGAAACCGAACAAGAAATCGTAAAGAAATCGTCAAGATTTCACAAACTTAAACCCAATACCGTATATCGCCTCTATATAATCAACTCCGTTAACTGCCTGAAGCTTCTTACGGATATTGCTGATATGCTGCTTAAGCGAACGCTCCGTACAGTCCGGAGTATCGTAGCTTATCTTATCAAGGATTGTATTTCTACCGATCGGACGTCCCGCATCATTCATAAGTATTCTGAGGATCGCACATTCCGTTCTGGTAAGAGACACTTCCTCTCCCTCTATCTTTACGGTATGCAGTTCCCAGTCAAGAGTTATACCGCTCGCTGTGATCTCCGTCTCCGAGTGATATTCCGAATTATCAGTGCCTGCTCCCGAATCGTCACTCGGGCCACCCACAGCTTCTGACATTGTCTTCATCATTTCAGCCTGTCTTAACTGAACCACAATTCTCGCAAGAAGTTCATCCATATCAAAAGGCTTCGTCACATAGTCTGCCGCACCGTCCAGAAGAAGCTTTACTTTATTCGTCATATCGAGCTTTGCACTCACTATGATAACCGGGATCCCCTTAATAAGCGGAAGCAGTTCTTCTCCCGTAAGTCCCGGCAGCATAAGGTCGAGAAGTATAAGATCCGGACGGGTACTGTTCAGCACCATCAGTGCCTCAGTTCCCGAATAAGCCCGGGACACTTCATAGCCCTCCAGCTTCAGAGTTTCCTCCAGCATATTTCCGATATGCATATCATCATCAACTATAAGAATATTCTTCTTTTCTTCCATAATGTCTACTCCGAATATTTTTTCTCAAAAACAACATACCAAATATATCATAAATCCATATCAGAAACAAAACTATTCATTCATATGATCATGCAGCAAATACCGAATTTCTCAATCCAAATATCAAAAGAGCCGGTTCGCTGCAGTGAACCGGCTCTGAATTACCAGGATATGTAAGTTTAAATGGCTTTTAAAATATTATAAACAATTATTCAGCAATGTATCTCTTACTTTGCTGCTGCGAAGCCTGCTTCGAGGTCTTCGATGATATCATCTATGTTCTCTGTTCCGATTGAGAGTCTGATCGTATTCGGACGGATGCCCTGATCGAGAAGCTCTTCCTCGGAAAGCTGTGAATGTGTTGTTGATGCAGGATGAATAACAAGACTCTTTACGTCTGCTACATTTGCAAGGAGTGAGAATATCTTAAGACCGTCGATGAACTTCCAAGCCTCTTCCTTGCCGCCCTTGATCTCAAATGTGAAGATAGAGCCGCCTCCGTTCGGGAAGTACTTCTTGTAAAGTTCATGATCCGGATGATCCTCAAGTGATGGATGATTAACCTTCTCAACCTGTGGATGATTCTTAAGGAACTCGATAACCTTAGCTGTATTCTCTGCATGTCTCTCAAGACGAAGAGAAAGAGTCTCTGTTCCCTGAAGAAGGAGAAATGCATTGAATGGAGAAATTGTAGCACCTGTATCACGAAGAAGTATTGCACGGATAAATGTAACGAATGCAGCAGGTCCTACAGCATCATAGAATGATACACCATGATAGCTTGGGTTTGGAGCTGCGATGTTAGGATACTTTCCGCTTGCCTTCCAGTCAAACTTACCTGACTCAACGATGATACCGCCGAGAGTTGTTCCGTGACCACCGATGAACTTAGTAGCTGAATGAACTACGATATCAGCACCGTGCTCGATAGGTCTGATAAGATAAGGTGTTCCGAATGTATTATCAACTACAACAGGAAGACCATGCTTATGAGCGATCTCTGCAATAGCATCAATATCAGGAATATCACTGTTAGGATTTCCGAGTGTCTCTAAGTAAATAGCTCTAGTGTTGTCCTTGATAGCACCCTCAACCTCTGCAAGGTTATGTGCGTCAACAAATGTTGTCTCGATTCCGTACTGAGGAAGTGTATGTGCAAGGAGATTATAGCTTCCGCCATAGATAGTCTTCTGTGCTACGATGTGGCCACCGTTAGCAGCAAGTGCCTCGATAGTATATGTGATTGCTGCTGCTCCTGATGCAAGTGCGAGTGCTGCGCTACCACCTTCAAGAGCTGCTATTCTCTTCTCAAGGACGTCCTGAGTTGAATTTGTAAGTCTTCCGTAGATGTTACCTGCATCTGCAAGTCCGAATCTGTCAGCTGCATGCTGGCTGTTGCGGAATACATAAGAGGTTGTCTGATAAATAGGAACCGCTCTTGAATCTGTTGCCGGATCCGGCTGCTCCTGACCTACATGTAACTGAAGTGTTTCAAATCTATAATTTCCCATTTCTTTAATTCTCCTTAAACTTTAAATTGATTTTTATCTATATTCTTTCGATTTATTTCTTGTTTTATTGTTCGATTAATTTCTGATTATATTCAGTCGATACAGTCATTACACATGCATGAGCAACACATTCGACTTCTTCCTATCCTGCAGCAACACATTCGATTGCTACACATGTATTCATATGACTTGTTTATCAATGCGTAACTCATATCTGTACTTCCTTTCTTAAGTGATGGCGCTATAATAACACTATAAACCTACTATGTCAATAGGTAAA
>DEFA01000042.1 GCA_002350525.1 Lachnospiraceae bacterium UBA2864 | reverse complement strand
GAGCTGATCGCTCATACAGATGATAATTTTAAAAGGCGTATCCCGATGGGATACGCCTTTTTTAGTGACTATGTTTATTTATCTCCTCCGAGATTCGGAGCTTCTTATACTCACTTGGTGAGTAGTTCGTATATTTCTTAAAAGTTCTGCAGAAGGACGGCAGATTATTGAAACCTGTTCGGAAGGCTATATCTGTAACCTGCATATCTCCGGTAAGGAGTTCCTCGGCTATCTTGATACGTTTCAGGTTAAGGTAGTCGTGGAAGGTGTATCCGGTCTGCTGCTTAAAGAGTCTCAGGAAATGATATTTCGAGAATCCCGTAAAAAGCGCAGCCTGATCGGTTGATATATCCTCTGCATAGTTGACATCCAGATAGTGAAGAAGTGCAGTGATTCTGGAATACGTCTGGGAGAATCCTCTTTCATCGCTCTCTACCTGTCGCAGTGCATTTGTACCTATGAGTGTGAAAATCTGGTACATATTTGCAAATACGGTCGTTTCCCAGAAAGGTTCATTCTTGAAGTATACGTCATTCATGTTCATGAAATGCTGATATACATCGTCATATATACGAGGCTGTGAAACTTTGTTGCACAGGAATGCGTTGAAGAACAGGGACTCAATTGACTGATAGTCGGCTGATTCAAAGAAGTAAGGCATCTCAATAAGATATATGAATCTTATTCCGGGTTTGTCATTCACGTATTCATGAGGGAGACGGGGCGGAATGATAAGAATATCGCCCTCATTCATGTTGTAGGTATGGTCATTTACATGAATTTCATAAGGATTCTGTATGCAAATGATAACTTCAACCGCATCATGACTGTGAAGTGAGTAGCCGATCTCTAAGTTGTTATACCAGATTCTTACATGAGATGAGGTATTATAAGTGACGAGCTCGGTCTTGTTCCTGACGATTCGACCGGTAAATTCCTTATCCGGCTGTCGGTACTGCTCAGGTATATTGGATTCATCCATATTTGATGATTCATGTGTAATCATAGTAGTCTCCTTTTACGCGAGATATAAACCCAACCATCCATTAACATTTTAACCTATCTCGAGAAGGTCTGCAAGTGGCGTCAAATCGTGACTAATATAAAAATATTGTTGTCGTTCACAAGTTTTTTATGTCGTTTACTCAAACAATAATGAAAATAATACATAAAGGAGATATGCTTAAATTAAATGGCATGTCTGCCTAGACAATGAAGAAGAGGAGAACGTGATGAAAATTAAAAAACTCGTAATAGCTTTAGGAATGGCATTTATAATGCTATGTATGCCATGCATTGCATATGCATCAGCAAGATATGGAACTGCTCCAAATAGTTCGTGGACAAAGAAATATCCTGATGATGGATATTGGTTTATAAAAAATAAAGAATCTCTGATTGGTTCAAACTATTATTCGGTAAGCTATGACTATTCTAAAGCTTCGGTAGTGGACGGAAAAGGAAAGACAGACTCATCGGGATGGGTATTGCAGGATGAGGCTTGGGCGTCGAGAAGACGAACAATAGCAGGAACTAATAAGGCATATTATGATCATAAAAATTAGTTAAATACTACAATATTTGCTATAGTTTAGACAGACGTGCTTTTAGGAAGGATAAAATGAAAAAAGAGGATTATATTTTTTCTATTGTAATAATGAAATGTATATTATCAGCAGTAATCATAATTTCTACGTTGTTACCGTGGTTTTCCATACCATTTTCAGAACACGTATATGAAACATATTATGGATATAGAATTGTTTTTTTATGGGGAGAAAAAGTATTAACGAATACAGGTGAGAATAGTTTTTTTGTTGAGTGGTATGGATTCGACAAGTTGATATATATTCTTTTTTGGGGAATAGTGACATCTCTTATTGTTTTGGTTATAACTTTAAAACGTTTTTTTGGACTAAAAAGAAAAAGAATAACATATGATGCGTATTTCAGATGTGGAAATATTACTCAGATCATTATTTTAGGCATGTTATTATGGTTTTCGAGTTTTACTATTTCATATACTGGATATTTTGTTCAATGTAAGGAATCGGGCGGACATTATGATGTAGGATTTTGGATATTTTATATTATAACCGGAATGTTGATTATTATACAATTGGCTGAATCAATATATAAGTATTTACAAATAGAAAATATAGAGGTTTGGTATGAATAAAAGGAAAGCTTTATATATAATTATAGCATTAACTATAATTATATATATGATATATCAAGTGGTTATTTATTGTAATAATTCAATCGATATGCCGGTTGAAGATATGATTGAGATTAGATTAAAGCAACCGAAGGATATATCTAAGGAAAGTATAATAAATTCAATTAAGCAACTTTCAAATGAATATGGTACAAATATTATATATAGACATGTGGACGGTGAAAAGGGAATAACTTATTATGATGTACAATTAGCCAATTCAGATGAAGACTATTCGAATTCTGAATATAAAAACCAATTAGTTGGGTTTTTCATTGGTGATATGGATGTAGCACTTAAATCTATAGATGAATTGATTAGTGATGAGATAGAGTATATTTCCGGAAGCTATTATATTGAAAAAGAATATGAAAACCAAATAGTTTCAAGGTTGAGAGACCTGGGGATGGATGTAGATATAACTGAATCAGGAGTAAAGGAAACTATAGATGAAGTATATATCATTATAATGGGTTCGGCTCTGTTATTTTGTATATTAGCAATTATTTTATACGTATATACAAGATCAAAAGAAATTGCTATATGTAAGAGCGTAGGAATAGATAATATTCATATCGCATTTATAGAAGTAAAAAAAATAGTGAGTATATTAATCGTTGTATACTTTATTCTTATGGCATCGTTTATTATTCTTTCTGTTATTTTTGATTTAAAGTCGACATTGGACTTTATCGCACCTCTTTTTATCAAAATCAGTTTATTCTGTTGCATAATATTTATTATGGTTTTTTTTGTTTCATTCACGATATCTGTTCATTGTGATATGCAAGTAATGAAAGGAAAAAGAACAGAGAATAATCTTTTATATATTTTATATGTGTCTAAAATCTGTATCATAATTGGTCTTGTGTTTTTTATGTCGACTGCTATAAAGGACGTTTCAATAGGAATAAGAGAATACATAATAACTAAAAAGAATCTGAATTATATAAAAGATTTTGCAATGTTGGAATTATGTATTACAGAAGATACAGAAGATGTTAGAGAAGAAAGAGTGGATGATTATCTTGAATTATATCATTTACTTGATGAGAAATATGGGTTGGTAATCTCCCATATGCATTTTATAGAAGATAAAAAATATATTGATGTAAACAAAAAATATAAAAGGACAGATATAAACAGTAACTATATTGATTATTCAGATACAATTTTTAATTTAGATGGAACAAAACTTACATCTTCACAATTAGAGAAAGATAAGATTAATATTTTAGTCCCTGAAAGTTATGACGAATATAATCAGATTCATAGTAATTTAATTGACTGTCAAAAAACGGGTTGTGAAATTAATTATATAAGGTATTCTGAAAAAAGTAGATTTTTTACGTATTTTAATGATACAGAATTGAGTAACTATGGATATAGCAGCAACTTGATATTAGAGGTTTTTGATCCGGATTTAATAATTAAGTATTGTCCGAGGTTGATTGCATCAGATGATATACAGGCAGCGTTTACATGGGGAGCTTTTTTTAGGATTGATTCTGCTAATAGTAGAACTCCATATGATCAGATTTATCCACTTATAAGAGAATCCGGAGTTCCAAGAGAAGAATTTTCGGCAATACGAGCGGATGAGCAGTTTTATGAAACACTGTATTATATTAAGAGACAACTCATTTTGGATATAGTTTGTATAGTGTTATTATTTCTAGCATTAATTATTTTATGTTCTGAAACTGCATTTTTGTATTATAAAGAGAATAGGAAGAAGATTCTTTTAAAGATTTTGCATGGATTTATGTATAAGGATACATATAAAGAAGTTTTGTTATTAAACTGTATTATTATATTTCTTGTAAGTGGTGAGATTGTGATATTAAAGATGTTCTATATTATCAATGAGTTTTACTCAATAATTGCTGGATGTGTATGTATGGTTGCAGATAATATATTATTTTATTTATCAATGAAACGACATTGCTCTAAAAATATAAGATTTATTGATAAAGAAGGGTAACATATGAGTGAAATAATACTTAGAATGGAAAATATAAACAAAAAATATGGTCAGCATATAGTTTTTCATGATTTTAATCTAAACATAAGAGAAGGTGAATATGTAGCAATTATAGGGGAAAGTGGTAGTGGGAAAACAACACTTCTTAATATGATTGGAATGATTGATAGACCGGATTCGGGAAATATATATATTATGGGAAAAAGAAATCCGCATATTGATTCAAAAACAGGGAGAATACTATTGAGAAATACAATAGCATATGTTTTTCAGAATTATGGTTTAGTGGAAGATGAAACTGTAAAGTATAATCTGAAAATTAAAGGGTACTATTCTCATAAAGTAAAAGCAGTTGATATGGTTGAAGCCTTATACACAGTTGGATTGGATGAATCATATATGAATAAGAAAGTATATGAATTAAGCGGAGGCGAACAGCAGAGAGTAGCTTTAGCAGGGACATATTTAAAAGATTTTTTATTGATCTTAGCGGATGAGCCGACAGGGAGTCTTGATGATAAAAACAAAGAGTTGGTGTTAGATATATTTGATAAGATGAATCAAGAAGGAAAAACAATAATAGTAGTTACACATGATAAAGAAGTAAAGGAAAGGGCAAGAAGAACTGTCGTATTATAATGAAGAAACTAAAATTTTTAATATTTATATCTTGTCTTGTGATTTTTTGTATTAGCGGCTGTAGAAGCCAAAAAGCAGCGTATGAAGAGAATAACAAAAAAACAGAATCTGATGAAAAAGATTTTGAGGGACTAGAGTTTACGCAAAGGAAAGATGATATTAGTGGAATAATCGGGTTTGCAAAATGTTTTTCCAGAAGAAAGAATAAAACTTTCTTTTTTACAGTTACTCGAAAGAGTAATCTTCAAGATAACAATATGATCCATGAATATAGGATTTATGAAATGGATCATATGAATAGTCCGTGTGAGATTGCATTTTATTCTCAGGAAAATAAAAGGATAGATAAAATTCTTCCAACAGACAAAGGGGGGCTTTATGTACTTATATACGATGAAGATGAAAAAACTTTTGCGATTCAGGAACTGGAAAAAGGAAGATTAAAAGATATTTCGTCAGAGCTTAATCAGAGAGAATTACAGAGTGTAATTGCGTCCTCAGGTTTTTTAGTTGATCTATATGCATATGATAAAGGGTTTATAGCTATTAGTGAAAATAGTGTAAAGTATTATGATTTACTGTTTAATATGGTTAGAGAGGAGAATATAAGCGGAGAAGTAATAGACACTTGTATGCCTAATGATAATTATTTGTTTTTTTTGACTAAAGATGTTGATGAAAAGTATTATGTTAATAGAATAGAAACAGGTAATGGAAAACAAGATAGATGTATTCTGAAGCATAAAAATATGAAGTGTATTTCTGAAGCATATTCAGAGTATGATGTTTATGTAATAGGTGAGCAAGGAATATGTGGATTGAAGTATGACGACAAGGAAGAGACTCCATTATGTAATATGAATGGAACCTATATAGGTCCAAATGAAATTTTTGATGTTTATATGATAAGCGATGAAACTTTTATCATACCGGAAACGGTTGATGATACTAATGGTGTTTTGAGAATATATGCAAAAACTAATGATGATAAATCAAAGAAGACTTTGACTTTGATGGGGACATATTGTAACCCGGAGATAAGAAATGCTGTAAAGAATTTTAATAACTCACACAATACTGTTAATATTATTATAAAAGACTTTGAAACTTATGTGAATCCAGAGCAACAGATGACATTAGAAATCAATGCGGGTAATACTCCAGATATGTATATTCTTGACATGAATGGGGTTGGAAATTGGGATTTAGAAACATGCGTTGAAAAAGGAATGTTTGAAAATCTGGTACAATATGTAGAAAATGACCCAGAGATAGATGAAAAAGATTTTAATCCATATGTATATAATACGATGTTTATTGGGGATGGTTTGTATTTTTCAGGAGGATATGTAGATATTCATACGGTTGTTATTCCTGATAAAGTATCATATAATATAACATTTGATGAGTTTCTTGATTATACAAATAACTTGAATTCGAATGCGGTAATTTTTCCAAAAGATGATAAATGTGAAATACTTCATATATTTATGAATGGATACATGGATGATTTTGTTAATCTAAAAGAAAAGAAAACATATTTTGAAAGTGATGAGTTTAAAGACTTGTTAATTTTATGTAATAGAGAAGCAGTTTTTAGCGAGAATGAAGATCCGGGTTATACAAATTTATTCAGAAATAGAGAAATAGTAGGAATGGAAATAAGTAACAATATTCCAGAGATACAAATAGCAGAGGAGCTATATGGTAATAAATTATGTAATATAGGATTTCCAACAAAAGGCGCATTAGCATCGTTTCAAGGCTCTATTGCTATGTCTCCAACTTGTAATGATAAAGAATTAGCATGGGAATTTATGAGATTTTTTATGACATCAGAATATATCAAAAACAATTATTATATTTCTTCGAATAATATGATACCTATCAGAAATGATGGACTTGAGGCCTATATAGAGTTATTTGACCATTCAGAAGTATATATTGATAGATTTGGAATAGAAATATCCAATAGTCCAATCGGTTCCGGTATTGGGGAATATGATGTTGGTATATCGATACATATATTGAGAGATAGGGAAAAAGAATATTTCTACGATACAATTGAAAGCATAAACGGAATATATGGATGTAATCAGGATGTATATAGTATAATAGAGGATGAAGCTCAAGACTATTTTAATGGGAAAAAAGAGCTGGAAGATGTAGTTACAATAATTCAAAACAGAGTACAGACTTATATTGATGAGATGGATTAAAAATGATTAAGATAGATTTGATAACCGGATTTCTGGGAGCAGGAAAGACTACATTTTTAATAGATTACGCTAAGTATATGGTAAGGTGTGGTGAGAATGTGGCCGTAGTTGTGAATGACCACGGAGCTATTAATGTGGACAGATTGCTTCTGGAGGAAGCGCTATCCGAAAGCTGTCATCTGGAAATGGTAATCGGAGGGGACAGTGACTGCAGACGACGTCGTCTTAAAACAAAGTTGATTGCGATGGGAATACAAGGATACAGTCGTGTTATTCTGGAACCGTCAGGAGTTTTTGATGTAGATGAATTTTTCGATATGCTTTTTGAGGATCCGTTGGACAGATGGTATGAGATAGGAAATGTATTGGCCGTTGTCGAAGCCAAATTATCCAGAACGCTTTCCGTATCCGGAAGATATTTTCTTGCATCTCAAGTAGGAAAAGCGGGAAGAGTAATCCTCAGTAAGAGTGAAGGTGTATCAGATGAGGAGAGGGCATCTCTGGTAGAATATATCAACGAGTCTTTAAAACTTTTCAAATGCACGACCGTGCTGAGTGAACAGCGTATATATAATTGGAAACTTGGAGAAATATCTAAAGAAGATTATGATATGATTTTAAAGAGCGGATATAGATCTGGGGAAATGATCAAGCTTCCGGTGGATGAAGAGGCAGCGTTTGATTCACTGTTCTATTTCCATGTAAAACTGAAGGATATTAATATCGGCAAACCCAAAGTTGTAGCGGTAAAAGAAAGATTAGAAGAAACCATCCGTGCTCTTTTTAAAGATTCGGATTGTGGTAATATAATGAGAATAAAGGGATTTATAAAAATTAATCCGGACAGTGATCTGTCCGGATGGTTTGAAGTTAATGCTACCGGGACGGAGGTATTGATCCGTCCAATTCCTGTAGGACAGGAACTGTTTATAGTTATAGGAGAGGACCTGGATAAGGAACGCATAGGTTCCTATTGGGGTTCTTACAAAAATGAAGTGTAGTAGTATCTGTATCTGATTTGTAAGAGTCTCCAATTACAGAGGTTTGGAACAAGTAGAGATGATGTCATCCAGATCCATGTCCCCACCGAACAAGCTGAGAGCTGAGCCTACAGTAACATCTACTTTGTCTTGTCCGAGGGCCTTAACCTTTGTAAGATCCGAAAGAGAACTTACACCACCGGCATAGGTTAAAGGTAATTTATCCCAAGATCCAAGTAAGGTAATGAGCTCGGAATCTATACCACTTCTCTTACCTTCCACATCTACGGCATGAATTAAGTATTCATCACAGTAGGAAGCAAGAAGGTCTAAAGTATCATGGTTTAACTTAACATTGGTGAATTTCTGCCAGCGGTCGGTTACGATATAGTAACTGCCGCTGTTTTTTAGTGTCTCACAATTATCATTTTCTTTTTGCACATCGAAAGGGGTGGTTCGTATTCTGCACGAAAGATCCAGAACAAGATGCTCCCTTCCAATGGTTTTTGTTAAATGCTCAAGGCGGGGCATATCGATCACGCCGTCTCTGAAAACATAAGAAGTTACGATTACGTGGCTGGCACCCATATTTAAGAAACTTTCGGCGTTTTCCAGAGTCACGCCTCCGCCTATCATAAATCCTTTTTGATAGGCATTCATTGCAAGTTGTGCTTCTGTCAGGTCCGCCTCATATTCCGGAGTACCTGTTTTATTAAGCAAGATAATGTGACCTCCGGAAAGATTTCGTGAGCGATACATTTCAGCATAGAAGGATGCATCAACTTCTGAGACAAAGTTGGTTTTGCCTGATGCTTCATCCGACAGGGCTCCACCGACTATCTGCTTAACCTTTCCGTCATGTATATCTATGCATGGTCTAAACTTCATGGCAGCCTCCGATCTGTTTGAAACGAACATATAAGGTTCGTGATTGGAATATATAAAGAATATCAAAGTTAAAGGAAAATCGCAATTGATAAGAATGTTTGGAAATTTTCAAGAGAGTTATTCGGTAATATTGCACAAAAAAGTTCTGTAAATTTGCACAGAATGTCGGTTTTGATTTGACTAACACGCGATAATGGTGTAACCTTAATAACCGTTAGTACTAGCAAGAATTTCATTTGACGGAAAGGACAGACATAATATGAGAAAAAGACTAGTAACAGGTGCTCTTGCTGCACTAATGGCGGTGTCGGGTATAGTCACTGCCGATGGAACTGTATATGCGGCCAATAATACAGTCGTATGTACGCCGAGCAATATTGAAAGTAAGATAAGCGAGATAAAGGCTGATAACAAGGTTGAGAAGATACTTCTTCTTCAGCCGGGGGAATATAGCGCAATAGCGATAGATAAACCTAATGTTACCGTGAGATCACAGGATCCGGATAATCCGGCTGTTTTTAAGGGTACGGTAATTCCGCAGAAATCCACACTTCCTAAAAAGGAAAGAGATAAACTCAGATCATCCATGATCGAGATTACTGCTTCAAATGTAAAAGTGGAAAATGTTGAGATCACGGGACTTAAGATAAATAAGCCGGGAGAAACGGTTCCTATCGGAATCGAGGTTACAAATTCGGCGGACAACATTACCATAAATAACTGTCATATTTATGATATGGGCTGTGAGTATACACCGGATACTTATGAGAAAACAAAGTTCAACGCTCACGGTATCATAGTAAGTGGTGATGATCTGGATGATCCTTGTTCAAATATAAATATTTCCGGATGTAATCTTCATGATCTGGTTCTCGGAAACAGTGAGGCACTGGTTCTTAACGGAAATGTAGATGGATTTACAATCTCAGGCAATACAGTACATGACTGTGACAATATTGGTATAGATGTTATCGGTTATGAGAATATATGTGTTGATGATGAACCTGTTCCGGAGGAATCGGATGACAGGGCACGTAACGGAAGCGTTATCAATAACCATGTTTATAACATCTCCAGCGGAGATAACCTGACTTACAGAAAGTCAGTAAAGAAAAAACCGGATCCGTGTGCCGGAGGAATATATGTTGACGGCGGACATGATGTAACTATTTCGAATAATTATGTAGGAAACAGTGATATCGGAATCGAGCTTGCATCGGAGCATTTAGGCGGTACGACCAGAAAGATCACGGTTACGAATAACATCCTTGTAAATAACAATTCTCTCGGAGGTATCAGTATCGGAGGAAGCGATGAATCCAACGGAGTTGCTGTCGGATGTGAGATTTCGAATAACACAATCTATACGGATTCCAATATATGCTTCAGAATTCAGAATGCCGATAGTGAAACAAATGTTATCACGAAGAATGTGTTTATAGCGGACGGAAAGAACGCTGTAACCTTTAAGAATGAATTTGAGCTTACCAATAATGAGATCAAAGATAATTACGTGATTAAGTCGGATAAATCATTTGCAGAAAATAAAACCTTTAAGCTTAAGGATAAGTCGATTAATATCGAGAAGAGAGTCTTTGAGTTTAGCTGGTCGGGCGCAGACATTTCAGGCTATGGTGCACAGGCAGTTTCGGAAGAACCTGAGACAGAGGAGCCGGTTGTGACAACAGAGGAGCCCGCGACGGAAGAGACGGTTGTAACAACAGAGGAGCCTGCGACGGAAGAGACGGTTGTAACAACAGAGGAGCCTGCGACGGAAGAGCCGGTTGTGACAACAGAGGAGCCTGCGACGGAAGAACCGGTTGTGACAACAGAAGAGCCTGCTACAGAAGAGCCTGCGACGGAAGAGCCGGTTGTGACAACAGAAGAACCTGTAACAGAGGGAGAAGTAGACGAGTCAGAGCCTGACTGGAACGTTGAAGGAGATAAATCCGTGTATACGGTCAAGTATGACGATGATGAAGAAGGTTATATAATCGAATATAAGAAGAAGCACAGTGAAAACTGGGAGCCGGTCGTTCTTAACTTCGAAAATGTTGACCTTTCGGAATACAGCAAGGTTAATATCACTGTAGTTCCTTCAAGGAAGAATATGAATCTCGGAATCACAAATATGGACGAAGACGATCCGATCTTCTACAGAGACCATTGGTCAAAGAAGGGCAAGTTCTCATCAACAAAGAAACAGACTGTTACGATCAAGCTTGATGAGGAAAATGTAAAGGGATTCTATCTGTATCTCGATGCAACTTCAGGTGATAAAGTAGATAAAAAGAGTAAGTATACATTTAAGATAACTGACGTAGATTTCGAATAATTAACTACGTTTCCTGTGATTATCCCTCGCTTAGGGTCTTCGGGCCCAGGCGGGGGATTCTTTTCGGAAAACTTAAGAATTTTGCGGGGGATTATAGGTGTTAAGGATGCCCCGATTATGATATAATGGGTATCGATTTTTATTAGAAAATCGATGCGACAACCTATAAATAATTAAGGTGAAAATCAATGAATGATTATAAAGATTTTGGAATAGATATGGATGAACTGGACAGGCTTCTTGCAGAGTACGGAGGAGGGACCGAAAAGAAGGATACCCAACCTGTGGAACCGAAACCCGAGCCGGTTATCCCGGAATATGAAAAATCGGAGCCGGAGCCTGAACAGGAGCTGAGGTTTAAATATGAGTCGCAGCCTGAACAGGAACCGGAGTTTAAATATGAGCCGGAGCCTGAATCTGATCCTGAACCTGAACTTGAGAATGAGTCTTATGAATCTGAGACAGAGTCCGAGCCGTATGTATCGGAAGATGAAGAAGCTGAGTCCGAGTTAGAGTCTGAATCTTTTGAATCGGAATATGAAGAGCCTGCGTATAAGTATGAACCGGATTATGATGACGAAGATGATGACTATGATGAGCCGGCACCTTTGAAGTCAAAGATTCAGCTGAGGGGTACTGCATCCAAGGCGGGGGCGCTGAGTGAGGGAACCGGCGGTATCTATGCGGCACCAAAGACAACAAAGATAGACAGAACCAAGCTTCTTCAGGCCAGACTTGCACAGTCCGAAAAGGAGAAGAAAGAAGCAGAGGCTTCCTCTAAGGTTGGGGAAGATCAAAGTAAAGCCGGCACTGTCGGAAGTAAATCCGGCTCGGAAGGACGGATAAGACGAGCATCTAAATCAGAAAAGTCTATCGGTAAAAAGCCTAAATCGGAAAAACATATAAGCAGAAAGCCTAAATCATTAGTGAATGTGAAGGAACGGGAGGAGAAGGCGGAACCGGTTGATAAATCCCTTCGCGGTTTTTGGAACCGAAATTGGTCTTGGCTTATTGCGGCCGGAGTTACGGCTGTATTTATGCTTATCTTCATGATAGTTGCTTCGGTTGCACCTTTCGGAAGCAATTCATTTACAATGATAGACAGTATGCATCAGTATGTTCCTTTCTTCAGCGTTTATCAGGAAAAACTGAGGCATTTCGGAAGTCTCTCATATACATGGAATGTCGGCGGAGGACAGAATTTCCAGTCTCTTCTGCTTTACTATATGGCAAGTCCGCTGAACCTTATAATAGTGTTCTTTACCAGAAGAGGAATCATTGCGGCAATGTCGCTCCTTGTTGCAATCAAGATCATATTCTCGGCGGGAGCCTTCAGCTTCTTCTTATCACGAAGAAGAAACAAGATCAGCAACAGCCTCATTATATCGGGCTTCGGAGTTGCTTATGCACTCAACAACTATATGGCAGGTTATTTCTGGAATCTTATGTGGCTGGACTGCATTATGGTATTTCCACTCATCATCCTCGGTTTTGAGCGGCTGATGACGAAGCATGATTTCAGATTATACACGCTTGCACTTTTTTACAGCCTGTTCTGTAATTATTACATATCATTTATCATATGTGTCTTCCTTATCCTGTGGTTCTTTGCATCACGTCACGGAAATGTTAAGGAAGACGGCGCTGTAAAGGCTTATTTCAAAGGTCTTATACCGGATGGCCTGAGATTTGCGGGAGCATCGCTTCTTGCGGCGGGCATGGCATGTTTCTCACTTTTGGTTGCATACCTTGCCATCACGAAGACCGCATCGGCAAAACTCAGCATACCGAAGTTTGAGTTCTACGGCAGCTTTATGGATATCCTTAAAACTCAGTTCATGCTGACAAAGCCGATAAACAACCAGACCTTTGACGGAGGAGTAAATCTGTATTGCGGAAGTTTTGCAATAGTGCTTTTCTTCCTATATGTTATATCGGGTAAAATTGAAATTACCGAAAAGATAAGGAAATGTGTATTGCTCATCTTTCTGTATATAAGCTTTAACAACAAATTACTTAACTATATCTGGCATGGTTTCCATGACCAGTTCGGTATCCCGAACAGATTTTCATTTTTATTTATATTTACGCTGCTTCTTGTAGGATATGAGGCGGTTACCAGAATGAAGAAGCTCCACATGCTTCAGGCTGCGGTGGCGGGAATCATGGCACTCATGATGCTGTGCCTCGCGTATTATTTTACGGGGATGTCAAGCTATGCGCCGAAGGCAGTCGTGCTTACGGTATCCTTCTTCATGATAATCGTATATACAGTTATCCTCATCGCACGAATCTACCTGACTGACAGTTACAGACTGACGACGATAATCCTGGGTATCATGATGATGGTTGAGATTGTCGTAAATGCGGGAATAGGCATGGGTATCAACGGCGTTGCCGATGGGGAACATCATTTGAAATATACTTATGCGACGAGAAGAGCCAAGGAAGCAATGGATAAGTATGCCGAGGGTAAGGGTTACGATTTCTACAGAGAAGATATGGTGGAAACCGTAATGCTCGACGAAAGCACCTATAACAATATGCGAAGTCTGGCAACCTTCTGTTCGACAGTCAGAGGAAATATGGTTACAGCCATGGGCGGACTTGGTTTTTATACAGGTGCAAATGAGTATCTCTATAACGGTGCAACCCCTATGACGGACGATATGCTGGGCGTGAGATTCATATATTCGAGAGATTCGGCTTATTATCCGGAATCAGAACGTCTTCCGCTTGTCTGTGAAGAGGAAGGGATAAGGGTTTACGAGAACGAAGATGCACTTCCGTTAGGATATGCCGTGAACCGTACACTTAACGGATGGGAATCACGAGGACCTTTGGTTGCGGATAATCTGAACCGCTTTGCAAAGTTGTCATCGGATACAGGTGAGATCTTTAACAGCGTAAAGCCGGGTTATACCATAGCGGGTTCGGGTTGTACCGTAGGAATCAGTTCCTCGAATGAAGAAATTGTTACCTATGAAGTTACCGATTCGGGTTCTATGGTCATATATGTAGATTTCGATATCGAAACAGCAGGAAGATATTTCATAAATGTAAGAGGAAACAGTATGGATAAGATCGCGCTTCTTATCAACGACGAACTTCAGTCAGACAAGAGAAGCCATATCCAGATGCTTGACCTCGGTAACCGTGAGTCAGGAGATCATATAAGTCTTGAGATAAAATTTACTTCGAGCGTATCTTCGGAAGGCTCCATCAGCCTCTATCTTTCAAAAATGGATGAGGAAATGCTGAAAGAACTGAACAACAGACTTTCCGCAAACGGAATGACGGTTACTGAATTTAAAGACGGTTATGTTAAGGGAAATATCAACCTGGTTGACGGACAGATTCTTATGACAACTATCCCTTATGATGAAGGATGGATAGTTAAGGATAACGGCAAAAAAATCGAAACAAAAATGGTTGGCGGCGCATTTCTTGGGGTTGATCCCGGACCCGGTGAACACGAGCTTACATTTAAGTTTGTGCCACAGGGAATGAAGATGGGATTAGTTGTGTCGATCATATCCTGGATTATATTTTTTATACTATATATTGTGATTTATCGTGATAATAGATTGACCGTAAGTAGGAAATAGATTAAAATAAAAAAGTGATATTTGATATTTTGGAGGGGTTTTTATATGGACAAACTAAGGAGCATGGATTCCAAGCAGCTGGGAATCCTCACGGCGGTGGTTGTAGCTGTGCTTGGTGTAGTCGGAATGGTGTCCGGAAGTACGGCACTTCAGATTGCGGTGTGTGTGGTGCAGGCTGTGATCATCATATGGGTAATGACTCAGATCCTCGGTGGGGGCGGTTCTGAGAAGAAAGCTTCGGATAAATATCGTAAGCTGTTCATGAATCTTCCGATAGGATTCGCTCAGGCTGAGATCATCACTGACGGTGCCGGAGATGCTGTAGGTTACAAGGTTGTTGACGCCAACAATACATTCGGATCTTACTTCAATCTTGACAGAGAGGAGTATATCGGAAGAGTTCTGGGAGACAGCAGTATCGAAGTTCTTCAGGATATTAACGCATGGTTCAAGGCTTATAATACTTCGGGTACCAAAGAAGGAGATCTGATGGATGTTGAGATAACCATGGAGAAGCTGGACAAGGTCTTCAACACGGTTATGTATAAGTCGGAATCAGACCATATAAATATGGTTGTCATAGATGTGACAGAACAGAAGAAGACAGAGCAGAAGCTTTCAACAGCTATCGAAGATGCAAATGCAGCTTATAAGACTCAGGCTGAGTTCCTTGCAAATATGAGTCACGAGATCAGAACTCCTATTAACGGAATCCTCGGAATGGTACAGCTTACTCTTATGGCAGATGACCTTCAGGCTGATTACCGTGACAATCTTATAACAGCTAAGAATTGTGCGGATAATCTTCTCAGACTTATCAATGATATTCTGGATATCAGTAAGCTCGAAGCAGGAAAATACAAGATCAAAGAAGAGAATACGGATATTAAATCGGCAATCGAAGAAACGGTTGCAGCACATGTTCCCGCAGCAACAAACAAGGGAATCGCGCTTGATCTTTCATTCGGTAATAACATACCTAAGCTTGTCCGTGCAGACGGTCAGCGTATACAGCAGGTACTTAACTGCCTTCTGTCAAATGCAATCAAGTTTACTTCCGATGGTGGTGTCAGAGTAAAGATTGCGGCAATTGATGATAAGGTTGATCAGATAAAACTTCGTATGGCTGTTGCCGATACAGGTATCGGTATATCGGATGCGGATATGAGCAAACTCTTCATAAGATTCTCACAGGTAGATGCATCCGATACACGTAAATACGGTGGTTCGGGACTCGGCCTTGTTATATCAAAGCAGATTGTGGAACTTATGAACGGTACCATAACCGTACAGAGTAAGGAAGGAATCGGATCTACTTTCATAACCGAGATTCCTCTCAAGGTTGTGAAGGCAGCAGATGTCGTTGTTAAGGATGATGACGATAAGAAGGATCCGGCAGTTTATTCGATAGATAAAGCAAACGGAAAGAGTGCAAGAATCCTCGTTGCAGAGGATGAGCCGGTTAACCAGCAGGTAATCGGTAAGCTTCTCGGAATGGCAGGTTATTCATACGACATAGCCGAGAACGGTGAGAAAGCGGTTGAGCTTTATAAAGAGAAGAGTTACGATGCAGCTCTCTTTGATGTACAGATGCCTGTGATGGACGGTATCGCAGCAACTCAGGAAATCAGAAAGATAGAGCTTGAAAAGCGTAAAGCACATCTTCCTATCATAGCAGTCACTGCAAGAGCTATGTTCGGAGATAAAGAGAGAATCATGAAGAATCAGCTGGATGATTATATAGCTAAGCCGTATAATCTGAACACGGTTGTTGATACGCTCAATAAGTATATCGGAAAGAATGATGAGGCTTAAAGCAGTTGTGAGACACTTTTGGCAGTAGGCAATATGTACAAAGCTGTTCGTCAAAGTAAACAAAAAGAGCGTTTCAAAAACGCATTATGTAAATAGTAATTCTGTTATGTAAACCAAAAAGGTGCTACGATTTGTAGCACCTTTTTTATGCCATAAAAATTAGGGCGAAGAAAATGCGGACAATTTGTGGTCCGTTTTTTTTATGCACAAATTAATGGGATTTTGAAAAGGCTTTGCAACGAAATGTTGCATGGGATGTAACGATTTGTTGCTTTAGAAAATGTTGCGCATTTTTAGATTACGGATTTTCCCGGTTGTGATAGAGTCTCATCACCGACCGAGAAGAGAGGTGAGACAGTGAGAGTTCGGAGCATCGGAATATGCGACAGAGATATTGAATATGCAACGGTTCTTATGGACAGTCTGAATCACAGAGGACGAGACGAGATAAGAGCCTATGCCTTTACCGATACGGAGGCTCTGGGAAAATATCTTGAGAAGAATGATCTGGATATTGTCCTGTTCGGAGAGGACATAAGTCCGAAGGAACAGAATATAAGATCCGTCATTCTATCGGAAAATCCGGAGTTCAAGGAAGTATCGGTTACCGAGCATAATGTCATATTCAAATACCAGAGCATATCCGTGATACTCGGTGAACTCGAGAAGCTTATGAAACCGGCAGAGATTTCCGTGAGAAAAAGATGCCGATTCATAGGTGTATATTCACCGCTCGGACGTTCAGGTAAAACCCGGCTTGCCACAGCACTTGCAGCAATGGATGAAGTCAGGGGAGGCCTGTATATAGGTCTTGAAAATTACTCCGGGGCCGGAGAGGTTCCCTGTACGGATGTTTTCTATCTTGTGAAACAGAGGTCAAGGGAAATCTCACAGGTGCTTGAATCGGCCATTATCCGTAAAGACGACCTTTGCTTCCTATATGCTTCGGGCACATATATGGACAGCCGTGATGTTCAGGCCGCCGATATAGAATGGCTGAATCAGGAACTGACCGGTTCCGGAAGATTTTCTACAGTATGTTATGACATTGGCTCGGCAGCTGTGGAGGATATGGAAATACTGAAGACATTTGATCTTCTGTATATTCCGGTTCTGCAGGACGGTATCTCGCAGATAAAGATGGGGATTTTCAGAAAGATGGCCAGAGGAATGGGACTCGGTGAAGAAATCGCAAGGGCTGTTGAGATAGAAGTACCGGACGCAGATTATAACTCATCGGAAATGGTAAGAGCCATATGGAATGCGGGAAAAATTACGCCAAGGAGACGAGATGGTTACAGTGACAGATGAAGTGGTTGGGATAAGAAACAAGGTCAGAAATTCCGTAATGCATGAGCTTGACATGACGGATGAGATAAGGGATGAGGATGTGAGCTCGCTGATCGACAGATGCATCATAAGAGAGATGGCCGGTGAATATATACCGCTTAAGGAGAAGCTCAGTCTCAAGTCAGAAATCTTTAATTCTATAAGACGTATGGATGTGCTGTCGGATCTTCTGCAGGACGACGAGATTACGGAGATCATGATAAACGGTTATGAGAATATCTTCATAGAGCGCGAAGGACGGCTCGAGAGATATCCCAGAAGTTTCGAGGATCCGGAGAGACTTACGAATATAATCCGTCAGATGGTTTCGGAAGCCAACAGAACCGTAAATGAGACAAATCCCATAGTGGACGCGGTTCTTTCCGACGGTTCAAGAATAAATGTAGTTCTGTCGGGAGTTTCTAGGGACGGTTCATCCGTAACGATCAGAAAGTTCCCCAAAAAGAAATACAGCATGGACAGGCTTGTCGAGATGGAATCCGTATCGAGAGAAGCTGCGGATTTCCTCGGGCTTCTGGTAAGGGCCGGCTACAACATTTTTATAAGCGGTGGGACAGGATCGGGCAAGACCACATTTCTTAACGCACTTACCGAGTATATTCCGTCTGATGAAAGAGTGGTCACTATCGAAGATTCGGCTGAGCTGTGTCTTACGGGGGTAGAGAATCTGATAAGGCTTGAAACACGAAATGCCAACGTGGAAGGTTCCAACGAGATTACGATAAGGGATCTTATAAAATGCAGTCTCAGGATGAGGCCGGACCGGATAGTGGTCGGGGAAGTGAGGGACAGTGCGGCTGTGGACATGATCCAGGCGATGTGCACCGGACATGACGGTTCATTATCGACCGGTCATGCCAATACTGCCAAAGATATGCTGATGAGGCTTGAGATGATGATGCTTATGGGGAGCGACAGGATACCTCTTTCTGCGATAAGAAGGCAGATCACGGCAGGGATAGATATAGTTGTTCACCTGGGGCGTCTCAGAGATAAGACGAGAAGGGTTTTGGAAATCATAGAGGTGACGGGGATGAGGGAGGATGAGATTTTGACTAATACGCTCTACAGCTTTGTTGAGACAGGGGAAGAGAAGGGAAAAGTACGAGGGGGACTTCGAAAGAAGAACGATCTTCTTAACATTTCAAAGCTGTGTGAGGCAGGACTTATAAGCATTGTAAGGGAGAATTCAGGATGGGACGACAAAAGCACGGAAGAGATAAAAGAATCGTACGAATCAGTCGGACTGATCAAGTAGCGGCGATAGCTTACGGACTTCTGGCGGATATAGGAGTTGCTGCGGTTTTTTATGACTCCGCATTCGGAATGATTCCGGGTATAGCTGTCGGAATATATGTTTACAGGCTTGAGAAAAAGCGTTCGGCAAAGAAGACGAAAGAACTGATGACGGCACAGTTCAGAACACTGCTTTTATCTATGACCGGAACGTTGGAGGCAGGATACGCCCTTGTTAATTCATTTATCTCTGCGGGAGAAGACTGCAGAAGAGTATACGGGCAGCGGTGTGAGATTGGAAAAGCCATAGACAACCTGAGGCAGCGGATGAGCCTGAACATGAGTTTTGAGGATTCGCTGAAACAGATGAATGAGGATTTTCCGATAGAAGAAATGCGGGATTTCTCGGTTGTTGTGGCCCAGGCATCCCGGACCGGAGGCAATATGATAAAGATCATAAGAGATACTGCGGAAAAAATCGTATCCGGGATAGAGCTGAAAGAAGAACTTGGAACAATGATCGCAGCAAGGCAGCTTGAGCAGAGAATCATGACCTTTATGCCGGCAGGGATAATACTTCTTCTGAGACTGTCGAGCCCGGGATTTATGGATATGCTCTTCGGAAATGTTTTCGGCATTCTCATCATGTCTGCTGCGGTGGGGCTGAATGTCCTTGCGGATTTCATAGGGAAAAGAATAGTCGGGAGGCTTGAGATATAAATGATCATAGGGATTCTGAGAATACTGGCAATCGGATTAATTCCGGCGTCACTGCTTCTTGCGATTATGAGCAGGAAGAATTTCAGCAAGTATAAGAGTGTCGGAATCTTCGGCAGGATAGTTCTGAGAGTCAGAAGACTTCTTGCCGGAGGAAATCTTTACAGTGAGACTGAGCTGGACAGGGTCGCGGACGAATATGCGTATAAGCTTTTTCGGACGGTCGGATTTACTGTCGGCATAGTCAATATATTGTTTCTGCTCCTGTCATGGAACCTCAGCCAAAGACAGTCAGATAACGTGGTACAAAGACCTCTCTCGGGAGATCCTCCAATAGAGGTGGATATAAGCACGGGGGACCAAGGGGAGTCGAATCTGCTGTTAGAGGTTTATCCACGGGAGTACACAGAGGATGAGTTCGGAGCTTTGTCTGATAAAGCATTTGAATATGCGAGGGCGGCAATGCAGGGGGAAAATGAGAGTCTTTATAAAGTTACAAAAGACCTCACGCTTATTACGTCAGACGAGTCCGGAACTCTTTCCTTAAAGTGGCACTCGGATCGTCCGGATGTAATCGGATCGACAGGAAAGATATATGGGACTGATGAAGACGTGATCATGGAACTTACGATTTCGGACGGGGTGCATGAGAGAGTCGAGAAAATCCCCGTGAGAACTGTTTCCGATACGAAGGATGACAGTGAACGTCTTATGGCTTTGCTGAAAGAATATGAGAAGCAGAACAGGACAGGAGAAAGTGTGCGTATTCCGGAGGAAATGGAAGGCTATAAGCTGAGGGTTAGCCGGGAATCATCCGTGAAGAAGCAGATAATACTCTACAGTGTGCTGGCAGCTATGGCCGGCGCATACATATACCATAAGTTAAACGAACTGAAAGAAAGGAAGGGGAAGAGGCAGGACACGCTCAGGCGTGAGTTTTACAGCTTCACCAGCAGACTTAGTCTTCTGATGGGAGCGGGGATCAACGTGAAAGAGGCGATGAGGCTGGCTTCGGAGGGCTCGAAGGAACTGGCCGGGGAAGTCAGATTCACGGTTAATCGGATAGACGCAGGCCTGTCCGAAGAAAAAGCTTATCTTGAAATGTCCGGACGGATAGCGATTCCGGAATATACAAGGCTTATGACCATGATAAGTCAGAACATAAATCATGGAAATTCCAAGCTGCTTATGTTGATGGATCAGGAAGTAAAAAATGCGATGAATATGAAGAGGGAGCATATGAGAAAGAAAGGAGAAACAGCTTCGGAGAAACTTCTGATACCGACAGCGCTGCTTCTGGTCATCGTTATAGGGGTGATAATGATCCCGGCACTTAAGACAGCTATGTGAACATAAAGCAAACAAGGAGGACGATATGAGAAAGTTATATATGATGGAAAAGAGTCTGTTAAACAGGGGAAAAGGAGTACTTATGAAGAGGTATCTGATGAGGAGGCGACTCGGAAGCAATGCTGCGCTCGCAACGGTGGAAATCGTGATTTTGATCGCTATCGCTATCCTTTTACTGGCTCTCTTCAAGGATCAGGCAATGGCGCTGGTAAGTAAAGTCTGGGCCGCCATCAATAAGGGAGCCGGAGGAATCGTGCAATAGATTGGAGGGAGAATATGAGAAACAAGGGATATGTAACCGTATTTGTTACGCTGCTTATCGCGGCCTTACTGCTTATATTTGCTGTAGTTTACAAAATAGTCGATATATCTGCGGCCAGATCCC
Organism: Lachnospiraceae bacterium UBA2864; assembly: GCA_002350525.1. Classification (GTDB taxonomy): domain Bacteria; phylum Bacillota; class Clostridia; order Lachnospirales; family Lachnospiraceae; genus Eubacterium_Q. The sequence goes on along the minus strand of DEFA01000042.1, from coordinate 10,768 downwards.
GGTCAAGTATAGCTTTAAAGACTGCCTGTTCGTCTGTAAAGGCGGAGTGGACGAATGAATATATATTTGACCACTATCATATTCTCCTTATCGATATGTCGGCCGGAGGAAGCGGTGAAAAGAGGCTCGGAGAGGAAGTAAAGGGCTCCATGGAGGAAAACCTCGGGGAAGGATATTCGGTTGAAAGTGCGGCGATATCGGGGAGAACGGGAATTATGGATGATGACTGTGAGGCATTTAAAGAGCAGATAAGAGAATATGCTCTTTACGGACTGACGGAATATGCTGCAGATGAACTGCTGGATAAAACCGAAGGCCGTGATAAACCTGTTTCCGATGAAAGTATAGCCGCTATGGATAAAGAGACCGAGGGAGTGCCGGAAGATGAGCACGAGATAACAAGTCAGCAGGCAGGCAAAGTGGTTTCGGAAAGTGCAAAGCATATAGGAGCCGGAAGAATAGAAGAAATCATAAATGCCGGACGTATGCTTCTGGCAGAGGATCCTCGAAAAGAAGTCAGAAAGATAAAGAAAGCGGGGATAGCGAATTATATATTGCCGGAGGATGCACATCTCAGTGACAGATGTATCCGGACCGAAGAACTTCCGTCTTACGAAAGATCCGGAGTGGCGGGATTCTCCATAGATTCGGATTTTGACAGTTATTCAAAGCTGAAAAAAGATATGAATAAGGGAGCCGGTTGGACCGGAGAACTCCTGACGGGAGGAGAAGCGCTTGCCTATGCACATGAGATGTTTAACTCGCTGACGGAGAAAAGAAATGACGATACGGTTCTTAATCTGGAACTGGAATATATCGTAGCCGGAAAAGAAACAGATGAAGAGAATTATAAGAAGGTTGTTAATCAGATAATAGCTATAAGATTTGCCTGTAATTTTGCGTATATCCTTACGGATGCGGAGAAGATGGTGAAGCTTAATGCGATAAGCCTGGAACTTACTGCGGCGGTTCCGTTTATGCAGCCGGTAGTTAAGTATCTCCTGGCCGGATGCTGGTCATATGTCGAAGGTGTAGCGGATGCATATTGTCTTGTTCGTGGTAAAAAAATTCCATATATAAAATCCCGTGAAACCTGGAAGACATCTATTGACGGTATCTCAAAACTTGCCGAGGCTGCTGAAAAAGATAACGGGAACGATAATGAAAGCGGTATGGACTATAACGACTATCTTATGATTCTTATGGCTCTGAATATGGATACGGCATATCTGAGAATGTTGGATGTAATGCAGATCAACGCGGCGGAGCAGACTCCGGGGTTTTCCATGAAGGAGGCGGCTGCAGCATTTGGCGTGGATGCTGAGGTGGATTACAAAGAAGGGCACTTTTCGATTCACAGTGAAGACGGATACTAGAAGAACAAATAAAGAAGTAAGGAGGATCATAAAGTGGATAGAGCTGTGCATGGTATCCGGAACAATGGTGAAAAGAATACGGGAAGTGCATCGATCGAAGCATCAATAGCCGTGATACTTCTGGTTTTTGTGAGTCTGTTCTTCTTTCAGATATGCGAACTCAGAACGTTGGACAGTGTTATATATGAGGCGGCTTCCGAGACTGCTGAATATATGGCCGAGTATTCGTATCTTGCTGAGCATTTTACGGGAGCGGATCTTATAGATTACCCTGTGGCGGGACTGAAGTTTATAAGTTACCTGGATGACGCCGACCTCCTGGAAAAGTATGTGACGGGCGGAATCTACGGAGTAACGCTGATCGGTTCAAAGCTGCCGAGCGATGACGGAATAGTGGAACTAAGGTATACATACAGGGTCAGTCTTAATATCCCGATACTGTGTAATCTCAGCGCGATAAAGACAGGGGTCATAAAGCAGAATGCATATCTCGGAGGAAAGCATGAATATAACGCGACCGATTCATCCGGCGAAAAGGTTTATATAGCTGATGGCAGTAAGGTGTATCACAGAAACAGAAATTGCACATACCTTAGGCCATCAGTTGTAAAAACCTCTTTGGAAATTGCGAAGAGTAAGAGGCTTAAAAAATGCAGGTACTGCGGAAGTCCCGCAGGCAATACGGTTTATATAACGGAATACGGTGAGGTATATCACAGTACCGATCACTGTTCGAGAATAATCAGAAACATTAGGGAGGTTGATCTTGATGATATATCGCTTCCGCCATGTTCGAAATGCGGATATTAGAAAAGGATATATGTCGATTGAGGCAGCATTTATCATACCGACGATCCTGCTTATCGCAGTCACGCTTATATTTCTCTTTTTGCACCTTTATGAGCGGGAATATCTTCGGGGAGAGATGTATCAGAATGTCTGTTCCGTTCCGCATGAGATAGAAGGGGAAGACAGCGAAGTTATGACGTATCTTAACGGAATCACTCCGGAAGACAGAAATCTCTTCGGAGAATCAAAGTATGCGGCGGAGTGCAGAAACAAGGATATAACTGTTAGCGGAGGAGTGTATTTCAAAGTTGAGAGCAGGATAACGGTCAAAAGGGAAACCGGGAAATGTTCCGGGAGACTGAGGAGGTGGCAGCTGTATGAGAGTATTACAGAAGAGTAAAGGCTGCAACAGTTATATAGAAGTCAGTGGGGTGGAGATAAAAGATAATTACGAGAGACGAATGCTTTCATACGCTGACTTTGAGTGGCTGGTCAAAGCGGATTACAGATATATAGATAACGAAGAAAGCATGCTTTTCAGAATAGATGGGATGAGTGTGCTTTCAACAAGATTCAGAAGAGTAAATCCGGGGATAGAAGATGTGCGAAGCATGATAAGGGATCTTGGAGAATGTCTTGATGAGCTTTCCGAATATATGCTGAATCCGGAAGATATGGTGATCGATATGAGAAGCATACTTTACGATAATCAGACCGCCAGGCATAAGTTCTTATATGTTCCGGGTTCGGGCGAAGGCTTTATAAAGCAGGTAAAAAGGCTTCTGGAAGACGTAATGATTATCTTTGACGACAGAGATAAGAACAGCGTTACGGAGCTGTATGAAATCTACAGCAGACTTCTTACGGATAACTTCAGTCCGGAGATGTTGAAAGAGCTGGTAATACAGAAAGAGAATCCTTCAGTTCATAGAGGCGGATCATCTTCGGAAGAGCTATATATTCAGGGAAAACCATCGGAAGATGTCCAAAGATATAACGAAAAGTTTATAATGCCGTATCCGGAGAAATACGAAAAAACAAAAAAAGAAAAAAATAAAACAGAAGAAACGGAAGCAGGAAAAGCAGAAAATGAGAAAAAGGAGCGCCGAAGACTGTTAATGTATGGGGCAGTGATAGCTTTGTTGGGAATTATAGCAATGGCAGTGCTCGGAGCGAAAGGGATGATCCTGAGTTTGCTTATGCTGGGCGGTTATACGATATATGCGGTAAATGAGTTTAATGAGAGAAAGCAGGATATGGAGATAGAGGAAGCAATGAGTGAATATGCCGGAGCGGGCACTGTGAACGAATATACCGGAGCGAGTATTGGGAACGAATACGTCGGAGCGGGTATTGCGAAAGTGGCTAATCCCGAGAATTCTTTGGTTCCAATGTGTACCGAAAAAGTAAAAGAAGTAAGCGGGCTGATACCATTTGCCGGAGAGGGTGAGGAACCGATAAGACTTACGGAAGATGGAGAGATGAGAGTGGGAAGGCAGCCGGGAACATGCCGATATTGTTTATCCGAACCGGGAATAAGCCGTATTCATGCAGTGATTCGAAAAGAAGGATCCAAGGTGAGCCTAAGGGATGAGAACTCCACCAACGGGACATATGTAAATAACAAACGCCTGAAACAGGACGCTGTCGAGTTGAAGTACGGAGACGTGGTCAGCTTTGCCGGCGTTGAGTACTACTGCGTTTAGAGGAGGATTCAAATGAACAGGAAACAAGAGAAAAAATCGAATAAAAGAAGAATGTTCGGAAAAACACTGGCGGTTGTAATGGCGGCAGTGATGTGCATAAATACATATCCGATGCCTAGGGTTTGGGCCGACGAGGAAGGGACAGAGGATGAATATAATACAGAAGATGAATATAATTCAGAAGGTGGATACAATACGGAAGATGCATATGATACGGAGGATGCTGGTTCAGGGGATGAAGAGCCCAAAATGATAGCGATAGAAGCTCCCCCCGTAGAGGATCCGCATCTTAAGAACAGATTGCTTATAGGAACGGATTCACCGGAAATCTTCAGAGACGGAGATGTACTGCTGTCGGATTATGACGGAATATATCTTGTCGGATTTGAGACAGCGGAAGATATGGATGAAGCATACAATTACTATAAAAATGAAGCCGATATAGTTGAGTATGACAGTGACATTATGGCGGTGTCGGATGAGGTAACGGATGAGAATGCAGATGAAAAGAGAGATGAGAATACAGATGACACTTCGTCGGATCCTATATCGATTTTGAACGATATAGTAGATGACAGGAGTTGTCCCCAAGGCACCATCGCAGTCATTGACACGGGTGCAAACGAAGGTGCAGCAGAATATATATCGGTCATCGGCGAAGACGGAAGCGATGATCACGGACACGGATCAAGAGTCATTAGACGGATCAAGAGCGAAAATCCGGATGCCAGGATCATATCAGTCAAAGCCTTCGGAAGCGATGGACGTGCTAAAGCATCAGATATCTATGCTGCATTTATGTATGCAGTTGAAAGAAAGGTATCGTACATTAACCTTTCTGCAGCATCTATTGCTTCAAAGGATAGTGAGATTGTTAAGGATGCAATAGAAAAAGCCGTAAATGAAGGAATTACGGTTGTAGGAGCGGCAGGTAACAAGGGAAAAGATGCGTCGGGTTTTATCCCCGGATGTATACAGGGAGCATATATTATAGGCTCCGCTGACGAAGAGGGAAGAAGACAGGCCATATCCAATTACGGTGATGCGGTTGATTATTATGTTAGGGCTGAATCGAGTTCCATGGCTGCGGCAAGTTTTACCGGAATCATATCAAGAGACGGAATAGATGCCGTAAGGGACGGAGATATAGAGAAAGGCATCTATACGAAGGAGATGATCCTGGAGCCGGTAAACGGTGAAGATACGGAACAGGGAGATGGTGGAAGTACAGAGTCCGGAGAAAAACCGGGAAACGGAGGAAAGACAGAGCCTGGAACAGAACCGGGAAACGGTGGAAAGCCAGGGCCTGAGGCAGAACCGGGAAATGGTGGAAATGGAGAATCGGGAGATGAACCGGAAAAAGATGAAAAAGCGCATGAGGAGATTCAGAATATCATAGAATCGCTTTCGGAAGAAGATAGGAGAAGCTATCTTGAAAACATTTATGACATTCTAAATGAAGAGGATACGGAAGAGGATGCTTTAAAAGAAATCGAAGCTATGTTCGAAGTTCAAGACCAATGGGAAGTAAGTTCCGATTGGTGTGCGGGTTATCTGTCGAGAAGACTTATCGGAGAAGGAAAACTTCCGGGCGGAAGCATCACGCAGTCGGTTTATCAACTGAGAGGAATGCTCGAAGCAGCAGGATGGTCTGTGGTAAAGGATACAGGCCGAGCCAGGTACAGTATGGGAAGTTCACAGATAGCAGCAGATATTAATGCAGTTGCTAAGGCCGGAGATGCAATTCTTTTTTACGGTAACGGAGCCGAGGTTATGTATCTTGTTCACTGTGGTTATGCAAACGGCAACGGAACCATGGATGATAAACCGGGTCAGTATAGAGCGCTCAGAACAAATCACAATATAAACGGATACGCAACATCCACCACAGGTGCAAAAGGCACTAACGGATTTGTCATATACAGAAGAAATGTGTCATATGATTATTATCTGACCGTAGAGAAATCATCTTCTTCAACATTAAAGCCTTCAATGAAGGGTATACGTTATGATCTGACAGACAGTAACGGTATACCGTATGCAAGCTTTACGCTTGATGAGAACGGAAGAGTTTCAAGCGAATCTGATATTTCTGTAACGAGTGCGAGAGTAAACTCGACTATGAGAAATGTTTCGGCAGTGAAGGGTGATGACGGAAGATATTATTATCATTTTACAATAGATAACACATCCGGCTGGTCGGATTCTTCATTTAAGATAGTTGAGAAGAGAACGAACTCAAATTATAAGATAAATGAAAAGATTACCGCCGTAAAAGGATGGAAGGCAGGTGAGCATAAACTTATAAACGGATCCGGCAATGAAAACATGATTGATGAAGTCGTAACGGCTGATCTGAAGGGAATGATAGAAGTTTATAAAACCGATGACAGCGGTAAAGCACTCATGGGTGCTGTATTTACAGTGACGGACTCGAGTTCGGGAAAAGAAGTCGGAAGGATCACAACGAATTCTAAAGGTTACGGTACGCTGACCGGATTAAATGCCGGACATTACAAAGTAAAAGAGGTTAAGGCACCGGCAGGATATGATCTTCTCACTCAGGAGTATAACGTGACGATCGATACTTCAAAGAGCTTCGGAGTTGCGGGCCAGTCATATACATATGTATTTAATTCTGATTATTATGCTTCGGCTCATAGCGATCTGAAGAGAATACTTGGAACCGATAAGGGAAAGCTTGCCACGCATTTCCTGGAATATGGTCTGGAAGAAGGAAGAAGAGGCGCGGAAGGCTTCGATATAGCAGCATATAAGAGCTCGAATGAAAATGCGGATCTCAGGAGAACTTTTGGAAACGATAACAGATTATACTATATTCATTATCAGAATAACGGTGCGAAAGAGCAGAGGATGGGAAGACGTCCGGCGGAATATCAGGCACTTCCGGAAGGAGTATCCGGAAACGGAAATGCTGTAGTTACCGTAAAAGCCGTGAACCGTCCGAAGAGAGCGGATATCAAATTATCGAAAAGAAATGAGTCCGGAAATCCGATGGAAGGTGTTGAGTTCGAGATCAGGTCGGAAACTACGGGAGAGACAAAGACCATAAAAACAGATAAAGACGGTAATTATGAATCGTCCAAAGCGGGACTCTGGTTTGAACTGAACAGGGATGGCAGCAGAACTCCGAAAACGGCAGGCGTTGGTGCGCTTCCGATCGGCACATACACAGTAACAGAAAAAAGATGTGAAGCGAATAAGGGAAGACAGCTTGAACCGCCATTTACATTTAAGGTTGAGGACAGCATAACCTATGTTGTCAAAGATGGAAATGTAGCCGAAAACGTTATAACGAATGTGAAGTTTCCTGAAATCGGAACTACGGCATCGGTTGTTGAGACAGGGTCGAAGCTCGCGGTACAAGGCGGAGACATTACTATAAGAGACGTTGTAACATATTCGAGGCTTAAAGCCGACACGGACTATACACTGGTCGGAAAGCTGATGGTAGTGAGTGAGGACGGAAGTGCTTCGGTTTATAAGAATGAAGGTAAGGATTATATAGTTACAAAAAGCTTTAAAACTCAGGCGGATTATAAGAAATCCATATATGAAGTTTCAGGTAACACGAGTATGGACTTCAAAGTAAACACGAAGGAACTGGGCGGAAAGAAGCTTGTTGTGTTTGAAAAACTCTATCTGGGAAAGAATGCACCGACAGAAGGCGGTTCGGCCGAGCAGTATAAAGAAGCCGGCGGAGAGAAAATCTTCCCGGTTGAGCATGAAGATATAGAGAGCCTTACACAGACAGTAAATGTTCCGGTTCTCAAAACTTCGGCAGGTGGCGGAACAGCCGAAGATAAACTTATCTACGCGGAAAAGAACGCTTCTGTTACAGATAGGGTGACTTATAAGAATCTTCTGCCGGGTGAGAAGTATGTTGTTAAGGGATGCCTTATGGATAAAGCTACCGGTAAGGCGGCTGTCGATTCCACGGGAAAAGAGATACGTGCGGAGAAAACATTTACGGCGGAGAAATCCGAAGGGTATGTGGATGTAAATTATACATTTGATGCATCGAAAATGGGTGGTATGACACTCGTGTGTTTCGAATATGTTTACTATAATGATATCCTCGTAATGTCACATGATGATATGAATGATGCTTCGCAGACAGTATATCTTCCACTTGGTTCTACAAGTGCGGTGGGTACCGAGACAAAAGATCATATAATCGCGGCCGAGAAAAACGCATCCATTACGGACACGCTGACTTATAAGAATCTTAAAGCTGGTGTGAAATATACCGTTAAAGGTTCTTTGATGGATAAGGACAGCGGTAAGCCTGTTACAGGTCCTGATGGCAAGGCGATTGTTGTATCAAAGGAATTTACGGCAGCAAAAGGAGACGGAAAGGTAGATATTCCGTTCAGCTTTGATGCTTCACTTCTGGCAGGAAAGACAGTAGTCGTGTATGAAGACGTATACTATAACGGTAAGGCGGTCATAATTCATCACAATATCAATGATACGCAGCAGACAGTTCGTATTCCTTTGGGTGCGACTACTGCAAAAGATGCAAAGACCGGGGATAAGATGCTTTATCCGGAGAAGGAAGCTCAGGTTACAGATATTGTCGAATATAAGAATCTGATACCGGGAAAGAAGTATACCGTTAAGGGTGTACTTATGGATAAGACGACAGGTAAAGCATTGCTTGGAGTGGATGGTAAGGAAATATCGGCAACCAAAGAGTTTACTGCTGAGAAACAGGACGGAAAGATAGAGATCCCATTCTATTTTGATGCAACACTTTTGGCCGGAAAAGCAATCGTCGTATTTGAGGACATCCTATATAACGGTAAAGAGGTTGTGATCCATCATGATATAAATGACGAAGCACAGACCATTTATTCTCCGCTCGGAAAGACGACAGTGAAAGATAACAAGACCGGTACACATCTTACATTAGCTGAAAAGAATGCTTCCGTTACAGATACTCTTACTTATAAGAATCTGATGAAGGGAAAGAAATATACCGTTAAGGGAACTCTTATAGATAAAGAGAGCGGAAAAGCGGTCACAGCATCAGACGGAAAGGAAATTGTCGTATCTAAGGAATTTACTGCCGAGAAAACTGATGGCACAATCGATATGGTATTTAACTTTGATGCTGATATCCTTAAGGGACATACGATAGTAGTATTTGAAGATGTATATTATGACGGAAAGCTTGTAATAACTCACCGTGATATAAACGATGAATCCCAAACAATCCACATACCTGAATGTTCAACCGATGCAAAGGATGGGAAAACGGAAACAAAGGTCGGAAAAGCGGAACCTGATGCAGAAATCGTTGATACGGTATATTATACAAATCTGATACCGGGAGAAGAATATGTTGCAACAGGAACACTTATGGATAAAGAAAGCGGAAAACCTCTTCTGGATGAAAATAGCAGCGAGATACATAGTACAGTGTCATTTGTACCGGAACAGGCGGATGGACTTATAGATGTTGCGTTTAAGTTTGATGCATCAGGTCTTAAGGATAAGACTGTAGTAGTATTTGAAGAAGTTTTTATCGGAGAGATGCAAGTGCTTGTTCACAAAGATATAGAAGATGAGAAGCAGGCAGTGAGATATGAAAAGGAGGATGCACCCGACAAACCACCGGTAACACCACCTGAGAAAAAAGTACCGCCGACACCGAAACCACCGGTAGAGAAAGTACCTCCTACAGGAGACGGAACACCTGTTGCCGTAATGGTGATCATATCCATCGCAGCAGCTATTGGAGCACTGATAGCAGAGAAGAAGAGGAGACGATAGGTGGGAGAAAAGGATATTACCGAAAAAACGTTAATTGCATATAATGATGTATTTGCTGATATTGTAAATGTATTATTGTTTGGAGGAAAGAGAGTTATAAAACCGGATTCGCTTCTGGATGCGGCGCCCGTCAGTATGTATAAATCCGATGACGGAAAGCTTCATGAACAGGAGAGAGATGTCTCAAAGTACTGGGTGAAAGGAAATGTAAAACTCGCAATGACAGGAATCGAAAATCAGACCAGTCCCGAAGCGGATATGCCGCTCAGAGTTATAGCATATGATGGTGCTTCATACAGAAGCGAACTGATAGGCGAAAAAGCGGTTCAAAAATATCCTGTAGTTACAATGGTTCTTTATTACGGAACAAAAAGGTGGAACAAGCCTGTCAATCTTACGGATTGTTTTATAACGCCGAATGAGTTAAAATCCTATGTAAACGAGTATACGATCAATCTTTTTGAAATAGCATATTTTAATGAAAAGACAGTACAATTGTTTCAGAGCGATTTCAAGGTAGTTGCAGATTACTTTGTACAAAAACGTAAATACAAAGATTACATACCCAGCGAAGTTGTAATAAAACATGTGGATGAAGTACTGAAACTCATGAGTGTGTTTGTAGATGATAAATTTGCTATAGTTTCAGAGGAACTTAGTGATATGGAAAAGGAGAATATAACCATGTGTGAGATCGTAGATAGATTTGTGGCTCAGGGAATAGCTCGAGGTGAAAACAAAAGAGATATAGAATATAAAGCGGCGTTAGATCTCAAAGAATCCGGCAATACCAATATCGAAGATTACAGAGAAAAAGGTATATCCGATGATGTTATAAAGATTGTCCTCAAATTGGACAAACTTGATTAACAGATATTTAAATTTTTTCAGCCGCCCGAAAGGGCGGCTGATTATTTGAAAAGCCCGTAAAATGGGCATAAAATATATTAGAAAAAATTTTTTAAAAAAACTGTTGACACTATCCGAATCTTTTGATATTATAATCTTCGCCGCTGAACGAAGCGGCTATTATTTACGCGTCACTGACACGAGAAATTAATTACAATGTAAATACATTGGAGAGGTATCGAAGTGGTC
>DEFA01000051.1 GCA_002350525.1 Lachnospiraceae bacterium UBA2864 | reverse complement strand
CTACTTGACGGGTAGCGGTTCATGTCAGCAGGCTTCTTAATGTTATAACGGATCAGTTGGCAAGTTCATATGTGGTTGTATCATAGGAACTGAGTCCTTTATGAGGATTAGCTATATAGAGATAGTCTCCGATAACGATGCCGCGCACTTTATGACAGTCATATCCACGTGCATTCCATCCAAGGTTTGCATTAAGGCGGATCATAAACCCTTGTTTCTCATCATAATCAAATACCATATAAGAATATCGCTTTTCAAGTGGTGCTGCACTTTCGGTCAGAACTGGTCCCGTATATTCATATTCTTCATCAGGTGAAATATATGGCTCCGTAATAAATGTTCCGAATCCGAATGCGCCGTCTTTCGGATTATACATAAATGATTTTCTATCGGATAACACTTCTGCCATTTGACATTCGCGGAAGTTACAGGTGCATTCTTCCTTAATGTTAAATGGGTCTGTAGTATCAAACATGGTAAATTTAATGTTCAGAATCATTCCGGTTGATTCATCGGTATTATATCCTATTCCGAGAAGATTATTATCTCCATACGGATGAAGATATCCTGAGAAGCCCGGAAGTTCTACATAATCCGTTATCTTCGGATTTGCGGGATCTGATAGATCTGCTGCAAAGAGCGGATCATAGAACTGTTCAACTACTTTGTAGGTTACAAAATATACGATATCGCCCATGAATCTTGCGGATTTAACAGTTTCATTTGGTGCAAGTTCCTTTATAACACTGACTTTTTCAAGATTCTCATCCAGCACATATAAGCTGTTTCTCAGGCTTCCGCCGTCGTTTTGATATGAAGTAACGAATCTTACATACCCGTTATATTCATCTATACTGTAATCATTCAGGAGACTTCCCTTAAATGTTCCATCACACTTAAATGCAAGATTTCCGTTTCCGAGTTCTATTTTTATAAGAGTGGTGTCATATGTTTCTTTCCAGCGGTTTATCTGGGTATATATTGCATTTTCGCTTACATATGGTAAAGCCGAACCACCCATCACGGCTTTTTTGGATTCGAACGTCTGCTCATCAGTATCAACGGAGGTGACGACCAGATATGAGCCGAGAGTATTTGGATATACTATAAGATCTTCCGGATGAATGACCTCACCGTCAACTGAAGGAACATATGATCCGATATTGTTCTCGCTATAGTTATCCAGGTCAATGTTTTTATATGAAAATGTATAAAGCTTACTGCCGATTACTCGGGAAGATGAGTAATATCCATCCTGAAGTAATGTTTTCTCAAGTTTAGGATTTCCTTTATCACTGACATCATAGAAGTTTATAAATGTTTCACCGGTCCTGTTAATGTTTCCGAGAACTATAAGTGTATCTCCTGAGATATAGAGATCCCTGAAAAAATGATCTTCTTCAAGTATCTGATTAGTACCCATGGACTTAATCTCACCGTCTTTTACCTTATAAATGGTGAGGCTTGTTCCTTCAGTGTCTGTCATGTATATATATTCACCGTCAGTTTTTACAGCGTCAGGTTCGGCAACTCCTTCGGTACGGACATTTGTATCGACATAATCCGGCCGGCTGTCTGAGCTCGGAGCTTCGGCTGTGTATTCAACATCTTCATAGACGATCATGGACAGCTCTTTCATATGTTCGGCATAAGCGTCTGTGTTTTTATACGCCTCTTTATATGTCGTATCATCGGTTGAAATATCAATCCTTATTCCGTCCATTTGTCCGGCAGACTTGTGCAGAAATATGCCGTAAGGAATGCCTACGGCAATGAGCACAGATAATGCAATGACTATGGATAGCTTCTTTTTATTCATAGATTGTTCCCGTCCCTTCTATAGCTATAATTATAATACGATATAGGAAAAGGGTTTTATGGGAAAAATGAAATCAAAAATTTACAAAAAAATTTACAATATCTCAACGCTTTCTGAGGCGTAAAGCGTTAACTGAAAGTGCGGGCGCCTCATAGATAAAGGAATCCGATGCGCCTTCGGCACGGATAAGTTTATCACATACATTTAAAGGATCATCGAGACTGTTTTCATCTGTTGCTTCTCCGGATAAAAGATTTACCGTATAATCCGATTCCACATCACAGTCAAGAGTAATGTGAACGGGCTCCTTTACATCTGAGAAATTCACTATCTTTATGATCACTTCGTCATCTGTATCGGTGACTACAGTGCCCATTGCGGGATAGTACGGAAGTTCGACGGTGTCGATCACTTTTCCGTTTATCTCCAGGGTAATAAAGTGACCGGATACAGTATACTTAAGATGATTATATGCATTTTCCGTGAGGTGTACTTCTTTTGATTCCGAGATGGCTTTAGATGGGAAGCTGTCTCGTGCAACATAGGAGTGCCCCTCTGAAATGATCCATCTGGATACCTCAAGGAATCGCATGCTCCATGGATCGGTCGGATTAGGATTGGTCCTGTCATAATATGACAGAGGTTTCGGTGAAACAAGTATTCCGAGTGCGATATCTTTGCCGGCTTCACAGAAAGCATCTACTTCAAATACACCTTCACGTACATTAAGATCGTCACCGAGCGTAGTAAGAGGGTATACCTTGAACGGGAACTCAGGCATATCGGAAGGGATATCTCTATAGACGGTGATAATGCCTTCCTGATCCACCTCTGAACGTGCAAGGATATTTCTTGACGGTTCCATGGTTTTTCCGTTCCATACAGGATTTTTAAATCTTACACCGTCATCGCCCGAAAGTGCAGGCAGTCCGTGGAGATCGTAGTAAATCTTATTCACTTCTTCTTCGGAGTACACTACATTTTCACCTCGGTTACCGCCGAATATACGGAAACTGTAATAGGTCGGAATTACAAAGCTTTTTGAATTATCGTATATGATAAGGTTAGGGAACCATGAGCTGTAGTTCACATGCTGGAAAAGCGGAGCATAGGCGGAAAGCTTGACCTTATCCTGATTACGCTCCATGCCGAGCATGAACATGGCTTCTCCGATCGCAGCACGAAGCTGGCCTTCATAAGTCTGATTAACAGAAAACTCTCCTACAAAAACATCCGGTTCTGATCTGTCATAATCATCATACATATGTATGCCTTCGGCGAAGAATTCCGGCATATTATAATAGTGGTCGTCTGCGATATCGGTCTCTAATCTATGTGTCTTTCCCCGGTCGTTGGCAACGATTATCATATTTGGGTAACGCTCTAAAACAGCCTCTCTTATCATGTCAAAGCGGCGGTCGTATTCCGGTCCGGAGTTTTCGTTTCCGATTTCCAGATAATCGAGTCGGAAAGGCTCGGCATGTCCCATTCTTGCACGCAATGATCCCCATTTCGTATCTGAATCTCCGAGTGCATATTCAAGAGCAGCCATAATGTCTTCAAGCATATCACTCTGCTCTTCTTCATCAAAATATCTCGGACAGCGGCCCTGACAGGTCATACCGCAGTTGACTACATATAAAGGAGCAACATTCAGGTCTTCGCAGAGCTGCAGATATTCATGGAACCCAAGACCGTTCGTGGTACGGTAATGCCACAGCAGCCAGTGTGAAGGACGCTCCCATACGGGTCCGACGGTATTTCTGAAATACCACACTGTCTCCATCGAAAAGCCTTCTACGATGCATCCGCCCGGAAAACGGAGAAATGCAGGATTCATATCACGGAGCTTTTCGGCAAGATCAGCTCTGAGCCCGTGTCCCATGAAGGTTTCCGCGGGCGTGAGGGATATAAAGCCAAAGTGGATGGTTGCGTCAGCCGCGCATTTTATACAGAGCTCGGCAGAGCCTGTGGTAACAGCTGCCTTAAGAACCGTATCATATCGATTCCAGTCCCTGGCTTTTATATCAATTGAAGAAGCGGCAGATACAGTAGCTTTATCTCTTATCTCAAGGTTAATAGTAGTATCCTTGTCGGTGCGTGCGAATACATAGAAGTTATAAGATTCACCGGCCTTCTGAGGGATACCCGTATAACCTATGTTGCGGATCTCACCGCCGGCTTTAAACTCGGCTTTAAGTGAGACTTTACGCTTGGCGTTCAGGACAAGTGAAGAGTCGAGAGATATCGCTGCATTTTCAGAATACCATGCAGGAATATCGGTAGGCGGAATGTGGTTGTTTTTAACCCAGTCACTCATACCTTCACCATTATTGAATTCTTCTATCCATCCGGTCGGAGACACAAAGGTTTTTCCGCCGTCTTCCGTGACACAGCCTTCCGGAAGAATCGAATCTTCGAACGACCTGTTACGGATAAGCTCCGGATACAGACCTCCGTCACCGGCATGACTGATATCTTCAAAGAATAATCCGTACAGATCCGGTGCTACAGGAAAAAGTTTATCTGATGTTTTTACATTTATACTGCTCATAGATATCCTCCTGATACATGTTTTTTGCATTCCCATAAAATCATATATTATCTGATAACTCTACTCAACAATATAACACATTATTTATCATTTTTTGTCTGTTTATCCGATATGTGGTATAGTGTGTTCTGGAGGTTGAAGAACAGAGGGACAATATGGAATCTACAGTAAACGAATTGTGTAAAAATATATTCGGAATATATCCGGATCATATAGAAAAATGCTCAGTCGGTTCGGTAAATATAGTTTACATGGCTGACGTATGTAGTGAGAGATACGTTATCCGGTTAAATCGGGATAAAGGCGCTTATTCCGAAAGTATAGATCTGCTTAAGCAGGCATGGTCACTGGGACTGCCGGTTTCGAAGGTCGTAAATATAGGTGTGTATGAGGAATTTGAATTTATAATCCTTACCTATGTCAGAGGAAGAGATCTCGGGATAGTATATCCGATGCTTAATACGGCAGATAAAATGAATATCGCCGCGGAGGTTGTGTGTCTTCAGCAGAAGGCGGCGGGTTTTGTATATAAAGGCAACAGATATCCATGGTATAAATTCGTCTATGATGCTCTGGATGTGGCAGAGAAAAGAATCAGACAGAACGGATTCTTCGATGTAAGCAAAGTAGAAAAGGTAAGACAGGCATCACAATATTTTACCGGATATTTTGAAACACTGAATCCGGTTACTTACCTGGATGATATCAGTACCAAGAATCTTCTTATAGAAAACGGGCATGTATCAGGCATAGTCGATATAGATGAGATCGGATTCGGTGACAGACTGACCTATGTTGCTCTGATGAGAGTGGCGCTCAGGAATATGGGCTATGACGATATCATAGCCGATCAGATTCTGAATTTTATGAATGTCGGAGATGTTGAAAGAAGAGCGGAACTGTTTTATGCGCTTTTATACTGCGTTGATTTTATGGGTGAACGCGGATCGGTATTTAACGGAAAGAAGGTTCCGGTTGATGAAAAGATAATAAGCAGACTCAATAATATCTATGATATTTTATGGAATACATTCTGTGGAGTGTAAGATCTCTGAAAACGAAAGTATTGACTCGTCCCTTGGGACAGGGTTTACAGTATTCGTAAGGAATACTTAAAGCCTGATCCGAGGGGCGTTTTTTATGTATAGGAAACTGCGTTTTCTGTAAGGTAAAGCTCCCTTTGCTGAGGTGACGTCCGGAGATGGGAGGTGGAGATTTGGAAGTACTGCGGATATTGATAAAGAGAAACAGGGGATGGGTCACGTTATCTGTAGCAACGGCACTGATGTCAAATGCATCGCAGATAATGTACCTGTACTATATCGGTGAGCTTGTAAACAGGATTGAAAAGAGAGAAGTGATCGAATTATCCTTCATCATCATTCCTGTTTGTTTTATCCTGACAAATGCGATAACTCAGATACTTAATCAATATGTCGGCAGATATTCGTCCGAAAAGATGGCACATACACTTCGCATGGGTTATGCGGGAAGGCTGGTGCATAAGGCAGTGGAAGAAAAACTGACGGATACCGCACAGGCTATGTCCGTGGTTCAGAATGAACTGGCACAGGCGGGCGGATATCTGAGCGGGGCGTTCTTCGATATAACCGGGATGATGATAACAGGATGCCTGGTATCGGTTTTTCTGATGTTTGAAAATGTGAATCTGACTCTTGTGATACTTATCCCGACATTTCTGATCCTGATATATGTGGTTCTGTCCGGCAGGAAGCTTTCGGGAATTGTAAATGCCGCACAGAGTGAAAAGAGAAAGATGAACAGGACGGTATATTCGGTTGTTCATGCATTTCCGGCGATAAAAATATACGATGGGGAAGAATTATGCAAGAAGGCTTATGAGGAGAGTGTTACTGCCTGGACAGGACAGGCAGCGAGGCTCGGACGGCTGGCGGCAGTCTATAATACCTTGTCGGGAGTATTGTCGCGTGTGCCGCTTCTGCTGCTTCTCATGACAGGAGGATATATGGTGGTCAGAGGAAAACTTCTTATGGGAACACTGATCGTGTTTATAAATCTCGAGAAAAGTCTGACACAGTCTATCATGAATCTGCCGAACTGGCTTTCGGGTTTCAAGGTTTTTACGACAAATCTGTCGCGGATAGAAATCGAGTAGCTTATGGAACAAAAGGAGAATACCATGATAAGTTTAAGTAATGTTGCATATACATACGAAAACAAAGAGGTTTTCCAGAATTTTTCGCTTACGGTAAAAGAGGAGGAGAAGGTCGGAATACTCGGTGAGAGCGGATGTGGGAAAAGCACGCTGCTGAAGATAATAGCGGGACTTATAACGCCTTATGAGGGAACTGTCATTGTGGACGGAGAGAGAACGGCATCCGGCATAAGCAGAAAGGTTTCGGTTGTTATGCAGTCACCCATGCTGCTGCCGCTAACCATCAGAGAAAATATCACCATGGGGCATGATTATCCCGAAGAAAAGATAGAGAGAGCAATAGATGCGGCGAATCTCAGAACCTGGGTAGATACGCTTCCGAAAGGATTGGACACCTATCTCGGAGACAGGGCGGATGAGCTCTCCGGTGGACAGGCTCAGAGGGTCGCTATAGCAAGGGCTGTATGTAAAGATGCACAGATCCTTCTGCTGGATGAACCGACCTCGGCTCTTGACGGCGAAAATGCCGCTTCTATCCTTGAAGCACTGAGCCTATATGCCGTACGTAAAACGGTAATACATGTAACTCACAGACCGGAGCATCTGATAGGCTACGACAGGATCATTAATTTTTCTGCCGGATAAAGAAGAGAGGACAGGATATGAATCGTAAAGTATCGGGAATAATTAAAGAACTGGATATGAAGAAGGACTTTCTTATTATGATGATACTGAGATCGCCTTTTGATTTTCTAAATGCAGTGCTGAATGCAAATATGTTGGAAGCTTTTATCAGGATGGCTGAAAGAAAGGAAGAGAATGAACTTCTTCACACCTTCGTTAAATTCCTGATATTTGTCGTGCTGCTGTTCGGATATAATGCTTTGGTCTGGTCAACGATATCGGTAAAAACAGATATGATGTTCCATAAAAGACTTCGAAAGAGGCTATTAAGTTCCATGCTTTCACGAACGGAGCAGCAGATGGAATCAAAATCTGCGGGAGATTGGGTTACAAGGCTTAATATGGATACGGATAAAACGGCTGACTATATCACATGTCCGCTTAACTTTATGCACGCTATAATCGCAACCGTTAATCTTATACTGTCGTCGATAATACTTATAATCCTGAATGTCAGATTATATGCAGTGGCAGTCCTTGTAATGATCCCGTTCTTTTTTCTGAGCAGTGTTGTGATCATCCGTAAAATTCCGTATTACAGAAAGAAAGCACTTGAATCGCATGCAAAGTACACCAACTGGATTGAACCTATAGTTGAAGCGGGGGATGTCATAAGGGTATTTGACGGTGAGGAGATTGTAATGAAGAAGGTTGAAGAGGCAAGTATAGAGATATTCCGCCGGAATATCAAAGCTCATAAATGTACGGCATGGTCATCCTTTGTAAATATTATCTCGGGCAATCTTGGATATATATTGCTTCTCCTTATGGGAAATAGTATGATTGGAAGCGGAGTAAGGGATTTTGCGGAACTGACAAAGATCACCCAGTATCGTGGTCAGATGATGATGGGTGTAATGTGTGTAAATTCATGTATAAATAACATGAAGACAAATCTGGCCGGTGCCGAGAGAGTGAATGAGGTGCTGATCGAAGAAGAGCCTGAAGCACATCAGTTAGATAAAATGGGGATATAGATGGATAACACGAACGAATATGAATTAATAAAAATCGGAGAACTTGCGGCGATGGCGGGAATATCCGTAAAGGCACTGAGAGTATACGAGAAGAAGAATATCATAACACCTATAACAGTCGATACGGAGACCGGTTACAGATATTATTCTCCGGGCCAGCTTCAGCAGGTGGAGGCACTTCTGGCACTTCAGGATATGGGTTTTACACTGAATGAGATAGCACTCATCATGTCGGGAACCTGTTCGAAGGAAGAAATGAGCGAGCTGGTCGAACAGAAGAAGGTTGTTCTTCAGGAACTTATATGGAAGACTGAGGCTAAGATTAAGGGGCTGGACTCTATCAGAAAGAATTACGAGCAATGGGCGGATTCGGATAAGACCAAGGAAATGACGGAGGAGGAAAGGATAAGAAGTTTATCAAAACTTGCTATCCTTAACGAAGAAAATGTCCGTCAGATCCTCAGTGAAGTTATCTGGTTATGATCCGGCACTACCGTAATGTCTGAGACCGTAGTTCCAGAAGATATAAGATATTGTGGCCGCGATCACTGCGACAAGCGGTGATATGTGCGACAGAGAGGTGTATGGCACATCCTTTCCGAGAATATAAGCCACGGGATAATAACCCGTTAATGCATAGGGTATCACAAAAGAGAGAATTCTCTGTACGCCCTTTCCGTAAATTGTGATAGGGTAGTCGGTGTAATTCTTTAGACCATAATTATTGTTAGTGAGGAGAGAGACAATCTCCTCACTTTTTACTGTCCAGAAACTTATAGTTCCGGTAAAGATAGTTATAGCCGAGAATATCACGAAGGCGGATATAAGATTAATACCGTAAAGGGCTATGACCTTCGGAGTCCAGGCGATACTGAGCTTTGACATACTGTAAAGCCAGAAGACTATTGACAGGACAAGTCTCGGTATAAAGGTATACTGAAACTGCGACAGGACCATATAGAGAAGAGGCTTTATCGGCCTCGTAAGATACAGATCGAACTTGCCGCTTCTTATCAGTTCACCCATATCTTTCATAGGACTCCAGAAGAAGAAACAGCTGAAGCTGTATGCGAGCCAGCTTGTGGTGAACATGAACAGTACTTCATAGCAGTTCCATCCGGCTATGGTATCAAAGTTATGGAAGATAACCATGAAACCGGCAAAGTATATCCCTATCTGAATGGTGTTGGCTATCAGTTCAAAGATAAGTGCAAAGTGATAGGCAAGCTTCCCTTTCATATATATGATGACAAAGTGTTTATACATTTTCAGAAGATTCATATTGTCATCCTCCTTGTACTACAAGTTTCTTCTTGCCTGTTTTCCAGACTGCCAGAGATATAAGATACAGAATGATGATCCATATCAACTGGATCAAAAGCTCCGAATATATATTCTTACGTTCCATAGGCGTTGTTATTATGGTCACAGGGATGGCGTAAATGGCCCTGAAAGGCAGAAATGTATTAATACGTTCTAATATACCGGGGAACATCTGAACGGGGATCCATGAGCCCGACAGAAGCTTATAAATGGCAGCCAGAAGCATATTGAGCGGCCAGGTTACTATCAGCCAGAAAGCCATGAGTCCGATGATCAGTGAATAGAAAAACTGGATCATGTAGGAGGCTGTGACGGATATAAGTCCGAATATAAGCTGGCTGCGGCATACGACCGGCGTGTGATATATAAGACCGGTTATGATACATAGAGGAATACAGTACAGCAGGAGCTTTATCAGACCGGTTCCGAGATTCTTTGAGAAGACCATGGCTCTGAAGTCCATAGGCCTTATCAGCTGATTTGCTATATTTCCTGTCTGAATCTCGTTGTTGATATGGGCTATGACATCACATTCCATAAAGGTTGATATAATAGTCGCAACGATTATATACCGCAGAGTCTCTTCGTGGCTCAGGCCGGTATCACGTCCGGGATTTGCGGAAAAAAGGGCATTCCATAAGGAAAACTGCATGTATAGATAGATTATCTTCGAAAGAAGATTTGCGAATACCGAACTCGAATATACCAGATGTTCCTTGATCCCTATTTTCATGTAATCAATATATTTACGCATGGCATTATTCTCCGTCTCTATAGATCTGTTTTATGATCTCTTCAAGATCCGTTGTCCGGTAGAAAGTCTTAAGCTCGGTAAGAGTTCCGTCATAGATGAGACTCCCCTTATTGATGATTATCATTTTTTCGCAGAGCGTCTCTATATCCGAAACATCATGTGTGGTAAGGATAACAGTGGTATGTCGCTCTGAGTTGATCTTTTTAATAAAGTCCCTGATCCTTTCTTTGGAGAGAACATCTATTCCGATGGTGGGTTCATCCAGGAAGAGAATGTCGGGGTTATAGAGAAGAGAAGCAGCGAGATCCGCTTTCATACGCTGTCCGAGACTGAGAAGCCGTGGAGGCTGGTTTATGAATTCATCCAGCTCGAGAATGTCTTTGAACAGCTTCATATTCTCCATATAGATTTCGTCCGAAACCATGTACATATCTTTAAAGAGCTTAAGGGTGTCTAGAACCGGGATATCCCAGCAGAGTACGCTCTTCTGACCGAAGACCACACCTATCTTAAGCATTATCTCGCGGCGGTTCTTCCTGAAGGTCTTTCCATCTATCAGAATGCTTCCGTTATCCGGAACAAGGATTCCCGTCAGCATCTTTATGGTGGTGGACTTGCCTGCACCGTTGGGACCTACGAAACCGATTATCTCTCCTGTCGGTATGGTGAAGGATATATTATCCACCGCGGTTTTGGTCATGCGTTTCTTCAGCTTATATATCTTGGTGAGATTCTTAACCTCTATGCTCATATCGTGAACCTCCGTTCGTGTGAAAAATATTATCGACGTGGATTCTATATTTATTCCGATATATGTATAATATCAGCAAAAACGGAATCGGAAAAATTGAAATAAACGAATATAATCATCAATAAAATTGATTTTATATGGAATGAGAGGCTTTCTTCGGGAAATCCGGCAAGTTCGTTTTGCGACAGATTTTGGTACT
This sequence comes from Lachnospiraceae bacterium UBA2864, assembly GCA_002350525.1. Classification (GTDB taxonomy): domain Bacteria; phylum Bacillota; class Clostridia; order Lachnospirales; family Lachnospiraceae; genus Eubacterium_Q. Next base: position 64,985 of record DEFA01000051.1, on the reverse strand, counting down.
TTTACAACAAAAAACATATGAATGTGGTATTCTGATATATGATAGACTCATCAAGAGACAGATAAGTTTTCGAAAAGGAGTTGTAGGGCTATGGGATATGTAAAGGGTTGTGATTTTTCAATAGTATCAAAGACATGGATAAAGAAGTTTGAATCCTCTAAAGCGTTGATCGAAGACGGTTTTATGAATACGCTGCCTCTCGATAAGCTTAAGGAGATGTTTGAAGAGGTTAGTAAAGACTTTACGGACATAAGCGGCAATGTGAGAAAGGGTGTTCCTTCGGGCCATATTTATATAATGACCAAGAAGATCGATAAGAAGAGAATTCTCTTAGGCGCCGCAAGTATAAAGAGAATAGCGGGTGAACCGATAGAGGGATCAGGACTTCAGAAGATGTTTTCGGATTCGACCGACTCATATGTTCTCGGTGAGAGATTCTTTGCTGAGGGATATGAGAAGGAAGAGGAGTACTTTGACGAATGCGTTATCAGTCATCTGAGAGATGCTGTCGGTATGGGACAGGTTAAGACGGCTGATTATCAGGATAAGATAATTGAAAAGGCAGAGAAGAAAAATATCGGAGGCGTGTGGATAGGAAGAACGGCATATTTTATAGGTATGTGGTTTTTATGGGGATTTATATTCAAGAACTGGGGACTGGGACTCTGCTTCGCATTCATGTTCCTTACAAGTTTTACCATGATCACCGCAAAGAGTGCGTCAAAGGAAACTTCCAAAGATGGAATGAACGGAGAAGTAAGTACGGAAGTCTCTGATATGGCAGCTGATAAAACGGAATAATGTGAGAGTTAAGAAAGAATCGCCCGGGTTTAACGGGCGATTTTTATGTTACACTTTACAGCATGTATTTATGACAGGCTATTCCGCATTCTTCATCTGCTCATAGGTTATGCCGTATTTCTCGGCAATATTTTTTGCATAGGATTTTGATTCGGGATCGCTTCTTTTTACGCGGAAGGTATTAACGTTATCCTTAATCTCCATAACAAGACTTACAAACTTGCTTTGTCCGTCCCAACGATTCATCTCATCAAGGGAGCGGGCGAGCTCATGAATATGAGTATTGAAGACTACTGCAGTTCCGTGTTCCTTCAGTATGCGAAGGAGATCCTTGGAGAGATAGAGGCCGTCGGCTGCACTGGTTGTGGAATAAGTTTCATTAAACAGGATAAGTGTCTTATCGTCTGCTTCTTTTACTATCTCCTTGATACGTATGGCTTCTTCGCCGAGTCGTCCGTAATTTATAGTAAGATTCTCATCTATAGGAAAATGAGTAAGTATGTTATGGAACGGGCGTCCCTTGCAGGAAGATGCGGTTACGAAAGAACCGATGGCGGCCATAATGGATATGATTCCGAGAGCCTGCTCTATTATGGTCTTGCCGCCTCTGTTAGGTCCCGTGAGAATAAAGAGATTCTCTTCAGGCGAGAAGGAAAAATCGTTCTTTACGATATTCTTCTCACCGGCAAAAAAGAGTCTTATATTATAGAGATCTTTAATGTCGAGCTTTATTCCTTCGGTATCTGTTATCTCCGGAAGGCATATCTCGCAGCCTTCTTTCCTGAGTCTTCTGCTGAGTTTTGTCATACACAGGTAATAAGTAAGGCCTTCATACAGTTCCGTAATAGATGAACTGTCCAGCTTTACGTATTTGTTCATGATGTGTTTAATTCTTATGATATTAAGCTTCAGGTGTTTTTCTATATTCGGTGTCATAGATACAAGAAGCGGATCTATAACACGGGTAGGAGCCCAAGGCTTACCTACGGAATTGGATGCCATTGCATTGGAATTAACATTACTGATAAATGCTGCTATTTCCGCAAATTTATATTTTGATCTTATGCGGTATGGAACGAACTCAACCGAAGTTACCTGTTCGATATTAAGGTCCGGAGTAAAGTTTACTCCGATGAAGGCGCCCTTTACGTTGGAAAGGTCGTGCAGCATCTTCTTAACGTCCTTCTTTGCCAGTTCAAACTTATCATCCGTGACGATACTTTCGAGTCGGGTAAGAACGGATCTGAGTCCTGTTGATCTTATCTTATGCTTTTTGAGACAGGATACTATGGCTTCGGTTGCCTCAATATATATCATTAACTCTCTCAGATGTTCGAGAAGAACATAAAGAGTTCTGTCGTCGCTCAACTGAAGAAGTTTACTGTGTCCGTAGTCCTTGAGGGTCCTGATATAGCTGAGAGCATCCGTCATTTCGTCTGTCATGGCGTCATTTTCGAGAAAATCCTTAAGTATCTCAGATCTGTATCTTGTGTCATTCGTATCGATAGGGATATGAGTGAAGATATCGCGGAGGATGATCATCTCGCTTTCCGAATCGGAGATGTTGTCGAGAATATCCTGAAGCGCAAGATCTTTCACGGTTTCGGGCTTTAATTCAACGGTCTTTCTTTTAGAATTTTCGGCAAATAATATATCCATATCAGACTCCCTCTTATACATTGCTCATAATATTCAGTTTAGAATATGAGAGGTGATGCGTATATAAAAATATTTATATTTGTGTTACAATCTTTTTGTATGTTTTTTTCCGGAATGAGATGATCCGATGGATAAAATATAGGGAGATTGATATGAAAACGACGGATAATAAGAGAATTATCAACTTTGAGGAAATAAGAAAGCTTCTGCATGACAATGCGGAAAAGGGTTATATTCATACTACTTATCAGGATGAGTCCAACAGATTTCAGCTTCTTATGAAAGGGGATATGAGGGCAGTGGATGATTCTATTAATCAGCTTAATCCGGATATCCAGGGGAAGCTTTCGAAGGATCCGGTTCGCAATATGAGATATCTTTTTATAATAAATACCGGACTGGCGACCAGATATCTTATCGAGGCGGGAATACCACAGGAGACAGTGTATTCGACATCGGATGTATATATACAGAAAGCTGATGTTGCGAAGTCGATAGATGAGATCAGAGAATTGAATCGCGAGGTATGGACGGTTTTTGTTGAGCTGGTAAGAGAGTACAAGAGGGAAAGGGTGTATACGAAACCGGTTTTTGATTGTATGAATTATATAGATTCGCATTTCAACGAGAAGATCACACTTGAAGATATGGCGGATAAAGTAAAGCTCAATCCCTGTTATCTTGCGACGATTTTTAAGAAGGAAACAGGTAAGACGATAGGGGAATACCTTATGAATATAAGAATCGAAACTTCCATGGCACTTCTTAAGAAGACCGATTACTCCTATTCGCAGATAGCGTATTCGCTGGCATTCTGCTCGCAGAGTCATTTTACAAAAGCTTTTCATAAGCTCACGGGTTATACACCGAAACAGTACAGGATGGAATTCTATAATTCCTATATATCGGCGGCAACAGGCGGTTCAAAGTCAGGAAAATAGATCGGATACAAGATAGATACAAACATGAAATTTAAGTCACAATTTTGACTATATTTCTTTACGGATGATATACTTACGAATATCGGGTAACAGGGGGAAAAATATGGAAAGTAAAGCATTTAAAATTTTTGTGATCGTATGCCTTGTAATATTTCTCGGGCTGATCGTAGGTATCATCATAATATCACTTCCGTCGAAGGAAAGGGACAGTGTTGAAGTAACAACGCAGGAAGCGATAAATGTTATATCAAGTACGGAAGCGACGACGGAAGAAAAACAGGAAAGTGTTGATACAGAGGAAAAGACCGAATCGGAAAGTTCGGCGGAAGCGGGTAGTACAACCGAATCGGCAGAGGATAAAACGGAGGAAGCTGAGAGCGGAGCGGTAATACTCAGTGATTCCAACACGGTTCAGGAAGTGATAGGCTCACCGGAAGAAGAGACAGAGATTGAGTATATGAAGGTAAGCTTTACAATCCCGAAAAACTGGATGGGTACATCAGCTCCGGATCAGAATAAATGCTACTTCTTCTATACAGAGCATGCAAGGATGATGCTGAACAGACAGCCGCTTAACGGAGCGAATCTTGATTCGGATGCCGGCATTCAGGGTGCAAAGCAGGGAATAGAAGAAGGTGGATTCAGTAATGTGACGGAGGTCAGAACTGTAGCAATAGGCGATAGAACCGGTCACGTCTTTACCGGAGAAGCTGTTTCGGGAGATTCGAAGATATACGGTACGATACTCTATGTACAGATAGGTTCAGATATCTATACATTTATCATGGCTTCCGATGAAGGATATGATTATTCGGAAGATATGGAAGCGATAATATCTTCAATCAAATTGAAGTAATAATTACGAAGACCGTAAACGATAAATACACACGAAGGTCGTAAACGATGCTGTAAAAAAATCCGAAAATTTGGTAAACTCTTGTTATTGTTTTAATGGAATTCATAAGAAGAGGAGGGCTATCGGGTATTGAATATAGCAGTTTGCGACGACATCAAATTGGTAAGGCAGGGAATAGTAGCAGAGTGTGAACGTATTCGGGAATCTTCGGGAAGGGATTTCAATATACTGGAATACGATAATATTCAGAATCTAAAAAGGGATATAGGTGACATAGATATTCTTCTTCTGGATATTGAGATCGGTGAAGACAGCGGAATTGACGTAAAGGACTATATTGAGGAAAACCGGCTGGACACCATCATTATCTTTGTGACCGGTTATGACAGTTATGTCAAAGAATCCTTCGGGATAAATGTTCTCGGATTTATAGATAAGAGCGAGGTGGGAGAAAAACTGTCTTCTTATCTTACCAGAGCGATCGAGATAAAAACAGGCAGCAACTTTACGATTGAAGGACTGAATATCAGAAATATCAAGTATGTTCAGTCGGACGGAGCCTATGTCAGACTGATATCCGAAGATTCACGGGAGATACTTCATCGTGAGAGTATGAACGAGATGGAAGAGGTCCTGAAAGAATATGATTTCTGCAGGGCACATAGATGTTACGTAATAAACTTCAGATATGTAAAGAAAATCATAACAGTCGGTCACGGTAAAAGGTATGTGGTAATAGATGATAAGAGACTTAAGGTTTCGGATAAGTATGTCTTTAAGTTTATAGATCGATATAAACAGTATTGTATAAAAGAACTTAATAATGTATGACAGAAAAACTCTGCATCGTGTGATGCGGAGTTTTTTTGTGCAAATCCCCCCAGTTCGTAACAAATCCCCCCGACTCAGAACATTTTCATTGAATGACACTTTTCTCAACGTTATAGTAAATATGCACAAAGGGTGTTGTGCAATTTACCAAAGGAACCGGATTTACAAATGGGACAGATCCTTTGGTAAAAAGGAGGAGGGGTTTTAAATATGGAAAATGGGGGTTATAAGGAAAGCTTTGCCCGTATCGAAACTAAGTATCATGTTCCGAAAAGTTCATATGAAATGCTTCTATCGGAGCTGGAGGGTTATATAAAGCCCGATATGTATGGGAACACAAGGATTTATAACATTTATTATGATACGCCGGATTACAGGCTTATCAGAAGATCGATAGAAAAACCGATCTATAAAGAAAAGCTGCGACTGAGAACCTATAAGGTTCCTGATGCAGATACGAGTGCATTTGTCGAGATCAAGAAAAAATATGAGGGGGTAGTTTATAAGAGAAGGATCAGTCTTCCCTACGGAGAGGCAAAAAGACATCTCGATCTTGGGATTCCGTTTCAGAATACGGAGCAGGAGATTCTGGATGAAACCGTAAGCTTTACGGATGTTCAAATAGAAAACGAGATAAACAGCATGGTGAGTCTGTATAAGAAGCTGAGACCGGGGATGATCATATCCTATGACCGCCTCGCATTTCAGGGAATAGAGGATCCCGGATTCAGAATAACATTTGATAAGAATATAAGATGGAGAGACCATGATCTCGAACTTAAGTCCGGAGGCTACGGCTCTTTGATACTTCCGGAAGAGGACAGACTTATGGAGATTAAGATTGCGGGTGCCATGCCGATTGAGATTGCGCGGATACTCAGCAGGCTGAATATATATAAGACGTCTTTTTCCAAGTACGGAAGAGGCTATGCCGGGAAGCTTGAGAACGACAGAAGGGGGTCCAGAAAATATGCTTAATGTTATCTTTGAAACTATATTTCACAGAGGAGTCATGACGGCGGAAGCCTTCCTGATCGCGACACTCTGTTCAATTTTGGCAGGACTGATAATAGCCGGAACTTATATGATAAAAAGAATGTACAGCCAGAGCTTTGTGCTTACACTTGTCATACTTCCGTGCATAGTACAAATGGTGATCATGCTGGTGAACGGAAATGTCGGGACCGGAGTTGCGGTAGCCGGTGCATTTAGTCTTGTGAGATTCAGATCGGCTCAGGGAAGAGGCGAAGAGATAACAAGTATTTTCCTGGCTATGGCAGCGGGACTGGCTACGGGGATGGGATATATATTCGTGGCGATAATCTTTGCCGTGATCGTATCCGTTATAGAGCTGATCCTGCGTGCAATCCGTTTCGGAGGAGGAGAGACGATGTCCAGAAAGCTCAGGATAACTATACCTGAGGACCTCGATTTCGAAGGAAGATTCGATGATATATTTAGGAATTATCTTAAGAGATATGAACTGATCCAGGTTAAGACCTGTAACATGGGAACGATGTACAGACTGGATTTCGATGTTGTTGTAAAGCCATCTGAAAGTGTTAAGGAATTCATGGATAAGATTCGCGAGAGGAACGGTAATCTGGAGATAATGCTTAACAGATGCGAGAAGAACATGGATGAATTATAAGCTGTATCACCGTATATTTACCGGGCAGGCTTTTGATAGAAGGAAAGGAGAATTTTCATGATAAACTATCGAATACGGGGTGTATGTGTGCTTCCTCTTATAATAATGATTCTCCTTCTAATGACAGGCTGTTCCATGGAGTCAAGGGGGGTGACCTATGGTGACAGCCTGTTTACCGATAAAGATTTCGATTCCTATTACAGCACGGATGAAGCGGTAATAATAGGACTAAGGGAAGATTCACCGCTTATATCCCTTCCGGAAGGAAGCGAAAACTGTGTAAAGACAGAGAAGACAGGCGGAATTGAAAATATCGTCATACAAAGAGAAGGTACATATGTGATCGAAGGAAAGTCGTCATGCTCATCCGTAACCGTTGATGCAAACAAGAACTCAAAGGTTCAGCTTGTTCTTCGAGGTGTTGAGATGACTAACGGGGAAACCTCCTGCATATATGTTAAAAATGCGGATAAGGTATTTATCACGCTTCCCGAAGGAACGGAGAACAGCCTTCGTGATTCCGAAGGTAAAGTTACTATAGATGAAAATGCAACGCCGACGGATTCTGTTAAATCTGCGGCGAATACACCGGAAAGCGTTATCTATGCCGAAGACGATATCGTATTTCAGGGAAAGGGAAGCCTTTATATCATGGCAGCTGTCCGTGACGGTATCTACTGCGAGAATGACATCAAGATCACAGACGGATGCTATGATATTAAAGCAAAGCATACTGCTGTCAAAGCCGTAGACTCAATCAGAATTGCCGGCGGCAGTATAGCTATAGATTGCGGAGCCGATGCACTTCATGTTGAAGAAGGATATTTTTACACCAGGGGTACAGACATCAGCATTAAGTGTGTCGACGATGCGATTCACAGCGAAACGGAGCTTACAATAGCAGATGGAAATGTGGATATACAAAAATGTCGTGAAGGATTTGAAGGAAATGCGGTGGAAATATACAGCGGAAAGGTTAAGATCAACGCTGTTGATGACACGATAAATGCATTCGGTACGGGCGAAAATATCCCGTATGTCAAAATATTCGGAGGAACCGTATGTCTCAAATCCGAAGGAGACTGTCTCGATTCCAACGGGATCGCAGTCATAGAAGGCGGAGAAGTATATATGTTCAGTTCGGCAGAGGATGACGACGGAGCAGTGGATACGATCGATGGCTTTACGGTTCTCGGAGGAGATGTGATCGCAGTGGAAACAGCGGGAGTTACCGATGCCGATATAGGAAGATCGGGGATCAGAAAGTTGGTTGTTTCAATGGATGAGGTATGTAGTGGCGGGACACTCTTCCAGGTAAAAAACAGTAGGAATGAGATAATATTTTCATTTACTCCGGAGAAAGAATATAAGAATATATTCATATGTTCCTCTAAGATAAAAGAAGAGGAGTATACCGCAACCTCGGGAAGATTTAATCAAACAATTGAAAGCGTGAATTAAAAATTATGTGTGAAGCCTCTGCAAGTTTCTTTGCGGGGGCTTTTGATGTCAGAGGCTTTTTGTTATAATAAAAAAAGATACTGTATAGTGTTTCGACGGGTTTTGAGGGAGGAGTTTATGGAACGATCGAAAGTTTATTTTACGGATTTCAGGACCGGGCTTGGTACGAGTCTGCCAGAAAAGCTTCAGAAACTTATAAAGCTTGCGGGTATTGAATCCATTGATATGGATGGAAAGTTTGTAGCTATAAAGATGCATTTCGGAGAACTGGGAAATCTCGCATATCTCAGACCGAATTATGCCAAAGCTGTTGCGGACGTGGTAAAAGAGCAGGGCGGACTGCCGTTCCTTACGGACTGCAATACTCTTTATCCGGGCAGTCGTAAACATGCACTCGAGCATCTTGACTGCGCAAACATCAACGGCTTTAACACTGTTACAACGGGATGCCAGATCATAATAGGCGACGGACTCAGAGGAACGGACGATATAGCTGTTCCGGTTCCTAACGGAGAGTACTGTAAGGAAGCTTATATAGGACATGCCATTATGGATGCGGATATTTTCATCTCACTCACGCATTTTAAAGGACATGAGCAGGCGGGATTCGGAGGTGCCATAAAGAATATCGGAATGGGCTGCGGAAGCCGTGCAGGAAAGATGCAGCAGCATAACAGCGGGCAGCCGCATGTTGAAGAGGATAAGTGCAGAGGTTGCCGCAGATGTGCAAAGGAATGCGGATCGAATGCAATCAGCTATAACGGAAACAAGGCATGGATAGATCCCGATAAATGCAAAGGCTGCGGAAGATGTATCGGTGCCTGTGCCTTTGATGCGATACATAATAATAACTGGGATGCACCTCAGATGCTAGGCAGGAGGATGGCAGAGTATACAGCTGCTGTTATAGTCGGAAGACCGAATTTCCATATCAGTCTGATAACCGATGTATCTCCAAACTGTGACTGTCATGGTGAAAATGATGCGCCGATTCTTCCGGACATCGGAATGCTTGCATCTTTTGATCCGGTAGCACTCGATCAGGCATGTGTCGATCTCTGCCAGAAGGCGGAACCTATAAGAAACAGCCAGCTCGGTGACAACATGGCAAGTGAAGGCTTCCATGATCACGGAGATGTATGGCATAACAGCAATCCGAATGTTTCATGGGCTGAAACCCTTGAGCATGCTGAGAAAATCGGAATAGGAACACGAGAGTATGAGCTTGTGACTATCAGATAATATATACCGGCTAAGCAGAGCATAACAAGAAGAGTTATATTGTATCGTTTTTTTAATGAGGTATGAGTTATGCAATATAGGAAAGATAAATACGGTAACAACCTTTCGATGCTTGGCTACGGCTGTATGCGTTTTACAAAAAAAGGAAACAGTATAGACATTGAAAAAGCTGAGAAGGAAATTATGGCAGCTTTTAAAGCGGGAGTAAATTATTACGATACGGCATACATTTATTCGGGAAGCGAAGCCGCTCTCGGAGAGATCGTGGAGCGTAACGGAATCAGGGATAAGATCAATATCGCAACAAAACTTCCGCAATATCTTATCAGAAACAGTAAGGGACTGGACAAGTATTTCGATGAGGAATTGTCCAGACTCAGAACGGATTACGTTGATTACTACCTGATGCATCATCTTACGGATGTTGAAATGTGGGAGAAGCTGAAGGCGGTGGGTATTCATGACTGGATAGATGCGAAGAAAGCATCCGGCCAGATCAGAAATATAGGTTTTTCGTATCACGGAAATACAGATAACTTTATAAAGATTCTGAATGATTATGACTGGGACTTCTGCCAGATTCAGTATAATTATCTGGATGAGGTAACTCAGGCGGGAGTGAGCGGACTTAAGGCTGCGGCCGAAAAGGGAATACCGGTGGTTATAATGGAACCTCTCCGAGGCGGAAAGCTCGTAAATATGCTTCCGGATAAGGCGAAGAACCTGTTCGCCTCAAGTAAAAGAGGATGGACTCCGGCAGAATGGGCCTTCAGATGGCTCTATAATCAGCCTGAGGTTACGGTAGTACTGTCGGGAATGAATTCGCTTCAGATGGTTGAAGAGAACTGTAAGACCGCAGACGATATGAAGGCCGGAACACTTACGGATGAAGATTTCGCGATGCTTGAGGAAGTAAAGAAGGCCATACATGAAAAGGAAAAGGTCGGATGTACAGGATGCAGATACTGCATGCCATGTCCGAAGGGAGTGGATATACCGGGAACCTTCGCCTGCTGGAATACTATGTATACAGAAGGCAAGAGTTCGGGACGTTTTCAGTATGCGCAGACCGTTGGTCTTACAAAGGATCCCGCATTTGCAAGTCAGTGTGTGGAGTGCGGAAAATGCGAGATGCATTGTCCTCAGAGTATTCCCATAAGACAGAAACTGAAAGAGGCCGATAAGGATCTGAGGCCGCTGGGTTATAAGATCGGAATAAATGTTGCGAGAAAGTTTATGTTCAGGAAGAAAAAGAATAAACAGAGTTAAGAATATACTTATGATGAAAAGATGCCCTTACGGAAAATTCCGTAAGGGCATTTAAATTAATCCGAATAACTGTATTTACTGAGTTTATGTCCGAATATGAGACACATCACAGTTCCTGCTATACCCAGGATAAACAGCAGAAGTGCAGCACCGGAACCTTTGCCGCTTCCGAATAGAAACTGCATCGGAAGAGCTGCATTTTTCATCAGCGGTTCGCATACATGATCGACCATGAAACCTCCGAATCCCAGACCGAGAGGAATGGTGAAAAACTGAAGGGTGTTTCTGCAGGCATATACACGTCCCTGTAATCTGGCAGGTATGGAACTGCGCATGATAACATTTTGATTTGCTGCCATAACCGGTACAAATATCCATCCGAGTATCTGTCCGATACACCATATGACAGGAAGTCTTGAAAATGCAAGAATGTAGTTTTCGGTCGCGAGCGAAAAAAGCATCGACAGATATATGATCTTCACGCGATTTTTCGGCTTCGGAAGAATCGTAACGATCAGGCTTCCGAAAATCATAGCAACGCCCGAACAGGAAGTTACGACACCGTATATAAAGTTCCCTCCGCGAGGGTTGGAAATTATATACGCAGGAAGGGCAGCATCAAAAGCCGATGATATAAAATTCACTCCCGCCATAAAAAGGATCACATACAGGATCATGGGATTTTCTTTAAGATAGGCGGGTCCTTCCCGTGCAAGTACCAGTACACTTCCTTCATTCTCACTGCTGTCCGGCACATTCGGAATCTTTATGAATACAAAAAGTGCGATAAAAGCTACTGCAAATGTAAAGAGGTCGATCACGATAACGGCATCAAGTCCCCCGAATCCATAGACTATAGGTGCAATCAGAGGGTGTCCGATTGTTATGAGCGATCTCGACAGTGACTGAAGTCCGCTGGTTTTCTGATATTGCTCTTTTGGTATTACCATGGTATAGGCAACTTCTGATGCAGGCTGCTGAATCGTATTCATAAGGCCCGAAAATGCATTTATAAGATAAAGATGCCATATGGAAAGCGTATCCGTCTTGTATAAGACAAATACGGCAACCGTGGTAAGTGCGGCCATCAGATCGCAGAACAGCATAGCTTTCTTCTTATCGATCTTATCAGTAATTGCTCCCGCAAAAATGCTCATCAGTATATACGGTGTATATGTGCATATCCGTAGTGCTGCCGTACTGAGTGACGAACCTGTTGTATCATAAAGCCACAGTGTAAGCGCAAATGCGGTAATGGTGCTTCCGAGCTGTGACAGGCTCTGGGTACTCCAGAGTATATAAAAGTCTCGTAATTTATTATGTTTATTCATTTCTTTGCTCCTAAAGTTTTTATTTTCATATAAGAGCAAAGCCAGAGGAAAATGCTATTCCTCCATGCAGTCTCCTCTAGGCTCTGCATGGAGCATATACTTCGCAACGTCTCATTTTTCCGGACCTCCTTTATATGCTTTTAATTTTTCAGTGTAATCTACTGCTTTTCTTTTCATGATAAGTATATCTATTATAAGAGATATTATATACATTAATACGATTATCGTAAAGAATACAGTCCATAACGCAGTACTTCCGTTTCCCTGAAATATTCCCATCATATAAAACATGAAAATCTCAGCTGGGATAAAAAGTATGTAGAAGCATGTAAGAGAGAATATAAATCCGCGTCGTGAGATCATCTTCGTTTTAAAGCAAAGACAGAAGCTTAAAACTCCCCATATGCACAGGATAAGAAGTTTTAGAAGGAATCCTACGGTAATCGTGGTCCGGCCGTTGATCAGTGATACAGCGAGAATACATATGATGAGCCATGAATATGTAAATGCAACGCCATCTCTTAAAGTTTTTAAAAATTCTTTTATTCCCATATCTAATTACCTATTCCGAGCAGTTTCTTCAGCTCGGATGCATATCTTCTGGATACTACGATATTTTCTCCGTTCGTCAGTGTGGCAAGAATATTTCTTGTTATCTCAGGTTTCAGTTTTTCGACTTTGTTCAAATGTATAATAGTGGATTTGGAACAGCGGAAGAAATCGCGTTTATCCAGTATGTCCTCAAGTTCATACAACCTTTTGTCGGTAAGAAAAACCTTGTTTTCCGTGTAGATAAAGGTTTTCTTGTCCACGGATTCGATATACAGGATGGCACTTTGGGCTACATTTACCGTCTCTCCGTCTTTTACGGCAGGGATGTAGGCTTTGTAGCGATGTATATAGCGCTCGAGCTTTGAGACTTCTTCCGTAATATCGCGGCAATGAATTTCCACATATAATGTTTCTGAAGTTTGATCGTTCTTTATATCAACTCTCAACTTTGTCTGCCTTTCTTATGTCTGTAAAAAGCGATATGCTGATAATGATCTGCATGATGATCATAAAGAGGGTTGTAAAACGGCTGCCCCACATCAGATTTATGATCATGGCTCCTATTGTTTCTGTTACGGATGTTACGTAATATGCTCTGCTGTCGTATATCATTCCGAACGGTAAGAGATGTGCTCCGAATACCATTGCATACAGCATGAGCATTGATTCCGGATTACGGCTGTATGCCCACATGACGATCAATATGTAAAGCATCTGGTTCATGGTAAATAAGAACCCCAGTTTGTTGACCGGATTGTTACTCTTTTTTAAAATGTCAGCCTTAACAAGCTTTGAAAATGCATATGCCAGCGGCATCAGCAAAACCGAACAGGTAAAGGTCAGAAGATTACGCTTTACCATGGCGATATTCAGGAATTGAATACCGAATATCATTGACCAGATAATAACCGAAGCCATCATGAACGGCAGTCCCTTTTTTTGCATTCTCTGAGCATCCTTTTTTAATTCCTCGTAAGATATCTTTAATTCTTCAATTCTTGATGTTTCCATAATCAAACCTCCTTGATGAAAAAATTCATGATGTTTTGTTATGGCTACATCTTACGGGAATGGCATAAAGGGTACAATACACGGACTACCAAGCGGTACATTTAATCATACCAAGATGACAATAAGTTTATTATAAACTGAAGAATTGAGTGATACAATTGTTATCTGTGATATAATAAACATGACATACAGATGACATGTTATATATGTTAAGATACCGATATAGGATTTCGGAATATCCGGAAATGCTATGCCGGTGCAGCATGAGAAAGGGTGTTATTAAGAAATGAAGATAGAAAGGTTGATCGGAATACTCTCAGTATTGCTGCAGGAAGAAAAAACCACGGCTCCCGAACTGGCAGAGCGGTTCGAGGTTTCCCGAAGAACCATAAATCGTGATATAGAAGATCTCTGCAAAGCGGGAATACCCATACAGACTATACAGGGAACCGGTGGTGGTATCAGCATTATGGAAGGCTACCGCATGGATCGGACAATTCTTACTTCAAAGGATATGCAGGTGATTCTAGCGGGACTCAGAAGTCTGGACAGCGTCAGTGGAAGCAGCTACTACGGTCAGCTTATGGAGAAGATTCAGGCTGGTTCATCAGACTTTGTCAGTGGCCGGGATTCAATACTTATCGATCTGTCGTCCTGGTATAAGGGTTCTCTTGCTCCGAAGATTGAAGTTATACAAGATGCAATTGAGAACAGGCAGCACATTAAATTCAAGTACTACGCTCCTTCGGGTGAGAGCAAAAGAACGATAGAACCATATTATATTATCTATAAGTGGACAAGCTGGTATGTTTACGGATGGTGCCTGAAGAGAAAGGACTTCAGACTGTTTAAGCTGAATCGAATGGATAAGGTTGTACGGACAGATGATACATTTGTCTGCAGAAATGTTCCCGCACCGGAAATCACATCCGGACCGAAAACATCGCCAAGTATTGTGCTTAAAGCACTGTTTGATCCGGATATGAAATGGCGCCTGGTTGAGGAATTCGGACCGGACTGCTATAAGGAATCAGAGGACGGAAGACTGCTTCTGATTGAGGACTATTATGATTTTGAAAATATGGTCATGTGGCTGCTTACCTTTGGTGACAAGGTGGAAGTTCTGGAACCGCCGGAAGCCAGGGAAAGTTTAAGAACGATAGCAGATGCTTTGTGTAAGATGTATGAGCATTAAGTACGAATTGAGCAATGAGATTGAAAAAGAACAGATAACCGGTTGATATGAGAAACAAGAACTGATTTGAAAGGTGGATAAATAATGAGTGAGATTGAAAGATATGATGTATCGGAAGAGTGGGCACATTCAGGCATTATAAAGGCAGGAGATTTCTGTTTCCTGAGTTATTGTGCGGGAAATGTTGGAGGAACCATAGAAGAGCAGATTAACGGAGCTTTTGATCAGATGGAAGAGAGACTTGCTATGGTCGGGCTTACACTTGAAAATGTGGTTCAGATGGACTGCCTCTTCAGGGATGTATGGAATATTCCCGTAATGGAAGGGATTATCAAAGAACGTTTTAACGGAAAGTATCCGGTGCGTAAATCCATTCAGACTGAGTTTGCTCATGTCGGTGGACCGGAAGGACTTTTGTTTCAGGTGGATGGAGTGGCATACTGCGGATGAATTACTTAACGATCACGAAAAAACAGGCAGCTCAGTTTATATTCAGAAAGCAGGGACTGATAGGTTCCTATAGATTTGCCGGAAAAGATGGTGCATACAGTTATGTCCGTCAGGCGGGATGCATACAGTACGATCCGGTGGATGTGTGCGGAAAGAATCCCGAACTTACGCTTCAATCGAGAGTTAAGGGCTTTGAAAAATCAATGCTGAAGGAGCTTCTCTATGAAGACCGGAAGCTTGTAGACTATGTTGATAAGGAACTCTCCATATGGCCGACAGAGGACTGGCCTTACTTTTCTTCATACAGAGAATTAAGCCTTGAGACGGGCGATACATTTGAAGGACTCAGGGAGCTTAAAGAACAGGCTGTCGAATATATAAGAGAGAACGGACCTGTATGCAGCGATACACTGCCTATAGAAGGAGAGATATACTGGCATTCTTCGATGCATTGGAGCGGCAACTGGGATAAGAAATCGCAGGCAGCGAGATCGGTTCTTGAACAGTTATATACAGACGGAGAACTGGTGATCCATCATAAAAACGGCAGCAGGAAATATTATGACCTTGCAGAACGGTATATATCGAGGGATATTCTTGAAAGAGAGAATCCGTATCGGAATGAGGAAGATTTTATGGCATGGCGTGTTCTTCGCAGGATCGGAGCGGTCGGTCTTATCTGGGATAAGAACAGCACGGCATTTCTGGGAATATATCTTAAGGCGGAAATGAGAAAAAAGATCCTTGCAAGACTTATGGATGAAAATCGTATCCGTATGTGTTATGTGGAAGGAATTAAGGTTCCTTTTTACTACCGTGAGGAGGACGAAGAACTGATGCAGGAAGTGCTTGAGGGAAGTGCGGACATTAAACCGCGTATGGCTTTTATAGCACCGCTTGACCCTATGATGTGGGATAAGGAACTTATATATGCATTGTGGGACTTCAGATATTCCTGGGAGATTTATACTCCGAAGGCTAAACGTAAGTATGGATATTATACGCTGCCGATCATTTACGGAGACAGATTTGTGGGCCGTATCGATACTGCGGCAGATCGTAAGAACAAGGTCTTATCGATAAAGGGATTATGGTGGGAGGACGGTATCCGCCATACCAAGAAGATGGATACGGCATTGGAGCGGACGATTCGGGCATTTGCGAAGTTTAATGATTGTAACGAGACTAAAATGTGTATTGAGGGATGAGAGATGCATTTTGTTGATGCTAAGGGAATACTGACAGGAAATAACGGTATGCACGGAATGAACATTTACCGTGGCTGCAGTCACGGCTGCATATACTGTGACAGCAGAAGTAAATGCTATCAGTTCACGCATCCTTTTGAGGATATAGAGGTAAAGCGGAATGCAGCGGAACTTCTGGAGCAGACACTCAGAACCAAGAGGAAGAAATGCATGATCGGAACAGGGGCGATGTCGGACCCGTACATGCATTGCGAAGAAGAATTAGGTATCACGAGAAAGTGCCTGGAGGTAATTCTGAAATACGGATTCGGAGCGGCAATTCAGACTAAGTCAGACAGGATACTTCGGGACATTGATCTTCTGGATGAGATTAATCAAAAAGCGAAATGTGTAGTTCAGATGACACTGACAACATATGATGATGATCTGTGCCGGATACTCGAGCCGAATGTCTGTAATACCAAGCGCCGCATCGAGGTTCTCGAAGAAATGCAGAAAAGGGGAATCCCGACAATTGTATGGCTTTCACCAATCCTGCCGTTTATAAATGATACGGAGGAAAATATAACCTCTATCCTGAACGAATGCGCACGTGTAGGCGTAAAGGGCATCATTGATTTCGGAATGGGACTTACACTCCGCGATGGTGACAGAGAGTATTACTATGCGGCACTTGATAAACATTTTCCGGGACTTAAGAAGAAATATATAGAGACATACGGTAATTCATATATTATTCCGAGTCCGAATGTGAGAAAACTGACGAAGTTATTTAAAAGTATCTGTAAAGAAAGCGGGATGCTTTCGACACCGGAAGAATGCTTTGCATATCTGAATGAACTTCCGGAGAAGTATCAGCAGATGAGTATATTTGATTTGACAGAGGAGTAGAAATGCCATTCGATTATAAGAAAAAGCAAGTGAGCAGTCGAAGCGAGGGATTTGGATTATGAAATATGAATGGATAGAAGAGTACCTGATGAAGAAAGACGGAGTGACAAAGGATATTCAGGCGGAATGGAATTGGATCCGTTTTCACATCGGAGGGAAGCTGTTCGCTGCAATCTGCAGAGATGATCTCGACAAGCCGGTATATATAACATTAAAACTTGATCCGGTTGAAGGGGCACTTTACAGAAAGAAATATGAGGATATCATCCCGGGATACTATATGAATAAGGTTCATTGGAATTCGGTGAAGGCAGATGGAAATGTGCCTGATGATGTTGTGAAGGATCTGCTGGACAGCGCATATACAGTGGTTTTTGACAGCCTCAGCAAGAAGCTGCAGAAGAAGATTATTGAAGATTCAAATACGGATAACGGTTAATGTTTTAATAGAAAATAAGGGACAGATGGGAGAAATCATATTATGGAATTTATATACGTTAATAAAGACAATCTTGAGAAAGAGCACATTTGCTGTGCAATCACTAACAATAAGGATGTGCAGGTGTCGTCGAAGAAAGCGTGGCTCGCGGACAGATTTGATGAGGGGCTTGTGTTCTTAAAAAGTGCGGAGCGCGGGAAATGTTTCATAGAATATATTCCTGCGGAATATGCATGGGTTCCGATAGAGGCGGAAGACTATATGTATATAGACTGTCTGTGGGTATCAGGCTCCTTAAAGGGACACGGATATTCCTCGGAGCTTCTCACGGCATGTATCGAGGATAGTAAGGCGAAGGGCAAGAAGGGGCTTTGCATATTGTCGGCTGCTAAGAAGAGACCGTTCCTCTCTGACCCTAAGTTCCTTACTTATAAAGGCTTTAAAGTCTCTGATGAGGCGGATAATGGTGTGAGACTTATGTATCTGCTATTTGATGAGAACGATTCTGAAAAACCTGATAATCCGAATGCGTTGTTACCGCATTTTAAGGATTGTGCAAAGCATCCGCATATAGATGACAAGGGATACGTACTGTATTATACTAATCAGTGTCCGTTCAATGCGAAGTATGTACCGATACTTGAGGAGACAGCGAAGTCAAACGGTATTGCATTTAAAGCGGTAAAGCTTGAAAGCAGAGAGGCCGCACAAAATGCGCCGACACCGATAACAAATTATGCACTGTTCCATGACGGAGAGTACATTACAAATGAACAGATGAATGATAAGAAGTTTTTGAAACTGGTGAACGGTTAATGTGCATAAAGCTAATGATAAAGCGCGGAGGACTATGCGATGGTGAGAGAAGTAAAAAGGGAAGACCTTGATGCTTTGCTGGAGTTATATACATTTCTGCATGAGGACAGCATTCCGGAGACGGACAATCATCTTACTCATGTGTGGGATATGATCATAGAGGACCCGAATCATCATTTGCTTGTGAATGAAATTGACGGAAAGATTATATCTTCCTGTGTGTGCGTGATCATTCCGAATCTTACGCGAAATGTTAGACCTTATGCATTTATTGAAAATGTGGTTACACATGGAGACTACAGAGGTAAAGGCTATGCCACGGAATGCCTGGACTACGCCAAAAAGATTGCCGAGAAAGAAAACTGTTATAAGATGATGCTGCTCACCGGATCTAAAAAACCGGAGACGCTCAGGTTTTATGAAAATGCGGGATATAACAGTAGTGACAAGACCGCATTTATTCAGTGGATAAGTATGGAAAAATAATAGGGGGATTCACAGATGAAGAAATGGTATGACGAAGAATATGAATTTACAGTAGAAGTGATAGGTTACCTGCATAGTGATAAACCGGAAAGATATTGCCGTAACGGAGAAGAGATAGGTGATACTTATACCTGTACGTACGGATGTCCGGTAAATCAGGATGGATACGGAATATGTTCCAAAGTAATGATGATGTTATATCCGATAATGGAAGCCGTGAGGAGCGGCGGTGATCTGGAAAATCTCGGAGGAGACGGAAAGTATACTAAAACAGTTGTATGTCCGGACGGTTGTGTAATATTCAGACTTACTGCAAAGCCGCTTGGAAATGAGAACTTCCACAAGGGCGGATTCTATGATTATCCTGATGAAACTGTCTGATGCGGTACAGGATAATACCAGAAAAGATTTAACTATCCGGAGAAGGCAAGAGACTGTGCAAAAGCATATATAATTAAACTGATGATCGGTGCGTAGAAGGAGGTGCTTGTATGCTTCGTGATGAGATATTAAGTGAACTATATAAAAAGCAGGATATTAAATACAGAGATTTTCAGGGAAAGCTCATTCCACCGAAAACAGTGGAAGATATGATCGGAGTTCGTACTCCGGAGCTTAAAAAGTTTGCAAATGAGCTTCTGAAAAGAGAAGATGTCGGGGAGTTTCTCGAGATACTTCCACATGAATATTTCGATGAGAATCAGCTGCATGCATTTATCATTTCCGGAATCAAGGACTATGATAAATGTATGGCTGAAGTTATAAGATTCCTGCCATATGTAGATAACTGGGCAACCTGCGATCAGCTGTCGCCAAAGGTATTTAAGAAGAATCGTCAGGATCTTTTAAAGCAGATAAAGAAATGGATCAAATCAAAGGAAACATATACTGTAAGATTTGCCATAGGGATGTTGATGGAACATTTTCTTAATGAGGATTTCGATATCAAGTATCCGGAAATGGTGGCTAAAGTCCGTTCGGATGAGTATTACATTAATATGATGATAGCGTGGTACTTTGCTACCGCACTTGCAAAGCAGTATGACGCAGTTCTACCGTTTATCGAAGAAAAGAAACTGGATAAATGGACGCATAATAAAGCAATTCAGAAATCTGTGGAGAGTAATCGCATAACACCGGAGAAGAAGGAATATCTTAAATCGCTTAAGATTAAGTAGATTATATATTGCCGGGAGGACATTCAGTGGAAAGACCGAAATTTGAAGACATCAAGGATTTTGAAGAATTCAGCAGATATTACTGGTACCGCGAAGAACTCATTAAAATCTGTAAAGCCCGCGGTCTTAAGGCCGACGGGAGCAAGATTGAATTATATAAAGTGATAGAAGCTTTCTTTTCGGGAGAGAAGATACTGCCTCAGAATAAGAGGAATAAGAGCATCAGATCCGGCAGCAAGAAGGCAGTGACAGAACTTTCGCTTGATACCGGACTTATAGAATGCGGGTTTACCTTTGGCCCGAGGTTCAGAGATTTTTTCTCTAAGCAGACAGGAGAAGATAGGTTCAAGTTCAATGTTGATATGGTTGCAACCGCAAAAGCAGTAAAAGAGAGCGGTGACGAATCATTTACACTAGGAGATCTGCTGGACATTTACTATGGGAAAAAGACTTATGCTAAGTATGATAAGTCGATGCTTCAGTGGAATAAATTCGTGCATGACTTCTGTCGGGATGATGCAACTTTGGCTTTTGACGAAAGACTAAAGGCAGCAGCGGCGCTCTGGAAGATAGTCAGAGAATCTGATAAGCCGAAAGTTTATTCGCATGAACTGTTTGAAAAGTACAAGAAAACCCTTCCTACTGGTTCAGAAAATAAGGATTCTGACATAACTTGATTCTGTTTTTATCAGTAATGGGACAATATCATTCTCTATTATTATAAATTCGTTATGAAGAGGATGGCAGATGTGAATATGAAAGATAAACAAATGCGCGAGCAGGTTAAGGATAATTTAAATAAAAATGAAATTAATACAACCGGGAACAGCATTTTCAAAAATCCCGTGGCTGTTGCAATAGGTGCTGTAATCTCGTGCCTTCTTTGGGGAAGCGCTTATCCGATGATAAAGCTCGGATATAAGGAGTTTATGATCAGTTCGGAAATGATGTCTTCGCAGATTCTTTTTGCGGGAATCAGATTCACGATAGCGGGAATTCTGGCAGTAGTACTCGGGAGTATTATTCAGAGGAGGATTCTCCTGCCAAAGAAAAGCAGCATACCAATGGTACTGAAGCTTTCTATGTTTCAGACTGTCGGACAGTATTTCTTCTTCTATATCGGACTTGCACATACCACGGGAGTCAGAGCGTCCATACTTCAGGGAACAAATGTATTTACGGTTCTGGTTGTGGCAAGTCTTATATTCAGGCAGGAGAAGCTGTCATTTGTAAAGACCTTTGGTTGTCTCATCGGCTTTCTGGGAGTTGTGATAGTTAGTCTGTCTGACGGGGGACTCGGAAAAGGAAATATAATACAAGGCGATCTCTTCGTCTTTCTGTCGACGGTCGCATATGCATTTTCTTCCGTATTGTTAAAAGAATATACCAAAAGAGAAGAGCCTGTGGTTCTAAGCGGATATCAGTTTATAGCAGGCGGGTTGATAATGACTCTTGCAGGACTTTTGATGGGAGGTCGTCTTGATACTGTGATATCAAAGGGAGTCACATATCTTATATATCTCTCCTTTGTATCCGCTGCTGCATATTCGATATGGGGCGTTTTGATGAAGCATAATCCGGTATCGAGAATCTCGGTATTCGGTTTCCTGACACCAATCTTCGGAGTTATCACATCTATTATACTTCTGGATGAAGGCACAGGTTTCGGCCTGCTTCATTTGATCGCATTGATACTTGTATGTGCGGGAATCGTAGTTGTAAACAGAAGTAAGAATTCAGTTTCACCAGTCAGAACAGATATTTTGGCAGATGAAAAATCTTGAAATCTATACTTGACCCGGCCTTTTGGGCCGGGTTTATTATTTCTCCGATACGTAAATTGAGATGATGAAGAGCACGAGAAAAACTGAAGGAGGAATGATAGTGAAAGACCTGAGTATGATGACATGGAAGGAAATCGAAGGAATTGATAAGAAGAAGAGTATAGTCTTTGCGGTTATGGCGCCTATCGAAGAACATGGGATACATCTTCCACTGGCGACGGATCTTCTGGAAGGTGAATACTGGAGCAAATGTGCTGCGGATACGGTTGAGAGGATAACTGATGCGGAATGCTACTGCCTGCCTGCATTTCCTATTGCGGCAGCATCCGTAAATGAATTCTACGGTTCATTTCACTTCAGTATGAAAACAACATATGAAGTGGCTTATGGAGTATTAGATAGTCTATGCTGTATGGGGTTTAAACATGTTATACTTATAGCGTCTCACGCTGATCCGCAGCACCAGATAGCAGTGGAAAAGGCTGTGAGAAAGGTTAACAGAAAGTATGGTGTTGCAGCGCTTGCACCTATGGGACAGATATTTATGGGTGAGGGAGTTGAAGCATCGAAAGAATTTAAAGAATTTGAGAAGAAACATGTGGATGATTTCCATGCAGGGTGGATTGAAACATCAAGTCTGCTTGCAATGGATGAAAGCTATGTTAGAGAAGGATATAAGACTTTTCCGGATTCAAAGATATCGGACAGAGATATGATATCGAAGAAGAAACAGTTAAAGGCTATGGGTAAGTATGGTTATCTCGGAAGTCCGAGACTTGCCTCGAAAGAGTTGGGTGATGAGTTGAACAGAAACTGCAGTGAGTCTATTGCCGATGCGGTAACTCGGTTTTATAAAAAAGACGGATATCAGAAATATACGGACTATTGTCTGTATAAGATACTTCCGTTACATTTAGGATTTATAGGAGTTTTTGGAAGAGTAAGAAGAAAGAAGGTGACGGGATAATGTATACAAGTGGACAGTTTGCAATGATCGGAAATGTCGGTAGAAAAGCAATCCGTTTATATCGTGAGGAGGGACTGCTGGTTCCTACATCGAAAAACGAAGAGAACGGATATTACTATTATGATGAATCACAGCTTTCAAGGCTGGAAACAATTAAACGTCTCAGAAGTGTAGGGCTTTCATTGTTTGAGATAAAGCAGATCCTGAACGGAGAAGTCAGTGAGAAGGACATTCTATCAAGCAAGATCAAGGAGACCGATGACCTTCTGAAAGATATGAAGGACATGGCTTCCGATACGAAGTCCGATACGGAAAATATCAGAAAAGAAGAGCCTGACATCAGACCGTTCGAAAGATGTATATGTCTCTTCACAGATGAAAATGTTGACCTCGAAAAACTCGGTGTTTCTATCGGTAGGCTTTACGAAGCGGCGGCAGGTAAGGGTATCAGTCCGTCAGGAAGTCATTTTGTAATATATGACGGTATAAAGGATGAAGCAAAGTTTTCTATGAAGACATGCCTTCCCGTCACGGGTTATAAGGGTGATGAGACCATAGAGGTTTTCGAAGAAAGATGTCTCCATATAACCTTTAAGGGAGGCTTCTCAAAAGTGGCTGAAGCTCATAAGATACTTAACAACTATGCATCGGAGCATAAAGTAGAATTATCTGATCGTGTTTATGAAGTCTATAATAAGGATATGTCTGTAGATGTATATTATGTGCTATAGCATATAGAAGGGGGCGGGCTTGATCTATAAGAAATCAAGTTTCGCCCTCTTGGTATATTTTGATAGTTAATATATTATTTTTTTGTTCCGGATTTTGAGATGATGATCACTGCGATAAAGGAGAGCAGCTGTGCAATCAATACACGTATGATCATCATTTCATCTGTTCCGCTCTCTGTGGTTATATGAAGCAGATTTGTAGCTATACAGTTGTTGAAGAAATGGTCTGCCATACCTGCATACAGGCTGCCTGTCATCTTGTACAGAAGTCCCCATTTGATGCCCATCATTCCGGCGAGGATGATATATCCGACGCTGAGTCCTATAAATGCACCGACAGCGATATCACCATCGATCAGGTTGTGAAGAGGTGTTACTATATGCCATACTCCGAACAGGAATGCTTGGAAGAGAAGTGCGAATTTCGGAGAATGATCAATAGAGATGATCTTGTTAAAGAGTCCACGGAAGGTGCCTTCTTCCATGATCACATTTATGATATTGAAGAAGATGCACATAAGGATAAATCCGATTCCGGTATGCACTTCAGCTTCTCCGGTAAGGGAGAATCCGGTTGTGAAAATACCGAAACTTACTTCATGTCCTCCGTTCTTCAGTATGATAATTTCGATTCCGTAAGCAATAATAAAGGAGATTATAGCAAGAAGAAAACCGAGTCCGATGCTTTTTGCACCGTAGATTCCGAATAATCCCTTCTTAAAACCGATATCTTCACTCTTCATATTCAGAAGCTTCAGAACAACTATGATCATCACTATTCCGAAAACCTTGTTTATGAAGTTCTCTCCGAGTATAGTTTCATCCATTCTGAGGAAGATTGCTTCAAATCCGTGAACCAGTATTAGTATTGTAAATATTATTAAACAGGACTTTACTGTATTTTTCTTAATTCTTTCTGCCATTTCTTTGACCCCCTTTGTTATGCGTAATTTAATTAATCATCGTATCATCTGTGTCCGGGATTATAATACAGGATTATGGCAGCGAATTCTTTACTTGAATCTTCTGTATTTCTAAACTGATTCTAAATTCTGAATGATCAATTCTTTGGTCTCGATTTTCTTTACCGATCAACATTTTAAAAAAAATCATGATACAATGGTTTAAAAAGATGAACCAAAGGAGGCGTATTAATGCATACACAGAAGGAATATGCAAAGCTGGCTAAGGATTTTAGAGATTGTCGGAAAGTCCTTGTAGCACTCGGTGATGAGAACAGACTTCATATTTTGTATCAGATGATGATAATTGAGAAGCCGAGAGGTATTCGGGTCGGAGAAATAGTAAAACTCTCAGCTTTGTCCCGACCGGCAGTGTCGCATCATATGAAGATATTGAAGGAAGCAGGAATCGTTAAAGTCAGACCTGAAGGCACTATGAATTTCTATTATCTCGATCCTGATATGAAATCTTTTAAAGATCTGATATCGGTACTTCAGAGATCTGCGGATTATGCGGCGGAGCTTCCGTACAGAGGGGAGGAATGATCATGGAATTTGATAAGTATGCGGAGTTTTATGATTCGGGATTTATGGGAAAGGGGAGTCAGAGATTTTATTCGGATCTGGTCAAGGCTCTTGAGATAAACGACGGTAATTCGGTGCTGGATGTCGGATGCGGAACAGGGCAGGTACTTTCGATAATAGGAAAGCAAAAGGATGTGTCCGGTTTTGATCTTGATGTAAGCGAAAAAATGATTGAAGTAGCGAAGAGTAAGAATCCGGAGTTTGAATTTGTTACCGGAAGTTGTGATGAACTGCCATATGGGGATGAATCAATGGATGTTGTAATGGCTTGTATGGCATATCATCATTTTCCCGATCAGGCGGCATTTCGAAGGGAAGTATATCGTGTGTTGAAACCGGGCGGATCGGTATATATCTGTGATCCGCGCTTCCCCGCACCGATCAGAGGATTCTTTAATACATTTTTCAAGGATGCCGCATTTCGGACAACAAAAAGAAATGCCAAAGATTATGAATCGGACGGCTTTAAGACTACAGGAGTTACAAAGGATATGTATGTTCAAGTGCTTAAATTTACCAAGCAGCAGATATAGATTCCCGGTAAAGGGAATTGATCATTTTAGCCGAGTCGGCGATTATATGGGTTAATTAAGGCAGAGGTGTTGTCTTTAAGAAAAATGAGCTTATTTCTTCAGGAGAATAATCGGTGTTTCTTGACCACCATCTGACGGTTTCGGAAAAATCGGAAACCATATGATTCAGGATATAATCGCCGGGAATATCTGAAGATACTTTCGACTTTATCGGTGCAAAAAGCTCAGTCAGCTTTTCCTTAAAGTAGCTCATAAAAATATCGCCGCCTTCTTCGCTCAGAATTCCGGGAAGGTAATCCATATGCTCCTGAAGATGATATAGTATATGAGTGATCCGGGCTGCGGTCCCTTTGACGCATGAGAAATCATGCGTCTTTTCTTTGCCCGGAGAGTCGGAAAAGACATGATCGAATATATCGTTACATAACGATCTCAGCAGATCGTCCTTTGTTTCAAAATGGCTGTAAAATGTGGTTCTTCCGATATCCGCACGGTCTATGATCTGTTGTACTGTAATCTTTGAATAAGACTCTTCTTTCAACAAGTCCGTAAATGCATTGTAAATAGCACTTCTTGTTTTCTTTTGTCTTCTATCCATCATATTCTCCTTTTTCGTTTTTGCTTTTATAAAATTAACTATTCGTGTGCGATTTATATTAGATTCAGAAAAGAAAACGTCTTCCGAACATTTTGCATGATATGTTTCGTAACGAACGAATCCGGCCTTCTGATTATTGTTTTTCTTTGCAGAGATAAATAAAATCAAAATACAAGATACGGAACACAGTGTTCTGTAATGAATGTATAGTACATAAACTATAAGCTTTAGTCAATGAAATTTCTAAAGTTGAAGGAGGAACTATGTTTAAGAACTGGCTTGAGAACGAACCCAAAGAAACTTTGGTATGTGCGGTGATATCAATAATCGCTCTTTTGCTAAGTATAACCGGAGTATTAAAAACTTCAGTGCCTGTTGATATAGCATGGATTGCTATAGTTCTATGTGGTGCACCGATCCTTGTCGGTGCATTTAAGGGAGTAATTTTTGAACATGATATAAAGGCGGACCTGCTGGTATCGCTGGCACTTATAGCATCAGCAGCTACAGGAGAATTTTTTGCGGCAGGAGAAGTTGCCCTCATAATGCAGATAGGATCGCTTCTGGAAGATTTTACGTCGGGGAAAGCTAAGGAAAGTATAGAGAAGCTGATAAGTATTACACCTCAGACTGCACGGGTAATTCGAAATAATGAAAGCTCGGAGATATCTGTGGAAGAGGTAAAGCGCGGAGATATTATAAGTGTTCTGGCAGGTGAGACAATCCCGGTAGACGGTACTATTCTTGAAGGAGAAACATCTATAGATCAGTCTGTTATGACAGGAGAAAGTATACCTGTGGATAAAAAGGCCGGCGATAAGGTTTCCAGCGGAACTATGAATCAGTTTGGTGCATTTAAGATGAGAGCTGATTCGGTGAGTAGTGATAGTTCCCTTCAGAGAATGATAAAGCTTACAAAGGAAGCCGAAGATAACAAGGCACCGATAGTAACAGCTGCGGATAAATGGGCTACCTGGCTTGTTGTTATTGCACTTTCGTGTGCGGTAATTACATGGATTGTTACAGGACAGTTCATCAGAGCGGTTACGGTTCTTGTAGTATTCTGTCCATGTGCCTTTATACTTGCAACTCCGACTGCTGTACTTGCAGGTATAGGAAATGCGGCAAAGTACGGAATCATAGTCAGATCCGGAGATGCTTTGGAGAGACTGTCAAAAATCAAGAGAATAGCATTTGATAAGACAGGTACATTAACCTATGGAAAACCGGGAGTGTCAAATGTTATAAGCTGTGATGACAGGTTCGACGAAGCTGAAGTGCTAAGACTTGCGGCATTAACTGAAAGGCAGTCCGAGCATCCTCTTGGAAAAGCTATATGGGAGGCTTATTCAAAAACAAAGGAACTGCAAGAGAATGGAAATCGGGAAAACGAAGAAGATATAAAACAGAAAGATATAGACGGTGATGAGGTTAAGAACTTCAAGGTTTTAGCGGGACAGGGAGTTTCAGCTGAAATATCCGGCAGAAAGATAATGGTGGGTAAAGAAGACTTTATGAAGTCCGAGCGCATTTCTCCGGAGAAACTTATAGATATAAGCAGAAATGAAATGGATTCGGGAGCAACGGTGGTTTATGTTGCGGCAGACGGAGAAGCCATAGGACTAATATCACTTAAAGACAGGATAAGAGAGGATGCGGATGAAACAGTACGAAGGTTAAAGGATGCAGGGATTACACCTATGCTTCTGACCGGTGATAATGAATATGCAGCAGGTTCTGTTGCTAAAATATCCGGAATAACAGATGTAAGACCTAATCTTCTTCCGGAAGAGAAGATGAATATTATCAGGAATTATTCCGGAGGAGAGGAACCGATATGTATGATAGGCGACGGCGTAAATGATGCGCTTGCCCTTACGACAGCAGATGCGGGAATAGCCATGGGCGGTATCGGATCTGACATCGCAATCGAATCAGCAGATGCGGTACTTGTTAGTGATGAGATTACAAGACTTCCATATTTGTTTAGTCTTATGAAGAAGGTCATGAAGAAAGTTAAGGTGAATATTATAGCGTCACTTATAATTAATCTTTCGGCCGTAATCCTTTCGGCACTCGGAATACTGACACCGATAACCGGAGCACTTTGGCACAACTGCGGCTCGGTATTCGTAGTAATAAACGCAGCTTTGTTGCTTAGGTATAAAGATAAGTAAAAGACTTTACTCTATTGTGGAAAGTATGAGAGAAGCTTCACATTTGAAGGTGAAGAAGCAGATGTGTATATGATAGATTGCTAAGTACTCTCAAATAAACCGAATATCGTTCTTTTTATTCTTGACATTTCTGGCCTGCTTGTGTTATTTATATATTAACAGAACGATATTCGGTTTATGGAGGTATGTGCTATGTCAGGTAAGAATGTGAGTTTTCCGGTCGGCTATTTCCCATTTCATGAGGATGAGGGACTTAATTTTCAGATGAATCGATTCTATACGTACGGAGCTTTTACGTATGATGAGATGATGGATATCGGTAAGCAGATTGATAGTTTTAAAAAATGGATTTCTGTTTTTATCGCAGAGGGTAAACAGGCTGAGAAGAAGGGAGAGACGCTTAAGGCCGCAATATGCTACCGTGCGGCACAGTTTTATACTTTGAGCGGTGAGAAAGATTCGAATGGCAGAAGTCTTAAGCTTGTACTCTATGACAAATGCGTGAAACTATTTGATTCATATTTTTTTAGGACTTATCCGAGCCTTAAGGTTGTCAGAATTCCGTTTAATGATTATGAGCTCCCGGTATACTATTCGGTATGTGAAGATGCAAAGGGGACTATTGTTATCCACGGAGGATATGACAGTATTTGTCAGGACTTTCTGATGATGGTTCCGTATTTATCGGAGAAACATTTTAATGTCTATTTCTTTGAAGGACCGGGACAGGGTGAGGTTTTGATGCATCATGATGCTAGAATGACAACGGAGTGGGAACACTGTACAAGCGCGGTGCTTGATTACTTCGGCTTAAGTGACGTTACGCTGATAGGTATTTCGCTTGGCGGATATCTTGCAACAAGAGCTGCGGCATATGAGAAGAGAATATCCCGTCTCGTAATGTATGACTTGATATATGATTTCTACGGTGCGATACTTAACAAGATGGGCAGCTTCGGAAAGTTCTTCGATTATCTGACACGTCATCCAAAGAATATATTCTGGAAATCTCTGAATAAGAAGTTTTATAAGAAGTATTTCACTAAGTGGCTTCTGCTTCAGGGCTATGCAATATATGAAAATATTTCCACACCATGTGAATACTTTAATCACATAAGAAAGTATAATACACGGGATATTTCCAAGAGGATAACGCAGGATACTTTGGTGCTTGCGGGTGCGGCTGATATCTATACAGTATTTTATCAGAACCAGCTTGATGCACTTGTAAATGCAAGGAGTGTAACCGGAAGACTGTTTACAGCTGAGGAAAATGCGGATCACCATTGTCAGGTAGGAAATATGGGGCTGCTGCTTGATACAATTACCGATTGGATAGAGGAGAAGAAATAATGGCAAGGAAAGCAGTGCTGACAGGCGGAAAAAGAGATGAAATAATAGATATAGCTATGAAGCTCTTTTTTGAGAACGGATATGAAGCAACGTCAGTCAGAATGATAATGAATGAAGTCGGCGGAGAGATAGGCATGTTCTATCACTACTTTAAGTCCAAGGATATGCTCTTTGATCAGGTTGTTGAAAGCTTCTTTAAGAAATACCGAGAGAAATTCGAGGCTATGCTTATATCCTGTGAAAACAAGGAAGTTTTTGTAAAGACATTTTTACCGCTATATGAGAAATCTATGGGAGAGTTCGGACAGCTGAAAGGAAATATGCATTGGTCTGTACAGATAGCAATGCATGAAAGAACACTTATGGAATTAAAGCCGATCCTTGCATCGGTACTTAAGAAGTGGAATGTGAAGAGTGATACTCCGATTGAGATAATTGCCGGACAGCTTCTGTATGGAATCTCTGCAACGGTTCATTCTGAGGCTTATGAAAAAATGAGTGCAACAAAAAAGAAGAAATGTATTTCGAATTATATAGATAAAATAATTGAGGAATGATCATGAGAATATTTGCACTTGAATTGAATAATGATATCAAGGGAATAGAGGAAAGATGTCTGTTGAGGTTTTAAATATCCATATTGACCTTCCCCTTACGGCAAAGTTTATACTCGGTTTGACAAGCTCAGTATGAGACAAGTCAGAAAGTAATCCGAGAAATATGCTAAGTCGTTTTGGAGGTAAATATGGATCAGAAACAGATCAAAAAAATGGAAGACGCCATTGCAGCGGACTATAGGAACATGGTTGGAATGGTAATCGTAAAAGACGGAGAAACAATTTATGAGAATTACTATAACGGATGCAATGATAAGTCTCGTATACATGTTTTCTCTGTGACAAAAAGTATAGTATCGATACTTATCGGAATAGCACTTGATAAGGGGCTGATCAAAAGTGTAGATGATAAGGTTCTGGAATATTTTCCGGATTATGTTGTAAAAAGAGGAGAAAAGACTCTTCCGAATATCAGAATCAGAGATATACTTACAATGACGGTTCCCTATAAGTATAAGTGGAGTCCGTATACAAAGTATTTTACGAGTATGGACTGGGTGAAGTTTTCTCTTGATAAGATGGGAGGACGAGGAACGATAGGTGAGTTCAGATATGCGCCGATCATAGGACCGGATGTTCTGTCCGGGATTCTTGCGAAGGCAACCGGACAGTCGGTGCTGGAGTTTGCAAAAGAAAATCTGTTTGAACCTTTAGACATAAACATCGAGAAGAATATAACATTTGATAGTAAGGAAGAGCAGATGAAATTCTATGAGTCGACAGATATGAACGGATGGGTTGCTGATCCACAGGGCGTTAATACTGCCGGATGGGGTCTTACCATATCGCCTGTGGATATGGCGAAGATAGGACAGCTGTTCCTGAATAAAGGCAAGTGGAATGATAAACAGATTGTCTCAGAAAGATGGGTACGGGAAAGTACAACAGAACACAGCAGATGGAAAAAGCTGGATCTTCCATACGGATATCTGTGGTGGATCGGAGAAAAGAGCGGGTATGCAGCTATGGGAGACGGTGGAAATATCATATATGTAAATCCCGAAAAAAACCTGGTGGTTGCGATCACATCACTTTTCTATCCGAGAGCAAAGGACAGGATAGAGTTTATCGAGAAGTTTGTTTTGCCATATAATGATTAGTGCTTGAATTATTTGAACGAATGTAAGCAATCTCCCCCCCCTCTAAGTCTATGAGTCGTAGGCTTGGGGCTGGGGGATGCATCAGATTATATGAGTTATGAGAAATACATTTCGGAAGGATGAAGGATGTTATCAATTGGTGAGTTTTCAAATATATGCAAGGTTTCAACAAAGACGCTTAGGTATTATGCGGAGATTGGGCTGCTTGAACCGGGTGAGGTGAATCCGGAAAATGGATATCGTTACTATTCGATAGACCAGATGGAGAAAATGCTTTTTATCAGCAGACTGAAATCATATTCATTTTCACTGGAAGAGATAAAGGAAATCCTGGAAGCTGATGCCGAGAAGAGTGACAGGCTTTATACCGCATTTCTTAGGAAGAAGCAGGAGATAGAAAAACAGGTAAACGATTACAGTCAGATCCTGAATCAGCTGGATACGGATCTTAACGCAATAGAACAGGGTGAATCGATAATGTCCTATATGGATGATATTGATGTGCGCCTTGTGGATGTTCCTGAGATGTGCCTTCTGTATGTTCGAAAATCGGTTCAGCAGGAAGACTTCCCTATGGAATACTCAAAGAGTTATGAGAAGCTGTTTAAGACTATTGCAACAACGCATCTTACTATGTGCGGGGCACCGATGGTTCTGTTCCATAGTGCGGAGTTTACACCGGCAGGTCTTGATACGGAGTTCGCCATCCCGGTAAAGGAATATGTGACAGGTACGAGAGACTTTACTCCGGGACTGTGTCTTAAAACAGTTGCGAGGGGACCATATACAAACCTTACTTCAGTGTATGTGAAGCAGACGGAGTGGGCTGAGAAAGAAGGCTATAAAGTTAACGGACCGCTCTTCGAAGTATATATTACTGACCCGTCTCAGGTTGCAGATGAAAGAGATAACATTACTGAAGTTTACTATCCTATTAAAAAACGTTAGAGATTACAAAATATGAAAAGAGGTACATGTTATGAAAACTAAGGTAACACATATAGGAATATATACTACGGATCTTGAGAGATTACGGGATTTTTATATACGTTATTTTGATGCCGAGTGTAATGATAAATACGTGAACAGCAAAGGGTTTTCGAGCTACTTCCTTACCTTTGACAGTGATGTCAGAGTTGAGATAATGGCCAATACAAATCTGGAGTATCATAAGTTCAGGGATCTGGAATCGGGAATGAATCATCTGGCTTTTTCTGTGGGAACGAAGGAAAATGTAATCGCGCTTACGAAACAGCTTGAGGATGATGGCTATGAGATCGTATCTCAGCCAAGAACAACCGGCGACGGATATTATGAAAGTAAGGTTTCCGATCCGGATGGCAACAGTATAGAAATAACCGAATAGAAATAGCGGCATAGATTTAACCGAATAAGTATTAAAACTAAAAGCAGTCTCTCTGTAACGGGAGGCTGCTTTTTGGCTGCATTGGAAACTACGTTTACTTCTTTCTGTATTCGGAAGGTGACTTACCGAAATGACGTTTGAAGGCCTTGGAAAAAGTGAAAGGATCGCTGTATCCGACGCTTTCGGCCACCTGATTTACACTGATGGATTCGTTCTCCATAAGCTTTACGGCCATTTTCATCCTGTAGGTCAGAAGATATTCCTGAAGAGAGTAACCGGTCGCTTCTTTAAAGAGTCTGGTAAGATAGCTTCGGTTAAGTCCCAGTGATAAGGCTATGTGGTCGATTTTTATAGGCTCCGAATACTTGAGCCTTATGTATGAAATTACATTTCTGATATATGTAAGAGAGTTGTTCTGGACTCTCTCTTCTTTTGCTGCGGAACTTTCAATCATGTAGTCGCAGATCTTATATAATGTCCCGATGCAGTAGTACTGTCTCTTATAATGCTTCAGGATATCCATTGCAAGCTCTTCGATTTCTTTTGCGTGATCCAGAGAAGTATATACGGGATGCTCAGAAGTGAGCCCCGCCTCTTTCAGAATCTGGGGAATTTTCGGGCCGCCGATATGGAACCAGATATATTCCCACGGGTCGTCGCTATCGGCTTGGTAAAATCCCTTCACACTGTCCGGAATCAGGAAAGCCTGATGCTTATGAACCTCGTATGTGCGATTGTTGATGCGCAGTATACCCTTTCCTCTGATGACAAAATGTACGATTATACGATTTTTTACAAAGTGTTCATAGGAATAATTAGGCTCGCACTTATTCCTTCCCATTTCATAAAGATAAAAATCATCCGAATCTTCGAAATTTACGAATTTGCAAAAATCACAACCTACGAGTTTTACTTTCATAT
This sequence comes from Lachnospiraceae bacterium UBA2864, assembly GCA_002350525.1. Classification (GTDB taxonomy): domain Bacteria; phylum Bacillota; class Clostridia; order Lachnospirales; family Lachnospiraceae; genus Eubacterium_Q. Next base: position 31,023 of record DEFA01000051.1, on the reverse strand, counting down.
GATTCCTCCATGCTATATCAACATGCACTTTTGGGGTACCATACCGTCATCCGATCACCGCTCGGCGGCGGTTTTTCTAATTATACAGGACAAATGTGCTGCTGTTCAATGGATATATGTGATTTTTTGACATTTCGTAAGTCACATTATGACATGTTAATATCAAACCAAACCATGTTTTTTGCCTGTTGTTCTTCGTATAGTATGAATATCTTGATCAATCATATATGAAAGGCTTTTCGAATGAATATTATATGGCATAGCAAATCCAAACAGTTTCATCTGTATAACGATAAGATCAGTTATATCATGGGGGTTACTCCTACGGGAGACCTCGGAAATATATACTTCGGTAAGCGTATTCACGATAAAGAGGATATGTCTTACGTGGTAACCCGCTTCGGCCTGCCGAATGTGGCTCTCGATCCGGATACGGAATCCTATTCTCAGGAACTGAATCGTCAGGAATATCCTTTCTTCGGGGCTACGGATTTCGGTACGCATGCCTATGAAGTTGAGGGTGCGAACGGCTCAGGCGTGAGCTGCTTTATCTATAAAAGCCATCGGATATTTAAAGGAAAGAAAGCGCTTCCGGGGCTTCCGGCAACATATGCGGGAGTAGATGAGGCCATGACACTGGAAGTTGTACTTGAAGACGAACTGACGAAAGTGAAGATGATCTTATCTTATACCATCTTCGAAGACTATCCGGTTATCGCCCGCCATACTGTGTTTCAAAATGAGGGAACGGCCGGAGTTAAGCTGAAAAGGGCGCTCAGTGCCTGTCTCGATCTTTCCGATCAGAATTATGAATGGATGCAGTTTTCGGGAGCATGGGCGAGAGAACGTATGCCGGTAGTGAAAAAACTTTCTGCAGGAAGTGTATCTATAGAGAGTAAGAGGGGAATATCCAGTGCAAATCAGAATCCTTTTGTGATCGTGAAACGTCCGGAAACAAATGATTTTATGGGAGAAGCAATCGGGCTTTCCTTTGTCTACAGCGGCAATTTCATAGCAAAAGCAGAGTGCGATTCTTTCGGAAGACTAAGACTTCTTATGGGAATCCATCCCGACAGATTTACCTGGGTTTTAAAAACGGGAGAATCCTTTGAAACTCCGGAAGTACTTATCGCAAGAACGGACAGCGGGCTTAATGATCTGAGCCAGACCTATCATAAACTGTATAACAACAATCTGGTCAGAGGAAAATGGAAGAATACTCCGAGACCGATCCTTCTCAATAACTGGGAAGCAACCTTTATGGACTTTGATGAAGCCAAGATTCTGGATATAGCCAGGAAGGCTAAGGAAGCGGGAGTTGAGCTCTTTGTTCTGGATGACGGATGGTTCGGCGAAAGAAACGATGATTTTGCGGGCTTGGGAGACTGGGTGGAAAATCCGAAAAAACTTCCCGAAGGAATCGCGGGACTTGCTCGAAAGATCAATGCAATCGGCATGAAGTTCGGTTTCTGGATCGAGCCGGAAATGGTGAATCCGGACAGTAATCTGTTCAGAAGACATCCCGAATGGGCACTTTCCACACCGGGAAGAAAATCATCGCTGGGCAGACATCAGCTTGTTCTGGATTTCTCCAAAAAAGAAGTTGTGGACTATATATACGAAGCTTTGAAGAAGGTTATGACCAACGCATCCGTAAGCTACATCAAATGGGATATGAACAGATCCCTTACAGAGGTTTATAATGCGGATCTTCTTCCGGAAGAGCAGGGGATGGTTTATCACAAGTATATAAAGGGAGTTTACAGCCTGTATGAGCGCCTCAGAACGGACTTCCCGGATATCCTGTTTGAATCCTGCTCCTCGGGCGGTAACAGGTTTGATGCAGGCATGCTGTACTATGCACCTCAGGGATGGTGCTCGGATAATACGGATGCTATAGACAGGATCAGAATCCAGTACGGTACAAGCTACGGATATCCGATATCTTCCATAGGTGCTCACGTATCGGCTGTACCTAACCAGCAGACAGGACGAAGTACATCGATCGGAACAAGGGCAAATGTAGCATATTACGGAACTTTTGGATATGAATTGGATCTGAACCATATAAGTGATGATGAATTCGAAGAGGTAAAGAAGCAGATAATCTTCATGAAGGAAAATCGTGAGCTATTCCAGTTTGGTACATTTTACAGGCTCAGATCACCTTTTGAAGCGGATCAGGCAGCGTGGATGGTAGTGTCCGAAGACCGTAGAAAAGCAATCTTCGCACTTTACTGTATGAGGTCAAATGTGAATCAGCTTCCGGGATTTTTGAAGCTGGCAGGCCTTCTCCCTGAAGAAAAATACAGCTTAAGAGGCGAAGAGTATTACGGTGATGAGCTGATGAATATGGGCGTTACACTCGGAAAGCTCGGTTCTAACGGCATGACGATCGGCCGGGACTTTGTATCTTATGTCGAAATGCTTGAAGCCAAGTGATTATATCACAAAATGACATGAATACAGCACCAAATTCCATACCAAAATGTCACTTACGCTCTTACAATGAGCATGTAGTTGTGATCATAAGCGGTATAGAAGAGTACGTGGTGATTATATAAACTATAATATAAAGACGGGGTGAAAACGAATGAAAATGAGAAAGAGGATAATAACATTTTTGTTGAGCACTGTAATGGCTATGAATCTCGCAGGATGCGGTGGTTCGGGAGATGAGCCGGCTACTACGGCTGATACTGCTGCAGCAACACAGGCGGCAACACAGGCAGCAACAGAGACAGCTTCAGAGACAACAGAAGAGGTGCAGCCTGATAGTATCGGAAACAGTGTCGAAGGACAGCTTACAATTACAATCTGGGATGAAGGCCAGAGAGCCGGACTTCAGCAGATTGTTGATGACTGGAGTGCAGAGTCGGGAGTATCGGCTACCATTCAGGTTGTTGACTGGAATAACTACTGGACACTTCTTGAAGCAGGCGCAACAGGTGGAGAGCTTCCTGATGTATTCTGGATGCATTCAAATGTAGCTCAGAAATATATGGAGAACGATCAGCTCCTTGATCTCACAGACAGAATTGCTTCAAGCGACAAGATCGACTTGGCAAACTATTATGAGGGTATCGTAAATCTTTATCAGTCAGACGGAAAGCAGTATGCTGTACCTAAGGATATCGATACTATCGCACTTTGGTATAATAAGACTATCTTTGATGAAATGGGTGTTGCTTATCCGGATGAAACCTGGACATGGGATGATTTCAAGGAAGCAGCTAAGAAACTTACAAACGATGATCACTGGGGATTCGCACTTGCACCGGGAAATAATCAGGAAGGTTATTACAACACAATTTACTCCATGGGCGGTTATGTAATCAGCGAAGACAAGAAGAAGTCAGGTATGGATGATCCGAACTCCATCAAGGCTGTACAGCTCTTTACAGATATGATCGCAGAGGGTTCATGTCCTGATCTTGCAACTGTTTCAGAGACAGCACCTAACGAACTTCTTTGTGCAGGTAAGGTAGCAATGGCTATCAATGGTTCATGGATGCTTGCAGGTTATCGTGATAATGAATATGCAGCAGCAAATTGTGATGTAGCAGTTCTTCCTTATACATCAACACCTGATGACAGAGTTTCAATCTACAACGGACTTGGATGGGCTGCAGCAGCAAACACAAAGAATCCGGATGCAGCATGGAGCCTTATCGAGTACCTCGGATCAAAGGAAGCTCAGCTTAAGCAGGCTGAACTCGGTGTAACAATGTCAGCATACAAGGGAACATCAGATGCATGGGTTAAGAGTGTAGAGTGCTTCGATCTTAATGGACATATGAAGATGCTTGATGCAAAACTTGTATTCAGACCTTACTCCAGAGATACAACAATCTGGGAAGATATGATGATTGAGAAGCTTCAGGATGCATGGACAGGTGACAGACCTGTTGATGAAGTCTGCAAGGAGATTGCAGAAGAGATGAATGAAGATCTCGCAGAAGAGTAATAAAGGAGATAGATTCCTGTGAAGATAAAAATGTCACCAAGACAAAAAAGTGAAAATTTATGGGGTTGGATATTCATCCTTCCTACGATGATCGGTCTTATCATTTTGAATATATATCCGATGATCCAGACTGTCATACAGAGTTTTTACAAGACCGGTGATTTCGGGAAAGGCAACATATTTGTCGGGCTGAAGAATTATCAAAAGGTATTCGGCGATGGAGAGATCTGGCAGGCTTTATGGAACACGATCAAGTATGCTCTTGTAGAGGTTCCGATATCAGTTGTACTTGGACTCCTTTTGGCAGTACTGCTGAATAAAAAGATGAAGGGGCGCGGCGTTTTTAGAACAATATTCTTCCTTCCAATGGTCGTTGCTCCTGCTGCCATCGCCATGGTATGGAAATGGCTGTATAACTCTAATTTCGGTTTGATCAACAATATATTCCATATCAAAGTGAATTGGATATCGAATCCGAATATTGCGATATTTTCAATCGCAGTGATCGGTATCTGGTCTGTAATAGGGTATAACATGGTACTGTTTTTGGCAGGACTTCAGAGTGTACCGAGAGATTATTATGAAGCCGCATCTCTGGACGGCGCTACAGGATGGCAGCAGCTGACCAGAATAACAATTCCGCTTATATCACCTACAATTTTCTTTGTTGTAGTGACCAGAGTAATAGGAGCCATGCAGGTATTCGACCTTATCTATATGCTTATAGATCTTAATAACCCGGCATGGAAGAAGACGGAAACACTTGTATCGCTGTTCTACAAGTATTCCTTCGAACAGAGCAAGAAGGGTTACGGTGCGGTTGTAGTCGTACTTCTTCTGGCAGTGATCATGGTACTTACCGTTATTCAGTTGAACGGACAGAAAAAATGGGTTCATTATGAGTAAAGGGAGATGAATAACTTATGAAATCTAAAAGTAAGACAAATAAAGCAATTACATATGTTGTCCTGATCCTGGCATCTATACCTATGATAGTTCCGTTTTTATGGATGCTGCTTACGGCATTTAAGACCGTAGCAGAGACTATGCAGGTTGATCCTTTCGTAATCGTACCGAAGAAGTGGCAGGTGGAAAACTTCGGAAATGTCGTTAAGGCGATGGACTTTGTCAGATTATATGCCAATACACTGGCAATGATCGCGATAAGAGTTGTACTTGCTTTGATTACTTCGGCAATCAGCGGATATGCATTTGCAAGGCTGGAATTTAAGGGTAAAAAAATAATGTTCGGCATTGTACTATTACAGATGATGATACCGGTACAGATTTTCATTATTCCGCAGTACATCATGGTAAGTAATCTGCATTGGACAAATTCAATCCTTGGTCTGGTATTTCCGGGTATGGTTTCGGCTTTCGGAACCTTCCTTCTCAGACAGGCATTCATGCAGCTTCCTCGTGATCTGGAGGATGCGGCAAGACTGGACGGATGTAACATTCCACAGACATTTTTATACATCATGGCACCGCTCACCAAGTCTTCACTTGTGGCACTTAGTATCTTTACAGCGGTATTTGCATATAAGGACCTGATGTGGCCTATGATAGTATGCCCTGATAATAAGGCAACAACACTGGCCAGCGCACTGGCAAAAATGAACGGCCAGTATCAGCAGAAATATCCGGAGCTTATGATGGCAGCACTTATCTCGTGCGTGCCGATGATCATCCTGTATGTGATGTTCCAGAAGCAGTTTATCGAGGGTATAGCAACATCGGGAAGTAAACAATAACAGCAGAAGACAGGCTTAGGCCTGTCTTTTGTCACATAGAGGAGGAAGCACAGATAATATGAAAAATGTTGAAAAACAGATAAGGATTCCGATTTCGGATATGGAGGCGGTCTATCTTATTGCCCCTTCAGGTCAGGTTTCTTTTTCACTTCTGCCGGCAGGGGAAGAAGGTGAAGATTTTGATTCGATCCGTCCGGATCCGCTTATACAGATATCGGCTGTCGGGGATGCCACATCGATCGGGTTTGCGGCAGGTGAGACAAGACATAACAGCGCGCTCACAATGTCTATGGTATATGAGTCGCAGATCATTAAAGAGACAGAAGATGAAAAAACCATCACAACAACGGTGCGATTCTCCGGCGGAATAAAGGCCGATCATATAGTTGTCGCGTCGTCCGGTTCGAGAGGAGTCAGAGTATATACGAAGATCAGAAATGTTTCGAATGAGGAGTGCTTTATCGAAGCACTTTCATCCGTAAATCTGTTCGGATTGACGCCTTATGCTTCGGACACGGGAAGGGGAAGACTCTTTCTTCACCGTTACAGGAGCAGATGGAGTGCTGAAGGAAGACATGAAGAACGGGCTGTAGAAGACCTTCTTCTGGAGCCTTCATGGGCAGATTTCGGAGTGAGATGTGAGAAGTTCGGCTGTATAGGTTCCATGCCCGTAAGAGGATATTTCCCTTTTGCAGCTATAGAGGACAGACAGAGAAATATCTTCTGGGGAATAACACTGGCATGTTCATCTTCCTGGCAGATGGAGGCCGTAAGAATCGATAAGGGGCTTAGTCTTAGTGCGGGACTGGCGGATTATGACTTCGGACATTGGAGGAAAAATCTTAAATGTGGAGAAGAATTTACAACACCCGAGGCCTATCTCACAGCGGTACGGGTGGATTTTACCACTATGTGCGACAGACTTCTGGATGTACAAAGGAGTAATCTGTCCGAGAAGCAGAGAGTCTCTACTTTACCTGCAATATTCAATGAATACTGTACAACCTGGGGTGAACCGGGAGAAGAGGTGATAAAGAAACTTCTGTCGGTGATAAGCGGTAAGGATTTCGAATATTTCGTGATCGACGCAGGCTGGTATGCGGATTCGGTCAAGGGCTGGCAGGATAATATGGGAGACTGGAAAGTCGCGGACGACCTGTTTCCGAACGGTATCAAAAAAGCAGTCAGCATGATAAATGACGCCGGAATGAAGGCCGGTATCTGGTTTGAACTGGAAGTTGTCGGAAAGGATTCGGACAAAGTCGAAGACACAGCGCATCTTCTCACAAGGGACGGTAAGGTTATAATTTCCGGTACCAGACGATTCTGGGATATGAGAAGTGAATGGGTAGAAAACTATCTGACCGAAAAGGTTATAGACTTCCTAAACGATAACGGCTTTTCTTATATAAAGATTGATTATAATGATACCATCGGCATAGGATGTGACGGATCGGACAGTCCGGGTGAAGGTTTAAGATCCTGTATAGAGGCGACAAAAGCTTTCTTCCGTAAGATCAGAGAGAGTGTTCCGGGAATCGCTATAGAGGTGTGCTCTTCCGGTGGCCACAGACTTGAGCCGGGATTTATGGAACTTGCAGATTATCTTTCATTTTCCGATGCACATGAAGAAAAGGAGATACCGGTTATAGCAGCCGATCTACAGAATCTGATCCTTGCACAAAAGAGTCAGATCTGGGCAGTACTTCGTAAAGAAGATGAGTTGAAGCGTATAGCATATTCTGTCTGTGCGGCCATGTATGGTGTACTGTGTATCTCGGGAGATGTATGTGATCTAAGCTTGGAGCAGTGGTCTCTTGCAAGAAGAGGAGTAATATTTTATAAACAGGCCTCTCCGGTTATCATAAGCGGCGTAACAGAACGTTTCGGACCGTTTCAGAATTCGAACAGGGATTTAATGGATTATCAGGCAGGAGTACGCTATGGGAAAAACGGTCAGGTGCTGATAATAGTTCATTCATTTGCTCATGAGGGCGTGCAGGATATAGCCGTGCCGCTTAAGGGGGACTATAAGATAAGAGATGTGTATGAGCAGGGAAGTCATGACATCAGGATTGAGAAAGACTCTCTCAGACTGAAATTTGAAGAGAGTTTTGACGCTGTGGCAATTCTGCTTACGGATGGACAATCGGAATAAATCATAAAAAAGGAGAGGTAACAATTATCGTTTCCTCTCCCTTTTACATGCTGTTTATTTGTTCTGAATTCATTTTAAGATGCCTTTCTAAAGTTCAGTCTGTTTTTTATCTGCTGATAGATGAGGCTGTCTTCAGGAACTTCTTCATCATCACGGTATACATGCAGATCATTTCCGCATATTGACCAGATAAAACCATTGAATCTTCCGGCATTCTTCATATTGTTAAAATATACGATATTACCCATGTTGCTGCTCCTTTCTTTTGATTTTATGAGTAAATGATAACATCGTCTGATTAAACAGTCTTTTAGAGAAGATTAAAGATAAATTAAATTTTGAAAGATATTTGAACGATACTATCTTATATGATTGAAATTCAGTCGTGAATAGTAGTGCACAAATCTTGAAGTATCGATAGTATATTTGTTATAATTCAGTTTAGTGTTTTTATAAAATATAATTTGAGATATATATTATGGTCAAGGAGTAAAGAAAATGGCGCGTAAATTCAGTTTTTACAACACGCTCTCAAGAACGGTTGAAGAGTTTATACCAAATGAAGAGGGTAAGGTTTCTATGTACACCTGTGGACCTACAGTCTATCACTTTGCACATATAGGAAATATCCGTACTTACATCATGCAGGATACACTCATCAAAGCACTTGAGTATTGTGGCTATGATGTAAAACGTGTAATGAATATAACAGATGTCGGACACCTTTCGTCGGATGCAGATACGGGTGAGGATAAGATGCTTGAAGGAGCTAAGCGTGAGCATAAGACGATCATGGAGATTGCGGATTTTTATGCAAAGGCATTCTTCAAGGATTTTGATTCTGTGGGAAACAAGCGTCCTGATGTTATAGAGCCTGCAACCAACTGTATTCCGGAGTTTATCCATATGGTTGAGACGCTTCTCGACAAGGGATACGCTTACGTGGCAGGTGGAAATGTATATTTTGATACCAGCAAGCTTGAAGAGTATTATGTATTCTCTTCGGCTATTGAAAAAGAACAGCTTCAGATAGGTGTTCGTGATGACGTTGAAGAGGATCTGGCTAAGAGAAACAAGACGGATTTTGTTCTCTGGTTTACAAAATCAAAATTCGAAGATCAGGCTCTTAAATGGGACAGCCCGTGGGGAGTAGGATATCCGGGATGGCATATTGAGTGCTCATGCATTTCCATAAAACATCTTGGAGAGTATGTTGATATTCACTGCGGCGGTGTGGATAACATTTTCCCACATCATACAAATGAGATTGCGCAGTCGGAGAGCTATCTGGGCCACAGATGGTGCAAATACTGGTTCCACTCAAATCACCTGAATGACAGATCGGGAAAGATGAGTAAGTCCAAGGGAGCGGTTCTTACGGTTTCGGTACTTCAGGAGAAAGGTTACGATCCGCTTGTATACAGATTTTTCTGCTTGCAGTCACATTACAGAAAACCGCTCGAGTTCTCATATGAAGTTCTGGATAACACGGTTACCGCTTATAATAATCTTGTGAAGAAAGTCGAATCGCTTATTAATTCCGATGAGACAATTAAGGCAGCGGCCGAAAACAGGGACTCTTTCCTTGAGGCTATAAGAAACCGTTCAGATATAGATGCCGGTGTTAAGAAAGAGTTTGAGGATAAATTTGCGGATGCAATCTCAAATGATCTCAATACTTCAATGGCAATCACGCTTTTATATGATATTCTCAAGGCTGATACGAATGCGGCTACCAAGCTTGCTGTAGTCGACAGCTTTGACAAAGTGCTTTCACTTGATCTTATAGGACATGCGCTTCTTGACGATTCCGCAGATATCGATCCTGAACTTGAGGCATTCATTAAGGAGGCAATCGAGCAGAGAGCCGCAGCCAAGAAAGCCAAGGATTTCGCAAAAGCCGATGCAATCCGTGACGAACTTCTTGCAAAAGGCGTTGAGATAAAGGATACCCGTGAGGGTGTTAAATGGAATTTGATATAAAATTTTAAAAGCTGCGAATGATCAAGGGGTAACACAGAATGGATGTATATTAGTTCATTCTGTGTTACCCCTATTATTATTGTCCGGTATTATATTCGTCTATAACTTTTTCCGCATCAAAGCAGAAAGTGCTTCCGGAACTGCTCAAGCCGGAGAAAGGCTTTACACAGAGAGAGAAGAACATGGTATAATGAATTCTGTAACTGCAGAGGTTACGGAGGGGGCTGTTAAGTAACAAAAGAGAGGGCAATTGTATGACTATAGAGGAAGCTGAAAAGTATTATAAGGAATTCAGAGGGGATTCGTATGTGATGTGGCATGAAACGGGTGCCGAAACTACCGGGGAGTTCATGGATATGCACATTTCCGATGAAGTTCTCGCGAAGTGGGATGAGGATATGCTGGAAGATGAATTTAAAAACCTTTTGGATTTTGATGACAGAACCTGGTATAGCCATGCCTATATTTTGAGTATATTGGAGCTTGGACATATACAGGATATTAAAGGTTATGTGAAAAGGCTGCTTGATGCGATGGAGGAAATGCCCGGCAGAATCAATCTTCACAACAGATTGAATATTATCGATAATATGCGGGATAGTATAACGTTCCACAGGTCTCCCGTACGTATGATATGTGAGAAAACTCCTTACGGACTCAGAATGGATATGATCATGAGAAAAATTGCGGATTTTGAGTGTATCGATGAACCTGAAGAGGCAGGATTTTTCAGGATGAAAAAGACTGATGAACCGAGGAGACTAAAATATATAGAGGAGTATAATAAGACCTTTGCAAAATACTTCAGGGGCTGAGTGCTATATAATTTCAATAGTATAAGGCAGACGTATAAAACGGAGGAAACGGAAGACCATGAAAATATATGTTGATTTCGATGATTGCATCTGTGAAACCGCGAGGTATTTTTCAAACCTTGCAGCAGAGATGTTTGATATACATGTTCCTTATGAGAATATGAAATTCTTTGAACTGTATAAAGTATTTAATCTGGACAGCGAGCAGTATGAACGATTTTTGCTCAAAGGTCATGAACCGGAAGTTCTGCTTACGTTTGAAGAAACCCCGGGAGCATCCAAGGTAATTAATGAATGGATTTCAGCGGGGCATGAGGTATCCGTAATTACAGGAAGGCCATTCAGCTCTTATGAACCGTCGCGCACGTGGCTGGATGATCACGGATTGAAGAACGTCAGATTATACTGTCTGGATAAATATGGGCGAGAAGGCATTATAAGAAACGGTGATTTCAGTCTTAAGCTTGAAGACTATTATAAGATGGAGTTTGATTATGCTGTAGAAGATTCACCTAAAGCTTTTAAGTTCTTTGATCATCTTCCGGATCTTAAGGTGCTGGTATATGACAGGCCATGGAATAGGGAAGCGGAATTTGTGAATGATAATTATATCAGATGTTTCGACTGGGAAAACATAAGAAATATCATATAAGATCACTGAAAAGAAATATCCGTCCCACATGTATCATGTGGGACGGATATATTGATAGTGCGCTTTAGCGGCGCAGACTTTAATTCACACACATGCGGCGCATGTTTCTAACGGAAGTTATTTGACAGCTGACGCTTCCTGTACAAGTACTTCATTCTCCGAATCATACTGCACAGTGTAATGTACTTTATCACTGCCCTCATATAGTCCAACAACAAGTTCATCATACTGATGCTCTGAAATTACTGTTACATCATTCTTGCTCTTCAGCTCGTCAAGATAGGATTTAAACTCATTTTTTGTACATTTAACGGTATATACTGTATATATGAAGTCGCCGCCGTCGTCTGAATATTCATCTGTGAAAGAGTATCCTTCAGTGAACAGATAATCGCCGAATCCGATTCCTGTTCCGTAACACATGGCTTCGTACTTTGCATCTCTGATATCATAATAGGAGCTCATTGATGCCGCATCTTCCCTGATGATCGGATCTTTGAATCCGTCAGGTGACGCGTTATGCAGATATGCCGCATAATCATCTGCGTTGATATTAGAATCATAGATATCGGAACGAGCGCTCATATACACCGTCTCGACTGTATCCGATGATTCAGACCCATCATTATCGTTGAAGATAACGATCGGATTATCGCTGCCGGTATCAACATTTCTTGCAACATTTCCGTTTAATCCGGGAATGGCTGCTAAAGATGCCATTGCTGTAATACCTACTGTAAGTGCCAAGTTTTTAATATTTACCATTTTTAAATCCTCCTGTAGTTTAAGTAATATTAAAAAGTGTTTTACCGATGACTGATGTTGTATCAGCTTCGATGAACAGATGATAATCTCTGCGTGTAACATAAATGTAAAAAGGTTTTTTCAAACTTGTAAAAAGTTTAATGATTTTACAAATAATTTACAAAATGAAATACATAAACTGAATGTTGAATAAAACAGATTAATGTGACATAGTATTTCTTGATTCTAAAACTTGAGAAGAAGGTATTATTCGTAGAAAGCTGACTGAAAATAACCTGACAAAATTTCGCAAACTGGGAAATGTATCTTTTCCGGATTCTGTCCATAATGGACGTGTAAGCAGGAGGACGAAAACGTGGAATGGATTGAAGCATTACAAAAAGCCATAACGTATATGGAAGAGCATCTATTTGAAGAGATTAACTATGAAGATGTAGCGAAACAGGTGCACATGTCGAGCTATGAGTTTCACAGGGCTTTCAGTTTCGTGACAGGCTTAACGGCAAATGCATATATTAGAAACCGGCGCCTATCTTTGGCGGGAAAAGAACTGTTGGAGACAGATACGAGGATTACTGATCTGGCCATGAAGTATGGTTATGATACACCGGAAAGTTTTACAAAAGCTTTCACAAGGTTTCATGGTGTTGCCCCGAAAACAGCCAGAGAAGAAGTCGGTAAACTTACACTTTTCAATCCGCTTACAATTACTATATCTGTGAAAGGTGGTAAGCGAATGGATTATCGTATAGTTCAAACAAAAGAAAAGAAATTTATTGCATTGGTAAGAGAGTTCAGTAACGGAATCATTAATGACGAAGCTAACCATGATGTGGCAGACTTCTGGGGAGAGGTTAACAGTAATCAGATGCTTTCTCCGATCTGGATGCTGAGAGAGGACGGAAAACGTGACCTTTATGGACTTTGCAGTCCGACGACAGAAGGAAAGGACACCTTCGAATATGGCATAGGCATCATTATCGATGAGGATACCGCTGAATTTGATCAGGAAGATCTGGAGAAGAAAGGCTTTCGAATCTGGGATGTTAATACCGGAACATATGTAGTATTTGACTGTGTGGGTGAGGATGGTGACTGTATAGCCAAGACCTGGGTGATGTTCTACAAGGAGTTTTTGCCTCAAATGGGATACGAAGCGTCAGAAGAGACGGACTACGAGCTTTACTTCGACGGAACCAGACCTGATGTGTTCTGTGAATTATGGATTCCGATCAAAAAGAAGTAATTCATTTTACATATTGAGACAGAATAATCAATTAGTGATAGAAGTGGCAGGAATGATTTATATTATTCCTGCCGCTTTTATATTCTCGTGAGGAAGCTTTGATTGTCTCAAAATTTTATACTCATTTCATACGCCTTGGAAAGATGTCGAGGAATATTCTCACTTCGTGCTTCTTCATTCCAATGAGTTACACTGTCAAAAATAACCATTTCCTTCTCTTTTGCTCTATCACGAATTCTATCTCCCAGCATTACTGTTTCCATAGCACTCTTTTCCCCTGTTTCAATGAGAGAGTTCATTGATTTTCCGGCACAAACTATAAATAATGCTTTTTCAAGAACCTTCATCGTAGGATCCGGTTTATAAGCAAATCCTGTTGTCCAAATTCGGTCAAACCAACCCACAAGCTTTGCGGGTGCTTCTGTCCAAAATACAGGATATATAAACACAATTGCATCACTGTTCTGTATTTTTTCCTGTTCGAGCAAGACATCTTTTGATTTTATTCCATCAGTTCTGTAATAGGTTTCTCGTAAATATTCTTCTTCACTTATATCCGTTTTAAAATTCATATCATATAAATCAGATATAAGAATCTCATGACCTGCATCTCTTAAACCTCGTTCAAAAGATTTATATACATTATACGTAAAACTATCTTTTGAAGGATGGCAATATACAATAAATACTTTCATACCAATACCTCTACCAAATTCGAATTTGCGCGTTTCTACGAGCGGTGCAAGGATGCACCGAATTGGCTGTCGGGAGCTTGCTCACGGACAGACATATTCGTGTGCAGACTTATAGTGCGACAGCGCGACATGAGCATGAAGCGTAGCGGAATGCGAATGCAGTCACCGCTCAACAAACACCGATTTGTCATCGTTTATAAAACTGTAATAGAACTATGTACAAATTTTATCATAATTCTTAACGAAATCAATTGGATTATGTATAGTCAAAACGACCTGAATAACGGTAATCATACTGCCATACAGCACGTCAATTATCTTAGGATGAATAATCAGAGCGGGATGCAGCGTCAAGAATAATTCAAACCATTTTTGCCACTTTTGTTTTTATGAGGCAGGTATTAAGATAGGATCATAAGATATCTTATGTAATTAGAAAACATTTTACATAAAGCGAGGTAGCATATATGAAAGATAATAGTAGATTAACGGATTGGGTAGTCCGTAAGATAGAAAATGAATATAAGAATGATGTTGCATTACTGCTTGCAGTACATGGGCATAATACAGACGATGATCAGCATGGATTATGTTTTGATTACTTTGTTCCGGCAACGGAAAAAGGATATGAGCTGGCAGAAACCTTTATCATCGATGGTGTGGGATATGACCTTTATCCAAGATCATGGGAGAGACTTGAGAATTCGGTTGAAATGAATGATATGCCGATAGTACTGGATGGAGCCGAAATCCTGTATGCAAGGTCCAAGGAAGATGAAGATAGATTTCTGGATCTGAAGAGAAGACTGAAGGATAATCTCAACAATCCCGAGTTTATCTATGGAAAAGCTCTTGAATATATGGATAAGGCGCTCGAGATATATCGTTCGTTCATCTTTGAGGAAAAGCCGTACCGTGTAATAACCGAGGCAGGATTTATACAGCTTTACCTTTCAAAGGCAGTTGCGATCCTGAATAATACATATACGGAAGAGCCTATAGTAAGCAGGAAGCAGGCCTTATGTGATGACCCTGACAGCCGTATATATCACTGCCCGGAGATGAGGGAAGTGCCGGAAGGATTCTTTGAAAATGCAGAGAAGCTGATCAGAACAAATGCTCCGGAAGAAGTAAAGGAAGTAATCCTGATACTTCTTAAGGCCGTAAGAGAGTTTATTCTTAAAAAGGATCCGGCGGAAGATGTGCAGGAATTAAAAAAGGAAAGCTATGATGAACTTGCTGAGTGGTATCAGGAGCTCAGCCTTACGTGGAAGAGAATAAGATACTTCGTTAAGAATAATATGGCAGAAGAAGCATATTGCGATGCAGGCTATCTGCAGCAGGAGCTTCTCTATATAGCTCAGGAGTTTGGCGTAGAGGAAATGAATCTTATGGATTACTATGACATAGATGATCTGTCAAAACTCCGTGAACGTGCAGATGAGCTCGAGAAAAAGGTCATAGATATCCTTGCCGATCATAAGACGGAAGCAGCATCGTATGCATCCGTTGATGAATTCCTCAGTGCAAGATCATAAAGGAGTGGAATAGTTTATGAGATATCGAAATGCATCAGATATCTTTCCGGATAAGCTTCTTAAGGAAATCCAGAAATATTCCACGGGGGAGTTGATCTATATTCCGGAAAGATCCGAAAAGAAACAATGGGGTGAAAGATCCGGTGCCAGAGATTATTATGTCAGAAGAAATGCTGAAATCCGCCGTAAATATCGAGAAGGAAAGTCAATATTGGAACTTGCCGAGGAGTACGGACTTTCACGTGATACGATCCGAAGAATCCTCTACAGATAAAAAAGGAATCATGATATGTATTGCTTTATTAACAAAAATGGCAGAGTATGGTAGACTATTATAGATATTTTGGTTTAGACAGACCGCCTTGAGAGGAGAATATTTACATGCCTGTATTTGATTTTAATGAGAAGAAGGAAGAAGTAGTAAAGGCAGAGAGAAGCTATGAGCTTGTTTACTCAAGTGAGAGAACGACCAGCACAGAGCATCCTATAATGATTCTTGAAGACAAAGGTTCTAAGCTTGTTCATCATTCAAACGGTATGTTTGAGGCTCCGACCGTAGGCTCGGCCTTTATATATGATAGTGAGGAGAAGTCATCGCACAACATCCTTGAAATCGATGCGAGATTTGAGAATCTTCTAAAGTGGCTCGGAGAGAATCACATAATGGTACGTCTCTCAGGTCAGACTACAGAAAGAGGCTATGCGGTATATAAGATCCTTGAGACAGGAGTCGCTGTCAGAGGTTCGAAGCTGTCCGGTGAAAACGGATTCTTACAGTTTATGATTGAACGCCTTCTGCAGAGTGATGCACCATCTGAAGAGACAGTCGATCCGGATGAGATAGAAGATGCGGATGATATGAGACTTACAAGCATTCAGAGCATAACAGATTATCTCATGTGTGCGGGAAGTACGCTTCCTGATAATATAAGACTCTGGGCAAGACGTAATCTTGCCGTAGCGAAGTCCTCGGAAGTAACGCCGGAAGAGAGAAGGCATGCTCAGCGAGCACTTTCAATCATGCTCAGCATTCAGTGGAAGAATACCGATTTTCAGCCTATAGATCCGGTCGAGGCAAGACGGATCCTCGACGAAGAACTTTACGGGCTGGAAACCGTAAAGCAGCGAATAATCGAAACTATCATTCAGATAAATCGTACACATACACTCCCGGCATACGGAATACTCCTGATCGGTCCTGCGGGAACAGGTAAGTCACAGATTGCCTATGCGGTTGCAAGAATTCTTAAAATGTCATGGACAACTCTTGAGATGAGTTCGATTAATGATCCGGAGCAGCTGACAGGAAGTTCGCGTATATACGCAAATGCAAAACCGGGACTTATCATGGAAGCATTTGCAAATGCGGAAAGCTCTAATCTGGTATTTATCATAAATGAGCTGGATAAAGCTGCGTCAGGTAAAGGAAACGGAAATCCTGCGGATGTTCTTCTTACACTGCTTGATAACCTCGGATTTACAGATAACTACATTGAGTGCAATATACCGACGACAGGTGTTTATCCGATAGCAACAGCAAACAACAAAGCAGATATAAGTGCACCGCTCATGTCAAGATTTGCGGTTATAGAACTTCCGGATTACACGCAGGAGGAAAAGAGAGTAATATTTACACGCTTTGCCATGCCGAAAGTACTTAAGAGAATCGGACTTCGCAGTGAAGAGATCGTGATAACGGAAGAAGCGTTAGATGCGGTAATGGATATATTTAAGAATACATCAGGTATAAGAGATATAGAGCAGGCAGCAGAACATATAGCAGCAAATGCTTTATACAGAATAGAGGTAGAAAAGCTTGATTCGGTTACTTATGACGCAGAAATGATTCGTGAGCTATTATAATATACGACGCTGCTATTCTGAATCAACCGTGAATAATAAAGATACGCCCACCGGCTTCATCATCAGTCGGTGGGCGTTATTTTGTATTTGCAAAACTATTCAGAATATTATTTCTTGTTTTCTTTCTTAAGTTCATTCATCTTCATAGCACGAACTTTAAGCGGAAGTCCCCAAAGTGTGATGAAGCCTTCTGCATCATGATGATCATACATATCACCGGTTGTAAATGATGCAAGTGATTCACTGTAAAGTGAATATGGAGAAGTTGTACCTGCTTTGATGATATTACCTTTGTAAAGACGAAGCTTAACTTCACCTGTTACATACTGCTGTGTTACATCAACGAAAGCTGATATAGCCTCACGAACAGGAGTAAACCATTTACCTTCGTATACGATACTTGCAAGCTTGCTTCCGAGATCTTTCTTAAGAGCGATAGTGTCACGGTCGAGAACAAGTTCTTCAAGCTGCTGATGAGCTTCCATAAGAATTGTTCCACCAGGAGTCTCGTATACTCCACGGCTCTTCATACCGACAACTCTGTTTTCAACGATATCAACGATTCCGATACCATGCTTTCCGCCGATTGTATTAAGTTCGCGGATGATATCGGCAACCTTCATCTTCTTACCGTTAAGAGATACAGGCATACCTTTTTCAAAGTTGATTGTAAGTTCTACATCTTCATCAGGTGCTTTCTCAGGAGTAACGCTGAGAACAAGCATATGATCGTAATTAGGAGCCTGTGAAGGATCTTCAAGTTCAAGTCCTTCATGGCTGATGTGCCATATATTTCTGTCACGGCTGTAGGACTGATCTGTTCCGAACGGAAGATCAATACCATGAGCCTTACAATAATCTATCTCGGCTTGACGTGAATCCATCTGCCATCTGTCATCTCTCCATGGAGCAATAACCTTAATATCAGGAGCAAGAGCCTTGATACCAAGTTCGAATCTTATCTGATCATTTCCCTTACCGGTAGCACCGTGGCATATAGCGACTGCATTTTCCTTACGGGCAATCTCAACAAGTTTAGCAGCGATTGTAGGTCTTGCCATAGCAGTACCCATGAGGTACTTATGCTCATATACAGCACCTGCCTGAACACATGGCATGATATAATTCTCACAGAGATCATCAACGACATCTTCAATATAAAGCTTAGCAGCTCCTGAGAGACGTGCACGCTCTTCAAGACCATCAAGCTCTTCGCCCTGACCGCAGTCTATACAGCAGCAGATAACCTCATAACCATATGTTTCCTTTAACCACGGAATTACCGCAGTTGTATCGAGTCCGCCTGAATAGGCTAAAACAACTTTATCCATGTTTACAGACCTCTTTTCTTTGATAATAAATATTTATTATAGGCTAAAAATCCACACACAATAATACCTTAAGTTAAGCAAAAAGAAAAGCATTCTTTTTTAAACCACAGGTTTAATGTTATACTAAGTCTGAATTGTTGAATTATGTATATGAAAAACATTTCAAACGGATGCTTTAATGTGAGAGGATATTAGAAGAGTAAAGTCAGGGATTATTATGAATGCAAGAGAATTTTTGGATATATTACATATGGCTGAGAAGCTTAAAGATACTCCGCGACACTGTACTACGAGCAAAAGAAGGATAGAGAGTGTTGCCGAGCATAGTTGGAGAGTATCACTTATGGCATTTCTTCTTAAGGATGAGTTCCCGGAGGTGGATACTGACAAAGTGGTTTGCATGGGTCTGATTCATGATCTGGGGGAATGTTTTACGGGAGATATTCCAACATTCGTTAAGACGGATGGTGACAGAAAGACAGAAGATGAGCTTCTGGGTGAGTGGGTGAAAAGTCTTCCCGAAGAAGTATCAAAATCTATGGCGCGGCTATATGAGGAAATGGAAAAACAGGAGACGCTTGAGGCGAAGCTTTATAAAGCTCTTGATAAACTCGAGGCACTTATTCAGCATAATGAATCTCCTATAGACACTTGGTCTGAGAATGAATATGAATTAAATAAGACATATGCATTTAATGTGACTGATCATTCAGAATGGCTGCGGGAATTGAGAAATGAAATCCTTAAGGATACGCTTGAAAAGATAGAGACAGAAAAGCCGGATAGCAGGGAACTGCTCGATAATATAGAAAAGATTCATTCGACTGAAATGGAGGTATGAATTCTAATGATAGAATACGGATTAGCTACAAAAGATGATATAAAAG
The DNA here is from genome assembly GCA_002350525.1 of Lachnospiraceae bacterium UBA2864. GTDB lineage: Bacteria > Bacillota > Clostridia > Lachnospirales > Lachnospiraceae > Eubacterium_Q. Next base: position 11,369 of record DEFA01000051.1, on the reverse strand, counting down.
AGTTAATACAACTCCGAATAGCTTATATGATAGATGATTTCGGCAGTGTATCTGAAGATGAAAAGGAAGGAATGGAGAAACAGCTTCCTGAATATTTTGAAAGAAAACTTGGAACTGAACTTATACCATTTGTTGCAAGAGATAACGATAGGATAGTTTCAGTTGCATATCTGCATATTATAGAAATGCCTGCGAATTCTGTTCTTCTGAACGGACTTTACGGAGATGTACTCAGCGTTTATACAGTGCCCGAATATCGCGGTAAAGGACTATGTACTACTCTAATGAAGAATCTTATTGAATATGGTAAGAAACTTAGACTGGGACGAATAGATTTAAAAGCAACAGATGACGGATATCCGATTTATGAGAAGGTAGGTTTTAAGGAGGTAGAAGCCAGATACAGAAATATGAGGTATGAGTTATGATAAAAGTGCTTTTCGTCTGCTGGGGCAGCATGTACCGAAAGTCCTAGAAGTCGCACAGATAGTATATTAATGAAGAAAAAACAAGGTATTTTATACCTTGCATGTACCTTTTGTGAGAGAGCCATTCGCGTTAAATAATTATACTATTGGTCCAATGACAACAAATAGAAAAGTGATGTATGATTTCAGTATTATAAAGCTTAAAAAAAGTATTATGTATCGGAGGTTCTTCCCGCACGGGGAAGAGTACTATGGCTGATGGGTAAGAAAAAGGTTGAACATGTGGTGTTTGATGGAATGAGAAAGATAAAAAAGAAAGTCAATATCAACCAATATAACACGCAAACAAAAATGAAAATAATGGGACAGACGGATAAGCAGAGTGTCCAGCAACATCCGTTTCCCCCACTTTATAATAAGGATTCCAAGGTGTTGATACTAGGGAGTTTTCCATCTGTTAAATCCAGAGAAATGAAGTTTTTCTATGGCCATCCGCAAAACAGATTCTGGAAGGTGATTGCAAGGATTTTTGATCAGGAGAATCCGACTTCAATTGAAGAAAAGAAGAAATTGATTCTCGATAATAATCTTGCGCTTTGGGATGTGATTGCTGAATGTGAAATATCGGGTTCATCTGATGCAAGCATTAAAAATGCAAAAGCTAATGATTTAAGTGAAATCATAAAAAATTCAAAGATTCAGAAGATAATCGTAAATGGGAAAACAGCTGAACGACTGTATATCAAGTATATTGAACCGGTGACGGGGATAAAAGCAGTGGTGCTTCCATCCACTAGTCCGGCAAATGCAGCGTGGAGTTTGGAAAGACTTGTGGATGTATGGAAATCCGAAATAAAGAATTAAAAATCGAGGAAAAAATAATGAAACCGCGGTTGTCCGCTATACGTGGATGATCGCGGGTATTTTATAAATAGCAAAAACGGAAATACTATTATGATGATAGAAGAGTAAGATTGATGTGTAGCTACGAAATATCACGGAAAGGAGGAAACTGCGTATGGTCAGGGAGATGATCCAGAAAACATTGGATTATGTTGATAGCAACATAAAAGAAGACATTACTGCGGAAGAACTAGCTGAAGTTGCGGGATATTCTGTTTTTCACTTTTACAGATTATTCCAATCAGCTGTTGGAATACCGGTTATGCAGTACGTTTTAAGGAGAAAGCTCTTGTATGTTATCTATGAGATAGGCTTGGAACGAAAGAAAAACGAAGTGGTTTACGAGTATGGTTTCGAAACATATTCGGGCTTCTACAGAGCTTTTATACGCGAGATCGGATATACTCCGGCGCAGTACCTTCGGGAATATAAGGCAAAAAGACCTTATAAGATTAATATTTTTCAGGAGGAACACATCATGGTCAGTAATAAGTTGATTTCTGAAGTGCTGGTAAATTGGGGGCTTCAGAGAGAGAGCGTATCGGATATCGTCTTTCCGGAAACCGGAGAGATCAGTGATTCTGCGAAGTATGTCGGAAGCAATATGGTGATTAAGTATACGGCAAATCTTGGCTCGGTGAAGAAGGCAACCCAGATTTCCAAAGCGCTTAACAGTGTTGGGCTTACTGCTCCGTTGGTTATTCCGACTACAGACGGAAAAGAATATGTTACAGTCGGAGAACTATACTTTACGCTTACCCAAAAGGTTGAAGGCGAGAGAGTTATGGCGAGCGGCCTTTATATTGACGATTATAAAGAAAAAGCACGCTTTATCGGGGAAATCATTGGACAATTGGATCTTGCGCTTGCTAAGATAGACGCGATTGCGGATGAAGCGGATTTAGGAAAGAGTGTCAGGGAGTGGGCGATCCCGGCCTTGAAGGGTAAAATCGATATGAATCCGGAAACTATGGAGAAATATGCAGCGCAGTTTTGTGATCTCTATAGGGATTTGCCGCGCCAGGTGATTCATAGGGATCCGAATCCGAGCAATATTATCCTGGCGAAGGACAAGTGGGGATTTATTGATTTTGAACTAAGTGAGGAAAACGCCCGGATATTTGATCCATGTTATGCGGCAACAGCCATACTGTCAGAGACTTTTGAAGAAGGAAACGAAGATAAGTTACTTACCTGGGTAGAAGTCATGAAAGAGATAATGTACGGATATGACAGTGTTGTTAAATTGAGGGATGCGGAAAAGAAGGCTATTCCGTATATGATATTGGCAAATCAATTTGTTTCCACAGCTTTCTTCGCAGGAAAAGATAAGTATGAGGAACTGTACAGGACTAACAAGGCAATGACTGAATGGATTGGCAGGAATATGGAAAAACTGTGTATATCCTAAGTAGAAGCTAAAGGAATACGTAGAGGTATTGACACTAACAGCTGATGAAGAAATTCATCGGCTGTTTTTGAATTAGTAGCAAATAAAGTAGTAAATAAATAAAGTGGCAAGTACTATGAGGCAATGTATATTCTGTTTTACACAGGTATGAGGATATCCGAGTTCTGTGGATTGACGTTAGATGATATTGATTTAAATGCTAAAACCATTAATATAGATCATCAGCTTGTTAAGACAGGTAAAGGAAATGCATATAAAGTTGAAACGACCAAAACGGACGCGGGAACCAGGGTATTGCCAATGAGTGAAGAAGTATATGACTGTTTTGTGCGGATAATAGAAAATAGAAGAACTCCAAGGGTTGAACCGGTAATAAAGGATGTAAGTGGTAAAGCCTATACCGGATTTTTGTTTTTAACACAGGATGATAAAACGCGTGTTGCATATTATTGGGAAAAGAAATTTCAATATGCTGTAAAGAAGTATAATGATATTTATAGAGTACCACTTCCGAAAATAACGCCACATATATGCAGGCATACATACTGTACGCATATGGCTTCAGCCGGTATGAATCCAAAGACCTTGCAATATCTTATGGGCCACGCTGATATATGTACAACACTGAATGTGTATACGCACTTCGACTTAGATAATATAGTCAGTGAAGTAAGGACAATAAATAGTCAGATGCATAATTATACGTAATATTTTATGGCAAATTATGTGCATTTATGTTAGTATATGTAAAATAGTTACTGTGAATGGTTATGGAGAAATACATTATTAGTAATAGGAGGTAAGCACTATGCCTAACATATTACCGGTTTCGGATCTGAGAAATTATAAGAAGGTTTTAAGCCAAGTTGGATATGGCAGCCCTGTCTATCTTACAAAAAACGGAAGAGGAGATTATGCAATAGTTGATATACATGAGCTTGACGAGTTAATAGCTTTAAAAGGTCTTTTTTCAGAATTGGAAAAAGGAGAAATGTCAGCTCGGAAAAATGGATGGATATCAATAGATGACGCTGAGCAGAGGATGGGCTTATGATGAATATCGATATTTCACCGGAAGCCTTTAACGATATTACAAAAATAAAAGAATATGTTCAGAAAGAGTTTGGCAATAAAGAAGCTGTAAAAGCCGTAAAAGGAGTATTTAAGGATATTAGAACACTTGGTGATTATCCGAATACAGGGCTACGGAGAATATTTGAAAAATTCAATATCGTTACAGATTATATGTATATAGTATCCGGAGCAAATTTTATATTTTATCGTATTGAAAATGACAATTTGAAAATTGTCAGGGTGTTAAATTCAAAAATGGATATTTTGTATGTCCTTTTTGGTATAAGGGAAGTGGACGATGAATCTGATGATTATTGGGATGAATAAAGTTGTTGTCAAATGAATAATATGCATCAAATTACCACAGATTTTACCACAAAACTGTGGTAATTTGATTTAAAATACACTAATTCGATATAGACTTAAAAAGTGCCGAAACCCCAGTAAATACGGGCGTTTCGAGTAAAGAAAGGGGTTATAGATATAATGATAAAAGTGCTGTTTTGTTGTTGGGGCAGTACAGTATATTAGCTTTCTAATCCTTGTAAATAGGCGTTTCTGAAGAATAATAAGGATGATTTGCACCTTGTGTGCACCTTTTGAAAGAGTTGAAGAATTATATATGAGTCCAGACCTAATTGAGTAACATATAAAGCGAAAAAGAAAATGTTATATTGTTGAGTACAATACTGAAGAGTGTAGTTTGGGTATCGAGGAGATATGAATACATTTTTAATCAATTGGATGCTATATGAAAATAGTATTTGTGTTGATCAAGTATATGGAAAGGGCGCTGATAAAGAAGTTCGTATTAATGAGTCTGAACAGCGAGTTATCGATTTTATAAGTCAAAGTTTAAATATCATATAAAAGAATTAGTTCAGGTAAGTGGATACTCTAATGGGGATATAAGAAAAATACTTGCTTCATTAAAAGATAAGAAGGTTATTGATTGTTAGGACGGAATTAAAACTGAGAAATGAGTTGTTATGAGCGGAAAAATGATGGAAGTATTAGTAGTAATGTATAAGTATGTGTAAGGTGCTCCGTTAATGATTGATAGGCTAATTCTAGCACTGAGAGTGGCAATAGTACGAGATGAATAACTGATATGTTGGTGCTTTCGTTCATGTATTTGGGAGAGTATGTTTTAGTATTTGAAGTAAAATAATAAACTATTTTGGAGGAGAGTGTGTAGGGAGGATATAATGGCATACGAAATTGGTGGGCGCGCAGATAAATATGGAAATCGTTTTGAAATAAATTGGACGATTCGAAAACTATTGGAAGTAATCGAAGAAAAAATAGAGAGTGTAGCCATAGAAGCAATTGGTGACGATGAAAAGGGAGCTGATTTATGGATTACATACAAAAACGGTGCTCGTGAATCTCAGCAGTGCAAAGGAAGAAATGGTAGTTTTGAATACTGGGATTATGGTTCCATTAATAGCAAGAATATATGGAAAACATGGGCATATCAATTAGAACGGTCCAGTAGTATTAGTGTGTCTCTGGTTTCTCCGCTTAATTGTACACTACTTGAAGATATTGCTAATCGGGCAAGAACAAATGGACAGGATCCAAATTTGTTCTACAATGAACAAATAATGAAATCAGGAGCAGATACAAGAAGGTTTTTTAAAAATGCTTGTGGCGCACTTGGGTTAGACTTAGAGCTTGAAGAGGATATAAGGCGCGCATTGTCTTTTTTTTCAAGAATATTCATGCGTCAGGTGACTGACGGTGAAATGAAGAATGAAAATCTTGCAAAAATATCGAGTTTATTCATTGGAAATCCGGAAACGATTTATAGGATTTTTATTGATTATATATTAAATGAAGATGTATACGGAAAAACATTAGATATCTCAGTGCTCGGCAGTTTTTTGAAAGCTCAAAATGTTGAATATCGCAATTTGGCAAACGATAATAGAATTTGGCCAACAATAATTCGGTTAAATGAAGAATATAGACAGGTATTTAAGCCGTTTTCATGTGGATTCGTGGAAAGGGATGAGACTGAAAAATGTCTGGAACTAATTCAAGATGGTGTATCTGTTGTTATTCATGGAAACGCGGGGGCAGGAAAAAGCGGATGTACAGAGAACTTGATATCTAAGCTAGAAGAAGAAAATATAACTTATCTAGCAATTAAACTTGATCGAAATATGCCTGTAGGAAATTCTGAAATATGGGGGAAGAAATTGGGTTTTCCTACATCCATATCTTATTGTATTAATGCTGTGACGCCAAATGATAATGCAGTACTTATTTTGGATCAACTAGATGCATTACGGTGGACTCAGGCACATTCAAGTGATGCACTAACGATTTGCACACAAGTAATAAATGAGATAATGCAACTCAATAAAGAAAGGGAGCATCCGATTTCTTTAGTGTTTGTTTGTAGAACTTATGATCTCAATAACGATAGTTTCATTTCGGCTTTGTTTGTTAATGAGAACGAATGGAAAAAAATAGCGATAGGAGTATTATCAGATTCCGAACTCAGAAAAGTATTGGGAAAAAAATTTGATGGAATAAGCCTGCGGACTAGGAATCTATTAAGAACGCCCAGCAATCTTTATATTTGGGAAAAGTTAGATGTTGAACAAAAAAATGATAATTTTACGGCAACGCATCAGCTTATCAGGAAATGGTGGAGGCAGTTAACATACATAGCTCATTTTAAGGGGCTTGATTCAAATTCATTGGATTCATATAGAAAGTGTTTAGTAAAGTATTGCTATGATAACAGTAAATTAAATATGCCAAGCTTTTTACTCAATATTCCTGGGGATTATGAGGAATTTCTGGTTTCATCAGGATTTATTGTTGTAGAAAAAAATCTTGTAGCATTTGTGCACCAGTCCATCTTAGATTGCTTTTTTGCGGAAGAAATGCTTAGAGAATTTTTCTTAGGTAAGAATATTATTGAGATTGTTGGAAAAAAGGAAAATCAGACTCCGTCAAAGCGATATCAATTTGTTATTTTTATGCAACAGTTAGCCGAGTTATCTGAGCAAGATTTTGTCAAAAATGGGTTGGAATTAATAGAAAACATTGATGTACGTTATAGCTTTAAATATGTTTTTATAGAAGTATTATCTCAAATGACCTGTTCGCAATGTGTTAAGATGTGCGTGTATGATTTGTTTAAAAAAATAAGATGGAAGGATTGTGTGATTAATACTATAATTATGGGCTCACCTACTTATGTTCATATGCTCAGGGACAATGGTGAGTTATCCGTTATGACACAGACAAAAGAAGGCGTGAAAATCGCAGCTAATCTTTTTTATTCCATAAGAACCTATATTGATAATGCTGATATAGAGATTATAAAGTCAAATATTACGGTGGTAAATGCTAAGGAATGGTCTCGGATTTTTTCTAATGATATAGATGAGGATACAGAACCTCTTTTTAAACTAAGATTATACGTATATGATGTATATCCTGGTTTATTGAATCATTACTTGGATTTGAAAAAACTTATGCAAAAATGTGAAAAGAGAGCTATCTGTATTTTGACAAGAATGTTGAAGGAGAATATTCATAGACAAGATAACTCTTTGTATAGAAACGCTGATGAGTTTTTATGTAATGAAATGGACTTGTTTGTTCAAGAATATAAATATGTAATAGACTCATTTATACCGTTATTTCCTAGGGTTTCAGATCAAATTAGATTTACTAATTGGTCTCAAACATATTCATGGAATAAAAGATTGGAACGTACATGCGTGTTGCTTGTCAAACTCGCAAGTGAAGCGTTCGTAACCGTTGATCCGGATGGCTTTATAGAGTATTTTAAATTTGCTTATGATAAGGGAAATTCTCTTTATAATGAGATAGTCTTAGATGCCTTATCTCATATAGATGCGAAATATGCTGATTATGTGCTTGATTACATTTCCAGAAATGGTTTCATCAATGCGATAGAGTATTCTAGTGGTAATGGAAACGAACTCTCGCTAGCTAAGACTCTGATATCAAAGTTTACTGAGTTATGCAGCGATGAAAAACTTAGTGAATTTGAGGATAGAGTTATTAGTTATAATAATAGTAAATCGAAAGACTATTTAAAACATCGCATGGAAGTTAACTTAGAGCGAAGAACAAAAAAGGAGAGGAGAGTTTATTGGCCTTTTTGGGGAGATTTACAACTTGAATTGCTCCCGTCAATTAGTAAAAAGAGACGTAGCCCAAGCGTTAATGAACTATTACGTGTCTTGGAACGAAGATATGATAATCATGTTAGCATATATGATTATGAAGAAAGTAGTCGTGCTTGCTCTGTAGTTTCACCGGTCTCTGGAAAAAAACTATCTGTAAATAATTGGATAGGGATAATAACCAATGAAAAATTGGCTTCGATTAATAAGACCCAATGGAAGCAAAAAGAGGGTATTTGCATAGAAAGTTCATTAATGGAGTTTTCTTATGCATTTAGCAAGTTTGTTGCTGAAAATCCAAGAGAAATGGCATCTGCTTTGCTGACTATAGAGAGTTCTAAAATACACGAAAGTTTTCTTGCTGCCTTTTTTAGCGGTATAGCTACAAGCAATAATGTTGATACTATAGGTGAAGACTTATTAGCAGAAATAATTCAAAAATATGGATATGATTATGAATCGAATAGAGCGGCTAATATAGCTGATGCTATCGAAAAAATTACTATCATTAAGCAAATGGATTATTTTGTAAGTGTCCTTTTAGATATTATACAAAAGCATACCAATCCCAAAGAAGGGGAACAGATTATTATATCGAGTGATGATAAGGAGGGGGTTACTGTATCTTCTATAGAATCAAATGCTATAAATTGTGTGCGAGGAGGTGCAATAAAAGCGTTATCATCACTCGTATGGGAAAACAAGGATATCTTTGTAAAAAACAAAGAAACAATAGAATTATTAACTAAGGACAAAAACATTTATGTCGCGTATGCAACTCTTTTTTTGCTATGGCCAATAATTAATTATGATCATGATTGGGCAGAAGAAAAGATAATAAATCTATTTAATTGGGATTATAGGCTTGCCGGATTTGTGGATAGTAGAAGATTTTTTTGCATTTGTAGGCAGAAGTATCCGAATGATATCAAAGATATTATTCGGAAAATGTTTTGTTCTAATGATGAGCGATTAATACGCATAGCAGGATACTCCATGGTTGAACTAAATATGCTAGCAGATTTATTTCCAGATGTTTTTTCTGCATATGTATCGTCGACTAAGGAACATCGAAAGCCTATGCTTGAAATGGCAATTATTTATTTGGGAATACCTCAATACAGAGGAAAAGCAAAAGACTTATTAGAGAAGATTATAATGATGGAAGACGATGCGGATAACGAATTCTTGTGGGGAAGACTATTTACGGATAAATTAGTTGATATCATACAAGATCGCACATTTATCGATAGCATATTGAAATCTAAAATCAAAAAGAATGTATTAAACTATTTCTTTGAATATGTAGCAGAACAAAACATGCTTAAGTGTTATGTAGATATTATTTTTGATTTGTGCATGAGCGTTTTGGAAAAAACTGATGAAGAGAAGTTTGTATGGGGAGTAGATGAGGTATTGCTGAAAATGGTCTTGGGCTTATATGATGAAACAGCTAATAGTAAAGATGCTATGGACATTGAAATATCGTTAAAGTGTCTTGATGTGTGGGATAAAATGTACGAAAAAAATGTTGGTATGGCAAGAAGTTTAACGGAACAACTGTTAAACGTTTGATTTCCGATAGATATAAAAGAAGATTTAATTGAATTCAGATGTTAAATTTGATATTGTGATGTCCTATGTTGATGCTGATAAAGAGGATGAGACTAGGTACCAGATGATTTGTGGACATTTGATCGCCTTTCTAAAGTATGCGGTGATATGCCTAGTTACTGTTACGAGTAAGTGGGATGGAATGTTAGATGTATGTAAATTAAAGAATAATGGCTCTTCGGCCTATGGATTGGCGTTAGTCTTGTGGAAAAAGCAGACACTCAGTGTTATAATTGGTTTTATATTAAATGCGAAAGAAGGAAATATAATATATGTTATCAATTTATCAATTGATGAAATATTTAAGAAATACACACCATATTAGTGTTAAGAGTTCTCAGACACAGGCCCTTCGAAATATGGGCTATTATCATGGGTTTAAAGGGTATAGATTCATTCGCGAAGATACCAATCGCGTGAATTTTACTTCATTGGATGAGGTGATTGCTTTAAATAAATATGATATGCAACTAAAAACAGTTCTATATCCTAAAGTTATGTTTATTGAAAATGCATTAAAAAGCTATGTGATTGAGGCGCTTCTTGCTGATAGTAAGTCGGAAAATTTTGATGTTATTTATAATAAGTCATTGACTGCATATAGAAATCATACTCCAGGAAGTCGCGCTTATAAAACAGAGTATACAAAGCGAATGAATTTAAAAGGAAAGATTAATGCAGCATTAGTGCGAGATTATAATAAGAGAAGTGTAGTAGCGCATTTCTTTAATAATGATATAACGATACCGGTTTGGGCAATATTCGAGACATTAACTCTTGGTGAATTTGGAACACTTTATGATTGTGCATGTACTAATGTTAAGCTTTATGTTTCTAATATTATGAAGCTTCCAACAAATTTGGATTCTGATGGTATGAATACGCAGTTCTTTATTTTTACGGTTAAAGATTTAAGGAATGCGATTGCACATAATAATGTAATTTTTGATACAAGATTTAAGACGGGTGCAATTGATCAAAGGCTTATCAATTTGCTGGAAAGTGAAGTGGGAATATCTAATATTAATTTCAAATATATGGATGCGTATGTTATTATGATTACGTATTTTTTAAGAAAGATGGGAGAAACCAAAACATCTTGTAAGCAGTTCGTTGCATCATATCAACAGCAGACGGAATATTTAAGAAATGAATTACCTATAAATATATATAATCAGGTAGTTGGCACGCAGCATAGACCTAACATGAATGCTTTGCAAAACTTTATCAGTAGATCATGAAAAATCTTGCATATTTTCGACAAAAGTAGTATATTATATATAAGAATTGCGGTGGATATCTTCGGATTACACCTGGGAGAACCTGATGCGTCGGGTTCTTTTTTTTATTCGTGAATTTGCACCTTACTTGCACCCTTAAGTAACCAATCAATCTGGACTCCAATACAACAATCTTTATACGCACATTACATGGATCTCAAAGCCAAAAAGAGATGTAGGAGAAGAGGTTCACTCTTCAGAATTCAAGAAGCATAAAAAAGCTGTTTTGGGGATAATCGTTGAAATGGAAGTGGAAAGAACAGAGGATTTACCAACTGCTGTCTTAAAAGATATTACAGATATATTTCAAGGCTGGAGAATGATCCGTTTGATGTTAACACACTGATCAACTATGGAGCAACTACAGAAGAGGTTGCAGGAAGACTTTCTGCTATATTTATTTAAGAGTAAGAGAGTGCTGGAAAGGGATGTATAAAGAAGATTAACCAAGCGTCCGGGATGGCAAGATACCATTTCGGGC
>DEFA01000052.1:78461-96886 GCA_002350525.1 Lachnospiraceae bacterium UBA2864 | reverse complement strand
TTTGTCATCGTCTATAAAACTGAAATAAGTCATCCCAAGACTTATTGCCTTCTCCGTTGAATATCATGTTTTTTTCTTGGCCTCAAACTATATCTTCACTCATACAGATCCGTTCTTCGAAGAGATGTGTATGGCCGTTGGTGACGCTTTAGGGTCGCTCCGGAAAGATTCACCTCTGCCAGCATTAACTCTTCCTGATCTCCCGCAATTTTAATCGTCTCGCCATCAAAGCCAACAACTAGCGACTCGCCGGAGAACTCCATGCTCCCTTCCACTCCAACTCTGTTGCACATTGCTACATTGACACTGTTTTGGAATGCTTGAACCTTTATCTCCCATTGAAACACATCAGAGGGCTCTGACTTAGTATTTGCTGTAGGGACAATAATCAGCTCCGCACCGCGTAGAACTTCCGTACGAATGCTCTCAGGATAGTGGCGATCAAAGCACACAACAATCCCGATTTTACCTAACTTCGTATCAAAGACCATAAACCCTTCTTCAGACGGAGTGTAATAGCTCTGCTCATAGAACATTTCACATTGAGCGACATGAACCATCTTCAGCAAATACTATATGAAATATCAAGACTTATATGATACAAATGTAATACTACTGCCATGAAAATATTATCATCTATTTCATCGTCATACAAGTACTTCTATTTTGCTCGTTTACCTCCATGGTCGCGGTTAGTTTATATCCACTTTTTTAATCATGGAGGTTAGGATTAGTGCAAAAGGTAAACAATCGCTTCTTCAAGTACATAGTCATGTTCAGGATTTTCAAACAACTTTACCGCCTCGTCCGGATCGTAATCTATCATGTAATCCATCTCAATACGTGTATGATAATCTGCACCTACATCTACTTCAGGCAGGCCGTTTTCATCTGTTTCTGGAATGATTGGAAATATGATTGAATATTTACTGTCCGTGAGGATTACCGACCCTCCCGTCGCCTGACATGCTCCCCACGTAGAAGTACTGCCCATGATAGTGACATTTTGTCCTTTAGACAGATAGTTCGTCATACTCTCACCTGCACTGCAGGTTTCACCATTTACCAGAACAACAACCCTAATATCACTGAATGGGCCCTGATTCTCGATAGGCTTTGCATTAGATGCATCAATCACTTTTCCATCCTTATCAAATTGTAATTTATATGGAATATCACCATCTACAAAAAGTGATGCGACCGTTCTGGACTCAAATCCATAACCACCGTTATTATTTCTGAGATCGAGTATGATCCTGTCAACGCCTTCTCTTTTCATTGCCTCAATACGCCTGTACAGATCTTCGTATATTTCATTTGAAAAACATGCCAGCGTACATTTCGTATTGAACCATGGATCGATTGAATACTCCTCTTCTTTAATCCTAATATATCCGATATTTTCGTTAATTATACGATTAGAATAATTCTCACCTTGAATCACATTTGTATCGAAAATGATGTCAAGCGCTGCAGTTCTTCGATTATAATAACTTCCGTTTGCTGTAAGTGTTACAGTCCTTTCGGTACCATCATCATTTATGAAAGATACTTCAACCTCATCTCCACCTTGGCCTGCAAGAAATATAGGCTGAGCTATATGTATATTTTCCCAGGTTTTAAACTCATATGAAGCATCAAGACATAGAGCATTTTCGGCAGCCTCGTCCACAGGGATTCCATTCCATTTTGTAATGAACGTTCCGTCATGAATTCCGTACTCTGCGCAAACGCTCTCCTCGTCAACCAGAACCGCTATCACTTCATCGGTTGAACATCGGAACATTGAGAGACCGAAGTCATTTCCGGCGAGCCGGGATATAGCTGTACGGCGAGTCGGAAGATCACCGCGAACGCTGACATGTCCGTCGTGAAATTCATTTGTGAATTCGTAAAGCAGCTGAATATACGCATTTTCATCACCGCTTTTTTCAATCTCCTGCATCCGCGGTATGTACTTATCCCGAAGCATGTCATAGTCAATCTGCTTCCAATCGTTTAGTACATATTCCTGTTCCATATAATCGATCGCACAGCTGAAGGAATCGGTCCATCCAAGCTTCGAATAATTTCCAACATTCGGCCTTAAAAGAACCGCCCATATCAGTACGATCTCAATTAAAAGAAGCACTGTTGAAAATACACTTATTATAACTCCATATGCAACAAATGATCTTTTAAGTAATACCGCGAGTCCCCAGAGAGCTATGAATAGCGAAATAACGCCGAATATTGTATATCTTTCAATCGTAAGCTCCTTATCGCCCTTATAATATACCTGAGACATAAAGATTATATAGACGATTAACGGTATGAGCGTAAGCCCTGCCCAGATTTTCCTATGTTCTTTCATAAAATGATGCAGTATAAACAGAAATGTTATCGCACTCGGCAAAAATATATACATAAACTGCATAGTAACGTTCATCTCATAGATAAGACCATATAATACCTTCATAATTCTCATCTCCTCAATAGTATAGTTTTGGCTTCCTCAAAGAATAAAAAGTGACAGCAGAGAAATGTCTCTACTGTCACATATACTATCATTCTGTAATTCGTTAATCTTTGCCGATTCTTTAATTCTTCTTTAAACTATAATACTTAATCGGTTTAAGATCAGATGCAAGATTAAGTACTGCAACATACTCTCTGTCACATCGATTAAGTTCTTCGCCGATTAAATTGATAGCCTTTTCACAGTTGTCTACGATATAACCTTCAGCAAGTATCGGGACTTCTTTAACGAGAGAGACAGTTCCTTACAGGTCAATGTCATTTCAATTGCTTCACCCTTATATTCATGTGATTCAATGAATGCCATGGTGTTCTCCTTTCTTTTCGCAATTAAAAAAGGAATTGCATATTCACGCAATTCCTGATTAATACGTTTTATATATTTAGTTATTGTCGCTTTACTGCAATATCAACTATTTCTTTGATTTCTTTCGTCAAGCTGTTATTGGGGATTTCCGATACTAGCATTTTTACCTCTTTAATTCCGGTATGATCTGCCTGAATCCTGCCGAGTTCCGTCAGATCCCAATCAGTCCAGGAACCTACCATTCCGTTTGTATGATGAATCGATTGTGTATGTTGAACTTTGAAAATATGTTTCATAGCTTTATCCTTCTAACCATTGATCCATTCCCGCACCTGCATCATCATTCGGACGGACTTTAAATCCGAATTTTTCATAGAAAGGTTCTTTACCCTTTGCAGAATTAAGAGTTATTTTAACCTTATATCCAGGTTTCATATCCTTCTTCAGTTGAATCAGGCAGGACTCAACAAGAGTTTTTCCTATTCCCTGACCGCGGTATGCGGCGTCAACGATAACATCAGATAAAAACGCGATATATCCGCCGTCCCAGAGAAGTCTTACAACACCGATGGCTTTTTCTCCGTCTCTTACACATACTACATAGTATGCATTATCAATACATGCCTTAGCCTGTTCAAGAGGGAATTCCTTCCATCCCACATCACGTCTAAGCTGCATATACTCTTCGGGAGTTATATCTTGTACGAACTTAATTTCCTGATTATTATCATTCATGCTTATATTCCTCTTTTTAAAATATACCTTCCAGTACGGATTTTCCTTTTCAAAGATTTCTTTCTGCTCAGGAGTAAGCTTTTCCGGATAATCGGTCATCAGATTAAAAACCGTTTCTCTGTCAAAAGAGAACTTTTGCTCACCGTTATCATCTTTTACCCACCATATGATATCCGTATTTTTCTTTTTATAGAAATCTTTATCCGATCCGTTTGTTATCAGACGGGCCTGATCTTCAAGACGGCTCCGTTCTTCTTCTAAAGCCTTTAATTCTTCTGTTCTCTTACGATTCTCGGCAATTTTCATAAAATAATCTACTTCATCCGGCTCTATCGGATAGTATATGTGACTGTTCGAATATGCCGAACCTATATTGTACGTGTGTGTTTCGACATTATAATATTTTCCGGATTTGGTAACACCGATCCACTTAGCAGACTGATCATCTTTATTAGCATAATAGCAGAATAATTCTTCGACTTTTTCGTCGGGTATAATACTTTTACTTTCCATATTATTTATCTTCAACCATCTTTCTTATTTCAAGATTAGCGTCATACAGACATTCATTTAATCTTGAGAACCGTATTATATCCATGATTAATTATCACAACATAAGTAATTACAGAGACACCTGTGGCAAAGATAAGCAGCATAATACAGGATGCAATGATTATTGCCACATTGTTGTCATCAGTAAATGCCGAAACAACTATTATAGGGATAACAAAAGCAAGAAAACATATAATCCCAAATATAATTCCTTTAAGAAATGTAGGTTCAAATCCTTTCTTCCTCTCTTCTATAACACTGCGAACTCCGTAAGCAAGTTCTGTTTCTCCACTACCAAGTATTCTATGCTTTGACAACTCCCATATGGTAAGCACTATTATCATTGCCACAACAATAAGTATAAGGAGCTGTATAACCAATCCCACTATAGCATATGGTTCATTGAATGTAGATATGACAATCCCTGCAAATGGGGAAACAAAGAAAAGAAATATAGCTATCACGAAATTTCTGGCTGATTTTCTATTGATATCCAGATAACTTTGTATCTCAGAAAGTTCTATCATTTTAGTATTTGAGGAAACCTTTTCAAGATCAGTTGTTTTCCCGTTCTCATCACTATTTACATTTTTAAATCCTACATTGTTATCCAGAAATGTCAAATCGTACTCATCTTTCAGAAGAAAGTCTGTAGGAACACCAAAAAAATCAGAAATTTTCATTATCTTATTCAGATCAGGCGTCGCCTGTGCCATTTCCCATTTCGAAACTGCCTGCCTGCTCACTCCAATCTCTGCTCCGAATTCTTCCTGCGAAAGCCCATTTTTCTTTCTTAATTCTGTTATTTTTTCAGAAAGAATCATCTTTCGTCCTCCTCAAGTGTCTGAATAAACTCTTTAATTTCCGTCGAAACTTCCTCCGGTATCTCTGTATAGAAATAGTGATTTGCATTTAGTTCCACGAGTTTCCCATCGGAAATGTTATCCATATAATTCTGATGAATCAGAAGCCAATTATCCATATCTTTCACCATTGGTTCAAGCGTTTTATCATTTGTCACAAACATCAATGTAGGCACATCAGGAATAGACCCGTCATATAGAGCCTTCATTTCCCTGATCATCCTATCCGTAAACCACTGTTCATGATTTATTGTGGCATCATACCCATTCTGATACTTAGAATACATTATGGCCCTATATTCCATCTTTTCATCTTCAGTTAGATAATTCGATTTTAATGCCGGAAATATCTCCTCAGCATTCATATATCTCATAAGACCTACTTTATATACCCAAAAATCATAGAATTCCATATCTTTTGCAGTTTCTACGGGATCCTCTGCTTGAAGGTTCTCCCAGTCAACTCCCATATAATCATATTCTTCAGGAATTCCCATATCAAGACCTATTATTGCTTCCACTTCATCAGGGTAGTGGTTTGCCCAGTACATTGCCTCAAAGCCCGATGCAGAATGCGGACACAGGATATAAGGTCCTTCCACACCGGCCGCGAGTAGAGCCTCTCGATCCTGCTCCATAATAACATCAACAGTTCTATCACCGTCTATCTCATCACTATAACCATAACCGAATTTTTCTATTATAACAACCTTTACATCATTCTTTATGATATCCGTCAGAGGTTTAAAATCAAGTATCGGTGACGGTGTACCGGCTCCTGCCAAAAATACTAGAGTTTTATCTCCCTCACCCTCTATCAGCAGATTCATATCATGTCCATCTACTTCAACATACTGTCCCTTATGGAGTATCAACTTCGCTTCCTTTTCAAGGCATGACCTATTATATAAATAGGTTCCTACTGACAATACTATAGTTAACGCGGTAATCACACCTAACACTATAAGCATTCCCTTCACTATTCTTTTTACAACTCTTTTAAATCTACCTTTCCTCTTGATTTCTTTCATAAAAAATACCGTCCTTTCCTTTGTATGATTTCGTTCTAACCTTACAAAAAAGGGCGGTTTACTTCTACCAGCTAAGGCTTGCAATCTGTCAACTCACAGCTTACAACCAAATATGAAAACTTCTTAATTCGTTTTATTCCGGTATAATCTATCATCGTGCTATCTTATAGAACCTATACAGTTCTTCCTTGAGGAATTTGATACAATCACCTCCTCAAACTGGAATCTGTTGATATCTCATTCAGCAAGTCCTTTCAGAAAATCCCTGATCAATAAAATGTAATCTTCCTGCAAAACCCACGGTCCATGATGACTTCCCCGCATATAATGCACTTCCGGTTCTGGCAGTAACTCTTCAAGCGTTTTCTGATCCTTTTTGGAAAATATATCATTTTCCGGTTGCAGCAGAAGTATCCGCCCTCGGACAGGGTCAAAGTCCGAAGTCTTTATGAGCGGCTCATGAATTAATTCTCCGACCATTCTGAATGAATGGATTATCTTTGATTTATTGCGGCGGTCATCTTCAAATGCCTGGGCGTAACGCATGAACATCTGCTGAATCTCCAAGCCGTTCATGAATACGATGGTTCGCGCCTTCTCCGGTCCGGAACTGATATAACGCAGGCGATGGCCGTCTATCACATCTTCAATATAACTGTGGTCTTTTAAGAATTCCTTTTCTTCTGCCGAATATGTCCTCACTATCTTTCTCCTATCCGTAAATCCTGATTTATCTTAGTCAATTATGCTGGAATAACACGCTAAAGGATATCAATCTACTTCTTTTTTTCGTAATAAGAACGATCAACCACTGTCTCCTGATAAGTTTCAGAGTGTTTATCTCCAACTAAACCATCATTCTTCGGGTAATGAGTTGACAATTTATCGTACCTTACTTTTGTTATGAAAACAAAAATAGCAGAAATAATCACAGTTCTATTCATCAATAACCAGTCCGGAAGAACGGACATTCACAGCCAGTTCTACTCGATTCTTAAAGCCGGTTTTCTGCATAAGACTCTTTACATGAGTCCTTACGGTCCACCTGCTCATATTCAGCATATCTGCAATCTCCTGATCCGTGTAACCATATACCACTTTCCGCAGGACATCCAGCTCTCTCGGTGTAAATTCATCGCTGGATGCATTTCCTATGGAAAGTACAGGCGTCTCCTCAGGATATACTATCTCTCCGGCGAGAACCTTCTCGATAACCTTCATCAGCGGGAGGGCTTCATATTCTTTATACCACATACCCTCTGCGCCGGCTTCCCTCGCCTTTTCGATATATGAAACCTCCGGCATGCTTGTAACAAGTATAATTTTTATGTGAGGATGCTCTCTTTTAATTGTAGCTGCTGCTTCAATTCCGTTTAGGCCAGCGGTCATTACTATATCCATTATTATCAGGTCGAGTTCCTTGCTACGTGCAAAGCTCACGGCAATCTCAGCATTTCCTATCGAATCAACTATCTGATAATCAGGATTCTCAGAAAGGCTTGTTTCAAGCGCTATCCTCTGCATCTTCTGATCATCAACTATAAGTACTCTATATGCCATTTTTATCCCCCATTTCTATATTGAGCACAAATCTCGGACTGCTCTCTACCTTCATCTGCCATCCTTGTGCTTCTACCTTCTTTCTAAGATTCTTAAGTCCACCCTTCTCTTCTATAACCTCATCCGGACTTTCGCCATCATTTGTTAATGTTACTGTAAATCTTCCGCTGCTGTTTTCGGATCTTACTTCAAGTAATTTTCCTTCAGCATGCTTAACCATGTTGCTGAGACAGACAGTCATGGCCTGTATGACCACATTTCTCATATCATAATCCTCAGGAAGCTCGCCTTCGATATCTATTCTGAGTCCGAGAGCTTCTGCACTTCGGATAATATCATCATAAGCATCCTTTGCGAGAGACGGTTCATTTTCCTCTACATAGGAAATGTTTCGCTCCCATATAGACAGAAATTCTCTTCTCGTTTCATCATCCGGATTCTCCATATAGGCTTTTGCGGTAAGGAGTGCGCGTCCCCAGTCGTCATGCAGCCTGATCTTCGAGTTGAGAATCTCCTTCTCGATATTTAGAGCATCAATCTTCTCACCGAGAGCCTTAAGGCGTGCCCCTCTGTATCTTAATCTATCTTCCTTCTCCTCCAGTTCGCTTATAAGCGCAAACTCTTCCGTCACATCGGCGGCCAGAACTTCATATAGTCTCATTCCGTCGGTTTCAATATATGTTCTTCTGAAGCTTCGTACATTTCCGTCAGGAAGCTCATATATAGGATTATCACCGTCTTTAATACATGTTCCGAGCTTTGCCTGTCCTTCTGACAGTATACTCCATAGACTTCGTCCGTCTACCAGACTCTGTCCCGTAAGGCTTCTCCATATCCCTTCCATACTTAAGTTATGAAGTTTTATCCTTCCGTCCTCAAAATAGCAGCATACTCCTGTGACAAGTTTATCTACGGACTCCTTAACTGAGTTAAGATCGATACAGCGTTTTCTGTTTCTTATGCCGACCGCAAGCTGTACAAAGGAAAGGATAGTCATAATCACGAGAACAACTGCGATTCCGATAACGTATTCCGTTCCCATTGCAAGGAGGATTCCCTCTTCGGCAAAGATTGTGATAAGAAAACATATAACGACAGGAACTATCAGGAGAGAAAGTTCTCGATAGCCCTTTCTGCTCCTTACAGCCTCAAACAGTCTATAGACGAAGTTGAGAAACAGAAATGATGCCCACAGGAAAAATATTCCTCTGAGTATCATCAGATTATATGGAATATTTACTTTTAAGACCGGCATTATCTGCATATTATATATGTTATCCCTTCATCCTTATCAAAGGCCATTTCAAGTCCATCTGTGAACTTATCTTTTAGTGATTCTTTAAAATCATTGTCAACAAGTCTGTCTATCATTATCTTCATGGTAAGATCAGCTGTTTTCGATACATTTACCATGACATTACATTTTATACTGAAGAGTTCTGAAGAAATTGCATGGAATATCTCATACATTTTAATCAGCTTTTCAGCCGAGACTTTTCCCCTGCCGTCCATCATGACACTGCACTTAACACCAGCCAGCGACAGATAGTACATCGATTCCCGAAGGGAATATTCCAGCTCCTTCATATCTATCTCAGGAGCGTTGTGCGCAAGTATCGAAAGATTTGAGCGCCTTTTGATAAATGCACCGAGAACGGTCGCTTGTCTTATAAGAGGAAGTTCATCGGAGCGATTCTCTCGTATCTCTGTAAGAAGCTTTCTGAGGCTTCTTATCTCTAAATTCACGGAATCATATAACTCATCATATAGATTTCTGAGAGTTTCAAGTTCTTCTCTCTTACTGCTCATCTCGTGTTCTAATTCCAGGAGCTCGTTCTCATCGGCAAGCTCTTTTGTAACCTCTGTTAAGGATGCTCTTATCTCCTTTACGGACGAGATATCATCCTGCCAGATAACTTTACCGGCTCTGATATCCTGTTCGGTAACTCTCTTGTTATCGTTTTCTCCATTTGGATTATAGTTTTTTGTGCTGTATACCATATTTCCGTTTCTATCGCAAATATATGCATCCAGAATAGACGCCTCGAATATCTTCCCGTAGTCGGAATTCGTCGGAATCAGTCCTATCTGGATACAGCTTTCCCAGAATGCGATATACAGGAAAATGTATATTTCCTGAAGGTTATATAGTTTTGAACCAAACAGTTTCGGAGCTCCGCCGCAGATAAAATATACAGCAATAAGCAGTATTCCGAAGACCAGAGTTAGTATCGGAATAAAAGCCAGCCTTCTGCTTGTTGAAAGGCGGCATCTGTGTATCAGGATTATAAATGCAGCAATAATGGATGTAAGTGAGAAAAGTACGATGATATAGTATCCCGGACCAAAGCTGTAGCTGAAGTTATCCGGATCACGGTCTTTGATTTTAAAAACAAGATTATGAAATGTATTTGTAAGTACAACAGTACAGAGAATGATTCCGACTATCCAAAGAACCATCAGCAGAATACGGGTTTTCTCCCGGTTATATATGCCGACCTTAAGAGCCGCATTCAGTGATACAAGCGGTATAAATAATAGTGGAATGTAATTCATGTATCTCAGCAGCTCATTTGGCATTTCAAACATTCCAAAATAATTCCATCTTGCCAGACGTAATATAAATAGCAGAATGAGTGACAAAGTTCCGACCATAAAGCATCTATGCATACTGTCATCTATTACTCTCTCTTTTATGGAGAGATACCATACAACAACAAATCCCATGTACGAAAATGAGATGATATCATGCGAACTTCCCGGAATAAATGTATTCAGGTAGTTATATAACATTATGATCATAAATGCCGCGATATAAAGCATTATTCTTTTTCTTTGAGTATTACTGATCATAATATACCTCGAAATAGTGATATACAGTTATTTTATAATAAAGAGATGTGACAGTCGAGTCTGATAATTCATCTCAACTGCCACATTCTAAAATCATGTTATATTCGCTTTCGTACTTTTATTCACTTTCGTGCTTTTATTCGCTTGCGTACTTTTCTTTCTGCTTATTGAACTCATCTATAGCCTTATGGTCTCCGCAAGCATTTGCTGCATTTTCAAGAGAATCAAAGTGATCCGGAGCCAGCGCATGTACTGCTTTCATGGCACATCCTCTGGCCAGCCAGTTTACATCCGGGTCCGCAATTACATCTGCCATTATAGAAGTAAACTCATCCGGGTCAAAATATGTAGCATTGTTATACCAGTCATTGTCAGCTAATGCTTTTTCGGATACTGTATCGAAAGCTCCTATTCCGTCCCATGCAGGAATATCCTGATTACGCGGAGTTTTTGAATAGTAATCCATTGTAGCTCTGTAAGCTGCTTCGCTGGTTGCCTTATGGAATGGGAAGTCAAGCCACATATATGAAAGACCTCGTATAGCCGATCCATGAACCTTCGCCTGTGATGGATCATTAAGAATCTCGACTATCGGTTCTACTACTGCATCATCATGAAGCTTTCCTGCATATTCAACAGCGCATTTCCTTACTTCTTCATTCTCATCATGCATCATTTCTATAATCTTGTCTACGGTTCCGTCTACACCTATAGACCATGTATTTCCGATAGCAATGGTTGTCTTCTTTCTGATCAGCGGATTCGTATGCTCTGTCATTTTAAAGATGAACTCAGCAACTTTCGGATCCTTAGCCATTTCATTTGTCAGGCCTTCCACTGCCTTATATAAACAGTACTCATCGGTTTCTGTCTCAAGTGCTTTAACGAGCGCATCTACATTTTTGTCAGATGCTCCGAAGAATCCTGATACACTACCGTAACCTACACCTCTTACCTGAGGATATTCACTGGTTACAAGTCTGTCCATAATACGATGGGTACTTCCGCCTTTACACTGCTTCAATGCTTCGTACGTTATGCTGTGAAAATAATCCATCTCCAGCTTATCATAATCAATATCAACAAACTTATAAGTATCAAGCATCCAATAATATTCATCATCGGTAAGAGCCTGCGTATCCTTGATATTTGCCATAGCGAGAAGATCTTCCGCAGTCATGGAATCATACTTCTCTTTCGTAAGTTCTCCCGAATCAGCCTCGGTTTTTTCTTCAGTAGCGGCCTCGGTAGCTGCTTCGGTTTTCGCTTCAGTAGCACCCTCAGTTTTGGCTTCCGTTGCAGCTTCAGTAGCTGCTTCAGTTACAGCCGGTGCTGCAGTAATTGCTTCGGTACTATCACCGCATGCCGAAAGCGATGCAGCCATAGTAATCACTAACACCCCTGTTAAAAATCTTTTTCTCATACTTAGTCCCTCCGATATACTAATAGATGTTTTCATAAAAATACTTTAGGAAAAGTCTATCATACCTATCGGAGGCTCACATCGCCACAAATAGCGATTTTGTAGAATCACTTCACTGTCTCTTATTATCAGGAAGTGCAGCTACGATACTTATAATTATTAAGAATAGCCCTACGCCCAGAGATGCAATAAAAATAATATTGTCCATCTTATACTCTTCGTCCGTAGTGACAACTGCAGCCTTGTAATCTCCACTCTTTGAATGATAAACCTCAAGCTTTACCGTATCGCCCTTCTTAATTTCATAATCATAGTCCTTTACAGCACTATACTCTTTTCCGTCTATGTCAAAGCTGAGTTTAACCTTCCAATACTCTCTCCTTATCTCGCCCTTTCTCTTTGTGGAATGTATATCCGAGCTTACTGCCCTTGCTTCTACCGTACGGATATCATCTGAATTCTTGTAATCATTATACTTTGATCTGCTGATCACTATTCCCCCAATACCCAGTATCAAGAAGAATAAGCCAAAACAGCCGACTATTATTGCGTTTTTTACAATATTCCTACGTCTCTGTTTTGCCCTTTCTCTTCTTTGTGCTTTTGAACTCATAAATCCCCCTTAACGAACTTAGCATTTCCGTTTTTTCTCGCTTATTTTTATATCGACATATAACTCCGTCATAAACCTATTTTTAGATTAATCTTAAAATATATAATTTCTATGATCCGGATACATATTACAGATAAGCGATGAAAAAACAAAATTTCCTTCTGCTATTTTCTCTTTTGGATTTTCACTGACAATCTTGCACATGACATTGAAGTATGATGAGCTGTGATTCATGATCTTCATCAGATATTCATCTTCAACATTTCCCTTGGACAGCATTTCAATTACGGCATGCTCACATGCACACCAAGATGTAAGCTGCTGTTTTTTTATACTTAAAGACTCGTCTCCAAACAGCAGTTTGATATCGGAGGTGTGTTTTATCATAGAAAATCTGAATTGAGCTACAATCTCGGGAATAAATGACATAATTTCAACAGTGAGCCATCGGTCCTTGGTAATATCAAATATCTTATTATAAGATTTATCAAAGCTTTCATTATCATGTATCTCTGCGATATATGGAATCGCTTCTGCAGCAAATTCTTTTACTTTTATCGGAGAATATCTCAGAGGATGATATGTCTCATCATCCTGAATGAACATAATACATTGTTTTTCCATAAGGATCGACATTTTATTCTCATCTTCTTTTGCATGCTCTGTAAGAATATCCGTAAGTTCCGGTATAAGTATGCCGTTTATACGAGCTTCGCAGGTGATATCGGATTTATTTCTTCCCACATATAGCTTCACCCAATTGTATTTCCTTGCACCAAGATAAAATGGAAGTTCCTTTTTTACAATTTCAAAAGGACTCCTGTTTCTCTCTTTTACATTTCCCATACAGGATATAGGAAGGGAACAGGCATATTTATATATGTGCTTATTACCGTCAAAGCTATTCTCAATACTGTTCATGTCTTCGCATTTAAATGGTGTAACAAAAGAAAGCATTACAGTTGAAAACTGATCAACTGCTCTATCTATAGCTTCTTCCTTTGAAGTTGCCAGTGCTGTAGATGGTTCGATTATCGGCTCTTCGAGATCTGTACGATCAAATTTAAAGTATAGATAAGCCGCATAATTGTTTCCGTTATTTGCTGTTTGATAATTTAGAAGTTCTATCTATAAATTATATTCGTTAAAGTAAACTGAATTCTCATTTTCGGAAATCTCACAAGAAGAATCTTTTCCGGCCAATCTTTCCAGAATTCTTTTTATATCCTGTGTCTTATCGACGTTGTCATGTTTTAACATAGTATCCCCCTTTTAGCCCATATCTGATACGGCATATTATATATTACTTCCAAGCCATATTCGGCTGATAAGATCGATTAAAAAAAGTACTGCGATAACTAAAAAGCATATATTATGAATCTTGGATGTTTTAATACGATTCTGAAATTTTATAATTGCAGGATGGATCAGACATATAGCTGCACAGATCATTAAACCGAACATAAGTCCCGGAACAAGTGCAATCCTTCCTTCAAAGTTCATAAAATAACCGGTATAATCCCATAAAGATCTTCCGATTGCAGCATCTATTATATAACTTGCTATAAGTTCGGCCGTAGTGGCGATTACAGCACCGATGATAAATACCGGTATAGGTTTTTTAATCTTCAGCAATCTGAAAATACCGAGAATTATAAAAAATCCTATTCCATATATTGGGAGCCATGGACCAAACAGAAAACCTCTGTTAATGAATCCTCTGTGATGATATATCATACAGCACCATATGGATTCATATATCCATCCTATAAATGAATAAATCAAAAAGTGTTCGGCATAGTCACGGAATATATTAAGATATTTAGCGTTTTTGCTTTTTTCATTCATAGATTTTTCCTTTAATAAATGCTTTTGAAATAGTTTTCTATTGCATCGTGCATCTCATTCAGATGACGAGTGAAACAGTGATCGTCTCCATGTATAGAAATAAGTTTTGCATTATTATAAAGCTCTACCGCTTTTTCGGCATATGAGAAAGGAACAACGTCATCCGCATCACCGTGTATTATTAATACAGGTCCTTGATATCGTGATATCTCATCTTCAACATGGATTGTCTGGGCTACTCGGATATAATCACCGGATAATACAACATCTCCGTTTGTAATGCTTTCCGGAATGTGATCCGGATCATAAGGTATACCCAGAACATTTCCGGCACGTGATATTTCAGGGATCATCCATGCCGGCGATAAAGGTATGATGGATTTAAAATCATCGCAGCACATTCCGCCTATAAGCATCGTAAGCAAGCCTCCCTGGGAATGTCCTGAAAGATATAAGTCAGTTACAAACTCAAGCTGTTTTGCATAGGCAACAACAGAAAGTGCGTTTGTAACCCATTTATAAAGAGTATGGTCCTTAAATTCACCGTCGCTCTGTCCGTGACCGTACATCTCAACTCTGAGTACTGAAACACCGGCTGATATCATGGCGTCCTTTGCGGCAATTATATGGTCTTCTTCCATATGACCGGTAAAACCATGGATAAGAATACAGAGAGGTCCTTTTTCTGCACCCTCAGGTCTGTCGAGTTTCGAGTGAAGCCGTATACCGTCACTATTGATATAGAATTCTTTCATAATTAAATGTTTTCCTTTCATGATTTAGAATAAAGCAAGTCTCTTGCGAGACGTATCCTTATCGGATCGATTTTAGAAAAGATCCAGCATACTGTCTAAGTATATATCTTCCCTGACATTTATATGATATTCGGGTTTCGTCATGTAATATAACAGCATTTCAAGTATAACGGCACTTCCGAGACTTCGTCCTTCTATTTTGAAATGCGTGAACTCTTTCGGAGCATATATATTTTTTATATCCTCAATTCCGATAAATGCCGGATTTTTCATGGCTCCTGAAAACCGATATCCGTAAGTGGAATCGGGAGATACACAGATATGTTCTTCAGTGTCTTCACCAAGACAACGTCTACTCACGTTTTCATAACAAATCTTCCTGTCATAACAATTGAAACTGCAACATTCGTTGCAAAGGAATTCTATCTTCTGTTTCTGTTCGGGAAATAATGCATTAAGATTCGAAAAGTCTTTATTGAGTCTGAAATCAGGTACTATATATCGAAATTCTTTTCTGTTGAGTTCTTTTGTAAATTCACTAAAATCCGTGATGACTTTTGTAGTCGATGATACAAAGTAATATGCTGGATATTTTGTTCTTATATAATCAAGCAGAAGATCGGAATAAATGATTATACCGTTTTCTTTTGTTCCGTTGTTTTCAAAAAGCCGACATAATTCGTTACATTTTCTATCATAAAGATGCTCGATTTTCAGAAGTGAATTGCTGAAAGTAAGTCTTGCGGATATATCATATTCCTTCATAAGAGCCGCGACATCTTCCTGATCCGCATCACCGTAACCTACTCTTCCGCCTCCCCATATACAATCTCCCGGAGCACCGTATATTGAACCTATCTCGCACCATTCATAAAAGTACTCTCTATGTTTCCTGAACAAAGCCAGAAATACTCTATACAGATCGTAAAATTCAAATAATCCGGGAAGGTGATAGTATATCTTTTTCATAATGTATCCTCTATCATAACTGTAAATACTATCGTGGCAGTAAAACAAAAATATTATATCATAAAACGAAACAGAATTTTTATATTATATAAATAGATTTTATAGATTATAATATATAAAACAATTTACGGATGGAAAATGCTATGGATGATTTTCTTGATTTTCTCGGGATTGATAAGAATTCAGTCTCAATATATCCTCTCGGAGACGGACATATAAATGATACATATCGTATAAATGCACCTTCAGGTCTTTATGTTATACAACGAATTTCAAAATCAATTGATATAGATGCTATTGAATTTAATTACGATCTGTATTCCCGTGCATTTAAAAACAGCCTTTTAAAGTATCCCGTATGGAAAGAACTTGGGCGAAACCGATATCATTATACTGACAGTAACGGATATAACTGGAGGTTATATCCATACATCGATGGAGATATACCGTCTTATCCTCTTTCAAATGAGAGTCTATATGCATGCGGACAAGGACTGGCTGAACTTCATAATATATTTGATACCATAAGTGAATTTCCACATGCTGCTTATCCTCATCTTCATGATATCAATTATTACTATATGAGATATCTTGATATTCTGTCTGATCAGGGAAATGACTTCTCACTGCGTAATCCTGAAATTGAGAATCTGATAAGCGAAAGAATCGGTAACTATACGGATAGTGCATATTATACATTAGATTGTGTAGCAATAATTCACGGAGATACTAAGATTGCAAATATGCTTTTTGATAATAAAAAGGTCACTGCTTTTCTTGATATGGATACTCTTATGATGGGGTCAAGAATTGAAGATATTGCCGATTGTGTCAGATCCTGCTGTATTCATGACGGTTGTTTTGATGGCATTTCCGCAAAGGTTTTAACTGAAGGCTACAAAAGTATATACAAAAAGAAAGCATACGATGTAGATAACTATCTATCGTATGCTTTGAATAAGATATGTTTCGAACTTGCTCTCAGATATTATACGGATTATTTATCCGGAAATAAGGTATTTAAAGAAAAATATCCGGGATATCATTTCGACAGAACCATATCTCTACTTAAGAAATGGTAGATCACTGATCAAGCTTTATTTGGGAAATTGTAGATTACTGATCAAGTTTCTCATATGACACGGAAAGAACATTTAGATTGAATATCTCATTTGTTAATTTAACAAAATATTCATCGTTATGTGCGGTTCCGAGCTTTACATTTATTCTGAATTTATCCGGTGTAATACTGTTAACAGCTATTGAATTAACTATATTCTTATCATTTGTCACTCTCTCATATATCTTTTCTTTAATGTCATTTACATCTTCTTTAAGACAGACAATATTTATGAGATAAGAATTACTGTCATTATCAACCAGGAAATTTATAGGCTTAATCTTCTTTGCAGATATGTTAAGTATCATATTGAGAAGAATGAGGATAGCCGTAATTGTAAGAGCATACTTAAAATATCCATATGCAACGAGTATGCTGATTCCCGATGTCGACCACAGGGTCGCACTGGTGTTAAGTCCGTTAACAGTGAGGCCGTTCTTAAATATTACGCCACTGCATAAGAATCCTATTCCGGTAACTATATTTGCCGACATCCTTATATCCTGGTAACCAAGAAGTATCTCAATCATACAAAATGCAAATGTGCCCACGGCGATAAGGAATGTTGTCTTGATTTCTATATGATGGCCACCGATCTGCCTCTCAATTCCTATTAAAAGACCTACGGCTGCTACTACAAATAATCTTATTATGAATTCTTGTATGCTCATAGGCATTCCCTCAAATTATATAGATGAATTTTATTGAAAGAATACCCTCTCTACAGTTTTTAACCCGTAAAGAGGGTACATATTAGGAGTACAAACTTATGCTATCCGGCTTTATGTTAATTTTGAAAGACATGCATAAGCTATAATAACAGTAGGAGGAATCGCAACCAGGCTCATATAGATATAAGCCTTTGGTTTATTCTTAAAAAGCCTGTTACATATTCCTTTGCATATGAAAACCAACGCAACACAACCGATCGCTACACCTCCGAAATATAAGAATTTGTCGAGCATTTTCATGTCTCTCAGAAGATAACCGAGGCCTAAGAGAATCCCTGAAAAAAATGTACATGTAAATGCAATTATCATATTTCCGCTGAATGAGTTACGATACAGTTCGTTTTCGTATCTGAAAGATTTCGGTTTTCCATTATTATTAAACTCCAAATGATTACGCATAATTTTACCTCTTCCTAAGACCTTCCGTTAACTCTCTCATCTCTCTCATAAAAGATCCAACTGTCCTTAAAACAAAACAGCACCCGGATGGGCTTTAAAGCCTATTCGGATGCATATATACGTAGTTGCAACTGGCTACCATAAATATC
>DEFA01000052.1:50897-78455 GCA_002350525.1 Lachnospiraceae bacterium UBA2864 | reverse complement strand
GGCCCTCTAGCTTTGCGTCACAGAGTTTCCTCTGCTTTGCCGATTATTAATTTGTCTGACAATTACATTATATTCTGAATGTCGAAAAAAGTCAATGTTGATTAGTATTAAATTACTTATATATATCAAATAAATACACTCATCTCCCCTTCGCCTCTGTTAGCCCATAAACGATACGGGATGAGGCGAATAGTCTGAGGATTTGTCTCAAAACCTGTAAACTTTTGATAAAGTGAAGATATGAATATATCACCCGGTTTAGGTATGTTTCTGTAACCCTCAGCATATAAGACTGTAACTGGAAGTCCGAATTCATCGGTTATCTCTTCTCTTATAGCTGAATCTGTATCAATGTTTAAACTTCTCAGATTCTTACCGTTATCCTTTTCTTCCATACAGTAAACTACAGGGCCTCTTATAACGGCATATCTTCCGGCATCTTCCCTTACCCTCGGATCAGCTGTAACTATAGCCGGCTTCATTTCAAAATCAAAAGTGATATCATTATCGGTTATTCCGCTTACATACATATAACCGTCTTTTACGGAAGTCTCCAATTTATCTGTACCTGTGACAGTATATGTGTCGTTGCACCATCCCGGAATCCTGAATGCGATAGTAACAGGCTCTTTTGATGATGATTTCGTACGTACGGTAACTTTTCCGCTTTCCGGAAATGTGCTTTCAATTTCTACATCCGTTCCGTTAATGCTAAGCTTTGATCCCATATAAAGATGAACATATAGGGTATCATCGGACTTAGTATATGCATAAGTACCTATAGAAGAAATAAGTCTTGCAAGGTTTGGCGGACAGCATGCACATCCGAACCATTTCTGACGCACAGGCTTTACATGAAATTTTCTTTCATCCTTATGACAGGCTTCCGGAAGAACTTCCAGTGGATTAACATAGAAGAAACTTTTTCCGTCAAGCGACATACCACTTAATATACCGTTATACAGAGCAAGTTCCATTACATCGGAATAGCGTCTGTCAGCTTTAAGCTGAAGCATTCTTCTTGCAAAGAAAACAAGTCCTATAGATGCACAGGTCTCAGCATAAGCGGTATCATTCGGAAGATCATATGGGAATGAGAATGACTCTCCCATATGAGTGGCACCTATACCGCCTGTTATATACATTTTCTCGTTGGTTATGCTGTCCCATAACTTCTCGCAAGCTGAGAGAAGCTTTTCGTCTCCCGATATTCTTGCCATATCGGCCATTCCACTATAAAGATATACGGCACGGACTGCATGTCCGACAGCTTCATCCTGCTCTCTTACAGGTATGTGAGCCTGATGATAAAAATCTATCTTATATGGCTGGCCTTTCGGAGTCGGATGTTCCATATCAAAGTAAAGAGGTTTTGCTCCTCTTTCATCGATAAAATATTCGGCAAGCTTTTTATATCTTTCTTCTCCTGTTGTCTCATATAACTTAAAGAGAGCCATCTCTGCAATCTCATGACCCGGATATCCTTTAAGTTTTCCTTCTTCGGGACCGAATACTGAATCAACATAGTCGGCAAATCTCGAAGCGGCCTTAAGAAGTTTATCTTTACCGGTTCCTTTATAGTAAGATACAGCACCTTCGATCAAATGGCCGAGACAGTAAAGTTCGTGATGGTCTCTTAAATCCGTAAAGCTTCTATCCATTCCGTTAATAATATAATAGGTATCAAGATATCCGTTCGGAAGCTGAGCATCACAGACTATATCAATAGCTTCATCGGCTATCTTTTCAAGTTCGGCATCCGGATGAGTTGCGAGTGTATAACCGACTGCCTCTATCCATTTTGAGAAATCACTGTCCTGAAATACGAATCCGTAGAATTCATCATCTTTTGGATTCTTCGGATCTTCGGGGAGCGCTTCAAATC
This sequence comes from Lachnospiraceae bacterium UBA2864, assembly GCA_002350525.1. GTDB lineage: Bacteria > Bacillota > Clostridia > Lachnospirales > Lachnospiraceae > Eubacterium_Q. The sequence continues at coordinate 76,570 of DEFA01000052.1, read as the reverse complement.
CCCGGTAGGTAAACTTGGGTTCTATAAACTTTTTTCCGAGTTCATCGCGTCTCTTGTTTAACTTTCCCGCTGCTATAAAATTATGCATGCAATAACTCGGAGTAGCTTCCGGAACCCTGTCATTAAGTATATCCCACTGATAAGGAAGGACCTTGTCTCTTACAAGTTTCTGCTCATATGACCAAAATTTATCGTTTACAGTAACTTCTTTGATGTCGTACGCTTTTAAATTCATATAATACCTCTAGTTAATCTTTATGTTTGTAAGTGAGCATTGATCACCCGTAAGAGAAATATATATATCTTTCGGATTGGTCAATACGGTTGTTATATTTCTTATATGGATACCGGCATTTTCGGTAACGGTAGTGATCACATTTCCTTCTCTCTTAAATGAAAGTGTGATGTCCATTCCTTCTTTGTTGGTTTCTTTCCATACATCCCATCCTTCGAAATCATTGTTTTTATCAACCGTGATATCGTTTTCGGAATCGCCTTCGGAATCCCAGTTCTCACCATCTAGTCTTATAAGTGCATATTCATGATAATTCTTTCCATGAAGAAGTTTATCTTCCGAAGAATATATAACGATATATGGACAGTGCCATACAAGCCTTGCAGTCGGAAGGCTTTTTGTATGGAATGTAACTGTCATCTCTGGACGGATAAGAATCCCGTCTGATGCTGCTGTTCTGAATCCATCAATCTGAATATTCGGTATATCACCGACAGGCTGATCGGCAATATAACTGATTTCATCGGCTATTCGCTTGATAGTATTTTCATTTGCGGTTTCTTCGGTTTGATTGATTGAAACATTGGATAAGAGACAATTTTCTCCTGTAAGACCAAAGTACAGATATCTGGTGCTGTCAGGAAGAGCTAATGTTATATTAATTGTCCTATTAATGTTGGATATTGATATATGACAGTGATCCTTATATCTTACAGTTTCAATATAATACTCATTTTCACCTTTGCTTAAAATAGCTGTAAGCCCGCTGTGTTTGTTCTTTTGAAAATCAACTTCAATTTTTCTGGCACCTTCGCATTCAGTCGTACCATCAAATTTCACGATTGCATATTCAAAGAAATTAAGTTCTTTTTTCATTCTTTCATCGGAATAGTATCTTCCATCCAAAGAATCAAACAGGATAAATGAAGGCATGGACTTTAAATCACTGTTATCATGTAAAGGAGTGCATTTAAGATGCATTCTTATTACATTTTGAGTGATATATATTCCATCAGATATATTATCCAGTAACGTTTCAGAACGAAGTTCATTTTTACCGGCAAGTTCCTTGACCTCTTCTTTTTCTCTCATCTGATATTCTGTATCGACATCGATGAGATGCTGCATATATTTGGCAATTTCGGGATCAAATTGTGTACCCGAACACTTGATGATCTCTTCCCTTACTTTCTGCTGAGGAATTGCATCCCTGTAGCTTCTCATTGAAGTCATTGCATCATATGCATCTGCAACAGCAACTATACGAGCTATCTTAGGTATATCCTCACCTTTAAGCTTATCGGGATATCCTTTTCCGTCATATCTTTCATGATGATGATGAGCAGCTATACTGAGATAAGGATATTCGCTTATACTTGACAGAATCTGCTCTCCGATCACAGGATGTTGTTTTATAATCTCATATTCTTCATCGGTTAGTTTTCCGTCTTTATTGATTATGCTGTCAGGAATACCAATCTTACCTACATCATGAAGAAGGGCTGAATAATATACCTTATTGCAATCTTCTTCCGACATTCCGCTTAATTCGGCCAGCTTTCTGGAATACTCAGCAACTCTCGAAGAATGACCATGAGTATAGGTATCCTTTGAATCGATGGCATTAACCATAGCCGTAACAGTCTGCTCAAACAGGCGATGAAGAGCTTTCTGCTCTTCTTTGAGATAATCTATCTCAATTCTGTTGGCACGTTCGACTTTTTCATTCATTTCCATAATGGCAAACAGGAAAAGAAGAATCGATATACCGACAACAGTGATATTTGTAAGTGACAGACCGTATTCAAACAGCTGTATGAAAGATGAAAGGATTGAAACACCCGGGAATAAAAGCAGTGATATATATATACGTGGTTTAAGATTCTTACAATATTTGATGATAGTACCCATCTGTATTATCGTTACAAGAATCGGAATAACATAGCATATTGCAAAGAAACGAGACCTTTGATAATTATTATTCTCATCAAAGGTATAATAAAGTCCCGTAAACTGAGATATTATAAGAAGAACACATCCAATAGTTATTAAAAGCTCACATAATTTTACAGTAATCGGGAGCTTCTCCAGTTCGCAGTCGGTTCGAAGAAGATCTGACAGATAAAGGTTAAATGCATGGATCAGCATTAGCATCATAAAGAATACCATAAAGTTGGTAATTCTAACCATCCAGTAACCAAGAGTGGAATCATTTCCACGATAAAGATATGCAAGACGGTCAAATGTAAGAAGGATAACGGAATATACTTCCATAAGAACCAGTGACATTTTCTTTTTTGGAGAAAGAGCCTGAGTCGTGTACACAAAAACAGAGGCTATGGCACATACCCCGATAAGAATCAACATTATATTAAGTTGATATTCTCTCAGTAGATCAAACATATGACACAGTCCCCCATCGACCATTACATAGATATATTAATTATACTACAAAAAGATTTCATCTTCATTCAAAAAAGATACGCATTACCGTAATCCGTTTAAGAATTCAATGATATATTCATTTATATTAATTTTGTTAACTGATTCATCAGGCCATGAATGTCTGGCATCTTTAATCCAAAGATTCCATATACTGATCTTTTCCGAATCCGCCCCATACTTTGTAAGCACTGATCTATTACCCACTTCGGATTCATCTGTTTTAGAAAGACCTGCTTTCTGAACCCAGTAATCTATAACATCTTCTATGGCAGGATCTTTTGCATATTTGGAAGTTCCACTGCTGTTCATAGGAACGACATCATCCTTCTCTCCCGTAACCTGGAAAAAGCTTGTACAGAACCCTGCCTCTCTTTCAGCCCATATACTTTCCGGCATCTTACCGGCTACACTTATAAGTCCTGTAAAGACATCCCCCGCTTCTACGGCCAGACGATGTATCATAAAAGCACCATTACTGAATCCGATTGCAAAAAGCTTATCTTTATTTAGTCCATACTCTTCTCTCAGATAATCACTGAGAGATATCAAAAATGACAGATCATCGTTACCGTCTGCAGCAATCCCGGAATTCCATCCGTTTGAGGAAGTTGAATCATTAGGATTGGCAGCGCCTGTTATATAGCATACCGCATATCCTTCGGGTACAGCTGACTGTTCAAAATGCGAGTAATACCGGAATCTTTCTGCAGACTCCCCATATCCGTGCAGCATCAGAACAAGCGGAGCGTCAGTTGTCTCGTTGGGAAGAAATAAGATAAATTCATGAGATACGCCGTCGTATGAACATGAATACTTATTATCACTTATACTCTTAACATCAGAAAGCTTATGAATGTCACGAGTAAGGGTTTCGGCTTCCGAAATTGCTTCTTCTGTTGTTGTCCGGCTGTCTGAAGCTTTATCTCCCGAACAGGCTGTCAGACATATAAGCATCACCGATACAAGTATATATAATATTACGGATGTTGATTTCTGTCTTTTCATATACATATACCGATTATTATCTCGCTTGTTTTTTCTTGGATCTAACGTTCTTTTTTACGGAATAACCGAATTTACCGAGCTTTTTTCCAAGAAGGAAATACTCACCGTGCGAATATGTTATAAGACCGGTCTTCGAAAGTTCGAATCGTCCGTTTTCATCCATATATTTATCATCTACGGTCACTCCGACAACTTCGGCTACAAACATGTCATGTGATCCTAGTTCAAGTATCTGTTTTACTTTACAGTAAATATTTACCGGACTTTCGCTTATAGCCGGAGCATCCATATATTCCGACGTATATTCGGTAAGTTTCATTTCTTCAAATTTATCAAAATCTTTTCCGGATCTTACACCGCACCAGTCACATGCTCTGGTAAGTTCTCCGGTCACAAGATTTACAACAAACTCACCCGATTCTTTGATGATATCGTGTGAGTAACGTTCTTTTCTGATAGATACCGAAAGCATAGCCGGATCCGAACATACGGTCCCTGCCCACGCAACGGTAATTATATTCGGTCTTTCATCCGCTCTCTTACAGCTAACCATGACTGCAGGAACAGGATACAGCATGTTTCCCGGTTTCCAGGATTGTTTACCCAAGTACTTTTCCTCCGGACTAACTAAAATATATTGAAATCCCACTCGTCCGGATCAATACCGGCATTACGGAGTTTCTCGTCTCTCTCTTCGTCTTCCATCCACTGAAGCTCATCGACATCAAGTCCGACTTCACGAAGTTTTGCAAGGAATTCATCACTCTGACTTCCCTTTTTTCCGGACTCAGAGATTACATGCATGAAATATGCTTCTTTCTTTGCATTTTCAAATGCATTCATCTTGCCGTCACCGTTAAAATCAAATGGTTTCTTCTCATCAAAAATACCCATACTTTTAAACCTCCGAAATAATATTAAAATGCACTGCTTTCTACATATGCATATAATGCTTCTTTTACAGTCTTAAGGTTTGAACGACTTACCGGAACAAGTACCTCACCCTCCGGTGTATCCAGCAGAACATCGGTTTTCACAAGACGTTTTACCTTTGCAAGAGACACAAGATATCCCCTGTGAGTTCTGAAGAATCCGTCCCCCCTCAGCTGATCTTCAAAATCTCCGATATTATAACGAACAAGATGTTTTCCGGAAGTAGTATAGATCATAATGTACTGATTCTGCGCTTCGAAATAAATGATATCCTGAACGTTAAGGAGAATCTCTTCACCGTCTTCCTTTATCATAAGCTGACGTTTGCTCTTACTCTTATCCATAACATAGCGGATAACTTCACGGAGTTTTTCCTCCTGAACAGGTTTTGTAAGATATCTGAGAGCATTTACTTCATATCCTTCAACGGCATATTCAACATGACCTGTAAGGAAAATAATGTAAATCTTATCGCTTTTCTCCCTGAGTTTCTTGGCAAGCGTTATACCATCCATTGCAGGCATCTCAATGTCAAGAAAAAGGACATCATAAGGATTCCTGTCGAAAACGTCAAGAAGCTTATAACCATCGGAATATGTATCCACGACAATATCCAGACTTCCGGATATTTTGTCGATCATATTCTTTGCCTGTTCTCTGAATTTTTCTTCATCATCACAAACTGCTATACGCATTTAGAATTCCTCATCAGACAGATTGTCTCTTACATCTTCTATTGCAGCCTTATCTTCTTCGGTTGCGCCTTTCTTTTTTCCGAGAGCGGTCTGAACCTTATCCACAACTTCAGGAACCATATCGATAACCTTTGAAAGTGAACTCTTTTCTTCATTCGCTCCGAGTATCTGAGCATAACCGTTCTTAATAACGATTATTGATGAAGGTGAAAGTTTTCCTCCCATTCCTCCGGCTGCGTTGCTGTTTCCTTTTGTACCGCCGTAAGCTCCTGCACCCATGCTGAAATTAACGTCCATAAGTGGAATGATAGTCATATCTCCTGCCTGAATCGGTTCCCCCACAACGGTCTTACTTGTCAGGAACTGATCAAGTCCCTTGAAAAGTGATGATATTGTCTGATTAAAATCTCCGTTATTCATAATAACCTCCTTATATAGCACCTAAATGATTAAGTAATTATTCTATATTTTCTTTGCCAGTTTCAAAGTCCGTTTAAAATCTCTGCTCAATATAATCCTGAGTGCAGGGAAAATGATTGAAGCAAGCCTTAGCTTACCTTTAAGATTGATACTGCCTTCAACTCCCTTTCTGTAAAAATCCGGAGTTATATTAAGCCATTTATATGTATACGGATATATAAATGCAATCTTACCCATCATAGCACCTGTATCAGCAGGACTTCCCATTCCCAATACGATATCAGCCCTGCTTTTTTTAGGCTTGATGGATTTGAAAAGCTTTATAATAAGCTTTTTACCTCTGGCAATTGTCTTTTGAGTAAAAGGCTTTTCAAAGAATTTTATGATATGATCTATCTTTATCTCTGCTTTATCTATTCCTTCAACAGCCTTTTGCTTTATCTTATCTGCCTTATCCGTTACAATTTCCAGTTTTTCATATGTAACTGCAGCGACTTTATCTATTCTGTCAAGAATCGGAACAATCTCCTTCGGCTCTGAAGGTTTATCATCCTTCTCACCCTTCTTTTTCTTAATCTTTTTCCCGGCTTTTTTCTCAGCTTTCTTTTCGGCCTTAACCTTCTTCTTATGATTCTGTATATCCTGTTCGGTATTCATTATCGGTTCAATCGTAGCATTTTCCTCAGGAAAATGTTCCTTTTCCCAGGATTCAAAATCGGAATCACTTATAGGATCAAAGATAGAATCTGACGAAATATCTTCTTTAACCGAATTATTCGCTTTTTTATCTGCTTTTTTCTTTTTTGGTTTTGTACTTCGCGGATATATCTTAATACCCAGAACCCGTGCCGCATAATCGAGTCCGCTTCCTTTACTGAAACTTCCTATTACGGAAGCTATAAGAAAACTGACTTTAGCGTCGGCACATATTTTCTCATCATTCATTTCACCGCTTATCTTATATCTGATAGGGGCGAACAAAATCAAAAGTATGAGAATTAAAGCGATTCCAAGTATTATTATCAGTATCCACAGCAGTACTTTAAGTATAGTAAGAAAGACTGCCATAGCTGCTCCTATTTAGAGTTCATCTGTCTTTGACATATGTGATTTTACGAAAGATTTTATATCTATCGATCCACATTCTGTCATCATATCATTCAGAATATCGGGTATAAGCTTTTTGGCCGCGTCTCTCGAAGAGGCGATACCCAATATATTTAAATACTTTTTCTGTTTGCGATAATACGGCTGTAATATCTCAAGTTCGGAATATATCTCGAGGAGATTGTTTCCCGAAAGAGGATAAGTAATCAGAAAAAGACGAGGGTCAGGTTTTTTCCTCGCCAGGGTTTTCAGTTTCTTCTGAAAAGCTTTTTCTTCAGCTATATCGGTATATAAATTGTCGGTATATCTGAATCTCATTCTTATCTCCCGCATCTTAATCCAAGTCTGTCATAATATCGTTTATTATAGCCTCACATGCCGTAAGCTCAGCAATGTCATTACATCCAAGAAGTGCTTCTTCAAAATACTGCTTTATCTCGTCCTGAGTATTAAAGAATACAGGCATTGTAGAAAGAACTTTTGCCATAATGCTTCTGCGGATATATTTATTCTTTCCCGCAAGAGCATCCGAAAGATCCTTCGTTACTTCTTCCTTTACTTTATTTACGAACTCCTCATCAGCAACACTGTTCACAACACTTATATTCTTATCTATATCCATGAAAAGACTTGAAGATGTAAGCATATCGGCTTTACGAAGAGCTTCGAAGTTTTTCTGCATGTCAGAATTATCCGAAAATTCCGGAGCATATGAAGATATAAGTTCATCCAGATTTGCTTCGATCGGGATAAGTTCCTCATAAGACGTCTCCTGAGTACCTTCGAGTTCGGGAAGAAGATCATCGGTATTTTCAGCAGCTTTATATATATCTTCAGCACCTGCAAGCTTGGACAATATTTTAAGTGCTACATTGCACTCATTTGTCTTATATTTTTCATCGTAAAGGTCTGATGTATACATAAGAATCAGAGAATCATTTATGATCTCCATGACCATCAGAAAATCAGTTACTTCCGATTCGATAATCTGAGTTGCTTTTGATAATGAAGCCGAAAGCTCATCATATCGCTTAGGATCCAGATTGCTGTAATCGGTATCTTTAAGCTCCGTATATATTTCAAACAACTCCGGATATAAGGATTCAAATCCTTCAGGCTTACGTGCGATAGCCGTATCTCTTACAGTATCTGCAAAATCAAGGAGTGACTCCTGTTCACCGCCCTTATATATAGAAAGGGAATTACATATGATATCAAGAAATCTCTGTTTTGTCATACGTACCGGAAGCTGAGCTATAAAGTCCTGAATCCTTGTATTTACGATTACTTTATCATTATCTGAGAAGACAAATCTGTACATTGCATCCGCAATCGAATATATATCGATATTATCCTTTGCGGTTCCCTTAACGTCCGCCTCTCTTCTGTTAAGTACATATTCGAATATTTCAAGTGCATCGGTATAACTTGTAAGCACCTTCATCTTACCTGTTATATCATCTCTCAGAAGGGCTACTGTATTAATATCTTCATCCGAAGGAGCCTTTCCTGAAAGAACTGTTCCTTTCATAATCTGACCGATCTTCGTTATATACTCATTTTCATATTCATCACTCATCTCAAGTCCTGTAAAGAAATTGAGAGAAAGCTTTATTGAAGAATAATTATAAAGCGCAGATGCAAGAAGCTTTTGATAATTGATGATATTCGCTTCCCTTTCTCTGTCTGCAACTATGTCCGTAAATAAAATTTTAGCTTCGCGTTTCAACGTTAATCTCCAATCAATTAATTATTTGTATCTTTATTATCGGAAACGGGACTTCCCGTTACATGCTGATGTGTGTACAGATGATCCTGACAATACTCAAGGTCTCCGTTACATTTCGAACAATAACGGAATTCCATATTTACACCGTCCTGTTCTGTCCTGCCGCATATAGCACATTTATGTATGGCTTTTCCCGCAGGCATTCTATAAACGTTCGTATTTCTTTCACGAGGGCGTACATCTACATTTGAACGTGCTGTATGATTAGTTGCATTCCTGACTTTACGCTTATAGTCCATCTGACGCTTAATGGTTTTTAAACTTCTTCCCTGCAGAGTTCTTACCATGAAGTAATATATAAGAAAATTCAGAACAAACATTACTATTACAACTCGTCGAGGCAGATCTCCTCTAAGAAATTCGTACCCAAGGAGAATGGCCGAAATCCATGCGGACCATTTTACTTTAAAAGGAATAACGAACCACAGTCTTATCCGCATTTCTCCGAATATGAGTGCGAAGGCAAAGAATATACTGAGAAGCATATAACGTGTGCCTCCGATACTCATAGTCATAGTTATCGCCGGCAACATCGATGAAGATGTACCGGTTATTGTTGATACTAAATACTCATACGTATAAATATATAATTCTTTATCCGGTGAAAGGTAAAATATATAGAAGCTTGCGAACAGCATTCCTATAGTTGACAAGAACCATCCGCCGAAGAAGTACAGATTAAAGGAGAACTTTCCGAATATGAGTTCAAGATTCTTCCCGACGAAATAATAAAAATATAGTGTGACAGGAAGAAATATCATATCAAGGGGTCTGTCCAGAGAAAACGGAATATCAAATATCCAGGTGAAACATCTCCAATACTGATGATGAAAAACGACTTCATATGGATTAAAAGGGATATAATAAAATACGCCCGGAAGCATATAACATAAGATATATCCTATTATAATAGCGAAAACTATATAACTGTAGAGTTTCGGAATACTGTATCTGTAAAATTTGTTTTCAAGTTTTTTATAAAATTTTAGCAATTGTCATAACCTCTATTGTATTTATTTACATAATCCATATTATTATAGCCTATACCCGTTCAAAACTCAACAATCTTGAAACTTTATATTCAATAAGATATAATACATTCTTGGTGGTTTTGAAAACTACATATAAATAAGTAAAAATATTATTGGAGGCTTGCATAATTTGAAGCGATTAGGAATTGATATTGGTTCTACAACCGTTAAGGTAGCGGTTATCGACGAAGATAATAACATCCTTTTTTCTGAATATAAGAGACATTTTGCACGTATCAAGGAGACACTTCGTGAACTTCTTGAAAATGCTGTTTCTACGATCGGAGACGATATCGTAGCTCCCGATATAACAGGTTCGGGCGGTCTTGCACTTTCAAAGGTTATTGATGTACCTTTCGAGCAGGAAGTTGTCTGTGTATCTTCCGCTCTTAAGACCTATGCGCCTAAAACTCAGGTTGCTATCGAGCTCGGCGGTGAGGACGCCAAGATCATCTATTTTTCCAAGAACGGTATCGAGCAGCGTATGAACTCTGTATGTGCAGGTGGTACAGGAAGCTTTATCGACCAGATGGCATCACTTCTTATGACTGATGCTTCAGGACTTAATGAATATGCTAAGGATTATGATACTGTATATCCGATTGCTGCCAGATGCGGCGTTTTCGCAAAGACCGATATCCAGCCACTCATCAACGAAGGTGCCACAAAGCCTAACCTTGCCGTATCGATATTCCAGGCCGTTGTTAATCAGACTATATCAGGTCTTGCCTGCGGTAAACCGATCAGAGGTTATGTTGCATTTCTCGGAGGTCCTCTTCACTTCCTTGATCAGTTAAGGGAATGTTTCGTTAGAACACTTAATCTGGATGAGGAACATGCTATAATTCCTGAGAATTCGCATCTGTTTGCGGCATCCGGTGCAGCTCTTCATGCCAGTGATAAATGTACAGTAAAGCTTTCGGAACTTGCTGCAAAGCTCACTCCGGAGCTTAAGATTGAAGTTGAAGTCAATCGTCTCGAACCTCTCTTTAAAGAGGAAGCAGAATTTGAAGCATTTAATAAGAGACAGTCTGCTTATAATATCAAGCGCGGTGACCTTGCATCATATAAGGGAAGTGTATTCCTCGGGATTGATGCCGGATCGACAACCACAAAGCTCGCCCTTATAGGTGAAGAAGGTGAGCTTCTCTATGATTTCTACAGTAATAATAACGGAAGTCCCGTAAATACAACTATCAGAGCCATGAAAGAAATCTACTCTCTTCTTCCTGAAGGCGTAAAGATTGCAGGGAGCTGCTCCACAGGATACGGAGAAGCTCTTCTTAAGTCAGCTCTGAATCTCGATTACGGTGAAGTTGAGACCATCGCGCATTATACCGCCGCTGCATTCTTTGACCCAAAGGTTGATACGATCCTTGATATCGGTGGTCAGGATATGAAATGTATCAAGATCCGTCAGGGTGTTGTAGATAACGTTATGCTTAACGAGTCATGTTCATCGGGATGCGGATCCTTTATAGAGACCTTTGCACGCTCTCTTGACTATAAGGTTCAGGACTTTGCAAAGATTGCACTGTTTGCCAAGAGCCCGATAGATCTCGGTTCCAGATGTACCGTATTCATGAATTCCAAGGTAAAGCAGGCTCAAAAGGAAGGCGCTTCGGTTGAGGATATATCAGCCGGTCTTGCTTATTCCGTTATCAAGAATGCACTTCTTAAGGTTATTAAACTTACGGACCCTAAACAGCTAGGTAAGCGTATAGTTGTTCAAGGTGGTACTTTCTATAATGATGCCGTACTCCGTGCCATGGAACTTGTATCGGGACGTGAAGTTATAAGACCTGATATTGCCGGTATTATGGGTGCTTTCGGTGCTGCTCTTATAGCCCGAGATAATTATACAGAAGGCTTTGAATCCACCACCCTTCCTGAAGCTGATGTTGCAGCCCTTACTTATGAGACTCAGATGGCCCGCTGCGGCGGATGTACAAACAACTGCCTTCTTACCATCAATAAGTTTACCGGCGGACGCCGTTTTATAACCGGTAACAGATGTGAAAAAGGACTCGGACTTAAGAAGAACGAAAGCAATGTTCCGAATCTTTATGAATATAAATTCAACAGAATATTTAACTATACTCCTCTCGAGCTTAAAGATGCTCCTCGTGGAGAGATCGGTGTACCGAGAGTTCTGAATATGTATGAGAACTATCCGTTCTGGTTTACATTTCTTACCAAACTCGGTTACAGAGTTATACTTTCACCGAAGTCAACAAAGCAGATTTACAACATGGGTATAGAATCTATACCGAGTGATACGGAATGTTATCCTGCTAAGATAAGTCACGGACATGTTATGTGGCTTATAAAGCATGGACTCAGAACAATCTTCTATCCTTGTATTCCGTATGAAATGAATGAGACGCCGGATGCTAACAATCATTACAACTGTCCTATCGTTACTTCATATTCGGAAAATATCAAGAACAATATGGAAGAAATAGAGACGGAACATATAACTTATATCCGTCCGTTCCTTGCTCTTGATAATTCGGAAGCACTTAAAGAACGTATGCTCAGAGAATTCACAAAGTATACGGATGTTACTCAGAAGGAAATAGATGATGCAATAGATGCCGCTTATGCTGAAGCCGCACGTGTTAAAGCCGATGTTCGTGCCAAGGGTGAAGAAACCATCGAATATCTTGAAAGAGAAGGAAAACTCGGTATTGTTCTTGCCGGACGTCCGTATCATGTCGATCCGGAGATCAATCACGGTATTCCTGAACTTATAAATTCTTATGGTATTGCGGTTCTTTCGGAAGACTCGGTTGCTCATCTCGGTAAGGTTGACAGACCTCTTATCGTATCCGATCAGTGGATGTATCATTCGAGATTATATAAAGCGGCAAACTACGTTAAAACGAGTAAGAACCTTGAGCTTATACAGCTCTTCTCTTTCGGATGTGGACTTGATGCTGTTACAACAGATGCTGTAAAGGATATACTTTCACGTTCAAACAAGATTTATACAGTACTTAAGATAGATGAGGTCTCAAATCTCGGTGCTGCAAGAATCAGAATAAGATCACTTATCTCAGCCGTAAAGGTACGTCAAAAAAAGCATTTTGAACCGATTGCTTCATCAAGTGCCATAAAGAAAGTAGAGTTTACCAAGGAGATGCAGTCTGATTACACTGTTCTCTGTCCTCAGATGTCTCCTATCCACTTCAATATGCTGCAGGTTGCTATGAAGCATTTCCATGTTAACTTCGTAATGCTTCCTGATGCGGAAAAAGATGCTATAGATGAAGGACTTAAGTTCGTTAATAACGATGCCTGCTATCCGTCCATCATAGTTGTCGGTCAGCTTATGAAAGCAATTGAATCAGGTAAATATGATACGAATAAACTTGCCGTTGCGATAACTCAGACAGGTGGTGGATGCCGTGCAACCAACTATATAGGATTTATAAGACGTGCTCTTGAGAATCTCGGATATCCTAATATACCCGTGCTGTCGATCAGTGCTCAGGGACTTGAGAAGAATTCAGGTTTTAAGGTAAATCCTAAGGGACTTAAATGTGCTTTACATGCAGTAATGTATGGAGACCTCTTTATGAGAGTCGTATACAGAACCCGTCCTTACGAGAAAGTTAAGGGCTCTGTAAATAAGCTTCACAGAAAATGGGAAAAGATATGTATTCATGATCTTAAGAAGGGATCTCATAATTTCAGACATATCGTTCGTGATATTGTAAAAGAATTCGATGCTATCCCGCTTGATGAAAGCGTTAAGAAGCCAAGAGTCGGTATTGTCGGAGAGATACTGGTTAAGTTCCTTCCTTCGGCAAACAATCATCTTGTAGACCTTCTTGAAGCCGAAGGAGCCGAGGCTGTTATGCCGGATCTTCTGGACTTTCTCTCCTACAGCTTCTATAACAACAAATATAAGCATGAATTCCTCGGCAAGACCAAGAAGTCGGAAATACTCGGTATGGCAGGAATCAAAATGCTTGAGGGTATGAGACGTCCTATGGTTAAAGCCCTCGAAAAGAGTAATCGTTTTGAGCCGCCTACACCGATAGAGACTATTGCATCCTATGCACGTCCTATCGTATCAATCGGTAACGAAACAGGTGAGGGATGGTTCCTTACAGGTGAAATGGTTGAGCTTATAAAGCATGGTGCACCTAACATCGTATGTTGTCAGCCTTTTGCATGTCTTCCGAACCATATAATCGGTAAAGGTGTTATAAAGAAGCTTCGCAGCGTTTATCCGGATGCAAATATCACACCTATCGATTTCGATCCGGGAGCAGCCGAAGTTAACCAGATCAACCGTATCAAGCTGATGCTTGCGGCTGCGCGTGAGAACCTCACAAAATAATACTGTTTAAAAAGATATATGAATATAATACGCCCCTGAGTCATGATGCTGCGCTGCACCCGCGTGAAAAGCCGCTCTGCAGCACACACATGCCCTCAGGGGCTTGTTCTTTAAAAGATGTAATATCAATGTTCCAGAGCCCTATAATGAGCGGTTGGAACGCGTCATCCGGAGTTTCGGGCGTTATAATATTATCTAAGTGAGAACGTCTCGAAGGTAGCTGACTGAGGAAGTCCTGCGTTAAACATCGCTTTCTTCACCTTTGACAGTTCTCCTTCTGTCCATGATTCCGGTACATGGATTGTTATATCTTCCGGAACTCCTGCAAAAGCATTTGCCTTGAAGTTCTGTGTATTATCAACCCACTCTGATGAAAGCCATAAGCTCTTAAGTGCTGTACATCCATCGAATGCATTTGATCCGATTTCAAGACATCTTCCGACATATATCTCAGTAACTGTTGTATTTCCTGCGAAACAGTTATCCTTGATATAAAGGATGTTCCACTGATCATTAGTATCCCATGTATCACCATAATAAGGAACTTTAATTACTGTTTCTGATCCTTCATAGCTTACAAGGAAGTTATCTTCCTGCTTATAATCATTATAATTTGGATCTATAAATTCAACAGGTGTTCCTATCCATGTTCTTTCACTCCATCCATTAGATACAAGATAACTGTCAAATGCAGCCTCCTCATCCATTGTTGCATCCATTGGAAGGAATATCTTGTCAGATGTATTGATATTGAGGAATGTATCAGAAACCTGATCTGGAGAATATACATTATAAAGATATATCTGATATGCCCAAATTCCATTTTCTCCAAATTCAGCCTGTGAATTTCTGAGATAAACCATATCTGCAGCAACTGCATCCTTACCGATTTTGGTTACTGACTCTGGTATATCTATATCTCTGAGAGTTGCACCTGTAAAGCATGACTCTGGAATTTCTGTAAGATTCTCAGGAAGAATAACTTTTCTTAAGCTTGTTGCTCCATCTGCAAACTGTGCTCCAAGAGTAGGACAATCCTTTGGAAGCTCAAGTTCAACCATCTTAGCTGTATAACAGATCTTGTCAGCTGAAAGATTTGCACCTTCACCGATAACAACCTTCTCAAATGTTGTGCCCTGAAGTGCTTCTGTATCAAATTCAGCGCCGCTGCAGATAAGTGTTCCAACTCCTGAACCATCAAAGCATCTTGTACCGATGAATTCAACGCCTTCAGGAATTGTAAGGTCCTTAAGATTTGGACAATCTCTGAATACATTTGGTCCTACAAACTTAAGTGACTTTGGAAGAACTACTTCTTCAAGATTTGTACATCCACAGAATGTATTTGCACTGAGTCTTTCAACACCTTCAGGAATTGTTACCTTCTTTATAGATGTATTATCCTGGAATATGTCATCGATATAGACTGTATCATATCCGCCTACATTTGCAGGAACCTCAACTTCCGATTCATTTCCGCTGTACTTAAGTAGTCGTCCGCTTGAACTTGTGAAACCGCCTTCTGTTGCCTCTCCTGCCTGCTGGAATTCTTCAGGCTTTCCTTTATATGAACCGAACATCTTTGTAATATTCTTATCATCGAGAAGAGCCTTATAATCATCAGCCTTATAACTTGGAATCTCGAAATGGAATGTCATAACTCTTTCATCATCAAAGTCGGTTACGACAACCATGTCATAAGAAGCTCCATCCGGCTTAGCGAATATAGCTGCATAAAAGTCTGTTCCACCATAAGTCTTCTTAACAGTTTCACCGTTATATGTGTTAGCCTTAGCTTCTGCACCATCACCACCGTGCATAGCGATTATCTGAAGCTTTCCTTCAGGATCCGGTGAAGTAAAATCTATAAATATAGTACTATCAGTAGGATTTGTCTTCCATCTTTCAGGAACGGATACATATATACCATTTGCTGCAAGATCGACAAATACTTCTTCTGCTTCGGTTGTAGCTGTTGTTGCCGGAGTTGCATCCGGCTCTTTACCGCACGCGCCGACACCGAGCATCATGGCACCAGCCAGCATTACTACCAATAACTTCTTTTTAACCATCCTTTTAACCCTCCCTTAGTTACATGGTTTCAAATACAGTCCTTATTATAGACGGCAAATTGAAATATAAATCATCCTATTGGATGTATTTGCACTTCCATATACGGACGCATCTGAGGCATGATGACGCGTCCCAACCGCCCATAATAGGGCTCTGGTACACGCACATGCCCTCAGATGCTGTATATAGTAAACCTTGAATATAATAAAGTCACTCTTGAATGTATAAAAACAGCCCGAACATGCTGGTGAGTGCTGCAGAGCGGCTTCTCACGCGGGTGCAGCGCTGCATCCAGATGTTCGGGCGTAAATATTTTATACACTCAGAGGCGTACCAATATTCATATATATACATTTACTTGCGAATATACTGTATCATCCCGGGGCCAAGTGCATCCGTCGGACGGGCTATAAAGCCGTGCTTTTCATAAAACTTCTCACGACCTTTGGCACACATAAGATCGAACATGATTTCTTCTCCGTCAGCCAGAAGGCCGGCAACGTACTTCTTAAGCTGCTTCATGAGCATGGAACCGACGCCCTTTCCGTGATATTCAGGAAGAACTATCAGGTCCTGTATATAACAGATAACTGCTCCGTCTCCGACTATTCTACCCATACCTATGAGCTTTCCGTCATCGTATGCCGATATACAGTAAAGACAATTTTCAAGAGCCAGTTCGGCTTGACGTTCCGTAAGTTTTTTCCAACCTACCGATTCTCTTAATGCCAGGTATTCCGCAACTGACAACCTGTCTTCACTGAACTTTATCATTACAATAATTCTCCTGATTCATAATACTAACATATTACAGCCTTACTGAAACATTACGGCTTCTAAGGTATTCCTTAACCTCTTTGATCTCAAGTTCTTTAAAATGGAAAAGGGATGCTGCAAGAGCTGCATCTGCCTTACCGTCTGTAAGCGCATCATAGAAATGCTCGTTTGTTCCGGCTCCGCCTGATGCGATAACCGGAATATCAACTGCTTCGGCTATCGTTCTGGTAAGCTCAAGATCATATCCTGCCTTGGTTCCGTCAGAATCCATACTTGTAAGAAGTATCTCACCTGCACCGAGCTCTGCAGCCTTTACAGCCCATTCTGCGGCATCTATACCCATATCGACTCTTCCGCCGTTTTTATATACGGTCCAGCCGTCTGAAGGCTTCCACTCGTTATTGATCTTAATGCTTTCGGCATAGCTTAAGTTTGGATCCGCTGCGGCTCCTACTCTTCTTCGTCTGGCATCTATCGCAAGAACTACACACTGACTTCCGAACTTATCGGCTGCTTCACTGATAAGTGTAGGATTATCTATAGCTGCGGAATTAACAGCAATCTTATCAGCTCCTTCACGAAGTATAGTCTTAAAATCTTCGATTGATCTGATACCGCCACCGACAGTAAATGGTATGAATACGGTCTCGGCAACCTTACGTACCATATCGGCAACTATATTTCTCTTATCCGATGATGCGGTTATATCGAGGAATACAAGTTCATCTGCTCCGGCCTTATCATAGGCTTTTCCGCACTCAACCGGATCTCCCGCATCTACAAGATCTATAAAATTTATTCCTTTAACAACTCTTCCGTCTTTTACATCAAGACATGGGATGATTCTTTTTGTATGCATATCAAAACTCCTGACTGCTTATGCCATCTTTATAAAGTTCTCGAGTATCTTCAGTCCTACATCAGAGCTCTTCTCCGGATGGAACTGTGTTGCAAAGATATTTCCTCTTTCAACAGCTGCATGGATTGTCGTTCCATAATACGTACTTGCCGCAACTTCGGAAGGATTCTCGGCTGTAAGAAAATATGAATGAACAAAATATACATAAGGATTTCCCGTGATTCCGGCAAAAAGTCTTGAATCAGGATTGATCGTAAGATCGTTCCATCCGATCTGCGGCACCTTCTGCTGTACATTATTTCCGTTATCATCAGTATATTCGGTAGGAATCTTTGTAATCTTTCCTTTAAGTAATCCAAGTCCTTTTACTCCCGGGCTTTCATCACTCGAATCAAACAGAAGCTGAAGTCCGAGACAGATTCCGAGGAAAGGCTTTCCGCTAGCGGTAAATTCATAGATTACCTTATCGAGCCCGCGGCTTCTTAGCTTATCCATAGCAATTCCAAAAGCACCAACTCCCGGAAGTACTGCTCTGTCAGCCGAAAGAATGGTATCTCTATCGTCAGTAATAATCGCTTCTTCTCCGAGAAACTGAAGTGCTTTCTCGACACTCTTAATATTTCCGGCATCATAATCAAGTATAGCTATCATAATTTTCTCCGTAACATAGTTTATAAAGACTATAGGGTAGGTTGAACGCCTACCCTATAATTAACTGATTTAATTTCCCTTTATTAGAAATCATTTTGTGTATTGATTATATGGAAAGATCCGTCAAGCTCATCATTTATAACATAATAAGCCTTGTCTTCTTCAGGAATAAGATAAAGGTCAATCTTACGAATGTCGGCTTTTTTTCTTCCTGATTCAACCCAGATCTTCTCGGCTTCTTTTACAAGCTCGTCCTTACTTACCTGCTCTCCGTAATACTCAACATAAACTGAAGTTTTCATAATTACAAATACCTCCTAAACCCTCATATAAAACACATAACATCTATAAAGATAGTAAATATTATCGTACTTTTACTGTTTCATGTCAACCCTTACGAACAAGGGGCAATTTATCATTTATCTATTATAGTTTCACTGAGTATTTCACCGACTATCTCATCCGGCTGATCTTTAGCATCGATGTCTGCATAGAATACAACACCGTTATCCACATTATATACGCCGTATTCTCTGTTATGTGCCTTCATAATGGCTTCTACTATCGAAAGGCCTATTCCTGTTCCTCCGTACTCTCTCGTACGGGCTTCGTCAGCTTTATAGAACTTTATGAAAAGCTTATCTATATGCTTCTCATCAATCTTATCTCCTTCGTTAAATACACTGACTCTTACATTATCGCCCTTTCTCTCGAACCACACACGGATCTCGCCGCCTTCTTTAACGTAATGAACCGCATTTGTATAGTAATTCGTGATAACTTCTTCCATCATGAATTCGTCAGCCCATACGTATACCGGAGCTGTCTGTTCGAATACAACTTTTCCGTTTCTCTGTTTAAGAAGAATATCTGATGCATTTATAATACTCTTTGTAAGATCGGTAAGATCGAATCTTTCGATTGTAAGACTGTCATCACCGGCTTCAAGGTGATTAAGATTTATAAGCCTCATAACAAGCTTATTCATCTTTGCGGCTTCATCTATAATAACATCGCAGTAAAAATCACGGCTTTCGGGATCGTCATTAACGCTGTCCTTAAGGCCTTCGGCATATCCCTGAATAAGCGCTATTGGTGTTTTAAGCTCATGAGATGCATGTGACAGGAACTCCGACCTCATATCTTCCAATTGCTTTCTCTTATCGATATTATATGACATTTCAAGGTTTGCGGCTTTAAGTTCGGAAATGGTCTTCTTCAGCTTTGTCGAAAGGACATTCATGGAGTTACCGAGTTCTCCGATCTCATCATGGCTTCTTACATCTACCATGGCATTGAAGTCAAGATCAGACATTTTCTTCGCTATTCTCGACATATCTATGATCGGTCTTGTAATTGTATTCGTTATAAACAGTATTGCAGCAATCTCAATAAGTATGAATGCCAAAGCCACAAATGCAAAAAAGCTTACAGCAAAATTAATACTGCTGTACAGCTGTTCAACGGGCATTCTGAGAATTATAATAAGATTGTTATCAAGAATCCCCTGAAGCACATAATATCTTTCGTTTTTTTCATCGGAATTTTCTGTAAAAATGGAATAGGGTTTGTCTTTATATCTGTATAATCCGAAATCGTTGGTGTCCACTATATTCTGAAGTTCACGCTCAACCTTTTCGTTAGGTCTTATTGTTGAATATATCTTGGACTGAGTCATATCGATTATAAAGACCGTACATGAAGACGGATTATCTATATATCCGTACAGACTTCTTGTTTCACCGTTTCTCAGTTTTTCGAGATTCGTCTCATCCGTGAAATACTCGTTACATGATTTATAGGTCTTAATGAGATTATTCATCGCATTTCTGACATAAAAATCCTCAATAAAATGTCTGCTCACAGCATACGCACCGAACACTGTGAGCAGTGAAGCTACCAAAACGGTTATTGTGATTTTAAATCTCAGCTTTGGCTGAAATATCTCTTTTAATCTTTCCATAGCGTTTATTCGAATCTCTGTTTAAAAGGAACTTAAGTTAAACCTCAAACTTATATCCCAGAGCCCATATGGTCTTGATGTAATCACCCTTATCTCCGAGTTTTGCACGAAGCTTTTTAACATGGGTATCTATGGTTCTGGCATCGCCGTAGTAATCATAATTCCATACGTTATTAAGAATCTTTTCTCTGGAAAGGGCAACGCCCTGATTGGTGATAAAGTATTCAAGAAGTTCGAATTCTTTAAATGAAAGATCTATATTCTTATCATCCACCGTAACGATATGAGCTGATTTATCTATTCTTATACCGCCGGCTTCGATTATATTATCCTCTTTGTTCTGTGACGAGCGCCTGAGAACTGCTTCAACTCTTGCCACAAGAATCTTCGGACTGAAAGGTTTTGTTATATATTCATCTATTCCTATCTCATAACCTTTAAGCTCATCCTTTTCTTCGGATTTTGCCGTAAGCATAATGATAGGAACCTTTGATATCTTACGTATCTCTGAGCTGGTTTCATAACCGTTCATTTTCGGCATCATGACATCCATGATTATAAGCGATATATCATTCGTAGCCGTAAACATGTTGTAGGCTTCTTCGCCGTCAGATGCTTCAACAACTATGAATCCGTCCTTTACGAGAAAGTCCTTAACAAGCTTTCTCATGCGTGGTTCATCATCAACAACAAGAATTTTAATGTCTCCCATAACCCCTTCTCCTTTAAAAACTCCTGTCAACAAGACGATTTACTCAGCGTCCGTTGCCGTACCCAGTTCGCCTTTTATGGTAATACCGTTATCGGCACATACAGTTTTCAGAGAATCCTTATACTGTGCCATATATGTTTCGGATTGTTCGATCTTCTCTTCCGCACTGTCAAAATATGAAGAATCGGAATTCTTTATACCGTCTATAACATCCTGAATCGCATTTCTCTGTAGCTCAGCACTTTGAATGTACTGATTCTGAAGATTCTGAACTTCCGAAGTTGTATATTCAAAAGCTCTCAGCTTTTCAAGATAAGAGTCATATGATGTAATAGCTTCATTTTCAAGAGAACCGAGCCACTGCTCACTATCCATATTCTTTTCAAAATATGCTTTATAAAGACGTACGGCTTTATCTCTGTCGGATGCAATTGACGGAAGGTCTCGATTGATAAACTGCTCAACCTCTGCACCAACGGTAATACCTGCTTCGGTTACGGTTTCTGTCTCAGTTTGTTCTTTTTTTCCGCAGCCTGCAAATGAAAACATCATAGCAACTGTCATGCAGACAACCAGTAGTTTCTTCTTCATCATATTAAACCTCATTTTTGGATTTATTACACTTAGTAATTATACATCATAATGTATAAGAGTTAAACCTCTAATGTTTTTGGCTGTTCATGTACTTCTCGTAGAGATCCGGACGACGTTTCCTGGTCCTTTCTATGGATTGTTCAAGTCTCCATTTCTCAATCAGCTTATGATTACCGCTGAGAAGTTCCTGAGGAACAGCACGTCCTTCAAATACCGGCGGACGCGTATACTGTGGATATTCCAGAAGGTCATTATAAAATGTCTCATAAAGAGAACTGTCATCATGACCGAGTACTCCCGGAATAAGTCTTGTTACGGCATCCATAATGGTCATAGCGGGAAGTTCACCGCCTGTAAGAACGAAATCCCCGAGAGAAACCTCACATGGATTTATCATCTCTATAACACGCTCATCTATTCCCTCGTAATGGCCGCAGAGAAAGATAATATTCTCATTTTTAGATAGCGCCTGTGCATAGCTCTGGTTAAATGTACGGCCCTGCGGCGACATATATAATACTCGAGTATTCTTCGTTCCGGTACGTTTTATAATATTCTGATAAGCAAGCCATACAGGTTCTGCCTGCATAAGCATACCTGAACCGCCGCCATATATATAATCATCTACCTGTCGGTAGCTGTTCTGTGCAAAGTCTCTGATATTGACCGCCTCAACGGATATGATATTCTTTTTTATGGCTCTTCCCATGATACTCTCATTCATGGCATTGGTAATAAACTCCGGGAAAAGTGTCATTACATAATAATTCATCCTACATTCCTTTTATAAGACATACATATACTCTTTCGGCATCATGATCAACCTTCTTAACGAACTGATGGATTGCCGGAATGAGTCTCTCATTCCCCTCTGTATCTTCGGCTGTTATAACCGGATGAACTGCGGTATCAATATAATCACGTATCTTACCGACCAGTACGGTTTTATCAGGATCGAAATTCTCGACATCAGTCTCTGTTTCGGCATCTATATTATAAATATCATAACCTATAATATCAGCCATATAGTATTCACCCTCTTTAAGAGGATCTGCATTCGCTCTGTCGACATAGATTTCCTTACGTCTGAGCCTTTCAACGGAATCTCTGTCATCATATCCTTCAAGATGAACGATCACCATTCCCTTAAAGAATTTACATCCTGTTATTTTTGCAGGGACATACGTTTTTCCGTTTTTCAGATAACAATCTTTGATCTTTTTAAAATGTGCTACATTGTCTGTAGTCGGAAAGACCTTCACCTCACCCTGTACGCCGTGAGGGGAAGTGATGACTCCCATTTTGAAGTATTCAACCATATATATCCTCATTAATCAAAAGCCGCGGAAACCGCGGCTTTATATAGATTATAACCTATCTGATATCTACAATTACTTTCTTGTCTCCCTTAGATGCGGCTGCCTTAACCACAGTTCTGATAGCCTTAGCTATTCTTCCGCTCTTTCCTATTACCTTACCCATATCCTCAGGAGCTACAGTAAGCTCAAGGTTGATCGTGTTATCATCTGCGGTTTCGGTAACTACTACCATGTCAGGCTGGTCAACAAGAGATTTTGCTATAAGTTCAACCAGTTCTTTCACTCGAATACCTCCGATAATTACTTCTCAACACCTGCCTGCTTAAGAAGCTTTGCAACTGTTTCTGTAGGCTGAGCACCGTTATTAAGCCATTTCTTAGCGAGTTCAGCATCAATACTGATAACACTTGGCTCCTGATTTGGATCATATGTACCGATCTGGTCGATAACTCCACCGTCTCTCTGAGTTCTTGCATCTGCAACTACTACTCTGTAGATTGGGTGCTTCTTGTAACCAAGTCTCTTTAATCTCATCTTTACTGCCATTTTTAAATTCCTCCATAGAATAAAAAATAATAATATTATATTTAGAAAGGAAGCTTAAAGCCTCCGAATCCTCTTCTCTTTTTCTTACCGCCCATCATTCCGGAGAACTGTTTCATCATCTTCTTGGACTGTTCAAACTGTTTGATGAATCGGTTTACTTCGCTGATATCAAGTCCCGCACCGCGAGCTATTCTGTTCTTACGACTTACATTGATAAGATTCGGATTAGCTCTTTCTTCAGGTGTCATGGAAAGAATGATTGCTCTCGGATGTGACATAGCCTTAGGATCGATATCTATATTTCCGACCTTGCTGCCCATACCCGGGATCATACCGATGAGATCGTTGATATCTCCCATCTTCTCCATCTGTTCCATCTGAGACAGAAAATCATTAAAGTCAAATGTGGCTTTTCTTATCTTGGCTTCCATCTCAGCGGCCTGCTCTTCATCGATGGCAGCCTGTGCCTTCTCGATAAGAGTTTCGACATCACCCATACCAAGGATACGGCTTGTCATTCTGTCCGGATAGAAAGGCTCAAGATCTGTAAGCTTTTCGCCCATACCTACATACATAATAGGCTTTCCTGTAACTGTCTTTATGGAAAGTGCGGCACCGCCTCTTGTATCACCGTCAAGCTTTGTAAGGACGATACCGTCAACTCCTATACGGTCATTAAAGGTTGTGGCTACATTTACCGCATCCTGACCTGTCATAGAGTCAACAGTAAGCAGTGTGTAAGTAACAGGCACATTTGCTTTAATTTCCTCAAGCTCAGCCATCATATCATCATCTATATGAAGACGACCGGCTGTATCTATAAAAAGCATGTTGAGATTATTCTTATCAGCATGACTGATGGCTGCTTTAACGATTTCAACAGGCTTATAGTCTGTTCCCATTGAGAATACCGGAACACCGACCTTCTCACCGTTTATCTGAAGCTGCTGGATAGCTGCAGGCCTGTATATATCACAGGCTACTAGAAGAGGTTTCTTACCTCTGTTCTTAAACTGTCCGGCAAGCTTTGCTACGGAAGTGGTTTTACCGGCACCCTGGAGACCACACATCATTATAATGGTCAGCTGGTTTTCCGGAAGCGTCTTAAGCTCGGTTATCTCAGAACCCATAAGAGATACAAGTTCATCACGAACTATCTTAATAACCATCTGTCCGGGATTAAGACCCTTCATGACGTCTTCACCGACTGCCTTTTCGCTGACGGTGTTTACAAACTGCTTAACTACTTTAAAGTTAACATCGGCCTCGAGAAGTGCTCTCTTAACCTCTTTCATGGCAACCTTAACATCATCTTCGGTAACTATACCTTTACTCTTAAGATTCTTAAAAACGTTTTGAAGTTTATCACTTAAGCTGTCAAATGCCAAATCTTTATCTCCTGATCAACTAAAATTCATCGATTATCTTTTCTGATTTCTCAAGAAGCTCATTACATAAACTTATAAGCTTCTTATCAGCTGTACTGTCTCTCATATCAGATATGATACCGTTCACTTCTTCAAGACGATTACGTGCATTCATGAACTTCTCAACAAGTCTGAGTTTCTCTTCATAGCTCTCAAGCTTTTCGTTGCATCTTTTTACCAGATCGAATACAGCCTGTCTTGAAATATTGTTTTCACTCGCAAATTCCGAATAAGAAAGATCACTGGAAATGATATCTCCGTAAACATTCTTCTGATGTTCGTTCAGCAGTTCACCGTAGAAGTCAAAAAGCAGTGTCTGCCTTACAATCTTTTCCATATATTATCGTCTCCGTGCAACAGATTATATGATAATACGTCAATACACAATATAAAAACCCTCTGCGAGCCTTTGTTATAATACAATTCCGCAGAGGGTTTGTCAAGTATTTTTATTTGACAGAAAAATATATGTATATTTTAGAGAAGATATTTACTTACCTCTTCTTTTTCTCCCAGAGCTTTTCTTCCCTACATAATGACTGACCTTGAGTAGTTTCTTTTCACTGACAGCTCTCCCTGAAGTCCTCGGTTTTTTAGAAGTTTTCAGCTTTTTAGAAGTTTTCGGCTTTGGGGAAGCTTTCGGCCTATCAGATACTATCGGATGATCGAATACAGTATAGTCTCTTTCAAAAAGCTGATCGGTAAGATCAAGTTTTAGAGCATCTTCGCCGAGATGCTCAT
>DEFA01000052.1:580-50872 GCA_002350525.1 Lachnospiraceae bacterium UBA2864 | reverse complement strand
TTTTTGTTAGCGTACTTTGGATATCCGTACTTTAGCTGAATATTCAGAAGTTCCGGTCTCCAAAGAAGATCAAGCTGAAGCCGAAGCTTTGCTTTTTTATTTGGTGATGCTTCTCTCTGTCTGGTTACTGTACCATCCGATGATATTACGAGTATTCCCCAATAGTCGGGGACATGTTCACTGACATGAAGTTTATGACTCTCTCCTACGGCAATATAACAGAAATCGCAATACTTATCATAATCCTTCACCTGTGTCGTAAGCCTCGTATAAGTATCCGAATCGGATTTAATCTCGATACCTATTATTGCTCCGTCGGTAATAGCCAGGACATCGGCTCTGGATTTCCTAATGATTTTTTCTTCAAGAACCCTAACTTTCCCGAATTCCGCATCCAGATAATCGAAAAGAGGTTCCCTCATATCTTTATCAAGCATAGGACAATCTATTACTTAATCATAACATCATCAATAAAGAATTTATCGCAGCTCTCGATAACCGTAAACTTAACATGCTTCTCTTCGTCACCGTACTTAAGGGTAGCATCTACTTCCTGAACCGAATCAACACGTACGGGCATCATAGACATATTGTTAAGCTTTTCGGAAACACTTTTCTTCTTGGCATCGCCAAGATCTTTTGAAGAACCGACAACAAGCGTCATGTTTGTCTGATCGTCAGTAAAATCCGACATCATCTTCTTTACTGCTTTACGCTCTTCGCTCATTCTCTCGGCTTTCAGAAGAAGTTTCATATATGCATCGGTATCTCTGTCGTTTACGGCTTTGATATATGCATCAAAAAGCTCATTAACACTTGCTTTACCACCACTTTGTTTAAACGGACCCCAGTTCATGAATATGGCAAGTATAACAATTCCTATAACAAGAACGAAGGTGATGAGCGATATAATCTGTACGGTATATTTCTTCTTAGCTTTTTCCGGATTGGGATTTGTGGGAGCATTCTGCATATTTCCCATATAATTCTGATTCATCAGAACCGGCCGCTGATTACAGCCCTGTTGCTGATATCCCTGATTAAATCCCTGATTTAATCCCGGCTGTTGATATCCCTGATTGATTCCAAGCTGCTGAACACCCTGATCAGGGAAACTGTTCATCTGCTGATTCGGAAAATTAACAGGTCTCTTATTCTGATTATACGGTGTCATAGACGGCTGTTCGTTGGAGAACTGCTGAATATTTCCCATATATGAATTATTGTTATTCTGATTATATTCTATTTCGTTATTATCCATTGTATCTGTTACTCTGTTATATATGGCTTAATTACATCAAGTATAGTATCAATATCATCGCCCTCATAGATATTAAGCTTTATAGGCTTAGAAATATCAAGGCTGAAAATACCCATAATTGATTTTGCATCTATTGTATATCTTCCGGCTACAAGATCGAAATCATTCTTGAATCCGCTGATATCATTTACGAAGGACTTTACCTTGTCGATTGAATTGAGTGATACATAAACTGTCTGCATAATATAAAACCTCCAAAATAAATTTTGTTTTTTAAACAACTATGCTATAATTCTAAAAGTTTACAGACTAAAAGTCAACAAGCATAAGTTAGGAAAAGATAAAATGTATGAAAATCTGAAAGGTAAAAAAGTATATATTTATACACTCGGGTGCAAGGTTAATCAGTATGAGTCCGATGCAATGTATGAAAGGCTCGAAGAATACGGATGTATACCTCTTGCAGGTTCTGATAACGAAGATCCGTCCTCTGCTCCGGACATATGTATAATTAATACGTGTTCGGTTACGAATATGGCAGATAAGAAATCGAGACAGATCATAAATCGTATGAGAAAGCTTTCTCCGAATGCAGTTATCATTGCTACGGGCTGCTACGTTCAAGCAGCATCCGAGGATATCATCAAACGCGGTGTTGTAGATATAATCATCGGAAATAACAGAAAAAGCGATTGTGCCAGAATTATAAGTGATTATCTGGACGCTCATAAAACAGATGATAATTTTATAGATATTAATAAAGACTCGGAATATGACGATCTAAGGCTTCATATGCCGGAAGGCCATACAAGGGCTTATATCAAGATTCAGGACGGATGTAACAACTTCTGTACATACTGTATCATTCCGTATGTCAGAGGCCGTATAAGAAGCCGTAAATTATCAGACGTTGTTTCCGAGATCAATGATATAGTTCAAAACGGTGTAAAAGAAGTTGTTCTGACAGGAATTAACCTTTCTTCTTACGATGATGCGGACGTCGGAGCTTCCCTTATAGATGTAATCTGTAAGGTCTCAGAAATACCCGGACTTGAACGAATACGTCTCGGATCTCTTGAACCGCGAGTAATAACAGACGAGTTTCTCTCAGCTGTACAGAAACTGCCTAACTTCTGTCCGCATTTTCATCTTTCACTCCAGAGTGCCTGTGATAATACACTTAAGCGAATGAACAGAAAATATACTATCGCAGAGTTTATAGCTGTTTGTGATAAGATAAGACAGTATTTCGACCGTCCTGCTCTTACAACAGACGTGATTGTAGGTTTCCCCGGAGAAACCGATGAAGATTTCGAAGTCACCTTCGAGAATCTCAAACGTATCAACTTCTACGAAATGCATGTATTTAAGTATTCGAGACGTAAGGGAACAGTTGCCGATAAGATGCCTGATCAGATTCCCGAGAATATAAAGAATATCCGCAGCGACAGACTCCTGTCACTTAGTGAACAGAATAAGCAGAAGTTTGAAGAAAGCTTTATGAACGAACCTCTTAATGTTCTGATAGAAGAAAAAATCACAGTAAATGATAAGCTGTACTATAGAGGTCATACGGAACGATATATGCTGATAGATATACCTTCCGAATATATTTCGGAAAAATACCCGGATACAGAGAATCCGATCAATACTATCCTCTGTTATAACAGATAATTAAACTTTAATGACGCAGTAACGATTGCGATATTAATCGATACTGCGTCATAAATATTTTATATTCCGTAGTAAATAAACGAACCATCAAGTGCATTTATGATAAATATAGTCAATATACTATGTCCGTTACCACTGCTTCCACCGTTAGTTCCTATTACCGCCCATGAAGGAACATATGTGGTATCATCCGGATTATCCGGCGAGCTTACAGGAAAATATATAAGCCTGGCCTCTGTGAAAGTAAGATTTCTTGATTCTGATTGTGAAAGCTGTGAAAGATCCAGATTTTCCGAAGCAGCCTTTTTAAATGCCTGCATTGCAGTATTAAAATTCAGAAGCTCTGCATTATCCGATAATTCTTCTTCGAAATTATAAGATGCAGCAAACTGAAGGCTGATGATCCCTTCATTATCCACAATAACATTTCCTACATCCGTCGGATCAAAATAAGAATTTTTGTTTGTAAACGCAATATCTTCAAGTCCGCACATAAGCTGTCCGACATATCCGTGACGTATAGCACCCGAAAGTGAATCGCTCTCCACGTCATCATGAGCAAGAAATACTAATTCACTCTTACTGTCATCAGTAATCTTTGATTCATCCACCGTGAAATACCCATCAAAGAAACTCTTATGAAACGTTAATCCTGCCTCACCTTCCGGAATAGACAGATAAAAATTTTCACTGAGAGACTTTCGAATAAGATCCGAAAGCTCTTCATCCGATAAAGTACATTCATTAGGACGATCAGCCATAACCTCAGGTATATTAATAATTTTCATTTCATTTTGATAAAAGTTGTTAAGAGAACCGTCTATGTTTGTAATTGAACAATACTCTAATTCCGGATTCTCACACAGGTCTGTAAATTTCTTCGGGTAAAGAAGAATATATATCCTTTCCAGACTGTCACTGTAAGATAAAGATAATTGATAATCTATCCCACGATATTTTCCTTCATAGGTATGGAACAAAAAACCATCAGCATCTATCCAGCCTTTACATCTTTGAAGAGTATTATGTTCAGCCTGTTCATTCACTTCGAATATGGTTTTCGCAGAATCTATAAGTTCGGTATTGTCTCCGTTTTCTTTTGTAAGTTCACGGTCAAGCGGTACTGCCGTATCTCCGAAAAGATTTGCGACTATTTCATCTTCCTTCAGATTTTCTGCTGTAATAGGCTTTACTTTATATGTCGGAATAGTTTCAACGTCCGGGACATCATAATTTATGTCTATATTTATAAATTGTCCCTGAACCTCAACCGAATCTTTAAAACTGACTTTATCTCCGCCGAGTTTCTCGGAAAGTGTTCCGATTGATGAACTTGTAACGCTTCCGTCGGTTTCAGATATTCCTTCTTCGGATACTGTATTATCCGTACCGGTAGTCGATGACTCGACAGCAGTCTGTCCACCGTAATCCTCAATCTGTTCTACTTTTTTTCCGCATCCTGTCATAACAAATAAGCCGCTTAATATAAGTGATGTTAAAACTTTAATATTTCTAACTCTCTTATTAAACATAATGCCCCCTTAATCTTCTTCGATCATTATATATTTATATTCTAAATATTTTAAATATTAATAGTCTCTTATCGCTAAAGCCATAGACTCTATATCGTAATAAGAGGTTATGTATGAACCATCTACGGCATTTATCAGGATTAACGCGAGATATGTTGCACCGTTTCCTTTGTTTCCGTTACTCGCATAGAATGCCCATGCTGGTACATAGGTACATTCCCCCGGCTTATCAGGCGAGCTTATCGGATAATAGACCAGCTTGATATCCTTAAAAGCTATTCTGGTACTTACTGTTGTTATCGGAAGCTGTGACAGATCCATATTTTCGGAAGCGGCTTTCTTGAAAGCAGCCATTGCTGTATCAAATCTGAGCATTTCAACATTATCCGACAGGACTTCTTCAAAATTGTAAGGTACAGAGATATGAAGTCCGACTAATCCTTTGTCATCCACAAGTATTAATCCGTTAACATACCCGATATATTCAAGCGGCAAAAAATTATTACCGTTCATAAAATATATTCCGTCTTCCTCGCTTGAAAATACTGAAG
This sequence comes from Lachnospiraceae bacterium UBA2864, assembly GCA_002350525.1. Classification (GTDB taxonomy): domain Bacteria; phylum Bacillota; class Clostridia; order Lachnospirales; family Lachnospiraceae; genus Eubacterium_Q. The sequence goes on along the minus strand of DEFA01000052.1, from coordinate 45,854 downwards.
CAGCATATCCGTTTCGGACAGCCCCGGACATATCGTCATCATTAAGAATGTTATTATTGTAATATATCAATTCGTTGTGACTGCTGTTATTCAGCATTTCAGGGTTATCCGAATATAATTCGGTAAAGCCTTTATCATGAAATGATAATCCGCGTTCTCCTTTAGGAAGAGTGATGTAAAAATCTTCTTTCAAACAGTTATATATCTTATCCGACAACATTTCAAAAGAATCCGTACATACGTTTGGTCTGTCAGACATTATCGTATTAATATCATAACTGTTTACTGTTTCAATATCAAATTCGTAAAGCATTCCATCGATAGCCGTTACGCCATACTGATCCAATTCCGGACTTCCGCTCATATCTGTTATCTTTTTAGGATAAAGAATTATACTTAAATCACCGTTCAGGTTGCTATATGATATGGCAAGTTGATATTCTTTTTCACGATATATACCTTCATAGACATGGAAAAAGAAATTATCCGTATCCACCCATGAAGCACATCTTTCTCCCGTGAAATATCCGCTGAAATTATTATCTATAAGTATTTCCTGTCCGACCGAGATGAGAACCGAAGAGTCACCGTTTTCTCTTCTCAGATCCTTCGGATCATCTGATTTTAAAGATATTGCAGTATCCCCGAATATATTTTTTACAATTTCCTCTTCTTTCAGATTTTCTGTGGTTATCGGAGTAACCCTATAGGTGGACAAAGATTCTATATCAGGAACTGTATATTTCAGATCCATATCTATGATCTGTCCCTGAATCTCGACAGCATCTTTATATGAAAGCTCCTTACCGCCAAGCTTTTCTGTAAGCGTACCGAGATCGGAGCTTTGCCCCTGTATAGCCGCTTCGGAAGCTGTTCCCTCCGAATCCATCGCCTGACCGCCGTAATCCTCAATCTGAGCGGCTTTACCGCATCCCGACAGAAGCATACAGGCACTTAATAATAATGCAAAATATCGTTTTTTGCGAATCCCCCAATTCTTTATCATACCCTTAACTCCATATTAAATTATCTTATTCGTAAATAGTATCGATATAAGTACCGTCTACGGCATTTATGATAATTCTTGCATTCATCATATTTCCCGATCCCGAATCAACTACCCATGCCGGAACATAGGTTCCTTCTTCGTTGTTGTTCGGTGACGTAAGCGGATAATACATAAGTTCAATATGATTGAATTCCAGATTTCCTTTTGACGTATTAACCTTACTTATATCCACATTAGCAGCTATTTCCTTTTCAAGGCATGCCATTGCATTTTCAAAACTTAGAAGTGTTACATTATCAGACAGTTGTTCCCCGAAGCTGTAGGAAGCAGTAAATTCAAGAGCGCTTACACCATTATCATCTACAAATACGGCGCCAACCTTAAGATCATCAGCATCCTGAACGAAGGTGTCAACGCTCGGAATGAAAGGAATCATTCCAATATTCAGCATAACCGGAGCTACATAACCATGACGTACCGCACCCGGAAGAGTTTCATCTTCAAGTACGGCTTCATCAAAGAATACAGCTTCGCACATACCGTCTTCAGATAAAGAATCCTCATCAACGTTATAATGTTGATAATATATATTGTCATGCAGAGATACTCCGCTTTCTGGAAGACCTACATAAAGCTGATTCTGCATAGTATCATATATAGATTCAAGAAGCTGATCTTCCGGAGTTGTACACTCATTAGGTCTGTCAGCCATAACAGTCTCTATATCATAAGACTGTATATTATCATGGTAATAGTAATACAGTATTCCATCCGGACCTGTATATGAAAACTGATTAACATCTTCTTTACCGACTACATCCGATATTTTCTTCGGGAAAAGAACCACGCCCAGCTCTCGGAATTTATCGCTGTATGATATAACAAGTTCATAATCCATCCCATGATACTGTCCTTCATATGTATGTAACGAATATCCTTCATCATCCGTCCATGCAGGACAGCTTCTATTAACCCAGTTATATTCCTTACCGTTATGATACTGGATATTTATAGCTCCTTCGATAAGAGGCACTGAATCTCCGAGTGCTTCACTTATATACTTTCTGTTATCGGGAGTAATAGGTACAGCCGTATCTCCGAATAAATTTTTAACGATATCCTCTTCACGTAAACTTTCCCTCGTAATAGGCGTGATCTTATATGTCGGAATAGTCTGAACTTCAGGTACTTCATATACGAGATTGATATTCACGTTCTGTCCCTGTGCATCTGTGGTTCCTCTATATTCAAGCTGTTTACCTCCGAGCTTTTCTTCGAGAGAACCCATTGATGAATTACTGTAGACATCAGACCCCTCATCTGTAGTTTTTCCGTTTTCCGATTTATCATCCTTAGAAGCTTTACCTTCCGTAGTTTCTATGACCTCTCCGCCGTAATCTTCAATCTGTTCAATCTTCTTCTCACATCCGGAAAAAGCCATAATACCGCATAACATCAGAGAAGCTATAACTCTTCTCTTTGATTTAAATTCTTTTCTAAACATAACACTTGCCTCCAATTCCATTAAGACATTATTAAGATATCATTAAATTGCATCATAAAAGCATCATAAATGATACAAATGTATATTTCCGAAAAAACGCAAAAAAAATGCCCACGGGATATCCCATGAGCATTGTGTAGTCCGTAGGGGAATCGAACCCCTGATTCCGCCGTGAGAGGGCGGCGTCTTAGCCTCTTGACCAACGGACCGTCAATTATAATATCAAAAGTGCCTGCAAAATGCAAGCACTTTTTTCAAAAATTTTCAATTTTTATGAGAAAGTTTTGAAAAGCCCTAAATATAGGCATTTCCGATCAAAAAAATTTATTTAAGAACATGAATTTCCGCTGTTTCAAGAGCCTTCTGATATATTGGTTCTATGATTCCCTCGAGTTTTTTCTCATGTCTTTCGATAACTTCAAGCTTAGGTTTAGTTACCGGATGCTTCGCAACAAAGATCGTGCAGCAGTCTTCATAAGGTTCGATCGAAGTTTCGAATGTACCTATTCTTTCCGAATAATCCACTATCTCCTGCTTATCCATTCCTATAACCGGTCTGTATACAGGAATAGTTACAGCATCATCTATAACTCCGAGCGACTGCATAGTCTGCGAAGAAACCTGTCCTATGGATTCACCGGTAACCAGACACTGTGCACCTTCCTTCTTCGCGATGTCCTGAGCCATTCTGAACATATATCTCTTCATAATGATTGTAAGCTCGTCATGAGGGCAGTTATCATAGATTGCCAGCTGAAGTTCTGTAAAGTTAACTATATGAAGAGCGATCGGTCCTGCATACTGAGATACTATCCTTCCGAGCTTCTCAACCTTTTCAAGGGCTCTTGCCGATGTATAAGGCGGAGAATTATAATATACGGCATGCATTTCAACACCGCGTTTTGCAATCATATAAGTTGCAACAGGGCTGTCTATACCACCTGAAAGAAGTGATACAGCCTTACCGTTTGTTCCGACCGGAAGTCCGCCCGGACCCGGAAGAACCTTGGAATATACATATACCTTATCTCTTATCTCGACTTCTACCATAACGTCAGGCTCATGAACGTCTACATGAAGGCCTTCCGATTCATATTCTTCAAGAAGATCATGACCTACTTCTGCCTCTATCTCCATAGAGTTCATAGGAAATGTCTTATCAGTTCTTCTGCAGTGAACTTTGAAGGAGAAATCAAAATCATCATAGGAATCCTTGAAATGACGCAGTGCAGCCTTACTTACTTCGGAGTAATCGGTCTTTTCTCCGACTGTAACAGGGCATATTCCCGTAATACCGAATATCTTAGTAAGATAATCAAGACATGTATCATAATCATAGTCGGAAAGCGCTTCAACATATATACGTCCGAAGTCACGTCTTACATCAAATTCTCCGAGAGACTTGATCCTGTTACGTATTCTCTTACAGAGGATTTCTTCGAACACATACCTGTTCTTACCCTTTGTTCCTATCTCTGCATATTTAACTAAAAACATATTTATTCTATCCATCATTTAACCTCTTACATAATGTCTGAGAACCGGAAGAAGCTCTGCTATAGTCTTTACGGCATAATCAACTTCCTCTTCTGTATTTGTCTCATTAAAGCTGAATCTGAGCGTTGATTCAAGTCTGTCTCTGTCGAGTCCTATGGCTGTAAGAACAGCACTCTCTCTTCTCTTATTTGATGAACATGCCGAACCTGATGATACATATATACCCTTATCCTCAAGAGCATGAAGCATAACCTCGGCCCTTACTCCCGTAAAGCTTATACTTGCTATATGAGGAGCAGCTTCCGAGTTACTGTATACGTCAGGAAGCGCTGTAAGCCCTTCTATCAGTTTATCTCTGAGAGACATGACGCGTTCCATCTTTTCATTCATATCGGCCATGGTGAGCTTTACAGCTGTTCCAAGGCCGGCAATGGCAGGAACATTCTCGGTTCCTGAGCGCATATTCTTCTGCTGTCCACCACCGTATATGATAGGTCTTATAAGCGTACCCTTCTTAACATAGAGAAATCCCGAACCCTTAGGGCCGTGAAGTTTATGTCCGCTTACCGAGAGCATATCAACTCCAAGTTTTTTCGGATTTACTTCAATCTTTCCGAAGGACTGTATACAGTCCGTATGTACATATACATCCGGATTCTTCTTTTTAACAGCCTTGGCAATCTCGGCAATCGGCTGAACTGCACCGATCTCATTATTGATATGCATACAGCTAACAAGTATCGTATCTTCTCTTACAGCCTCAGCAAAGTCTTCTGCTCTTACCCTTCCCTCAGAATCAGGTGAAATGTATGTAACTTCAAAACCTTCCTTCTCAAGGAATGCCATTACACTGAGAACTGATGCATGTTCTATAGAAGATGTTATAAGATGCTTTCCCTTTCTCTTTTTGGCAAGGGCTGTTCCTATAATAGCCAGGTTATTGGATTCCGTACCGCCCGAAGTAAATATGATCTCATCAGGCATGCATTTAAGAACTTTGGAGATAATGTCTGCACTGTCCTTTATATAATGCTCAGCCTGAACGCCCTTAAGATGAAGAGATGAAGGATTACCATAATCTTCATCCATAACCTTAAGCATGATATCCCTTACTTCAGGATAAACCTTTGTAGTTGCCGAATTGTCAAAATAAACTTCCATAATGTATCCTTAATATATGTGTATCTTTATAAGAATCTTTATATCTATCTTTATATATATTTTATGTTTATCTGTCTAAAGTAAACCCGAGTATTGAAAGAATTGCAAGACCTGCGGTTTCTGTACGCAGTATACGGTTACCGAGACTGATAATACTCGCTCCACATTCCTTTGCAAGCTCGATCTCCGAGTCGGCGAAACCTCCCTCAGGTCCAATAAATATATCAATCTCATCATAATTTACGGCTGATGAGATTATCTTTCTTGCATAGTCCATTCCTTCCGCACTTTCATACGGAACAAGGATAAGTCTCTTAGTCTTATCATCACCGTTAAGAAGTGATTTTACAGCATTCTTAAAGCTTATGAAAGATGCTACCTCAGGGATAATACCTCTTCTCGACTGCTTTGCGGCGGCCTCAGCTATCTTTCTGTAGCGTTCAAGTTTTTTATCCTGCTTCTTATCATCAAGCTTTACAACCGTTCTCTCCATCATTACGGGGATGATCTCAGAAGCACCGAGTTCTACGGATTTCTGTATTATAAGTTCAAACTTATCAGCCTTTGGTACACCCTGAAAGAGCCTCAGCTTTACGGGAAGCTCTGCGTTACAGTCATGGATATCCACTATATCAGCCGTAACAACATCACTTATAGAAGCAATCACGCATTCATAGTCTCTCGAAGAACCATCACTCACGGTAATGCTGTCACCGATTGAGAGTCTCAGTACATTTTTAATATGATTAACGTCCTCTCCGTCTATAATAACCGACTTATTAAGTTCACTCAGATTATCTACGTAAAATCTATGCATCGATATCACCTTAAATGTTACTGTTTTTCTTTACAGACTATGCTGACCCACTCATTCATATGGACTACATCGAGAATGTCAAATCCGTTATCTATAAGAGCCGTTCTTACATCCTTCTCCCTTGTATCTATAATACCCGAAGTTATGAAGATACCGTCAGGCTCAAGATAATCACGGACCACTCCCGACAGAGGAATTATAACATCTGCAAGGATATTCGCAACAACAATATTATATTTTCTGGCTGGAATAGAGTCCTCTCCTCCAAGTGAAAGATCAACCATCTCAGCAGGAGTAAGCGGAGTTGATATTCCCGAACCGAGACTTCCGTTCTTATATGCTTCCTTCTCGGAATCTGTCATCTTTTCACCTATAAAGTTCCTGGACAAAAGATTTCCGGCACTGAAGTCGATCCTATCTTCCGATAGACCGTTTGCTTCGGCATTGATCTTACTCGATTCAACTGCCTGTGGGTCGATATCAAGTCCGTGAACATAGCCTGCTCCCATTACAACCGCAGCTATAGACAAAATCCCGCTTCCGCATCCTATATCAAAGACAGATGGTCCTTCTGTATTTTCGTCTGTATATTTTCCGATATACTTCTCCAGCTGGCCGAGACATAATTTCGTAGTCTCATGTGTACCGGTACCAAAGGCCATGACAGATTCAATCTTAATGACCTTATCAGTGTCCTTCTTATCCGGATATTCCGACCATACAGGTTCAATAACAAGATTATCATATAATCTGAAAGGCTTATAATACTGCTTCCAATTATCGTTCCATGTGGTGTCATCCGTGGTGTCTGTTAACATAATATTTTTACTGCCAACCGGAAGAAATTCTTCAAGACGATTCATTTCATCCAGAACCAATGCTTTAATCCTATCCACCTCTTCGTCGGACTTGAGAAAGCACGATACCTTGGCACTCCCGTCATCCTCATCTGCCATAAGAGGAACGTCTACAAACATTTCCTTTAATTCTTCTTCCGTGAGCGGTACGTTATCTTCGATAAGCACACCTTCCGCACCGTTATCATTGAGAAATTCACTTATAAGGTCAACCGCCTCCACACTCGTCTCAATTGTAAGCTTCTTCCAGATCATATCCTATCCTCTGTTTAAATAATCCAAATCTTGTTTACTATATAAAACTATATAAATACTCAATCTTATATCGTAAAAAATTTATAGTATCAGAAATTTCAGTAAATGTCCGAAAAGCAAGGATATGTCCTCCAAGACCATTTGCGGACGTCGGCACTTAGTGAGCAGTGCACACTGTGTGCTGCGAACTTAGTGTCCGCTACGTCCGCAACTGAAGTGCGAACGATGTCTTGGAGGACATATACCTTGCTTATAATACAATTTTGAAATTACTTTCTAAAACCTTTTTTCTTCTTATGATCTCCAAACGAGAATCCACCTGAATCTGTCGAGGATCTTGCATTTACACCGGCAGCTGAAGCGTTCTCATACTGGTTGAGAATTGACTTCTGCTCTTCTGTAAGGTTCTCAGGAACCTGAACGATGAGTGTTACATAATGATCACCACGAACAGACTTGTTACGAAGTGTAGGAACACCCTTACCTCTAAGTTTAACCTTAGTATTGGTCTGAGTACCCGGTGCAATATCATAGCTGTAAGGACCATCAATTGTCTGAAGTGAAACCTTACCACCTAGTGCAGCCTGAGTAAATGATATAGGTTCTGTTGAGTAAAGATCGTAACCCTGTCTTGTAAATGTAGCATGTCTGTCTACAAGAATTGTTACAAGAAGGTCTCCTCTTTCTCCACCGTTGATACCCGGCTCACCCATCTCACGAAGACGGATGCTCTGACCGTTATCAATACCTGCAGGAACCTTTATCTGAATCTTCTTCTTACTCTTTACATAACCGGATCCGGCACAGTTTGAACACTTGTACTTAATGATCTTACCACTGCCCTGACAATCAGGACATGTTGTAATGGTTCTTGCCATACCGAAGAGTGACTGCTGAGTAAATGTAACCTGACCTTTACCTCCGCACTTTCCGCAGGTCTCTGCCGGATGTCCCGGCTGAGCTCCGGAGCCCTTACATACAGGACATTCATCCTTAAGCGGAAGCTCTATCTCTGTCTGAGTACCGAATACAGCTTCTTCAAATGTACATCTTACTGTAGTACGGATATCAGCTCCTTTTACAGGACCGTTTGAAGCTCTCTGTCTGCTTCCGCCTCCGAACATATCACCAAAGATATCTCCGAAGATATCGCCCATGTCAGCAAAATCAAATCCACCGAATCCGTCTCCGGCATTCTGATCAAAGGCTGCGAATCCTCTTGTATCATACATCTTTCTTTTTTCAGGATCACTGAGAATAGCATATGCTTCAGAACACTCTTTGAATTTCTCCTCAGCTTCCTTATCACCCGGATTTGCATCCGGATGATATTTTTTAGCCAGAACTCTGTATGCCTTCTTTAAATCGTTTTCGGAAGCATTTCTCGCTACTCCAAGGACCTCATATAAATCTCTTCTTTCGTCAGCCATTTATATTTCCCTCGCTACTCTTATACTTCCTTGAAATCTCCATCAACTACATCATCATCGCTGAAGTTAGGAGTTCCTGCGCCTGTACCTGCATTTGCTCCAGGACCGTTCTGCTCATAAAGCTTTTCAAAGAGCTGCTGAGCACTTGTCATGAGTGACTCACGACCTGCCTTAAGCTTCTCTACATCGTACTCTGAAAGGTTATCGATATCTGTTCCGTCGATGATTGTCTTAAGTGACTTAAGCTCATCCTCAACTTTCTTCTTATCTGCTTCAGGAAGCTTATCTCCAACCTCGTTGAGAGCCTTTTCTGTCTGGAATACGATAGCATCAGCATCGTTACGAACCTCAACGCCTTCCTTACGCTTCTTATCAGCTTCTTCGTAAGCCTGAGCTTCCTTAACTGCTCTCTCGATATCTTCATCACTGAGTGATGTACCGGATGTGATAGTGATGTGCTGCTCACGTCCTGTACCAAGATCCTTAGCTGATACGTTAACAATACCGTTAGCATCTATATCGAATGAAACCTCGATCTGTGGAACACCTCTTCTTGCAGGAGCGATACCATCAAGTCTGAAACGTCCGAGTGACTTGTTATCCTTAGCGAACTCACGCTCACCCTGAACGATGTTGATATCAACAGCATCCTGATTATCCTGAGCTGTCGAGAAGATCTGGCTCTTATGTGTAGGAATAGTTGTATTTCTCTCGATAAGGTGTGTAGCTATACCACCCATTGTCTCGATAGAAAGTGTAAGTGGTGTAACATCAAGGAGAAGGATATCGCCGGCACCTGCATCACCTGCAAGCTTACCACCCTGAATACATGCTCCTATAGCAACACACTCATCAGGATTGATACCCTGGAATGGCTCCTTACCTGTTATATGCTTAACTGCGTCCTTAACAGCGATGATTCTTGTAGAACCACCAACAAGGAGAACCTTGTCGATCTCATTAGGTGTAAGACCTGCATCGTCAAGTGCCTGCTGTACAGGACCACGTGTCTTCTCAACAAGATCAGCTGTAAGTTCATCGAACTTGGCTCTTGTAAGATCCATATCAAAATGCTTAGGACCATCAGCTGTAGCTGTTATGAATGGAAGGTTGATGTTTGTAACTGTCTGTGATGAAAGTTCCTTCTTAGCCTTCTCTGCAGCTTCCTTAAGTCTCTGCATAGCCATCTTATCTGTTGAAAGGTCAACACCTTCCTTCTTCTGGAACTCTTCAAGCATGTACTTTGTTACAGCATCATCGAAGTCATCACCACCAAGCTTGTTGTTACCTGCTGTAGCGAGAACCTCGATAACTCCTTCACCGATCTCAATGATAGATACATCGAATGTACCACCACCAAGGTCGTATACCATGATCTTCTGCTCTTTTTCATTATCAAGACCATATGAAAGTGCAGCTGCTGTAGGCTCGTTGATGATACGCTTTACATCAAGACCTGCAATCTTACCTGCATTCTTTGTAGCCTGTCTCTGTGAATCTGTGAAGTAAGCAGGAACTGTGATAACAGCCTCTGTAACCTTCTCACCGAGATATGTTTCAGCATCTGTCTTAAGCTTCATAAGTGTCATAGCAGAAATCTCTTCAGGTGAGTATTTCTTGCCATCAATATCTACCTTATAATCAGAACCCATATGTCTCTTTATAGATGATATTGTCTTCTCTGCATTTGTAACAGCCTGACGCTTAGCAGCATCACCGACAACTCTTTCACCGGATTTAAGGAATGCAACGATTGAAGGTGTAGTTCTCTGTCCCTCTGCATTAGTGATAACGACAGGTTTTCCACCTTCCATAACAGCTACACATGAGTTAGTAGTTCCTAAGTCAATACCTATAATCTTTCCCATTTTTTATATTCCTCCTAAAATTATAAACATTGTTTAATTTGCAACTTTGACCATTGCATGTCTGAGTACCTGATCCTTATACATGTAGCCCTTCTGCATCTCTTCTACGACTACATTTTCACCCTGCTCTTTGTCTTCTATATGAATTACCGCATTGTGATAAGTAGGATCAAATTCTTTTCCCGTAGCATTCATAGGCTCAACGCCTATAGCTTTCAGAGTATCCATAAGCTGTCTGTATATAGCTTCTATTCCTTCTTCGAAGCTTCCCTTCTGATCTTCCGGAATAGACTCTATGGCTCTGTCAAAATTGTCGACAACAGGAAGCAGTTTTGCAAGTGTATCAATCGCTCCTCTGTCGAACATTTCACCATTTTCCTTTTTATTACGCTCACGCATATTATCAAACTCAGAAAGGAGTCTGGTGTATTTTTCCTTATTTCCTTCAGCTAATTCTTTTGCTGCCTCGAGCTCAGCAGCAAGAGTCTTGCTTCCGCGTCTGTTTTTCTTCGGAACCGGCTTCGGACGTTTTGCTTCGATGTCTTCAGGTCTTATATCTTCTTCTCCGTCGATAAAGACCGCAGTGCCATCAAGAGCAGTATCCTGTTGCACGGCATTGACTGCTTTTTCCTGAGGTTGAGCTTCTTTCTCTTCCTTCTCCTCTTTAAGATGACGCAGTCTTTGATCCAGCATGTTTGCCATTAATGTTCACCCCTTTTTTACTCTTTTCTGAATATTGTATCAAGTTCGTCTGTAAGACTTTTAAGTGTGCTCACAACTTTCTTGTAGTCCATTCTTTTAGGACCGATAATTCCGATTGTTCCCTTTGCACCTTCCGGAAGCTCATAGGTAGAAGTAACTATTGAGCAATCCTTCATATTCTGAACAGGTGACTCGTCTCCGATATAGATCTGAATATTCTTATCATCAGATTTAAGAGTCTGATCGGCAAGCTCGCTGAGTCCTGTCTGTTCCTCAAAGGTTTCAAGCAGTGCAGTTGCTTTATTGATATCACCGAGCTCATTGTATTTGAGGATATTGGAAGCACCACTGGTATAAATGTGTGTCTCCTCAGCCTGATGAACCGCATCTACGATTCCTTCGAAGATTGCCTCGAGAATATCGGCATATTCACCTTCGCCGGCCTGCCTCTTCATAGTCTGCATGAGTTCGATATTAATTTCATCAACAGAAATACCCTGGAGAAATGTATTGAGAAGAATGTTGAACTTCAGTACCTCTTCGTTGTTCAGAGGTCTTGATACTCTTATCAACTGATTCTTCGCAACATTGTCACCGACAACTATAACCGCCACGAGTCTTTCTTCATCAACCTGCGAAAGCTGTATGAATTTAACCTGTTTATTACGTAGTCTCGGAGATGTTACGATACTTGCATACTGTGTATTATAAGCAAGAACCTTCGCAACCTGCATAAGCAGATTCTCAAGCTTATCGACTCTCTCAAGCAGCGCACCCTGAGACTTCTTCTCAGAATCAACCTTTTCGCTCATAACCTGGTCTACATAGAATCTGTAGCCCTTGTCCGTCGGAACTCTTCCGGCTGAAGTTCTGGGCTGAACCACATAGCCCATTTCCTCAAGATCAGACATCTCATTTCTGATCGTTGCGGAACTCAGATTCAGATTGCCCATTTTGGAAATGGTACGCGAACCGACCGGTTCCCCTGTCTCAAGATAATTAGCGATTATAGATTTAAGGATCTCCTGTTTTCTGTCGTCAAGAATGAGTTCCTGCGCCATAAAATCACCGTCCTTAAAGCTTATTAGCACTCAACCACACAGAGTGCTAACCACTGTGTCAATAATAACGCGGGCAGTGCTATCTGTCAAGTATAAAATCGGATAAAATATAGTTACTTACATCAATTCCTCGGTCGGTCAGCCATACTCTGTCACCGTCCGTTTCCATATATCCTTCATCCGTATATTTGTTGATAACAGGACCGTAAACCTCGTACATATCCTTGTTAAATCTGAGTCTGAATTCTTTCCTGCTTACACCTGCCATCATCCTGAGACCTAGGAACATATATTCTTCTATACGACTGTCGACATACATGGTTTCCGTTGTCGCTCTGAGACGGGATGCAGCAGATTCATAAAGTTTAAAAGGATCTGCATTTCCTGTTATGGCTTCTCTTACGTCTTCGCATATTCTGTTATATATCTCTATATCTTTGATATTTGAAAATCTCTCGCCCTTAAAGTAAGATGCGGCTCCCAGGCCGAATCCGACATATTCTCCCCCTGTCCAGTAAACGGAATTATGTCTGCTCTCATATCCCGGCTGGCTGTAATTGGATATCTCATATCTCTTATATCCGCTTGCTGCAAGAACTTTCTTGGTCATAGCATACATTTGTCGGTCCGTATCTTCATCAGGGATAAGTCTGAGGAGTTCCTGATTCTTTGATAAAGGAGTTCCTTCTTCAACCTGAAGAGAATATACGGATATATGCTCAGGCTTAAGCTCCGTAACCCTTGTAAGTGTATCTACAAAGCTGTGGATGGTCTGTCCCGGAACCCCGGACATAATATCTACATTTACATTCTTAAAGCCGGCTCTTCTTACATCATTATAGCCTTCGACAAACTGTTCGAAGTTATGAATTCTTCCGAGGTTCTTAAGTATCCTGTCATCTGCGGACTGCATACCGATGGACACTCTGTTAACACCGTACTCGGAATATTTAAGAAGATTCGAATATTTTATCGTACCCGGATTAACTTCAATAGTTATCTCAGGAAATCTGTCCACCTGAAATGTATTGCCTATGGTATTCAGGATGCTTTCGATCATTACTTCATCCAGAACAGAAGGAGTTCCTCCTCCTATATATATAGTTTTAACCGTATATCTGTCCGCAAACGGCTTATACATACTTATCTCATTACATAAAGCCGTAATATACTGCATATGATCGGTGAGATTTCTGTTCTCAAAGGACAAAAAGTCGCAATATGCGCATTTATGCACACAGAATGGAATATGTACATACAAACTTAAATTCTTCTTCATTTCCAACCCTATATTATGTATTATTCGTCATCAAGTTTTAGTACGGCAAGGAAAGCTGACTGAGGAACCGTTACATTTCCGACTTCTCTCATTCTCTTCTTGCCTTCTTTCTGTTTTTCAAGAAGCTTCTTCTTACGTGTTATATCACCGCCGTAACACTTGGCAAGAACGTCTTTACGTACGGCCTTTATAGTTTCTCTGGCGATGACCCTTCCTCCGATTGCCGCCTGAATAGGTACTTCAAAAAGGTGTCTCGGAATTTCTGTCTTAAGCTTCTCGCACATCTTTCTGCCTCTTTCGTAAGCAGAACCTTCAAATACGATAAAGGACAGAGCATCGATCGTCTCTTTATTGATAAGTATATCAAGCTTAACCAGCTTCGAACGCTGATAGCCCTTAAGATCATAATCAAATGAAGCATAACCTCTGGATCTCGACTTAAGCGCATCGAAGAAGTCGTAGATGATCTCATTGAGAGGCATATCGTACTTAAGAACGACTCTTGTCTCTTCAAGATATTCCATGCTCTTATATACGCCTCGTCTCTCTTGGCAGAGTTTCATGATTGCACCCGTAAATTCGGTTGTAACCATAATCTCCGCATCAACGATAGGTTCTTCCATGTAATCAATCTCGGAAGGATCCGGAAGATTCGACGGGTTGGTGAGTTCTATTACCTCACCGTCTGTCTTATATACCTTATAGATAACACTCGGTGCGGTTGTGATTATATCGAGGTTATATTCTCTTTCAAGTCTCTCTGTGATAACTTCAAGATGAAGAAGGCCGAGGAATCCACATCTGAAACCGAAACCGAGAGCTATTGAAGTCTCAGGCTCATAGTAAAGAGCCGCATCGTTCAGCTGAAGCTTTTCAAGAGCATCTTTAAGCTCCTGATACTTTGCACCGTCTTCAGGATAGATTCCGCAGTAAACCATAGGACGAGCCTTCTTATAACCCGGAAGTGCTTCGGCACATGGATTTTCTGCATCGGTTACGGTATCGCCGACTTCCGTATCTCTTACATTTTTAAGGGAAGCTGTAATATAACCTACCATTCCGCTGGAAAGTTCATCACAAGGAATAAACTGACCAGCTCCGAAGATTCCGACTTCAACAACGTCAGCTTCAGCTCCTGTCTCCATCATTTTAATTCTCGAACCCTTACTTACAAATCCGTCAAAGACTCTGCAGAATATGATAACTCCTTTATAACTGTCATAGAGGCTGTCAAAGATGAGCGCTTTAAACGGTGCATCGTTATCCCCGTGAGGTGCGGGAATCTTCTTAACCACCTGTTCGAGAACGTCTTCTATATTGATACCGTTCTTTGCCGATATAAGAGGAGCATCCATTGCTTCTATACCGATAACATCCTCTATTTCCGTCTTTACTCTCTCCGGCTCAGCCGATGGAAGGTCAATTTTATTGATGACCGGAAAGACCTCCAGATTATTCTCTATGGCAAGATATACATTTGCGAGAGTCTGTGCCTCTATACCCTGTGCGGCATCCACTACAAGAATCGCACCTTCACAGGCAGCAAGAGACCTGGATACCTCATAATTAAAGTCGACATGACCCGGAGTATCGATCAGATTAAAGATATACTCTTCTCCGTCTTTAGCCTTATATATGATACGAACGGCCTGAGACTTGATAGTGATACCTCTCTCACGTTCGATATCCATGTTGTCAAGAACCTGTTCCTGCATCTCACGCTCCGTGAGTGTACCCGTCTTCTCTATAATTCTGTCGGCAAGTGTGGACTTACCGTGATCTATATGAGCTACTATACAAAAATTTCTGATTTTACTTTGATCAAGATGTGACATTAATTCTTCTCCGATATCTTCTTAAACTGATAATTACGGCTTATCTCCATGATGCTTTTGACAAATGCCTGATATTCTTCTCTCACATCTTCGTCAACACCCTGAGACAGCCTTTCTATAACAATCTTCTCCCTGTCCGGCTTATATATCTCATCACCGGTCTCTTTTTTAATCTCGGCTATCTTTGCCGACACTTTCATACGTTCAAAGAAAAGAGTCTTTAATTCATTATCGATTTTATCAATATCCTGTCTTGCTTCTTCAAGAGTCATTTTGTTACCTGCTTTCTTATAAAATCCTGTTTAATTATAGATGGTTTTACCTTTTTTGGAAAGAATATTCTTATCCAGAAAACGCGAAATTTTATAAACATTTTCTCCCGATGTCCTCGGGCTGTATATATAGAGATTTCCGCTTGACCTTGTCACCGCAACATAAAACATCCTTCGCTCTTCCTCAAGCTCAGAAGCTGTCTTTGATTTCTTATGAGGTATTATACCTTCTATACAGTCGATTATATGAACCTCTTTAAATTCCAGTCCCTTTGCGGAATGCATGGTCATAAGCTGAACGCCCGGCTGATCATCATCCTTTGATAAATTCCCCGCAGCACCGTCTTCTTTGATCAGTTTTTCATACTCCTCTATATAATCAAAGAATTCATCATAGGTATCAAATTCTCTGGCTATGGACATCAGTTCATCCAAAGAATCCATTACCTCTTCATAATCTATCTTATGGACTTCACAGTATTCTTTAAGATAATTGTCATATCCGACAGCTCGTCTTATATAAGATATTGCGCCGTACGGATTCAGTCTTCTTATGGTATCGAGTTCTCCGGCCATCCTCATGATATTCTTCTTAAGATAGTCCTTATCTCCTGCTTCCCGGAGAAGCTCCTTAAGCCCGACTCTTTCCGTCGGAAGCATATCCCTTCTTATATATCTGAGAGGCTTATTCATAAATGTAAAGAACAGAGCCCTTCTGTTATCGCCGTTTGCAAAATGAATATAGTTAAGTATCGGTGTCACGAGATAACTGTTAAATATATCAGGCATCGCGTCTTTTATACTAAATGGGATTGCATATTCCCTGAGTTTATATATGAGTCTTCTGGGATTACTGTTGGTTCTGTAGAGAACAGCCATATCTTCGTATGATATACCGCTGCGATGCATATTTGATATTCTTTCTGCGATAAGAGCATTCTCATCCTTTACGGTTGCAGGGCGTTCAATATATACATGTCCCTTATTCTGTCCGGAAGATACAAGTTTCTTACTGAATCTCTTCTCATTATGACTGATTATAGCTTCCGAAATCCTTACAACTTCCTCGGGACATCTGTAATTAACGGTAAGCGCACTGATAGAAGCCCCCTTAAATTCTTTCTCGAAAGAAAGCATTATATCTGGTCTTGCGCCTCTGAAACCGTATATCGACTGATCGTCATCACCTACAGCAAATATATTATTATCCGGAGCACATAAGAGCTTCAGAATCTTATACTGAAGAAGATTCGTATCCTGAAACTCATCCACCAGAATATAAGGATACATCTCATGTATCCGGTCTCTTATATCCGGTCTTTCGGTAAGGAGTTTATAGCATTCCGTGATCATATCATCAAAGTCGAGAACTCCCATGCTTTTCTTTATATCACCATACCGTTTATAAACTGCCCTGAAATCATTTTCCGGCATATCCTGACTGTAATAGTCACGTATATCGATCATGTCACAGCTTATACGTCCGAACTGATTGATGACGCTTGTGAGCACTTCATCATTATCATAATCTTCCTTGTTCATGTCACAGAGAATTTTCTTCAAAAGTTCTTTTTTCTTATCTTCGTCAAGCACTCCGAGATTCCGACCCGCATACGCCGTATTGATGATCCAGTAAAAGAAGGAGTGAAATGTACCGAATCTCACTCCTCGTCCTCTGTCACCCGCAAGCTTCAGGAATCTTTCCTTCATGGAGTTTGCCGCTGCCCTTGTAAATGTAAAGCACAGGATATTCTCCGGGCGCACCTTGCATATATCTATAAGGTAGCATATACGGTTTACTATGACCGTAGTTTTACCCGATCCGGGAGTGCCCAGAACCAGCCTCGGACCTTTAAACCACTGTATTGAATTTAGCTGTTCCTTATTAAACTTTGACATACACTCCCCAAATAGCCCCATACATAGCAAAATCGAGCACGTGAATGCTCGATTTTGTTTCATAAGTTATTATGCATTTGCGCCGCAGCACTTCTTATATTTTTTACCTGAACCACATGGACATGGATCATTACGTCCTACCTTTGCAGGCTTAACGATCGTATGTGAAGATTTTTCTTCTCTGTAAAGCTCTTTCTGCTCGTCCTTTGTGAAGATTTCATCCCACTGAGGAAGAGTATAGAGCCACTCGGCATTACAGCTTACCATATTCATGTAAAGCTTCTTCTTATCGATCTCGATAGTGATTGTTGAATCTTCATCAATATTCTCAAGATCGTTGCTCTTTACAAGGCTGTCATCGATGCCATCAAGGAATCCTGTGATAAGCTCGATATTTGTATCATACTTCTCAGCAAGTTCCTTTACAGTACATGTTATAACCTGATCAGGGTCTGCCAAGATCTTTTCATATATTCCCTTTTCCACTCCGAAGTAGTTAAGCCAGAACTGCTTTCCTTCAGGTGTTCTGTCATCAAGTCCGTAAGCGTGCTCACGCCAATCTTTTAATAAGCCCATTTCATATCTCCTATATAAATAATTTATTGTTGTCTTAAGCCATTGGGATTATATCAGAAACAAATGCTTGTTTCAAGTCCGTCTCTTTCGCTCATACCCGCCCATCAATTTTACTCATATCTTAACGCATCTATCGGGTTAAGATTAGAAGCTTTTACTGACGGTATAAGTCCGAAGATAATTCCTATCATCATCGAAAATACAACGGATATCACTGTCGCCGGTATACTGATTGATACCGGAACCTCCGCGACTTTAGATATAAAATACGCAAGTCCGATTCCTGCTCCAACGCCTATAAGACCGCCGATTGAAGTAAGAACCGCAGCCTCTGTAAGAAACTGTCCGAGGATTGATCTCTTACGGGCTCCCAGGGCTTTCTTAAGTCCTATCTCTCTTGTTCTTTCGGTAACGGAAACAAGCATTATGTTCATAACGCCTATACCGCCGACAAGAAGCGATATACTTGCTATCCAGAGTAACTGCTTACTTGTAGCACTACTGAGTTTCTGAAGTTCCTTGGCCTTTTCAAGCGTATCTTCACTCTTATATCTTACGGCGTCTTCATTTGAATCCTTGATATAACCGTTAAGTAAGTCCTGCGTTTCCTTACCGGCACTGGTCATTGATTCGGTATCTTTCGCTTTTACGATTATCTGATAAGGCTCATCATACTGATAAAGCACAGGCCAGCATGTATCGGGAACGATCAAAACTCCCGAAGTTTCATTTCCGTAGTAAGTATCCCATTCTTCTATCGAATTGATTACAGGCTCAAAATCATCAAGTTTTTCTACTATACCGACTACTACAAAAGGATATCCTTTAATCTCGATGGTTCCGCCGACAGGATCTTCTCCTTCAAAAAGTCCGTAAGCAGAAGTCTGATCGAGAATGACCACATTTCGGAAATCAAGATAGTCATTATCCACAAACTCACGTCCGGCTACAACGCTATATCCCATAAGCTCGATATATTTGTTGTTTCCTCCGATTATGTTGCATCCGCTGAGAGTAGCTTTACCGCGATTTACTCCCTGCCAGACGGAAGCCTTGTGATACTTGGCCATATCTATTACGGATTCAATATCCATGATTTTTTCTGATATTTTATCATCAACAATAGGAACATGGTCAAGATTATAACCATCACTCGGAGTAATCTCTATTCCACCCTGGCTGAGATTAACCTGAACGATATTGCTTCCGGAACCGACAAGATTTTCCTTTATCTGATCATTGGTTCCCTTGATAGTCGAAACTATGGCAATGATTGCCGCAATACCTATGATTATACCCAGCATAGTGAGAAATGATCTGAGCTTATGTCCGAATATTCCCTGAAATGATAATCTTATATTTTCAAACATATTATCACTCTTTCATTCTTAGTAACCGTAAAGATCGCTTAAATCTGCCTCTTTACATACTTTTCCTTCAACCGCATCCTTTTCATAAGGAAATGCTATAAAGTCACCGGAATTAAGTCCGGATTTAACAACTATATATTGTCCCCAATATATCTTTCCGGTTGAAATGTACTGCTTCTTAAGTCTGTCTCCGTCACGCTTCATAACATAGTATCCGCCGTTCTCCTTCTTACATAAAGCAAGCGGAAGTACTATCTCATTCGCTTTTGCATCCCAGGCAAAATCACTGCTTGGTGTAACTTCAACCCACATTCCTTCGGCCAGATCTTCTCCGCCTTCAATAACAACAGTTACCGGATAGGAGGAAGCAGTATATTCATAGTAATTATATGAATCGTTTGTCGGAGCTTCAGACTTCTTTGATACTTTACCGAAGTAAGTATTTCCCGTATCATACGAAAGAATCGTCACTTCATCACCGATCTGAATCTCATCAAGACTGAACTCATCCACACTGACCTTTGCGGAATAGGCGCCTTCAGCACTGACAACGATTGCCGGCTGTCCTCCGGAAATAGCTTCTTCCGAGATATCACAGATTTGAATGGTACCGTCAAGTTCCGAAACAACCTTACCCTTATCAATGATATTCTGCTGTCTCTTGATAGCAAGATTCTGATTAGCAATCGAAAGGTTAAGGTCTTTAATTTCTTCATTCTTAAGCCTTATAGCACGTTTTAACTCGGATTCAGTATATACGGGAGTAGGATTCTCCATCTGTTCCTCGTACTCCTTCTGCTGAGCCTCAAAAGCTTCATCATACTTCTTCTGAGCTTCTTCGACTTTTTTTTGAGCTTCCTCGCTTTTTTTCTGAGCTTCAAGATATTTATTCTGTGCATCTTCAAATGCTGTTGTTGCGTTATTATAATCCTCGGAAGCATTTTTATAATCTTCATCAGCCTTTACAAATAAGGTTTTAAGTCTTGTTTCTTCTCTTATTCGATCATTTTCCGTAAGCTCTTCGGTCGAAACTTCGGTTGTGGCTTCAGTATTTTCTTCAGTTGGTTCTTCGGTTTTATCCTTATCAGGATCCTCCTCATCCATTTCCTTTCCCAGAAAATCATACCAAGCTTTCTTCGCTTTATATCTTTCAGTTCTTAATTCATAAAAGTCAGCTTCAATATCTTTAAGGTTTTCAGCTCTTTCAAGGGCCGTTGCTTCAGCATCTGCCTCATCGATTGCGGGCTGTATTGCCTCATCCTGAGCTTTCTGTAAAGCTTCATCAGCTTCCCTTACCCTCTTCTCGGCTTCAGTCTCAGGAATCTCCGAATCATCAGGGATCGGTGTCGTACTCTGGAGCTTTGCCAGCTGATTATTGGCAAGCTTAACATTTGTCTCTGAAACAGCAAGTTCGGCAATCATTGTATTAAGCTTCAGCTGTTCCTGCGTAGTATCATATTCAAGAAGAACATCTCCGACTTTTACCGCGTCACCCGGTGTGGCATAAATTTCTTTAATTATCTTATCTCTTTCAATATATACTGTCTGCTCATCACTCAGAACTATGTTTCCACTGAGTGATGTTTCCATATCATAGTAGTTTCCCAGCCAGTTGGATACAGAATAAACATTTACAGGATTCGAATTTCTCTTATTGCTTCTGTAAATATATGCTCCAAGTGCACCTCCGCCAACGAGGAAAGCCAATATGAGAATTGTTATCAAAAACTTCTTCATACATTTCCTCCAAAATCAGGTGATGCCTTAAATGCTGCATCAACATCCGCTATATTATCGGAATCACTTGTTATCTCACCGTCGAATATGGATATTATTCTGTCTGCATGCTCAGCTATTTCCCTTGCATGAGTGATCATTATAACAGTAACCCCTTCTGAATTAAGCTTTCTGAAAAGTTCCATAACCTGTATACCGGATTTGGAATCGAGAGCTCCGGTAGGCTCATCGGCAAGCAGAATCTTAGGACTGTTAACCATAGCTCTTGCTATTGCAACTCTCTGCTTCTGTCCACCCGAAAGCTGAGTAGGTTTAAAGTACATTCTGTCTTCAAGACCGACCTTAACAAGCGCATCCTTGCAAAGAACCTTTCTTTCTCTTCTCGGAACGTGGGCATACTGAAGAGGCAGTTCAACATTTTGAAGTGCTGACTGCCTTGGTAACAGATTAAAATTCTGAAAAACAAAGCCGATATATTTGTTTCTGATAGCAGAAAGACGTTTATCATTCATCTTACTGATATCTTCGCCATCTAATAGAAATGTACCTTCGGTAGGTTTATCAAGACATCCGACTATATTCATGAGCGTTGATTTACCGGAACCCGACGGACCCATAATGGCTACATATTCGCCTTCATCAATATTCAGATTTATATCTTTCAGAACCGGAACATCCATTCCGCCCTGTATGTAGTTTTTGTATATTCCTGCTAATTCCAGAAGCATATTACGAATTACTCCTTTATGCTTTAATTATGTCTGATCTTTATTGTCCGCTCTCGTTTGGAATTACATCTTCATCTATTATTACATCCTGCATAAGTTCTTCATCTGTAAGATAGTCTGTACTGAAGGTTGTTTCTTCGTCAGCTCCGTTATCAGGTGAGCTTCCGTTTTCTTCAGGGCTGTACAGATCGACGCCACCGCCGCCTCCGACTCCGTTATAACCCTGACCTCCTAAGCCATCATCTTCGTAGCTTTCTCCTTCGCCGCCGAAGCCTTCTCCTTCACCGCCGAAGCCGCCATCTTCATAGCCTTCTTCACCGTCAAACTGCTCCATGTATTCCTCGTAGTCAGTAGTAACCGGGCATCCGTCCTCAATGCCTTCATCCGGAAATGCAATATAATCAGAGTTTGTAAGTCCGTTCGTTACATTGTAAGAATCTGTGTTTTCATCATAGTCACCTACTGTAACCGCAGTCTTTTCAATATGATCATCAACCTGCTTCCATACGAAGTAACCGTCTTCTTCATTCATAAGGTAATATGAAGGGATGTACATACCTTCCTTCTGCTCACCCTGGCCGTTATCGATTTCAATATAGAGATGCTGTCCGAGCATAAGACCTTCTGTTGTTTCGGGATTTACATAGAAGGAATACTTGGATGCACTTTCACCCATTCCGGAATCATAATACCCCATGTCACCGTTATTCTTCTGCGGTTCCATATCGATTTTTGTAATAAAACCGTACCAGGTATCATCATTAAGCCTTGAACGGATAATGACAGGAGTACCCTGATTAAGTGAATAGATATTCTGTTCTGTAACGGTTCCCTTTATTCTGAAATCACCTTCAGCCATAATAGTTATAAATGCATTGCTTGTATCGGCACTGTTATACCCCATATCCGATCCCTGTGCATTTTCATTAATGGCTTTGATCATACCGTCCATAGGTGCAGTAACCGCTGCTGACTCTATCGCTTCCTGCTGTCTCTCGATCTCAAGATTTTTAACGGACAGATTATACTGTTCCTCGTTAAGACTTGCATTGTAACTGTTTATCTGACTTGTAAGAGACAATCTCTCATCTTCCGAAGTAGCCGATTTACGCTGATTGGAAAGATCATTTATACTTGCGGATATACTGGATATTCTGTTATTGATTCCCTGAAGATCAAGATTAAGCTGTTGAAGTTGAAGCTCCATCTCCTGAGTATCGTATATGAACAGTTCATCGCCTTCTTTTACACTGTCGCCGACTTTTACAAAGACCTCTTTAACGGTCTTGTTAGAATCTTTATTGACACCCTTTGTTTCCTGCGATTCGACAATTCCCATAAATCTCGTCTCAAGGCCGAGATAACCCGCACCGGTAATGCTTTCAACTGATTCGACATAAACCAGTTTACCGTCTTTTTTTACCTGTGTACCTCTGTCCTTAAACCACAAAAAGTAGCCCGCAGTCGCACCCGCGGCAATAAGTAAAATTATAACTATTAATATAACTATTGGTTTTTTACTCTTTTTTTCCATCTTTTCCGGTACTTCCTTCATCTTCTTTTCTGTCTTCTACGTTGTCATTCGAATTACTGAATACCTTCTTAAGCCACACCAAAAGATATATAATAAGAGGAACTATAATTGCCGTGAACATCATAGCCATGAGATGTTCGCTTTCGGTAACTATGCAGTATACAACTCCTCCGATAAGCCCTATTATAATGACAACCGAAAGGAGTGCCATGATTCTGCTGAACAAACTATGTTTCATCCTCTTCACTCCGTAAATACTTAAACCAGTTCTTTATATATTTTTCATGACCATTATCCGACGGCTCATAAAACTTCATTCCCGTAAGAGCATCAGGCAGATACTGCTGTTCGACAAAATGCTTAGGGAAATCATGTGCATATTTATAACCCGTATGACCGAGTTCTTTGGAGCCGCTGTAATGAGCATCCCTGAGATGCATAGGAACTTCGGCTCCTGATATATTCTTAACCGCATCATTCGCGGCAAATATCGCATTTACTACAGAATTGCTTTTCGGAGCACTCGCAACGTATATAGCTGCATGAGCAAGTATAATCTGCGCTTCCGGAAGTCCGACTCTTTCGACTGCCAGAGAACAGGCTGTAGCCACCTGAATAGCCTGAGGATCTGCATTTCCGACATCTTCACAGGCACATATCATGATCCTTCGGGCTATAAATGTAACACTCTCCCCACCGTACAGCATTTTTGCAAGATAATATACTGCCGCATCCGGATCAGATCCTCTCATGGACTTGATAAATGCGGATATGATATCGTAATGATTATCTCCGTCTTTATCATATCTTATGGATCTTCGCTGAACACACTCTTCGGCAACCTGAAGAGTTATCTCTATCTTTCCTGTTTCTTCATTCCTGTCCGTTGACAGGATTCCAAGTTCGACCGCATTGAGCGCATGTCTCGCATCTCCCTCGGATATATCGGCAAGGAAGTTAGCGGCTTCCTCTGTGATTTCAGCATTATATATGCCCATTCCCTTATCGCGGTCATAAACCGCTCTCTTGATAAGAGTCTTTATATTTTCTTTACTCAGAGGTTTAAGTTCGAAAACCGTCGATCTTGAAACAAGAGCGTTATTCACCTCAAAATAAGGATTTTCCGTTGTTGCTCCGATAAGTATCACCGTTCCGTTCTCTACAAAAGGCAGCAGATAGTCCTGCTGGGATTTGTTAAAACGATGAATCTCGTCAATAAAAAGAATGGTCTTCCTACCGTACATTCCAAGGTTTTCTTTTGCCTTAGCCACAACAGCTTCCATATCTTTCTTGCCCGATGCCGTAGCATTAAGCTCACAGAATTCAGATTTTGTGGTTTTGGCTATAACCTGTGCAATAGTCGTTTTGCCTGTACCCGGAGGACCATAAAAAATGACAGAACCAAGTCTGTCGGCTTTTATAGCTCTGTAAAGGAGTTTATCCTTTCCAAGAATATGTTCCTGACCGACAACCTCATCTATAGTGTCCGGTCTAAGTCTACTGGCAAGAGGAGCATTTACTTTCTGCTCCTCCTGTCTCATATATTCAAACAAATCCATATATTATACCGATTGTAAACTTATGTTTACGAATAATTTAATTATCAAGGAGTCCAAGTTTCTTTATAATGTTTTCAAACTTGATAATATCTATAGGTTTGCAGATATAATCATCATAATCATTGCTTGCATATGCTGCGTCAAAATCTTCATCAAGCGCCGATATCATAACTACCTTACATCTGGATATTCTAGGAATACCGAGCTTTCTCTCTGCATCTCTTATAGACTGCAGTGTCTTATATCCGTCAATTTTCGGCATCATTATATCAAGACAGACAAGGTCGAATTCTTTGCCTTCGGATACGGACTTAACGAACTCATCCACAGCAGCTATACCGTCTGTGGCAAGTACTACTTCGCCGAATCTGGAAAGCAGCTTTGACAAAAACTTTCCGCTTGCTATATCATCCTCTGCTATTAATACCTTCATCCTTAACCTCCACCTTCAAAAACTCAATCCATCTGCTTATATACCCCATAACCTGAGCTTTATATTGGCCTTTTCTGTAATTTACTCTTCTGTCAAGCTTGCACATCATAGTAATCCCCGTCAGTGCATTGGCAAGCTCTCCGCTCGAAAAGTCCTCAGCTATTTCATGATTATCAATAGCTCCCTGAAAAAGGTCTTTCAGAAAACTCGTTCTTCCCTTTATCCCTGCAAGGACCGTATCTCTTGTATAAGTGTTATGAAGAAGTTCTTCATACTGAAGTGCAAGAGTAGATAACGTGTAATAGCTCTCGTAATAAGAGCTGTATGCATCCGCATACATGATAATCTTGTCAAGAAAGGTTCCTTCTTTGGAACTAATCGTTTTAAATATACTATGATCAAATTTAAAATAAGTCTTAACCACGTCTACAAGAAGTTCATTCGTATCACTGTAATATTTATATATCATAGCTCCGGAGAGATTGATTCTCATGGAAATGTTGTCAAAATTCAGTGAGCTCAGACCTGCTTCACTGATCAGGTCAATAGCAGAAGAGATTATTCTGTCCTGAACAGATATAAAATCTTCTCTCAAGAGACGATCCTCCTTTGATTATTTTACCGCGGCGACATAATCGCATATAGGTTTATTTTATTGTTTTTGAGTCCCTTTGTCAATGCCTCGGACAACTCATTGTATTAAAGAAAAGTTAAGATAAACGTATGAATTTTTCTTATATTTTCTTTTAAAAAAGGACTATCCTTACGAATAGTCCTCTTGGTCACTTTATTAAAATCAATTCTCAGATATGATTATTTAATAACAGTAACGTTGGTAGCCTGTGGTCCTTTTGCTCCCTCTGAAACGTCAAACTCAACTTCTGCACCTTCTTCAAGTGTTTTGAAGCCTTCCATGTTAAGACCTGAGAAATGAACAAATACATCCTTTCCCTCTTCATCAGTGATGAAGCCATATCCCTTAGCTCCGTTAAACCACTTTACAGTACCTTTTGCCATTTTTGTGAATCCTCCAAATATAAAACTCATGTTCATAATTCGTCCCTGAACACGTATTATACTTTATCACAATTAGGCATTAGCGTCAAGATTTATCGATGAAATTACCGATATGATATTTGATTTAAAACAATAATGATATACTGAATCCGACAGAACCTGATCAGGTGTCAGAACACTTCTGTTCACGCTTTTCACCATCGAAAGCAGATATTCTTCATTACTGTCAATTCCGCTTTCGGTTATGATCAGATACTCATGTATACTTGATGGAAGTATATAGAATCCTTCCTCAAAAAGCTCGGACAGTCTTTTCAGAATATCATGGTACATGATAACGGCCGACCCGTTGATACATGAGCTATTCCCGAAGAAATATAAGGGAACCTTACAGTCTTCGGAAAACTCAATATCGTAAAGCGGATCATCGGATATACTCAGCATATCCTTAATGATGTCTTCGAGTCTCGCGAACTTGGGCGGATACGCTTCCATGGTATTACTCAGAGCTATTTCGAAGAGCTCCTCTTCGGTAAGCCCGAGATATTCCATGTCACTATTATCGAGCCACTTATCTTCATTCGAAGAATCCGGCCTCCAAAAGCTGTAGACAACATTCAGATCCAGAAATCTCCTTGTCGGCCTGTCAACCAGCTTATCTTTATAACTCTCATGATTTACAAGTGACAGATAAACATTTTCTTTTGATAAATTATTAACAATATCCATATATCCTCCTGTTACGGAAGCATATATGTCATCGTTATAGGGGTATCTGAACCTTAGCAAAAACCTTTAAGAAAATCAACCACTTTTTTCATTTCTTCATCAAGTCCGATCGTGATCCTGAGAAAGTCCTTTGTTAAAGGAGCTTTGAAATATCTTACGTATATTCCTGCCTGCTTAGCTGCTTCAAAGACCTCGGCAGCAGTCTTCGTTTTCGGAGAAGCAAATACGAAATTTGCGCTTGAAGGAAGGACCTTAAATCCAAGCTTCTTTAACTCTTCTGTAAACCATTCTCTGGTCTTCTTAATAGCCTCTATTTTTTCTTTAAAGTATTCATCATCCTCAACAGATGCCGTTCCGAGAATTATGGACGGAGTATTCATCGTATATGAATTATAAGAATACTTTACATCGTTAATATACTTTATAAGCTTTTCATTTGCTATGGCATATCCTATTCTGAGGCCTGCCATAGATCTTGATTTGGAATATGTTCTAACAACTATGAGATTATCATATTTACGCGTAAGGTCTATAACGGAAGAACCTTCCTCAGCAAAATCAATATAGGCCTCGTCAACTATAACGATACTGTCTCTGTTTGATGCAATTATATCTTCAACAACCTCTCTTGAAGCAAGTATTGCTGTAGGTGCGTTCGGATTTGGGAATATTATACCGCCGTTTGGGGCTTTATAGTCTTCCGGTCTGATATTAAACTGTTCATCAAGAGGAACCGTTCTGTATTTAATTCTGAGCATTTCCGCCCATACGGGATAAAAAGAATAAGTTATATTCGGAAAGAGGATTTCTTTGTCTGAATTAAAAAATGTCATAAAACACATGGCAAGAACATCATCCGAACCGACACCGACAAATATTTCCTCAGGCTTAAATCCATGATACTTCGCAAGAGCTCTTACAAGATCTCCGGCAGTCTGATCCGGATATTTCTTAAAAATATCGGAATCCATATGATCTGCAAGTTCCTGAACCTTCGGAGAAGGCCCGTAAGGATTCTCGTTTGTATTAAGCTTAATGATATTCTTATCAGTCGGCTGCTCACCGGCTACGTAAGGCACTACCCGTCTTACATTCTGTTCCCATACTGCTGACATATTTTCTCCTTTCAAATCCGCAAAAACTTCTGTACTTTAGGAATATTTACAAACTAAAGAAATGGACTACCAAAAGGTAGTCCATCTTATATCCATTACTCTTTAGTGAAAACAAGCTCGACTCCCATCTCAAGGGCTGAATCCTCAGGAATGGTGATAGTCTTATTTGAAGGATCGTAATTACACTCAAGTGTATCACCTTCTGCTGTAAGCTTAAGTGTATTTCCACTCCATGTAGCTTTGCAATCAAACTCCTGGTTTGTATCATCATCTGCAAACTCTGCATACTCTTCAGCAACTTTCATACCGAATTTAGCCTTATCACCATTCAGATCAATATAAAGATCAACCATTCCCATGTATGATGATGTATAATGGCCATCTCTGTCCTTCTTACCGCGTCCAAGTGTAAAGAAAAGTACACATCCGACTACAAGAAGTAAAACAGCTGCTATAACAACACCGATAACAACTTTCTTATTTGAACCCGGCACTGCACCTGTAGGTACACCATATCCCGGATTAGGATTAGCTCCCTGATCAGGGGCAAATCCCGGCTGTGAAAAATTCTCCTGTGGCTGTGCGTCGAATCCAGGCTGAGCAAAATTCTGCTGTGGCTGTGGATCGAACCCCTGCTGTGGCTGTGGTGCTTCCTGAAGTACAGCTCCACATACCGGACATGAAGTTGAACCGTCCGGAAGATTGTTTCCGCATACTGGACAAATCATATTTTTTCTCCTTTACCTTCCTAATATATATTTTGAAAAAAACAACACAGGTATTTTATCATAAACCTAGGTTTCAAGTCTACCACTAATTTCAAGATGATTATAAGCAAATGTAATACCGGCTTCCGGAAATTCTTTCAGAAGTTTCTCTTTTATCTGAGTAGCAGCCAGGAAATTATCTTCTGCTGTTCTGGTTTCGACAAATACAGTAAGATCGACACTGCTTTCCGATAGATCAATCTTTACATTAAGCTCTCCATCGTCATTTACTACTGAATTCCTTGTAAGATCATTATCAAGGACAGCAGCCGAAAATATACTTTTCGCCAGACGCAGCTTCATTTCATCTGCAGCATCCTTGTAGGTTATAGATACCTTAAGCGGATATTTGTTGTTTCCTACTGTTGTAAGATTCCTGATAACGCAGTTATCAAGGACCGAATTCGGGATTATATATTCCGCATTGTCTACAACACCTGTAATAACTGTATGTCGAAGTGACACTTCCCTTACATAGCCGGTAAGTCTTTCGTTTCCGTTATTAATCTCAACTCTGTCCCCTACCTTGAAGGGCCTGAACATGGTTATGATAAAACCGTGAATGATATTACTGAGGCCTTCCTGGAAGATAAATCCCAGTACTACAACTATGAGTGAACTTGACATCAGGATAGTATTCGAAAAACTCGTTAATGCTTTGGAAAGAGCCCCGATCCTGAACAGGAAAAAGATTACGATTACTATCTTAATAACGCCGTTCAGGAACTGAAGTTTGATACTGTCTTCCCTGTGACTGATGATCCTCTTAAATATCCTGTCCACCAGTTTAACTATCAGAAAACACAGAACAACATACGTAAGAGCCAGCACATAATTATTTTCGAATACTTTAAGGATTTTATCTAACATTTAATCTCCCTTACAATCTCTCCGAGCTTCATACCGTTGGAAGCTTTTAAAAGAACCGTATCACCGGATTTAAGAACTGTCTTTAAGTACTCTGCAGCTTCGGCATTTGTGTCAAAGCTTCGGGCAGGAATATCATTTCCCTCTTTATATAACTGTGCTTCATCCCCTCTTATGATAAGTTCGTCAATATTCTTATCTTTAAGGAACATGCCCACTTCCTTATGGTAATCAGCACTTCTTTCTCCGAGCTCAAACATGCTTCCGAGAACTGCTACCCGCCTGCCTTCCGTCTTTACATCATTGCAGAGGACATTTATCGCAGCCTTCATGGAATCGACACTTGCATTATAGGTATCGTCTATTATAGTATATCCGGCCGAAGTATTTATAATATTCTGTCTCTGACCTTTGAAATATTTGAAAGACTCTGCTGTCTTTTCAACGTCAAGTCCGAGATAATCGGCAACCCCGAGTGCCGCGGTAAGATTAAGTACATTGTGTCTTCCTATCGCGGAAGATATAACAGTTACTTTCTTACCGTTATAGCAGAAATCAAATACCGACATTCCGTCTTCAGTCCTGATATTTTCCGCTCTGTAATCAGCTGATTCATCTGTTCCGTAGTAATAGGTCTTTACACCGGTTTTTCCTTTTACATCTCTTAGCAGTATATCATCCGCATTTAAGAAGAGAACTCCCGTTTCGGGATTCATCCTTCCTGTTATACGAAGTTTTTCTTCTCTTATACCTTCCTGAGTTTTAAGGAACTCTATATGAGCTATTCCGATATTCGTAACAACGGCAATATCGGGATTTACCATATCGGTAAGTTTATCCATCCCTCCCGGTTCGCTTATACCCATCTCAAGAACGGATATATCCGATTCTTCATCAAGAATTCTCGAAAGCGTGAGCGGAACACCTATCTGGGAATTATTGTTTCCTTCGGTATGAAATACCTTTAAAGATGAGGAAAGTCCGTGAGATATAAGCTCTCTTGTCGTGGTTTTTCCGACGCTTCCGGTAACACCTATTATATGTCCACCGGTATACTTCGTTCTCATATACTTTCCGATCTTCTGAAGAGCCTCGAGACAGTCATCAACTCTGATATAGGCTTTATCCTTTACGGGTTCCTGTTCTGTAAGTCCTTCGGTTCCGAAGTCCTCTTCTATAAGAGCTGCAGGGGCATTAAGCAGAGCTGAAGTTAAGAATCTGTGGCCGTCTACATTTTCACCCTTAAATGCTATGAACAGACTGTCCCTATCTGTCTTTCTCGAGTCCGTTGCTATATTTTTAAGATAAATATCTCGAATTGCATCAGCATCGGTATCTTCCGATGTTATAAGCTTTCCATCTGTAATCTTTATAATTTCGTCTACTTTGATATTCATATAACCGCTCTCCGTATGTTACAGGATTTCATCAGCAAGCTCGTTAAGCCATTCACCACTGAACTTTTCAATCTCACCTCTATCAACGAGAGCCGCAAAGTCAGGCTTAATAGGAATACGGGCAACACGCGGAATATTATACTCTTCAGCTATCTCGTCAGCTCTTGACATACCGAAGATATAATGCTTTTCACCGCATCCCGGACATTCAAAATAAGACATGTTTTCAACAAGGCCGAGTACCGGAACCTTCATGAGGTCAGCCATTCTTACAGCCTTTGCTACGATCATTTCAACAAGTTCCTGTGGCGATGAAACAACTATTATTCCGTCAACAGGAAGCTGCTGGAATACGGTAAGCGCTACATCTCCCGTTCCCGGCGGCATATCGACGAACATTACATCTATATCACCCCATATAACATCATTCCAGAACTGACCTACAGCTCCTGCAATAACAGGTCCTCTCCAGAGAACAGGCTGAGTCTCTTCGTCCATAAGAACATTCATAGACATTAACTTTATTCCGGATTTTGTCTCAACAGGGATTATACTGTCGTGTGCTCCTACAGCTTTGGTATGGATACCGAAAGCCTTAGGGATCGAAGGTCCTGTTATATCCGCATCCATGATCGCAGTCTTAAGGCCTTTACGATTTGCTATACATGAAAGCATCGATGTGACAAGTGACTTGCCTACTCCGCCTTTACCGCTGACAACTCCTATAACCTTTTTAATCTGAGAGTCCTTATTATGAACTTTCTCAAGTTTGATATTATCCAAAAAATCTTTAGAATCAGACATTTCCACATCTCCCGATAATTGTAATATTTTACTAACCGTTCAACGATTATAGCATAAATTTTTGTCTTTATCAAAATATGAAAATAAACTATAATATTTACGAATTGTTTTACATGGAGGATATAAGATGAACAAGTCTGACAGACCTATCTATGTAATAGGTCATAAGAATCCGGACACTGATGCCATTGCTGCATCTATAGCTTATGCAAATCTGAAGAATCTTACTTCCGATCATAATTATGAAGCCATGAGATGCGGTAATATCAGTCTTGAGACACAGTATGTCCTGGATCGCTTTAATATAAAAGCTCCGAGATTCATCGGTGATGTCCGTACACAGGTTAAAGATATGGAAATAAAAAAGCTTCCGGGCATAAGCCGCGAGCTTTCTCTTAAAGAAGCATGGCGTACCATGAGGGAAAACAACGTTGTTACTCTCTGTATAACCGAAGGACGGGATCTTAAAGGCATTATCACAACGAGTGATATCGTTGAAACAAATATGGCTATCTTCGAATCAGATATGCTTTCGAAGACCAACACAAGTTATATCAATATCGTTCAGACTATCGACGGAACGATGATAACAGGCGAACTTTCTGGTGCTTTCGAGACCGGTAAAACTCTTATAGGTGCGGGAAATGCCGAACAGCTCGAAGAGTTCATCGAAGACGGTGATATGGTCCTTCTCGGTAACAGATACGAAGCCCAGCTCTGCTCTATAGAAATGGGTGCTTCATGTATCATAGTATGCGGGAGCTGTAATGTATCTCCTTCTATCCAGAAGATTGCCGAAGAAAAAGACTGCCGTATAATTACATCTCCCTATGATACCTTTACAGTCGCAAGGCTTATAAATATGAGCATGCCTGTCGGAAGTTTTATGAAGACAGATAATCTCATATCATTTAAGGTTGATGATTATATCGAAGACATCCAGCCTGTTATGGCACAGACAAGACACAGATATTTCCCTGTGATCGATTCGAACGGACATTATGCGGGTATGGTTTCCCGAAGAAATTTCCTCGGTGCCGAAAAGAAAAAGCTTATTCTTGTGGATCATAACGAAAAGAGCCAGGCGGTTCAGGGACTCGAAGCTGCCGAGATTCTGGAAATAATCGATCATCACAGACTCGGTACTATCACAACCGGAAAGCCTATCTTCTTCAGGAATCAGCCTCTCGGCTCCTCAAGCACGATCATATATAACATGTATCAGGAAAACGGAATCGATATAGCGCCGGGCCTTGCCGGACTTATGCTCTCGGCGATCATATCCGATACTCTTCTGTACCGTTCTCCTACCTGTACGGAAATAGATAAAAGAGCCGGAGCGGCACTTGCAAAGATTGCCGGAGTCAACGAAGAAGAACTCGCAACGGAAATGTTCAGTGCCGGAAGTAATCTCGGAAGCAAGACTCCTTCAGAGATCATCCATCAGGATTTCAAGAAATTCTCGGTCGGTGATTCAACCATCGGTATCGGACAGATCAGTTCAATGGACGTTAACGAGCTTCATATCATCAAAGAACGTATCATGCCTGAACTTGAAAATGCTCTCAACAAGGATAAACTGGATATGATATTCGTTATGCTTACAAATATCATGAAGGAATCTTCAGAAGTACTCTTCTTCGGAGGAAATGCTGAGCGTATACTTGAACGCGGATTCGGTACACCTGCAAGAAACGGTCATATAACTCTGAACGGTGTCGTTTCAAGAAAAAAGCAGATGCTTCCTACGATAACATCTGCTATAGAAAATTAATTCATACGTTAATTCATATTTTTCTTTATGAAAGGAAGTATATCTTCCTTTCTCATAGAGCTGAGATCCGAGTTTGAATATCCGGTTTCCTTCGTGACATCTTTTCCGAAGAAATCGGGTACTTCAAAGGATTCAGCGGTTTCAACATCTTTAAATTCGACTTCAACATATCGAAGTCCTTCGAAATCATCATGGAATATATCAAGCTCGGCTGTAAGACCATACTGAAGCGGAATCTTATATCTTGTTTTGGATATGATATTCCCTTCAACTTTACGGCTGAGCTTTTTAAAATCTTCTTCGGACATTTCTATCTCATACTCTTCTCTGCAAAAGAGGCCTGTTGATTTCACCGTAAGTATGTACCGATCATCGGATCGTCTTATTCTTATAACCGGAGAAACCGATATATAACCTTGAGATATCTCATTATGCGGATAACTATCCAGATCATCAGGAAGATATTTAACTATAAACTTTCTCTCTATTTCCACCTGTTGTCCCCCGGAAAGATTCCCTGCTCTTCGGAATCCGAATTGTTCTTATCTCTATATACTCTGAGCGTATAACTTATAAGTCTGAAGGTTATAAATATTCCAGCTATCGATGCAAGCATACCCGGAAGAAAATATCCGAGAGCTTTATTGATACTTACGAGAAGGATTCCTATCGTCTGAGCATAGAAAGATATATGACAGGCTTCGAACTCATATATATTCTTGATAGACAGCTTGTATGCGATCCAAAGAATTCCCGTATATATCATCGATAACAGTACATATTTAAGTGCCATCAAAACCGCATATAAAAGCGTAAAGAGTATAGATGAAAAGTAAAATGCGGTCGATGCTTCGGCAAATGTAGCATTATCCATTCCGTTAACGAACATTTCACTGTTGCTCATCTTATAAAGAATATTCGAAAAATCATTTACCGCATTCTTCTCTACTATGATAAAGCTTGCGTTTTTGCTGCCGAATGCAAGATACACTCCGTTCGAAGGAAGGCTTGCCGGATTTACATCAGTCTGGCTTGTATCAATATAGAGATGATATCCGGAAAGAACCATATCAAACTTTCTTTCAGCGGTTAAAACGCCGTTTTCATATTTAAATGCCGGCATTTTTTCCATGAAAAGAGATCTGAATCCTCCAAAGCCGGCAACTGTGGCTATTGATGGGATCAGATATATTATCACCGATATAAGGAGCGACAAAAAGATCACATACTTTACGAAGGTCTTTTTGGTAACCTCTCCCAGTTCGGTAAGACGACTCGGCATCGAAAGAACAATCTTAAGTTCCTCCATAAGTTTGAAATCTTTAAGACGCATCATTTCACCGTTATTCTGTTGTGTATTATTCTCAAATTCCATTTATATCATTCCGTAATCATATAAGTCCGTAATGCTTCAAAGCACCGGCTATACCGCCGTCTGTAACAGATCCGGTTATATATTCCGCGGTCTTCAGCGCTTCTTCACTTCCGTTACGCATGCAGACACTGTGTCCGGCATATCGCATCATCTGAAGATCGTTATTACCATCACCGAATACATAAGAATTATCTACTTGCATATCGAAATAGTCAAGAAGAAATTCTATTCCGGATGCCTTGGAATGTCCGATAGGTTGAAGTTCACAGAAGTTTCCTTCTCTGTCAATATAATCAAAGTAAGCAGCTATATAATTTTTAAAATCATTCAGTCTGCTGTCCGGATAATACCATCCACTGAACTTATCAAATATGAATTCCGAAGAATCTATATCGGTTATAAGTTTTTTATTACCTTCGCTGAAATATCTGACGAGCTTATCTCTCTCGGGACTATTCATGGTATAGTCTATACATGTATAGTCAGTATATTCAAAGAGCGCATGTATTCCGAATTCTCTGCATTTATATGCAATCTCCCTGCAGATACTCTGCTCCGTTTTCTTATGATACAGAACTTCATCGTGTAATCTGATATAACTTCCGCATCCACAGACATACCCGTCAAATCCGACGTCTCTTATAAAGTCGTCAACGTTCGCATACACTCTGCCGGTATTGATAAAGCACAAGTTACCGTTGTCACGTGCTTTTCTTATAGCTTCTTTGGCATCTTCCGGAAAGAATCTTGTTCCGTCTGTAGTAATAAGTGTACCATCAATATCAAAAAAGAGAATATTCATGAATGTGATCTCACCTTAAAGCTGCTTCATAAGGTTAACCATCTCTATTGCTCCGAGTGCACAGTCATAACCCTTATTTCCTGCTTTTGTACCTGCTCTTGTAACAGCCTGCTCGATAGTATCTGTTGTAAGAATACCGAACATTACCGGGATTCCTGACTCAAGGCTCACCTGAGCGATTCCCTTTGATACTTCAGCACATACATAATCATAATGACTTGTCTCTCCCCTTATTACAGTACCGAGACATATAACAGCATCATACTTTCCTGACTGAGCCATCTTTTTGGCTGCAAGAGGAATTTCGAAAGCTCCCGGTACCCAGGCAACCGAAATGTCATCCTCATTAACATCATGTCTGACAAGACCGTCAACAGCTCCGCCTACAAGCTTTGATACTATAAACTCATTAAATCTTGATGCTACAATACCGATCTTTATACCGTCAGCTACTACTTTTCCTTCAATCTTATTCATTACATTTACCTCATTTCTGGATATTATATATAATTAAAAATATATTAAATCAATTTACCGATCAATCTAATCGATTAAATCAGTCACTATAAATATCTTTTCAAATCTCGTATAGATTACATTAAACATCATTCAGGATGTGACCCATCTTTATCTTTTTGGTTTCAAGATAGAAACGGTCTTTATCCTGTGGCTCGATCTCAATAGGAACTCTTTCGACTATCTCAAGATTATAGCCCTGGAGTCCGTATACCTTAAGCGGGTTGTTGGTAAGAAGCTTCATCTTTCTTACTCCGAGCTGAACCAGTATCTGGGTTCCGATCGTATAATCTCTTGCATCAGGCGGAAATCCGAGTTCAACATTTGCTTCTACAGTGTCGCGGCCCCTATCCTGAAGTGCATAAGCTCTTATCTTGTTAATAAGGCCTATTCCTCTTCCTTCCTGACGCATATAGAGAAGTATTCCTCTTCCCTCAGCAGATATCTTCTTCATGGCAGCATCAAGCTGGTCACCGCAATCACATTTAAGAGAACCGAAAGCATCTCCGGTAAGGCATTCCGAATGTACTCTTACAAGAACAGGTTCTCCGTCGGCTATATCACCCATGGTAAGAGCCACATGATGCTCTCCCGTAACTTTATTTATAAAACCATGGATTGTGAAATCTCCGTACTTTGTAGGAAGTGCGGCACTTGTAACTTCTTCTACAAGTATTTCGTTCTCTTTTCTGTATCTGATAAGTCTTTCAACAGTAGATATCTTAAGATTATGTTCCCTCGCGAATTCGAACAGATCATCACGTCTCGCCATGGTTCCGTCATCCTTCATGATCTCGCAGCAGAGGCCGACCGGTTTTAATCCTGCAAGTCTGCAGAGATCAACTGTCGCCTCGGTATGTCCTCTTCTTACAATTACTCCGCCAGTTTTGGCAAGCAGAGGGAACATATGCCCCGGTCTTCTGAAGTCTTCAGGTTTTGAATTATCGTCAGCGAAGGCTCTTGCCGTAATTCCTCTTTCTTCAGCCGATATACCCGTCGTAGTGGATATATGATCGACCGATACGGAAAATGCAGTGAGATGGTTATCTGTATTTACTGGGCACATCTGCGGAAGATCAAGACGCTCCGCATAGCTTTCATCCATAGGCATACAGATAAGTCCGCGTGCATATTTCGCCATAAAGTTGACATTTTCAGTCGTAGCAAATTCCGCAGCGACTATTACATCGCCTTCGTTTTCTCTGTCCTCATCATCGAGAATGACAACAATCTTACCATTCCTTAGATCTTCGAGAATCTCTTCTGTTGAATTAAATGCTTTGTTATCTTCCAATTTAAGTCACACCTCATTGTATTTTATATAAATCCGTTGCCCGATAAAAGTTCAGCAAAAGACTTATTCTTTTCAGTAATATACTGCTTCGGGGATTTCCCTTGGGAATCGGAACTGCCAAAACTCATGAGCTTTTCGACATATTTCCCGATTATGTCATTCTCAAGGTTGACCTTATCTCCTCTTTTCTTTCTGAGAAGCGTGGTCTCCTCACCTGTATGTGGAATTACGGAAACCTTAAATCTCACATCATCGACATATGCAACCGTAAGACTTATTCCGTCGATTGCTATGCTTCCCTTTTCCACTATAAGCTTCAGGATACTTCTGTCAGCTTTAATACTGACCCATACGGCATTATCTTCTTTTTCTAGACTCTCAATAACACCTGTTCCGTCTATATGACCGGATACTATATGTCCTCCGAATCTTCCGTTTAGACTCATCGCCTTTTCAAGGTTTACGCCGTCTCCGGAAGAAAGTTCACCCAGTGATGAACGTCTCAGAGTTTCCGCCATAACATCGGCCGTAAAATCATTTCCCGAGATGGATGTCGCTGTAAGACATATCCCGTTAACAGCGATACTGTCTCCGATTTTTACATCATTAAGGAGACTCCCTGCTTCAATCGTAATCTCGGCTCCTTTGGAAAGCTTAGTGATCTTCTTAATCTTTCCGACTCTTTCTATTATACCGGTAAACATCAGTCTTCCTTTCTTCTGATATAATGTAACATCATATCTCCGTCGAGGATTCTTGTATCATTAAGTGTGAAATGCGCTGCATTTTCAACCTCATCTATTCCTTCACCTCCGACCGGAGATGCACCGGTACCTCCGAAAACCTTCGGAGATATAAGTGTATATACTTCATCTATAAGATCTTCCCTGAACATGCTCCATCCGAGCTGTCCACCGCCTTCAAGAAGAAGGCTGTCAATCTCCATTCTTCCAAGCTGCATTACGAGACTGTTGACATCTATATGACCGAATTCATCGGCCGGAAGAAGAAGCGTTCCGATTCCCGCTTCTTTAAGATCAGCAATTTTCTCTTTACGCTCTCCCTCTATACTTTTAAGCGCAGCAACATATGTCTTGATATCTTTAGCTGTCTTAACTATATTACAGTCCATCGGTATACGGAGATGACTGTCGCATATGATCCTTATAGGGTCGTGTCCACCTTCAATACGGC
Organism: Lachnospiraceae bacterium UBA2864; assembly: GCA_002350525.1. Lineage (GTDB taxonomy): Bacteria > Bacillota > Clostridia > Lachnospirales > Lachnospiraceae > Eubacterium_Q. The sequence goes on along the minus strand of DEFA01000052.1, from coordinate 6,820 downwards.
AGTTAAGCATCGGATCATCCGCAAGTACGGTTCCGATACCTACCATAATGGCAGTGCATTTATCTCTTAATACATGTATTGCCTTACGCGACGCTTCGTTGGATATCCATCTGCTCTTTCCTGTAGATGTACATATCTTTCCGTCCATCGTCATAGCATATTTATATACTATGTATGGAGTTTTATGAGTTATATAATGGAAAAAGGATTTGTTCAGCGCATCACATTCTTCCTTCATAACATGGGTCACAACTTCGACACCCGCACTTCTGAGACGCCATATACCCTTTCCACATACGAGAGGATTCGGATCGTCCGATCCGATATAAACTCTCTTTATCTTTGCTTCAAGTATGGCTTCAGTACAAGGCGGCTGTTTGCCTGTATGATTGCAGGGTTCAAGAGTAACATAAAGCTCCGCACCTTCGGCTGATTCCGATAAAGAAGCAATCGCTTCCCTCTCGGCATGAAGTCCGCCGTATCTTGTATGATATCCTTCTCCTATTATCCTTCCGTCCTTTACTATAACCGCCCCCACAAGCGGATTGGGATTTACGGCACCCGTGCCTTTCCTCGCAAGTTCAATTGCCCTTTCCATGAATTTTTTATCATACGCCATTATTTCCAAATGCCCCCTTTCGGAATTTATAGCAAAACCATATATACCTTAAAATATATAATGCCCCGGATAGAATCTACCCAGGGCATAAATTTCATTTTCATTACTTCCATCCAGACTGTACTGTCGGCACCGAAATCTCATCGGTTCAAACCGGAACTCTCCGGTCTCGCGGGCTATACCGCCGGTCGGGAATCTCACCCTGCCCTGTAATAAATTATTAAGTTTATCAGTCTTCCTGCTTTCCGATAGACAGGAATCCGTTCTCGTTTGCTTTGAGAAGGAATGAAAGACCGATATTCTTTCTATGTCCGTCTTCGGAAATGTATATCTCACCGGATTCTACAAGCGATTTAGCTATTCTGATAAGTTCATCCTTAAAGGAGATCATCTCTCTTCTGTCACGTGATGACAGTTTGAAGAGATACTGGTTCTTTGAACTTATAAGAAGGATACTGAACGAGAATACATTATCCTTAGATTCCTTCATACCGGAACCTATCATACGAGAGTTTGCGATAATGATCTCTGCATTATCATCAGGAAGATACTCTGATAAGATAAGTTTGTAGATCTTAAGATAATCATCTTCGGAATCAACCTTTATAGGAAGCTCCGCAACCGCGAACTCTATAACGGAATCGGCAATCTTGATAGTACCTCCGTCATCGTTAATAGAAGCTGTACTCTGACGAGGAACGAGAAGTCTGAAGAACTTGTTCTCAATTGCCTTGTCGGTTGCACTCGGTTCTGATATAACAAGATCCGGATACATCTTCTCAAGCTTGAACATAGATACGATAGCCGCATCATCACCGGTTTCGGCCTTCTCGATAAGCCTCTGATATAACTCCGTAATCTGAGGAGTACGATACTTAACAAGCTCAACTATCTTTTCTACTGCAGGTATATGTGCCATTGCCGCATTTTCAAGATAAAGCTGAATGAGCTCTTCTGTAGTAGCTCCCTTTTCTTCTTTATACTGGATAACCTTATAAAGATTTTCTTTATCGAAATCTTCAAAATGATTATCGTATGCTTTTTCAAAATACTTGAGAGCTTTTTTCTCACCTGTAAAGTTAGGCTGAGACTCAATTCTCTCATATATCTTACCAAGTTCGTATGCAGCCTGATAATTTCCGAGTCCGAGAGCTTCAAGGAAAGCTTTCTCGATCTCGTAATCTGTTGCAATATAGAACACCTGGCTCTGTTTCATAAGAGCAACCTTAAGTGCTGTAGCCGCACTTCCGGCCTTAACTGCTCTGTCCCACTTCTCAACAGCCTGCTGAAGGTTTTCACCCTTAAGATCCTTTATATCTTTGATATAAGCATCTGCTTCGGTGATACCGTTCTTCTGTGCTGCCTGGAAAAATCTGAGAGCTTTATCTCCGTCTCTTCCGGTACTCAGAAGTCCATAGTAATAGAACCTACCAAGATAGAAAGGAACTCTCTTATGGCCGAGTCTGTTGGCATCCTCGTACCATTTAAGTGCCTTTGCGTAATCCTTATACTCCTGATCGAAGATATTACCTATGAGGAATGCAAGATCCGGATCCTTGGTTGCATCAAAGAGCTGTTTTGCATAACTGATAGTTTTATCAAGATCGTAGTATGGTGAATCCTTATCAAAGTAAAGATCTATTAGAAGGTAGCTGGCTTTTATGGAACCAAGCTTAAGAGCCTGCTTAGCAGCACTCATGGCACCTTCATAGTCTTCAAGATAATAGCAGTATGTAGCTTCGCTGTAATACTGATTATCTTTACGGTTAAGACTCTGATCACTTACTCTTGTAGGAGCAATGAATGCAAATGAGTTCGCGGTTTCAAAGATTATCTCTTCATACTGCTCTATAATTTCCATCGTTGCACATACGAATCTCATACATGCAAGTCTTCTTCCCTGGAAGAAAGCGAAGGTAACGATACCTTTGTTCATCTCCTTATGATAGAAGGTAGTGAAAATACCGTCAGCATACTCGGTGATGTATGACTTAAGCTGAAGCTCTTCTCCGAAAGCGTCGTTACAGTATCTCAGGTAATTCTCAAGTGTCTTCTTGGAATCTCTCGGAATACTGTCATAGCTTACATACATTTCAAAATCCTTGTATGTCATGCTCGGAGCATAATACTCTTCATCTGTTTCCTCGTTGATGGTTTTAACCCAGTCCTTAGGAAGCTTGTGGATATAACCGTCAACCTGATTATGAACATACGTATACTGATACTGAAGAGAAGCAGGATCGATAACCTTGAAACGTGTCTCCTTACCCTTCTCTTTTCTCTTCTCGGAAATCTCGGAATAGATCTTGTCTTTTTCCTCGAACTCAAGAGAATCTGTATGACTTGCGGCATAATCAACTCTGTCATATGCTTTCATCGCATTCTCATCACCGAGATCGGAGAGCTTTCTGTACCAATACTTTGCTTTATCATAATCTACCGGAATAACAAACTCACTCTTATTTCCGTATTCATCTATTCTGCTGAGACCGTTCTCGTATATGGAACCGAGGTTCATATATGCGGATTTAACACCTGCTTCAGCAGCTTTTTCAAAATAGGTTATTGCTTTGGAAAAATTCTGAGCATCAAGATATGTTTTGGCTACCTTGAGGATCATCTCGGATTCGTTAGTCAGCTTAGCATACTTTTCATAGTATCCTGCAGCACGATTAAGATCTTTATCAATTCGTGCATTGCTGTATCGTCCGTTTTCAAAAAGCTCACCTAACACGTTAAGTGCATCAAGACCAAACTGGCGATAGGTTTCATCATTCATACCTATGTCAGTGATTCCGTCAAGAACCTCAACAGCTCCAACGCCGTTAGCGTTTTCCAGAAGATTCATGGCTTTGTCATATTGAAGTTCAACTGAACTCTTATTGGATTTCTTTCCGCCACCCAAATTTGATAAAATTGGAATCTTTTCCTTCAAACTGCTAAAAAATCCCATAACCTATATACCTCCGATTAATATCGTAAAAACATCATGTAGAGTTATTTTACCATAAATCAGAGTCCAATGCCAGTAATTTAAGCCACAGAACCTATATAATTTGTGATCGCATTTACAGCATCTTGCTCATCATTGCCGGTTGCTTCCACTTCAATCTCTTCCTCGTTGCATAACCCAAGACTCATCATGCCCATTATGCTCTTTGCGTTGATCTTCTTATTGCCTGAAATAAGGTAAATCTCGCTGTCAAATCTGCTTGCCGTCTGAACGATTTCAGCAACAGGACGTGCTTCGGCATAACTAGGTAACTTCACAACAATCTTCTTCGTAGTCATAACAAATCTCCTTAATAAAAAGTTATCTCATTGAGTCAGCAATTTTGCTGATCTTGGCAAGGCGATGATTTACGCCCGACTTACCAAGAGGGGGACTCAGTCTTTCACCAAGCTCTGCGAGAGAAAGATGCGGATTTTGAAGTCTTATCTCGGCAACTGTTCTAAGCTGTTCCGGAAGACTCTCAAGACCTCTTCTTTCTTCAATAAGCTTAATATCGTCAATCTGCTTTGATGCAGCATTAACAACCTTGTTGATATTCGCGGTATCGCAATTAACTGTTCTGTTGATCGAATTTCTCATTTCCTTAAGGACTCTGATATTCTCAAACTCCATAAGGGAATTCATACCACCTGTCATACCCAGAAAATCCGAAATCGTATCGCCGTCTTTAATATAAACGATGAATCTGTTCTTGCGTCTTATCCTCTTGGAATCAAGATGAAGTGCCGCAATTATATCGGACAAACGTTCGGCGTTCTTATCTGTAGTGGCAGCGATTTCAAGCTGATATGCTTTCTCCGGGCTCGATACCGATCCTCCTGTCAGAAATGCACCTCTTAGATATGCTTTCTTACAACAGGTTCTCTCTGTCACAAGTTCACCCGATTCAACATACACATCAGCTTTATACAGCTTAAGCTTTTCACTGAGTTCTTTAAGAACCGCTTCATCTTTTATAATAATTCTGAAACCGTGTTTGGATTCAATATATGAAGGTTCAAAATTAAACCTTCTCTCCATAACGTTGTAAAGCAGTCTTGAAAGCTTTTCGGCAAGTGCCGGATTATCGGCTCTTACGGACAGAAACCTTGTTCCGTTTTCGTCTTCTACAAAACGACCGTTAACCGACAGGGCGCCTGCTAGCTCTGCAATACGACAATGCATGGCACTGTCGGATCTCAGAATAAGTTCATTTTTAACATCTGCGGAAAAGGACATCTACACCTCACCCTTAACATAACTGTCATTAGCAATATCTCTGTGGAAAACTCTTGTAGAATACGGAAGATCGTTCAGCATTTCACCGAGTTCGTTCGCTACAGTCACCGATCTGTGACGTCCCCCCGTACATCCGACAGCTATAATTATCTGATGTCTGTCTTCATTATCTATAAAATTCGGAACCAGGAATTTACACATATCCGCAAGCCTCGTCATAAATTCTTTCGAGGCATCACTGTTCATGACATAATCCCTTACTTCCTGATCGTTTCCTGTTTTGGATTTGAGATCGGATACATAGTACGGATTCGGCATAAATCTCACATCGAATACGAAGTCCGCATCCTGGGGAATACCGAATTTATAACCGAAGCTCATGATGGTAACGATCATATTCGTATAATCCTTACCCTTTTTAACTATACGTCTTACTTCGGCTTTAAGTTCTCTTGTCAGAAGATTGCTTGTGTCGATGGTATAATCAGCCATCTGTTTGAGGAACTCAATCCTCTTTCTTTCTTCTGCTATTCCGTTCTCTATTCTTCCGCCGCGGCCAAGCGGATGCTCTCTTCTCGTTTCCTTATATCTTTTTACGAGCACCTTATCGGATGCATCAAGATACAGGATCTCATATGTAAACTTGTCATCTCTTAATCTGTCGAGAGCAGACGAAAGCTCTCCGAGAGCCTCACCGCTTCTGATATCTATTCCTATTGCGACCTTATCCTGTTTAAAATTACTGTCACGGGAAATCTCTGCGAACTTTTCTATAAGAATAACAGGCAGATTATCAACACAAAAATAATCCATATCCTCAAGTGCTTTGAGGACTGTAGATTTCCCTGCTCCGCTCATGCCTGTTACTATTATAAATCGCATATTATACCCCTCGGATAATAACCCCTAAAACCTCTAAAACTCACCTACGAGTCTGACTTCGGTCTCCAACCAGATTCCTGTTTTCTCTTTTACAATTCTCTGAACATCACATATAAGTCTGTAAATCTCGTCGGATGTCGCATGACCTTTATTAATTACAAATCCACAATGCTTCTCGCTCACCTGGGCGTCTCCGACACTGTATCCCGCAAGTCCGCTGTCCATTATAAGCTTACCCGCATAATAGCCTTCGGGTCTCTTAAATGTAGATCCGGCACTCGGATATTCAAGAGGCTGCTTCTCACGTCTCTTTCCGTTCAGCTCGCTCATTAAAGCATTTATATCTGAAATATTGCCCTTCTTAAGCCTTATATCAACTCCGGTAATTATCATCTTCTTATGCATTGCTGCGCTTTCGCGATATCCGAACTGCATATCTTCACTTGTAAAGTTTTCTTCTTTACCGTTTACAACAGCATAGACTCTTGTAACACAATCCTTCATCTCC
>DEFA01000052.1:0-574 GCA_002350525.1 Lachnospiraceae bacterium UBA2864 | reverse complement strand
TAAGCACCCGCATTCATAAATACGGCTCCTCCGGCAGTCCCGGGTATTCCCGAAGCAAATTCGAACCCTGTCAGAGAATTGTCTCTTGCGAAAACAGCAATCTTCGAAAGTAATGCTCCCGCTTCAGCATGAATTGTAACATCATCTATAAGATCGATAGAATTAAACTCGTCATATATCTGAACTACGGTCGCATCTATTCCCTTATCGGAAACAAGCAGATTACTTCCGTTACCTATAATAAGCATGTTATCGGAAGAATCTATATCCTTTGAAATTTTAATTATATCTTCAACAGATTCAACCTTGATAAAACGCTTTGCAGGACCACCTGTTCTGAAAGTGGTGTGTTTTATCATCGGTTCGTTATCAAGTACGATCATCGATTAACCACCATAATCATAAAATCGAGCAGGCACACGCCTGCTCGTATAATGTTAAACTATTAAATACCTTTTTTCAATATGTCAAAAAAGCCGAAAAAAAATGCTTTTATAGTTTTTTTTGGTAATTATTCACAAATGCGTCTATTCAAGGACTGAACAAGCTCCGCCATACATGCCGGCATCGTTTC
>DEFA01000030.1:23941-24556 GCA_002350525.1 Lachnospiraceae bacterium UBA2864 | reverse complement strand
ACGCCCAGCGCCACATTCATGTAAGGCAGCGCGAAGTCAACCTCTTCCGCTCTCTCAGGGGTCACCGTAAAGTTCGCCAGGATAATATCGACCTTTCCGGTCTGCAGATATTCGATTCTGCTGGCCGCCTCCGTGGAAACATACTCGATTTCCACGCCCAGATCCTGTCCGATCCTGTTAGCAAAATACACATCGTATCCCTGATACTCGCCGTTCTCATCTACATATCCGAATGGGCTCTTGTCAGAGAAGACGCCGATATTGATCTTGCCATCCGCCTGGATCTGCTCCAGTGTTCTGTACCCTGCATCTGCGCTCTCTTCGGCAGTTTCTCCCGCCTGCGCTTCCACTTCTTCCGCCTGCGGCTCATCCGCGCCTTGCTGCGTCGTCGAAGATCCCGATCCGCATCCGGCAAGGAGCGATCCCGCAAGGATCAGTCCAAGTACTGCGGCGCCGGCTTTCTTAAACAAATTCTTTTTCATAACAATCTCCTTTATATTGCCGGGCAGCACTGCGGCTGCCCGTTCGTTCTATCTTTTGACTTAGCGGTTACTTCACAGCTGCAAATCCGTTTTCCAGATCCGCAATGATATCGTCGATGTGCTCCGTGCCGAT
>DEFA01000030.1:23370-23735 GCA_002350525.1 Lachnospiraceae bacterium UBA2864 | reverse complement strand
CCGCCGTTGGGGAAATACTTCTCATAAAGAGCGTGATCGGGATGTTCAGGCAGCGAAGGATGGTTTACATTCTCGACCTGCGGATGAGCAGCGAGATATTCCACTACCTTCTTCGTGTTCTCAGCATGTCTGTCCAGTCTCAGGGACAGAGTCTCCACACCCTGCAGAAGCAGGAATGCGTTGAAGGGGGAGATACATGCGCCGGTATCGCGGAGCAGGATCGCACGGATATATGTGACGAATGCAGCGGGGCCGACTGCGTCATAGAAAGAGACGCCGTGATAGCTGGGGTTGGGATCCGCGATGTTGGGATACTTGCCGCTCGCCTTCCAGTCAAACTTGCCGGACTCTACGATGATGCCGCC
>DEFA01000030.1:0-23278 GCA_002350525.1 Lachnospiraceae bacterium UBA2864 | reverse complement strand
AATGTATTGTCGATGACCAGAGGAAGGCCGTACTTGTGGGCGATTTCCGCGATCGCGTCAATGTCCGGGATATCGCTGTTGGGATTTCCAAGAGTCTCAAGATAGATCGCTCTTGTGTTGTCCTGGATCGCGCCTTCTACTTCTTCCAGGTTGTGGGCGTCAACAAAAGTCGTTGTGACGCCATACTGGGGAAGTGTATGGGACAGCAGATTAAAGCTTCCGCCATAGATCGTCTTCTGTGCTACGATGTGGCCGCCGTTTGCCGCCAGTGCCTCAATTGTATACGTGATCGCAGCTGCGCCGGATGAAACCGCCAGTGCTGCACTTCCACCCTCCAGCGCTGCCAGTCTCTTCTCCAGAACATCCTGTGTGGAATTGGTGAGTCTGCCGTAAATATTGCCCGCATCCGCGAGACCAAAGCGGTCCGCCGCATGCTTGCTGTTGTGGAAGACATAGGATGTAGTCTGATAGATCGGCACCGCCCTGGAATCGGTTGCGGGATCTGCCTGTTCCTGACCTACATGAAGCTGAAGGGTTTCAAACTTATAATTTGCTGCCATTTTCGTTCTCCTTTTCTGATTATCTGCTGCAGAAGCCTCTGCTTTTTCATCTTTCTTAAATCTTCCGAATCTGAGCAAATATAAAAGCCCGGAAGCTGTTATACTCTCCCGGGCAGATGGCTGAAGGTCTCTCACTTGATTCCTGTGATTTCTCTACGATCCTTTATACAGGCGCATTGAGGGCTTCGCATGAAAGCATGTCAATTAGCCTGGCCATATTGGTTGCCCGGGAGTTAAACATTCGCATACACATCATGCAGTTGTCTCTCCATTTCGCTTTAAACATCGCTTTCTCCTTATGCGTTACTCTCACTGTTTATTGTGTCCTCTTCTGGACCGCTCAGATTTCTTAAGCAGGATACTATCACCGTTTACCTACTATGTCAATAGGATTTATATGAATTATTTTCAAAAAAATGCGCATGCCCCACTTTCCGGCAGGACATGCGCTATTGTTTCATTTACTTTCTTGCACCCAGGAGTGCCTGCAGAAGTGCCATGCCATTGGTTGCGCTGTTCTGCTCCTCCTGTGCCTGCTGCGAACTTGCAGCGGTGCCGAGAAGTGCGCTGAAGATGCCGGGCGTGGAGCCGAGAGACAGAGTCGGAGCCGCAGTTCCCTGGGCTGCAGTTGTATTGGACGCAGCTTCTGAAACGCCGGTCAGGAGTGCAGGAGCCATGATGGCCAGAATCTGGCTGACCTGCTCTGCGGACAAACCAGACTGAGAGGACAGATTTTGTGTAACTTCCTTCTTTTTCTTGCCAAGAATATGGCTGATAATCTTGCCGCCGTCCACTTCATCCGCTTCCTTGAGCTGCGAATCCATATCCTTCTTGCTGGTATGCTGGGTGAGCGCGTTCAGAAGAGAACTTGCGCCGTCACCGGATGATGCATTTTTCGTAAGATACTTGATCAGAATCGGAATTGCGAGCGTCATCAGCGTCTTAATCTGTTTCTCGGACAGACCGGTCTTCTTAGCAATCTGCTCCAGAGCAGTCTTTGCTGTCATTGCCTTTAAAAGCAAGCCAAGTAAATTCATAAGTTCCTCCCTTCCTGTGCACATGTCACATAATGAATACCAACATGGATAAACCATACATCTTATCTTCTATTGTAACGCATCAAAGGATTTTGCGAGGTATCTTCTTGTCAGATTCCACTAATTTTTTCACTTGTGTTATACTAAAATCGATTTACCTATTGGTGAAGCGGACATTGACAGTCCGCTCGGTTTACATCAACCATGTATACTTATTGGGAGATACATTATGTACTATCAGATCGAAGGCCGTATGAACATGAAGACCCTCACTTTCGATGAGGAGGGTCTGACTGTTGGCAAGCAATCCTATCCCATTGACGACATTGAAAATCTTAAGATCACGAATGCGCCTCTGTTTGCGACATACGGAATCCTGACCTTCCACTCCGGAGGAAAGGATATTTCTGTTGCCTTTCCGCGCTCGGCAATCGACAAGCTCCGAAGGGCCATCCATGATTTTGAACACGAGCAGATGGTGCGCAGGAAGGCTGGCGCTCCGCAGGATAAGTCTGTGCAAGGCGCTTCTGCTCCTGCCGCAGAAGCCATGCAGCCGTCTGCGCAGCCTGTCCGCTATATGGATCCCTATGAAGAAGTCAAGAAACTCAAAGAGCTTCTCGATATGGGCATCGTGACGGAGGCAGAGTTCCAGAAGAAAAAGAAAGAGCTGTTGCAGCTCTAAAGAAAAGCAGGGGCGGCAAGCCCCTTCTATCAGCACTGCATCCCGTCCCGTTTTCCCTGGATCAGGTACATCTGCCATCTCTTGCTGATATCCATCGTTTCCTGCAAGAATTCCCTATAGAAGGGCTCAAGTTCCGGATTCCGAATGAGCAAACTTCTTCTCTGGAGTACTTGGGCTTCCTGTTCCTTGTCCAGAATGGGAAGTCCTCTTTTCATTTTATAGGCGGCCACTTTGCGCACTGCCTCCATGCGTCTTTCAAAGAGTCTGGCCATCTCTTCGTCGATCTGCCTGATTTCTTCTCTGGCATCTTGCAATTCCGTCCCCTGTAGTTCCATTCCCTGTAATTCCATTTCGTAACTTCCTTCCATGCAGCTGCTCCAATACGCCAATGTCGATGCCCCACCCCGTAACCCAATAGCTTACTACAAGGCCATCCATTGTAAAAGCGCCCCTGTCTGAAAGAACAGGAGCGCTTTGTTATAGCAGATTATCTTCGGACATTTCCAGTATGGAGTCCGCAATTGAATCAGTCAAGTACCATCTTCACGGAGCCATACATGCCGGCATCGTTTCCGAGCTTGGCCAGTTCGAACTCTGTATTCTTACAGGCGTGAAATGCATATTTTTCGAAATACTTCTTTGTAGTGTCTATAAGAATGGCACCGGCACGTGATACTCCGCCGCCGATTACGAAGATTTCAGGATCTACAACACATGCGATGGAAGCAAGTGCAAATCCGAGTTTCTTACCCAGCTCTTCTACGAGAGAAAGTGAAAGTTCATCTCCGCTTTTCGCTGCATCGAATATCTCTTTTGCTGAAATATACTGAACCTCTCTGAGTTTTGAAGGCTTATCACTGTCATTAAGAAGCTTGTTCGCCATTCTCACAATTCCCGTAGCTGAAGCATACTGCTCGAGACAACCCTTCTTACCGCAGTTGCAGGCGTCAGTTTCTTCGGGATTGATGGTAATATGACCTATCTCGCCTCCGGCTCCGTTAACTCCGGCAAGCATCTTTCCGCCGAGAATTATACCGCCGCCGACTCCGGTTCCGAGAGTAACGCATACGACATTTTTATGTCCCTTACCGCCGCCCTGCCACATTTCTCCGAGGGCTGCCATGTTTGCATCATTTCCGGCTTTAACAGGAAGTCCCAGAAGCTTGCTGAGTTCTTCTGCTGCATTGAAGATTCCCCAACCGAGATTAACGCATTTAATAACAGTTCCGTCTTCTTTTACAGGACCAGGAACTCCCATTCCGACACCCTTTACATCCTCAGTTGTGATACCTTTCTCCTGCATCTTTGCTTTTACGGATTCCGCAATATCCGAAAGAATGTAAGCACCGCCTTCATCGGTTCTTGTTGTGATCTCCCACTTATCGAGAAGTTCTCCCTCGATAGAGAAAAGACCGATCTTCACGGTTGTTCCTCCGATATCTACTCCAAATACAAACTTTGACATATATAAACCCTCCCTGTATGTAAAAATATATAGTAACTATTTAAGATTCTCAGTAATCCTTTTATAGAATTCCTGCGCCGCATTGTAGCCCATCTTCTTCTGTCTGTGGTTGACAGCTGCCGATTCAACGATGATCGCGAGATTTCGTCCCGGCCTTATAGGAATGGAATGTGATACAACCTTGGTTCCGAGGAACTCGGTATACTGATCCGTAAGTCCCATACGGTCATACTTTGCATCCTTGTTCCACTCTTCGAGCTTTATGACAAGGTCGATCTGCTGGGACAGCTTAACGCATTCAACACCGAACATGGTTTTAACATCGATGATACCGATACCTCTGAGCTCGATAAAATTCCTTATCATCTCGGGCGACTGACCGATCAGGGTGTCATCGCTGATCTGCTTAATCTCAACAACGTCATCCGCAACAAGTCTGTGTCCTCGCTTTATGAGTTCAAGAGCAGCCTCGGACTTACCGATACCGCTGTCTCCCATGATGAGAACTCCTTCACCGAAAACATCTACAAGAACGGCATGGATTGAAATCCTCGGTGCAAGCTCTTCATGAAGCCATCTAACAGACTCATGTACAAAGGAAGATGTTGTAGCCGCACTTGTAAGAATAGGTATACCATGTTTCTTTCCCTCTTCAATTATAAAATCATAAGGTATGATATCTCTACAGAATACAAGGCACGGAATCGGAAAAGAAAAAAGCTGATCGAATATCTTTATATTTTCCTCTTTGGTGTGCATGTCAGCAAGATATGCATGCTCAACATTTCCGCATATCTGTACTCTTGAAGAATCGAAATGTTCAAAGAATCCGGCAAGCTGAAGAGCCGGTCGGTTTATATCGGGATCCGTAATAAGAATCTTGTCGGTATTGATCTCCGGCGTATGATTCTTAAGATTCATCTTATTGATAAACTGTGTCAGTGTAACACTGTATTCTGCCTCCATAAAAGCCTCCTCATGGTAAATTTCATTTACGGCACTAAGATATAATACCATATATCGAGCAGTTTCTCACTATATTATTTCACTAATTATTTAAGATATGGTAAAATATCAAAATGTCAGTAAGACGGTAATTCACATTGAATAATTCTTTTAGTGTAATTCACTTTGAATAATATGTTATTTAATTTCGGAGACAGGAATTGAGCGAATCAGCAGTATTTAATTTTGAAGAAGAACTGGGCAAGCTGCCTCACAGCCCCGGTGTATATATCATGCACAGCGCTACCGAAGAGATCCTATATGTCGGTAAAGCCGTTGATCTTCATAATCGTGTAAGACAGTATTTCCGTAAAGGCCATGGTCATAACGGTTCTCTTAAGATTGCCAAAATGGTCAGTCTCATCTCTTACTTTGAATATATAATCACTTCTTCCGAGATGGAAGCTCTGGTTCTCGAATGTAATCTTATCAAGGAACACAGACCGCGTTTCAATACTCTCATGACTGATGATAAGGGTTACCCTTATATAAAAGTAACCGTCGGAGAGACTTTTCCACGTGTAATCTTCAGTCACAGAATGGGGCGTGATAAGTCAAAGTACTTCGGACCATATACGGACAGAGGAGCCGTACATGATACTGTCGCTCTGATAAAAAAGCTTTTTAAAATAAGAAACTGCAACAAAGATCTCGGAAAATCGGATCTAAACGAACGTCCGTGCCTCTACTATCAGATTGGTCAATGTTCTGCGCCTTGTGCAGGACTTATATCTCCTGTAGACTATATGAAGCAGGTCGACTCCGCCATGCATTTTCTGAACGGTAATTATAAAGAGATAACAGATAATCTCAGATCCGAAATGCAGGAATATGCATCTAAACTCGAATTTGAGAAAGCAGCCGAAACAAGAAATCTTATAGAAAGCATTAATACCGTGATGGAGCGCCAGAAAGTAAGCAATTCCACGGGAAATGATAAAGATATCATCGCAATCGCAAGAAACAGTACCGATGCTGTTATTGCCATTTTCTTTGTAAGAGACGGCAATCTTCTCGGAAGGGATAACCATCATATGGCTATCGATGAAGCTGATTCTGATTCGGAGATCATTACCGAATTCGTAAAGCAGTATTATAATTCCACTCCTTTTGTTCCGAAGGAAATTATAACCATAACTCCGCTTAACGAAGAAAAACTTATAGAAGAATTTCTCGAAGAAAAAAAAGGTCAGCGTGTTTATATCCATGTTCCACAGAAGGGTGAAATGAAGGCTCTTATGAAGCTTGCTCAGGATAATGCGACTCTCGTGCTGTCGCAGGACATAGAGCGTATCAAACGTCATGAAAAAAGAACCGTCGGAGCCTGCAAGGATATTGCCGATCTCATCGGCGTTGATAAGATTTCAAGAATGGAAGCCTTTGATATATCTCATATTTCGGGATATAATCAGGTTGCTTCAATGGTCGTTTTCGAAAACGGAGAACCAAAGAAGAATTCCTACAGAAAATTCAAATTGAAGACTCTTCAGGGTGCGGACGATTACGCCGCAATGAAAGAAGTACTCTCCCGCCGTTTTTCGGACGAAAAGTTAAGCGTTCTTCCGGACGTTCTTATGATGGACGGAGGTAAAGGTCAGGTAAATGTTGCGGAAATGGTTCTCGACAGTCTCGGGATTGATATTCCCGTATGCGGAATGGTTAAGGACGACAACCACAGGACAAGAGGTCTGTATTATAAAAACAAGGAGCTTGAATTCCCTAAAGGCAGTGAAGCCATCAATATGATTACAGCTTTACAGGACGAGACCCATCGTTTCGCCATATCTTATCATAAGCTTCTCCGTTCGAAGGAACAGATTCATTCTATCCTTGATGATATAGAAGGTATTGGGCCTAAGAGACGTAAAGCACTTCTTCTGTTTTTTAAGAATATCGAAGCTATTAAAAACGCATCCGTTGAAGAGTTGGCCGAAGTTGACGGCATGAACTCTGCGGCTGCGGAAAAGGTATATGAATTTTTCAATAAATAACTTGTAAAGGAATATATAAATGGGCAAATTTCTTTTTCCGGATGAATATTACGATTCAACGTACAGCATAAATTTCAAAAAGTATTATAATCTCGGCTACCGAGCCGTCCTGTTCGATATAGACAACACTCTTGTTCCTCACGATTTTCCGTCAGATGAAAAAGCCGTAAGCCTTATAAGAAGGATGAAAAAGGTCGGTCTGAAGATATGTGTAATATCCAATAATGACGAAGAACGCGTCAAAAGTTTTGCCGACAGTCTCGGTATTGAATATGTATACAAAGCAGGAAAGCCTCTGGCTAAAGGATATCTCGAAGGAATGCGCCGCATGGGAACCGATACCTCAAACACTCTGTTCGTCGGTGATCAGCTCTTTACGGATATATGGGGAGCCAACAACGCCAATATACATTCTATACTTGTAAAGCCAATAGATAAACATGAGGAGATTCAGATCATCCTTAAAAGACGACTTGAATCCCCTCTTATAAAACTTTATCTCAGACGTCACCCTCTTTTATCCAAGAATGAGTCTCGCCATTCAAAAAACTGATCCAGCATAAGCGGCTTAGCATAATAATATCCCTGGAAGCTGCCGACACCGAAATGCTGAAGTATATCTCTCATTCCTTCGGTTTCTATTCCTTCTACGCAGACCTTAGCTCCGTAAAGGGAAGCAAGTCCCGAGAAATATTTTATCAATTCTCTGTCGGTCTTACTGTCTTCAATCTTCTGAATAAATCCTCTGTCAATTTTGATGATATCAAAAGGAAGTTCCTTGACTATTCCGACCGATGAGAATCCTGTTCCGAAATCATCCAGAGCGACAAGTATTCCTCTGGATTTCAGACGTGCCGTAACATTTTTCAAATGATCTATATCGAGCAGTCTGCATCTTTCCGTAACTTCAAAACATATATGATCCGGAGGATACTCCATATCATCTAATATCCTGAATACTATATCTACAAAATCAGGCTCCTCCAGCTGTGTATAGGAAAGATTAACATTTATCACAAAATCAGGTTCCGATTTAAGTATCTTCTTCGATGCTATAATCGCTTCTTTGATTATCCATTCTCCGAGCTCGGGAAACATCGGATCCGACTCAAGAAGCGGTATAAACTGATCCGGAGGAACAACGCCATAGGTATCATTCTTCCACCTGAGAAGAGCTTCCGCACCTATAAGTTTCTCTGTCTTTGCATCAACCACAGGCTGATACATGAGATAGAATCCCTTATAACCATGCATTATGGAAGCACGAATTGCATGAAGCTTCTCAAGTCTATGCCGATTATATTCATTATAATCATTATGAAACTCCATAAGATTTCCCTGATGACCGGCTTTCGATTCATTATAAGCATAACTCAAACATCCGTATACTGTCTGAGAATCAAAATCGAAATGATCAACTGTCACGAGACCGCAGTTCGTATTCAGAATGATCTTTCTTTCTTCAACTTCAAAGCTATCCCTGAAGAAACTTCGAAAATATACATATTTTTCTTTTATCTCATCAACAGATAAAGAATTGCTTATTACAGCAAACTTGGTTCCGTCAAGTCTGTAACAATGTCCCGTATTCCCCGTTGTCTCAAGAACCTTTCTGGCAAACATCTGAAGAACGCGATTTCCGAAGTGATATCCGTACATTTCATTAATCTCGGAAAATTTACTGACACCGAGTAACAATACATTTAATTTCGTACTTCTCTTTATATATCCATCAAGATCATCAAAAAAACTATATTGATTTCTCAGACCTGTCAGACTGTCAATATGTCCCTGGTTTCCATGATTACGGATAGTCCCTGCAAAATAATCAGGATTTCCCATAAGATCGCGCATTACTATTCCTTTGCATGTACATACATCATAATTCCCGTCAAGATTAATAACGCGGTACTGCATATTATGCCCTGATGTATCGCCTGCAAAGATTTCCTCGATTGCTTTATGAAATCCTTCTCTATCTTCGGGATGTATATATCCTTCCCATATATCACCTGCTCCATACATATATTCCGACGGCAATCCATATGTATCAATACAGTTTTTCGACCATTTCGAAAAATCATATTTCATATCACAAATATATATATATGTGCCCTCGGATACAACATCAAACGCTTTAAATAATGTATCAAGAATCGTTCTTCTGTCATCCGGAATACTCTTAAATTCAGGCGCTGTTTTTTCACCCCTTATCTCCAGACGGAATTTCTCTTCTTTAAGACGAGCCTTATTGTCATACATGCTTTCATCGGCACGTATAAACATATCACCGAGATTTTTATCTTCGAGTTTACGGAACTCTGTCATTCCTGCTGCGATAACAGCGCCCTCACCGATTCTGAGATTTTCCTCCACCTGTCTCTTAAATAAGGCAAACAGATTGATCCTGTCGCTATAATCATTTCCCCTGAGAATTACTGCAAATTCATCACCACCGATTCTGTATACAGGACTATGACTAAAGATACGACATACAAGTTTGCAAGATTCCTTAATAAGTTCATCACCGGCTTTGTGCCCCTGTGTATCATTCACAACTTTAAGGTTATTAATATCAAATATGGCTATACCGAACTGTTCTTCATCTCCTTCTTTAATTTTTTTATCCATCTCAGCTTCGAGTTCCCGATAAGCTGTTATATTTCTTATTCCTGTAAGTCCGTCACGTCTGGCAAGTTCATTTGCCATTGTAAGCTGTTCAATATGTTCTTTTTCTCTTTTAACATATTCATCTCTGTTCTCAACACAGATTATGAAGTGGCTCTTGTCAGACGACCACACAACCTTCAATCGTGTATATTGTATAGTTCCGCCATTGATATACATACGATAGTCTTCAACAAGCTGTTTGGAATTCTCCAGACCTGATATAAAACTATCTTTGTTTAAAAAAAGCTTAAGCCGATTTCTGTCATTTGGAAGTATTATCCGATCTACATTCTGAATTGCCGTATCAAAGAACATATCACCTTCTTCCCGCACCTCAAGTCCTCCATAAGTTTCATGTGCAGAAAATAACATATAATGATCAGAAATTGAATCTACATAATAGATAAGATCATAACGTGCCGCAAGGCTTTCTGCTATCTGCGTATAAGTAATACTTTTTTCCTCAATTCTTTTGAACGCAAGTTCATTTTCAACCTCTTTATCTATATTCTCAAGACACATTATTAAATGCTTTCTGTCTCTTGACATGATCATAGTATATCTTACATGTTTTACGTTATCATCAACTATGAGTCGATATTCAATAGAAACAGAAGTTTTATCATTTATGTACAAAAGTACTTCATCTTTGTAAAATAATCTGATAACTCTTTCCTGATCTTCAGGATGAACATACTTTCGTATATTCCTTCTGCTTTCAGCAAAAAAGTCATTCCCTTCCGGCGGAACATTCAACTTCTTGTATTCATCAACCGATGAAATTTCAATATAATGGCTCGTATCAACATCGACATAATACAAATTATCATAATGACTTGCCAGACTCGATGAAATCTGATTATAAATCTCCTTCTGACGCTTGTTTTCTATTTCAGATTCACGTCTCTTATACTCATCATCTATATTTATTACACCAAGAATAAAATAATCCGATGTGTCATCAATGCCTCTGATAAGTCTGAGTGTATGCCATACCGGAATACCATTGATCATAAGCCTGTATTCTATCTTCTGCATACTTCCTTTTTTCATATCAGAAAGAAGATTATCTTTTTGAATATCTTCAAGAAAAATATGCTGATCTTCTTCATATATAACCAACTTACAATCACGTTTTAAGTTTTCAAAAAAATCATCCCCTGTATGTTCCAGACTCAATGAATGATACTCCGGATTCACCGAATACCAAAAATACTCATTGGTAACAGCATTCACATAATAAACGCTTGAATAATCAACAAGCAAAGCTTCTGCTATCTTATTAAATACCTGCTCTTGTACAGCCATATATGTCACTCCAAAACACAAAAACCGACGTTAACATACACATATAAATATTCTAACATATATTGTCAGACTAGTCATTAACTATCGTTAAATTATTTCAACAAATCAGAGCAGAGCATATTTGGGAATGGATAATTCTCCGTCCCCAAAATGTCTTAAAAAAATAAGACGCCGGATTATTCATCCGACGTCCCATAAAATCTTGTTAATTAATCATCCTACAACATATCAGCTCTAAGCTTTTTAAGAACCTGATAAGATCTGTTTCTTATCTCCTCTGCCTCAAACAGAGTAAGCATTGTATCCATATCGAACTTAGCCTTAAGAAGCATATCCAGCCATGAATTTACGTATTCCTTAACGTATTCTGTATTCTCATCTGACTTATCTTTAAGATTAGCCTGAATGTTGTTGATATTCTCAACTACAGTTGATGTAGGCTGTGAGCTGCTTGATGGTGATGGATTGCTCTCATCCGAAAGCTCTATAACCTTACCTGTCTTGGTAATGATAACCTTCTTGTTAGGAGTGGTATCTGTCTTAACAGCTGTTCCGGCTTTCTTATCGATAAGTCTTTCAACTGCCTTGATAAGACATACTACACTGTATGTAGCTTCCTGAGGAGTCTGCTCAGGTGCCCCCTTGTGCTGATACTGATTCCAAAGCCACTCTGACTTAAGAAGCATCTCTTCAATCTTTGAATCATCAAGGAGCTTACGAAGGTCCGGATCCATAGTGGTTGTAACCTTACGTCCGAAAAGACCACCTGTACCGGAACTTGCATCTGCCTTTCTGTACTTGCTTGGTACACTGACCTCAGCGTAAGTCTTGATGAGGTACTTCTCAGCAATCTTTGGATCGTAATCACTGTTGATGATTGCGATTCTTCCGCCGTTAAGACCGTTTGCAACCATATCTTCGGCTGCAAGGAAGATAAGAGTCTTCTGACGATCATCGATCATCTGCTTGATCTCGTAATTTGTCTTAGACTTCTCAAGGATTGCATTCTTACGTACCTTAAATGCCTTGATCTTCTCTTTGATACTGAAGAACATCTTAAGGAGTGACGGATTAGCATTTACATAGTCATTGATCCATGTAATTTCAACATACTGATGCTCAATCTTGTTTGAAAGCTCATATACATTGTATCCGTCGAATACAACATTAAGTGTTGTATACAGCTTCTCGAGAATCTCATACTTCTCTTCCCATGGGCGGGCTGAAACATCTGAATTAACAAGCTCTTTAATACCACACTCATAGAATACGAGGTTGTATTCATAGAGACCTTCGAAAATGTTGGTCTTACCGGTGAGCTGTGTACCTGCACCGAGTGTCTGAAGATGCTTCTTCATATCCGGCTCATTCTCGATATAAAGATAAACCTTCTTAACAAATGCGGATACTTCATTGATAAGAGTATCAATTCTCTTGTTATAAAGCTCCTGTTTTGATATAGCTGTAAGAACATTTCTTGAGAGTACGCTTGTGTCCTGTGTACTGTTAACATTCCTGATAAGCTCTTTAAAGCTTTCGTATACAGCAAGATTATCGATAGGGATATACTCAGCATTAAGTCCGTAGAACTCAAATGCTTTATTGTAATCCTTATTGGCAATAAATGTATTGAAGAGACCGATTGAAAGCTGTGTCTTATAATCGTTTCCTACATGAGGATCTTCAACAATATAATCATATAAAACTTCAAGATTTGAAAGATAAGCTTCTGAATTGGCAAGTGATGTCGGAAGTCCCATCTCCATAACAACGTTAATGAGATCAAGGTATCCGAGCAGAGCCTTGTCAAAATTCTTAGGTCTTTCGTCATCCTCAAGTATCTGATAACTTACATTGATAAGAAGCGGTGCGATACGCTCGCCGATAAGGCGCATAGCCTCTCCGAACTTCTCTCTCTGATATAAATAGATAAGCCAGATGCTGTAACGATATATACCAGTTGTATTAATAGGTGCATCAATATCAGAAGGATCGATATCACCATAAACAAAACTGAAAAGCGGTTCTATCCACTCATCAATCTCGTACCTTTCTTTTGCCTTAATATTCTCGTCTACAAAATCGCCTAACTCATAAAGTTTTGAACACTGTGCTCTTACATCATCCTCGACATTCATGGTCTTAAGATCAAAGTTGCTATCCTTAAGATAGTCGATTACAAGAGCATAAAATCCATCTTCTACCTGCTCATTCAGGAAACGGATAAGAAGACTTTTATTATTTGAGGCTGCTATTGAGAGAACATTGTTGTCACTTCCAGTAATATTAGCCGGTAAAGCCATCTCTATATTCCTCCTAACTATATAAAATGCTGTGTACACACTATCGACACATTAAAAATTATAAACTATAAAGCGAATTTTATCAACGTCATTTTGTTTATATTTTACAGAAATTTTTGTTAGTTTTTAACAATTCCTGCCATTTTCAACAATGCAATTGCATTTCTTGTCGTACATCTGCCGGATTTCATCTTATAATCGAATAAAATCTCATCATTTTGGTAATGTTCTTCGAAATGATAATTGTCCGCAGGCTGTCCGTCAGCCGACTTTATATCGCAAAGTTCAAAATCATGCGTTGTAAGAATTACCATGCACCGGCCGCTTGAAAGCTTCTTAACGGCTTCGGTCGCTCCAACTATCCTGTCCGCCGAATTGGTTCCTTTGAAAATCTCATCTATCAGGCAGAGAGCCGGCGGCTCCGAACCTGACTCCACATAATCCGCCGCTTTTTTTATACGGAGAATCTCTGCATAAAATGTTGATATTCCTTCACTGACATCATCCGTAATTCTCATAGATGTAAAGAGCTTCATTACCGGAAGCTTAAACTCTTTTGCCGCGACACCCGCACCGACATAGGCAAGAACAGCATTTACCGCAATTGTTCTCATAAATGTTGTCTTACCCGACATATTGGATCCCGTAATAACGGTTATACGTTCGCTTAAAGTTCCGGAATTCGCTACAACTTTCTCTCTATTGATCAGAGGATGATATAAATCTTCAAACACTATACTTTCATCTTCGGTAATAACAGGTTCGCAGGTTTCTCTCAGAGCTGAGATTACCGAAAGACTTCCGAGTTCTTCGAAATCCGCGATCAGATTTTCGCAATGTATAAATATATCTTTATTCTTTGCAGTCCAGGTAACTGTTCTCCTTGCCAGATAATAATCCCAGCCGATAAATCCCGCAAGAAGCATATGAATGATCGGATTAAAGGAGATAGCCGCAAGATCCCCTATTCTCTGCATGTCTTTAACAGCTTTAAGCATCCCCTTGTGTCCGTCCACACTGCTCTTTAATCCGGAAAGTATTTCTGACTTAAACTCAGTTTTATGTATTTCGTTCAGTATTTCATAGAAATCCCCTGCAGACTTACCGTATATATATACAGGTGCCGAAAGACTGTCTAGTTTCCCCTTCGGAATCCAGGTAATTGCAAGTCCCGCTACAAAGGAAGCCAGGATGATTCCCGGATTTGCTCCGTAACAAATGAATGCAATTACAGTAATTATATTGATTACCGGAACTAAAAGCATAAGCGGATACATCCATCCCGGAAATTTCTCCCCTGAAACCTCCGGAGCTTCCAGAAGCCCTTTATTCCTTATAGTTCTTGTTTCAAATTCGTATCGGAATTCATCCGCCTTCGATAATTCGGTAATAGCCTCATATCTTCTCTTTCTGTCCGAAAGATTATCCGTTTTAAGACTTATGGAATCGGCGAGTTTTCGTCTTCCTTTCGGGGTATGCGCTATAGATATATACTGAAAGAGCGATGCTTTTCCCAAAAGGTCTATATCCGTAGCCAGAACATCTTCCTGTTTTATTAAGTCCGAACCGTTATCGGACTCATTCATCCAGCTTCCGTCTAGTCTTTTAAGGTATCTATCGAGCACTTCGATATAGGTCTCATCGTGAGTAATCATATTTTTAAATACAGCATGTACATATATCAGAAAAAGGAACGTTATCAGAAGATACGCTCCCGCAAATATATACATGCCATTTTTATCTGAAATTCCGGCAATAAGAAAAGGTATACCGCCGACAAAGCTTATGAGTCTCAGAATAGATATAAGCCCTGATTTTTTCTTTACTTCCTTAAGTCTTTCACTTGTTTTTGTTTTTAATTCGTTAATTCTGCTTTCCATATTTTCCCTGCCTTTACTGCTATAAAGATTATCACTATTTCCTTGATTTTTCAATTGCTCCGTATTACAATTAACCATAGTTACGTTAATTAATTACAGAAAGAGGTATTGATTATGGGAAGAAGTTTATTAGGCGGATTATTCAGAGTTACTGCTGCAGCTGCTGCTGTTGCGGGTGTTGCTTATCTTTTCAAAGATGAGATAAGAGGAACGGAAGCATATCAGAATCTCAATTCAAAGTATGATGTAGATACAAAAATCGCAGACGCTGCCAAGAAAGCCAAGGAAGCTGCTGCTGTTGCAAAAGATAAAGCCAAGGAAGCTGCCGTAGTTGCTAAGGATAAAGCTTACGATCTTAAGGACAAGGCTGTAGATGCTTATAAGAATTCACCTTGGTCGGCAACTGACGACGATAATATCTTCGAAGACGATGAAATCGTTCTGAGCGAAGACGGTGCCAAGGAATCAAGAGATTATGTAGAGATAAAGACTGATGCAGCTGAAGAAAAGGTTGAAGAAGCTGCAGAAAAGATCGAGGAAGCTACAGAAACATCCAAAGAGAAAATCGGTGATGCAGTTACTACAGCAGCCGACAAGCTTGAGGATATCATTAAGGCTGCGGAAGCTGAATCGGCAGCCGCCAAAGAAGTTGACAATATTGAGATTGATTAATGATTGATCTGTCAGGGCAGCAGTTAACACTGCTGCTCTTTTTTATCATAGCAATTTTTGTAAAGTTAATGACATTTTTTAATTAGCATTTTATTACAACCCTATGTTATGATGGTGAAAATATTAGTAAAGGAAGTTAGTATCGTATGAGAAAAAATGAAAGAAAACCTTTGGTAAAGAACATTTTCACAGCTGATCCGTCAGCTCATGTTTTTGACGGAAAGATTTATATCTATCCATCACACGATATGGATCTCGATCTTGAAGAAGACGATGACGGCGAGCAGTACAAGATGGAGGATTATCATATTCTTTCCATGGATTCACTTGACGGTGAATGTGTAGATAACGGACTTGCTATTCACGAGAAAGATATTCCATGGGTAAGCAGACAGCTTTGGGCACCTGATGCTATCAAGCTTAACGGTAAGTATTACCTTGTATTCCCTGCAAAAGATAAGGATGATATATTCAGAATCGGTGTTGCCGTATCTGATTCACCGGTTGGCCCTTTCAAGCCACAGGAAAATTACATTCAGGGAAGCTACAGTATCGATCCTGCTGTATTCCAGGATGATGACGGAAAGATCTACTGCTATAACGGAGGTCTCTGGGGTGGTCAGCTTGAAATGTGGCAGTCAGGTTCATTTAATCCTGATGAGCACCGTCCTGAAGGTGATGAGAACGCACTCGGACCACTCGTTGCAGAGTTCAGCGATGATATGACAAAGTTTGTGGCAGCCCCTAAGATGATCCAGATCCTTGATGAAAACGGTGAACCTCTTAAGGCAAAGGATGAAGACAGACGTTACTTCGAAGGTCCTTGGATGCACAAGTTTAACGGTAAGTATTATCTGTCATATTCAACCGGTACAACCCACTATCTCTGCTATGCAGAAAGTGAAAGCCCTGTCGGTCCTTTTACATATAAGGGTAGGATCATGGAGCCTGTTCTCGGATGGACTACTCATCACTCAATCGTAGAGATCGAAGGTGAGTGGTATCTCTTCTATCATGATGCAGAGCTTTCAGACGGATGTTCTCATAAGAGATGTGTAAAATATACAAATCTCGATATTGCCGAAGACGGAACGATCACAACAATCAAACCATACGATCACTTAGATAAATAAACCAAACAATAAATTTATTAATTAATTAAATCATATTGTGCCGCCGGGCACATAGTAAAAGGACGGAACCGATATCGATTCCGTCCTTTTTTTACTGAGATTCATTCTTATCTCTTTCAATTTCTACGCTTTCTATCTTATCTTTTTCGTTTTCTTCAGATTTGTTCTTATCTCTTTCGAATTCTTCGGGTTTCGTCTTATCTCTTTCTAGTTCTTCGGTTTCATCGACTATATCTTCGCGTCTGATATAATAAATGATCTTATCAAGAACTTCTTCATTGCTGAAGCACTGTTCATAATATAATTTTTCGACATTTGAAGCCGTAAGCTTATATATTATCTTTTTCTTAAAAAGTCCCTTAATCTCTTCTACATGCTTGGAAAGATACTTTATATCATCCAGCTTTACAACATCAACATGCGTTACATATGCCGCAACAAGATAATTATCGGTTATATAAGTATTCTCTCCTTTATAGAGAAGCTTCTCATCAAGTTCTTCATCAAGTTCTTTGATAGTCTTTCTTCTGCTTCCGTACTTCGTAAGAAATCTCGCCTGAAAACTTGCAGCCGGGCTGCACAGTATCGCAAGCAGATAAAGTACAGTAAGAGCCGCAACTATAACTCCGGCATAATAAATGTACTTGATTATCATTATCTTTATTTCCGGAAATTCAAATTCGTTAAAAATAACCGGATCGACAAATCCCGTCAAATTACGACTATCGGTTTTCAGCTGAGCCGAATAATCCTGAATTATCTGGTTCATAACAGGCTCATCAACCGTTAGACGCACTTTAAGTGTATGCTTACCTTCCGTCAGATTTCTTCCCGATATATTCTTAAGTGCAAACAGCCAGACGTGATTATCTTCAAACAGATAGTAATACTCTCCTACCTTTTTGTTATCTTTAAGATAATCATAACCCGCCTTCATAAGTCCTTCGGCTTCGAAAGTTACATTTATCTCTCCTGCCGATATAAACGTATCCGCACTGGAAGCTTCATGCATATCAAAGCTTCTGAATTCCCGTAGTTCAGACAGCTGGAATGCCACCAGCGATATTGTAAATACAATTATCGCAAGTGGCATTATGATCATTATACTGTTTCTTCTTAATATTTTACTGAAGGTTTTATTCATTATTTCACTACGATATTAATGATCTTATTAGGAACATAGATTTCCTTTACAACTGTTTTTCCTTCAAGTCTTGAGCCGAGAGCTTCTATACCTGCTTTAATGATACTGTCCTTATCAGCATCAACCGGTACATCAACCGTAAGACGGGTCTTACCGTTAACCTGTACAGGAAGTGTAATTGTGTCACTTACAAGATGCTTCTCATCAAATTCAGGCCACTCTGTATGGAATACGGAATCCGTTCCGCCAAGAACTTCCCAAAGTTCTTCACCGATATGAGGTGCAAAAGGTGCAATAAGACGAACCATAGTCTTAAGAGTCTCAACGTCTACACCTGTAGTCTTTGTAAGTGAAGCAAAGCTGTTATTGTACTCCATAAATGCAGATACAACAGTATTAAAGCTGAAGGAGTTAAGTCTTTCGGTAACATCCTTTACAAGACCGTTACGAAGCTTAAGAAGTTCAGGTGTCTCCGGAACGTTCTTATCAGCATTTTCGGTAACAACCGTATAGAATCTCTTAAGGAATCTGTAGATACCGTCAATACCGGCATCATCCCAGATAGCATCAGCTTCAGGCGGACCTACAAAAAGCTCATAGAGTCTCAGAGTATCACATCCATAATCACGTACAATATCGTCAGGTGATACGATATTTCCGAGTGACTTACTCATCTTAGTCGGCTTACCTGTAACCTTATCTCTACCACAGATCATACCCTGGTTAAAAAGCTTCTTGAAAGGCTCATCAAATCCGACTACACCGATATCATATAAGAACTTTGTCCAGAATCTTGAGTAAAGCAGGTGAAGAACCGCATGCTCAACACCACCGATATACATATCTACAGGAAGATACTTATCTGCCTTCTCTCTTGATATAAGTTCCTTATCATTATTAACATCAACATATCTGAGGAAATACCATGATGATCCCGCCCACTGAGGCATGGTATTGGTCTCTCTCTTAGCAGGGCCGCCGCAATTCGGGCATGTACAATTAACCCACTCATCTATAGCAGCAAGAGGTGATTCTCCTGTACCTGTAGGTTCATATTTCTCAACATCAGGGAGTCTGAGCGGAAGCTCTTCTTCAGGAACAGCTACACATCCGCACTTCTCGCAGTGAACGATAGGTATAGGTTCACCCCAGTATCTCTGTCTTGAGAATACCCAGTCACGAAGCTTGTAATTGGTAGTAGCCTTTCCATAACCCTTTTCTTCTATAATCTTCGGTGCTTCCTTCTTGAGTACGGCTGATTCCATTCCGTTCCATTCGCCGGAATTAACCATTATACCCGATGCAGCCGTATAAGCTTCTGTCATCTCATTTCCGTCCTGTACATCGTCCAGAGTCGGTGCGATAACCTGAATTATAGGAAGATTGAATTTCTTTGCAAACTCAAAGTCTCTGTCATCATGAGCAGGAACGCACATGATAGCTCCTGTACCGTAATCGGCAAGAACATAATCTGAGAGCCAGATTGGAGTCTTTGCTCCGCTCAGAGGATTGATAGCATAACATCCTGTGAATACACCTGTCTTCTCCTTGTCAGCCATTCTATCGATAGATGACTTAAGAGAAGTCTGATAGATATAATCTTTAACAGCAGCCTCTGTCTCAGGTGTATAAAGCTTAGAAGCAAGCTCTGACTCAGGGGCAAGTACCATGAAGGTAGCTCCGTAAAGTGTATCCGGTCTTGTTGTATAAACTGTTATGATCTCATCTCTTCCGTCTACAGGGAAATTAACTTCAGCACCCTGTGACTTTCCGATCCACTCAGCCTGCATCTTCTTAACCTTTTCAGGCCAATCAAGCTTATCAAGATCTGCAAGAAGTCTTTCTGCATATGCTGTTATCTTCAGCATCCACTGACGGAGATTCTTCTTTGTAACATCAGCACCGCAGCGCTCACATTTACCTTCCTTAACCTCTTCGTTGGCAAGACCTGTCTTACATGAAGGACACCAGTTGATAGGCATCTCCTTCTCATAAGCAAGTCCCTTCTTGAACATCTGTACGAATATCCACTGAGTCCATTTGAAATAATCCGGATCGGTAGTATTTACTTCCATATCCCAGTCATAGATTGCTGATATCTGCTTGATCTGTTCCTTTATGGATGCGACATTCTTAGCTGTTGATATCGAAGGATGTATACCATTCTTTATAGCATAGTTTTCTGCAGGAAGACCGAATGCATCCCATCCCATAGGATGGATAACATACTTTCCGTGCATTAACTGATAACGGCTCCATACATCAGATATAACATATCCTCTCCAGTGTCCCACGTGGAGGCCGTTGCCCGATGGATACGGAAACATATCCAGACAATAATACTTAGGCTTCTTTCCGTCATTTACATTGATCGGATTTTCCTCCCACTTCTTGTTCCACTTGTTTTCGATGAGCTTGTGATTAAACTGAGTCATCTTTCTTTTCCTCCTCTATATCATCATCCTTCTGTTTACCGTGATGGATGACGCTTTCTTTAACTTTATGTACCGAGTTCTGAATCTCGTTAAACTTATCTATTCTCTTCTTACGTTCCTTTGCGCTTTCACGCTTTACGTCATCAGTGCTTATCGGATTACCGCCTTCATCGAAACCATACAGCTTCGTAAAGTATTCCGTCGAATTGTTTAGCCCTCGTTTATTAAGTGCATTTCTGAGCAGTATCGTACATAGTGTATAGAAACATGCGAATACCGGAACACCGAGGACCATGCCCGGGAAGTTGAAGAGCTTTCCTCCGATAAGAATAGAGAAAAGAACCCACATACCGGAAAGACCGGTCGAATCGCCGAGAATAAGCGGACCGATAACATTTCCGTCCAACTGCTGAAGTATTATTATAAATATAATGAATACTATACATTTCTTCGGATTATCGAGAAGCACAAGAACGCCGCAAGGCACTGCTCCTATAATAGGTCCGAAGAACGGTATGATATTTGTACATCCTATAACAACACTTATGAGTGTCGAATACGGCATCTTCAGGAACTGAAGCGCAATCGAGCAAAGAAGTCCGATTATAACGGAGTCAACGATCTTTCCGTTAAGGAAACCGCCGAATACGCTGTTTACATAGGAAAATCCGTGAAGTACTGTATTACCTTTTTCTTTATCGAATATAGCATATATAAGCTTCTTGCCCTGAGCGCAAAGTGTATCTTTGTTACCGAGAAGATAAACCGCTACTATAAGTCCGATAAGTATATCTATAAGAACCTTAACTCCTCCGACAATTCCCGTAGAAACATAGACAACTATAGTATCCATGTTAGGAATAAGCTTCTGGTTGATAAGATTCATGAGCATTGTCTCGAAGTTATCGAGGTTTGTATTAAATATCTGCTCTATCTGAGGATAATTCTTCAGAAATCTGTTTGCCCAGTTCTGAATATTGTTAATATATGTTCCAAAGTTATCAGTGAATTTTACAACACTGTCTCTAAGTTCCGGTATAAGAACAAGCAGGAATCCTACAATGAGAGCAACAAAAAGAATTATAGTAACCGCGATTGCCGCCGTCTTGGCCGCCTTATATATATTCTTTTCCGTTGACTTTTTAAATATCTTTGACAGCAGCGATATAAATGCTTTGTGAAGCAGATTCATAACGGGATTAAGCAGAAATGCGATAACACATCCAACAAGAATACTGCTCATGGAACTGATAAGTTTTCCGATTGCCATGAAAAACAAACCGATCTTACCAAGAAGGTAATAAAACACTATAACAACGCATAGACTACCCGCAAGTATTATTCCCTTTTTTATATCTTCTTTATTAAATCCGTGCTTATCACCCAAAACCGATACCCCTTTATAATACTGCATCTTTCGAAAAAATAAGGTTTGGAAAAAACCAAACCTTATTCTAACATACTATCACAGATTTTTCAGCAATAAGTTAGTATATTTGTAATATATTAATGGATATTTAATAAGCCTTTACTTTTGTCCAAAGATCACTGTAATGTTCCTTAAGTTTTGTTTCCTGATACTTAAAAACTTCATTACCCGACCTTCCGAATTCAGGCAGATAAGCAGACTCAAGACCTTCATAATCATTCTCTGCCATATACTTTCTTACTGAAGTTACAGGAGAAGTATAACCGATGAAGATATCGTTCGTTATTCCTTCCTCTTCACGGAGAGTGAAATCTATAAACTTATGGGCAAGGTCCGTATCTTCACAGTTTTCCGTGATGATAAGGCTGTCGCACCACTCTTCCGTGCCTTCTTCAGGCTCGAAGTAATCAAGCTCATCATTCTCAGCCATGATAAGAGCTGCATCTCCCGAATATACGACAGCAATCGACTTATTTCCTGAAACCATGTTATCGATGACATCATCTCCGACATATACGACATCCATAGTTTCACGCTGATCTATAAGCCATTTATATGCTTCGTCTATCTCTTCATAATCATCGGTATTCATGGAATATCCGAGTGCCTTAAGAGCTACCATAAATGACTCACGTTCGGAATCGATCATATATATATCACCTTTATACTTAGGATTTCTGAGCAGTTCCCAACCGGCCTCTAAATCTTCTTCATCCACAACATTAGGATTATAGAGAATTCCGACTGTACCCACATAATAAGGTACGGAATAAACGTTATCCGGATCAAAAGCAAAGTCCATAACATCCGGATCGAGGGCATCTTTATTCGTAATCTTCGACCAGTCGATAGGCTGGAGCTGTTCCTCTTTAATGAGTCTTTCTATCATATAATCACTGGTTACAAGTACATCATACTCGGCACCGCTCTTAATCTTGGTATACATGCTTTCGTTGGAATCAAAGGTTTCATATATAAGTTTACAATCATATTCCTTCTCGAACTGTTCCATAAGTTCAGGCTCTAAGTATTCTCCGGAATTGAAGACTCTGAGAACTCTCTTCGAAGAATAAAGACCTGTGATAACCATAACTCCGACCACAACAACAGCCATAATGGCAAGTATTCTCTTCATGGTTCCCTTATGTGCTGCCGGGATAAACCTCGATACAACAAGCATGATAATGATAACGAGAATAACAATTGTTGAAAGTGCATTTATAGTAGGATTTGTACGCTTCGTCATATTATATACAACGATCGATATATTCTCTACTCCGTTTCCTGTTACAAAGTAAGATATAACGAAGTCATCAAAGGACATGGTAAAGCTGAGAAGTATACCTGCATATATTCCGTCCTTAAGCATAGGGATTATAACCTTGGTTATAGCTTCAAAAGGCGTCGCTCCGAGATCCATAGCAGCATCCGCGATGCTCGGATCCATCTGCCTTACCTTAGGATACACACTTGTTATAACATATGGCGTACAAAAAGCGATATGAGCCAGAAGCATTGTCGCATATCCCTTCGGCATCATGATTGATGAGAAAAGGATCATAAG